>CAVSRD010000009.1:0-76614 GCA_963730315.1 uncultured Solirubrobacterales bacterium | reverse complement strand
AATATCCTAGACTCGAAATCGCAGAATTGGCTCGGGGGAGTGTCCGAGCGGTTAAAGGAGACTGGCTGTAAACCAGTTGGCTATGCCTACGCAGGTTCGAATCCTGCCTCCCCCATGTCAGTGGCTCTCGAGCCGCCTCTTCGCCGCTGGCGGCGTCGGGACCCGTACCATCCGCTGAGATGAGCGGCAAGCCCGAAAACGGGGAGATGACGATCCGCGAGCTGGCGGAGCGGACCGGGATGACCGTGCGCAACATCCGCGCCCACCAGACCCGTGGGCTGCTGCCGCCGCCGGCCGTGCGTGGCCGCACCGGGTACTACAACGAGGAGCATGTGGCACGGATCGAGCTGACCCGCGAGATGCAGGCGGACGGGCTCAACCTGGAGGCGATCCGGCGGGTGCTCGACAGCGGCGATGGCTCTGCCACGGCGATCTTCGATTTCACCCGCGCCCTGCGGGTCCCGTTCGAAGGAGAGGCGCCGGAGATCTTCGACGCCGACGAGCTGACGGCCGTCTGGGGCGAGAGACCGGACCCGAAGCTGCTGCGACGGGGGGAAGAGCTGGGCGTCTTTCGCGCTCTGCCGGACGGGCGGATCGAGGTGATCAGCCCACGCTTGCTGCGAGCGGCGGCGCAGCTGGCCGAGCTGGGCATCGGCCCGGAGGGTGCGATCGCCGCGGCGGAGCAGCTGCGCCGCCATGCCGATGGCGTGGCGCACACCTTCGTCCAGCTGTTCGTCAAGGAGGTCTGGCAGCCGTTCGACCGCGCGGGGCGGCCGGACCGCGACTGGCCGAAGATGAGCGAGGCGCTGAAACGGATGCGCCCGCTCGCTGCGGGCGCCCTGCTCGCGACCTTCCAGATCGCGATGGGCGAGGCGACCGAGAAGGAGAGCGAGCGGATGCTGCGCGTCGCAGCGCGGCGCGGCAAGCACTCCGGCAGGCGTCGGCGGCGCTAGGGCGCGCCGGGCCGCACTGCGGCGCCGTCCGGCTCCAGAAGACTTCACTGTTTCTGCCGAAATCGAGATCAGCGGGTCAACGGCATCACAAAAGGTGCTGGTGTGCAGCAGAATTCCTTCAAGTCGGGTTATCCTTGCCGAGATGCCGTCACGGGCCAAAGGGAGGGCTGACGCGAAGCCGGCTCTGTCGACGCGACCGGCCCTGCCCCGCGAGTTCATCGCGCAGCACAAGCGCCGCCGGATCATGGACGCCCTCGCGGAGGTGAGCGCCGAACAGGGCTATGAAGCGACGAAGATCTCCGACATCGTGAGGCGCGCCGGCGTTGCGCGCAAGACGCTGTACGACAACTTCGAGGGAAAGGAAGAGGTCTTCCTGAACGCCTTCGACGCCGCGCGCGATGACGTGGTTGAGCGGATCGAAGCGAGTTGCGCCGAGGCCGGGGACGACTGGCGGGAAAGGGTCGAAGCCGCCCTCGCCGCATTCCTCGGCTACGTTGCGGAGGAGCCGCCGCTGGCCCGGATGTGCATGGTCGAGGCGCTCTCGGCGACATCGACGACCACCAAGCGCTACGAGGAGGCGCTGCAGGGGTTCGTCGAGATGGCGCGGGCGCGGGCTCCTCAGGGCTATGGGTTGCCGGCGACGATCGACGAGACGTTGATCGGCGGGGTCGCCTGGATCGTCTACCAGCAGATTCGCCGCGGCGAGACAGAAGCGGCCGAGGACCTGCTGCCCGAGCTGACCGAGTTCATGATGATGCCGTATCGGGAGGCCGGTGTTGGGGGAGCGGACAAGTAGGCCGCGCCGCATCCTGGCGGGCGACACTGCGCAGCTCGAGCGCTTTTTTTCCGGATTTCGCGGGGTTCGCCCTCGCCCCGTACCTCGGCGCCGCCGAGGCCGCCGCATAATCTCGACCCAATGAGCGAGGAGCGATGAGCGAGGCGGGAAATACGGTCGAGCTTCCCGGCGCTGCCGCAGCGGCCCCCCCGGTGGACGCCGGCGTGCTGCCCTCGCAGGCGCTGAGCGAGGCGATCGAGGCGGAATGGGTCAGCTCCGGCGACTACCGGATTCGGCCCGAGGCGGTCCAGCCGGCCAGCATCGACCTGCGACTCGGCGACTTCGCCTGGGCGCTGCGCTGCAGCTTCCTGCCCGATGTGGACTCGACCGTCGAGGAGAAGATCAAGGGGCTCGCCTTCCAGAAGATCGACCTGCGCGACGGCGCGGTACTGGAGCGCGACCGCCCCTACCTGGTGCCGCTGATCGAGGAACTGGCGCTGCCCGAGGACGTGCGGGCGAAGGCCAACCCGAAGAGCTCGACCGGCCGGCTCGACGTCTTCACCCGGGTGCTGACCGACCGCCACCATCGCTTCGACGAGATCCGTCCGGGCTACCGGGGCAGGCTCTACCTGGAGGTCGTGCCGCGCTCCTTTGCGATCCAGGTGCAGAGCGGGCTCTCGCTCAACCAGCTGCGCCTCGCTCGCGGCGAGGTGCGGTTGAGCGACGGCGAGATCCGCGACCTGCAGGCCGAGTTTCCGCTCCTCTACCTCGATTCGCACGCGCTGCGCGATTCTGAGCTGGCACTCGCCGACGGCTTGTTCCTCAGCGTCGACCTGTCCGGGCCGAGCGACCGGATCGTCGGCTATCGGGCGAGGAAGAACAGCCTGCCGATCGACCTCTCGCGTGTCCGCGCCTACCGCTGGACCGACTACTGGGACCCGGTCTACCCGGAGCCGGGCGGGCGGATCGTGCTCGAGCCGGAGATCTTCTACCTGCTGCTCTCCGCCGAGGGTGTCTGCATCCCCCCGCAGATCGCCGCCGAGATGATGGCCTACGACCCGACTGCCGGCGAGCTGCGCACCCACTACGCCGGCTTCTTCGACCCCGGCTTCGGCTACAGCGCAGCCGGCGGCCGCCAGGGCAGCCGTGCGGCGCTCGAGGTGCGGGCTCGCGACGTCTCCTTCATGGTCGAGCACCGCCAGCCGGTCTGCAAGCTGGCCCTGGAGCGGACCGGCGCTCCTGCGGAGCGCCTCTACGGTGAAGAGCTGGGCTCGAGCTACCAGGGCCAGGTGACGATGCTGAGCAAGCACTTCGAGGAGGCCGGCTCGTGAGCGACCGGACCTGGAACGTCTACCTGTCCGGCGAGATCCACTCCGACTGGCGGGAGCGGATCGAGGCCGGGACGCGCGAGGTGGGCCTGCCCGTCGTCTTCTCGGCTCCGGTCACCGACCACGCCGCCTCCGATGACGCCGGCGTCGGCACCCTGGGCGACGAGCCGGTCCCCTTCTGGCGCGACCACATGGGCGCCGGGGTCAACGCGATCCGCACCCAGACGCTGATCCGCGCTGCCGACGTCGTTGTCGTCCGCTTCGGCGACAAATACCGCCAGTGGAACGCCGCCTTCGACGCCGGTTACGCCGCCGCGCTTGGCAAGCCGATCGTCACCCTGCACGACACCGACATCGACCACGCGCTGAAGGAGGTCGACCGCGCTGCCCAGGCGACCGCGCGGACGGCCGAGCAGGTGGTCGACGTGCTCCGCTACGCGATCTCGGGCCGCCTGCCGTAGCGACCCATCCGGCCTGCATGCGAACATCTGTTCGCATGCGCTGGGACGAGCAGCGAGTCGAGAACGACCTGCGGTTGCCGGGAGTCGGCGACGGGGCGGTCGTGCGGACGTTCGACGCGCCGGAGGCGATGGGAGTCAACTTCCACGAGGTTCGCGCCCGCTCGGCGCTGAACCGCGTGCCGAGAGGCCGCTACGGCTTCGACTGGACGATTAATCCCTATCGGGGATGCACGCATGCCTGCTCCTACTGCTTCGCTCGAAGGACCCATACCTTTTTGGGCCTCGACGCGGGGCGGGACTTCGAGCGGGAGATCGTCGTCAAGGTCAACGTGCCGGAGCTGCTGCGAGCCGAGCTGGCGCGGCCCAGCTGGAAGCGGGAGCTGGTCGCGCTGGGGACGAACACCGACCCCTACCAGTGGGTCGAGGGCCGCTACCGGCTGATGCCGGAGATCCTTGCGGCGCTGGACCGCGCGCAGACGCCGGTCTCGGTGCTGACCAAGTCGCCGCTGGTGCTCCGCGACATCGACCTCTACGAGCGGATGGCGAAGCGCCTCCCGATCTCGGTCAACCTCTCGGTCCCCACCCTCGACGAGACGGTCTGGCGAGCCACCGAGCCCCACACGCCCAGCCCGCTGGCCCGCCTCGACGCGGTGGCCGAGCTGCGCGGCCGGGGCATCGACTCCGGCGTCCTGATCGCCCCGCTGATGCCCGGCATCAACGACGACCCCGAGCAGGTCCAGCCGATCGTCAACCGGGCCCGCGAAGCGGGCGCCACCTTCCTCGGCTGCGTCGCCCTCCATCTCCGCGACGAGGTGCGCGAAGTCTTCTTCGCCTGGCTGGAAGCCAAGCGCCCCGACCTGATCCCCCGCTACGAGCAGCTCTACTCCAGGGGCAGGGCCTACTTGCGCCCCGAGCAGCGCTCGCGCGTCGGCCGCGTCGTTCGCGGCTGGGGGAAGCGGAGGTCGGCCTCTGCGGCGGGTGCCCCGACAGGGCCCGCCGGCCAACCACACCAGCAGCCCTTGTTCTGACCCTTTCCTCACCCTTCGTCCAAGAGCTCGAACGTGCACTCGCGCGGATCTTTGTCCTCCCGGAACCGCCGGAACCGCGCCCCGTGCCGGATTCGCCCCGCCGCGGCGTGGTCGTAGCCGACTTCTATGACCAGCTCGGGTCGCAGCGCCACCCACTCGAGGTCGCGGCCGCCGGTCCAGCGGCTCGGCTCGGCGGTGCCGGTCTCGCCCGTCGCGAGCGGCTCGAGCAGCGTGCGCAGCCCCCGCTTCGTCTCGGCGCTGAAGCCGGAGATGTGGCCGACCGGGCGCAGCTCGCCGCCGTCGTAGAGGCCGAGGATCAGTGAGCCCACCGTGCCCTCCTCCTTGCCCGGCCGCCAGCCGAGCACCACGCAGTCGAGCTCGCGCTCCCGCTTCACCTTCGCCATCCCGCGCCGCTTGCCCGGAAGGTAGGGAGCGTCGAGCTGCTTGGCCATCGTTCCCTCGGTGGTGAGCAGCCAGCGCTCGGCCTGCGCCGGATCGCGCACCAGCGGGGTCAGCTCGACCCCCGTTCGCTCGGCCAGCGCCTCCAGCCGGGCGCGGCGCTCGGCGAGCGGCGCCTCGAGCAGGGGCTCGTCTCCCTCGGCGAGCAGGTCGAAGGCGACGTAGTCGGCCGGGATCTCCTTGGCCAGCAGCGCGATCCGCGACTCGGCGGGGTGGATGCGGCTCTGCAGGGCGTCGAACTCGAGGTTGCCCTCGGCGTCGCGGATCACCAGCTCGCCGTCGAGCACGTAGCGCCCCGGTGCGAAGCGCAGCTCGGGGAAGTAGCGGGCCAGCGCCTTGCCGCCCCGCGACTGCACGTAGGCGTCGTCCCCGTCGACGAAGACGATCGCCCGGAAGCCGTCGAGCTTCGGCTCGTACGCCCACTCCTCGCCACGCGGCAGCGATTTGCGGGTCAGCGCCAGCTGCGGCGCGAGCGGCGGCGCGAGCGGCAGGCTCACGATCTCGCGTCACCGGTCCGCCGACGCGCCCGGCTCTCGCGCGGGTCGGGAATCGGAACGGCCGCCAGCAGCGACCTCGTGTACGGGTGGGAGGGCCGCTCGCAGACTCGATCGGCCGGGCCCTCCTCGACGATCCTGCCCTCGTGCATGACCGCGATCCGGTCGGCGACGTGGCGGACGATGCCGATGTCGTGGGCGACGAAGACGTAGGTGAGGCCGAACTCTTCTTGGAGGTCGTCGAGCAGGTTGACGATCTGGGCGCGGATCGAGACGTCGAGGGCCGAGACCGGCTCGTCGGCGACGATCAGCCTCGGCTGCGGCGCCAGCGCGCGGGCGATGCCGATCCGCTGCCGCTGGCCACCCGAGAACTCGTGCGGGAAGCGGTCGACGTCCGCGCTCGAGAGCCCCACCCGCTCGAGCAGCTCGCGGGCGCGGCGGCGAAGCTCCGCTCCGGAGGCGGACCGCTGGATCCGCAGTGGGTCGCCGACGATCTGCCCGACCCGCTTGCGCGGGTTCAGCGACGCGTAGGGGTCCTGGAAGATCATCTGCATCTGCGGTCGCAGCGGCCGCATCTCGCGTCGCGAGAGGCCGGCGATCTCGCGGCCCTCGAAGCGGACCGAGCCGGCGGTCGGCCTGAGCAGTTGCAGCACGGTGCGGCAGAGGGTCGACTTGCCGCAGCCCGACTCTCCCACGAGACCCAGCGTCTCGCCCGGCGCGACGCGGAGATCGACTCCGTCGACGGCGCGGACCCGGTCGACCTCGCGGTCGATCAGCAGCCCACGCTTGACGGCGAAGTGCTTGACGAGGCCGCTGACCTGCAGGAGCGGTTCGTCGTGCGCGCTCGGTCGCTCCGCGCTCACCGCGCCTCCTCGAGCCCGATCCGCCCCCCGACCGCGCGGCGTTCCCGCTTCTCCCCGGGCGTCAGCCAGCAGCGGTCGCGATGACCGGCCGCCTCACCGCCGCGAGCCTCCAAGTCGGGCAGCTCGGTGCAGCGGCCGAAGGCGTGCGGGCAGCGAGGGCGGAAGGTGCAGCCGGCCGGCAGGTCGAGCAGCGACGGCGGCGCGCCGCGGATCTGCGGCAGCCGCTCGGGCCGGTCGCGGTCGAGGCGGGTGAGCGAGCCGAGCAGGCCCCAGGTGTAGGGGTGCTGGGGGTCGTAGAAGATCTCGTCCAGCGCTCCCTCCTCGACCACCCGCCCGGCGTACATCACCAGCACCCGGTCGGCGATTTCGGCCACCACGCCGAGGTCGTGGCTGATCAGCACCGTGGCCAGGTCGCGCTCGCGGTTGAGGCGCCGCAAAAGGTCGAGGATCTGCGCCTGGATCGTCACGTCGAGGGCGGTGGTCGGCTCGTCGGCGATCAACACCTCGGGGTCGAGCGCCAGCGCCATCGCGATCATCGCCCGCTGCCGCATCCCGCCCGAGAGCTCGTGCGGGTAGTCGTCGACCCGCCGCTCGGGCTGGGGGATGCCGACCGAGTCGAGCATCTCCACCGTCAGCCTGCGGGCCTCCCTGCGGCCGATCCGCTCGCGGTGGGCGCGGATCGCCTCGACGATCTGGTCGCCGACCCGGCGGACCGGGTTGAGCGAGGTGAGCGGATCCTGGAAGACCATCGCGATTCGGTCGCCGCGCACCTTGCGCAGTTCGGCTTCGCTCGCCGCCAGCAGCTCCTCGCCGCGCAGGCTCGCGGTGCCCTCGATCCGCGCGTTGGGCGAACGGGTTAGGCCGAGGATCGTCTGCGCGGTGACGCTCTTGCCCGAGCCCGACTCGCCGACGATCGCCAGCACCTCGCCGGGGGAGAGGTCGAAGGAGACACCGTCGACCGCCCGCAGCGGACCGCCTTCGGTGACGAAGTCGACCCGCAGGCCGCGCACGGCGAGCAGCGCCTCGTTCACCGGGCCGGTCCCTCCAGCCGGATCCGCGGGTCGAGCCAGGCGTAGGCTATGTCCACCAGGGCATTGAAGAGCACGATGAAGAAGGCGGCGAACATGGTGACGGCCATGATCGGCGGCAGGTCGAGGTTTGCGATCGCTTCGGCCGCGTACTGGCCGACCCCCTGGAGGTTGAAGATCGACTCGGTGAGGATCGCGCCGCCGCCGATCGCGACACCGAAGTCGAGCCCGAACAGCGTCACGATCGGGATCAGCGAGTTGCGCAGCACATGCCGCGTCCGCACCTGGCGGTCGCTCAGCCCCTTGGCGCGGGCGGTCCGCACGTAGTCTTCGTTCATCGCGTCGAGCATGTTGGATCGCAGCACGCGGCTGTAGAAGCCGACGAAGATGACCGCCAGGGTCAGCCAGGGGAGGACCAGGTGGTACGCCCAGTCGAGCGGGTTCTGGGTCAGTGGCACGTAGCCGCCCGATGGAAACAGTTCGACCTTGAAGGTCAGGTAGTAGAGGAAGATCGCGGCGAGCCAGAAGACCGGCATCGAGATCCCGACCAAGGCGAGGATGGTCAGCGCTCGATCGGTGAGCCCACCGGCTCGCACCGCGGACAGATAGCCGAACAGGACGCCGAGCGACAACCAGATCACGGCGGCGCCGATGCAGAGCGAGAAGGTGGCCGGGACCCCCTCCCAGATCTGCTCGTCGACTCCTTGGCGGGTCGTGTAGGAGATAAGGTCGCCGCCGAAGACCTTCATCATCATCCTTCCGTACTGAACCGGCAGCGACTCGTCGAAGCCCCATTCCCGGTTGATGTTGGCGATCAGCTGCGGGTCCGTGGCGCCCCTCTGACCGGCGATCCGGGCGGCCGGGTCGGAGCTCGGGATCACGTTGAAGATCAGGAAGACGATCACCGTGACGGCGAACAGGACGAGCAGCATCCCGAGCAGGCGGCGTGCCGCGAAGCGGGCCATCAGGCCGACTTCTCCTCGGGCTCGAAGCTGCCTGCGTGCGCCTCGAGCCGCACCCGGGACCTGGGGTCGAGCGCGTCGCGCAGCCCGTCGCCGAAGACGTTCAGCGAGAGCACGGTGAGGAGGATCATCGTGCCGGGGATGATCGTCAGCAGCGGTGCGCTGTAGATCAGCCCGATCCCGGTTGAGATCATCGTCCCCCACGAGGAGTTGGGCGGTTGCACGCCGGCGCCGAGAAAGGAGAGCGCCGACTCGAGCAGCATGTTGTTGGCGATGTTGAGCGTGAAGAAGACGATGATCGTCGACCAGAGGTTGGGCAGCAGCTCGCCGAGCATGACGCGCAGCGCCCCCGCCCCCTGCGCGACAGCAGCCTCGACGAACTCCTTCTCACGCAGCACCAGCACCTCGCCGCGGATCGGCCGCGCCATGTAGGGCGTGTAGACGAAGCCGATGATCAGAATCGGGATCCAGATCGATCCGCTGGACAGCGAGAGCGGGCCGATCTGCAGGCCGCCGACCGCCAGCGCGGTGCCCAGCGCGATGCCCAGCAGCAGGACCGGAAAGGCCCAGATGACGTCCAGGAGGCGCGAGATGACCGCGTCGGTTGGGCCTCGGAAGTAGCCGGCGAGCAGGCCGAGCGACACCGCCAGCAGGGTGGTGATCAGCGCCGCCACGAGGCTGACGAAGAGCGAGGTGCGCCCGCCGTACATCAGCCGCACCATCTCGTCGCGGCCGAGCCGCCCGTCGGCGCCGAGAAAGAACCTGCCGCCGGCCCCGAGCCAGACCGGCCCGATCGGGGTGCCGTCGGGGCTGACCACGTCGCGGCGTTCCCCGTCGATGGTGATCCGCTCCAGCGTGTGGGTTGCGTTCGGGCCGGTGTGGGCGACCCGGTCGGCCCACAGCGGCGCGGCGAGGGCAAAGGCGACGATCAGGACGAACAGGCCGAGGGAGCCGAGCGCGATCCGGTTGCGCCGCAGGCGCCTCAGCGCCAGGCCCCACGGACTCCCCCCCTTGGGACGGGACTCGGCGTTGGGCGGCGAGGCCACCGCCGTATTGTGAAGCAGCGCCTGGCGGCTACTTGAGCTGGAAGCTCGCCAGGTCGCCGGAGAAGGTCGGGTTCCAGATCACCTTGTCGAGTTCGACTTCGCTCGAGACGAAGACCGACAGCGTGAAGTTGCCGTAGGGCGCCCAGGGGGCCTGTTCCATGTATTCGCGGTCGAGGGCCGCGTATTCCTTTTCCTGGTTCGGTCCGAGCTGCTGTTCGCCGAGCTGTTCGACCTTCTTGTTCAACGACGGGACGTCGATCTGGGCGAGGTTGATGTTGTTGGTCGGCGCGATGTTCGAGCCGTCCAGCGCTTCGAAGAAGCCACTCGGGTTGGGGTAGTCCACGAACCAGTTGGCCCAGCCGGTGTCGAGGTCGGGCGTCGAGGTGTTGCCGATCACGGTGAAGTAGTTGTCGGCATTGAGGACTTTCAGCTTCGCACTGAAGCCGAGCTTCTGGAGCACGTCCTGGTAGTAGGCGCCGACGTCGTCGCTGGGGCTGAAGTTGTCGGTCCAGACGGTTATCTCGCGGTCGGAGGGGTCGGCTTCGGCGATCAGCTTCTTCGCCTTCGACATGTCGTGCGGGTAGAGCACGAACTGTTCGTAGCCGGGCATCCCGGGGGGCAGGATCTGCTGGGTGGCCTTCATCTGGCCTGCGTAGATGCGTTCCAGCGCCGCCGGGTCGATCGCGTAGTTGACAGCCTGGCGCACCTTGAGGTCGTCGAACGGCGGTTGCGTCGTGTTCATCCAGAAGAAGTAGGTGCTGATCGAGGGCACTTCCCGGAACTGGGTGCCCTCGTAGCGCTGCCTGATCGAGCCGATGCGATCGGGCGGCACGGAATCGAACATCCAGTCAGTCTTGCCTTGCTCGACGTCGTTGACCTGGGTCGACTGGTTGCGGATGACGCTGGCCTCGATCTTGTCGACGTGGCCGCTGGGCAGGTCGGGCAACAGCTCCGCGTTGTTCTTCGCCCACTGCGGGTTGCGTTCATAGGACCAGCTTTGGCCCGGGTCGGACTGGGTGATCGCGTAGGGACCGGTCGCCGGCGGCGGGTTGGCCGACTGGTCCTTGGCCGGCGTGTCGGCCGGCACCAGCGCCACGAAGGGCAACCCCAACTCGTTGGTGAACGTGCCGCGCTGCTGGTCCAGGCGGATCGTGATTTCGCCGCTCGAGTCGTCGGTTTCGATGCCTGAGATGCCGCCTTCCTTGGTTTCCTGGAACTTTTCGGCGCCGACTATGTCGGTGTAGTAGAAGGAGCCGCCCGAGTCGAGCTTGAACATCCGTTCCACCGTGCTCTTGAAGTCGGATGCCTTGACCGGCGTCCCGTCGGAGTACTTGAGGCCCTTGCGCAGGGTCAGCGTGTAGGTCCTGCCGCCGTCGGAGATCTTCGGCAGGCTCTCGGCCAAGCCCGGGACCACCTCGGTGCCGGCTTCCCCTTCGGCGTGCGCGTAGGTCAGCAGCGGGATGTAGGTGTCGTACAGGGCCGACCAGCCTTCGAGCGCGTAGCAGATCTGCGGATCGAGCGATTCGGGGTAGGAGGCGAAGCTGACCGTCAGCGTGCCTCCCTCCCTACCGCTCGAGCCGCCGCAGGAGGAGAGGCTCGACGCGATCGCCGCCATCCCGACGATCGTCAGCACCGCAGCGAGCTTCTTCACGTCATGGCCTCCGTTCTGGGCTGGACAGAACCTCTGCTGGAAGTAGCTCCACCATAATCTCTTCGGCGGCGTCAACCTCCTCTAAGTGCACTACTGCGCCGCCGCCGGGCCATCTCCTGCCCAAGAGCACACTGGAGACGGCGACGATCGCGATCACGCCGGCGCCGGCGGCGAGAAAGGTCGCGCGCGGGCTCAGGTTGGCCGCGATCAGCCCGCCGAGCAGGAATCCGATCCCGGGCATCGCCGCGCCGATCGACTCGAGCACGCTCAGCACCCGTGCCTGCATCGATTCGGACGTCAGCTCCTGCACGGCGCTGATCGCGGCCACCCACTGGACGCCATTGCCCCCACCGCCCAGCACCGAGGCGGCGCAGGCCAGGGCGAGCGTGGGGGCGGCGGCGAGGCCGAGGTAGCCGGCCCCGACCGCGAGCGTGCTGAAAAAGAGGAGCAGCGGCAGGGGGGCGCGTCGCGCCGCGGCGAAGATGAGACTGCCGAGGACCATGCCCGCTCCCCAGCTGGCCAGCAGCAGACCGTAGCCCGAGTCGCCGGCCCCGAGCGTCTGCTTGGCGTAGATCACCTCGATCGGCAGGACCGCTGCGAAGAAGACGAAGGCGGCGCCCTGCGCGCTCAGGAGGCGTCGCAGCGTCGGCCTCCCGCGGATGTAGGCGGCGCCGGCCCGGAGCCGGTCGCGCAGGCGCGAGGCGTCGGGTTGGACCTCGGGCATCGGGCCGGCGGTCAGCAGGATGCAGGCGATCGCGTAGAAGGAAACGGCGTCGAGCAGGAGGGCCGACTGCACGCCGAAGCCGGCGACGACCAGGCCGGCGATCGCCGGGCCGATCGCCGCCCCGCCGGTGAAGGCGACGTTGAGCACCGCGTTGCCGGACCGCAGTTCCCCGGTCGGCTCGAGTAGGCGGACGACCACGGCGCGGGTCAGGGCTCGTCCCGAGAGCGCAAGGGAGCCGTCGACCGCCGCTAAGGCGATCACCGCGGCGAGCGAGAAGTGGCCGGCGAGCAGGGCGAGGGCGCCGAAGGCGGCGGCCTCGCCGCAGTAGATCACCGGCAGCGCGAAGCGCGGCGGCGGCTGCTCGATGCGGGCGACCAGGACCGGGGCCAGGAGGGCGGGGAGGAAGCGGGTGCCGAGGAAGAGCCCCGCGGTGGCGAGGGCGCTGTCGGTGCGATCGAAGACGAGCACCGAGAGGGCGACGATCCCCATCCAGTCGCCCAGCTCGTTGACCGCATAGGTCGTCGCAAGCCGCCGAAAGAGGCGCCGCCGCAGGGGGTCGGTCAGGCGTGGCCTACGCATTGATGGCCACTCGTACTACCGGATTTCTGCACAACTTTTCCTGCAGGTGCACAAGTTTCCGCCAGGTTGTGCTACAAAGTTGCCACGCAACGCATGAACTTCAGATCGCAACCGCGAGAAATCTGAGGGCTTCAGTCGACAGGAAGGAACTAGGCATGGGCTACCGTCACGGCTAGATCTCAATAAGACGAGCGCCGAGCAGGCGCCCGCACCAGTTTCCGAGGGGCGCCCAAGGGCGTCCTTCGCCTTTCAGGCCAGCTGCGGCCGGGATCCCGGTGCTGAAGGGAGTATCCCTGCCTGCAAGCTCACGGTCAATCCGGCTATCTGCCCTTGTAAGACGGCAGGTTGGTGGGTAGCTTCAGCGGGGAATTAACGCTCGAATCGAGGTTGCTCCGCCCCCGGCGCAGGGAACCCGGCACTGCTGCGGAATCCCACGACCAGGGCGGCGCCCCGTCGAGCGCCGGCCCCCTGTCGACAAATGGGTAGCCCTCGCCCCACCAACAGAGTCGTAGCTGTGCAGGCCGCGGGACTGGCCTCGGTCGTCGCTGTCGCGATCTGGCGCGCCCCGCTGGCCGACTGGAACATCGCGCTGTTCTCGATCCTGCTCGGCTTCTCCATCTTCAGCGATCTGACCTCGGCCTCGACCGGCCGCAAGATCCGCATCTCGGGCAGCTTCTTGGCGCTGGTCCTCTCGATGGTCTTCCTCGGCGGTACCCCCGCCGCGCTGATCGGCGTGTTGACGATCGGCTTCGGCTGGCTGCGGTGGCGCGAGGAGACGCACTACTTCGTCAACAACCTGCTGACCTATGCGGCCTTTCCGCTGATCGGCGGCCTGATCTTCCACGAAATCCTGGCGAGCACCGGCCTCGGCCAGAGCGACCCCGGCTTCTACGGGCTGGTCTTCGGCATCTTCCTGCTCGCCCTGGCGATCAACTTCGCGATGATCGCGACCTACGCCTGCTACCTGGAACGGACCTCGTTCGTCGCCAAGGTGCGCACCGCCCTGGTGCCGCTGCTCCCCTCCGAGCTCGCCGCCGCGCTGATGGCGGTCGGGGTCGCCTACCTCTACCACGCGGCAGGTCTGGCGGCGATCGCCCTGTTCGGCGTCGTCCTTGTCACCTTCCAGTACCTGCTCGGCGCCCTGATCGTCTCGCAGCAGCGAGCGGAGGAGCTGGAGAGGCGCAGCAAGCAGCTCGCAAGCTTCCAGGTCGGGATGCTGAGCGCGCTGCTGCGGACGCTCGATCTGCGGGACCAGATGACTGCCCGGCACAGCGCCGCCGTGGCCCGCTACTCGCGGGCGATCGCGAAGCGGGCCGGCTACTCGCGCCAGGGGGAGGAGCTGGTCCACATCGCCGCGCTGCTGCACGACATCGGCAAGTTCATCCTGCCCGACCGAATCCTCAAGGCCAACGTGCCGCTGACCGACGAAGACTGGATGCTGATCCGCCGCCACCCGCAGCAGGGCGCCCGGGTGGTCTCCTCGCTCGACGGCTACGGGCCGGTTGCGGAGATCATCCTCGCCCACCACGAGCGGCCCGACGGCAAGGGCTACCCGCGCGGGCTCGTGGGCGATGAAATCCCCGAGTTGGCGCGAATCATCGCGGTCGCCGACACCTACGACGTGATGACCGCCCGCGACTCCTATCGCGCGCCGGTCTCCAACTACGAGGCGATCCAGGAGCTGCGGCAGGTTGCCGGCGGACAGCTCGACGCGCGTTTCGTGGAGATCTTCGTCGAGCTGCTGGAGGGCAAGGACATCTCCTTCCGGCACGGCGAGGCGGCCGACTTCGAGCGCGAGCTGGCGCTGGAGGCGCGGATCGCCGAGACGGCCAGCCCGGGCGTCGACGCGGGCCGCTTCCAGGTTCCCGGGGTGAGCGTCGGGTAGATACGGTTCGGGCCGCATGCGCGCGGTCACCTTCCAGGCGCCCGGCGAGGTCCGGATCGAGGAGAAGCCCGACCCCGAGGTCGGCGCCGCCGACGACGCGCTGGTGCGTGTGGAGGCGAGCGGGATCTGCGGCTCCGATCTGCATATCTTCCACGGGCGGGTGCCGGTTGAGCCCGGCTTCACGATCGGCCATGAGTTCGTCGGCACCGTGCTCGCCGTCGGGCCCGCGGTCGAGCGGGTCGCCGTCGGCGATCGGGTGCTCGGCTGCTTCCACGTCGCCTGCGCGACCTGCGCCGCCTGCCTGCGCTGCGAGTACCATCGCTGCGAGCGGGGTCGCACCTTCGGCCACGGCGCGAAGCTGGGTGACCTGCAGGGTGCCCAGGCCGAGAAGCTGCTCGTGCCGCGCGCCAATCTGACCCTGCGACGCGTGCCGGAGGGGATGGCCGACGAGGTGGCGCTGTTCGCGGGCGACGTGATGGGGACCGGCTACCACGCCGTTGCCCATGCGGGGACGCGATCCGGCGACACGGTTGCGGTGCTCGGGCTCGGACCGGTGGGGCTGTGCGCCGTGCAGGCCGCGATCGCCGCCGGCGCGACGAAGATCTTCGCGATCGACTCGGTCGAGGCGCGGCTGGCGATGGCAGAGCGGTTCGGCGCCACCCCGCTGCACCTCAGCCAGGACGACCCGAAAAGAGGCGTGCGCGCGGCCACCGGGGGACGTGGCGTCGACGTGGTGGTCGACGCGGTCGGCGACCCGGGTCCGCTGGCGATGGCGATCAGCCTCGCCCGCGACGCGGGCACGGTCTCCGGGATCGGCGCCTACGCCGGCCAGGGTGAGGTGCCGATCGGCCTCGCCTGGCTGAAGGGGCTGACCCTGCGGCTGGGGCTGGCCAACGTGATCGCCCACGTCGACCGGGTGCTGGGGCTGATCGAGGCGGGCAAGCTCGACCCCGCGCCGCTGGTCACCCACCGCATGAGGCTCGAGCAGGCCGCCGAGGCCTACAGGCTCTACGACAACCGGGAGGCCCTGAAGGTCGTCCTGACACCTTGAGACCTCGACTCGCACGTCCCAAGTGGCTGTACTAGTTGATTAGCGCACTAAACCCCGCTATTGTGCCTGTAAAGTGGCACAGCAGGTTCGGCACGACCAGGCGGCAAATCCATTCGCCACCGACCCCGGCGACGAGCTGCCGGTCGGCCTGCAGCTGACCTGGCGGCTGCGGGCGCTGATCGCCAGCGGCCGGCTCGGCGCCGGCGAGCGGCTGCCGAGCTTCCGCCGCCTCTCCGGGTGGGCCGGGGTCAACGTCAACACGGTTCGCGCCGTCTACGCGGGGCTGGAGGAGGAGGGCCTGGTGGTCAGCCGCCAGGGCCAGGGCACCTTTGTCGCCACCGGGATCGCGGCGGCGCCGCAGCTCGAGGAGATCGCCACCGACGCGCTGCGGCGGGCCAGCGAGGCGGGGCTCAGCCCCCGCGACCTGGCGATCGTCGCGTCCGCCTGCGCGAGCATGCCGGGGGCGCTCGAGGGCCCCGAGGGGGAGTTGGCGGATCAGCTGCCGGATGTGGCGGAGGAGAGCGAGGCGATCGAGGTCCGGCACGAGCTGCGACGCCAGATCGCCCGACTCGAGGCGGAGCTGGCGACCTACCCGCCGGTGCCCGGCGGCCCGCCGACCGCGCCGCGCCGCGCCCTGGCTCACGTCGCCGGGGTCGAGGAGCTGGAGCAGACACGCGACACGCTGATCGCCCAGCTCTCGGAGGTCCAGCGGGCGGCTGAGCGGCGTGCCCGCGAGAAGGGACGGGAGCGGGCGCTGGAGGCCAGTCCCCTCGAGCGGGCGATGAGCTGGTGGCGGCGCAGGTCGTAGAGCGAGTCGTCCTCCCCTTGCGGTCCGGCTTCGAGCTGACCGGGGAGATGGTGATCCTCACCGCTCGGACGATCGTCTCCGCTGTCCGGCCGCCCTATCCCTACGGCGAGGAGCTGGTCGGCCAGTTCCTCTTCGTCCTCAAGCTCTCCTGGTTCCCGGCCTCGATCTCGACCTTCGCCCTCTGCCTCGGCGCGCCGGGGCTCCAGGCGGCGGGCATTCTCAACCTGTTCGGCGGCCTCGATCGGCTCGGCGGCTTCTTCGTGGTCACCGCGGTCCGCTTCATCGGACCGGTCGTCACCGCGGTGGTGGTCGGCGGCGTCGCCGGCACGGCGATCACCGCCGACCTCGGTGCCCGCAAGATTCGCGAGGAGCTCGACGCCCTCCAGGTGCTCGGCGTTGACCCGATCAAGAACCTGGTGGTGCCCCGCTTCCTGGCGCTGATCGTGATCACGGCGCTGCTCGACGTCTTCGCGATCGTCTTCGGCCTCACCGCGGGGATTGCCGCCGAGCTGATCTACCGCCAGTCGCTGGGCGGCTTCTTCGCGACCCTCTTCGCCAACGCCTCGATCACCGACATCTGGGGATCGGTGCTGATGTGCTCGATGTTCGGGGGGATCATCGCCGTCGTCTGCTGCTTCAAAGGGATGACCGCCTCCGGCGGGGCGGAGGGCGTCGGGCGCGCGGTCAACCAGGCGGTGGTGATCTCGTTCATGGGCGTCTTCGCCTTCCTCTACGTGTTCCAGACGGTCCTGCTCGCGACGAATCCCGAACTGCAGTCGATCCGTTGAGGGTGGGGCGGCGATGACCGGCTGGCTGGACGTCCCGCGCGGCTGGTTCGACGCCTTCGGCGAGATCGTCCGCTTCGGCACCCGCGTCGCCGGGGTCGTCTACTCGGGGCGCGTTTTCAAGTTCGTCGGCGAGACGGTGAGGCAGGCGGGCATCCTGATCCTCGGCTCGGCGCTGATCATCTGGGCCTTCGTCTTCATCCTCGGCCTCAACTGCGGGGTGATCGGCGCGTATTTCGTCCGCTCCCAGGGTGCTCCGGCCCTGGCCGGCCTGTTCTCGGCCTACTGCGATCTGCGCGAGGGGCTGCCGTACGCCTTCGGCTACATCCTCTCGGCCAAGGTCGGAACCGGGATCGTCGCCGAGCTCGGCGCGATGCGGATCTCCGACGAGATCGACGCGCTCGAGGTGATGGGCATCCAGCCGCTCAGCTTCCTCGCCGCGACGCGGCTGCTCGCCGCCTGGATCGCCCTGCCCTTCATCTATCTGGTTGCGATCGGCGTCTCCTACCTGGCCAGCTACCTGGCCGTGGTCCAGCAGGTCGGCGACGTCTCCTCGGGCGGCTACCTGCTGATCTTCTGGATGTTCCAGGACCCGGTCGACCTGGCCTTCAGCGCGATCAAGGCGATGACGATGGCTACCGCGATCGTGCTCGTCGGCTGCTACTACGGCTACACGGCGAGCGGCGGGCCGGTCGGGGTGGGCACGGCGACGGCGCAGTCGATGGTCGTCAACATCATTCTCGTTCACGTGATCGGCATGCTCGGCAGCCTGATCTTCTGGGGACCCAACCCGCGTGCGCCGATCGGGGGTTGAGCGACGGGGCGAAGGCTTCAAACCACCGGAACCCCCGATTGGTCGCCTTTCGGTACGAAAGCTTGTGGCACCATAGAGAAGAATGGCTCCCTTGAGCGAATCCGAAATCGACGCCAGGCTCAGCGAGCATCCCGGCTGGTCGCGCGTGTCCAATGCGATCCAGAAGACCTTCAAACGCGGCGATTTCGTCGGCTCGGTGAACTTCGTCAACAGCGTCGCCGGGCCGGCAGAGGAGATGAACCACCATCCCGATCTCTCGATCTCCTGGGACGAGGTGACGGTCTCGATCTCCAGCCACGCCGATGGCGGCGTCACCGCGTCGGACTTCGAGCTGGCGACGAAGATCGACGCGCTTTCCTGATCGGATTGAAGGCTCCTTACCGGATCGGTTAGGTTTGCCGCATGGCGCGGAAGCCAGCCGACGACGGCGGGCTGCGAGGGCGGGTTCCGGCGGGTTCCCGCTGGCGCGCGGCGGTCGCGCCGCCGAGGCGGTTTCGGCGCTGGCTCTTCAACGGGGCCCGCCCGGAGGCGGTCCCGTCCCATCTCGGCCCGGTCGAGGACCCGGAGCCGCGCAAGGCGGGGATCTGCTGCTCCGGCGGCGGCATTCGCTCGGCTGCGTTCTCGCTCGGGGCGCTGCAGGCCCTACAGCGCGAGGGCGAGCTGAAGCGCGCCCGGTACCTGGCCGCGGTGTCCGGCGGCTCCTACCTCGCGGCGGCCATCTCCACCGTCGCCCGAGAGGTGCCCGCCGGCGACCCGGAGGTTCGCCCGCCATTCGCTCCCGGCTCGCCGGAGGAGCAGTACCTGCGCAACCGCTCCTCCTACCTGGCGCCGACCTTCACCGACAAGCTCTATCTGGCCTGGCGGATCGTGCTCGGGATGCTGCTCAACCTGCTGTTCATCTCGCTGCCGCTGATCGGCCTCACCCTGCTGCTGACCGGCTTCCTCTACGCGCCGTTCGTGCAGGGCCTGGCCGGGTCCTGCGCCGGAAGCGCCTGCGCGGCGGAGCTGCCGCTGGGATTCTGGCTGGTCCCGGCCGGAGCGCTGGCCGCAGCCGGCCTGTCCGGGGTGGCGACGCTGCTGTTCCGCTGGCGCGCCGATCGCTGGGAGCGCTTCTTCGCGATCTGGGCGGCACGGCTGCTGGTGGTCGCGGCGGTGCTGGCTCTGATCCTGATCGCGCTGCCCTACCTGGTCGACTGGCTGGCCGAACTGGGCGACGGGAGCAACACCGCGACGACGGCGATGGGGGAGAGCGACGTGGAACCGACCGTCGGCGCCGCCGCCGGCGTGGTGGGCGCCGGCTTCCTCGCGCTGCTCGCCGGGGTGGCGGCTCAGCTTGGGCACCTGCTCAGCTCGAAGGGGGTGCAGGAAGGCGCCCGGAAGGTACTCGGCAAGCTCGGATCGACCGCTCGGAAGGCCGTGGTCTACACGGCCGGCGGCCTGGTCGGGCCGCTGCTGATCCTGCTCATCGTGGCGCTCGCCCTGGGCGAGGGGATGGCGCGCGTCGACCGGGACGGCAGCATCGACCTGGGAGTCGCGGCGGTCGGCGCCGGTTTGCTGCTCCTCTTCGCCGCGCTCTACCCGCTGCTCGACCTGACCACCTGGTCGCTGCACCCCTATTACAAGCGCCGGCTGAGCAGCGCCTTCTCGCTGAAGCGGGCGCACGCCGGCGAGCTGACGCCCGAGGAGAGGGAACGGGTCGAGGTGCTGGACGACGGACCGGGTCTCGCGGTCGAGAGGGCCTACGACGACCTGGTCGCCCTCTCCGACACGGCGCTCTCCGAGAAGCGCGACGAGGAGGAGGACCGCGGCCGCGAGTGGCCGACCCTGCTCGTCTGTGCCGCGGCGAACGTCACCGATCCCGGCGCGACGCCGCCGGGGCGGCCGGTGACGAGCTTCACCTTCAGCGCCCACACGGTCGGCGGGCCGCTGGTCGGCGCGGTGCCGACGAAGGAAATGGAGGGCGCCTTCGAAGATCTCGATCCGGACGGCGCCTCCACCCTCGCGAAGCGCCTATCTCGGCGCCGCAAGCGGGACCTCACGCTGCCGGCGGCGGTCGCGATGTCCGGCGCGGCGGTCTCGCCCTCGATGGGCAAGCTGACGCCTCGCCCGCTCACCTTTCTGATGGCGCTCGCCAACCTGCGGCTGGGTGTGTGGGTGCCGAACCCCCGCTGGGTGGCCGCCGAGGGGAACGGGAAGAGCCTGCCGAGGAGGTACGGACGGCCGCGTCCCTGGTACCTGCTCTGCGAGCTGTTCGGTCGCAACCGGGTCCAGAGCAGGTATCTCTACGTGACCGATGGCGGGCACTACGAGAATCTCGGCCTGGTCGAGCTGCTGCGGCGTGGTTGCACCGAGATCTACTGCTTCGACGCGAGCGGGGTGGGCGAGGGCAGGGCCGAATTCGACGCGCTCGGCGACGCGATCTCGCTGGCGCGCAGCGAGCTGGGGGTGGAGATCGAGTTCGACTCCGACCCGGCGGAGCTGGCGCCCGACGAGGAGACGGGGGCCGCCGCGCGCGACGTCGTCACCGGTGCGATCGGCTACCGGGACGGGACCCAAGGCCGGCTGGTCTACGTGCGCAACTCGCTCACCGACGGCGTGCCCTGGGACGTCGAGGCCCACCATAGGGTCGACCCGCGCTTCCCGCACAACCCGACGATCGACCAGCTCTACACGGACCAGAAGTTCGAGGCCTACCGGGTGCTGGGCGAGCGGGCCGGGAGCAGAGCGGTCGAGGCGATGTAATCCTTGCCCGATGGGCGACCTGCTGCGGATCGACGATCGGCTCTCGATACCGCTGGCCGAGATCGAACTGCGCACCAGCCGCTCCTCCGGCCCGGGAGGGCAGCACGCGAACGTGACCGCTTCGCGGGTCCAGGCGGTGTTCGACGTCGCGGCGTCGCCGACCCTCGACGAGGCCCAGCGGGCGCGGCTGACCGAACGGGTCGGCCCCACCCTGACCGCGGTAGCCCAGGAGGCGCGAGGCCAGGCGCGCAACCGCGAGCTGGCCCTGCAGCGGTTGGCCGAGAAGATCGCCGCGGGGCTGCGAACGCCGCGCCGGCGCCGCCCGACCAAGCCGGGCCGCGCCGCGCGGCAGCGACGGCTCGAGCAGAAGCGCCGCACCGGCGAGCGCAAGCGGGCGCGCCGCCGCCCGGCGGCAGACGACGGCTGACCGCGGCTGGCAGGCTCGGACCGGTGGCGAAGAGAAAAAAGCGACGGCCGAGGCAGAAGGCCCCGACCGTCGACTACACGGACCGGGAGGGCAACACCCTGACCCTGCGCGAGTCGCTCAGCCCCGGCACGATCGCCAAGATCGAAGCCGGGCCGGCGACCGCAGCGACTTCCCGTGACGACGCCTGGCGCCGCCGCGCCGAGCTGCTCTTCGAGCGCCTCGCCGTTCGCTGGGAGATCGCCGGCCTCCCGCTGACCGACCAGAAAATGCTCCTCGGTCGCTACCGGATGGCCGACCAGGCGACCCAGCAATGGGTCCGGGAAACGATCGCCGAGCACGTCGACCGTCACATTCGGGAGCTGTCGGGCTGAGCGGCGATCGGCCGCCCAATCGAAGTCCGATGGGCGCGGCTGGGCTCGAACCAGCGACCTCTCCCGTGTGAGTTGGGCCAACCTGTTGCCGTCTGCTGCGGTCGCTCTCGCTGCTCCTGCAAATCCGCCGTTTCCGCCTCGGCGGGGTCCCCGTCTGCTGCCGGGCTGCTGCCTCCTGTCGCTTCCAGCGCGCTTCCATAGAACTGCCCTCGGGTTCCCGGGAGAACGCCCCGAGGTCCTTCTGGCAAGACGGCACCTCGGTCACGATCTCCGGCAGCGATTTCGCCAGCGTCTCGGCGGTCGACTTCGGCGGGAACCCGGCCGCCAGCTACAGCGTCGATTCGGAATCGAAGATCGTCGCCAAGTCCCCGGCCGCCACGCCGGGCGCGGTCGACGTCACGGTCACCACCGTGGCCGGCAAGAGCGCGACCGGCTCGGCCGACGTGTTCACCTTCCTCGCTCCGCCGCCGCTGGTGGCGAAACCCGTCTGCGTGGTGCCGAAACTGAAGCGCCGGAGGCTGCGGCCCGCCAAGCGGGCGCTGCGCAAGGGGCACTGCCGCATCGGCAAGGTGATCCGCAAGCACAGAAAAGGGGCGCCGCGCAAGGCGAGAGTGATCAAGCAGCGTCCGCGGCCACGCACGATCGCCCTGCGGGATCCAAGGTGCACGTGTGGCTGCGCGTCAAGAAAAGGGGCGCAGCGAAAGAAAGCTCGCTAGGCCGTGCGGTATTCGGCGACGCATCGGCCTGGGTATCCGCGCCCGGGGATCCGTGACTCGCCCTGGCGCGCGACGCACCGCTGAACCCTTTGAGACCGCCGGGCCGTATGACACGAGTAGGGATGCCCCTGTCCGGACAAATCGGAGGAGGTCGATGAGAGTGGAGAACTGGAACAGCCTGCGCAAGCGCGCCGGGTCGCTGTTCGCGGCGCTGGCGATCGCAATCGGGGTGGCGTTGGTGCCCGCAAGCGCGGCCACGGCCCATGTGCATGGCATAACGCCGCTGCGTTGCGTCGGCGTCGAGGAAGACGGCGCCAACCGCACGGACATGACGCCGGCCACAGCCGAGAACGGCGGACCGATCTCGGGCCTGATCCCGCGCGATGTCGGCAGCTCCCCCCTGCAGATCGGCGACGGCGGTTTCGACACGCCCGCCTGCCCCGCCGCGTAGCCTGCCGAGCGCCGGGCCGGCCGCGCCGCCGTGCTCGACCGAGCAGACGCTCCGCAAAGCGGGCTGTGGCGATGGGCGCGGCTGGGCTCGAACCAGCGACCTCTCCCGTGTGAGGGGAGCGCTCTCCCACTGAGCTACGCGCCCGGGAGAGCCTCCGATCATACGACGGGTCCGGGGCGGTGGGAGGGTGCTAGGCGCTGCCCTGCCCGGCGGACTGGAGGCGGTCGTCGCCCGGCGGTCCCGTCTGGCCTTCTTGCACGGCCCGTTTCTGCAGGAGGAGCCCGACCAGGGGGTAGATCATCGTCGAGAGCATCGCGGCGCCGACCAGGCCAGCAGCGGTCGAGCTGCTCATCTTGCCGGCGTCGAGGGCGATCGTCGAGATCGCGACCACCAGCGGCAGCTCGGTCGCCGAGTAGAAGGCGAGCGCGGTCCGCTGGCCGGCGCGGAGGACGCCCCGATAGAGCAACAGCGCGGGGGCGCCGCGGACCACCAGGAAGAGGCCGAGGAACAGCGCCAGCTTGAGCAGGGCTTCGGCCGAGCCCAGCGCCTGGACGTCGAGGTCGATGCCGCTGGTGATGAAGAAGAAGGGGACGAAGAAGCCGAAGCCGACTGCGGTCAGCTTCGACTCGAACACCTGCAGCTCGTGGCCCTTCAGCGAGAGGCGGACGATCATCCCGGCGACGAAGCCGCCGAGCAGCACGTCGAGCCCGAGCTTGCCGGCCAGCAGGACCAGGCCGAAGATCAGCACCACGGTGACCCGGACGGCCAGCTGGCTGCTCGCCTCGAAGGTGCGCTCCAGCGCATCCCAGCCGCGCCAGGCGAGCCGCATCGAGATCAGCGCCAGGGCCACCGCCAGGATCACGAAAGCGATCAAAATGCTCGCCTCGTGCAGCGGTTTCTCGGTCGAGAGGAAGAGGGTGACGAGCAGGATCGGCCCGAACTCGCCGATCCCCCCGGCGGCCAGCAGGTAGGTGCCGAAGCGAGTCCGCAGCTCTCCGCTGTCGCGCAGGATCGGGATCAACGTGCCGATCGCCGTGGTCGCGATAGCGGTGCTGACGTAGAGGGCGGACAGGATGAGCCCGGTCGCCTCGAGCACCGCGCCGAAGACGTGGGCGAGGACGATCGAGAGCCCCCATCCCCAAGCCCCGAGCCGCAGCGGCTTGCCGCGAATCCGGTCGAAGTCGATCTCGTAGCCGGCAAAGAAGAAGAGCATTCCCAGGCCGAGGTTGGAGAAGAATTCGATGAAGCTGTCGACGCTGGCGATGTCGAAGACCTGCGGACCGACCAGGATGCCCAGCCCGAGCTCGACCACGACCACCGGCGGCACGAAGCGGCCCGGCACGTAGGCCACGGTGGCCGCGGCGACGGCGGCCGAGAGCACGATCACGAAGAAGGACTCGGTGTCGACGTGGAACAAGGGGCGTGATCCTATGGCCGGGACAGGTAGGATCCCTTGTGGACCGTGCTAGGCGGGGAATCAGCGGTGCCCTGTAACCCGCAATCCGCTCTAGCGGGGCCGAAATCCGTTCTGAGGGGCTGGCCTTCGGGGTCGGTTCGCCGCAGGCGGTGTTGACGGCCGGGTCCTGCGCGACGTAGGCACGCGAACCAGGTCAGGTCCGGAAGGAAGCAGCCTTAAGCGGAAGCCGCGGGTGCCGCAGGCAAGCCCGACTCGAGCCAAACGCGACGGATACGCCTGGAGACCTCGCTTCGAAGGCGGGCGCACGGTCCACTCTCTCGACTACCCCCGCCCGGTTTGCTCGATTTCCAGCGCCGCTTCCAGTTCCCGGGCGCGCTCCGGGTTGAAGACGGTCAGCGCCATCGCGGCCGAGATCGCCTGCAAGCCGGAGAAGGGCAGCAGCCGCGGGTCGGCCGTCGGCAACCGCTCGACGCTGCTTGGTAGGAAGAGCTCGCCGAGCACAGGCGTGTCCGGGCCGAGCGCCCGCAGCACGTGCAGGAGGGCGAGGGTCGCTTCGGCGTCGGAGTTGTGCAAGTCCCAGCTCGACGGGCTCGGCGAGACGATGGCGACCTCCGGTGCGGCGCGCTCGAGCGCCCGCTGGAGCAGCTCGGGGTCGGCGGGTGAGACCTCTCTGAAGTCCAGCTCGATCCCCGCCCGGTCGGCCCGGCCCAGGTAGTTTTCGAACGCCTGCCGCGCCGCCAGCATGGTCACCGCGAACCGCTCGGCGCCGGCCTCGGCCAGGTCTTCGAGCAGCGCCGGCGTGTTGATCCCGCAGCCGACAATGGTCAGCCGCAGTGGGCGTTCCTCGGCTGCCGCCTTCTCCCAGGCCCGGTTCGGGCTTCGGAGGTCGGCCCCGGTCCGGTAGGGGTCGAGAAGCGCTTCGAGGTCGGACATCTCGCCGAAGCCGGTGATCGCGTAGCGGACGATCGCGCCGACGATCCGGTCGCCGACCACCGCGTCCCAGCCGGGGGGCATCATCTCCCAGACCGCGTCGACGTTTCGCCCGCGCCGGAAGAGGAGCCGCACGTCGGGGTCCGCGCCGTGCTCCCCCAGGTATTCGCTCAGAGCCAGGCCGGTCTGTATGACCTCGACGTCGGCGGCCTCCGCGATCACCGGGCCACTGCCGGTGGGCAGCACGAGGATCGTCGCCGCAGCCGCAGCGGCGCCCAGCTCGAAACCCGACTCTTCGCCGGCTTCGCCGATCACCAGGTCGACCCTCATCTGGTCGGCCTGCTCGCGCAGCCTGCGGAGCAGCTGGCGACGGCCCTGGCGGGCGTCCTCCGGGGCGAGGAAGACGACCCGTTTGCGGTGCCCGCCGACCTCGGCGGCCAGGGACAGCGCCCCGGCGGCGGGAGCGAGGAAGTCGCCGCCGCCGATGATCAGCACGTGGCCGCGGGCGCGGACCGGCGGGTCGTGGCGGCCGAGCCGTTCGATCGAGCTGCCCACCGACTCGGCGACCAGGGTGAACAGCACGCCGACCAGCAGCACCAGCCCGGTCACCACCTGGATCAGGCCCACGATCCGCTCCCCCGCGCCGCTGTCGTCCTGCAGGCTGGAGGGGTCGAGCAGGTGCAGGCCGGCCGACCAGAGGGCCGCCCCGAAGCTGCCGAAGAGGTCGAAGACGAGGTGCGCGAGGGCGGCGCTGCCGAGGACCACCAGCGCCACCGCCGAGACGAGCAGGACGAGGCGGCCGACCGTCGTCTGCGTCGCCCGGCTCAGCACGCCGCGAGGCGCTCGGCGAGCCAGAGGTCGCAGAGCCAGTCGGACTGCTCGCCGCCCTTGCGGGCGACCACGATGCCGGCGGGCCCGCCCTTAACCGCGACCCGTTTCCAGCGGGTCGAGTTGGGGACCTCGGCCAGCGCCGCTGCGATCGCCCCGGGCGCGCCGTCGCCGGGACGCACCCGGCCGTCGCGCGACTTCGCCTCGAACTCGGGGGCGAGCGACGCGATCGTCACCTCGCTCGTCCCGGCCTTCTCGCTGCCGCCGAGGCGGACCGTGATCGGGCGGCCGTTGCGCTCGCCGCTCAGGACCAGGGCGCCGCGCACACGGGGCCCGTGCCGCCCGGAGACCGGTTCGATCATTTCGATGTCGACGCTCGGCTGCTCGGTCACCTCCAGTCCAAGCGGTGCCATCGCCTTGCCGACGTTGTCGTAGCCGCGGTCCAGCTCGCCGCCCGGCATCAGCGCGCGGATGCTTCCCCAGAGCGCGGCGATCACGATCAGCGGTCCGCCGATCAGCAGCGGCACGAAGCTTTCGAGCAGGTAGATCGAGGGGACGGTCAGGAGGATCAGGAGCACGACCAGCATCGCCAGGTTCTGGCTGCGCCGCCCCGCCTCCCACATCTGCCCCCGCGCCTTGATCGCGTCGGAGTCGATCGGACCCACCGCCATCGCCGCCCAGAGCGCCGGCTCCGCCATCATCGTCGGGTTCTCGATCTGCCGCCCGCCTTCCGCCGCGCCGCGGGCGCTGCCGCGCGCGTCGGCCCCCGAGACCCGGTTCAGGTCGGCGCGCTGCAGGGCGAAGAGGACGACGAGGAAGATCGCGATCACGCCGAAGATCAGCGCGTAGGTCGTCCTCGGATTCGCTTCGCCGCCCCCGGTCTGCGTGGCGATCACGATGACGATCGCGGCTACGACGAAGACGCCGATGAGGCCGAAAAGCGCCGAGCGCTTGAAGCCACCTGACATGGCCGCGGCAGCCTACCCGGCCGCGCCTAGTCGATCAACCTCGCCTCCATCCGGTTGACCGCGACGCGCCACAGCACCAGGGCGAAGGCGACGAGCGAGGAGAAGCGGACCAGGTCGACCCAGTCGAAGCCGAAGGCGGCGCCGCGCACAAGCTCGACCAGCTGGTGGAGCGGGTTGAGCTGCGCGACGATCTGGACGCCCTCGGGCAGGCCGGAGATCGGGAAGAAGGCGCCCGAGACGAGGAACAGCGGCGTGACGAACAGCGCGGTCACGTAGTTGAACTGGTCGATCTTGGCGACGATCGCCGCCATCGCGATGCCGAAGCCGGCGAAGCCCAGGGCGGTGAACAAGCAGAAGAGCGGCACGAGCAGCATCCCGGGAGCCGGGTCGAGGCCGAAGGCGATCGTGACCAGCAGCGGGAAGCAGCCGTAGATGCTGGCCCGCAGCCCGATCCACAGCATCTCGGCGCTGACCAGCTCCTCGACGTCGACCGGCGCGGCGAGTATCGCGTCGTAGGTGTTCTGGAAGCGGTGCTTGACGAAGGTGCCGAACATCGCCGGCAGGGCGCTGGAGAAGATCACCGCCGTCGCCACCATGCCGGTGCCGACGAACTGGACGTAGGGGACCCCGTTGACTTCGTCGACCAGAGTCGCGCTGAGGCCAAGCCCGAAGGCGAGCAGGTAGACGATCGGTTCGAGCAGGCTGGAGAAGGTCGTGCCCCGCCAGTAGGTTCGGAAGTTGGCGACCTCGCGGCTCATCACGCCGCCCAGCGCGGCTGGTTCCAGCCGCCGCAGGCGGGTCCTGGTCTCGGTCACTCCGCCTCCTCGCCGGTGAGCAGCACGAAGACGTCCTCGAGCGAGGCGGCGCGCCGCACCGCGTCGGAGGGAATCGCGCCGTCCTCAGCGCGGTCCGAGCCGACGATCGCCACCGCCGGGCCGGCGGGGCGCACCCGCAGCCCGACCGACTCGGCGCGCAGCCGCACCTCGGCGAGACGCTGGGGCGGCGCGTAGACCTCGGCGGTCTCGCGGCCGGCGTGCGCGGCGATCAGCTCGGCCGGACGGCCGCGGCTGATCACCTTGCCGTCCGCCATCACCGCCACTTCGTCGGCCAGCCGCTCGGCCTCCTCGATGTAGTGGGTGGACATCAGGATCGTCGTGCCGCGCGAGCGCAGTTCGTCGATCAGGGCCCAGATCTGGGTGCGGATCTGCGGGTCGAGGCCGACAGTCGGCTCGTCGAGCAGGACGAGGCGCGGCTCGTGAATCAGGCCGCGGACGAACAGCAGGCGGCGCCGCATCCCTCCGGAGAGCTCGTCGACCGCATCGCGCCGCCGCGCCTGCAGGTGCGCCAGGTCGAGCGCACGGTCGACCGCGACGCCCACGTTCGGCACCCGGTAGAGCCGCGCGAACACGGCCAGGTTGTCTTCGACGGTCACGTCGACGTCGAGGTTGTCGAGCTGCGGCACCACGCCCATCTCGGCCCGGGCGGCCTTCGAGTCGCCGGGCAGCTCGTGCCCGAGCGCCCGCAACTCGCCGGCGTCGGGCAGCGCCTGGCCGGTCAGCAGCCGCATCGTCGTCGACTTGCCGGCGCCGTTCGGCCCGAGCAGCCCGAGGCAGATGCCCTCCGACACCTCGAGGTCGAGCCCGTCGACCGCGACGATCCGGCCGAACCGCTTCACCACGCCACGGAGCTCGATCGCCGCCATTTCCTGATGCTTGCACGGCGGTGGCGTCAGCAATCCCGGTAGAGCTTCCAGGAGCGGTTGCGGGCGACCGGGCGGAAGCCCGGCGGGACCTGGAGCGAGAAGCGGGTCGGGTCGTTGGGGTCGAGGATGAAGTTGTGGATGACGAAGGGGCTGGCGGGATCGAGGAAGTAGCCGGGGCGGGGCGCGCCGCCCCGCCGCTCGGTTGCGCTGACGACCTCGGTCGGCCTTATGTCGAGCCCGAAGGCGAGGCGGGGGATGGCGCGGTGGTTGGGGACGGCGATCGGCCCGCACAGCGGTTCGAAGGCACCCGCGTCGACGAGGTCGGTGAGGTCGCGCTCGATCGTCCCCTGGTTGGAGAGGTCGCGGTGGACCGTCGAGTCGAGGTCCCACTGGTTGGGCAGCCAGAGGACGAACATCAGGGCGACGACGGCGGCGAAGGCCTGCCAGGGGCGGCGCCAGGGGTGGCCGGGCTCGAGCAGCCGCCAGCCGAGCAGGGCGAGGGCGACGAAGATCGCCAGCACGGCGGTCGCCGGCATCGCGTAGCGGGCGATGATCGCGAGGCCGACGCAGGCGAGGAGCGCGAACGCGCCGAGCGCCAGGGCCGAGGCGGCGATGCCGAGCGTCGAGCGGCGGCGCAGGCAGGCGAAGCCGAGGACGACGCCCCCGGCGGCGCCGATCATCCCCGGCCACTGCATCACTTCCCCGAGCGCCCGGGGGCCGTAGAGGACGAGGTCGACCGGGCCGGTCCGACGCGACAGCGTGTCGACCGTCTCGCGCGTGCCGGTGAACGAGTAGGTCGGGCTGCCGGCGGTGATCCAGTCGAACAGCGCCCAGAGGATCGGCGCGGCCAGGACGAGCGCCGCGAGCCATGCCAGCTCCGATCGGCTGCGCCGCCCCCTGAGCGCCAGGTAGAGCCAGTAGGCGACGGCGAATAGCCAGGCCTCGGGGCGGAGCAGGCCGGCGAGCGCAAGCAGGGCTAGGACCGGCCAGCCGGCGCGAGGGCGCTTCGTCTCGATCGCGAGGGCGCCCAGGCACAGAGCGATGTAGGGGAGGTCGACGTAGGCACGCAGGCCGTTCGAGAGGTAGGGGGCGCGGGTGAGGACGAACAGCGCCGCGACGGCGCCGATCGGACGGTCGAACCAGCGCGCGCCGAGCCGGTAGACGAGGTAGGCGACGAGGCCGAGCGAGGCGTAGGCGATCGCCATCGTGACGCCGATCGCCCCGCCGCCGAGCGGCGTCGTCACCAGCCCGAGCAGGTCGGCGAGCGGGTGCGGCGTGGGGGGCAGGGCTGCGCCGTAGTCGGGGCTCATCCCGTGCGCCAGTTCCCGTCCCCAGACCAGTGCGTAGATCGTGTCGTAGTTGGGGAAGCCGAGCGGGAATAAGAGCAGCAGGATCGTCGCAACGGCGGCGACCCAGGCGATCGGCGTCAACCAATTGCGAGCCCGGCTTGGCACCGACCGCACGCTATTCGGTGCGCCCGACCCGTCGCGGGGCGCCTTGTCCGGCGCATATCCCGAGAAAGGCGCCCCGCCACCGCAGATACACTGGCTTCGGTGCCGACGTCCAGCGACTCGACCTCCCTCTACCGCCGCCACCGCCCCGGGTCCTTCGACGAGGTGGTCGGCCAGCAGCACGTGGTGCGCACCTTGCGCAACGCGGTCGAGCAGGGCAAGGTCCACCACGCCTACCTGTTCGTCGGCTCGCGCGGCACCGGCAAGACCTCGATGGCGAAGATCCTCGCCCGCTCGCTCAACTGCGAGCGCGGTGGGCCGACCGTCACCCCCTGCGGGGAGTGCGAGTCGTGCCTGACGATCGCCGCCGGCAGCTCGGTCGACGTGATCGAGATGGACGCCGCCTCCAACCGCTCTGTCGACGACGTCCGCGACCTGCGCGAGCGGGTCGCCTACGCCCCGGCGGGCGGCCGCTGGAAGGTCTACATCCTCGACGAGGCGCACATGCTGACCAAGGAGGCGTGGAACGCCTTCCTGAAGACGCTCGAGGAGCCGCCGCCGAACACCGTCTTCGTCCTCGCCACCACCGAGGCTCACAGGGTGATGGCGACGATCGCCGATCGCTGCCAGCGCTTCGACTTCCAGCGCCCCTCGCTGGAGCAGATCTCCGAGGTACTGGAGCGGGTCTCGGCGTCGGAGGGGATCGAGGTCGACGACGGCGCCGTGGCGACGATCGCGCGCGCCGCCGCGGGCAGCTTCCGCGACGCGCTCGGCACGCTCGACCAGCTGGTCTCCTTCGGCGGGCCGCGGGTCAGCCTCGATGCGGTGCTGGAGCTGCTTGGCGCGGCCGACGCGGAGCTCCTGTTCGGCGCCGTCGACGCGGTTCTCGCCGAGGATCCGAAGGGGGTCCTGGAGCAGGTCGAGGGGATGGCCCGCTCGGGGCGGGACCCGACCCAGTTCGCCCGCGACCTGCTCGCCCACCTGCGCCACCTGCTGGTCACCCAGACGATCGGCGAGGTCCCCAACACCTTCGTCGTCACCGCCACGGACGCCGGAAGGCTGACCGCCCAGGCCCGGGCAATCGCCCCGGCCACGCTCGTGCGCACGATCGACGAGCTCTCGGCGGCTCTCACCGCCGTCCGCGAGGGCGACGACGCCCGCATGGCGGTCGAGATCGCCCTGCTGAAGGCGGCCCGGCCCGACCTGGATCCTTCTACCGGGGGGCTGCTTCGTCGCATCGAGCGATTGGAGCGAGGGGCGGAGGCGCCGCCGGCCGCGGATCCCGTCGCCGCAGGGGGCCCACCCGCGGCAGAGGACGCTCCGGCCGATGATCCTCCCGAGGGCGGCAGTGACCTCGATCTGGGGCAGCTCACGAGCGTGTGGCCCGTCGTGCTCGAGAAGCTGCTGGAAGCAACGCCGGCGCTCGCCGCGTCCTTCGAGGGTGCGCGGCCGGTCGCAGTCGATGCGGAGGAGCGGACGGTGACCGTTGGGTTCCCCGCTGCGCACACCTTCAACAAGCGCAAGGCGGAGGCGCCCGACAAGCGGGAGCAGCTGGTGGCGGCGCTGGAGGCCGTGCTGGGTCAGACGCTTCGCCCCGTCTACGTAGTGCTCGATGGCGACGCGGCGCCGGAGGCCAAGGAGGAGGGCGTCGACCACGAGGCGCTGGTGGAGAAGATCAAGAGCGAGTTCGACGCTGAGGAGGTTGGCTAGGAGATGGCGAGGGGAGGACCCGGGGGCTTCGACGTAAACGCCCTGATGAAACAGGCGCAGGAGATGCAGCAGCAGATGGCGCAGGCGCAGGAGCAGCTGAAGGACGAAGTCGTCGAGGCGAGCGCCGGCGGAGGCATGGTCAAGGTGAAGATGGGCGGCGACATGACGTTGCGCGAGATCGCAATCGATCCCGAGGCGATCGATCCCGAGGAGGCCGAGCTGCTCGCCGAGATGGTGCAGGCTGCGGTCAACGAGGCACTGCGCGCCGCCCAGGACCTGGCCGGCTCGAAGATGGGCGGGATCACCGGCGGCCTCGGCGGCCTGCCGGGACTCTGAGCCGGTGCGGAGGCAGCGTGCATATCTGACTCTTCGCGACCGAAGCAGCGGCGAAGCTGGCTTGCTGTGAGCGCCGAGGGCCCAGCGCCGCTCGCCCGCCTCGTCACCGAGCTGTCGCGGCTGCCGGGGATCGGCCGGCGCACCGCGCAGCGCCTCGCCTTCCACATCCTTCGCGCGCCGCAGGAGGAGACGACCGCGCTCGCCACCGCGATTCGCGAGGTGAAGGAGAAGGTCGGCCTCTGCGAGCAGTGCTTCAACCTCTCCGAGGGCCCCCTCTGCCGGATCTGTGCCGATCCCGACCGGGACCGCTCGACGATCTGCGTGGTCGAGGAGCCCGCCGACGTGATCCCGATCGAGCGCACCCACGAATACCGCGGCCTCTACCACGTGCTCGGTGGCGCCCTCTCGCCGATCGACGGAGTCGACGCGGACGACATCAAGATCGCCGAGCTGCTCGGCAGGGTCGAGGGTGGCGAGGTTCGCGAGGTCGTCCTCGCCACCAACCCGACCACCACGGGCGAGGCCACCGCGCTGCACATCGCCGAGCTGCTGCGCGGAAAGGCGGCGGTCACCAGGCTGGCCAGCGGCCTGCCGATCGGCGCCGACCTCGAGCACGCCGACGAGGTCACCCTCGGCAGGGCCCTGAGCGGCCGCCGCGCACTCGACTGACGACAAACTGGACAGGTGCCTCTCCGTAAAGAGCGGACTCCCGGAGTCCTGGCGTCCGCTCGCTTCGCCAAGGTCTCCGCGTGGCGACGAACGGCGGACCTGGCGAAGGCTCCCGGGCCGGGGAGATGGCCCGGGAGGTCTCCTCCCTGCAGGCGACCCTGCTCGGCAAACTGCACGAGGAGGCCGCGGAAGGGGATGCCGCCTTCGCCGCCGCCGCTCAGCAGCTCGCCGAGGAGTTCGGCTCGGTCACCGCGACCGCGATCGGCGTGCTCTGCGAGCGCGGCGGGGCCGAGGCGCCGCGCGAGGACGAGCGGCACCCCAGCCTCTACAGGCCGGGCCAGATGCGACGCCGTCTCGACCAGCTGGTCGAGACAACGCGGCGCTACGAACACCCCTTCGCCGTGGTCGTCTTCGACGTCGAGGGGCCGGGGGCGCGGAACGGCCACGGCGGCCGCGAGACCGCCGTGACGCTGGTCGGGGCGGCGCTCCGCGACAGCACCCGGCTGCTCGACGAGACCTTCCGCCTCGAGGAGGACGCGGTCTGCGTCCTCGCGCCGAACCAGAACACGGTCGGCGGGGTGCAGATGGCCGAGCGGCTGCTGCACCGGCTCGACGAGCTCGAGCAGGCGGGCGGTCTGCCGATCGGCATCTCCGCCGGCGTGGTTGCCTGCCCGGAGCACGGCGAGGACGCCGAGCAGCTGCTGCGCAAGGCAGACGAGGCGATGTGGCGGGCCCGGGCGGTGGGTCAGCCGGTCGGCGTCGGTGCCTTGCAAGATCGCTGACAGATTTCCGAAATCTGTCCATAACCGGTGTAAACCCCGAATACGGGTGGCAGAATGCTGCGCATGCCGGGGATCCGAACCAACGCCGCCGCGGAAGTCTTGGGCGTCAGCCCGAACACGCTGCGCAGCTGGGAGCGCCGCTACGGCTATCCCGTCCCGAAGCGCACGCCCGGCAACCACCGCAACTACGAGCTGGTCGAGCTGCAGACGCTGAGAGACGCGCTCGCGGAGACCGGCAACATCTCCTCGGCGATCGAGCTGGCGCGCCAGCGCCAGGCGGCACCGGCCAACGGCGGCGGCCTGCTCGCCGCCTTCGAAGCCTTCGACGAGGAGGCCGCCGAACGCGCGGTCGAGGAGAGCCTGGCGCTGCGGCCGCTGGAGCGCACCGTGGAGGAGCTGCTGCTGCCGGCGATCGACGAGCTGGCCGCCGATCCTGACCGCGAGGCGGAGCTGGAGTTCGCCGCCCGCTGGGCGACCGGCTGGCTTCACGGCGCCCGCCGCCTCGCCTCGACGGCCTCCCGCCCCGCCGGCATCCTGCTGCTCGATGCGAGCCGCGGCTCCGACGCCGAGGCGGTCCACGCGCAGGCGCTCGACCTCACCCTGAGACGGGCCGGCTTCCGGGTGCTGATGCTCTCCGACGAGCTGGGCGAGGAGCGGATGGCGCGGGCCCTCAGCGCCCTCGACCCAACCGCGATCGTCCTCTGCGGCCCCGGCGTCGACACCCCGTCCGCAGTGCAGCTGGTCCGCAAGATCCGCGAGGCGGGCTTCGACGCGCCGCTCTTCGGCTTCCGGGCGAGCGGCCTGATCGGCGACGCGGTCCCCAGCGCCGGCGAGCGGCCGAGCGAGGTCACCGGGATGCTCAACGCCGACCTGCGGCGCCGAGCCACGCAGGCGTTCGCTTAGCTCCTGTCTCCTGCCGAAGATCGCGCCATCGATCTCGCCGCCGCCTCTCGCCATCCCAGACGAGCCGGCAGATCTCCGCGCGTCGCTCTGCGTCGATTCAGTGAAGATCCGGTGATGCGGGTGCAGGCGCGGCCGGCTCCGCCAGCGCCGCGTCGCCCAGCCCGATCCGCTCGTGCAGGCGGCGCAGCGGGGCCGGCGCCCACCAGTTCCAGCGGCCGAGCAGCCTCATCAGCGAGGGGACGAGCAGGGCGCGGATGATGCTGGCATCGATCAGCACGGCCAGCGCGGTTCCGACCCCGTTCACCTTGTTGACGATGATCTGGGAGGTCGCGAAGGCGCCGATCGCGACGGCGAACAGCAGCGCCGCCGCCGTGACGATCCGCCCGGTGCGCTCCAGCCCGATGGCCACGCACTCGGAGTCCGAGGCGCCGGCGTCGCGCGCCTCCTTGATCCGCGAGAGCAGGAAGACCGCGTAGTCGGTGGAGAGGCCGAAGGCGAGGGCGAAGAGCAGGATCGGCATCGTCTGCTCGATCGCCCCGCTGCCCGTGTAGTCGAGGAGGCCTTCCAGTCGCCCGTCCTGGAAGATCAGCACCAGCAGGCCGAACACGGCGCTCAGGTTGAGCACGTTCATGATCAGCGACTTGACCGGCAGAACCACCGATCCGGTCATCAGGAAGAGGATGACGAGGGTGGCGACGACGATGATCGCGAAGGCGATCGGGAGGTGGCGGCCGAGGCTCCCCTGGAAGTCGACGAAGTCGGCGGTCGCGCCGCCGACCAGCACGGTGGTGCCCGGCGGGGCGGAGATCTCGCGGACCTCCGCGACCGTCGACTGGCTCTCTTCGGATTTGAACGGGTTGGCGGAGATCGCCTCGATCGCGATGACGCGGCGCGAGAGCCGGCGCGGGGGAGCCACCTCGGCTACGCCATCGACCCGGCGCGCGCGGGCCGCGACCGCGGCTGCGGCCCTCGGCCCGCCGCCTTCGACGGCGATCCAGATCGGCGTGTCGTGGTAGGGCGGGAACTCTTCGCTGAGCGTGTCGTAGGTCTGCCGGGCGCTCGCCTCCCTGGGCAGCACGGTCGGGTCGACCGAGTTGAACTTGATGCCGAGGAAGGGCAGCCCGAGGACGATCAGAAACAGCGTGGCGAGGGTCGCGATCGGGATCGGGCGGCGCATCACGAAGCGCGAGAGGCGGTACCAGAAGCCTCGCTGGTCGGGCTGGGCGTCGGCCTCCGCGCGGCGCCGCAGGAAACGGGGTGAGAGCGAGTTGACTCGGGTCCCGAGCAGGGTGAGCACCGCCGGCAGCACGGTGAGCGCGATCAGCGCCGCGAGCAACGCGACGAGCGAGCCACCCAGCCCCATCGAGTAGAGGAAGCGCTGCGGGAAGACGAGCAGCGAGGAGAGGGCGACGGCGACGGTCAGCGCCGAGAAGAGAACGGTCCGTCCCGCGGTGGCGAGGACGCGGCGCATCGCCGCAAGGCCGGGGCCGTCCTTGGCGATCTCCTCCCGGTAGCGGGAGACGACGAAGAGGCTGTAGTCGATCGCCAGCCCCAGCCCGAGGCCGGTGGTCAGGTTGAGGGCGAAGATCGAGATCGAGGCGAACTCGCTGGCGATCCGCAGGACCAGCAGGGTGCCGACGACCGCCAGCAGCCCGATCATCAGCGGCAGCAGCGCCGCCACCAGGCTTCGGAAGAAGAGCAGGGAGAGCAGGAAGAGCAGCGGAAAGGCGAGCATCTCCGCCTTCCGCAGGTCCTCCTCGATCTGCTTGTTGACCTGCTCCTGGGCCACCGCGGCGCCGCCGACCAGGACGCCGGGCCGGCCGGAGAGGCGGTCGGCGATCGCGGCGCCGGCTTCCTGCCAGGCCTTGTCACCGGTCGGCTTCAGCGCGACGGCGAAGTAGGTCGAGCGGCGGTCGCCGGAGACGAACGCCGGGGAGCGGGTGTCATACCAGCCGCTCACCGTCGCGACGTCGCCGCGGCGACCCACGATCGCCTCCAGCTCCTCGACCCGCCTGCGGGTTGCGGGGGTGGCGATCGGGGCGTCCTCGACGAGGACCACCACCGCCGGCACGCGCAGGCCGGCGTCCTCGAGCCGTTTCCGCGCCTTCACGGCGTCGGTGGCGGGGTCGTCGGCACCGTAGGGGTCGAGCCGGGAGGCGACCGAGCCGCCGAGCGCGCCGGCGAGGAGGAAGAAGGCGATCGCGAGAAGCCCGACCCGGCGGGCGTTGCCGTCGGCGATCCGGGCGAGGGCGTCGAACATCAGCGGCTCGGCTCCGGGGTGTCCAGTTCGAGCAGCTCGGCCTCGGTGCGCTCGCACCACTCGACGAGCCGCTCGTTGAACTCGATCCCGCCTCGTAGGACGATCAGCGGGAAGGGTTCGCCCGCCTCCTCCTTCTCCCTGGCCTTCGGCTCCAGGGCGCGCAGCTGCTCGGCTTGGCCGGCGCGGTAGCCGCGCATCGAACGTACGACCTCGACCGCTTCCTCGCGCGGCAGCACGCCGGCGAAGAACAGCTTCAGCAGCCCTTCCTCGCGCAGCTCATAGGTCGCCGGCGGCTGCCGCAGCCACTCCTTCAGCGCCGCTTCGCCCTGCGGCGTGATCGCGTAGACGGTCCGCTTCCGCTTGCCGCGCGGAGCGTCGGCCCCCTCGATCAGCCCCGCCTCCGCCAGCCGTTTCAGCTCCGGATAGATCTGGCCGTAGCTGGCTGCCCAGAAGAACCGCGTCGTCTCGTCGACCAGGACCTTGATCTCATACCCCGACCGCGCCTCCCGGCTGACCATCCCGAGAATCACGTAGGCGGTGGCGCTCAGCTCCACGCGTCTATATATATCGCCTCGATATATCACGAAGCGTGATCTTGTTCACGCTCCTCATTTGCCCGGCGTTCACCGGGCCCGACTATCCTCGGACGCTCGCCATGAATCAGCGGAAGTCCGACATCGTCGTGATGAAGTTCGGCGGCACCTCGGTCGCCGGCGCCGAGCAGATCAAGCGCGCGGCGCGGCGGATCGTCGCGGCGCGCGAGGCCGGCGACCGGGTCGTCGCGGTGCTCTCGGCGCGCGGCAAGACGACCGACGAGCTGGTCGCGCAGGCGCTGGAGATCTCCGCGCGACCGGTGGAGCGGGAGATGGACATGCTGCTCTCGACCGGAGAGCGGATCTCCTGCGCGCTCTGCGCGATGGCGATCCACGACCTCGGCCACGAGGCGATCTCGCTGACCGGCTCGCAGGCGGGGATCGTCACCGACTCCTCCCACACCAGGGCGAAGATCATCGACGTGCGGGCCGAGCGGATCCGCGAGACCCTGGAGGAGGACCGGATCGTTCTCGTCGCCGGCTTCCAGGGGGTCTCGACCGACAGCCACGACGTCACCACGCTGGGCCGGGGCGGCTCCGACACCACGGCCGTCGCGCTCGCCGCCGCGCTGGAGGCGCGGGTCTGCGAGATCTACACCGACGTCGCCGGCGTGTTCAGCGCCGATCCGCGGATCGTCCCCGGGGCGCGCAAGCTGCCGGTCGCCTCATACGAGGAGATGCTGGAGATGGCGGCCTCCGGGGCCAAGGTGCTGCAGCTTCGATCGGTCGAGTACGCGCGCAACAACGGCGTTCGCATCCACTGCCGCAGCAGCTTCGAGGACGGCCCCGGTACCCTCGTGGTCAGCGAGGAGGAGAGCGAGAGGCAGACCGTGGAGCAGCCGTTCGTAACCGCAGTGACCCACTCCGAGGCCGAGGCGCGGGTGACGCTGACCGGCGTCAACGACGAGCCGGGCGTCGCCGGCAGGATCTTCACCGCCCTCGCCGAGGCCGGGATCAACGTCGACGTGATCATCCAGAACGAGCCGGTCGGCGACGACGCGCTCGCCGACCTCTCCTTCACGGTCGACCGCTCCGACCTGGGCGCCGCCACCGATACCGTTGCCGGGCTCGAGGTCAGCGAGGGCGTGCGCACCGACGAGCGGATCGGCAAGGTCTCGATCGTCGGCGCCGGCATGCGCTCCCACCCCGGGGTCGCCGCCAAGGTGTTCGCGGTGCTGGGCGACCAGGGGATCAACATCGAGATGATCTCCACCTCGCCGATCAAGATCTCTTGCGTCATCGCCGCCGACCGCGTCCCGGACGCGGTCGGCGCCCTGCACGAGGCGTTCGAGCTGGGCGCCGGGGCGGTTCGCGCCGAGCAGCCGATGGGCGCCGAGCACCGGCCCACGGTCAGCGGCTGACCGCGGCCGTCATACTCGGATCGATGACGGGCGACGGGTACAGAGTCGGAGTGCTGGGCGCGACCGGGCTGGTCGGGACGACGATCCTCGAGCTGCTCGCGGAACGCGGCTTCCCCGCGTCCGCGGTGGTCCCGTTCGCCTCGGAGCGCTCCGCCGGCAAGGCGATCGAGTGGGGCGAGGAGGAGCTGGAGGTGCGGCCGCTGAGCGACGAGACGATCCAGGGACTCGACCTCGTGCTCTCCTCGGCCGGGGCCGCGGTCAGCGCCGAGTGGACGCCGCGGCTGGTCGAGGCGGGCGCCGTGGTGGTCGACAACACCAGCCACTGGCGCATGCACGACGACGTGCCGCTGGTCGTAGCCGAGGTCAACCCCGATGCACTGGGCGGCCACGCCGGCATCGTCGCCAACCCGAACTGCTCGACCATGCAGATGGTCGTCGCGCTGAAGCCGCTCTATGATGCCGCCGGGATCGAGCGCCTGGTGATCTCCACCTACCAGGCGGTCTCCGGCACCGGCAGGGAGGCGATCGACGAGCTGCTCGGCCAGTCGAGGGCAATGCTCGACGAGCACGACCCGATCGCCTCCGTGTACCCGCACCGGATCGCCTTCAACGCGCTGCCGCAGGCGGGCGGCTTCCCCACGGGCGACGACCACACCGACGAGGAGCGCAAGCTGATCAACGAGACGCGCAAGATCCTCGGCGACGAGTCGATCAGGGTCAGCGCGACCTGCGTCCGCGTGCCGGTCGTCACCGGCCACTCCGAGGCGGTCAACGTGGAGACGCGCGATCCGCTCGATCCGGAGCGGGCTCGCGAGCTGCTCGCCGCGGCGCCCGGGGTCACGGTGATCGACGATCCCGCCGCCGCCCGCTACCCGCTGGCGACCGAGGCGGAGGGTCGCGACGACGTGTTCGTCGGCCGCATCCGCCGCGATCCGGGCAACGAGCGCGCCCTCGACCTCTGGATCGTCTCCGACAACCTGCGCAAGGGCGCCGCGACCAACGCGGTGCAGATCGCCGAGCTGCTGGTCGAGCGCGACCTGTTGCGCTGAGGCGGTCTCAGCGCAGCGGGTCGGTCCAGCGCAGACCCTCGAAGCGTGAGAAGTCGGCATCGCCGGAGCACAGCTCGCCACCGTGCTCGATTGCCAATGCCGCCAGGTGCGCGTCGCTTGTCAGGTTCCCGGCCGTGCCTACCGAATCCAGCAGGCGGCGAAGGACGGTGGTGTGTTGAGAGGTGGGTTGGACGATCGTGGCGATGGGTGGCGCAAGCCACTCGTCGACGTAGTCGATGGACTCGGAGGACGAAAGCGGGCGTTCGAGCGCGGCCGGATTGGTTGAGATTCGGATGAACCCGAGCAGGACGAGCCAGGCGAAGCCGACCGCCTCCGTTCCGGAGAGAGTGTGCTCAATCCAGAGTTTCGCGCGCTCGTGATGCGGCGACCCCGTGTTGACCGCATAGAGCAGGAGATTGAGGTCGGGCAGCTTCACTTGCGCAGCTGGAGCTTCCTCAGGGTCTCGGCGTCTTCGAGCTCACCGGCCAGCTGCAGGGCCTTGTCGAGATTGACGCCGGGCCGTACCCCGAGATCTCGTGCGCGGACCCGATAGGGCTGCGCCTTCCTCTCGCTCCTCTCGAACCCGCGCCGGACGGTGGCGTTGAGCGCCTCCTTGAACGAGATTCCCCGCTCGTGCGCCGCCTGTTTCAGCTTCGCCGCGACGTCCGGGTCGAGGGTGACGGTGGTCCGCATGAAGGCATCATAGCATCACCAGGTTGCTGTCATGATGCCCAGCACTAGTCTTCCAGATCCTCGAGGATCGTGCCGAGGCGGACGACCAGCGCGGCGAAAAAGTCGCTGCGGGCGACCACACCGTGGACGCGACCGGCGGCGGCGACCGGGACGATCGGCACGCGGTGGTGGATGAAGAGCTCGGCCAAGTGGGTGTCGGAGGAGTCGTCCTCGGCCAGGACCCGGTCGGTGGTCAGCCAGGGGCGGATCGGCTGCACGGCGCAGTCGGCGCGCCGCTCGATCGCCTCGTCGACCGAGCGGGAGATCATCGCCGCCGAGGCCAGCTCGCCGACGTAGCCTGGGAACAGCGCCTTCATGAACTCGCGCTCGCCGAAGACCCCGGCGAAGGCGCCGTCACGCTCGACCGCGGGCAGCGCAGGCAGGCCGGCCTCGATCACCCGCCGCGCCGCCGTGCCGATCGGCTCGTCGGCCCCGAGGGGCTCGACCTCCCTGAGGGTCTGCTTGACGATCGAGCCTTGCATCGGCGCTCCTCCCTCGGTTCCCCTCACAGCAGGACGTAACGGATCGCAATGTACGCGGTTGCGAGGGCGACCGAGAGGATCGTCGCCGGCAGGCCGACGCGGAGGAAGGCGACGAACCCGATCGGCGTCCCCGCCCGCTCCGCCATCCCGGCCGCGGCGACGTTGGCGCCGGCGGCGATCAGGGTCGCGTTGCCGCCGAAGCAGGCGCCCAGCGACAGCGCCCACCAGTAGGCGTCGTCGCCGCCCGCCCTCGCCGCCGCCTGGATGTCCTTCACCACCGGGACCATCGCCGTCGTGAAGGGGATGTTGTCGACCACGGCGGAGCCGGCGGCGGCGACCCAGGCGATCCCGACCAGCTCCGCGGTGCGATCGCCCCCGGTGACGTCCTTGACCGCTTCGGCGACCTCGGCGATCGCCCCGGTCGCCTCCAGCGCCCCGACCATCACGAACAGGGCGAGGAAGAAAAAGAGGGTCGGCCACTCGACGTGCGAGAGGGCCTGCTCGAGGTCGATCCGGGTGACCAGCAGTGCCACGGCTGCGCCGGTCAGCGCCACCGTGGCCGGCTCGATGTGCAGCGCCTGGTGGACGAAGAAGGCGAGCACCGTCGCCAGCAGGACCGGCCCGGTGCGGCGCAGCTCGGCGGCGTCGCGGATCGAGGCGGCGGCGTCGAGCCCCATCAACGCCTCCCGGCTGCCCTCCTCGACCCGCAGACGGCGGCGGAAGACGACGTGGAGCAGCGGCACGACCAGGGCGAAGACGAGGAGCACGATCGGCGCCAGATTGACGATGAACGCGTTGAAGCCGAGGCCGGTGGCGCTGGCGATGATGATGTTCGGCGGATCGCCGATCAGAGTCGCGGTGCCGCCGACGTTGGACGCGACAACCTCGATGATCAGCAGCGGCACCGCCTCGATGTCGAGCGTGTCGGCGAGCAGGAAGGTGATGGGCGCGACCAGCAGGATCGTCGTCAGGTTGTCGAGGAGGGCGGAGAGGATCGCGGTCGTGCCGGCGAGGCTCATCGTGACCGCGAACGAGCGTCCCCCGGAGAGCTGTCCGGCGCGGATCGCGACGAAGTCGTAGACGCCGGTCTGCTGGGTCAGGTAGACGAGGATCATCATCCCGGTCAGCAGCCCGATCGTGTTGAAGTCGATCGACTCGACCGCCTGCTCCTGGGAGAAGTCGCCGACGAACAGCACGACAACCGCGGCGCCGAGCAGCGCCACGTTCGTGCGATGCATCCTCTCGCTGGCGATCACGCCCAGCACGATCAGGAAGGTTGCGACCGCAACTGCCATTCGCCAGCCGCAGCCTACGGCACGCGACCTCGCCGCACCGGGTGGCTCCGAGCGCATATAAGCCAGGCATGGACATCGGATTCGGCGGAGCGGTTCTGCTGTTCGGGGCGCTGCTGGCGGTCGTCGCGGCGCTCTCCGGGGTGATCCGGGGCACGGTGCTCTCGGCCTCGGTGCTCTCCGTCGGGTTGGGGATCGTGCTCGCCGCGGCCAACGTGGTCAGCGTCGACCCCACCGACCAGTCGATCGTCGAGCTGATCGAGCTGGCGCTCATCCTCACCCTGTTCTCTGACGGGATGTTCGTCGAGCAGGAGCTGCTGCGCCGCCACTGGAGCCCGGTCGCGCGGGCGCTGGTGATCGCGATGCCGATCACGATGGTGCTGCTGGCGCTCGCCGCGAAGGCGCTCTTCCCCAGCCTCGACTGGGCGGAGGCGTTCCTGCTGGCCGCGGTGCTCTCGCCGACCGACCCGGTCGTCACCTCGGCCGTCGTCACCTCCCCGCTGGTGCCGAGCACGGTCCGCCACACGCTCAACCTGGAGTCGGGGCTGAACGACGGCCTGGCGCTGCCGTTCGTGCTCTTCTTCCTCGTCCTCGCCGGCCCGGGCGGCGATCCCGGCGGCGAAGCGGCGAAGCTGGCCGGCGAGGCGCTGGTCGGGGCGGCGATCGGCGTGGCGCTCGGCTGGCTCGGCGGCCGCCTCCACCACCGCCTGCCCGGCGGCGGGCTGACGCCGCGCTACGAGGGGATCTACTCGATCGGCTTCGCCCTGGCCGCCTTCGGGCTCGCGGAGGCCACGATCGGCAACGGGCTGATCGCCGCTTTCGTCTGCGGGATCGCCCTCGGCGCCGCCGAGCACGAAGTGCCCGAGGGCTTCGTCGAGTTCGCCGAGAACGCCAGCGCGATCTTCCAGGTGCTGACCTTCTTCGTCTTCGGCGCCCTGATCGTCGCCACCGGCTTCCACCACTCGGTGCCGCCGCTGGTCCTGTTCATCGCCTTCGCCCTGATCGTCGCCCGCCCCGCCGCGGTGCTGCTCTCCTTCGTCCGCACCGGCCTGCCGCGACCGCAGAAGGCGTTCATGGCCTGGTTCGGCCCGAAGGGGGTCGCCTCGATGCTGTTCGCGCTGCTGGTCGTCAAGTCGAACGTCCCGGACGGGGAGGAGATCTTCGACGTCGCCGCCTTTGCGATCATCGCCTCGATCGCCGCCCACGGGCTGACCGACACGCTCGGGGCGCGCTGGATGGCGCGCCGGGTCGGGCTCGAGGAGCGCGAGGGCGGCCACCTCGGGCCCGCCGGGCTCGACTAGCCGCCCCCGGACGCGGGAGCGCCATCCATATCTGATCCCTGGCCTTTGCGGGGGCAGAGGAGGCGGCGCCCGATGTCGCTCAGCTCGCCTGCGGGGAACGCTGCGCCGGCTCGCGGCCGGGCGGCTGGGCCGGCCGCGCCCCGACATCGGCCGGCGCGGGGGCGGGAAGCCGCACCGGATCGCCGCCCCCGACCGTCACCTCTTCCTCGAAGTGGCGGATCGCCACCGGCTCGCCCTCGAGCAGCGTGTAGGTGGCGCCGCTGTCGTCGACCTCGACGCCGAGCCGGCTGCCCCGCCAGCGCAGCCGGAAGGCGAGCCGGGTGAGACGCTCGGGCAGGCGCGGCGCGAAGCGCAGCTCGCCGCCGTAGTCGCGCATCCCGCCGAAGCCGGCCACGGCGGCGATCCAGGCGCCGGCCAGCGAGGCGATGTGGAGGCCGTCGCGGACGTTGTGCTCGAGGTCGTCGAGGTCCATCAGCGCCGCCTCGCCGAAGTAGTCGTAGGCCAGCTCGAGCTGGCCGACCTCGGCTGCGATCACCGCCTGGGTGCAGGCTGAGAGCGACGAATCGCGCACGGTCAGCGGCTCGTAGTAGGCGAAGTTGCGCGCCTTCTGCTCGGCGCCGAAGGCGTCGCCGCGCACGTACATCGCCAGCACCAGGTCGGCCTGCTTGACGACCTGCTTGCGGTAGAGGTCGAAGTAGGGGAAGTGCAGCAGCAGCGGGTAGTCGTCGGCCCCGGTCGCCGAGAAGTCCCAGCGGGCGTGCTCGGTGAAGCCCTCCGACTGCGGGTGGACGCCCAGCTCCTCGTCGTAGACGACGACCATCGCCGCGGCGGCGTCGCGCCAGGAGGCGGTCTCCTCGTCGTCGACGCCCAGCTCCGCGGCCCTTTCCGGATGCCGCTCGGCGGCATCGGCCGCGGCGCGCAGGTTCTGCTGCGCCATCAGGTTGGTGTAGACGTTGTTGTCGGCGATCGCGCTGTACTCGTCGGGGCCGGTCACCCCGTCGATGCGGAAGCGGCCGGAGGGGTGATGGTGCCCGAGCGAGCGCCACAGCCGCGCCGTTTCGACCAGCAGCTCGATCCCGGCGTCGCGCTCGAAATCATCGTCGCCGCTCGCCACCCGGTAGCGGCTGACCGCGGCGGCGACGTCGGCGCCGATGTGGAAGGCGGCGGTGCCGGCCGGCCAGTAGGCCGAGCACTCGTCGCCGCTGATCGTCCGCCAGGGGAACACCGCGCCGGCCAGCCCGAGCTGCTCGGCCCGCTCGCGCGCCCGCCCGAGCGTGTCGCGCCGCCAGCGCAGCGCCGCGGCGCACGCCTCCGGGGCGGTGTAGGTGAGGACGGGGAGGACGTAGGACTCGGTGTCCCAGAAGCAGTGGCCGTCGTAGCCCGGCCCGGTCAGCCCCTTGGCGGCGATCGCGCGGCCCTCGCCGCGTGCGCCCGCCTGCAGGGTGTGGAAGAGCGCGAAGCGCACCGCCTGCTGCAGCTCGGCGTCGCCGTCCAGCTCGACGTCGGCGCCGTCCCAGAACTCGTCGAGATAGGAGCGCTGCTCGGCGGCCAGCTTCTCCCAGCCGGTGTGGCGGGCCTCGGCAACCGCGGCGGCGACCTGGTCGCGCACGGCCGGCACCGAGCGCTCGGCCGACCAGCCGTAGGCGATGAACTTGGTCAGCCGCAGGCGGGCGCCCGCCTCGAGGTCGGCGGTGACGGTGACCCGGGCCAGGTCCTCCCAGGTCTGCGCCGCGTCGACCCGGGTCGCCTCGGGGCCGTCGACCAGGTGGTCCATCGCCGCTGCGGCCCGCAGCCCGCTCGACTTCGTCGCGTGCACCAGGACCGCTTCGCTGCCCGACGCGTTCGCGTCCTCGAAGGCGAGCGGCGCTTCCAGGGCCGCGGCGGCACGGGGGTCGTCGGAGGCGGCGGGGCGCGGCTCGTTGGCGACCAGCTCCGACTGCACGACGAGCCTCGCGCCCTCGTCCAGCGGTTCGACCTCGTACTCGATCGCCGCGACCGCGCGCTGCGTGAAGGAGACGAGCCGCTGCGAGACGACCCGCACCCGCTTGCCGGCCGGCGAGCGCCAGACGACCTCGCGGCGCATGGTCCCGGCGCGCAGGTCGAGCAGGCGCTCGTGGCTCAGCAGCTCGCCGTAGCGCACGTCGAAGGGCGAGTCGTCGACGAGCAGGCGGACGATCTTGCCGTTGGTCATGTTGACGACCGTCTCGCCGGCCTCCGGGTAGCCGTAGCCCGCCTCGGCGTAGGGCAGCGGGCGGACCTCCCAGAAGGCGTTCAGGTAGGTGCCGGGCAGGGCGTGCGGCTCGCCCTCGTCGAGGTTGCCGCGCAGCCCCAGGTGGCCGTTGGCCAGCGCGAACACCGACTCCGACTGCGCCAGCCGCTCGAAGTCGAGGCTGGTCTCGCGCACCGCCCAGGGCTCGATCGTGAACGCGGGGTGGCCGATCATCGATCGTCCGCGAGCAGCTCGGCGAGGTCGGAGACGACGATCGTCGCGCCGTGCTTCCCGAGGGCCTCGCCGTGGTCGTCGCCGAGGCGGTTGACCCCGACCACGCAGCCGAACTTGCCCGCCCGCCCCGATTCGACTCCCGAGAGGGCGTCCTCGAACACGGTCGCCGCCGCCGGCTCGACGCCGACCGCCTTCGCCCCGGCGAGGTAGGTGTCGGGGGCGGGCTTGCCCGCCAGCTTCTCCCGGGCCGCGACCTTGCCGTCGATCCGCTCCTCGAACAGATCCTCGATCCCGGCCGCCTCCAGCACCGCCTGGCAGTTGGCGCTCGAGGAGACGACGGCGCGGCGCAGGCCGGCGTCGCGCGCCGCTTCGACGAAGCGGACCGAGCCGGGGTAGGCCTCGACGCCGTCGCGCTTCATCAGCTCGAGGACCAGTTCGTTCTTGCGGTTGCCGAGCCCGCAGACGGTCTCGGCGTCGGGCGGGTCCTCGGGCGTCCCCTCGGGCAGCTCGATGCCGCGCGCGGCGAGGAAGGAGCGGACGCCGTCGTAGCGCGGCTTGCCGTCGACGTAGTCGTCGTAGTCCTCGCCCGCGTCGAACTCGACGAACTCCCCGCCGTCCCGTTCGGCGCGACCCTTCAGGTAGGCGTCGAACATCCGCTTCCACGCCTTGGCGTGGATCTTCGCGGTTTCGGTGAGCACCCCGTCGAGGTCGAAGAGACATGCCTCGATTCCGTCGGGCAGGTTGGGCGCCGCTCCGCTCATCGAGACCGCAGACTATCCGGGACGGCCGACCCGGTTGTGATTTCGATCCCTCCAGCGCCGAGCAGGCTGCCGGCGCGACGATCGAGCTCGGCGATCGAGCGAGGCTTATCTGCAAACGCGTGCGCTCACGCCGGCACACGGGAGCGTGCCAGCCGCTCCTCGACCCAGTCGGTCGAGGCGATGTGCTTGCCCATCCCGAGCTGCTTGGGCTCCGCGCCGAGCGCCAGGCCGACCAGCTGCGGCAGGTGCAGAACGGCGAGGCCGAGCTCGCGGTTGACGATCTTCGCCGCCTCGGGCTGCTGCATGTCGAGATTGAGGTGGCAGAGCGGGCAGGGGGTGACCAGGCAGTCGGCGCCGGCGTCGAGCGCGTCACCGACGTGGGTGCCGGCCTGGCGCAGCGAGGTCTCGCGGTTCATCGTGATCACCGGGAAGCCGCAGCATTTGCGAGCGCCGTCGTAGGAGACCACCTCGCCGCCCAGCGTCTCGATCACCTTCTCCAGGTAGAGGTCGCGTTCGGGGTGCTCGCCGTAGCCGAGCCGCTCCTTTGGGCGCACCACGTAGCAGCCGTAGAAGGGGCCGACGCGCAGGCCGGAGAGGGGCCGGACGACCTTCTCGGCCAGCTTGTCGAGCCCGTAGTCCTCGACCAGCAGCCAGAGGAAGTTCTTGTTGGTGAAGCCGTCCTTGCCCTTCACGTACTCGAGGCCCTGGCCAGAGAGCGCCTCGTTGATGTGGGCACGGTAGGCCGAGTCGGCGTCGAGCCGCTGCTGGCACTCCGACTGCGCCCCCTGGCAGGTCGAGCAGATGTTCATCATCGCCAGCCCCGTCTGCTGGGCGAGGGCGAAGGTGCGCGCGTTGAGCGTGTCGGCCAGCTCCTGGTTGTGCTCGGCGATCACGCCGGCGCCGCAGCAGTTGGCGCGGTCCAGTTCGACCAGCTCGATCCCGAGCCGGTCGGCGACCAGCGCCATCGAGCCGTGCAGCTCGGTGGTGAAGCCGCGCGAGACGCAGCCGGGCCAGTAGGCGAGCTTCATGGCGTTCCCTCCTCGGCCGCGATCTCCTCGGCCTCAGTCTCGTCGGGCTCGGGCTCGAGGTCCTCGTCGCCCTGGATGTAGATGTTGAGTTCCTCGCGGTGCTTCTCGGCGTGGCGGTAGATCGCCTTGACCTCGTCCTGGGCGCCGCCGGGGAGCTTCCGGTGCAGGCCGGGGACGAACTTTAGGCGGGCCTTGCCGGTCCTCATCGCACGGAACACGGTCGGCAGCGCCTTGAAGAGTTCCCCGATCCCGCGCTTGCTTGGTTTGAGCTTTCCCTTGATCCCCGGCGCGAAGGACTCCTGCGGGAGCATGGCCTCGTCGAGCGTGCCCTTCTTTTCGATGATCTTGACGAAGGCGATCTCGTGGGCATGACCGCTGTTGGGGTCCTCGATCCCCTCCTCGCTGGCTTTGCGGCGCAGGCGCATTATCTGGTCCATCGGCGCGACCCCCTTGGGGCAGGCGTCGATGCAGCTGAAGCAGTGGGTGCAGTCGTAGATCCCGTGCGGGTCCTCTCCCAGGTCGTGGAGCCGCTCCTTCGTCTCCGCGTCGCGCGGGTCGCCGACGAAGCGGTAGGCCTTGGCCAGCGCCGCCGGGCCGACAAACTCCGGGTCGGCTTCCATCGAGAGGCAGGAGGAGACGCAGGCGCCACACTGGATGCAGGCCATCGACTGGGTGATGTCGATCATCGACTGCGGCTCGACCACGTACTCGCGCTCGGGCGGGTCGCCGTGCGGCAGCAGCCACGGGGTGACGCGGCGGATCTTCTCCCAGTGGGTCGACTCCATGTCGGTGATCAGGTCCTTGATCACCGGCATGTTCCCCATCGGCTCGACAACAATCGGCGCCGCCTCCTCTGCTCCCGCAACGGCGGAAGAATCAGATATGGACCCGCCGTTGAGCCCGCGTCCGGGGGCGGCGCTGCTTTCCTTGGGCCGCCTGTTTGCCTGAGTGTGCGCCTCGCCGATCTGCGTTTTGCAGCCGAGGCCGGACTGGCCGTTGATCTTCATCCCGCACGAGCCGCAGATTGCGGCGCGGCAGGAGCAGCGGACCGAGAGCGAGCCGTCGTCGCGGTCCCTCGCCTGCAGCAGCCCGTCGAGGACGGAGAGCGAAGGGTCCAGCTCGACGTCGAACTCCTCCCAGTAGGGACCCTCCCCGCTCTCCGGCTGGTAGCGGCGGACTTTCAGGGTGTAGGTGGCCATCTCCTAGTACTTCCTCTCTTCCGGCTCCCACTGGGTGATCGTCACCTCTGAGTATGAGATCTCCGGTCCGTCGTCGCCCTGCTGGAGGTCGATGTGCTTCAGCCACTCGGCGTCGTTGCGCTCCGGGAAGTCGGTCCTGTACTGGGCGCCGCGGCTCTCCCTGCGCTCCAGCGCGGCGACGCAGGTGCATTCGGCGTTGTCGAGCATGTAGCCCAGCTCGATCGCCGCCAGCAGGTCCTGGTTGAAGACGTTGCCCTTGTCGTCGACGTAGGCGGACTCGGCCTCGTGCTTGAGGCGGCGGACGGTCTCCAACGCCTCCCCGATTCCGGCCTCCTCGCGGAAGACGGCGATGTGCTTGTCCATCGTCTCGCCCAGCTCCAGCTTGATCTCCGAGATGCGCCGCCCCGAGCCCTTATCGCGCGCGGCGATCGCGGCGACCTTCTCCTCCTCGGCGTCGAGCACGCCGGCCGAGGGCCGCGAGCCCCCCACCCGCTTGGCGCGGGCGGCGGCGTCGGCGCCGGAGCGACGGCCGAAGATCAGCGTGTCGAGCAGCGAGTTGGCGCCCAGCCGGTTGCCGCCGTGGACCGAGACGCAGGCCGTCTCCCCGGCCGCGTAGAGGCCCGGGACGTCGGTTCGCCCGTCTATGTCGGTCTTGATCCCGCCCATCGTGTAGTGGTTGCCGGGCTTGATGCGGATCGGTTCGCGGGTGATGTCGACGCCGGCGAAGTCGCGGCCGACCAGGACGATCTCGCGAAGCGCCTCGTGGACGCGCTTGCGCGGCACGACGGTGATGTCGAGCGCCACCGTGCCGTCGGGAAAGCCGCGGCCCTCGTCGATCTCGGTCTGCTCGGCCCGCGAGACGACGTCGCGCGAGGCAAGCTCCATCTTGTTGGGCGCGTAGCGCTCCATGAAGCGCTCGCCTTTCGCGTTGAGCAGGTGCGCGCCCTCGCCGCGGGCGCCCTCGGTGATCAGGAAGCCCTTGCCGGCCAGGGTCGTCGGGTGGTACTGGATCATCTCCATGTCCATCAGCTTCGCCCCGGCGCGGTAGGCCATCGCGATCCCGTCGCCGGTGCAGATCAGCGCGTTGGTGGTCGGCTTCCAGACCTGGCCGTTGCCGCCGCAGGCGAGGATGACGGCCTTGGCGCCGAACAGCTGCATCGAGCCGTCGGCGACGTTGCGAGTGACGACGCCGCAGCACTCGCCCTGCTCGTCGAGGGCCAGCGCCGTGCAGAACCACTCCTCGTAGCGGGCCACCTGCTCGGAGTGCTTCATCAGCTGCTCGTAGAGGACGTGCATGATCGCCTGACCGGTGATGTCGGCGACGTAGTACGTACGGGCGGCGGAGGCGCCGCCGAAGGCGCGCGTGCCGAGCTTGCCCTCCTCGTTGCGGTGGAAGGTGACGCCGAGGTGCTCGAGGTGGAGGATCTCCTCCGGTGCCTCTTCGCACATCACCGAGATCGCGTCCTGGTCGCCCAGGTAGTCGGAGCCCTTCACCGTGTCGAAGGCGTGCGACTCCCAGGAATCGCCCGGATTGAGCGCCGCGTTGATCCCGCCCTGGGCCGCGTTGGAGTGCGAGCGCACGGGGTGGACCTTGCTGAGGATTCCGACCGAGACGCCCTGCTCGGCCGCCGCCAGGGCAGCGCGCTGCCCTGCAAGGCCGGCGCCGATCACCAGTACGTCGTGGGTAGGCATCGGGCGCGCACTCTATAGAGGCCAAATCCGACTCCGCGGTCGGATTTCTATCCCCGCCGACGTCCCGTCGGCGTTAGAGCCAGCGCTCGTCGAGGCGGCGGATCGCCGCCTCGGAGAGGCGAATGCCGTCGGCGACCGTGTCGAAGTCGACGTTCTCGGCGAGGTCGTGCCACCAGTGGTAGTTGGCCGGTTGCTTGAGGTTGGTGCAGCTTGCGAGGACAGCGGTCTCGTAGCCCGCCGCCAGCGGCTCCAGCCCGTCGGTCCCGTTGCGCAAGCGCAGGTTGGGGAAGAGGTGAATGCCCAGCTCCTCGGCGAGCCCGTCCATCAGGGCCAGCGAGCGCGGCGAATACTCGCGCATCCTGAGGAAACCCTCGCCGCGCAGGACGAGCAGATGCGGCGAGCCGAGCGTCTCCAGGCAGAGGAAGAAGGTGCTCTCGCGCGGCAGCTCGCCGAAGTGGCGTTCGCCGAAGGCCTTGATCCCCTCGCTGAAGGACTCCTCCGAGCCGACCGAGAGCAGGATCACCCGCGTCCCGTCGGTCGGCTGCTCGAGCAGCCGCTCGGCCAGCGCCAGCAGGGCGACGACCGCGGTGCCGTTGTCGTTTGCGCCCGGCACGACGTTGCGCAGGCCGATCTCGGTCATCGCCGCGGCCGAGCCCAGCCCCAGGAGCACGCCCAGCTTCGCCAACCGGCGCCTGCCGGTAAGCGCGCCGAGCGCGGCCAGAACCGGCCCCCCGACCACGGGCGCCATCAGCGGCGGGCTGGTGTCGGTGCGCTCGATCATCCCCAGCCGGTCGGCGATGTTGGGCAGCTCGGGGTGGAAGACGATGCCCGAGTGGGCGGCGTCGTGGTGGGCGATCAGGACGACAGTGCGCTGGGGGTCCGCGGGTCCCAGCTCGCAGACGACGTTGTAGGTGGTGCGGCGGGGTAGGAAGCGCCGCAGGGGGCGCTTCCCCGGCGGGTAGTCCGAGGCCATCCCGGCGGCGGCGGCGCCGGCCAGGGCGCCCCCCAGCAGCCGCCGTCCGCGCAGCGCCAGGATCCCTCCCAGCACCCCCAGCGCGGCGCCGATCCCCAGCGGCCACCAGTAGGTGCCGTGAGCCGGCTCGGCCTCGATCCGCGCCTCGGCGCCCAGCTCGGCGAAGCGCTCCACCAGCCACTCGGCCGCCCGCCGCTCCCCCTCCGAGGCGGACGGACGGTCGATCCGCTCGAGCTGCTCGAGCAGCTCGCGCAGGCGGTTGCGGTCGGGCGCCATCCGGGCCGACCCTATCGGGCGCGAGGGTTCGCCAGATCGGCCGACCCCTACCATTGGTCGATGCTCGGCGGTGGCTCGATCACCCTCTTCCATGTGCGCGGAATCCGGATCGCGGTCGACTGGTCCTGGTTCCTCGTCCTCTTCCTCGTCATCTTCTGGCTCTCGCGCTTCTACGGCGACGTGCTCGACGAGAGCAGCTCGGCCTCAGCGCCCTTCCTGCTGGCGATCCTCAGCGCCTTCGGCTTCTTCGGCTCGATCGTCCTGCACGAGCTCGGTCATGCGGTGGTGGCGATGCGCAACGGGATCGGCATCTCCAGCATCCAGCTCTGGGTCTTCGGCGGGATGGCACGGATGGATCGCGAATCTGACAGCCCCGCGACCGAGTTCAAGGTGGCGATCGCCGGACCGCTGGTGACGCTGGCGATCGTCGTCGTGCTCGCCGCGGTCGGCCTCGGCGCTGCCGGTGCCGAGGAGTTCCGCAAGGCGGCCCTGGTCGAGGGGAACGCCGGCACCTCGGGTGTGCTGGCCATGGTCGCCTGGCTCGCCTCGATCAACTTCCTCGTCCTCGTCTTCAATCTGCTGCCCGCCTTCCCGATGGACGGCGGTCGGGTGGTGCGGGCGATCGCCTGGTGGCGGACGGGGGACCGAACCGCGGCGACCCGCTTCGCCGCCAGCCTCGGCCGAGCCTTCGGCTACCTGTTCGTCGGCGGCGGCCTGCTGCTGGTCTTCACCGGCTACGTCTTCGCCGGCGTCTGGCTGGCGCTGATCGGCTTCGTGATCAACGGCTCGGCCCGGGCCGCCTCGATGCAGACGACGATCTCCGGCCGGATCGGCGGGATGACCGTGGCCGACGTGATGGACCGTGAGCCGGTTGCGATCCCGGATCAGCTCAGCGTCGAGCAGGCCCTCGACGAATACTTCCTGCGCTACCGCTGGCCCTGGTTCCCGGTGGTCGATGCCGCGCATCGCTTCCTCGGCCTGGTCGTCCGCGACAGAGCCGACGAGGTTCCCGAGACCTCCCGCTCCACAGCTCTCATCTCCGAGCTGCTCGAGCACGACGACGGAACCTTCCAGGTCCGCGACGACGCCCCGCTCGACACCCTGCTCGCCAACCGCTCCCTGCGGCGGTTCGGCGCTCTGATGGCGGTCGACGCCGAAGGCCGCCTCGCCGGGGTGATCACCGCCGAGCAAGTGGGCCGAGCCCTGAGAGACGCTGCAGGATAAGCCGGCCGGGCCTACGCGACCGGTGAGTGCCTCTCGATGATTCGCGCAAAGTCGGTAGCTGGGGGAAGGGTTCCGAATGCGTGACCCCAGTCGCCCGAGAGACGCGAGGCGCAGAAGGCGTCGGCGGCGGCCTCGTCCCCGAAGCGCACCAGCAGCGAGGCTTGCAGGGCGAGCGCCATCCGTTCGACGATCCGCCGGGCCCGCGACTCGACCGTCTCGACGTCGCCGGGGATCTCCTCGCGCAGCGAGGAGACGTAGGCGTCGAGCCTCGGTTCGGCGCCGGAGGCCTCGAGGACCTCGGCGAAGAAGGCGTCCACCGAGCTCGGGCTCTTGACCATCGCCCGCAGCACGTCGAGGCACTGGACGTTGCCGGAGCCCTCCCAGATCGAGGCGAGCGGGCTCTCGCGGAAGAGCCGCGGCATCCCCGACTCCTCGACGTAGCCGTTGCCGCCTAGGCACTCGAGGCACTCCACCGCGTGCCACGGGGCGCGCTTGGAAAGCCAGTACTTGAGGACGGCGTTGGCGAGGCGGCGGAACTCGACCGCCTCCTCGTCGCCCGCCGCGACCTCGTCGTAGGCGCGGGCGAGCCGCATCGCCGAGATCGTCGCCGCCTCGGACTCGACGCAGAGGTCGGCGAGCACGTTGCGCATCAGCGGCTGGTCGATCAGCTCCGTGCCGAAGGCGGCTCGGTGGGCGGCGTGGTGGAGCGCCTGGGCGACCCCGGCCCGCTGGCCGGTGGCGGCGCCGATCGTGCAGTCGAGCCGGGTGTGGTTGACCATCTCGATGATCGTCGGCACGCCGCGCCCCTCCTCGCCGACCATCCGCGCCCAGGCGCCATGGAACTCGAGCTCGCTGGAGGCGTTGGAGTGGTTGCCGAGCTTGTCCTTGAGCCGCTGGATCTGGAAGGCGTTGCGCTCGCCGTCGGGCGTCCAGCGCGGCATCAGGAAGCAGGAGAGGCCGGAGTCGGTTTGAGCGAGAACGAGGAAGGCGTCGCACATCGGTGCCGAGCAGAACCACTTGTGGCCGACCAGCTCGTACTCGGAGCCCGGCCCGCCGCCGTTCAGCGGGGTCGCCACGGTCGTGTTGGCGCGGACGTCGGAGCCGCCCTGCTTCTCGGTCATCGCCATCCCGCAGAGGGCGCCGCTCTTGCGGTCCGCCGGCATCGACCGCTCGTCGTAGTCGAGCGAGAGGAGCCGCGGCTCCCACTCCTCGGTCAGCTCGGGCTGGTGGCGCAGCGCCGGGATCGCCGAGTAGGTCATCGAGATCGGGCAGCCGACGCCGGCCTCGGCCTGCATCAGAAGGGTGAACTTGGCGGCGCGGGCGACGTGGGCGCCGGGGCCGGGCTCACGCCAGGGCTCGGCGTGCAGCCCGTGGCCGATCCCGATCCGCATCAGTTCGTGCCAGGAGCTGTCGAACTCGACCTCGTCGATCCGGTGGCCGTAGCGGTCGTGGGTGCGCAGCTCGGGCTTTCGCTCGTTCGCCTCGAAGCCCCAGCGGATCGTCTGCCGCGAGCCGCAGATCGCTCCCAACTCGCGCGCCTCCGCCTCCGCCCACTCGGCGCCCTCGCGGCGCAGCGCCTCGACCAGCGGCCGGTCGGCGTCGAACGGGTTGTAGTCCTCCAGGGGGACCGGCTGGTTGAAGACTTCGTGGGTCTGCGCGGACCTGCGCTCGGCGGTCGCCATCGAGCACATTGTGGCATCGATAGCATCGCCGCGCCCATGGCCGCGAAGATCAGAGTCGAGAACCCGATCGTCGAGCTCGAGGGCGACGAGATGACCCGGATCATCTGGGCGTTCATCAAAGAGCAGCTGATCCTGCCCTACCTCGACCTCGAGCTCGTCTACTTCGACCTCGGGATCGAGAGCCGCGACGCGACCGAAGACCGGATCACGGTCGACGCGGCGAACGCGATCAAGCAGCACGGAGTCGGGGTCAAGTGCGCGACGATCACCCCCGACGAGGCGCGGGTCGAGGAGTTCGGCCTGAAGAGGATGTACCCCTCGCCGAACGGGACGATCCGCAACATCCTCGGCGGGGTCATCTTCCGCGAGCCGATCGTGATCTCCAATGTCCCGCGGCTGGTGCCCGGCTGGACGAAGCCGATCGTGATCGGCCGCCACGCCTTTGGCGACCAGTACCGCGCGACCGATATGGTCGTCCCCGGCGAGGGGGCGCTGACCCTCACCTACACGCCGAAGGATGGCTCCGAGCCCGTCGAGCTGGACGTCTACGACTTCCCGGGCGGCGGTGTGGCGATGGCGATGTACAACCTCGACGAGTCGATCCGCGACTTCGCCCGCGCCTCGATGCGCTACGGCCTGGAGCGCGGCTACCCGGTTTACCTCTCGACCAAGAACACGATCCTGAAGCGCTACGACGGCCGCTTCAAGGAGATCTTCGCCGCGGTGTACGAGGACGAGTTCAGGGCGGAGTTCGAGGCCAGGGGTTTGAGCTACGAACACCGCCTGATCGACGACATGGTGGCCGCGGCGCTGAAGTGGGAAGGCGGCTACGTGTGGGCCTGCAAGAACTACGACGGCGACGTGCAGTCCGACACCGTCGCCCAGGGGTTCGGCTCGCTGGGGCTGATGACCAGCGTGCTGATGAGCCCCGACGGCGGCACGGTCGAGGCCGAGGCGGCGCACGGCACCGTCACCCGCCACTATCGGCGCCACCAGGCGGGCGAACCCACCTCGACCAATCCGATCGCTTCAATCTTCGCCTGGACCCGTGGCCTCGCCGCCCGCGGCCGGCTCGACGGAGCTCCGGATGTGTCACGGTTCGCGGCGACGCTCGAGCAGGTCTGCGTGGAGACGGTGGAGAGCGGCAAGATGACCAAGGACCTGGCGCTGCTGGTCGGCCCGGACCAGGGGTACCTGACCACCCAGGAGCTCCTGGCGGCGATCGACGGGCGCCTGCGGCGGGCGATGGCCGAGACCTGAGAACATGACGACTGGAGGAGGGAAGATCACGTGAGCACCCCTGTCAAAGTCACCGTAACCGGCGCTGCCGGGCAGATTGGCTACGCGCTGCTGTTCCGAATCGGCAGCGGCCAGATGCTCGGCCCCGACACCCCGCTCGAGCTGAGCCTGCTGGAGATCCCCGCCGCCGTCGAGGCCGCGGAGGGAACCGCGATGGAGCTGGAGGACTGCGCGTTCCCGCTGTTGCGCAGGGTCGACATCTTCGACGACCCCAAGCCTGCCTTCGACGGCTGCAACCTCGCCCTCCTGGTCGGGGCGCGGCCGCGCGGTCCCGGGATGGAGCGCTCCGACCTGCTCGAGGCCAACGGCGCGATCTTCAAGCCGCAGGGCGAAGCGATCGCCGCCAGCGCGGCGGACGACGTGCGGGTGCTGGTGGTCGGCAATCCGGCCAACACCAATTGCCTGATCGCGTCGTCGAACGCCGACGGCGTGCCGCGGGAGCGCTTCTCGGCAATGATGCGGCTCGACCACAACCGGGCGATCGCCCAGCTGGCCAACAAGCTCGGCGAGCCGCTCTCCAACGTCAGCAACATGACCGTTTGGGGAAACCACTCGACCACCCAGTACCCAGACCTGGTCAACGCCAAGGTCGGCGGGGGGAGTGCCTGGGATGCGGTCGACGACGAAGCCTGGATTGGCGACGAGTTCATCCCCCGCGTGGCCAAGCGCGGTGCCGAGGTGATCAGCGCGCGCGGCGCCTCGAGTGCCGCTTCGGCGGCAAACGCGGCGATCGATCACGTGCGTGACTGGATGCACGGCACCCCCGATGGCGACTGGGTCTCGATGGGGGTTGCCTCCGACGGCTCCTACGGGATCGAGGAGGGCGTCGTCGCCGGGCATCCGTGCGTCTGCTCAGGCGGCGAGTGGCGGATCGCCGAGGGGCTCGAGATGCCGGACTTCTCCCGCTCCCGCATCGACACCAGCATCGCGGAGCTGCGAGAGGAGCGCGACGCGGTCTCCAAGCTTGGCCTGATTTAGGGCCTATCCCGGTGGGGATAGGCCCTTAAGGAGTCGCTACTTGCCCGGGAAGTACTGGCGGCCTTTCTTCGACACGCGACGCTCCTTCTCGAGGTCGCCGAGTACACGGTAGAGGTAGTTCGGCTTGATCTTCATCGTCTTGGCGATGTCCGAGGCGGTGATCCCCGGGTTGGCCTCGACGAGTTTCACCGCCTGGTCGCCGCGGGTCCCTTTGCGGCGGCGGCGCGTGCCGCTTTTTTTCCGACCCGAGCCGCGCGGCCGGCCGGGGCCTCGCCCGATGCGCCCCCCGGTCACTTTCCCGCCCAGCTCGGCAAGCGCGCGCTCGAGGCGCTTGCGCTCGTCGTCCAGTTCGGCGAGACGCTTCTTGACCAAGTCGCGGGCCTCGTCGAGTACGTGAGTCGTGCTTGGCATGTCATTCCTTTCAACCGGTCGCTGTCCGCGGTCCGGTAACTGGTAAGCAAGCTATTGCGAACCGGAGTGTTGCACAGTTCACTCACTGTGTGGCGGCCACTGTGAGTGTGACTGGCCCAATTTGGCCGAATTGGCCTATTTCACACCGACTATTTGAACAGGACCTCGAAGGTCTGAGGTGTTACACGGCGGGTTCGGCCAGGCGCTCGGGTGAGCGTTGCACCCTAGCCGCGGTGCTTGCGTGGGAGGGTGCCGAACACCACGTCCCAGATCGGCGAGGAGACGCCGTACCCGAAGCGGTGGTCCTGGAAGTGGTGGCGCATGTGCTGCTCGCGCAGCCGCTTGCCCATCGCCGACTTGGGCGAGAAGTGGTGGACGTAGTAGTGCGTGTAGTCGTAGAAGAGGTAGCCCGCGATGAAGCCGCCGAACAGGGGGTAGGCCGCCGGCGTGCCGAAGACCAGCGTGAAAGCGAGCAGGAAGAGCGCCGCCAGCGGGATCGAAACGGCAGGTGGCATCACGAGGCGCAGCTTGTCGTTCGGGTGGTCGTGGTGGATGCCGTGGATGATGAAGTGCAGCCGGTGCCCGAGCCCGTTGTCGGGGTCCCAGTGGAAGACCAGCCGGTGCAGCCAGTACTCGGTCAGCGTCCAGATGCCAATCCCGCCCAGGCTGAGCAGGGCGATCTGCCACCAGCCCTGACCGCGGTCGGCCGCCAGCCACTCCATCGCGACGATCACCGGCACGAAGACGATCGCCGGGATCGCGGGGTGGACCCGCGAGAAGAAGTTGAGGAAGTCGCTCTCGAAGAGCTGGGGGGAGGCGGAGAGTTTCTCGGTGCGATTCTGGGCTGCCATCGCGACTCGAATGGTAGCGCTGACGGGCGCCGCGTTCGCAAGACGCGGGGAAGATGTGAAGGGCCCGTGTCAAAGACGTTGCGCTTTGCGGGAATGGCCGCCACGAAAGTGCAACGGCATTGTCAAGATTCGCGCTCGATGTCAGGCAAGGCGAAGCCCCCGAGTTGCGACGACTGCTACTTCCGCAGGAACATGCTCTGCGCGCTCCAGCTGGAGGAGCCCTGCGCTACCTTCCGGCCCGACCGACCGGAGGGCCTCGTGCCGCCCAGGCAGCCGGTTCTGCTGATGAGGCCGCCTCGCTGGGCTACCCAGTCGCGCGCGGCATAGCTGGACCCGGGCCGGCGACAGGTCTCGCACCTCGCTGGCTATGGTTTTGGCATGCCCGAGCGCGATCTCTTCGCCAACTTCGCCCGCATGCGGCGCGAGATGGACCAGATGCTGGGAGGCGCCTGGGGGCGGAGCGCCTACGTGAGCCGGCGGAGCAGGGGCTTCTCGCCCAATGTCGACGTCTATTACGCCGGCGACCCGCAGCGAGCGGTCGTGAAGGTGGACCTCGCCGGCGTAGATCTGGACCAGGTGGGCATCGAGGTCAGTGGCCGGCAGCTCGCGATCGTCGGAGAACGGCCTGTTCAAGCGATCGAAGGCCGCGTCTACCAGCAGGTGGAGATTCCGTCCGGGCCCTTCCGGCGGGTGGTGGAGCTGCAGGTCGACGTCGACACCGAGCGGGCCAAGGCGACCTACGAGGACGGCGTGCTGCGGATCGAGCTGCCGCTGCGCGACCCGGCCCAAGCCACCCGCAGCGTGCCGATCGGACGCGGCTGATGGAGGGTTCGGTCCCGGCTCTCCAGGTGGTCGAGTCCCCGCTCGACGCGGAGGACGCAATCCGGGCCAACGAGCCCCTGCCGGACGCGCTGCCGGTGCTGCCGCTGCGCGAGACCGTCACCTTCCCGGAAACCCTGACCCCGCTCGCGGTCGGCCAGGAGCGCTCGATCAAGCTGGTCGACGACGTGCTCGGCGCCAATCGCATGCTGGCGATGGTCGCGGCGCGCGACCCGGAGGACGAGGAGCCGGGCCCCGAGGACCTCTACGACGTGGGAGTGGTCGGCATCGTCGCGAGGATGGTGAAAGTCCCCGACGGCAGCCTCCGCATCCTCGTCCAGGGGGCACAGCGCGTGCGGCTCGGCCCCTACGTCGCCGAGGAGCCCTATCTGGTGGCGCGAGTCGCCGAGCTGCCGGACACGATCGAGGAGGGGCCCGAGCTCGAGGCGCTGAGCCGCAACGTGCAGCGCACCTTCTCGGAGATCGTCGAGCACATCCCCTATCTGCCCGAGGAGCTGCAGATGGCGGTCGCCAACATCGAGGACCCGGCGGCGCTTGGCCACCTGATCGCCGGGGCCCTGAGGATCTCGACCGAGGAGAAGCAGGAGCTGCTGGAGGAGGTCGACGTGGCGGCGCGGCTGCGCCGCCTCTCGCAGATCCTCGCCCGCGAGCTGGAGGTGGTGCAGCTTGGCAGCCAGATCCAGTCGCAGGTGCAGTCGGAAGTCGACAAGGGCCAGCGCGAGTTCTTCCTCCGCCAGCAGCTGAAAGCGATCCAGGAGGAGCTGGGGGAGGGCGACGAGCAGCAGGCCGAGGTGAACGAGCTGCGCCAGCGAGTCGAGGAGGCCGAGCTGCCCGAGCACGCCCGCAAAGCCGCCGACCGGGAGCTGTCGCGGCTGGAGAAGCTGCCGCCTGCGGCAGCCGAGCACGGGGTGATCCGCACCTACCTGGAGTGGCTGGTCGAGCTGCCCTGGTCGCAGCGGACCGAGGACGACCTCGACATCGGCCACGCCCGCGAGGTGCTCGACGCCGACCATTACGACCTGGAGAAGGTCAAGGAGCGGATACTCGAGTACCTGGCGGTGCGCAAGCTGAATCCGGAGTCGCCCGGGCCGATCCTCTGTTTCGTCGGCCCACCGGGCGTCGGCAAGACCAGCCTCGGCCGGTCGATCGCGCGGGCGCTGGGGCGCGAGTTCGAGCGGATCTCGGTCGGCGGCGTGCGCGACGAGGCGGAGATCCGCGGCCATCGCCGCACCTACATCGGCGCGATGCCGGGGACGATCGTCCGCGCCCTGCGCGACGCCGGCTCGCGCAACCCGGTCTTCATGATCGACGAGATCGACAAGATGGGCGCCGACTTCCGCGGCGACCCCTCCTCGGCGATGCTCGAGGTGCTCGACCCGGCGCAGAACGACAGCTTCCGCGACCACTACATCGACCTCGAGTTCGACCTCTCCGACGTGCTGTTCATCGCCACCGCGAATGTGCTCGACACCGTCCCCGGCCCGCTCCGAGACCGGATGGAGACGATCGAGCTGGCCGGCTACACCCTGGGCGAGAAGAAGCACATCGCCCGTCGCTACCTGGTTCCGCGCCAGATCGAGGCCAACGGCCTGAAGCCCTCGCAGATCGAGTTCGCCGAGCCGGCCCTGACCGCGATCGTCGAGGAGTACACCCGCGAGGCCGGTGTGCGCAACCTGGAGCGCCAGATCGGCACGGTCTGCCGCAAGGTTGCGCGAGACGTGGCCGAGGGAAAGGCCGACGGCAAGGCGAGGATCTCGGCCAAGCGGGCGCGCGAGCTGCTCGGCCGCCGCCTCTTCTTCGCCGAGCAGCGCCGCCGCACCCAGGTTCCCGGCGTCGCCACGGGCCTCGCCTGGACGCCGACCGGCGGCGACGTCCTCTTCATCGAGGCGACCGCGATGCCGGGCTCGGGCAAGCTGACGATCACCGGCCAGCTCGGCGATGTGATGAAGGAGTCGGCGCAGGCGGCGCTCTCCTATGTGCGCGGGCAGTGGCGCGAGCTGGCGCCCGAGCTGGAAGAGGGGTGGTTCGCCGAGCACGACATCCACATCCACGTGCCGGCCGGCGCGGTGCCCAAGGACGGCCCCTCGGCGGGCGTCGCGATGACCGTGGCCCTCGCCTCGCTGGTCAGCGGCCACCAGGTCAGCAACGACGTCGCGATGACCGGCGAGGTGACCCTGACCGGGCAGGTGCTGCCGGTCGGCGGGCTGAAGGAGAAGTCGCTTGCCGCGCAGCGCGCCGGTATCAAGCGGGTGCTCGTGCCGGAGCGAAACGAGGGCGACGTCGCCGAGATCCCCGAGCACGAGCGCAGCGAGCTGGAGTTCGCCTACGTCGACGAGGTCAAGAAGGCGATCGACACGGCGCTGGCATGAGCGCACAGCGAGCAAAGCGCGAACCTGTCTAACGAGGATGGAGGCAGCCGAGGCCCTGGGCAGGGGCAACCTGGCGAGTTTCTACGAGGCGCTCCGCGAGGCCGCGCGGGCGCGCTCCCGGGCCTTCTGGATCGTCGCCGGGCTGACCGTGCTCGCCGCCGGCCTGCGCTTCGCGACGCTCGGCGTCCAGTCCTACCACCACGACGAGATCGTCACCGCCAGTCGCGTCCTGCGCGACGGCTTCTGGCACGCGATGAACGCGGTCGGCTTCAGTGAGTCGGCGCCGCCGCTCTACTACGCGCTGGCCTGGGCCTGGACCCAGCTCACGGGAACCGGCGAGGTCGGCCTGCGCTCGCTCTCGGCGCTGGCCGGGGTGGCGACGGTTCCGGTCGCCTATCTGCTCGGCGCCGAGCTGCACGAACGGCGCGCCGGGATCGCCGCGGCGGCGCTGGTGGCCGTCAACCCGATGCTGCTCTGGTACTCGCAGGAGGCGCGCGGCTACGCGCTGCTCTCGCTGCTGACGGCGGTTGCGGCGCTCTACTTCGTACGGGCGCTGACGTCCTCAAGCAGGCGGGACGTGACGCTTTGGGGGATCGCCTCGGCCCTGGCCCTGGCGACGCACTACTTCGCGATCTTCCCGCTGACCGTCGAGGCGGTCTGGCTGCTGCGGCGGCGGGGGCGCGAGGTGGCGAGGGGCTTGTGGATCGTCGCTGCGGCCGGCCTGCTGCTGGCGCCGCTGGCGATCCACCAGGTGTCGCTCGGCCACGCCGAGTGGATCGGCGATCACAGCCTCGGGCACAGGCTCTGGGCGGCCGGGATCAGCTTCGCGCTGGGCGAAACCGGGGGGGTCATCGCCCGGCCCGAGCGGCTGCTGCCGGCGGTCGCGCCGCTGGCGGCGATGCTCGCCGCCCTCGGCCTGCTCGCGGCTCGCGGCGAGCGTCGCGAGCGGCGGGCCGCCGGACGGATGCTGGCGGTCGCCGCCGCGACCGTCGTCGCTCCGCTCGCCCTGGCGCTGCTCGTCCCCGGCAGGGACTACGTCCTCGCCCGCAACCTGCTGCCGGCCCTGGTGCCGCTGCTGGCCGCCGTCGCGGTCGGCGTCACCCTGCGCCGGGGGCGGCGCGCGGGCACCCTCCTCGCGGCGGTCCTGGTCGCCTACTCGCTCGGCTTCGCGGTCTGGGCGAGCGCCTCGTCCTCCTTGCAGCGGCCCGACTGGGAGTCGGTCGCCGCGAAGCTCGGCGAACCCCGGGCGCCGCGGGCGATGGTCACCTGGACGCTCGGCGAGGCCTCGCTCCGCTACTACCTGTCGACCGGCTCATTTCAGGTCCAGCCCACCGACGGCTTCGCCTGGTACGTCCACGAGGTCGACTTCGTCTCCGCCGGTCCCGCCCCGCCGGTCCCCGCCCGCCTGCTCGGGCCCCGGTTCGCCCAGATCGGCTACGGGCCGGCCGGCCGCCTCTGGGTGCGGCGCTACGCGCTGCCCGGACCGGAGCTGGCGCATCTGCGGCTGCGGACGGTTCGCGACGCCGAACTCGGATTTCGCTCCAACGGGGTTCTCCTCGATGGCATTGGACCTGGCTGACGGCATCCAAGGATCGGGTTTGAGGCTATCCTCAACTGGAACTCCGAACACCCCCGGCGAGGAGATGGCATGAGCAAGACCAAAGCGGGCCAGGCCGCAGACATCTATTCCAGCGCGCGAGGCAATCCCTACGTGCAGCGACTGATCGAGGACGAAGAGCTGCGCAGCAGCCTCCGCGATGCCTTCGAAGCAGCGCGCGGCGCCTATTCGCGAGCGACCGGCAACGGCAAGGGGACTGTGAAGGCGATGACCAGCGACAAGAAGGTGCAGCGTGACCTGCGCGTCGCGGCGGAGAGCCTGCGCGACGCGTCCGAGCAGCTGCGCGCGCCGAAGAAGCGGCGCAAGAAGAGCCGCCTCGGCCGTCTCATCCTCTTCGCCATGGTCGCCGGGGCGATCGCCCTCGTGCTCAGCGAGGATGCCCGCAAGACTGTCCTCGACGCCCTCTTCGGCGCCGAGGAGGAGTTCGAGTACACCAGCACGACCAGCATCAACGGCGGCTGACGACCCCAGGCGCCGTCATGCTGCGTCCTCGGTCGCTCGCGTGCAGAGCACGCCACGCTCCCTGCGTTCTTGCCTGCCGGCGCCTGGACCTCGTCAGCTAGCACTAGACTGATCTCCCATGGAGGCAGCCACCAAAGAGCGCGAGCTGAGCGGGGAAAAGGCGCAGCGGATCGTCAACGCGATGCGCGAGAGCGTCGCCAAACGCGGCGCCGCTGGCTCGACCTTCGAGCATGTCGCCCGCGAGGCAGGGGTCAGCCGGGGCCTCCTGCACTACTACTTCGGCACCAAGGAGCGGCTGCTGGTCGAGGTGGTTCGGCGCGATGCCGAGATTCGCGTCGCCCGGCTCGATGAGCCACTGGCCAAGGCGACCACGGTCAACGACGTGATCGACGTGCTCGTCGCCAGCCTCACCGATCTGATCGAGAACGAACCTGCCTTCTTCCTGCTGCTCTACGAGCTGTTCAGCGCCGGTCGCCGCAACCCCGACATCCAGCGCGAGGTCGGCCAGCTCTTCGACCGCACCCGCTCCCACGTCGCCGAGGTGCTGGAGGCGAAGCAGCGGGAGGGTGTGCTCAGCCTGCGCTACGACGCCGAGGCGATCGTCGCCTATCTGTTCGCGGTCGGCGACGGCTTCGCCCTCCAGGCGCTCTCCGATCCGGGTCGCGACATCAGCGCCGCGCTCGCCGTCGGCGCCGCCTCGGCGCGCTTTCTGCTCGCCGGGGAGTGATTGGACTCACAGACGCCCGCCGGCGGGTGGGGGAAGCTGGCGAGCCAGCTAAATGCGCGAGCCGATGACCAGACTGGCCGGATTCGCGGGACGCAGACGCCGCTGGGTTCTCGCCGGATGGCTGCTGGTCCTCGTTCTCGCGCTGCCCCTCGCCTCGCGGCAGACGGATCACCTCACGGGCGGCGGGTTCGACGTGCCGGGCAGTCAGTCGAAGGCGGTCAACGACGCGCTGGAAAGGGACTTCGGCGGCGACGCCACCGGCATCGCGGTGCTGCTGCGGTCGGCGCCCGGCGCCGGAGCGGTGGCGCGGGCCGCGGCGGTCGGGCAGGTGCGTCGCACGGTTGCCGGGATCGACCGGGTGACGCTGCCGCCGCCCTTCGCACGCCGCGCCGAGCTCGCGCTGCGCCGCAAGAGTGTCGCGATGCTTCCGCTGCGCAGCGATCTCAGCTCCGACCGGCTGGTCGACGCCGCGACGACGCTGCGCGAGGAGCTCGACCCCGGTGCGGCGCGGGGCGGGGTGACCGCCTATTCGCCGGGCAGCCGGCAATCTGGGCCGGGCTGCAGGAGCTGTCCAAGGAAGACCTGGCCGAGGCGGAGGTCGGCGGCTTTCCGATCGTCGCGCTGATCCTGCTCGTCGTCTTCGGCTCGCTTGCCGCAGCGGCGCTGCCGCTGGCGCTCGGCTTCGTCAGCGTGATCGTCACCGGCGCCCTGATCTACCTGATCTCGCTGCAGATGGAGACCTCGGTCTTCGTCACCAACATGGCCTCGATGATCGGGATCGGCGTCGCGGTCGACTACTCGCTGTTCATCCTCGCCCGCTACCGCGAGGAGCGGGCGGCGGGCCGAGGCGAGGACGACGCGCGGGCCGAGGCTCTCTCCACCTCGGGCCTGGCCGTGACCTTCTCCGGCCTCGCCGTGATCGTCTCGCTGGCCGGGCTGTGGATGGTCGACAACCAGGCGCTGCGCTCGATGGCGCTCGGCGCGATGACCGTGGTCGCCGTCTCGATCCTCGCCGCCACCACCCTGCTTCCCGCCCTGATTGCGATGCTCGGCGAGCGCGTATTGCCCGGCGGGATCGTCGCGATGGTGCTGCGCTTCTTCAAGCAGCGGGTCTTCCGCCGGCCGGAGCGACCGGCGGGCGCCGAATCGGCCTTTTGGCATCGCTGGACCGCCAACGTCATGACCCGGCCGTGGGTGGCTGTGCTCGGCGCCGACCCGGTGCAGATCGTCGCCTCGTTCGACTCGGCTGGAGCCGCCGCCGCCAACCGTGCGGCGGTGGCCGGGTTCGTGCGCAGGCTCGAGTCGACGGCGGGGGTGGGCACGGTCGCCCCGCCCACCTCTGCAGGCGGCAACCTGCTGATCGAGGCGAGGCCGCGCGCCGGCAGCGAGTCCGACGCGGCGCGCGCCCTGGTCGACCGCCTGCGCGCGCTGGCGCCCACGACGCGGCTGGTCCGGGTCGCGACGGTGAACGTCGGCGGCGAAACGGCGCGCAGCCAGGACGTGCGCCGCCTGATCGGCGGCTCGATGTGGAAGATCATCCTTTTCGTGCTGGGACTCAGCTTCCTGGTGCTGATGGGGATGCTGCGCTCGCTGGTGCTGCCGTTGAAGGCGGTGCTAATGAACCTGCTCTCGATCGGCGCCGCCTTCGGCGTCCTCGTCGCCGTCTTTCAGTGGGGCTGGCTCGACGGCCTGCTCGGCTTCGAAGGCAAGGGGGCGCTGGACACGATCAACGTGCCGCTGGTCTTCGCCGTTGTCTTCGGCCTCTCGATGGACTACGAGGTCTTCCTGATGTCGCGGATCCGCGAGCGGTACATGCGGCACGGCGACAACGAGCGCGCCGTCGCCGAGGGCCTCGCCTCGAGCGCCCGCACGATCTCCTCGGCGGCGCTGATCATGACCTGTGTCTTCGCCGTCTTCGCGCTCACCGGCGTCCCCTCGATCAAGGAGCTGGGGTTGGGCTCCGCGGTGGCGATCGCCCTCGACGCGACCCTGGTGCGGCTGATCCTCGTGCCGGCGGCGATGAAGCTGCTGGGCCCCTGGAACTGGTGGATGCCGTCCTGGCTCGACCGCCTGCTGCCGGACTTCTCCTTCGAGCGCGGTGCGGCCAAGCCCAGCCTGACCTGACTAACCTCTCGGCGATGAGCGACGAGATCGCCTTCGCTGGGGCGGCGAGGCAGGCCGAGATGGTGCGAGCCGGCGAGGTTTCGCCGACCGAGCTGGTCCGGATCTGCCTCGAGCGGATCGGGCGGATCGATCCGCAGCTCAACTCGTTCCGCACCGTGCTCGCCGAGCGGGCGCTACTCGAGGCCCAGCAGGCCGAAGCGAGGCTGAAGGAAGGCGAGGAGCGGCCGCTGCTCGGCGTGCCGGTCGCGCTCAAGGACAACCACGATCTGGCCGGCGAGCTGACCACCTACGGCACCGACGGCTTTGTCGACCCGGCCCCGGCCGACGCCGAGATGGTGCGGCGCCTGCGCGAGGCGGGGGCGATCGTGGTCGGCAAGACGCTGCTGCCCGAGCTGGCGATCTGCGGGTTCACCGAGTCGGCGACCTGGGGCGTCACCCGCAACCCGTGGAACGCGCAGCGCACGCCCGGCGGCTCGAGCGGCGGCAGCGCAGCCGCCGTTGCCGCCGGCCTGGTCCCGATCGCCTCGGCCTCCGACGGAGCGGGATCGATCCGCATCCCCGCCTCCTCCTGCGGCCTGTTCGGCCTGAAACCGCAGCGCGGAAGGGTGCCGCTGGGGCCCGATCTGGATCACTGGAACGGCCTCTCGGTCTACGGCTGCCTCAGCCGCGCCGTTGTCGACACCGCGCTCTGGCTGGACGCGGTGAGCGGCGGCTCGGAGGGGTCCGAGGCGCCGGCGCCTCCGCAGCGTCCGTTCGTCGAGGCGGCGCGGACGCCGCCCGGCAAGCTGCGGGTCGCGTGGTCGACCGCGGCGCCGCGCGCCGTGGCGCCGCCGACCGTCTCCGATGTCGCCAAGGGCGCTGTGGCCGAGACCGCCGAGCTGCTCGGCTCGCTCGGCCACCGGGTCGAGCCGCGCGATCCCGACTGGGGGATGATCGGCAACAACATGGTGCCCCGCTACCTGCGCGGGATCGCCGCCGACTTCGACCGGGTTCCGTTGCCGGAGCGGCTCGAACGCCGTACCCGCGGCTTCGCCCGGCTCGGCCGGCTGATCCCCGACCGCCTCTTCGAGCAGGCCCGCCGCGCCGAGGCCGCCGACGCCGCCCGCGTCAACGCGATCTTCGACTCCCACGACGTGCTGATGACGCCCGTGATGGGCGGCACCGCGCCGCCGGTTCGTCGCTGGGAGGGACGCGGGGCTCTCTGGACCCTGCTCGGGATGAGCCGCTTCTACCCGTACTGCATCCCCTGGAACCACCTCGGCAACCCGGCGATGTCGGTCCCCGCCGGCTTCGCCGAAGACGGAATGCCGCTCGCCGTTCAGATCGTCGGCCGGCCCGGCGACGAGGCGACGCTGCTCTCGCTCGCCGCCCAGCTCGAGGTCGAGCGCCCCTGGGCGGAGCAGCGCCCGCCTATCTCATAGCGCGCCGCTCAGCCGAAGACCTTGCGCAGGCGGGCGATCTCGCGCAGCTTGCCGTGTGGGCGGATGCGGCGTTGGAGGACCATCTTCAGCTGGTTGGCGTCGGGCTTGCCGGAGGCGATCCAGTCGGCCCAGCTGCTCTCGAGCACCAGGGTTGGGTCGGGCGCCTCGCCCGGCTCGGCACGGGTCGAGCCGTTGTCGATCACGAGGTGCCAGGGGTCGGCGTCGGTGAACCGCCACTGGTAGACGAGCCGCGAGCCGTTGGCGGCCGCGGGGTCGGCGACGCGGGTGATCAGGTCGAAGTAGAGGCGCTGCACGTCGGGCGAGGCATCGGGCTCGGGTCCGTCGGGCGCGCCGAGCACGCCGGCCATCATCAGCTTCACCTGCCGCTCGGCGACCTCCTCGGCGGGCATCTCCGGGTTGAAGGGGAAGGTGCCGGGGGGCATCTCCTCGGTTGGGTAGCCGATCGTGCGCCAGCGCTGGCGGATCAGCTTCAGGCCGAAAGCGAAGATGTCCTCGAGCGAGAAGCCGAAGCACTCCGTGTACTCGCGATCCAGGTTGGGCGGCGAGAAGACGGCGGGCCCGTAGGGCAGCACTTCGCGCAGCAGCTCGATCACCGCCGCCCGGCACTCTCCGGCGCCGGGGCGCCCCGGGTCCAGGAGCTCGGAGAGCACCTTGACGCCGAAGCCGATGTGGCGCTGCTCGTCGCGGGAGACCTTGGCGATGCCCTCGCTGAAGCCCGGCATCGTCTCCTCGGAGGCGAAGAAGTCCTCGATGAAGTGCTGGCCGGGCTGGGCGAGTGAGCCCTCGACGATCAGGTGGTAGAGGGTGATCGCCTGCGCGTACTTGGGCAGCGAGCGGTCCCTGCGCAGCTCCTCGGCCATCCGGTCGAGCCGGTCGAAGATGCCGCGGTAGCCCCAGTTGAGCTGCGGCAGGGTGGAGGAGAGGGTCTGCTGGATCGAGTCGCCCCCAACCCCGATCACCTCCTGGAAGAAGCGGTGGAAGAAGACCGAGTGTCGGACCTCGTCGACCTGCTGGGTGGCGAGGAAGTAGGACTGCTCCTCGGTCGGGGCGGCGGTGACGTAGGGGGCGAGGGTGTCGGCGACCCGGTCCTCGCCATAGAAGAACATCGAGTAGACCCACATCGCCGAGCGCTTCTGGATCTCGCTGAGCGCCTCCCAGCCATCATGGTCCGCTGAGAAATCGAGATCGTAGGCGCTCCAGTTTCCCTGCTCCCAGCGCTTGTAGAGGTCCTCGTAGGTGACGTTCTCCATCAGGCTCTGCGAAGCGACGCTCATCTCTTCTCCTCGGGAATCGGGCGCCTCCCGGCGCCGGCTCGGGCTCCTGTCCCATAGGAGACTAGCGCGCGACTGGCCAGCTGGCCAGTTTGTCGACGGGTGAGCTCCGTCAGGCGGCCGCGGGGGTCTCGATCTCCCGCTTGAGGATCTTGCCGGTCGGGCCCTTGGGCAGGTCGTCGAGGAACCAGACGACCCGCGGGTACTTGTAGGCGGCGATCCGGTCCTTGACGTAGGCGCTGACCTCCTCGGGGCCCAGCTCCTCGCCCTCGTGCAGGACGACCGCGGCGCCGATCTCCTCGCCCCACTCGTCGTGGGGGACGCCGACCACAGCCGCTTCGCGGATCTTCGGGTGCTCGTAGAGGACCTCCTCGACCTCGCGCGGGTAGACGTTGTAGCCGCCGCGGATGATCAGGTCCTTCTTGCGATCGACGATGTAGAAGTAGCCGTCCTCGTCGACGCGGGCCATGTCGCCGCTGTGGAACCAGCCGCCCCGCATCGCCTCCGCGGTGGCCTCGGGGCGCTGCCAGTAGCCCTTCATGATGTTGTGGCCGCGGATCACGATCTCCCCCACCGAGCCCTGCTCGACCGGCTCGTCGTTCTCGTCGAGGACCCGCATCTCGACTCCCTCGATCGGCGTCCCGATCGAGCCCGGCTTGCGCTCCATGTCCGGGTGGTTGGAGCTGGCGACAGGGGAAGTCTCCGAGAGGCCGTATCCCTCGAGCACCTTCGCCCCGAAGGCCTCCTCGAAGCCGCGCAGCACCTCGACCGGCATTGAGGCGCCGCCGGTGACGCAGGTGCGCAGCGCCGAGGCGTCGAAGCGCTCGCGCTCGGGGTGGTGCAGGAGGGCACCGAACATCGTCGGCACCCCGTAGAAGTGGGTGACGCGGTCGCGCTGCATCGTCGCCAGCGCGTCGCCGGGGTCGAATTTGGGCACCAGGGTGAGGCAGGCGCCGACCCGCAGCGAGGCGTTCATGCCGACCGTCTGGCCGAAGGAGTGGAAGAGGGGGAGGGCGCCGAGCACGACGTCGCCGGCGCCGACCTCGCAGGTGGTGCGGGAGGAGATCTCGGCGTTGCGGGCGAGGTTGAGGTGGGTCAGCTCGGCGCCCTTCGGCTTGCCGGTCGTGCCCGAGGTGTAGAGGAGCACAGCGATGTCGTCCTCGGCGGTGTCGGCGACACCGGGGCTCGGCTCCAGCTCGGCCAGCATCGCCGCGAGGGCGGCCGGCTCGACCTCGACCAGCTCGGCGCCGGCGTCGGCGGCCCCGGCCCGGGCCTCCTCGGCGAAGCCGTGCCAGGCGAGCAGCAGCTTCGCCCCCGAGTCCTCCAGGTAGAAGGCGATCTCGCGCTCCTTCAGCAGCACGTTCATCGGCACGACGATCCCGCCGGCCCGCAGCACGCCGTAGTAGGCGACCGGGAACTCGGGCACGTTGGGCAGCATCACGCCGATCCGGTCGCCCTGCCCGACGCCCTTCTCGCGCAGCAGGGTCGCCAGCCGGGCGCTGCGGTCGTCCAGCTCGGCGTAGCTCAACTCGCCCTCGCCGAGCCGGATCGCCGGGGCGTCCGGGGAGCGATCGGCGCTCTCGGTCAGCAGCGAGGCGAGGTTGAGTGCCATCTCCCGGCCGAGGATAGCCGCGACCCGCCCGGGCGACAAGCGTTGCCCCCGGATATGCTCAGCCAGTGCCTGAGTTGGGCCAGCCGAGCTCCTACCTGGCCCTCGACGAGGGTGCGCGGGTCTACTCGAGCGACGGAAGCGACCTCGGCGAGGTCCGGCACGTGCTCGGCGACCCCGGGCTCGACATCTTCGACGGGTTCGTGCTCGACACCACCTCCCTGCCGGGCGGGCATCGCTTCGTCGACGCCTCGCAGGTGGCCGAGGTCTACGAGCGCGGCGTTGTCCTGACGATCGACGCCGCCGCGGCGGAGCGGCTGCCCAGGCCAACCGCCAACCCGGGCGAGGTCGAGGTCGGCCCAGACGACCTCGTCCCGCCCGGCCTCCACGACAAGCTGCGCCGGGCCTGGGACCTGATCTCGGGCAAGGGCTGAGGCGCCCGCGCTGCGCCGCCGCCGCGGCTCCCATACGATGCGCTCGGGATGAAGGCGCCGATGCTGACGATCGCGGTTTGCGTCGCCCTGGCCGCGGCCGGGTGCGGCGGCAGCTCTTCCTCGAGCGAATCGAGCTCAACGGGCGAAACGACCAGCACCGCGAAGAAGACCAAGCCCAAGGTGACGGTGCCGAAGGGCGCGCCTCCGAAGAGGCTGGTCACCAAGGAAATCGAAGAAGGGAGCGGCGTCGAAGCGAAGTCGGGCGACGAAGTCACCGTCCAGTACGTCGGCGTCGACTACAAGAACGGCAAGGAATTCGACTCCTCCTGGAGCCGCAACGAACCGTTCAGCTTCCAGCTCGGCGCCGGCCAGGTGATCCCGGGATGGGAACAGGGAGTCGAAGGGATGAAGGTCGGAGGGCGCCGCGAGCTGATCATTCCGCCTGAACTCGCCTACGGCGAAACCGGCGCACCGCCGAATATCGGGCCGAACGAAACCCTCGTCTTCGTGATCGACCTGCTGGCGGTCGGTTAGCCTCGACGCGGATCGCGATTCTTTCGGGCACCGCCTCCCACTATCTCGCGGGCTGCCCCGGACCCGGTGGCTCGGCGCTGCCGCCGAAGGCCTCGATCGGCGGGCCGATCGGGCCGGTTGGGACCCAACCGCGGTACATGCGCAGCAGCGCCAGCACCCCGGTCAGCCCGGCCAGGGCCGAGAGGCCGCCGGCGTAGGCGAGCGTGCCCCTCGCGCCGATCGCGGCGACGAGCAGCCCGCCCGCCGCGAAGGCGCCCAGCTCGGCGGTGTTACGGATGCCGTTGTAGGCGGCGAAGGCGCGGCCGTGCAGGCGGTCGGGGACGCGGACGTGGATCAGGCTGCGGAACATCACGTTCTTCAGCCCGTGCGCGGTGCCGCCCACGAGCGAGCAGGCGAGAAAGAAGGCGAAGCTGAGCCACAGGGCCGGCAGGGCCAGCGCCGCCCCCTGGATCGTGGCGGCGAGCAGACCGGCGGCGGCGACGGCACCAACCGCGACGCGGCGGGAGACCAGCATCGCCCCCAGCGCCATGCCGAGGGTCCAGATCGAGAGCATCGCGCCGTATGAGACTTCGCCGCGCCCGAGAACGTCCACGACGAAGAACAGCTCGGCTACCCAAACCGCGGACATGAAGAGCAACGAGGTGAAGGCGACCGTCATCACCAGGGCCAGCAGCCGATCGCGGAAGAGGAAGGCGACGCCGTCGCGGGCGCGCGGCGTGCGCTCCGTCTCATCCAGCGCCTCGGGGCGCCGCCGTACCCGCAGCGACAGGGCGGAGATCGCGACGAAGACGAAGGAAACAGCGTCGACCAGCATCGCCAGCTCGAGACCCCCAAGGCCGAAGAGCAGGCCACCGAGCAGCGGGCCGGCGCCGAAGCCGACGTAGCGGACCGTCTCGATGTGCCCGTTCGCCTCCTGGATCCGCGCCTCGCCGGCGAGCGGCGGAACCAGCGAGAACTCGGCCGGGGAGGAGGTGGCGAAGACGACGCCGAGGACGGCGGTGAGGACGAGCACCGGCGCCAGGGCACTGGAGAGGCCGAGCGCGACCGAGGCGATCGCCCCGAGTGCCGAGACCCCGGCCAGCAACCGGGTCGCCTCGATCCGGTCGACCAGCAGCCCAGCCCAGCCGGCGACCAACACAGACGGCCCGAACAGGCAGATCCACAACGCCGCCACCGCGAAACCCGAGTCGGTCGCGTCCTTGACGTGCAGGCCCAACGCCACGATCGCCACCCAGTCCCCGAGCGCCGAGAGCCCCACCGATGCCGCGACCAACCGGAAATCCCGATCGCGAAACAGGCTGGTCGTCATCGCGGCGAGAATAGGGCAGACCGCGTCGCCGATCGCCGACTCAGCCCAGCTTCGGGCTGCGCCAGGGCTGGGCGAGGCGGTTCGTGAGCTCCTCGGCGAGCCCCTCGATCGGGACGCGGGTCTGCTCGAGCGAGTCGCGGTCGCGCAGGGTGACGGTGTCGTCATCCATCGTCTCGCCGTCGACGGTTATGCCCCATGGGGTGCCGATCTCGTCCTGGCGGCGGTAGCGCTTGCCGATCGAGCCGCCCTCGTCGAACTCGGCGGGGACGCGGCGGCGAACCGCCTCGAAGACCTCCCGGGCCTTCTCCGGCATGCCCTCCTTGGAGACGAGGGGGAGGATGGCCGCCTTGACCGGAGCGAGGCGGGGGTGGAGGCGGAGCACGGTGCGCTGGCGGCCCTCGACCTCCTCGACGTCGTAGGCGTCGACCAGGAAGGCGAGGGCGGCGCGGTCGGTGCCGGCGGCGGGCTCGATCACGTGGGGGACGTAGCGCTCTTTGGTCTGCTGGTCGAAGTACCCGAGCTTCTCGCCGCTGAGCTTGGCGTGCTGCGTGAGGTCGAAGTCGCCGCGGTTGGCGATCCCCTCCAGCTCCGACCAGCCGATCGGGAACAGGTACTCGATGTCGCTGGTCGCCGAGGAGTAGTGAGAGAGCTCCTCGGCGCCGTGCGGGCGGACCCGCAGGAAGTCGGGACGAATGCCGAGCTCCGTGTACCAGCGCTCGCGCTCGGCGATCCACGTCCGGTGCCACTCCTCGGCATCCCCGGCGGGCACGAAGAACTCCATCTCCATCTGCTCGAACTCGCGGGTGCGGAAGATGAAGTTGCCGGGGGTGATCTCGTTGCGGAACGACTTGCCGACCTGGGCGATCCCGAATGGCGGCTTCTTGCGGGCGAAGCCGAGCACGTTCTTGAAGTTGATGAAGATCCCCTGCGCGGTCTCCGGCCGCAGGTAGACCTCCGAGCCGGCGTCTGCAACGGGGCCGATATGGGTCTGGAACATCAGGTTGAACTGGCGAGGCTCGGAGAGCTCGCCGCCGCACTCCGGGCAGCGCAGCTCGGTGTCCGGGTCGCCGCCTTCGGCTTCGACGTCCTCACGCAGGTGATCCTCGCGCCAGCGCTTCTTGCACTCGCCGAGGCACTGGACGAGCGGGTCGGTGAAGCCCTCCAGGTGCCCCGAGGCCTCCCACACACGGGGGTGCTGGATGATCGCCGAGTCGAGCGCCACGATGTCGTCGCGCTCCTGCAGCATCGCCCGCCACCACTCGGCCTTGACGTTGTTCTTGAGCAGCACCCCGTAGTGGCCGTAGTCGTAGGTCGAACCGAGCCCGCCGTAGATCTCCGAGGAGGGGAAGACGAAGCCGCGTCGTTTGCAGAGCGCGACGATCTCCTCCATCGTCGTCACGGCCGAGCCGGTCTCGGGGTTGGCTGCCATCGGCAGAACGGTATAGAGAGGACGCCGCAGGGGCGCTGCGCCCGGTCCTGCCGCTGCCGACTGCGATAATCCGCCCGCGCAATGCCGATCTACGAGTACAAGTGCGCCAACGGGCACGTCTTCGACGTGATCCAGAGGATGAGCGACGAGCCGCTGAGCGAGTGCCAGGAGTGCGGCGCTTCGGCCGAGCGCGTCCTGCACCCGGTGGCGATTCACTTCAAGGGCTCGGGCTTCCACAACACCGATTACGGGAAGAAGAAGGCCGGCGCCGCCTCGGACGGCGCCAATGGCAGCTCCTCAGAGGGCGGGAAGGACGCCGCTGGGAAGAAGGAGGACAAGGTGGCCCCGACGGCGCCTCGCGAAGCGGGCACCGCAGAGTGATTCTTGCCGCGAAGCGGCACTAGATTCCGCCGCCGAAGGCGGCGGTGGGCGCCGACGGGGTGACCTTGTCCTCCTACCCCAGCAACTTCTTCACGGCCCGTCGCCGCTCCGATTCGGGCACCTCGACGCTGTCCCCCGGCCCGTTGGTGCAGCCCGAGTTGGCGCCCTGGCAGAGCACGTCCGCGGCGCTTTCGCCGCCGATCGCCGCCGCCAGGATCAGCTGCGGCATCGTGAAGAAGCCCATGTCGCTGACGAACGCCTTCGGTGCGTCCCAGCCGATGATCGGCCCCTTGATGAAGTTGTAGGGGAGGCGGAGCGGGTCGGTGAGGCGGTCCTTGATGCCGCCGATCACGGCCTGCTGCGCCTGCTCGCGGTCGAAGTCGCTGTAGCCCAGCGTGTAGGCGCTGCGCCCCGGTCCGGGGCAGGGACTCGGCTCGCGGATCCGCGAGTAGATCAGCGCCCTTTCCCCGTTCAGCGTGTTCTCGCCCTTACCCAGCCGCAGGGTGAATCCACCCTGGCCGCCGCCGGCGCCGCCGGAGATGTCGGCGCAGATCTTGTGCGGGACGTTCACCTTGACGCCACCGACCGCGTCGATCAGGTCTTCGAAGCCGGTGAAGTCGACGATCGCCACGTGGTCGACTTCGATGTCGAGGAACCGCTCGACGGCTTCGATCTCCGCCTTGGCCCCACCGAACGCGTAGGCAGCGTTGATCTTCTGCGGGCTCTGGCCGGGGATTTCGGCGTAGCTGTCGCGCGGGATCGAGAGTTTGCGGAAGGTGCCACCGCCGGCGCGGATCAGCATCAGGGTGTCGGCGCGGAACTGGCCCGGCGAACAGCCGTCGTGGGGGGCGTCACCGTGCGCCTGCTGGTCGAAGCACTTCTGCGACGGCGCCGCGCCGGGCTCCTTGGTGTCGGGCGGGCGGGCATCGGTGCCGAGCACCAGGATCGTCTGCGCCGTGGGGAGCAGGAAGGGGTTGCCGTGCAGCGCCGACTTCGCCTCGCCGGAGAGCTTGAACGCCTGCAGCTGGGCGGAAACGGCGAAGGCGAGGAAGCTGAGGAAGGTCCAGCCGAGCGCTGCCAGCCCGATCCATTTCAGCGCCCGCCTCGCGCCGGGCCGGGGGGGCCGCGCGCCGGGCTTGCGACCCGGCCGCTCGGGCAGCTTGGGGCGGCGCCACCCGCGCTTGCCCAGACCTGAGAGGTCGGGCTTGCGGAACCGCGGGAGGAGCCCCCTGCGAGAGCGGTAAACCTTGTATTCGGGCGGCCCTGGGGGCCGCCGCTCGCCATTGTCAGCCATGAAAGGGTTAGAAATCATGCCGATGCCTCCGGTCGCCCGTAAAGAGAGGTGAGCAAGGTCGAAGCGATAGGCATCGATCTGGGCGGCACGAAGATGCTGCTCGGGGTGCTCGACGCCGACGCCAAGGTCGCCTGGGAGAGCCGCGAGCCCTCGACCGGGCTCGGCGAGGGCGAGCTGTTCGAGCTGCTGGTCCACGAGGTCGGGCGGGCCCGCTCCGCGCGCCCCGGGATAGCGGCGGTCGGGATGGGGATCCCGGCGACGATCGATCGCGACAAGGGCATTGCGATCTCGGCGGTCAACCTGCCGATCGAGGATCTGCCAATCCGCGACCTCGTCCAGGAACGGACCGGCCTGACGACCTTCCTCGACAACGACGCCAACGTCGCCGCCCTCGCCGAGCACCTCTACGGTGCGGCGCAGGGAGCCCAGAACGCCGTGATGCTGACGATCGGCACCGGGATCGGCGGCGGCCTGATTCTGGGGGGCGAGCTCTACCGCGGCTCGACCGGGGCCGGCGCCGAGCTGGGCCACGTGGCGATTCAGATGGACGGGCCAGCCTGCCAGGGGAACTGTCCGAACCGGGGGTGCGTGGAGACCCTCGCCTCGGGCACGGCGCTGGGCCGGGAAGGGCGAGCGGCTGCGGAAAGCGAGCCCGAGTCGGCCCTCGGCAAGGTGCTCGCCGCGGGCCAGGAGGTCGACGGCAAGGCGGTCACCGAGGCGGCGCTGGCGGGCGACGAGACCGCGATCGGCATGATCGCGCTGATCGGCAAGCGGCTCGGCGTCGCTC
>CAVSRD010000008.1:0-72115 GCA_963730315.1 uncultured Solirubrobacterales bacterium | reverse complement strand
GAAGTGGTCGACGTAGTCGTCGAAGTAGCGGGCGATCTGGAAGTGGTCGGGGTAGTCCGGGTAGTCGTCGGGCATCGGGAAGCTGGCATAGGCCATCAGCTTCCGCGACGTGTTGATGTGCAGAGAGCGGTACGCCGAGGACATCCCGTTGTCGTTTTCGTAGCGCCAGTTGCCGCCGACCTGCGAGCCCTTCTCGAAGCAGTCGAAGGGAATGCCGCGCGCGGCGAGGACCTGGCAGGCCGCGATCCCGGAGCTGCCGGCACCGATGACGCAGACCTTTTCAGCCCTGGCCATCCAGCCAATTTATCTGCTTGAACCAACGATTGAGCCTTTGCACCCCCTATAAGGGGGACAAAGCTGCAATCGACGAGGAGCAAGTCCAGCGCGGCCCGCTGCGCCCCTCCCTCTAGGACTCGTCCTTGTTCGACTCGATCTCCTGCGCCAGCTCCTCGAGCTCCTCGGCGAACGAGGGCCCGAAGCTCTCCACAGGCGCCCCCTCGCCGTCGCCGCCGAGCTCGGCGGCCAGCTCCTCTTCGTCGAGCAGGGCCTCGTCGCTGGGCGGCTCGACCGGCACCGCCGGCTCGACTGCCAGCGTCCGGTAGTGCTTCAGCCCGGTCGCGGCGGGGATCAGCTTGCCGATGATCACGTTCTCCTTCAGGCCGACCAGCTTGTCGCGTTTGCCCTCCAGGGCGGCGTCGGTGAGCACCTTGGTCGTCTCCTGGAAGGAGGCGGCGGAGAGGAACGACTCGGTGGCCAGCGAGGCCTTGGTGATGCCGAGGATGACCTCCTCGCCTTTGGCGGTCGTGCCGCCCTCTTCCTTGACCTGCTTGTTGAGCCGTTTGAGCGCGCCGCGGTCTTCGAGCTGCCCGGGCAGCAGAGCGGTCGACCCCTTCGACTCGACTTTCACCTTCTTCAGCATCTGCCGCGCGATCAGCTCGATGTGCTTGTCCTCGATGTCGACGCCCTGCGCCCGGTAGACCCTCTGCACCTCGGCGACCAGGTAGAGCTCGGTCTCGGTGCGGCCGCGGATCGCCAGCAGGTCGGCGGGGTAGAGCGATCCCTCGTTGAGCTGCTGGCCGACCTCGACCTTGTCGCCGTCGGCGACATGCAACCGGGTGCGCGGCGGGAAGCTGTAGCTGTGCTCCTCGCCGTCCGACTCGGTGACGATCAGCTTCAGCGCTTTGTCGGTCTCCTCGACCGAGACCTTGCCGGCCTCCCCGGCCATCTGCGCCAGGCCCTTCGGTTTGCGCGCCTCGAACAGCTCGACGATGCGGGGCAGGCCCTGGGTGATGTCCTGGCCGGCGACGCCGCCGGTGTGGAAGGTGCGCATGGTCAGCTGGGTGCCCGGCTCGCCGATCGACTGGGCCGCGATGATCCCCACCGCGTCGCCGATGTCGACCATCGAGCCGGTCGCCGGGGCAACGCCGTAGCAGGCGCGGCAAACACCGGACTCGGCGTCGCACTTCAGGGTCGAGCGCACCGGAACCGCGACCCCCTCCTCGTCGCCGTAGGCCTCGGCGATCTCCTCGACGTCGGCCTGGGTGATCTCGTGGTTGCGCTTCAGTAGCTCTCGGCCCCGCTTGGTCTCGAATTTCTTCGCCGCCAGACGGCCGATCAGGTTGTGGTTGAGGGAGCCGTCGTCCCTGCGCAGCGGCATCTCGATGTGGTCTTTGGTCTTGCAGTCCTCGTCGCGGACGATCACATCCTGGGCGACGTCGACGAGGCGCCGGGTCAGGTAGCCCGAGTCGGCGGTGCGCAGCGCCGTGTCGGCCAGTCCCTTGCGCGCGCCGTGCGTGGAGATGAAGTACTCCAGCACCGAGAGGCCCTCCATGAAGTTGGCCTTGATCGGGCGCTCGATGATCTCCCCTTTCGGGTTCGCCATCAGGCCCCGCATCCCGGCCAGCTGGCGGATCTGTTTGAAGGAGCCGCGGGCGCCGGAATTGGCCATCATGTAGATCGGGTTCAGTTCGTCGAGGTTATCCTCCATCGCCCGGGCGACCTCGTCGGTGGCCTCGTTCCAGTGCGAGGTGACGGCCTCGTGGCGCTCCTCCGCGGTGATGTAGCCGTCGTCGTACTGGCTCTGGATCGCCGCCGTCAGCTTCTCGTAGCGATCGAGGATCTCCGCCTTGTCGGGCGGCGAGATGACGTTGTTCTTGGAGACTGTGACGCCCGCCTGCGTCGCGTAGTGGAAGCCGAGGTCCTTGAACGCGTCGAGCACGCGGGAGACCGCCGGGGCCCCGTAGGCCTCGACCAGGTCGGAGACCGTCTCGTTGACGTCGCGCTTCTTCAGCGCCCGGTTCGCGAACTGGAAGCCCTCCGGGTCGAACTCCTCGCCGAGCGCCTCGGCGAGCGCCCGCTCGATCTTCTCGTTGAAGATGATCCGCCCGACCGTGGTCAGGAAGTGCTCGTGGCCGGCACGGCGGTACTCGGCGAGGTCGTGCAGCCCGCAGCCGCCGTTCTCGTAGACCAGCTCGGCCTCCTGGGCGGAGCGGAACACCTTCGGCGCCGCGCCGTTCGGGCCCTTGCCCGTCTTCAGCTCCTCGTCGCGCTTCGCCAGCTCGTCGGCCGACGGCCCGTAGGTGAGGTAGTAGATCCCCAGCACCATGTCCTGGGTCGGCGTCGCCAGAGGCGCGCCGTGAGCGGGCGAGAGGATGTTGTTGGCGGAGAGCATCAGCACCCGCGCCTCGGCCTGCGCCTCGGAGGAGAGCGGCACGTGGACGGCCATCTGGTCGCCGTCGAAATCGGCGTTGAAAGCGTGGCAGACCAGCGGGTGGACCTGGATCGCCTTGCCCTCGACCAGCACCGGCTCGAAGGCCTGGATGCCGAGGCGGTGCAGGGTCGGCGCCCGGTTCAGCAGCACGGGGTGCTCGTGGATGACCTCCTCGAGCACGTCCCAGACCTCGGGCACCATCGACTCGACCATTTTCTTGGCCGCCTTGATGTTCTGCACCGCTTTGCGCTCGACCAGCTGGGCCATGATGAACGGCTTGAACAGCTCCAGCGCCATCAGCTTCGGCAGGCCGCACTGCTGCAGCTGAAGGCTCGGGCCGGAGACGATCACCGAGCGGCCGGAGTAGTCGACCCGCTTGCCGAGCAGGTTCTGGCGGAAGCGGCCCTGCTTGCCCTTCAGCATGTCGGAGAGCGACTTCAGGGGGCGGTTGCCGGGCCCAGTGACCGGGCGGCCGCGGCGGCCGTTGTCGAACAGCGCGTCGACCGCCTCCTGCAGCATCCGCTTCTCGTTGTTGACGATGATCTCGGGGGCGCCGAGGTCGAGCAGCCTTTTCAGCCGGTTGTTGCGGTTGATGACCCGCCGGTAGAGGTCGTTGAGGTCCGAGGTCGCGAAGCGGCCGCCGTCGAGCTGCACCATCGGGCGCAGCTCGGGCGGGATCACCGGCACGCAGTCGAGGATCATCCAGTCCGGCTTGTTGTCGGAGTTGAGGAATGCGGAGGCGACCTTCAGCCGCTTCACCGCGCGGGCCTGTTTCTGGCCTTTGGAGCTGTTGATCGTCTGCTCCAGCTCCTCGCATTCGGCCTCCAGGTCGACCTGCTCGAGCAGGTCGCGCACCGCTTCGGCGCCCATCCCGCCGCGGAAGTACTCGCCCCAGCCGAACGGCGACCCGAAGCGGTCCTTCAGCTCGCGGAACACGGTCTCGTCGTTGACGACGTCCTTCGGCTTCATCTCGGTGAAGATCTTCCAGACCTCGTCCATCCGCTCGATCGCCTCTTCGATGTAGGCCTCGGTGTCGGTGATCTCCGCCTCGAAGGTCTTGCGCAGCTCTTTGATCAGCTTGGCGCGCTCGTCCTCCTTCAGCTTGCGCAGCTGCGCTGCGGTCAGCTTCAGCGTGTCGGCCCAGATGTGGTCGTCGTCGTCGAACTTCTCCTGGCCGCCGCCTTCGAGGTACTTGATCCGCCGTTCCAGCGCCTCGTTCAGCTCCTGGGTGCGCTTCTGCTGTTCGGCCTCGTAGCCGTCGACGACCTTCTTCACCTCTTTCTCGAGCTTGCCCAGGTCCTTGTCGCGGGCCTCGACGTCGACCCAGGTGACCATCGAGGCGGCGAAGTAGAGGACCTTCTCCAGCTCCTTCGGTGCCATGTCGATCAGGTAGCCGATCCGGCTCGGCACGCCCTTGAAGAACCAGATGTGGGAGACCGGAGCGGCCAAATCGACGTGGCCCATCCGCTCGCGGCGGACCTTGGACCGAGTCACCTCGACGCCGCAGCGCTCGCAGACGATGCCCTTGTAGCGGACCCGCTTGTACTTGCCGCAGTAGCACTCCCAGTCCTTGGTCGGGCCGAAGATGCGCTCGCAGAACAGCCCGTCTTTCTCGGGCTTCAGGGTGCGGTAGTTGATCGTCTCGGGCTTGGTGACCTCGCCCCAGCTCCAGGACCGGATCTTCTTCGAGGACGCGAGGCCGATCTCGATCGCGTCGAAGTTGTTGATGTCGATCATCGTCCTAGTCCTCCACCTTCGTCTCTTCCTTGGCCTCCGCCCCGTCGCCGTCGCCGTCGCCCTTCTCGTCGCCGACCACCTGCTCCTCCTTCTCGTCGGCGGCGCCGTTGGAGCCCTCGGCGCGGACCCCGGTCAGGTCCATCCCCAGCTCCTCCGCCGCTTTCAGCAGGTCGTCGTCCTCTTCGGCGATCTCCACGTCGCCGCCTTCGGAGACCACGTTGGCGTCAAGCGAAAGGCTCTGGATCTCTTTGAGCAGGACTTTGAAGGACTCCGGGATCGAGGGCTCGGGGATGTTCTCCCCCTTGACGATCGCCTCGTAGGCCTTCACCCGGCCGACCGTGTCGTCGGACTTCACGGTGAGCATCTCCTGCAGCGTGTAAGCGGCGCCGTAGGCCTCCAGCGCCCAGACCTCCATCTCGCCGAAGCGCTGGCCGCCGAACTGGGCCTTGCCGCCCAGCGGCTGCTGGGTGACCAGCGAGTAGGGGCCGGTCGACCGAGCGTGGATCTTGTCGTCGACCAGGTGCAGCAGCTTGAGGATGTACATGTAGCCGACCGTCACGGTGCCCTCGTAGGGCTCGCCGGTTCGGCCGTTGTAGAGCTGGGCGCTGCCCGCGCAGCGCGCCCCGGGCTGGGCGCTCTTGTCGACCCCGAGGTCGATGCCACGCTCGGGGTTCTCCTCCGACCAGCCGATCAGCGCCTCGTCGACGTCCTCGACGGTCGCCCCGTCGAAGACCGGGGTCGAGACGTAGACGCGGCCGTCGCCGCCGGGCGAGTGCGCCTGCTTGTAGGCATCGGAGCCGTCGTCGTACCAGCCGCTGCCAGCGACCCAGCCGAGGTGCGTCTCCAGCACCTGGCCGATGTTCATCCGGCTCGGCACGCCGAGCGGGTTGAGGATCACGTCGACCGGCGTGCCGTCGACCAGATGCGGCATGTCCTCTTCGGGGACGATCTTCGCGATCACGCCCTTGTTCCCGTGGCGGCCGGCGAGCTTGTCGCCCTCGGCGATCTTGCGCTTCGTCGCCACGTAGACGCGGACCAGGTCGTTGACCCCGGGCGGCAGGTCGTCGCCCTCGTCGCGGCTGAAGGTGAGCACGTCGATCACCACGCCGCCCTCGCCGTGCGGGACTTTCAGCGAGGTGTCGCGGACCTCGCGCGCCTTCTCCTTGAAGATCGCGCGGATCAGCTTCTCCTCGGCCGTCAGCTCGGTCTCGCCCTTCGGCGTCACCTTGCCGACCAGCAGGTCCCCCGACACCACCTCGGCCCCAACCCGGACGATGCCCTGCTCGTCGAGGTTGCGAAGGCTCTCCTCCGAGCGGTTGGGGATGTCGCGGGTGATCTCCTCGTCGCCGAGCTTCGTCGTGCGGGCGTCGATCTCGTACTCCTCGATGTGGATCGAGGTCAGCTCGTCGTCCTTGACGAGGCGCTCGGAGAGGATGATCGCGTCCTCGAAGTTGTAGCCCTCCCAGGACATGAAGGCGACCAGGCAGTTCTTGCCGAGGGCGATCTCGCCGCCCGCGGTCGAGGAGCCGTCGGCGAGCACGTCGCCGGCCTTCACCCTCTGGCCGCTCTCGACGATCGGACGCTGGTGGATGATCGTCCCCTGGTTGGAGCGCATGAACTTGTGCAGCTGGTAGGTCTCCTTCTTCGAGCCGTGGCTGACCACGATCCGCTCCGAATCGACATGGCTGACCTCGCCGTCGCTGGTCGCCAGCGTGACATCGCCGGTGTCGACGGCCGCGCGCCGCTCCATGCCGGTGCCGATCAGCGGCGGCTCGGGCTTAACCAGCGGCACCGCCTGGCGCTGCATGTTGGAGCCCATCAGCGCCCGGTTGGCGTCGTCGTGCTCGAGGAACGGGATCAGCGCCGTCGCCACCGACCAGATCTGGGTCGGCGAGACGTCCATCAGCTCGACCTCCTTGGGCGCGGCGGTCGCGTACTCCTGCTCGCTGGCGCGAACCAGGACCTGCGGGCCCTTCAGCTTGCTCGTCTTCGGGTCGACCTCGGCGTTCGCCTGGGCGATGATCCGGTCCTCCTCCTGGGTCGCGTCGAGGTGGACGATCTCGTCGGTCACGACCCCGTCCTTCACCACCCGGTAGGGGGTGGTGACGAAGCCGTGTTCGGAGATCTGCGCGAACGAGGAGAGCGAACCGATCAGGCCGATGTTCGGCCCCTCGGGCGTCTCGATCGGGCACATCCGGCCGTAGTGGGTCGGATGCACGTCGCGGACCTCGATCGGGGCCCGCTCGCGGGTCAGGCCGCCGGCGCCGAGCGCCGAGAGGCGGCGCCGGTGGGTGAGGCCGGCCAGCGAGTTGGTCTGGTCCATGAACTGCGAGAGCTGCGAGGAGCCGAAGAACTCCTTCAGCGCCGCGACCACCGGGCGAATGTTGATGATCGTCTGCGGGGTGATCGCGTCGGCGTCTTCGGTGGTCAGCCGCTCGCGCACGACCCGCTCCATCCGGTAGAGGCCGATCCGGAACGCCTCCTGGATCAGCTCGCCTACCGTACGCAGGCGGCGGTTGCCGAAGTGCTCGTACTCGTCGAGGTGCTCGGCGACCGGCTCGCGCGGGTAGGCGATCGCCTCCGCGGCGTAGTCCTTGATCGGGTTCTCCTCGTCGATCTCCTCGGGGATGCCGAGTAGCTTCGGCAGGCCGACCAGCTCCTTGATCAGCGCGGTGATGTCGTCGTGGGTGAGGACCCGGTTGTCGAGGTCGACATCGAGGTCGAGCCGCGCGTTCAGCTTGTAGCGGCCGACCCGGGTGAGGTCGTAGCGCTTCGGGTCGAAGAAGAGCTGCTCGAGCAGGGCGCGGGCGGCGTCGACCGAGGGCGGCTCGCCGGGGCGCTGCTTTTTGAACAGCTCGATCAGGGCGCCCTCCTCGCTCCGGGTCGCCTCGGTGTCGGCCTCGATCGTGTGCTTGAGGTAGACCGAGTCGTCGAACATCGAGAGGATCTGCTCGTCCTCGACGTAGCCCATCGCGCGCAGCAGCACCGTCACCGGCAGTTTGCGCTTGCGGTCGATGCGGACGTAGACGCGGCCCTTTTTGTCGATTTCCAGCTCCAGCCAGGAGCCGCGGGCCGGCATCAGGTTGGCGATGAAGACCTGTTTCTCGGGGTCCTTCGGCGCCATCACGTAGGCGCCCGGGGAGCGCACCAGCTGGGTGACCACGACGCGCTCGGTGCCGTTGATGATGAAGGTGCCGCGGTCGGTCATCCACGGGAAGTCGCCCATGAACACCGCCTGCTCGCGGATCTCGCCGGTCTCTTTGTTCTGGAATGCGACCGTCGCGGTCAGCGGCCGCGAGTAGGTCATGTCCTTCTCGCGGCACTCCTCGATCGAGTGCGGCGGCTCCTCGAACTTGAAGTCGCCGAAGACGATCGCCAGGTTCCCCGTGTAGTCCTCGATCGGGGATATGTCGTCAATCGTCTCTCGCAGCCCGCCCTGCTTGGGATCCGTCAGCTCTTCGAATGAGCGACGCTGGATGTCGATCAGGTGGGGGACTTCGAGGGGGTTCTTCAGTCGGGAGAAACTCCTGCGGGTTACGGGGGCAGCGTTGGAACGTGCCAAGTCGGCGACTCCTCAGGCGGTCAGAGGGACGTGGATACTGCGCAGATACGAGCAGGGGATGACAACAGGCGCGCGACCACGAAAAATAACACACGGCCAGGCTCGGCTGCGGGATCGGCTCCCTGCCTGCGATCCGTTCGCGGTAGCTGCGGCTTTTATTTGAGCTCGACGGTCGCTCCGGCCTCCTCGAGTTCCCCTTTGACCTTCTCGGCCTCTTCGCGCTCGAGGCCCTCTTTGATCGCTTTCGGAGCCTCGTCGACGATCGCCTTCGCCTCTTTCAGCCCGAGCCCGGTGGCGGCGCGGACGACCTTGATCACCGGCACCTTCTGTCCGCCGACCTCGGTCAACACCACGTCGACGGTAGAGGCCTCCTCCTCCTCCTCGCCGCCGGCGCCGTCGCCGGCGGGGGCGCCCGCAGCCGCCGGGGCCGCAGCCGCGACCGCGGTCGCGGATACGCCGAACTCCTCCTCGAGCGCTTTGATCCGCTCGGAGAGTTCGAGCACCGAGATGCCCTTCAGCTCCTCGATCCAGTCCTCGGTCTTGACTTTGCTTGCCATCTACTCTTTCTCCTTTTTCTCTTGAAGCTGCTGAAGCTGGTTGGCGAGCCCGGAAACCATCGAGCCGAGGCCGCGGACCAGGCCGGTGAGCGGGCTGGCGACGACGCCGGCCAGCTGCCCGTCGAGCACCTCCCGCGCCGGCAGGCGGGCGATCGACCTGAACTTCTCCTCGTCGAGGTCGATCCCGTCCATGAAGCCGCCCTTGAAGACGAGCACCTGATGTTCTTTTCCGAAGCTGGAGATCGCCTTCGCCGCCTGGGCGGTGTCGCCGCGGACGAAGGTGAGCGCGGTCGGCCCCTCGAGTAGCTCGGCGAGGCGCTGCTCGCCGGCCTGCTCGGCGGCCCGCTTGGTGAGGCGGTTCTTGACGACCCGGAAGCTGGCGTCCGCCTCTCGCAGCCTGCCGCGCAGCTCCGCCGCCTGGGGAACGCTGATGCCGCGGTAGTCGATCGCGAAGATCGCCCCGGCGCCCTCGATCTGGGCGGAGATCTCCTCGATGGCTTGTGCCTTCTCGTCTCGGTTCATCGTTCACCTGCACCGGGCTTCCGGGCTCGGCCCCGCCGGTGGTCTCGGGTTCGCGCGACGCGTCAGTCTACGCGCTAACCGGCTCCCCCGCGGTCTCGGCCGGCGCCTGGCCGACGACCTCGCGATCGCCGGTCTTGCCGGCGTCGACCCGGATGCCCGGGCCCATCGTCGTGGTCAGCGTCGCCGAGAGAATGTATTTGCCCTTCGAGGAGGACGGCTTGGCGCGGACCACCTCGTCGATCACCGCGAGGCAGTTGTCGAGCAGCTGCTGCGCGTCGAAGCTCGCCTTGCCGATCGCCAGGTGGACGATCGCCTGGCGATCGGTGCGGTACTCGACCTTGCCGGCCTTCGACTCGCCGACCGCCTTCTCGATGTCGTCGGTGACGGTGCCGACCTTCGGATTCGGCATCTTGCCCTGGGGGCCGAGCACCCGGCCGAGCTGACCCACCGTCTTCATCATCTCCGGAGTCGAGATCGCCACGTCGAAATCGGTCCAGCCCTCCTGCACTTTCTCGACCAGGTCCTGGGCGCCGACGAAGTCCGCCCCGGCGGCCTCTGCGTCGCGGGCCTGCTGACCCTGGGCGAAAACGGCGATCGTCACCTCCTTGCCCAGCCCGTGCGGGAGGGCCAGGGTGCCGCGCAGCTGTTCCTCGGCGTGGCGCACGTTGACCCCGAGCCGCAGGTGCAACTCGACCGTCTCGTCGAAGCCGGCGCTCGCCGTCTCCTTGATCAGCGAGATCGCCTCGGCGGGCGGGTAGGCACGCTCGCGCTGGACCTTGCCGAGTTGTTTGCGGTAGCGCTTGCCGTGGGCCATCAGCCGATCCCCTCGCTCATGCTTCCACGTCGACGCCCATCGATCTCGCGGTGCCGGCGATGATCTTCGAGGCGGCGTCGAGGTCGTTGGCGTTGAGGTCGGGCATCTTGCGCTCGGCGATCTGGCGAACCTGGTCGGCGGAGATCGTGCCGACTTTGTTCATGTGCGGCTCGCCGGAGCCCTTTGAGATCCCGATCGCTTCGCGGATCAGCACCGCGGCGGGCGGCGTCTTGGTGACGAAGTCGAAGGAGCGGTCCTCGTAGACGGTTATCTCGACCGGGATGATCGTGCCGCCCTCGCCCTGGGTCTGGGCGTTGAACGCCTTGCAGAACTCCATGATGTTGACGCCGTGCTGGCCCAGCGCCGGGCCGACCGGCGGCGCCGGGTTCGCGTTGCCGGCCTGGATCTGCAGCTTGATCAGGGTGAGGACTTTTTTCGCCATCGGGATCGGGGAGCGTAGCGGTCCTGGCTAGATCTTCTTCACCTGGTCGTAGTTGACCTCGACCGGGGTCTCGCGGCCGAAGATCGAGACCAGCACCTTGAGTTTGGCCGCGTCCTCGTTGATCTCGGCGATCTCGCCGGAGAAGTCGGACAGCGGGCCGGAGATCACCTTGACCGACTCGCCGATCGAGAACTGCGCCTGGGTGCGCGGCCGCTCGGCGGTCTCGCGGTGCAGCAGGCGGTCGACCTCCGGTTTGGAGAGCGGCACCGGCTTGTCGCGCTGGCCGACGAAGCCGGTCACCCCGGGCGTGTTCTTGACCAGGCCCCAAGCGTCGTCGGTCATCTCCATGTTGACCAGGACGTAGCCCGGCATCGTGCGCTTCTCCTTCGGCTCTTTTTGGCCTTCCTTGTTGAGTTCCATCACCTGCTCGGTGGGCACCACGACCTGGCGCACGTTGCGGTTCTGGCTCATCGTCTGAACCCGGTGCTCGAGGTTGTGCTTGACCTTGTTCTCGTGCCCCGAGTAGGTATTGATCACGTACCAGCGATACATCTGGAGGCTTGCCTTTGCTTTCGGGACCCGCTAGCGGCCTAGAGGATCTGCTTGATGAGGAAACTGAAGGCGCTGTCGAGGGCACCCAGGTAGGCCGCGGCGACGGCGACGAAGATGATCGTCACAGCGGTCGCCTGCACCAGCGTGTCGCGGTCCGGCCACTGGACTTTGCGCAGCTCCGCCCAGCAGGAGACGAGGAAGCCGATCACGCCGCCGCGCTGGCGCTCGGCCTGCGCCTGCTTCTGACGGCGGGCCAGTTGCTCGCGCTCCTGGCGCTTGCGCTCCTCGCGCTTGCGCTTCTCCGCTTCCTTGGCCTGCTTCGCCTCGGCGCGCCTCTGGGCGCGGCTCGGCTTCGGCGCGTCGGGGGTCTCGAGATCGGCCTCGGGGGCGCCGGCGCCCATTCCGGCCTCCATCGCCTCGACCTCGGCGACCTCGCCGGACACCCCCACCTGGGTGTCGTGCTGCGCGTGCGACTCGGCTTCGCCGTCGTGCCTACGGCCGGAGCCGTCGCCGGAGCGCTTCCGCTCCGCCGCTTCGCGGGCGCGGCGCTCCGCCTTGCGCTGGGCGCGCGTCTTCGCCATTACCTGGTCTCCTTGTGGGGCGTGTGGTGCCCGCACCAGCGGCAGAACTTGCGCAGCTCGATCCGGTCCGGCGAGTTGCGCCGCGACTTGTTCGTCTGGTAGTTGCGCCGCTTGCAGTCTTCGCAAGCCAGCGTCACCGCGATGCGGACATCTCCGCGAGCCATTTCTCCTCGTTGCCGAACCGACGCCGTTACAAGAGAAAACCCCGAGCCGAGGCGCGAGGCTGAAGGCAAGGATAGCGCTCCGGCGCAGCGCGGGATTTCTCACTAGCAGGGCGGCTTTCGGGCTGTCAGGGGGGCGAATCATGGTGCCGGGGCGCCTTGATCGGGATATGCCCTACAAACGCGTCCCGGATCAGCTCGTTGCCGAGATTGCCAGCCACCAGCACGGCGCGATCTCGACCCAACAATTGCACGGGACCGGACTTAGTGGCGACGCCGTGCTCGAACGTCGACGTTCGGGCCGGCTACACAAACTCCATCGGGGCGTATACGCGGTGGGCCACATCGCGCCTAGCGTTGAGAGGCGCTGGATGGCCGCGGTCCTCGCCCTCGGTGGGAATGCGGTACTCAGCCATCGAAGCGCCGCGGCGCTTTGGGGGCTGCTGGCGCCGACCGATCGTGCCGTTGACGTCTCGCTGCCAGGCAGAAGCGGGCGGCGGCAGCGAAGGGGCATCCGCATTCACCGCCCGGTTTCGCTGGAGTCGGCCGAGACGACCCGGCGGCGCGGCATCCCGGTCACCTCGCCGCCTCGAACCATCGCCGACCTTCGGCCGGTCGTCTCAGAGCGCGAACTGCGCCGCGCAATCCGCCAAGCAGACGTCCTCGGGCTGCCCACGGGACCGGACGTTGTCTCAGACCGAACCCGCAGCGAGCTGGAGCGGCGATTCGTTTGGCTGTGTCGTCGCCATCGGCTCCCCACCCCGGCCCTCAACGTCCCGATCGGTGGTTTGACGGTCGATTTCTGCTGGGCAGAGGAGAGACTGGTGGTGGAGACGGACGGCTACCGGTACCACAGGGGGAGGCAGGCATTCGAGCACGACCGCGCCCGGGACCTCGAGCTGCGGGCCCTGGGCTATGAGGTCCTGCGCCTCTCCCACCGGCAGGTGTTCGACGAGCCGCAGAGCGTCGCAGCCGTCCTGCGATCGGTGCTGATCTCCGACTCCGGGGCGCGTTGATCGGGCTATTCCCGACAAACGCGCCCCGAGGCGCTCAGAGGCCGAGCGTTTTGGCGATGATCGTGCGCTGGATCTCCGAGGTGCCGCCGTAGATGGTCGAGACCATCGTGGCGCGCACGAGGCGCTCCATGTCGTACTCGGAGGAGTAGCCGTAACCGCCCATCAGCTGCATCCCCTCGACCGCGACGCGTTTGGCGACCTCGGTCACGTGCAGCTTCACCATTGAGGCCTCGCGGGGAAGCATCCGGTCGGGGTCCTCGTCGGTGAGGGCGGCGACCCAACGGGTCATCAGCCGGGCGCTTTCGATCTCGGTGGCCATGTCGGCGAGCCGGTGCTGGAGCGCCTGGAAGGAGCCGATCGGGCGACCGAACTGCTTGCGCTCCTTGACGTAGGCGAGCGCGTCGTCGAAGGCCCGCTGGGCGATCCCCAGCATCGTCGCTGCGAGGATCAGCCGCTCGACGTTGAGGCCGGCCATCAGCTGCGTCCAGGCCTGGTCGACCTCTCCGAGCAGCGCCTCGGCGGGCGCCCCGACGTCGCTCAGGTAGAGGGTGTTGGTCTCGGTGCCGCCCATCGTCTCGATCGGGACGATCTCGAGGCCGTCGGCCTCGCGCGGCAGCCAGATCATCGAGAGGCCGTCGTGCTTGGAGTCGGCCTTGGTGGTGCGGCAGACGACCAGGATGTGGTCGGCGATGTGGGCGTTGGAGATGAAGACCTTCTGCCCGTTGAGGACGAAGCCGCCGTTCACCCGCTCGGCGGAGGTGGTGAGCGAGCCGACGTCTGAGCCGGCCTCGGGCTCGGTCATCGCGATCGCCTCGACCGCGCCGGCGGCGATCCCCCCGAGGATCTCCCGCTTCTGCTCCTCGGTGCCGAAACGCTGCGTGGCGCCGGCAACGATCAGCGTCGTCGCGTAGCCGCCGATCGGCGCCAGCCCCCGCGACGTCTCCTCCATGAACAGGCATGCGTCGAGCATCGAGCCGCCCGAGCCGCCGTAGCGCTCGGGGATCGTCACCCCCAGCCAGCCCAGCTCGGCCATCTGCTTGTAGACGGCGTCGCTGTGGTGCAGCCGGTAGCCGTCGGTGAGCCGCTCCCGCTGCTCCTTGTTCCCGCACTCGCGCGCGCAGAAGCCGCGAATCGCGTCGACGAAGTCCGCCTGCTCGTCGGTCAGCGAGAAGTCCATGGGAAGCCCGGAACCGGACTCGAACCGGTGACCCCTTCCTTACCATGGAAGTGCTCTACCAACTGAGCTATCCGGGCGAAGCGATCAACTCTAGCGGCGCCGCGGTGGGACCGCTTGCGGTGGCGCTTTCCCTTGCAGCTGGCCCTGACCCGCGGGCGGGTGTCGCGGCGCTTGCCGTTGTGCCCGGTGAAGCGCACCCTGGCGCGGTGCACGCCGCGGCAGACGTTGGTCGAGTTGACCAACAGACCCCTCGTGCCGCCCTTCATGTTCAGCACGAAGGCGCTGACCGGAGCGTCGGGAACCGTCGCGAACGTCGCTCGGATCCCACCCCGGGAGGAGTCGACGCGGCCCGCCAGCTCGATGTCGACCTGGCCGTGCAGGTCCGCCACCAGGTCGGGGAGCCTGTGGCTGGAAGAGCGCAGGTAGACCGGGCCTCTGAGCGGCCGGTCGAGCAGCGGCGTGACGGCCTTCGCTGAGCCGTAGATCGAAGCCCGCGGACAGGCGCCCGCGGCGAACTGCGCCCGCCGGCATACCGACCTGACGTGGTTCTGGTCGAAGAGCTCCGAGGGCGGCAGGATGAGCGACACGCGGCCGACGTTGGCGTGACCGGGGCGGGCCTTCAGCACCGCCCGCAACTTCGGGTGGGCACCGCGCTTGGCGCCGCCGAGCAGGCGGGGGTAAAGGCGCGGCTTGAATCCCAGGTTGCCGCAATCGCCAACCTGGAAGCGCGAGGCGGGGGTCGCCATCGCGCCCAGACTGGAGACGATCGTCGAGGCGACCGCCATTTCGGTGCAATTGGTCGGGTTGAGCATGAACCCGGGGCGGTCGACGCCGACGCGGATCTGGCGGTACTCGAGCGGAACCCCCTGCAGAATCTGGGGCACCGGGTCGGAGCTGACCGAGACCTGCGTGGTGATCGGGTCGATGTGGACAGCGGCGCGCAGCGCCACCGGGCCCAGGTCGAAGGGCCCTGCCTGGGCGGGGACCCTGAACACGACGCTCAGGGGGTCGCCCCTGTAGGGGCCGGCGAGGTACATCGCGGTCGGCTCCCTGCCCGGCTGGGGCACCCAGAGCGGCTGCGGGCCGGCGCCGACGGCAACGCTCACCTGTCCGATCCGGCTGGCAGCGGGGCAGCTGCCGGTGGCGGCGTCTGCCTCGGGGCAAGGCGGCACGCCAGCCAGCTTGCCCAGCTCGCCTGTCGGCAGCGCGGCGCCGATCGCCGCGACGTTCTGCTCGCCGTCGTTGCGGGCGACGCTGAAGTCAAAGGGGGCGTAGGCGCCCGCCACCGGGATGGTGGTGCCCGCGGAGAGGCTCGGATGAAAGCCGCCCCTCTTGCAGTCCCGGTCGATTGCGAAGGAGCCGGTTGCCTGCACGGTGCGGCCAGACCACGAGGTGAGGGTGCTCGTGTAGGCGTGATCGTCGCAGCTGCCCGGGTTGACCAGCACCCCGCCCGGGCCGCCGAAGAAGTCCAGCTCGACGTCGCTGAACGGCAGTTGCGGGACGTCTTCGAAGGTCGCGGTGACCTGGCCGGTGCTCTGGTTCAGGTCGAACCTGGCGGCCTGCTTGACGATCACCCCATGGCCCTCTGCCACCAGGTAGCCGGCGAGGAGCGAGCCAAACGGGTTGGCGTTCTGCTGGGCGAGGTAGAGAGACCCTTTGAGCGGGTCTTCGAGCATCGGCGTGACGATCCTCGCCGCGCCGATCCGCGAGTCGTCGGGGCAGCTCACCGGGTTGGCGTTGTGCAGGCCGAACTGCGCCTCGCTGCAGGAGCCGAGGCCCGCTGCCGCGGCGCCGTTGATGGTGACCCCCTGCGGCAGCTTCACGACCGCCTTCTTTAGGTGCGAGGTGATCAGGCCTCCCGGGTCGTCGTTGTGCTGGGGGACGTGCAGGGTGGCGCTCAGCGCCGTCGGGGAGGCCGCGCTGGGCGGGTCCGAGCGCAGGCTGAGCGAAGGTTCGAAGACGAGTTTGTCGCAGCCGTCAGCACCGATCGGTTCCATGGCGGCGTTGTGGCTGAGGAAGCCCGCTTCCTGGTAGCTGTTCGGCTGCTGCCAGGAGTTGAGCCGCAGGCTGGTCAGCACCGGTCCGGTGCAGGAGGTCGGGTTGCTGAGGAAGGGCCGCACCGGTTTTCCGTAGGGCCCGCCGCGTACCCCTTCGTGGCTCGAGTCCCCGGGCACTCCCCAGAAGTTCAGTTCGGTGCCCGTTACCGGCAGTGTCTGGTTGACATTGGGGAGTTTGACCGTCAGCCCGTAGTCGTCCCCGGTTCGAATCCCCGCAGTCAGGATGACCGCCGAGGTCAGGGCCCTGAAGCCGAACCTGGCGGGATGGTTCGGGCCTGGTTCTAGGTTGAAGACCGGTTCGGGGCCGATAGGCAGAATGGAGGCGCCGCCCCTCAGCACGGTCGTGCCGACCACCGCGCTTCTGCACTCCGGGGGCACCCCGAATACGAAGAGGGGCGTGATGATGGAGGCGTTCGGGCAGGTACCCACCGCCCTCGGGTTGCCGACGAAGCCGGCGGGGAGCTTCACCTCGACGTCCTTGAAGCCCCCTCCTTCAGGGAGTTCGCAGATAGGGAAGCAGAACCCCGGTTCTTCGAATGTGGTGACGTCGAATTCGGTGCTCGTTTCGTAGGGGTGGCTGCCGGCCTGGGTGGCCGGTTCGCCGCCTTTGGTGATCACTTCGCCGTCGAAGTTGGTGATCCCGAAGACCGCGCTGGCGCTCCCTGCGCCGAGCGCGAGGATGCAGGCGGCTGCTGCCGCAAGGGCGCCCAGGAGGCGCCGCAACGCGGCCGATGTGCGCGGATTCCTCACCTAGTCGCTTTTCTCGATCCCGACCGTCCCTGTCTCCCGGCTCCCCCCGCGCTGTCGGGTGCCCCAGGCTAGCGGGTGACGCCTCTCCGCTCAACAACGATCTTCCTCTAGATAGACCCGGCGGCCCCAATTGGGGCCGCCGGGTCGATGACCAATCGGATGCTCGGTGCCGGCCGTGCCGGCTGGGCGGGCGCCTCCCGCTCGCCCTACTTCTTCTTCTTGCCCTTGCAGCGGTTGTTCTTCAGCACCGGCTTCAGCGTCGTCTTGCGGCCGTTCTGGCCGCGCAGGTTGGCGTTGGAGCGGTAGGTCGCGTTGCAGATGTTGCGGCTGTTGACCAGCAGGCCCTTCTGGCCGCCCTTCATGTAGAGGATGAACTTGGTGACCGGAACGTCGGGGGGCGATTCGAAGGTGGTCCGAATGCCCTTGTTCTTGCTGTCGATCCGCCCGGCCAGGTCGATGTCGACCTGGCCGCTCATGTCGGCCACCAGGTCGGGCAGCTTGTGGTTGGAGCTGCGCAGATACACCGGGCCCTGCACGAGCTGGTCGAGCAGCGGCGAGAACGCCTTCGCGTAGCCGTAGACCGAGCCCGACGGGCAGGCGTTCGCCGCGAACTGCACCCTGGTGCAGATCGTCTTGATGTGGGCCTGGTCGAGGAACTCCGAGCGCGGCAGGGTGAGCGCGATGCGGCCCAGGTTGGCATCGCCCTTGCGCGGCTGCAGGATCGCCCGCAGCTTCGGGTGCGCGCCGCGGTTGGTCTTGCCCCAGATCCGGGTGTAGAGCTTCGGCTTGAGGCCGAGGTTGCCGCAGGAGCCGACCTGGAAGCGCGAGGCCGGGGTGACCGCCGCTCCGGTGTCGGAGACGATCGTCGAGGCGACCGCCTGTGCCTGGCAGTTGGTCGGGTTGAGCGTGAAGCCCGCCCGGTCGATGCCGATGTGGATCTGGCGGTAGTCGATCGGGATCCCCTGCAGGATCTGCGGCAGGGAGTCCGAGGCGACCGAGATCTGCGCGGTTACCGGGTCGATGTGCACCGAGGCGCGCAGCGCCACCGTGCCGAGGTCAAACGGACCCGCCTGGACCGGCACCCGGAAGGCGAGGCTGTAGGGGTCGCCTTTGTAGGGGCCGGCCAGGTAGACCGCGGTCGGCGCCTTGCCCGGCTGGGGCACCCAGACCGGTTGGGGGCCCGTGCCGGCGGCGATGTTCACCGAGCCGACCTGGCTGGAAGCCGGGCAGGAGCCCGCCGCCGCGTTGGCGGGCGGGCAAACCGGCACGCCGGCCAGCTTCGCCGAGAGGCCCTTCGGCAGCGAGGCGCCGATCGCGGCGACGTTCTGTTCGCCGTCGTTTCGCGAGACGTTGAGCGCGAACGGCGCGTAGTCGCCCGCCACCGGGTTGGTGGAGCCGGCGTTGAAGCCCGGGTTGAAGCCGCCCGTCGAGCAGTTCTGGTTGATCGACAACGAGTTGTTCGTATTAGCGGTGCCGCCCGACCAGGAGCTGATCGCGCTGGTGTAGGTCTTGTCGCCGCAATCGCTGGGGTTGACCAGCACCCCGCCGGGGCCGCCGAAGAAGTCCAGCTTGAAATCGCTGAACGGCAGCTGCGGGTTGTTGTCGAAGGTCGCGGTGACCTGGCCCGTGTTCGGGTCGGTGTCGATCTTGCCGGCGATCTTGATCGTCACCCCCTGCTCCTCGACCACGTAGTAGATCGCCAGCAGGCTGCCGAACGGGTTGGCGTTCTGCTGGGCGAGGTAGATCGAGCCGGTCAGCGGATTCGCCAGCAGCGGGGTGACGATTTCGCCCAGGCCGATCCGCGAGTCGCTCGGGCAACTCACCGGGTTGTTGTTGTCGAGGCCGAACTGCGCCTCGCTGCAGGACCCGAGGCCGGCCGCCGCGGCGGCGTTGACCGTGACCCCGGGCGGCAGCTTGACGACCGCCTTCTTCAGGTGCGAGGTGATCAGCCCGGTGGGGTCGTCGTTGTGCTGGGGGACGTGCAGCGTGGCGCTCAGCGCCGTCGGCGAGGCCGCGCTGGGCGGATCCGACTGCAGGCTGAGCGAAGGTTCGAAGACGAGTTTGTCGCAGCCGTCAGCACCGATCGGTTCCATGGCGGCGTTGTGGCTGAGGAAGCCCGCTTCCTGGTAGCTGTTCGGCTGCTGCCAGGAGTTGAGCCGCAGGCTGGTCAGCACCGGTCCGGTGCAGGAGGTCGGGTTGCTGAGGAAGGGCCGCACCGGTTTTCCGTAGGGCCCGCCGCGATCCGCGTCATGGCTCGTTTCGCCGGGCACTCCCCAGAAGTTCAGTTCGGTGCCCGTTACCGGCAGCGTCTGGTTGGCATTGGGGAGTTTGACCGTCAGCCCGTAGTCGTCCCCGGTTCGAATCCCCGCAGTCAGGACAACCGCCGAGGTCAGGGCCCTGAAGCCGAACCTGGCGGGATGGTTCGGGCCTGGTTCTAGGTTAAAGACCGGTTCGGGGCCGATAGGCAGAATGGAGGCGCCGCCCCTCAGCACGGTCGTGCCGACCACCGCGCTTCTGCACTCCGGGGGCACCCCGAATACGAAGAGGGGCGAGATGATGGAGGCGTTCGGGCAGGTACCCACCGCCCTCGGGTTGCCGACCAAGCCGGCGGGGAGCTTCACCTCGACGTCCTTGAAGCCCCCTCCTTCAGGGAGTTCGCAGATAGGGAAGCAGAACCCCGGTTCTTCGAAAGTGGTGACATCGAATTCGGTACCCGCTTCGTAGGGGTGGCTGCCGGCTTGGGTGGCAGGTTCGAGTTCTGTGCAGGTGGGTGGGTTTTTGCACTTGCTCACTTCTCCGTCGAAGTTTTCGATCCCGAAGGCGGCGCCGGCGCTGCCGGCGCCGAGCGCCAGGATGCAGAGGGCCGCTGCCGCGAGGGCGCCGAGGAAGCGCGGCAGGTTGCGGTGGGCGATGCTCGGGGCCTTCATCTGTGCTTTCTCCTTCTCCACGGTTGAGGTCTCGCTTCGCTTCTTCTGCGGGCGCCCGATCATTTGCTCGCCCTCCGGTTGCGCTTCCTACACTTCTTGGCGCTCTTGCTCTTGTTCCTGGCGCGCTTCGCGAGGCGGGTGGCTTTCTTGCTGCGCTTCCTGGCGATCGCGGACTTGCCGTTGCGCTTCGCCTGCTTGCCGTTCTTGCGCAGCCGCTTGGCGCGGTTGCTGAGCTTCTTCGCTTCGCGGCCCAGCTTGTTGCAGTTTTGCTCCGAGGAGACGTTGCCCTTGCCGACCAAGCCGGCCGAGGCGGGGGCCGCCAGGTTGGGGGTGCTCGATGCGCCGCGACAGGCATCGCCCGTGCACGGCGGGGCTTGCGGGGCCGGATACTGCGAGGCGAGGCCGCCGCCGACCCGCGCGTCGTAGACGTCGAGGGCGTCGTCCACATCGAGCGGGACCAGGCGTTCGCGCGTGATGAAGAGCGCGTCCGTGCCGGCGGAGCTGGCATCGCCGAAGTAAGCTTTCGTCGAGTCGGTGCCGGTGGAGATCAGGCTCACCGCGCCGCTTGCCGCGTCGTACTCGTAGATGTCATCCACCCCGTTTGAGTCCTCCGGCACCAGCGCTTCTTTGGTGGTGAAGAAGAGGTGGCCGCCGTCGTCGGAGAGGTTGCGCGGCAAACGGAAGCCCGTCGTCCCCCCATTGATACTGGCGCCGTTGGCCGGTTCCGCGACGACGCAGGAGGCGCAGACCAGTGCGCCCGTCGCGGCGCTGTAGAGGTAGGCCTGGGATTTTCCGTTGTCGGGGAAGCCGGTGAGGCTGTTGTTCGCGGTGAAGGCGAGGTGCATCCCGTCCGGAGTCACGCGGGAGGTTCGTGAGTCGCTGGTGCTCCAGTTACTCGTGAAGTTGGCGCTGGTGTTCCCGGTGGCGATGAATTGGAACCCTCCGCCTTGCGTCCACAAGTAGAGGTTGTTTTCCGTGGCCGTCGCCCCTGGGGCGAGTGCTTCTTTGGATACGAAGTAGACCCGCGAGCCGTCGCTAGAGGCGCCGAGCACGCCCTGCACTTCGCCTGCTGGCGGCGTGAGGGGGGTCGCTGCGCCGCCACCGGCTTCGTAGCGTTTGAGTTCGCCGCCTTGGATGACGTAGGCAACCGTTCCTTCGGTGTTGGCGAACTGAAAGCTGCTTCCACTGGTGCCGACGACCTCCGTGGTGGAGGCGCCGATGCGGACGCAGACCCCGGCGCACGTGCTGGCGCCGCTTTCGTGGAAGTAGACCCGCGAGCCGTCCGTAGAGACCGGGCGCCGCCATACCGGGCCAGCGATGGTGACAGTGCCTGTGCTGACTTCTCCGCCGGGCTTCACGCCAACCAGGCTCAGCGCGCCGGTCGCCCCGTTCCAGTTGCAGAGCTGTTCGTTCGGTGGGCCACCGCATCCAGCCAGTTCGAATTCCGATTTGAAGACCACCTGACCACCGTCCGCCGATATTCCACCGAGGTCGTATTCGAGTTCTAGACCCAGGTTCGGCGCCAACCCGAGGGTGAGCAGCCGGTAGGCGTCGCCGGCGAGGTCGCGGATGTAGAGGTTAGAAGAGTTTTCCGATGCGTCGGGTGTCAGAGGAGGTTCCGGCGCTCCTTTGACGACGAGTTTGGAAAAGTCTTCGGTTAAGCCAAGGGGGAACGTGGCCTGAAGGAAGGCCAGTCCGGAAGGAACGATGGGGGGATTGATGGCTTCGCTGCTCCAGTTCGCCCCCCGCCGGGACAGGTAGTCGCTGGTCGGGCCATTCGAGGGAGGTTCCCCGAACGCGCCCCGCTCCACCGACCAGAGGATTGAATTCCCGTTTGGCGCCGCAGTCGGTGCCGGGGCGAGATTGACTCGGAGCACGTCGTCGGGCTCGTACCCTTCCTTTTCGGGGGGCGTGACCATCTCGTAGGCGCGGCAGTCGGGGAGGTGGCCGGAGGGTCCGCTGCGGAAGGCTTCGTTGGAGCAGGCCTGGGCGGCGCCGGCCGAGGGCGCACCAGTCCCTAGGAAGGCCGCGAGGCCGAGGACGCAGAGGCAGACCAATCCGTAGAAGCCGCGGCGCGTGCCGCCGTCCTGGGTCGATCCCGCAAACGATGCTTTCGCGTGCCGTATCACGTAGCTCTTCTCCTCTGTATCCCTGTCCCATCGTCCCCCGCCTGACCGGCTTCTCGCCTGGTCCCCTGACCGGGGCCGTTGGGCTCGTTTATCTCTCCCGCCCTTTGGAACACCGCCAGCCCCCAAAAGGGGGATGCTCATCCCGCTAGGCTGGCGGTATTGGAACACAGACAGACCGACTTGTCAAGGTACCGCGAGGATTAATCTCGCATCCGGACACTGGAAACCTGCTTATTCCTGCTCTACAATGCGGTTTGAGCGCGTCGTGAAAACCACCGCCGCAAGCCTGCACCGGGTCGTGGACGTACCCCTTGGAAGATCCCGTGCGCCCGCGAAGAGAAACGCCGACGAGCCCGGATATCGTGCCACGGCGATGGTGCTGACGCCGTGGGGGGACTCGAGCGAGCTGCGGGAGAGAATGCTGCGGCCGGGACGCGGGACGCCGCACGAGGAGGCCGAGCGCAACCAGCGCGAGCGGCTGTTCGCGGCGATGGTGGCGACGGTGGCCGAGAAGGGCTATGAGGCGACCACGGTGGCCGACCTGGTGAAGCTCTCGGGCGTCTCGCGCAGCGCCTTCTACCGTCACTTCGAGGACAAGCAGGCGTGCTTCCTGGCGGCGATCGAGGCGCTGGTCGAGCCGGCGCTGGCGATGGTCGGCGGGCCGGAGCCCGCCGCCGATGCGGCAGCCGGGCAGGGGGCCTTCGAAGCGCTGATCGAGGCGATCGCGCGGCAGGAGGCGGCGGGGAAGATGTGCTTCGTCGAGATCTACGCCGCCGGGCCGCAGGGGGTGGCGCTGGTCGACCGCACGACGGACGCCTTCGAGGTGCTGGTCGGGGGGCTGCTGGAGCGCACGCCCGGCCACCAGGGCACGCCCTCCTGGCTGGTGCGGGCGATCCTCGGAGGGGTGCAGAAGGTGATCCACAAACGGCTCTACCGCGACCAGGCGGAGGAGCTGCCCGGGCTGGCGCCGGAACTGTGGCAGTGGGTCTTCTCCTGCCCCCCGCCCCCCGGTCCGCTGAAGGCGCCGCGGCGGCGAGCGCCGCGGGTGCTCTCCTTCGAGGAGCGCCAGGCCTCCGCCAACCCGCCGGAGCGGATCCTGCGGGCGCTGGCGGCGGTGATCGCTGAGAAGGGCTACCCGGAGACGACGGTCGCCGAGGTGGTCGAGCGGGCGAAGACCTCGCAGCGCACCTTCTATGAGCACTTCGCCAACAAGGAGGACGCGACCGTGGCCGCCCTGGACAGCGGCTCGGCGCAGATGCTGGCGGCGGCGCTGCCGGCCTTCCGCCGGGCGACCGACTGGCCGCACGCGGTGCGGGGGACCCAGGAGGAGATGTTCACCTTCGGCATAGGGGAGCCCGAGTACGCGCGGCTGGGCGCGGTGGAGATGTACGCGGCGGGCAAGCGGGCCCTTGAGCAGCGCGAGGTGGTGACCGAAGGCATGGAGGGGCTGCTGGCGCCGGGCTACGAGCTGAAGCCCGAGACGCTGCCGATCGCCTCCGAGGCGATCGGCGGGGCCCTCTACGCCCTCTTCTACGACCACGTCAAGCAGAAGGGCCCCGAGCGCCTCGCGGAGATGGTGCCGCTCGCCGTCTACGTCACCCTCGCCCCCTTCCTCGGCGCCGAGGAGGCCTTCGCGGTGGCGACCGAGTAGGCGCCGGCCGGAGGCACGGGGACAACGATGGCGCTGGCGGACGAGGCGGCGGCGCTGGGCTGGGCACTGGTAGTCCACCGGGGCTCCGTCGTGCCCCGCGTGCGGGCCGAGCAGCGCCGCTGGGTGGGCGAGGCGGCAGCGATCCCCGACCCGGCGCTGCGCGAGGCGGCGCTGGCGGCGCTGCGCGGCAAGGCCGCCAACGCCGAGGCGACCGGGGTCTTCGCCCTGCTGGCGCCGCGGGCGGAGCGGGCCGGGGCGCTGCGGGCGATGACGGCGCTGCAAACCGCGGTCGACTACCTCGACACGCTCGGCGAGCGGCCGCTGGAGGACCCGCTGGCCGCCGGCCTGACACTGCACGAGGCGCTGCCGGAGGCGCTCGACCCGGGTGGGGAGCGCTCGCCCTGGTACGGGCGCTTCCCGCAACACGATGACGGCGGTTACCTGGCGGCGCTGGTCGACACCTGCCGAAACGAGGTGGCGGCGCTGCCGGGCCGCGAGGCGGCGCTGCCGGCGGCACGACGGGCGGCGCGGCGCTGCGGCGAAGGGCAGTCCCACACGCACGCCGCAGGCGAGGACGGCGGGGCGCGGCTGCGGGCCTGGGCGGAAGGGCTGGCTCTGCCTGCCGACCCGGCGGCGGCGCAGCCGCAGGGCCCTCCGGCGTACCTCTGGTGGGAGATCGCCGCCGGCGCCAGCTCCTCGGTCGCGACGCACGCGCTGGTCGCCGCCGCGGCCGACGAGCGAAGCGGCGGCGCCGAGGCGGAGGCGATCGACAGCGCCTACTTCCCACCCGTTGGCGCCCTCACCGTGCTGCTCGACGACCTGGTCGACCGCGAGGCGGACCGGGCAGCCGGCCAGCACAGCTACCTCGCCTACTACGCAGGTCCCGCGGAGGCCGCGGAGCGCCTCGCGCTGCTCGCCGGCCGCGCCCGCAGCGCGAACGCAAGGCTGCGCCACCGGCGGCGCCACGCCGCGATCCTGGCCGGCGTCGCAGCCCTGTACCTCAGCTCCCCCGCTGCCCACGACGACTACGCCGCGCCGATCCGCCGCCGCATGCTCGAAGCCGTGGGGGGGACGGCGCGCCTGGCGCTCGCCGCGATGCAGGTGCGGCACCGTGGCTGAGCGCCGGCCAGGGGGCGCCGACCTGCGCCACCTGGCGATAATCACCGACGGCAACGGCCGCTGGGCGAAGCGCCGCAGTCTGCCGGTGCAGGCGGGTCACCGCGCCGGGGCCGAAACCGTGCGGGCCAGGCTGCGCGATGCGGTCGAGCTGGGGATCCGCGAACTGACCGTCTACGCCTTCTCCACCGAGAACTGGGCGCGCTCGCCATACGAGGTGCGCGGCCTGATCGAGCTGCTGGCCGAGTACATCGACCAAGTCACCCCGGAGCTGCATGCCGAAGGGGTGCGGCTGCGATTCATCGGCGAGCGTGGGCGACCGGTGCCCGAGAGCCTGGTGGAGAAGATGAAGCGGGCTGAGCAGCTGACCGAGCGCAACGAGCGGATGGTCTTCTGCGTCCCCTTCAACTACGGCGGGCGGGCGGAGATCGTGCGGGTGGCGCGCCGTTTCGCGGGGGGCGGAGAGGAGCAGTTCCGCGCCGGGCTGTACGCGCCGGAGATGGCCGACCCGCAGCTGCTGATCCGCACCGGCGGCGAGCAGCGCCTCTCCAACTACCTGCTCTGGCAGGTGGCTCACTCCGAGCTGGTCTTCAGCGAGCGGCTCTGGCCGGACTTCTCCCGCGCCGACCTCGAGGCAGCGCTGGCGGAGTACCGCGAGCGGGCGTAGAGCGCAGGCGCAAACCCCCGAGAAGTGGGAAGCTTCCGGGGACAGCGTCTGCGCCCGATGGGTCGTGCCGCAACAGGGAAGCGAACGGGACGACCCTGCCCGGCGCGGAGCGCCGGCCGGACCGCAGTCGGGCGACGTCGATCGCCGCCGACCCGTAGCGGTCATCCAATTAGAACATACACGGACCGTCTTTGAAAAGCAAGCGCGTGGGTTGCCCATGGGCTAGGGGAAATGAGCGTACGCAGGCCTACCGCGGCTCTGCGGCGTAGCGATCTGTCCAGCGCTTTGCCTCGGCGTAGCCGAGGTAGGGCTGGAGGGCGAACTGGACCAGCGCCGGGCCGATCCGGCCGAGGCCGTCGACCCGATCGGCCCGCAGGTGATCGGAGACGATCATCGCGATGCCCTGGACCGAGCCGGCGGGACCGCCGGCCCGGCTCGTCGCCGCGGGGACGATCCCGTCGAGCATGCCGCTGAGGCAATCGACCGTTTGGCGGTAGGCCAGGTCCGCGCCGCCCCGCTCGCCGTCGCGGACCAGCAGGGCGAGCGCGCGGTCGGGATCGGCGACGGCGAAGTCGAGCGCCGCGTAGACGCCGGCCGCCACCTTGTCCGGCCACTCCGAGCGCGTGCCGCAGGCCTGCGCGACCAAGGCGCGCAGATCGGCGAGCTCGCGCTGGGCGCCGCCCCCCACTTCGCTGTAGCTGCCGGTCCTCTCGTCCATCTCTTGGCGGGCCTTCGCCGCACGACCCCGCCGTTTCGGAACGCTAACAGACCGTTCAAGGGCGACCCAGCAGCGATTGGTCGCGCCGTCGCGCTGTACAGAGCGGAGTTCCAGGTCTCATGCCGTCCTTGTGCGTACCGCCATACCCCTTAAGCGCCGCGGCAGCCGCGCACGATTTCGACCGCGAGGCGCCCGCCGCCGGCAAGCGTGTAGGTGGAGCGAGCGAGGCTGAAGAAGCCGGCGGTGAAGCGCGGGGGGATCGGACAGGAGGCGCTGAGGAAGCTGCGCCGGCGGCCGCGGTAGCGGTAGCGACGCGCCAGGGTCATCTCGAAGTGCGCGAACCGGGGCCAGGGCCCCAGCGCCGACGGCAGCCGCCCGACCAGGGCGGTGCCGAGGCCACGGCGGAGGTGCCGCAGGACGAAAGGCACGACGACCACGATCGGGGGGCTGGGCGCGTAGCCGTGCAGCAACACCGCCTGCCGACCGCCGGCCCCACGCTCGTTGAAGAGCAGCAGGCGGGCGTGGATCGTGAACGGGCCCTGACCCGGCAACAGCACCTTGGCTTCGAGGCTGCCGCGGCCGACCAGCGCCGGCCGGCAGGCGGCGAGCGCTGCCGGGGGCTTCGCGTAGCGCAGCCGTTGCATCGAGCAGGTCGGCAAGCCTTGGGTGGAGACGACTCCCTGCGCGGGGAGGGCGATCTCCACCGTGGTCACCCGCGGCAGCAGCGAGCCGTCGGCGGTGCGAAGACCGCCGGCGAGGTGCAGGGCGATCGGGACGACTCGGTCGCGCGGCAGGCGAAGTGGCGAGACGGCGCCGTCGAGGGAGACGATCACGTCGCCGTGCTGCCTGCGCTCCCCCCGCGCCGGGCCGGCCGCCCCGCGGCGAGCAGCGCCAGCGCAGCCAGTGCGGCGGCGATCAGACCGACGGTGGACGGGCGGCGCCTCACCGCCGCCTCAGCCATATCTGGAGAACTTGAAGGAGCAGTATTTGAAGCCGAAGGCGAGCACCACGTCGTTGGCGAGGTTGCCGTTGTGGATGAAGCGCGCGGTGAGCCGCTGCGCCGGCACCGCCCGCCCCGACCGAAGGTTCGCGACGATCCTCTTCAGGTAGGCCTCCTGGTGGTTCAGGTAGGCAAACCACTTGCGCAGCTGGTCGGCGTCGGCCGGCGGGCGCGGCACGGGGGTGATCCGCTCCACGGTCGCGGCGAAGATTCGGCTGGCGCGGCCGAACTTGCGCGCCGCGACCGCCAGGCGTTCAGAGGAGAGGTCGGCGCGGGCGCCGTTCATCGCCCGCTGCGTCGCCAGCGCCCGCGGCTTGCAGATGCGCTCCAGCTTGGCGACGTACTCGGGACGCTGAGGCGCTCCGCCGGCGCCGGCTGCGGTCGGTAGTGCCGCGACCGCCGCCAGCAGAGCAGCCAGCGCCGCCGCGACGATCCGGCCGCTCACCTGCCTCTTCGATCTCGCTGCCTGCATCTTCCCCGTTCGCTGTCGCTTGTCATCGGGCGCGCTCCCCCGCGCCGTTGCCCGTCGCTGCGACGATTCTACGCCGTGGCAACAGGCGCTCCAGCGCCGGCGGCACGCGCCACACCCTGTCGCCCAGCAGCAGCATCAGCGCCGGCAGCAGAACGATCCGCACCACAGTCGCGTCGAGCAGGATAGCCACGGTGAGGCCGACGCCGAGCTGGCTGACGGTGGCGATCGGCGCCGCGGCGAAGCTGACGAAGACCGCGGCCATGATCGCCGCCGCGCCGGTGATCACCGCGGCCGTCTTCTCCAGCCCGTAGGAGATCGCCGCGGCGTTGTCGCCGTCGACCTCGTAGCGCTCGCGCATGCGGGCAATGAGGAAGACCGCGTAGTCGATCGAGAGGCCGAAGGTGACTCCGAAGATCCCGGCCGCGCCGACCGTGTCGATGTACGGATGCCCCCCGAGCGGCCAGCCGGCTGGCAGCTTGGAGATCAGGCTGACGGCGCCGACCGCCGCGCCGACCGAGACGAGGTTGAGCGCGACCGCGAGCGCCACGAGCAGCGGCGCCCGCAGGATCGCCAGCAGCATCAGGAAGGTGATCAAAACGATCGCGCCGATCACCAGCGGCAGCCGCCCCCTGGTGGCGGATGCGTAGTCGTTGAGGATCGCGGCGCCGCCGCTGAGGCCGGCCTGCAGGCGGCCTTCGCGGCCAAGCCGCTGGGCGGCGGCGAGCAGGCGCCGTCCGGCGGCGCGCGAGCCGGCCGTGTTGAAGGGCTCGGTGGAGACGACCAGCAGCCGCGCCGCCTGGCCGCCGCGGTCGACGTTCACCGCCTCGGCGGCGAGCGCGCGGGGGACGGGCGGCGCGCCTTCGAGGGCGGAGAGGACGAAGTAGCCGGAGTCGAAGAGGCGAGGCGATTCGCGCCGCAGCGCCCGTGCACCGCGGCGCAGGGGCGCCGCCACGACGCTGACCCGCACGCCGGCGCGGCGGAGGCCGCGCCGCAGGGCGTAGGCGCGGCGGTAGCCGGAGGCGAGGCCGCGCCGCAGCGCCGTGGCGCCGCCCTGGAGGGCTACGAGGCCGCCCGCGAGGCGCTCGGCGCCGGCGCCGAGGCGGTCGAGGCCGGCGCCCAGCCCCGATGCGGCTTCGTCGAGCCGCCGCACGCCCGCTTCCAGCTGCTCACCGCCGGGGACGAGGCGGTCGACGCCGGCGTTCACCCGGCGGGCGGTTTCGCGCAGCCGCCGCACTTCGTCGCGGCCGGCGGCGATCGCCCGGGCCAGGGTGCGCGCTTCGCGGGCCGCCGGGCGCTGGCTCGGGTCGGCGGCGGCGGCGCGTTCGAGCCGCCGCGCCAGCTTGCGCGCCCGCGCCAGCTGGCCGCCGCGGATCCGCGGCACGAGCGAGCGCAGCCCCAGGGTCAGGGAGAGCGTCCCGACCGAGACCCGGCGCTGGCCGGCGGCGAGGCGTTCACTGCCTGCCCGCAAGCGGGCGATCCCGGCCGCGGCCCGGTCGCCCCCGGTCGCGGCCCGCTTCAGGCCGGCGGCGAGCAGACCCACTCCAACGCCGGCCCGCGCCGAACCCTCGGCCAGCAGGCCGCTGCCGGCCGCGGCGCGTGCCAGTCCGCCGCGGAGCCGCCCGACCGCGCGCGCTGCGCGGCGCAGGCCGGGGCCGAGGCGGGCGAGCTGCGCCGGCCCGTCGCGGCCCGTCGAGGCCAGCCGCCGCCCGAGGCCGCGCAGCGGCCGCACGGCGCGCTCGATCGGCGCCGGCCCGATCACCGCCCGCACGCCGGGCAGGGCGGCGATGCGCCGCTGCGCGCGGGCGAGCAGCCGCAGCCGCGCCGCTGTGGTGATCGGGCCGCGGCGGGTGGCGACGACGATCTCGAAGGGCGCGTCCCAGCCGGGACCGACAGCGCGCGCGATCTCTTCGGCGCTGCGGCGGGCCGGGCTCGAGGCGGGCAGCTCGTCGAAGCCCGGGGCGCCGGTGTTGAAGCTGAGCGCCGGCAGGGTGAGGAGGACGAGCGGGACCGCGATCAGCGCCGCCGCCAGGGCGGGGCGGCGCAGCGCGACGGCGGCCGCAGCGGCGACGCGCGACCTGGGGGCGTCCGCCGCGGCGCGGCCGGCGCGGCCGCGACCGATCCTCCCCAGCTCGATCCGCTGCCCGAGCAGCCCCAGCAGGGCGGGCAGGGCGAGGGCGGCGAGGGCGACGCTGATCGGGGTGACGACGACCAGCGCCGCGGCCAGGGAAAGCAGCAGGGTGCCGGGCTGGAGGAAGGCGGAAAGGAAGATCGAGGCGAAGAGGGTCGAGCCGGCGACCGCTATGGTGCGCCCGGCGGTGCGGCGGGCGGTGCGCGCAGCGGCGGCCGGCGGCGCCCCGCGGGCCAGCTCTTCGCGGAAGCGGGAGATGGTGAACAGCGAGTAGTCGACGCCGAGCGCCAGGCCCATCATCGTGCAGACGACGAGCGACAGCGCTTCGATAGTCGTAACCGAGTCGAGCAGGACGAGCACGCCGCGGCCAGCGAGGACGGTGAGGGCGCCGAGCGCCAGCGGGATAGCCGCGGCGAGAACCGAGCGGAAGACCAGCAGGAGGACGATCAGCAGCAGCGGGGCGGCGATCAGCTCGGCCCGCTCGGTCGCCGCCAGCGATTCGCTCTGCAGCGCTCGAGATACGCTCGCGTACCCAGATTGGACCGCTTCCAGCGGCCGGTGGACCCGGGCCAGGAGCGTCCGTTCGAGCGCCGGCACAGTTTCGCGCATCGCCTTGCCCAGCGGAAGGTGGTAGTCGAGCAGGACGATCGCCCGCCGCGGCCCCGGCCGCAGGTAGGCGACCCCGCCGCGGTCCCAAGGGGAGACGACGGTTACCTCCGGGTCGCGGCGCAGCGCCCGCACCAGGCCGGGCCCCTGGCGTTCGATCGCCGCCGCCGGGCCGCGCAGCAGCACCGCAAACGGCGAGGAGTTGCCGAAGTGCGCCTCGGCCAGCGCCTGGCCGCGAGCCGAGTCGGTGCCGTCGACGATCAGCGAGGTCGGCTGGAGCCGGCCCTCGACCCCGAGGCCGACGATCCCCAGTCCCGCGCAGGCGAGGACGACGGCCAGCAGCACAGCCACCTGCCCGCGCCGGCCGTCACCCCCGGAGCCGCGCAGCCCGTCGTCGGCGTCACGGGGTCGGCGCAGCCTCGGCAGCCGACGATGGATCCCCATTCCCGGCTCCAGTCTACGCGAGCGGAGCGGGCGGGCGGTACGGGCCCGTACCTACCGGCGCGCGCCTGGGGCTCTGCGGCTACGAGCCGCCAGCTTCGAACTTGTAGCCGACGCCGCGCACGGTGACGATCAGCTCCGGGTTCTGGGGGTCGCGCTCGACCTTCTGGCGGAGGTTGGAGATGTGGACGTCGCAGGCGCGCTCGTCGCCGTCGAACTCGGTCTGCCAGAGCTCCTCCATGACCTGGCGGCGCGGGAAGACCTCGCCGGCGCGGCCGACCAGGAGACGGAGGAGCTGGAACTCGGAGCGGGTCAGGTTGACCGGCTCGCCCCGCACCGTCGCGACGTGGCGGACCAGATCGATCGCCACCGAGCCGGCTTCGATCTTCACGGCCTGCTCGGCGAGCGGGGCGCGGTCCAGCTCGCGGCGGCGGAGCTGAGCACGAACCCGGCCGAGCAGCTCGCGCACCGAGAACGGCTTGGTGACGTAGTCGTCGGCGCCGACCTCCAGCCCGACCACCTTGTCGACCTCGGCGTCCTTGGCGGTCAGCAGGATGATCGGCACGGCGCTGCGCGAGCGGACCTCCCGGCAGATGTCGAGGCCGCTCGGGCCCGGCATCATGATGTCGAGGATCAGCAGGTCGTAGGGGATGCCGTCGCCGACCCGCTCGGCGGCCTCGTCGCCGTCGGCCGCCCCGGTCACCTCGAAGCCCTCCTGGGCGAGCGCGTAGCCGACCGAGTCGCGGACCGAGGGCTCGTCGTCGGCGACCAGGATCCGACCGCTACTCATTGCCATCGCCCACCTTGCTCATTCACGCCACCGGGGTCGGGCTGGGCTGGGCGACCGGCAGGCGCACCCAGAAGGTGCTTCCCTGGCCCTCGGCCGAGCGTGCGCCGATCTCGCCGCCCATCACGCTGACCATGCGGCGGGCGATCGCCAGGCCGAGGCCGAAGCCCTCCTGCTTGCGCGACTCGGTGCGGCGGTAGAAGCGCTCGAAGACGCGCTCTATCTCGGCCTCCGGTATCCCGCTACCCGTGTCGATCACCTCCAAGATCACCTCCGACTCGCCGTCGCGACGGCCGCGAACAGTAACGCTCCCCGGTGGCGCGGTGTGCTTGAAGGCGTTGGTCAGCAGTCCTACCAGCACCTGGCGCAGCAGGGTCGGATCGCCCTTCGCGGCCAGCTCGGGGGCCACGTCGACCCCCACCTGGATGTGGGCCGGGGCCTCGACCGCAGCGACCGAGTCGGCGACCGCCGCGGCGACGTCGACCGTCTCGATCTCCCCCGCGCCGATCGACTCGACCCGGGCCAGGGTGAGCAGCGCTTTGGTCAGCCGGCTCATCCGCTCGGCGTCCTCGGCGAGGCGGCCGAGGAAGTGGTCGAGCGCCTGCGGATCGTCCTTGGCGCCCTCCTGGAGGACCTCGATCGCGCTGGAGATCCCGGCCAACGGGTTGCGTAGCTCGTGCGCGGCGTTGGAGATGAAGTCGGCTTCGGCCAGCTCGCGGCGCATCTCGTCGGTGCGGTCGCGGGCGACGGCCAGCACGGCGTGCTCTTTCGGCAGGGCGCGGACGGTCATCGCGTAGGCCCGGTCGCCGATCCGCATCGCCGGGTGGGCAGCGAAGCCGAGGTCGGCGGCGCGCTTCAGCTGGGGCAGCATCGCGTCCGGCGGCAGGCCGGCCGGGTCGAGCAGCTTCGCCGCGGCGCGGTTGGAGAAGCGCAGGGCGCCATCCTGGTCGACCACGATCACCGCATCGGTGAGGCCGTCGAAGATCGCTTTCAGCTTGTTGCGATCGGCGGTGAGGACGCCGAAGCTCTCCTTCAGCGAGGCGCGCATCGAATCGAGCGCCCGGGCGAGGTCGCCGATCTCGTCGCGGCCGCCCGTCTCCAGCGGGGTGTCGAAGGCGCCGGCGGCGAGCCGGCCCGAGGCGCGGGAAAGACGCGTCACCCGGTGCGAGATGCCGACCGCGATCAGGAAGCCGGCGAGGATGCCGAGCGTGATCGCGCCGAGCACCGCTCGGGGACGGTCGCCGAACAGGTAGACGACGCCGGCGGTGAGCAGGGTGACCGCGGCGAAGGCGGCGACCAGCCAGAGCCTGATCCCGATTCTTCTCATGAGCATTTACTAACACAATGTCGGCTGCTCCGCGTGGGAGAATCGGCGCCGTGAGGACGCTGGTCTTCATCCCAGCCTGGAACGAGGCGGCCTCGGTCGCCGCGGTGATCGCCGGAGTGCGCGAGCGCCTCCCCGAGGCCGACGTGCTGGTGGTCGACGATGGCTCCACCGACGCCACCGCGGCGCGCGCCCGCGAGGCCGGGGCGACGGTCGCCTCGCTGCCCTTCAACCAGGGCCTCGGGGCGGCGCTGCAGACCGGCTACCTCTACGCGCTGCGCGAACGCTACGACTTCTGCGCCCACCTCGACGCCGACGGGCAGCACCCGCCGGGTGACGTGGCGGGGCTGCTGGAGGAGGTCTACGCGGACCGCGCCGACCTGGTGATCGGATCGCGCTACCGGGACCGCGGCGCGGCGGAGAGCGACGACTACAGGCCGACGCTGTCGCGGCGGATCGGCACCAGCGTCTTCCGCTTCTTCCTGACCCTGGCGACGCGGCAGCGCTTCACCGACACGACCAGCGGGATGCGGGCGGCCAACCGGCGGGTGATGGCGCTGTTCAGCCAGCACTACTCGCCGGACTTCGCGGAGATCGAGTCGCTGCAGCTCGCGGTGCGGCAGGGGCTGCGGGTCGAGGAGGTGCCGGTGCGGATGCTGGAGCGGACGGGCGGCGCCTCCTTCCTGACGCCGCTGCGATCTGCGTTCTTCATCTTCAAGGGGATGATCGTGCTGCTGGTCGGCCAGTTCAGGCCGCGGCGGCGGGAGCCGGTCGAGCCGGTGCCGCTGGGCAAGGCGAGGGCAGGGCAATGAGCGCGCTGCTCGCCGCCACGCAGGACCCGAAGGTCCATCTCACCTCGCAGACGCGGGTCATCGCGGCGCTGATCGCGGTCGCCTTCATGGTCCTGATCCTCGAGCTGATCCGCCGCGACCGGCTGCAGGAGCGCTACAGCGTCGTCTGGTTCGTCGCCGGCCTGGGAATGCTCGCCGGCGCCGCCTTCCCCGGCCTGCTGGGCACGGTCGCCGACCTGATGGGCGTCCGCGACACCAACGTCGCCCTCTTCTCGATCATCCTCCTGCTGCTGCTCGGCCTGGCGCTCAACTTCAGCGTGATCATGTCCCGCCAGGCCGCCCAGATAACCAGGCTGGCGCAGGAGCGGGCGCTGGAGAAGGCCCGCGAGCAGGCGGCCTCAGCGGAGGAGGCGCTGGAGGCGGACGACGAGGGCTTCGAGGGCTAGCTCCTCGGAGACGTTGAGGTCGAGGCGGCGCCGGGTGTCCTGCACCAGCTCGGCGGCCCGCCGGGGGCGGTTGGGGTCGAGGCCGGCGGCCTGCTCGCCGAGCTCTGGGAGGCGGTCGCGGTTGTAGGCGACGTCGGGGGCGCCGGCGGCGAGCGCGGCGAGGTCGCGGAACCAGCTGGCCGTGAGGCGGAGGCCGAGGTCGAGCAGCTCGGTGCGGCGCCGTCGTCCTGCTCGTTTCGCCTCGTCGGCGACCTCGCGCGCGGAGCGCTTCGCGCCGGCCTCCCTTTCGGCCTCGAGCGCCTCGCGGACGGCGGCTTCGGCATCCTCGCCGGCCCGCTCGGCAGCCTTCAACAACCCCTTCCAGTCCATCGCGATCGCCTCGGCTCGAATCTCCCGCCCCCGCTCGGTCAGCAGCAGGCGGGCCAGCTCCAGGTCGCCGGCCGAGAGGCGCGCCGCCGCCGCGACCTCGTCCGGATCGCCCTCGAGCACCGCTTCGAACGCCTCGGCGGGCAGCGGCGCGAAGTCGATTGGCTGACAGCGCGAGACGATCGTCTCCAGCAGAGCGGCCGGCTCGGAGCTGAGCAGGATCAGATGGACGAACACGGGCGGCTCCTCCAGCGTCTTCAGCAGCGCGTTCTGGCTCTCGTCGCGCATCGCCTCCGCCGCCTCGACCACGAAGACCCGCCTCCCCCCTTCGAACGGCCGGTAGGCGGATGCGCGGATCACCCGCTCGCGCACTTCCTCCACCAGGTGCTGGGCGCCGCTGGGCGCCAGCCAGACCAGGTCGGGATGGGGCGAGGGGTCCAGCATCGCCCGGCGCCGCGCCTCGGCCGCATCCTCGGCCGAGGCCGCGAGGATCTCCGCCGCGAAGGCCCGCGCGGCGGCCCGCTTGCCCGAGCCTCGCGGCCCCCTGAACAGATAGGCGTGCGACGGCCCGCCCTCCAGCGCCGCTTCCAACACCAGCTGCGCCCTGCGCTGATGCTCGGTGGCCTCAGCTATGGACACGAACGGCCTCGAGCACCCGCTGGTGGACCTCATCGACCGTTCCGGAGGCGTCGACCATCACAACCCGGTCGCTCGCGACCGCGGCGATCTCGTCGTAGGCCGCGGCGACCGCCCGCTGCAGCTCCAGCCCCTCGGCCTCGAAGCGGTCGTCGCCGGCAGCGCGCGCCATTCCCACCTCCGGGTCGATCCGCAGGTACACCGTGAGGTCGGGCCAGAGGCCGTCGATCGCCGTGTCGATCAGCGAGAGGACGTGGCTGGCGCCGAGCCCGCGGGCGCCGCCCTGGTAGGCGACGCTTGAGTCGGCGAAACGGTCGGCGACCACGTCCCGGCCGGCCTCGAGCGCGGGCCGAACGAGGCCGGCGAGAAGGTCGGCGCGGGCCGCCGAGAAGAGCAGCAGCTCGGCGAGCGGGTCGATCTCCAGCCCCGGGTCGGCGAGCAGCTCGCGGATCCGCTCCGCCGCCTCGGTCCCCCCCGGCTCGCGGACCAGCAGCGTCTCGGGGCCGAGCGCCTCGGCGAGCAGCTCTGCCTGGGTGCTCTTGCCGGACCCATCGATCCCCTCGAGGGAGATGAAGGTCATTTTGCCGTTGCTTTGGCCCGTTTCCGTTTTCGCGTCGCGGTGGTCGGCTTGCTGTCCGGCGGCGGCTTCTCTTCCATCGCCTTCTTCGCCGCCCTCGCCGCTTCGCGTTCGGCGCGGCGCTTCTTCATCTCCTGCATCGACTCGCAGTCGTCGTTGAGGCAGAGGTTCCAGGGGCGACCGCGGAAAGGAACCACTTTCAGCCGCGGCGTCTGACCGCAGACCGAGCAGCGCTCCTCGAGCCGGAAGACGTCGCCGCGCTGCGGAAGCGGGAAGGTCTGGTCGCAGGAGTCGGGGTCGTCGGCGCTCCAGCCGGTGCAGCCGACGAAGCGTTTGCCCGATTTTTTCGCCCGGATGATCCGCAGCATGTTGGGCGAACCGTCCTCCTTGGTGCGGCCCGCCTCTTCGCAGACCTTGCAGGGGCCGAGGATCCGGTCCTCGTCCATCCCCTTCCAGACGACCTTGGCGAGGTCCTCGCGGCTCTCCTCGATCTCCGACCAGGTCCGGTGCAGGAGGTCGCGGCTGTCGCCGACCACCTCGCCCTTGCTCATCTCGCCGTTGGCGATCCGGTCCATCTCGTCCTCGAGCTGGGCGGTCATCTCCGCGGTCGCCATCCGCGGCACGTACTTCTTGAACGCCTCGTACATCGCCACGCCGGTCTCCGAGGGGACCGGCGGGTTGGCGTACACGTAGCCGCGGTCGTAGAGCTTCTGGATGATCTCGGCGCGAGTCGCTTTGGTGCCGAGGCCGCGCTCCTCCATCATCTCGATCAACTTGCCCTGGGAGATCCGGGCGGGCGGCTGGGTCTCCTTGTCGACCAGCCACGGCTCGCCGTCCAGCTCCAGCGTCTGCCCCTCCTCCAGCTTCGGGATCTCCTCGTCGGCGGAGCGGGCGTAGGTGTAGATCGCCGCGAAGCCGGGGTCGACCACGACCGAGCCGCGGACGAAGTAGGACTCCGAGCCGGCCTCGATGTCGGCTCGGGTCGACTCGGTCACCATCGGCGGGCTGAAGGTGGCGAGGAAGCGGCGCACGACCAGCTCGTAGACGCGCTTCTTGGGGCCCTCGAGGGCGCCGGGGTGGATCGCCTGGGTCGGGTAGATGGGCGGGTGGTCGGTCGTCTCTTTCTTGCCGCGGGTGGGGGTCAGCTGCGGCTGGTCGAGCAGGCCGGCGGCCGCCGAGAACTCCCTGACCCGAACCAGCGAGCCGATCAGCTCGCGCACCGGCAGGGAGGGCGGGTAGACGGTGTTGTCGGTGCGGGGGTAGGAGATGAAGCCGTCCATGTAGAGGTCCTCGGCGATCCGCATCGCGCTGGCCGGGGTGATGCCGAGCCGGCTGGAGGCGTCGGTGGTGAAGGCGGTGGTGTTGAGCGGGGTCGGCGGCCTGCGGGTGTTCTTGCGGGCAGTCACCGCCTTGACCGTGCCGGGGCTGGCGGTTCCGGCGAGCGCCGCGTCGGCCTCGGCCCTGTCCCAGAACTTGTCGGTGGCGTGGTGGGCCTCGAAGCTGCCGTCCGGGTGCTGGAACCTGGCGAACAGCTCCCAGAAGGGTTTCGGGACGTGGGCGCGGCGCTCCATCTCGCGCTCGACGATCAGCCCCAGGGTGGGGCTCTGGACGCGGCCGACCGAGAGGAAGTTGGAGCCGAAGCGGCGGGTGGCGAGCGAGACGGCGCGGGTCAGGGTGGCGCCCCAGAGAAGGTCGATGTCCTGGCGGGCGGCGCCGGCGTTGGCGAGCGGATAGGAGAGGTGGTCGAGGTCGCCGAAGGCGCGCTCGATCTCTTCCTCGGTCAGCGCCGAGTAGCGGGCGCGCTGTATCCGCAGCGTGCCGCTGTCGGCTTCCTCGCGCGAGCCGAGGCCGGGATTGGCTTCGAGCATCTCCTCCAGCGCCTCGAGGCCGATCAGCTCGCCCTCGCGGTCGAAGTCGGTGGCGATCACCAGCTCGTCTGCCCCCTTGGCGACTTTCTTGATCGCTTTGACGACGTTCTTGTCGGTCGGCTCCTTGACCAGGTCGGCGTCGATCAGGTCGTGCAGGTCGGTCTTCTGCCAGTTCGAGTAGCCCTCGGGGAAGGCGGGACCGAGTACGTGCCCCTTGAGGCCGATCGTCATCTGCTCGACGCCGGCGGCGTCGGTCCACGTGTAGAAGGGGACTTTGTAGGTCTTGTCAGCCTTCGCGTCGCCGCCGCTGAGGATCTCGGCGATCTTCTTCGCGCTGTTGTTCTTCTCGGTGACGATCAGGCGCATATCGCGGGCGGCGAGGGTAGCAGGGGCGTTCGGCGACCCCTTTTCGCGGCCGACGGGACGAAAACGGACGCATAGCGTCCGAAATCGGCCCATCGGCACTAGGATCGGCGCGCTCATGAGGACCCTGGTAACCGGCGGCGCCGGCTTCATCGGTTCCAACCTGGTTGACGCCCTGCTGGCGCGCGGCGACGCGGTGACCGTGGTGGACGACCTCTCGACCGGGCGGCGCGAGAACCTCGACGCGGCGCTGGCGGCGGGGGCGGAGCTGGTCGAGCTGGACGTTCGCGAGGCGGGCGGGCTGGGCGAGCTGGCGGCGGCGAGGCGACCCGAGGTCGTCTTCCACCTGGCGGCGCAGATCGACGTCCGCAAGTCGCTCGCCGACCCCGCCTTCGACGCCGCCGTCAACGTCGGCGGCACCGCCAACCTGCTCGAGGCGGCGCGGGGCGCGGGGGCGGCCCGGGTCGTCTTCGTGTCCACCGGCGGGGCGATCTACGGCGAGGGCGCGGGCAAGAAGCTGCCGCTCGGCGAGGGGGCCCCGATCGAACCCTTCTCCGCATACGGCCAGAGCAAGTACGCGGCGGAGGGCTACCTGGCGTTGTACGAGCGGCTCTACGGGCTCTCCGGGGTGAGCCTGCGACTCGGCAACGTCTACGGGCCGCGCCAGGACCCGCTCGGCGAGGCGGGCGTGATCGCGATCTTCTGCGGGCGGCTGCGGGCGGGCGAGCGGCCGACCGTCTACGGCGACGGCAGGCAGACCCGCGACTACATATACGTCGGCGATGTGGTCACCGCGATGCTGGCCGCAGCCGGGTCGAAGGCGAGCGGACCGATCAACGTCGGCACCGGGGTGGAGACCGACGTGCTCGAGCTGGTCGCCCGGCTCGGCGAGCTGGGCGGCGCTGCGGGCTTCGAGCCCGAGTTCGCCCCGCCCCGGGCCGGCGAGGTGCAGCGGATCTCTGTCGACCCGGCGCGTGCCGAACGCGAGCTGGGCTGGCGGGCGGAGACGGCGCTGGACGAGGGCCTGCGGCAGACCCTGGACTCCCTCTAACCTTCGTCGCGATATGTCGCCCGCCCAGGCCTACGCCGGCAAGGAGTGCGTCTGCCAGCTCCGCAAGGGGATCTGCGACCAGTCGTGCGTGCGCGACATGCTGGAAACGCCCTTCTACATCGCCTGCCTGAAGCTGAAGGAACGGCGCTGCCTGGTGATCGGCGGCGGCGACGTCGGTCTGGAGAAGGTAGAGGGCCTGCTCGCCTGCGACGCCGACGTGACCCTGATCGCGCCGGTCGCCCACCCGGAGCTGGAGTCGCTGGCCGCGGAGGGCTCGATCGCCTGGGAGAAGCGCCCCTACGCCGGCGCCGCCGACCTCGAGGGCGCCTTCATGGCGATCGCCGCGACCGACGACAGCGAGGTCAACATCGGCGTCTACGACGATGCCGAGCGGCGGGCGATGCTGGTCAACGTGGTCGACGTGCCGCCGCTCTGCAACTTCATCCTGCCGGCGATCCTCCGCACCGGGCCGCTGGCGATCGCGATCTCGACCGCCGGCGCCTCACCCGCCCTGGCGAAACGGATGAAGCGGGAGGTCGCCGAGCTGTTCGGCGAGGAGTACGCGCGGTTGGCGGTGATCCTCAACGGCGCCCGCGGCTGGGCGAAGGCGACGCTGCCCACCTACCAGGACCGCAAGGAGTTCTTCGAGGGAATCGTCAACGGCGACCCGGACCCGGTGGCGCTGCTTCGCGACGGCGAGGAGATGCAGGTGCTGGGACTGATCGAGGCGGCGAAGGAGCGTGCCGCCTCAGCTCTGGCCACAGGCTGAGACGCGCACCCGCTCCATCGCCTCGCGCAGATCGCGCGCCTCAGCGTCGCTGAGGTTGGCGGCGAAGGCGGCGCGAAGCTCGGTGACCACGACCGGGCGCATCTCATCGAGCAGCTCGGCGCCGGCCGGCAGCAGGGTCGCGTAGCTGACCCGCCGGTCGGTCTCGCAGAGGGCCCGCTCCAGCAGGCCCGCCTTGACCAGGCGGTCGACCAGCTTGGTGAGGCCGCCGCGGGTGATCACCAGCGCTTCGGCAAGGTCACCCATCTTCAGTCGCTGCTCGGGCGCCTCGGCGACCGTGGCCAGCACCTCGTACCAGGGCAGCGGTGGGAAATCGGCCGCGGCGAGCGCCTCCTGGAGGCGCTGCACTATCGCCGCATGGGTGCGCGTCAGCGCCCCCCAGGCGTCGCCGTGGGGCGTGCCGGTGGACGGCACGGGGTCGACGGCTGCAGTCGCCCCCTCGCTCATGACCCGGTCCACTCGCGTTTTCCCATGACCCGATGATCCCAAACTATCATTGCCGAGTCAATAGTTGACTTGCTAATTATCTTTGGTAAACTTGTTTCCGAGTCAAAGATTGACCTGACAACGACCGCAGACAGAGAGGCAGAAGATGAGCACCAAGACGATCGAGCGGGGGATCTCGGCGGGGACCTGGGCGGTGGACCCGGTCCATTCGTCGGTGACCTTCGCGATCACCCACAACGCCGTTTCCACCTTCCGCAGAGCCTTTGAGGCCTATGAGGCGCGACTGAGCGGCGGCGAGGCGCCGAGCCTCGAGGGCAGCGTCGACGTCGCCAGCATCGAGATAGACGACGAGCAGCTCAAGGGCCACCTCCTCTCGCCGGACTTCTTCGACGCCGAGCGGCACCCGCAGATCCGCTTCCGCTCGACCGAGCTCAGCGTCGACGAGGAGGGCGCGGTGCGGCTGCTCGGCGAGCTGGAGATCAAGGGCGAGCGGCGGGAGGTCGAGGCGGGCGGCAGGTTCGCCGAGGTCGGCGCCGGCCTCGACGGTGCGCCCCGCCTCGGCGTCTCCCTGGCGGCTGCGGTCGACCGGCGGAGCTTCGGCCTCGACTGGAACGCCGAGCTGCCGAGCGGCGGCGAGGTGCTCGACTACGCCGTCAGCATCGCGGTCGAGCTGGAGCTGGTCCCGGAGGCCGCGTAGCGATGCGGGTCCTGGGCATATCCGGAAGCCTGCGCCGGGACTCGCTCAATACCGCCCTGCTGCGGGCAGCCACCGAGCGGCTGCCGGCCGGGGCGGAGCCGGTCGCGTTCGAGCGGTTGCCGGAGATCCCGCCGTACGACGCCGACGTCGAGCAGGGCGGACCGGCACCCGAGGCGGTCGAGGAGCTGCGCGAGGCAATGCGGGCGGCCGATGCGGTCCTGATCGCCACGCCCGAGTACAACCACTCGATCCCGGGCGCGCTGAAGAACGCGCTGGATTGGACCTCGCGCCCGGCCGGCCAGAGTGCCCTCAACGGCACGCCGGTGGCGGCGATCGGCGCCTCGACGGGGATGTTCGGCGCGGTCTGGTCGCAGGCCGAGCTGCGCAGAGTGCTGGGCGCGATGGGCGGCCGCGTGATCGACGCCGAGCTGCCGGTGGCACGGGCGCACGAGCTGCTCGAAGGGGACCGGCTGGAGCTGGCGCCCGAGCAGTCCGAGCAGCTCGACGAGCTGATGGCCGAGCTGGTCGCCGCGGCCGAGCGCGTCGCAGAGCCGGTCGCCGCTTAGCGACGAGTCAGGCGGCCGGCAGGGCGAAGAAGGCGATAGCCGAGAAGTGGGCCGCGGCGGCGGCGATCACCAGGGCGTGGAAGACCTCGTGGTAGCCGAAGACGCGCGGGTTGGGGTTGGGCCGCTGGGTGGCGTAGACGACCGCGCCCGCGGTGTAGAGGAGGCCGCCGGCCGCGACCAGCAGGGTGCCGGCGACGCCCATGTCGTTCCACAGCCCCGGGAAGGCCACCACTGCGACCCAGCCGAGCGACATGTAGATCAGCGCCGCGACCCATTTCGGGTGGTCGATCCAGACCGTCTCGACCACGGCGCCGGCGATCGCGCCGATCCAGACGACGACGAGGATCGCGTCGGCGAGCGGGCCGTCGAGAACGAGCAGCGCGAACGGCGTGTAGGTGCCGGCGATGAGGAAGAAGATCATCGAGTGGTCGAGGCGGCGCATCCAGCGGCGCACGTCGGGGCGCTTCCAGTTCACACGGTGATAGAGGGCGCTGGTGCCGAGCAGGGTTGAGAGGCTGACCGCGTAGACCGCGACCGCGAGGGTCGCCTTCGGCGTCTTCGCGGCGACGATCAGGGCGGCGCCGAAAAAGAGGGAGGCGACGAAGGCCCACTGGTGGGAGACGCCGCGCAGCCGCGGCTTGACGGCGGCGATCGCCTCGCCTGCAACTTCCTTTGCAGATTCCGCCTTTTTCGCTGCCTCCGCCCGCATCGCTGCCTTGTCACCATAAAGGAGAAGGCGCGAAATCCGCGGCGTTTGCGTGCTCCGCCGCCGCAAAGTCTGTCCGACTCGTTGACGATCCTGGGCAGCTCCCCCTGAAAGCCGCCCCGAGAGGAGAAGTTCGATGTCCCAGACCGCCACCAGCGCTCCCAAGAACGGTCTCAAGGGCCTCTCGATAGAGCGGCGCTTCTCCTCCCCCGGCACGCATCCCTTCGACCAGGTCGAGTGGGAGATCCGCGACGCGGTGATCGGCGATCCCGCCGACCCGGCCTTCGAGCAGCGCGGGGTCGAGTTCCCGAAGAGCTGGTCGCAGAACGCGACCAACATCGTCGCCCAGAAGTACTTCCGCGGGCAGCTCGGCAGCGAGAAGCGGGAGCGCTCGGTGAAAGAGATGATCGGCCGGGTCGCGGGGACGATCTCGGGCTGGGGGCGCGAGGGCGGCTACTTCGCCTCCGAGGGGGACGCCGAGGCCTTCGAAGCGGAGCTGACCTCGATCCTGCTCCACCAGAAGGCGGCCTTCAACTCGCCGGTCTGGTTCAACGTCGGCTTCGAGGAGCGCCCGCAGTGCTCGGCCTGCTTCATCCTCAGCGTCGAGGACAACATCGAGTCGATCCTCGAGTGGAACACCAAGGAGGGCAGGATCTTCCGCGGCGGCTCGGGGTCGGGGATCAACCTCTCCAACATCCGCGGCTCGATGGAGCCGCTGGCGAAGGGCGGGACAGCGAGCGGCCCGGTCAGCTTCATGCGCGGCGCCGACGCCTGGGCGGGGACGATCAAGTCGGGCGGCAAGACGCGGCGCGCCGCGAAGATGGTCGTGCTCGACGTCGACCACCCCGACATCGAGCACTTCGTCTGGTGCAAGGCCGACGAGGAGAAGAAGGCGGCGGCGCTGCGCGAGGCGGGCTTCGACATGTCGATCGACGGCGAGGGCTTCACCTCGATCCAGTACCAGAACGCCAACAACTCGGTGCGGGTCACGGACGAGTTCATGGAGGCGGTCGAAGCCGGCGAGGACTGGGACCTGCTGGCGCGAACGACCGGCGACGCGGTGAAGACGCTGCCGGCGCGCGACCTGATGGGCCAGATCGCCGACGCCGCCTGGCGCTGCGCCGACCCGGGCGTCCAGTACGACTCGACGGTCAACCGCTGGCACACCTGCCCGGAGTCGGGGCGTATCAACGCCTCGAACCCATGCTTCCCGGCCGATGCACGAGTCCATACGACGCTCGGGCAGATCCCCTTCGGCGAGCTGTACGAGCGCGCGCAAGCCGGCGAGGAGTTCCGCGTCTACACGCACCGCGCAACCGCGGAGGAGCCCGGCGAGGGGGTTCTAGCCTCGACCCCGGCCGCGGTCATGCGTAACGGCGTCAAGCCTGTGCTGCGGCTGCGCTTCTCGGATGGGCGCGAGTTGCGCTGCACTCCGAACCACAGGCTCTGGACGGCCAGCCGCGGCTACGTTCCGGCCGAGGAGCTGACCGAGCGGGACGAGGTTCTGCTGAACGACAGCCCCACCCCGGCCACGGATGGGTCCTGGACGCTCCCAGTCAAGGTCGAGGCGCTAGCCAAGTCATTCAGCCGCGGTGGCACCGTCACCCACCAGAAGCTTCCCGACCGCTGGAGCGAGGGACTCGGCGAGCTAACCGGGCACCTCATCGGCGACGGCTGGATGACCGAAGTTCAGACCGGTTGGTGCTACGGGGGGGACGACATCGATGACGGGCTGGCCGATTCCCATGAGGGAATACTCAAGGAGTTGATCGGGGGCGTCTCCCGCCAGAAGATGGAAAACGGCACTGTGCAACTACGCGCGGGCAGCGAGACGGTGCGTGAATTCTTCCGTCAGCTTGGCGTTTGGACCGCCCGGGCTCACGAGAAGCGGGCACCAGACATGATCTTCTCTGCGCCCAGCGAGGTACAGGCAGCGTTCCTGCGAGGGCTGTACGGTGCCGACGGTTGCGTCGCGCGAGTCGAGTCGGGTGGCAAGGCGAATCGCTACATCGGCCTCGGCAGTCGCAGCGAGAAGCTGCTTAAGGATGTGCAGCGGATGCTTTCGGCGTTCGGCATCCGCGGACGCATTTACCGAGTTTCGGAGAGTCGCGAGGCCTCCTTCTCATATACCCGCAAAGACGGCACCACGGTCGAGTACGAGTCGCGCGAGGGATTCGACCTTCGCGTCTCTGGCTCCGACATGGAGTGCTTCGCCGAGTTGATCGGCTTCTCGGCACCACGCAAGGCAGCTGCACTGGAAACGCTGCTCAAAGAGACCGGCCGCTACCGGACCAAGGCCGGCGTAAACCTCTCCTCGCGTGAGGAAGACGGCCAGGAGGTCGTCTACAACCTCACCGAGCCGGTGCATCACTCATACATCGCAGATGGCCTGATTGTTGCTAACTGCTCGGAGTACATGCACGTCGACGACTCGGCATGCAACCTTGCCTCGCTCAACCTGATGAGGTTCCGCCGCGAAGACGGCAGCTTCGACGTCGAGGACTTCGAGCACGCGGTCGACGTCGTCTTCCTGGCGCAGGAGATCGTCGTCGGCTTCTCCAGCTACCCGACCGAGGAGATCGCCGCCAACGCCAACGCCTTCCGCCAGCTCGGCCTCGGCTACGCCAACCTCGGCGCGCTGCTGATGTCGGACGGAGTGCCCTACGACTCCGAGGAGGGCCGCAACGTCGCGGCGGCAATCACCGCGCTGATGACCGGCCGCGCCTATCGGCAGTCGGCGGAGATCGCCGCCGGGGCGACCGGGCCATACGACGAGTACGAGCGCAACCGCGAGGCCCACAACGGGGTGATGCGGATGCACCGCGACGCCGCCTACGACATCGACGAGACCGGGATCAAGGGCAGGCTGCTCGAGGCGGCGCGGCGCGCCTGGGACGAGGCGGTCGAGCTGGGCTCCGAGCACGGCTACCGCAACGCGCAGGCGACGGTGCTGGCGCCGACCGGGACGATCAGCTTCCTGATGGACTGCGACACGACCGGGATCGAGCCCGACTTCTCGCTGGTCAAGCACAAGGAGCTGGTCGGGGGCGGGCAGATGACGATCGTCAACCGCTCGGTGCCGCTGGCGCTGCGCACGCTCGGCTGCTCGGACGCCGAGGTCGACCAGATCGATGCGCACGTCGCCGAGAAGGGGACGATCGTCGGCGCGCCGGGGCTGAAGGACGAGCACCTGCCCGTGTTCGACGTCGCGGTCGGCGAGCGGGCGATCTCCCACACCGGCCACATCGACATGATGGCGGCGACCCAGCCGTTCATCTCGGGGGCGATCTCGAAGACCGTCAACCTGCCCGAGAGCGCCACGGTCGAGGACATCGCCGACGCCTACGCGCGGGGATGGAGGGGCGGCCTGAAGGCGCTGGCGATCTACCGCGACGGCTCGAAGACCGCGCAGGCGCTGCGCACCGATGCCCAGGACGAGCAGGAGGCCGAGGAGGAGGCGCCGGTCGCTCCGGTGCGCAAGCGGATGCCGCGCGAGCGCGAGTCGATCACCCACAAGTTCTCGATCGCCGGCCACGAGGGCTACATCACGGCGGGCAAGTACGAGGACGGCTCGGTCGGCGAGATCTTCCTCACCGACATCGGCAAGGAGGGCTCGACGATGCGCGGGCTGCTCAACGCCTTCGCGACCGCGATCTCGATCGGCCTCCAGTACGGGGTGCCGCTCGACGTCTTCGTGCGCAAGTTCAGCTACATGCGCTTCGAGCCGGAGGGAATCACCCAGAACCCGGAGATCCCCTTCGCCAAATCGATGCCCGACTACATCATGCGCTGGCTGGCCAGCCGCTTCATCGACGACCTCGACCAGCTGGAGGACCTCGGCATCCTCACCAAGGAGGTGCGGGCGAAACGCGAGGCGGAGACCAGCCAGCTCGGGCTGGGGATCGCGACCGGCGACACCGCCAGCCCGGCGAACGGCGGCAACGGCCACACCGAGGGAGCCGAGGGGGCGAAGGCGAGGGGCGACAAGCCCGCCCCGGCCGCATCGGCCTTCACCGAAACGCCGCCGGTCGTCCCGGCGGAGATGTCGGGCCTCGACCTCGGCCCCGCCTGCGACCAGTGCGGCGGGATGATGCAGCGGACGGGCTCCTGCTACACCTGCCCGTCCTGCGGCAACAACACCGGCTGCGGCTGAGCCGAGTCAGTCGAGGATCACGGTGGCGTTGTGGCGCGGCGTCTCGGTGATCGCGCGGCGGTAGATCCGCTCGGACCGCGGGTTGACGGGGCGGACCCGCCAACGCCTGACCAGCTCTCTCAGGACCACCGCCATCTCGAACTGGGCGAAGGAGGCGCCGAGGCAGCGACGGACGCCGCCGCCGAAGGGGATCCAGGTGTAGGTGCCCGGCGGCTTGTCCAGGAAGCGCTCGGGCAGGAAGGCCTGGGGGTCCGGGTAGACCTCCGGGTTGCGGTGGACGAGGTAGACGGAGGGCACGACCGCGACCCCGGCCGGCAGCTCGTAGCCGGCGATCTCGACCGGCTCGGCGAGGCGGCGGAGGACGATCGAGATCACCGGTCGTAGGCGCAGCGTCTCCTGGATCGTCGCGTTCAGGTAGGCGTCCTCCCCCTCACCGCCGGTCCCGACCTCCTCGCGCAACCGCTCCAGCTTCTGCGGATGGCGGCTCAGCCGCTCGACCGCCCAGGCGAGCGAGGTCGCGGTCGTCTCGTGGCCGGCGGTGAGCAGCGTGAGCAGCTCGTCGCGCATCTCCGCCTCGCTCATCGGGCTGCCGTCCTCGTGGCGGGCGCCGACCAGCATCGAGAGGACGTCGTCGCGCTCGTCCAGGTCTTCGGCGCGCTTGCGGGCGGCGATCTCGCGGAAGATCAGGGCGTCGACCCGGTCCATCGCCCGCCGGAACCAGGGCAGGCGGCGGATCCGCTGCGGGCCCAGCAGGGTTACGGGCAGCAGCTGGCGCGGGTCGCTTAGCAGCTCGAGGTAGTGGCGCAGGGCGTCGCGCAGCTCCGCGAGCCCCTCGCCCTCGCGGGCGCCGAAGACGGTGCGCAGGATGATCTCCAGGGTGAGCGCCTGCATGCGCGGGCGCAGCGCGTGAGGCTCGCCGCTCGGCCAGGAGGAGATCTCGCGCTCGGCGATCTCCGCCATGATCGCCTCATAGGCCTGCATGCGCCTTCCGTGGAACGGCGGCAGCAGCAGCTTGCGCTGGCTCAGGTGCTCGTCCTCGTCAAGCACGAGCAGCGAGTACGGGCCGAGCAGCGGCGCCAGCAACTCATTGCCCTCGCCGGCGTGGAATACGCGCGGATCGCCGGTGAAGACCTGCTTGACGTCCTCGGGGTCGGCCAGAACCGCCCAGGTCTCGCCGAGGATCTTCAGCGTGAAGATGTCGCCGTAGCGATCCTGGCAGGCGTAGAGCAGCCGCCGCGCCTGCCGCGACCAGATCGCCGTCTGCACGACGCGCGGCAGCGACGGGCCGGGTGGTAGGCGGCGCTTCCTCGGCGCCGCGCCCGCCGGCCGCCGGGCGGTTGTCGTCACCGCCTCCATATGAACCACGGTATAGCTTGCGGCAACGGCAGGGTGAGCCCCGTGCTGACGTAGGCTGGAACCGTGGCCTACCCAGTCCGCCTCCCGCCGCGAATCGAGCACCGGGTGCTCCGCCTCGCCTGCGGGGCGCCGCGCTGGCTGCAGCGGCTCGCGTTCGGGCCACCGCCACGGCTCGACGGGCTCGAGCTGGACCCCGAAATGCATGCGCTGCTGGGGATGATGAGGCTGAACGGCCTGGTCTCGGTCGCCGAGGGCCGCAGCCTCGAGCAGGCGCGGGCGGACTACCGGGCCGGCGCCGCGGCGGTCGCCGGGCGGTTCCCGCGAATGGAGCGGGTCGAGGCGCGGTCGATTCCGGGCCCGGCCGGGAACATCCCGGCGCGGCTCTACGTACCCCACGCCGCCGCTCCGCCGCCCCGGCCGCTGCTCGTCTACTTCCACGGCGGCGGCTGGACGATCGGCGGCCTCGACACGCACAAGGAGGCCTGCCGCCTCCTCGCCGCCCACAGCGGCGCCGCCGTCCTCTCCGCCGGCTACCGGCTTGCCCCCGAGCACCCCTTCCCCGCCCCGATCGAAGACGCGCTCGCCGCCTTCCGCTGGGCCGCGGAGTCGGCGACGGAGATCGGCGCCGACCCGGCGCGGATCGCGGTCGGCGGCGACAGCGCCGGCGGCAACCTGGCGGCCGCGGTCAGCCTCCTCGCCCGCGACGGCGACGGTCCCCGCCCGGCGATGCAGGCTCTGCTCTACCCGCCGACCGATGCGATCGGGAGGCGGCGCTCGCGCGACCTGTTCGCGGTCGGGTTCCTGCTGACCAAGGCGGACATGGACTGGTTCGAGCGGCACTACCTGCCCGAGCCGGCGATGCGCGAGGACCCGCGCGTCTCGGTGCTGCGCGCCGCCGACCACTCCAACCTGCCGCCGGCCTACGTGGCGACCGCCGGCTTCGACCCGCTGCGCGACGAGGGCGAGGCGTACGCGGAGCGGATGCGCGCCGCCGGCGTCAGGGTGGCGCTGCGCCGCCATCCCGAGCTGATCCACGGCTTCGCCAACCTGACCGGGGTCAACCGCAGTGCCCGCGCCGCGATGCTCGAGCTGGCCGGCGCGCTGCGCCTCGGCCTGGCCGGCTGAACGCCGCCCCGGCGCCGCCCGCCGCTACTCGTATTGGAGCGACTCGAGCACGTCGAGCCGGGCCGCCCGCCGCGCCGGCGGGCCGGCTGCCAGCACCCCCGCCAGCCCGGCGAGAACGAGCAGCGCGACCAGCGACCCGATCGGGTAGGAGAGCGCGAACCCTTCGTCCTTCAGGGGCCGGGAGACGAGCGCCGCGAAGACCACCCCGAGGGCCATCCCGAGGATCGCTCCGATCAGCGCCGTGATCACCGCCTCGTAGCGGATCATCGTCCGCACCTGGCGTCGTGACATGCCGATCGCCCGCAGCATCCCCAGCTCGCGGGTGCGCTCGTGGATCGAGAGCGCCAGCGTGTTGGCGATCCCGAACAGGGAGATGACGATCGCCAGCGCCAGCAGCACGTAGAAGAAGCTCACGAGCCGGTCGATTTCGGTTTCGCGGCTTTCCTTCAGTTCCTGCTGGTTGAGCACTTCGGCGGTCGGGAAGGCGCGTTCCGCGCCGGCGGTGAGCAGCGCCTGGACCCGGGCGGCGTCCGCCCCCGGCTCGGTCTTGACGAAGTCGACCGTGTCCTCAGTCTGGTCGAAGGCGCGGGTCATCGTCGGCTGGGTGATGAGGACGCTGCCGAAGATTTTCAGCTTCGAGGAGAACTCGCCGGCGACGCGGAAGCTCGGCCGCGCGCCGGTCTGGGTGAGCAGCCGGAAGCGATCGCCGGGCCCGAGACCGTGGTCGGACGCAAACGACTCGGAGAGGACCGCTTCGCCTTCCCCGAGGTTGCGCAGCGTCGCCGGGCCGCCCCGCTTCCATTCCAGCTCCACCGCCTCACCGATGTCGGGCGTCGGCGCGCTGACTTTCGCCTTAGCGCCGCCGCCGAGCAGCTTCGCTTCGGCCGAGCGCACCGTCGCGACCAGCTCCACGCCGGGGACCTTGCGCGCCGCCGCGGCGGCCCCGGCCGGGATCGGCGAGAAGCCGTCGCCGTTCTCGATCACCAACCCGCCGGCGAAGTTCTCGTCGATCACCTGGGCGACCGAGCTCTTCAGGCCGGCGGCGAAGACGGTGACGAAGGTGACCAGCGCCAGGCCGATCATCAGCGCCGCCGCGGTGACCGCGGTGCGGCTCGGGTTGCGCTGCGAGTTCTCCCGCGCCAGCCGGCCGGTGAGCCGTCGCAGGCGCTCCAGCGGCCAGCCGGCGATCGTCGCCAGCGGCGGCACCAGCCGCGGGCTGAACAGCGAGACGCCGAGCACGATCACCACCGCGCCGGCGCCGATCAGCCCGGCCCTGGTGTCGGCGCCGCCGCCGCCGAACAGGCCGATCGAGAGGACCGCCAGGCCGGCGAGGCCGAGCAGGACGGAGAGGGCGGCGTAGGCGAGCTGGCGCCGCCCGCCGGCCGGCGGCGCGTAGGCCTGCAGGGCGGCGATCGGCGGCACCCGGGTCGAGCGCAGCGCCGGGACCAGCGAGGAGACCAGGGTGACGGCGATCCCGACCGCCAGCGCGATGGCGATCGTCCGCGTCTCCATCACCAGTCCGGTGGTGGGCAGATCGACCCCGACCGCCTCGAAGAGCGCGTTCAGCCCGGCGGCGGCGGCAAAGCCACCGGGGATGCCGACGAGCGCGCCGCACAGCCCGATCGCCACCGCCTCGATCGCGACCGAGGCGAGGATCTGCGGCCGCGAGGCGCCGAGCGTGCGCAACAAGCCGAACTCGGACACGCGCTGGGCGACCGTGATCGAGAAGGTGTTGAAGATCAGGAAGGCACCGACCAGCACGGCAACGAAGCCGAAGACCAGCAGCAGGGTCGACAGGAAGCCGAGGCTTTCGCGGATCTCTTCCGAGCTGCGAGCGGCTTTCTCCGTCCCGGTCTCGACCCGCGCCGAGCGGGGCAGGGCGCGTTCGAGCCGTCTCTTCAGCGCCGTCGGCGAAACCCCCTCGCGGGCGGCGACCGAGATCTGGTCGAAGCGACCGCGCTTGTGGGTCAGCCGCTGGGCGACCGGCAGCGTCACCTGGGCGATGCTGGCGCCGCCGAAGGAAGCGCTGCCGAGCCGGGTGAAGCCGACCAGGCGGAAGGAGCGGGCCCTGCCCTGGCCGACGATCCGCAGCGGTTCGCCGAGCGCGAGGCCGGCGGCTTCCGCGGCGGCCTTGTCGATCGAGGCTTCGCCCGGCCCGCGCGGCGGGTGGCCGTCGAGGTAGGTCAGCGACTCGAGGCCGTCGGGCAGGGTCGAGGAGATGAACTTGGGGGCGAACTTGGTCCCGATCACGTCGCCTTCGGAGTCGAAGAAGCCGCCCGGCGTGAAGATCGCCCCGGCGGCGAGGCGCACTCCCGGCGTCCCTCGCACCCTGGCCAGCAGCGCGGCGGGGACCGTCGGCACTTCGCCGCTCTCCTGCTCGACCGGGTTCCTGGCGGTGATCACGACGCTGGTCCCCTTCAGCGACTCGCTGAAGATTTCGTCGAAGGCGGCGAAGATCGTGTCGGTGAGGACGTAGGAGCCGGCGACGAAGGCGACGCCGATCACCACCGCGAAGGTCGTCGCCAGCGCCCGCACCCGGCGCGCCCAGAGGCTCCTGAGAGCGAGGCCCGTCACCGGCGCTCAGCCGATCTGCTTGGTCAGCTCGATCACCTCGTCGGCCGAGCCCGGCGCCGCGTCGTGGACGATGCGGCCGTCGCGGAGCATGATCAGGCGGTCGGCGTGGGCGGCGCCGGCCGGATCGTGGGTGACCATGACGACGGTCTGGCCGAACTCGTCGACCGCCTGGCGCAACAGCCGCAACACGTCCTCGCTCGCCTTCGAGTCGAGGTTGCCGGTCGGCTCGTCTGCGAAGACGACCGCCGGCTTGGAGACCAGGGCGCGGGCGACCGCGACTCGCTGCTGCTGGCCGCCGGACAGCTCCGAGGGGCGATGGTCGCGGCGGTCCTCGAGGCCGACCGTGCGGATCAGCCGCTCCAGCCAGTCGCGGTCGGGGCTGCGGCCGGCGATCGAGAGCGGCAGCACCAGGTTCTCCTCGGCGCTGAGGACCGGCAGCAAGTTGAAGAACTGGAAGACGAAGCCGAGCTTGTCGCGGCGCAGTTTGGTCAGGGCGCCGTCGTCGAGGCCGGTGATCTCCTCGCCGTCGAGGACCACCGTGCCCGCGGTCGGCCGGTCGAGTCCGGCAAGGATGTGCATCAGGGTCGACTTTCCCGACCCGGACGGCCCCATGATCGCCGTGAAGCGGTTGCGGTCGAAGGCGGTGCTGACATCGACCAGCGCGTCGACCGCGGCCTCACCCTCGCCGAAGCGCCGCGATAGGCCCTCGGCGATCACCACCTTGCCGTCCAAGCTCACTCCGAGCACGGTAGCGGGCCGACGGGCTCCAATAGCCTGAACCGTCCGGTGGCGCTGGCAGACGAATTCGACGGGTTCCTGATCGACCTCGACGGCGTCGTGTGGGTGGGGCGGGAGATGGTGCCCGGCTCGGCCGAGACGCTGCGCTCCCTGCTGGAGGCTGACAAGGAGATCGTCTTCGTCACCAACAACCCGGGAAGGCCGCCGTCTTCCTACGCGGAGCGGCTGGCGGAGGCCGGGGTCGCCGTCGACGGGGCCCGGGTCGTAACCGCCGGGGAGGTGACCGCTCGGCTGGCGGCGGAGCGCGTCGGCCGAGGCGGCACCGCGTTCGCGATCGGCGCCTCGGCCTTCCACGAGGCGGTCGAGGCGGCGGGGCTCGACCTGGTCGATGGCGAGGCGGGTCGAAGCGCCGACGCCGTGCTCGTCTCCGGGCACCGCGGCTTCGACTACGAGGAGCTGCTGACCGCGACCCTGGCGCTGCAGCGCGGCGCGGCGCTACTGGCCACCAGCCGCGACCCGACGATGCCGATGCCGGGCGGCGCCTGGCCCGGGACCGGCGCGGTGCTGGCCGCGGTGGAGACGGCGAGCGGCGCGACGGCGGAGATCGGCGGCAAGCCGGAGCGACACCTGTTCGAGATGGCGCGTGAGCGGATCGCTGCCGCCGAGCGGGTTGCGATGGTGGGGGACCGGGTCTCCTCCGACGTCGAGGGCGGCCGCCGGGCCGGGCTGGAGACGATCCTGGTGCTGAGCGGGGCGACCTCGCGCGAGCGAGCCGAGAACGCCGTGCCGCCCCCCGACCACGTGGTCGAGAGCCTCGCCGAGCTGGCGCGGGGATGAGCGACGCAGCCACCGCCCCTCCCGCGCCGGTACACCGGCCCGGAGTCGCCTTCGCGGGCGTCTTCGCCGTCACCTTCGCGGCGCTGGTCGCGGTCGGCGCGGTGCTTCCGGTGCTGCCGCGCTACGTGCACGGGCCGCTCGGCGCCGGCAACGTCACGGTCGGCATCGTGATCGGCTCCTACGCGATCACCGGCCTCCTCCTGCGCCCCATCGCCGGGCGGGTCGCCGACCTCCGCGGGCGCAGGCCGGCGGTCCTGCTCGGCTCGCTGCTCGTCGCCGTCTCCGGCTTCCTCTATCTGCTCCCCCTCGGCGTGCCGGGGCTGATCTTCGCCCGGCTGCTGCTCGGTGCCGGCGAGGGGACGGTGTTCACGGCGGGCTCGGCCTGGATCGTCGACATCGCGCCGCCCGGGCGGCGCGGGCGGGTGATCGGCCTCTACGGGCTCTCCGTCTGGGCGGCGCTCAGCCTCGGGCCGCTGATCGGAGAGCTGCTCCAGCACTCCTCCGGCTACACCCTGGTCTGGCTTTTCGCCGGCGCCGCGCCGCTGGCCGGGGCGCTGATCGCGCTGCGGTTGCCCGACCCGTTCCGCCCCCTTGCTCACGCCGGGCAGCACCCGCTGATCGCCCGCGAGGCGGTCCGGCCGGGCGTCGCTCTGGCCCTCGCGGCGCTCGGCTACGCGACGGTCGCCGCCTTCGTCGTCCTCCACCTGGAAGCGCGGGGCGCCGGGCACGGCGCCACCGTTTTCGGCGCCTTCGCGACAACGATCGTGCTGACGCGGCTGATCGGCGGCGACCTCCCCGACCGGATCGGGCCCGCCCGAGTCGCGGCGGTCGCGGCGCTCGGCGAGGCGCTCGGGCTGACCTTGATCGGGCTCGCCCACAGCCTTACCACGGCGCTGCTCGGCGCGCTGACGATGGGCGTCGCCTTCTCGCTGCTCTACCCGTCGCTGTCGCTGATCGTCGTCGAACGCATCCCGGAGACGCGGCGCGGCGCCGCCCTCGGCACCTTCACCGCCTTCTTCGACGCCGGCGTCGGCATCGGCGCCCCGCTGGCCGGCGTGGCGGCGGCGCTCAGCGACTACGAGGGCGCCTTCCTCTTCGCCGCCGCGATCGCCGTCGTCTCTTCGGCCACCACCGCCCTGACGATCTCCTCTCGCATTCGCTCCGCCCCGAGTCGAGCCGCCTGACCGCCCTCCCGGCGACTGCTCAACCTTTCGCCACCGTATGCGTGGGCAAACTGGCCACTGACGGCTGGTAGTCAGCCGCGTTCGGCGATCAGCAGCGCCTGGACTGCGCGGCCGATCCGGCCGTGCCGGTCCGAGAGCACCGACTCGGCCGTCCCGACGCCGCTGGGCTGTGGCAGCGTGACCGCGTCCACGCAAACCCACTCCCCCTCCGGCAGCCGCTCCAGGTGGACGCTGAGGTCGACGTTGACGAAGAGGTAGCGACGCCAGTCGAGCACCGCGCTGATCCCGTTTCCCACGTCCGCCGCCACCAGCGTCCGCTGCAACGCCGTCGGCTCCTCCCCGGCCACCAATCGGCACCCCATCCGCATCCATACCGTAGCCGGTCCGGGCTCCAGAAATCCACCCCCGACCGAACGCCACTCCATCGCGGTGTGGTAGCCGACGTCCTGCCCGGTATCGAAGAACCCGGGCTTGCTGCCCTGCTCGGGGCCACGTGGAGCCGGGGGCGTGGTCACCACTCCCTCCGGAATCTCGAGCGGATGGGTCCGCAGCCGCCAGGCCCTCGCCTTCATAGCCACCTCGCCCGCGGCGGACAGCGAGGCCTCGATCATCTGGACGCTCCTGCCCGGCCGCACCACCCCGGCCTCGACCCGCACCGGCCCGATCGGCACCGGCCTGAGGATCTCGAACGTCACCCGCCCAAGCTGGAACCCCTCACCCCCCTCGACCCGCTCGATCTCTCGCCCCAGCAGCGCGGACGGCGGGCCCGCGTGCTGCGCCCCCGGATCCCACGGCCCCCGCGTCAGCTCGGTCGCGAGGAATTGCTCGCCGTCCCGCTCGTAGAAGGCCGCTGTCACGGCGGGCATCCTAAGGACCAGCCGAAGCCGAGTGGCGGCTTGGGCAGGCGCGACCCCGTCACATCCTCGTTAGACGCGCCGCGTACCCTCAATGTAGAGCGAAAGGAGCGAGATGACCGAGACCAAGAAGAAGGTCGAGAAGACGGACGAGGAGTGGCGCGAGCAGCTCACTCCCGAGCAGTACGAGGTGACCCGCAGGGCGAGCACCGAGCGAGCCTTCACCGGGCCGCACTGGGACGAGAAGGCCGAGGGCACCTACAGCTGCGTCTGCTGCGGCACCGAGCTGTTCTCCTCGGACACGAAGTTCGACTCCGGCACCGGCTGGCCCAGCTTCACCGAGCCGGTCCACCTGGAGCACGTCGAGCTGCGCCCCGACAACAGCCTGTTCATGCGCCGCACCGAGGTCGTCTGCAAGCACTGCGACGCCCACCTCGGGCACGTGTTCGAGGACGGCCCCGGGCCGACCGGGGAGCGCTACTGCATCAACGGCTGCGCGCTGGAGCTGAAGCCGCCCCCTATGCCTTCCCCCCAGCGCCGAGGTAGCTGAACTTCACCGCCAGCGCTACCGCCTCGGTGCGAGTATCGACCTCCAGCTTGGCGATCGCGTTGCGCACGTGGGTGTGGACGGTCGCCGGGCTGAGCCCGAGCCGCTCGGCGATCTCTTTCACCCGCAGCCCCTCGGCCAGCAGCTCGAGGATCTGCCGCTCGCGCGGCGAGAGCTCGAGCAGCTTCTCAACCTCAGACGGCTTGCCGCCGGCGAAGTCGCCGCCGAGGAAGGTGCCGCCGGCGGTGACCGCCTTGACCGCGCGGGCGATGTCCTCGGCCGGAGCCGACTTCAGCACGTAGCCGGAGGCTCCGGCCCGCAGCGCCAGGGCGAGCAGGTCGGGCTGGGCGTGGGCGGTGAAGACGATCACCTTGGTCCGCGGCCGGGCCTTGAGCACCTCCTTGGTCGCCTCGATCCCGTCGCGTTTGGGCAGCTCGACGTCGATTATCAGCACGTCGGGCTCGAGGTCCTTGACGACGTCGACCACGTCGCGGCCGTTCTCCGCCTCGCCGACGATCTGCAGCGTGTTGGAGTTGGCCATCCGCGACTTGATCGCGTCGCGGACGATCTCGTGGTCGTCGCAGAGGACGACCCGCTTCGCCTCCCGCACGCTGGAGCTCATCGAGCGTTTGCCGGTTCCGCGTTCACAGCGGGCCGATCTTCTCAGGGGCGCCGTAGCGATGCAAAGTTTTAGGTAGCGTGAAACCGCCTTCCCGGTCCTGCCGGTTCTCGACCAGCGCGATCATCGTCCTCCCCACCGCCACTGCGGTGCCGTTCAGGGTATGCACCGGCTGCGGGGGCTCGCCGCCGGCCGGTCGATACCTACAACTCAGGCGGCGGGCCTGGTAGTCGGTCGTGTTCGAGCACGAGGTCAGCTCGCGGTAGCGTCCCTGGCTGGGAATCCAGGCCTCGCAGTCGTACTTCTTCGCCGCCGGGGCGCCGAGGTCCCCCGCGGCGACCTCGACCACCCGGTAGGGGATCTCCAGCTCGGAGAGGATGCGCTCCTCGATCGCCAGCAGCCGCTCGTGCTCGGCCGCCGAGGAACCCGGCTCGACGAACGAGAACATCTCGACCTTGTCGAACTGGTGGACGCGGAAGATGCCGCGGGTGTCGCGGCCGGCGGCGCCCGCCTCGCGGCGAAAGCAGGTGGAGAAGCCGGCGTAGCGCAGCGGCAGCTGCCCGGCCTCGAGGATCTGGTCGGCGTGCAAGGCGGCGAGCGAGACCTCCGAGGTGCCGACCAGGAATAGCTCGTCTTTCGGCACGGCGTAGATCTGGTCGCGATCGCCGGGCAGGAACCCGGTCCCGTAGAGCGCTTCCTCGCGGACCAGCACCGGGGGGACGACGGGCTCGTGGCCCTCGCCGCGCACCAGGTCGATCGCAAAGCGCACCAGGGCCAGCTCGAGCAGCACCAGGTCGCCTTTCAGATAGGCGAACCGCGAGCCCGAGAGGCGCGCCGCGGACTCGATGTCGATCAGACCCAGCTCGGCGCCGATCTCCAGGTGGTCGCGCGGCTCGAAGTCGAAGCTGGGCCTCTCGCCCACCTCGCGCAGGACGACGGCGTCCTCCTCGGTCATCCCGTCGGGTGCGCCGGGGTCGGGCAGGTTGGGGAGGGCGGCGGCCACCCGCTCGAGGTCCCCCTCCACCTCCTCCAGCTCGGCCTTGCCCGACTCGATCCTCACCTTCAGGCCCTGGACGGCCTCGACCAGCTCAGCCGCCTCCTCGCCACGCTGCTTCGCCTCGCCGATCTGCTTGGAGAGCGTCTTGCGCTCGGCCTGGGCGCCCTCGACCTCGGGCAGCAGCTCGCGGCGGCGGGCATCGAGGGCGAGCAGCTCGTCGACGCCCTCGGCGGCGCCGCGGCGCGCCAGCGCCGCCTTGACCCGCTCGGGGTCGGAGCGGATCAGCTTCAGGTCGAGCATCGCCTCGGTGCGCTAGGGCGAGGAAGCTTCGGGCCGTGGCGATTCTTCGGCATCGGCACCCGCGTACCTGGCGACGAAGCGCGCCACCGCTTCGGCTTCGGGGCCGACGACGATGTTCTGCGGCATGATCGCTCCGGAGAAGCCGCCGTTCTGGATCGCGAAAAGGGCATCTTCATAGGTCTCGGTTCGCTGATCGAGGTTCGGCCCCTGCGTGCGGGAGCTGCGATTCCCGGTCCCCTGCGTGCCGGCGGCGCTCAGCGTGTGGCAGCCGGCGCAGTGGGTGGCGAAGAGGACGGCGCCGTTGTGGTCCCGGCTGTCCTTGGAGACCGAGATCCCCTCTTCGCCGAAGCCGCAAGCGGCCAGAGCGAGAGCGGCCGCGACGGCCAGGACTGTTGCGATTGCAGGTCGCACGCGGCGCGCATCATATTGTCCAGGGGAGCGATGAGTCCGCCCGACCCCGCCCGCTTCCGCGCCGCGATGGGGATGTTGCCCACCGGAGTCACCGTCATCGCCGCCATCGGGCCCGACGGGCCGGCCGGCGCGACGGCCAGCGCGGTCAGCTCGCTGTCGATCGAGCCGATGCTGATGCTGGCCTGCCTGGACCGCGGCTCGCGTACCCTGCTGGCCGTGCAGGCCACGAACCGCTTCGGGGTCAGCGTCCTCCACGCCGGCCAGGAACCGATCGCCCGCGGGTTCGCGACCAAGGCGCCGGTGGCGGACAAGTGGCAAGGAGTCGCCTGGAGCGAGCGTGAGGGCGTCCCGGCGATCGACGACGCCCTCGTCTTCATCGCCTGCGAGCTGCGCGACGTGATCGCCGGCGGCGACCACGTGGTTGTCACCGGCGAGGTCACCGCGCTGGAGACGACCGCGGGCCAGCCGCTCGTCTTCCACGGCGGCGAGTACCGCCCGCTGGGCTGAGGCGAACGACGTGGCGACGCTTTGCCAATATCGACGGTCATGGAGCAGCGCTTCCAGCAGCCCGGCTGGTTCACCAAGAACGTCTTCAACCGGATCGTCGCGGGCCTGACCCGGCTCGGCGTCAGCGTCGCCGGCTCGCGGGTGCTCGAAGTGAAGGGGCGCAAGAGCGGCGAGTGGCGCAAGACGCCCGTCAACCTGCTCAGCTACGAGGGGGACCGCTACCTGATCTCGCCGCGCGGCCACACGCAGTGGGTGCGCAACATGCGGATCAGCGGCGGCGGCCGGCTGGTGCTCGGCCGCAAGGCCGAGGAGTTCAGCGCGACAGAGGTCGGCGAAGCGGAAAAGCCGCCGCTGCTGCGCGCCTACCTGGAGAAGTGGAAGTGGGAGGTCGGAGCCTTCTTCGACGGGCTCGGCCCCGACGCCCCCGACGAGGAGCTGCGCCGGATCGGCCCCGACCACCCCGCCTTCCGGATTCAGAGGTGACCGCTGGTGGTCGCGGCGCGCAGGGCGAGGAGGAAGATCACCCAGCAGGAGACGGCCATGATGCCCATCTCGCGGCGGACTATCGCCAGGGCGAGGGTCTGCTGCTCGTCCCCCGGGAGGGATTCGAAGTCGAGGTCGCCGATCTCGCGCTGGGCGGCGCCCGCCCGGGCGCCCTCGGCCAGGAAGGAGACGAGGAGCGGCAGAATGCCGTAGAGGTAGTGCAGCTCTTCGCCGGCGCGGTGGCCGGTGAAGAGCAGCAGCAAGCCAAGCAGGGCCTGCACGAAGACGGAGGCCTGGGCGGCGCGGAGCAGATACCAGAAGGGGATCGAGGAGCGCTTGCGGAGCCAGGCGATGCCGCCCAGCGCGCCGGCGGCGAGGTTGAGGGCGATCAGCGCGCAGCCGACCGCCAGGTGGACCTCGGCCATCGCTCTAGCCCCAGCAGTAGGGGTCTGGATTCGACTTCCTGATGCGGAAAATCACTATGTAGCAAGTTGTCACAAGGTGGGTGTATAACAGCGGCTGCGCGACCGCTCCGGCGCCTGCGGATCCCCTTCGGATGCTGAAGAGCTACCTGCCGATAATCGTCTTCGCCCTCCTCGGCCTCGGGGTCGGCAGCGCCTTCGTAATGCTCAACCATCTGGTCGGCCCGAGGCGGCCGAAGCGGCCGACCGCGGCGAGCGAGCGCCAGCGCGCCCCGTACGAGTCCGGCATTCCGGTCGGACCGTCGCGCGGTGCGCGCTTCGGGGCCGGCTTCTACCTGGTCGCGATGCTGTTCATCCTCTTCGACATAGAGGTCGTCTTCCTCTACCCGATCGGGGTGATCCTGAAGGGCGCCGACAGCGTCTTCGTGCTCGGCGAGCTGGTCGTCTTCGTCGCCCTGCTGCTGGTCGCCTTCGTCTTCGTCTGGCGCAAGGGGGCGTTGAATTGGAGGTGAGGCGGCAGACGATGCGCGAGCGGCAGCTGCGCGCCCGCGAGATGCTGCGCGGCGACCTCGAGGGGGAGGAGCTCGAGCGCTACGTCGAGCAGCGGGTGGTGATGACCAACTTCGAGAAGATGCTCGGCTGGGCGCGCGCCAACTCGATGTTCCCGCTCACCTTCGGCCTCGCCTGCTGCGCGATCGAGGCGCCGATCGCGCTGGTCGGCAGCCCCCGCTACGACCTGGCCCGCTTCGGCGCCGAGGTCCTGCGGGCCTCGCCGCGCCAGGCCGACTTCATCATCCTCTCCGGCCGCGTCTCGATCAAGATGGCGCCGATCGTCCGCCGCCTCTACGACCAGATGCTTGAGCCGAAGTGGGCGGTCTCGATGGGCGCCTGCTCCTCGAGCGGCGGCATGTTCGCCAACTACGCCGTGGTCCAGGGCGCCGACAAGTTCATGCCGATCGACCTCCACATCCCCGGCTGCCCGCCGCGGCCCGAGGCCGTGATGTACGGCTTCAACAAACTGCAGCGCAAGATCACCGGCAACCCGGACCAGGGCTGGCGGCAGCGCTACAGCGCCTCCGGCACCGAGGAGTGGGCGCGCGGCGGCGTGCGCAGCACGCCGAGCCCGGAGGCGGCGCAGGCCTACGAGAAGGCACGGGGGCTGATCGGTGCCTGACGCCCCCGGCCTGGAGCTGATTCGCGGGGAGATCGAGCAGGACCATCCCGGCGCGGTGCTCGACACGAGCTTCGACCGCGAGCAGCCGGCGCTGGTCGTCGACCCGGCGCTGGTCCTCTCCGTGCTCTCCTGGCTGCGCGACGCGCCGGGCCAGGGCTATGGCTTCCTCTCCAGCCTCCACGTCGCCGACTACCTGCCGTCCCGACCGCGCTTCGGAGTGCACTACGAGCTGCTGAACCGCGACCGGGTCGAGCGGATCAGGGTCAAAGCGATGTTGGAAGACCCCTCTGCCGCGGACCGACGCCTTCCGGAGATCGACTCCTGCGTCGGGCTGTTCCCGACGGCGGAGTTCCAGGAGCGCGAGGCATATGACTTCTTCGGGATCGTCTTCAGGGGACATCCCGACCTGACCCGGATCCTGCTGCCCGACGACTACGTCGGCTGGCCGCTGCGGCGCGACTTCCCGGTCGGCGGCGAGCCGGTGACCTTCACCCACAACGAGCGGCGCTATGGCTGAGGGGGCGGTGGACACCCAGACCGAGGTGATGACGATCAACATCGGGCCCCATCACCCGGCGACGCACGGGGTGCTGCGGCTCGTGGTCGATCTGGAGGGCGAGGTGGTCAGGGATTTGCGCCCGGTGATCGGCTACGTCCACACCGGGATCGAGAAGTCGTGCGAGCAGCACAGCTACTGGAAGGTCATCCCCTTTGTCGAGCGGATGGATTACGTCTCCTACTTCTTCCAGATGGAGGCGTTCTGCGGCGCGGTCGAGCGGCTGGTCGGGCTGGAGATCCCGCCCCGCGCCCGCTACCTGCGGACGATCTTCCTCGAGCTCTGCCGGATTCACTCGCACCTCGTCTGGCTGGGCACCACGGCGCTCGACCTCGGCGCGGTCTCGATGCTCTGGTACTGCTTCCGCGATCGCGACCGGGTCCTCGACCTGTTCGAGATGGCGACGGGGCAGCGGATGCACACCCGCTACTTCCAGGTCGGCGGCGTGATCGAGGACGTCCCGCCCGGCTTCGAGGCGAAGGCGCGCGAGTTCGTCGCCGAGATGCCGGTGCGGGTGAAGCAGTACCAGGCGCTGCTCGACCGCAACGAGGTCTTCCTCTCGCGCACCAAGGGGACGGGGATCGTCCCGCGCGAGCGGCTGCTCGACCTGGGCGTCACCGGTCCGCTGCTGCGCGCCGCCGGCGAGCCCTGGGACCTGCGCAAGGCGTTCGACTACCTCGCCTACCCGGAGCTGGACTTCAAGGTCCCGGTCGGCACGGTCGGCGACAACTACGACCGCTACCGGGTGCGGGTGGCGGAGATGGTCGAGTCGACGCGGATCGTCGAGCAGGCGCTCGACGCGCTGCCCGAGGGGCCGCACATCGCCGACGACCGCAAGTACGTGCTGCCGCCTCGCTCCGAGCTTTCGACCTCGATGGAGTCGCTGATCCACCACTTCAAGCTGGTCACCGAGGGCTACCGGGTCGACCCCGGCGAGCTGTACTACTCGATCGAGTCGCCGCGCGGCGAGCTGGGCTGCTTCGTGCTCGCCGACGGGTCGTCGAAGCCGGCCCGGGTGCACTTCCGGGACGCCTCGTTCGTCAACCTGCAGGCGTTCCGGGCGATGTCGGTCGGGGGGTACGTGGCCGACATGATCGCCAGCCTCGGGATGCTCGACCCGATCCTGGGAGGGGTGGACAGGTGAGCCGTTATGGCTGAGCTCCCGGTCGATCCAGCGGTCAGCGAGGGGCGCGTTCCGGACCGGGCTCCGGAGGGAGTTCCCGAGCTTCACGAAGTCGACTGCCCGCCGGAGCTGCGAGAGCAGATCGAAGCGCTGATCGGCAAATACCCCGATCGGCACTCGGTCTCGATCCCGGCGCTCTGGGCGGTGCAGGAGCGGTACGGGTGGTGCACGCCCGAGGGGATCCGACAAGCCGCGGCGGTGATGCGGGTGACGCCGGCCTACCTGGAGTCGATCGCCAGCTTCTACGACATGCTGCACACCGAGCCGGTCGGGACTCACAAGGTCGCCGTCTGCACGAACATCGCCTGCTGGATGCAGGGGGCGGACGAGCTGCTCGACGCATTCCGCGCCGCGGCGGAGGGCGAGGAGGAGGAGATATTCGTCAGCGGCTTCGAGTGCATGGGCGCCTGCGACATCGCCCCGATGGCCTCGATCGACCAGCGCTACTTCGGGCCGCTGGAGACGGGTGAGGCGGCCACGGCGATCGAGCAACTCCGCGGCGGCGCCGAGGTGCTACCCGGCAAGGAGCTGACGCGGCGACCGTTGGCCGGCGACGCGCCGGCACCCGGAGGCAACGGCGATGCCTGAGACGCGCGTCCTGCTGAAGCACGCCGAGGACCCGGAGCTGCGCACGCTCGCCGGCTACAAGCGCTACGACGGCTACGCGACCCTGGAGAAGGCCCACCGGGAGCTGGAGGCCGAGGAGATCCTCAAGGAGCTGGAGGAGTCGGGCCTGCGGGGCCGTGGCGGCGCCGGCTTCTCGATGGGCAAAAAGGCCTCCTTCCTGCCGCGCGGCGAGATGCGGAAGTACCTCTGCTGCAACGCCGACGAGTCCGAGCCGGGCGCCTTCAAGGATCGCGAGCTGATGCAGCGCAACCCGCACCAGCTGATCGAGGGGATCGCGATCGCGGCGATCGCCGCCGACGCCGGCCACGCCTTCATCTTCATCCGCGGCGAGTACGCCACCCAGGCCGACATCCTCGAAACCGCGGTCGCCGAAGCCTACGAGGCGGGCTACCTCGGCGAGAACATCCTCGGCAGCCATCGCAACCTCGAGCTGATCGTCCACCGCGGCGCCGGCGCCTACATCTGCGGCGAGGAGACTGCCCTGCTCGACGCGCTCGAGGGCAAACGCGGCAACCCCCGGCTGAAGCCGCCGTTCCCGGCCGTGCAGGGCCTCTACGGCGGACCGACCCTGATCAACAACGTCGAGACGCTCTCCAACGTGCCGCGGATCGTCGCCCACGGGGCGGAGTGGTTCCGGGGCTTCGGCACCGAACGCTCGCCGGGGACCAAGGTGGTCTCCGTCTCCGGCCGGGTGCGGCGGCCGGGCAACTTCGAGGTCGAGCTGGGGGTGCCGACCCGGGAGCTGATCTGCGACCTGGCGGGCGGCCCGCTGGACGGCGAGGTGAAGGCCTTCTATCCGGGCGGCTCTTCCTCGCCGGTCCTCACCGGCGACGAGCTCGACGTCCCGTTCACCTTCGAGGACATGGAAGCGGCGGGCTCGATGCTCGGCTCGGGCTCGATCATCGTCGCCGACGGGAGCGTCTCGATCCCCCGGATGGCGCTGCGCACCGCGCGCTTCTACCACCACGAGTCCTGCGGCAAGTGCGTGCCGTGCAGGGAGGGCACCAACTGGACCGTGAAGATGCTGGAACGTGTCGTGCGCGGCGAGGCGACGCCGATGGACCTCGACATCGTCGCCTCGGTGCAGGAGAACATCATCGGGCACTGCCTCTGCGTGCTCGGCGACTCGATGGCGATGCCGGTCGGCGCGATGGTGCGCAAGTTCCGCGACGAGTTCGAGCGGGCCATCGAGGAGGCGGGGCCGCAGCTCGACGAAGCGAGCAGGATCGCTGCCGTGCAGGGGGCGCCGGAGACGATGGGAGCGTCCGCGTGAGCCGCGAGGTGACGATCGTGATCGACGGCCGCGAGGTGGCCGCCACGGAGGGTGAGATGCTGCACGACGCCGCCGCCCGCGGCGACGTCGAGATCCCGGTCTTCTGCTACGAGCCGAAGCTGGGCGACCCGGTCGGGGCTTGCCGCATGTGCCTGGTCGAGATCGAGGGGGTCCCGAAACTGCAGACCTCCTGCTCGACCCCGGTCCGCGACGGGATGGTCGTCCACACGCGCACCGATCACGTCAAGCAGGCGCAGAACGCGGTGGTCGAGTTCCTGCTCGTCAACCACCCGCTCGACTGCCCGGTCTGCGACAAGGGGGGCGAGTGCCCGCTGCAGGACATCGCGATGGGCTGGGGCCCCGGGAAGAGCCGCGTGACCGACCCGAAGCGCCACTTCCAGAAGCCGATCGAGCTGTCGCCGCTGATCGCGATCGACCGCGAGCGCTGCATCCTCTGCTACCGCTGCGTCCGCTTCAGCCAGGAGGTCTCCGAGGACGACCAGCTCCAGCTGCTGGAGCGCGGCGACCGCACCTTCGTAGGTACCTTCGACGACCGGCCCTACGTTTCCCCTTTCCACGGCAACATCACCGACCTCTGCCCGGTCGGCGCGCTGACCAGCTACACCTACCGCTTCCGCGCCCGGCCCTGGGACATCGAGCAGGCCGGCTCGGTCTGCACGCTCTGCCCGAGCCAGTGCAACGTCAGCTTCACGGTCCGCGACGAGCAGGTGAAGCGGGTGGTCTCGCGCGACAACCCCGACGTCGACGACGGCTGGCTCTGCGACCGCGGCCGCTACGGCTTCGAGATGTTCGCCGCCCAGCAGCGGGTGACGGGGCCGCGGCTGCGCAGCGGCCCGGCGTCGTGGGACGAGGCGATCGCGAAAGCGGCCGTGGGGTCAAATCGACCATCGGCGAAGGTGGCGGCGATCGTCGGCGATGCCTCCAACGAGGAGAGCTACCTGGTGCAGCGCATCCTCCGCGAGGCGCTCGGCTCGCCCCACATCGAGTCGCGAGCCGCCGCCGGCCCGGGCCGCGACACCCTGCTCCGCCTCGCGCGGCCCGAGCTGGCGGCGCAGGTCCGCGACATCGACGACGCCGACGCGATCCTCGTCGTCGGCAGCGACCCCCTCCACAGCTCCCCGATCCTCGACCTGCGGATCCGCAAGGCGCTGCGCCGCAGCGGCGCCAGGCTGGCGCTGGCCACCGACCGGCCGACCTCGCTCGACGGCGGCGCCGGGGCGGCGACCCGCTACGCGCCGGGCGGCGCCACGCTCTTCCTCTCGGAGCTGGCCGCCTGCCTGCGACTCGGCAGCGAGCACGGAACCGCCTCGCCGGTGGCCGACGTGCTGCGAGACGCCGAGCGCACCGTGATCGTCTGGGGCGAGCGGATCGGCCGCGAGGGCGATGGCGCCCTGACGGCGCTGCTCGACGTGGCCGCGGCGCTTGGGCTCGAGGGGCAGGACGGCTCGGGCTTGCTGGAAATACCCGAGCTGTCCAACGCACGCGGCCTGCGCGAGGCGGGCTGCCTGCCCGACGCCGGCCCCGGGCTGACAAACACAGCGGCGGGCAAGGACACCGAGGCGATCCGCGCCGGGCTCGAGGCCGGCGAGCTGAAGTCACTGGTCCTCTTCGGCGTCGACCCGCTGCGCGACTTCCCGGACACCGCAGCTTGGGACCGCGCCCTCACCGCCGCCGACCACCTGGTCGTCTTCTCGACCTTCGAGAACGCCACCACCGCCAAGGCCGACGTCGTCTTCCCGCTCGAGACGCACGCCGAGAAAGACGGCACCGTCACCCACCCCGACGGGCGCCTGCAGCGGGTCCGCCCCAGCGCCGGCCGCCCCGGCGACATCCGCCCCAACTGGGGCGTCCTGGCCGAGCTGTCGCTCGCGCTCGGCCACGACACCGGCATCGACTCCCAGCCCTCCGCCTTCGCAGCGCTCACCAGCGCCGTCCCCTTCTATAACGGCATCACAGACTCGGACATCGCCGGTCGCGGCATCCGTTGGCAGGATCTCCCCGCAGCCTCGTCCCTCCCCAGCTCCGCGTCGGGCGAGGCAAGCGCTGGAGCCGGTGTCGGTACCCCCTCCGAACGTTTTGCGCGGGAGGAGCCGGGGCCTTCGAGCGACAGCCCCTCGACGTCGCTTCGACGAGTTGCGAGTGAGGAGGGGGTGCCGACGACGGCTCCGTCCCTCACCCTCGGCACCTACCGCGACCTGTGGGCAGGACCGATCACGGAGCTGAACCCGCCGCTGAAGTTCCTCCGCCCCCACCAGACGGTGGAGCTGTCGATCGGCGACGCCGAGCGGCTGGGCCTCGAGCACGGCGACGAGGTGCGCGTCAGCCAGAACGGCACCGGCGTGGCCGCCCGGGTGGCGGTCAGGGAGCGCGTGCAGGACGGGGTGTGCTTCCTGATCGAGGGGACCGAGGAGGGCAACGCCAACGCCCTGCTCAACGGCGGCCCGGTCGAGGTGGAGATCGAGAAGGTGGAGGGCTGATGCTGCCCTTGGCCGACACGCAGTTCGTCGAAGCGACCTGGATCATGATCGTCAAGTCGCTGGTGATCTTCGCGGTGATCTTCGCGATTCTGCCGATGATGACGGTCCTGGAGCGCAAGCTGATCGGCCGCTTCCAGCACCGCTACGGCCCCAACCGGGTAGGCCCGTTCGGCATCCTGCAGCCGCTCGCCGACGTCGGGAAGCTGCTCGGCAAGGAGCCCTTCCGGCCCGCCAACGCGATCCCCACCCTTTTCGTGCTGGGGCCGCTGCTGCCGGTCGTCTCCGGCGTCCTCGCCCTGGCGATCATCCCCTGGGGCGACGTGCAGGGCGGCTTCGGCCTCTACGGGATCGACGTGCCGATCGGCATCCTCTACTTCTTCGCGGTCGGCTCGATCGCCTTCTACGGAGTGCTTCTGGGCGGCTGGGCCTCGGGCTCGAAATACAGCCTGCTGGGGGCGATGCGCGGCGCCGCGCAGCTGATCTCCTACGAGGTCTCGATGGGCCTGGCGCTGCTCGGCGCGATCATGATGGCCGGCTCGCTCTCGCTGGTCGACGTGGTCCGGGCCCAGGGCGAGATCTGGTACGTCGTGCCGCAGGTCGTCGGCTTCCTGGTCTTCATGCTGGCCGGTTTCGCCGAGACCAACCGCACCCCGTTCGACATGCCCGAGGCCGACGCCGAACTGGTCCAGGGCTTCATGACCGAGTACGGCGGGATGCGCTTCGGCAGCTTCCTACTGGTCGAATACATGGAGATCATCGTCGTCTCGGGGATCGCTTCGGCGATCTTCCTCGGCGGCTGGATGGGCCCGGGACCGGGCTGGCTCGACCCGATCTGGATGCTGGTCAAGATGCTCGCCCTGGTGCTGGTCTTCATCTGGGTGCGGGCGACCCTGCCGCGGTTGCGCTACGACCAGCTGATGAGCCTCGGCTGGAAGATCCTGCTGCCGCTGGCGACGCTGAACGTGCTGGTGACCGCCGTGTTGGTGGTGGTGACGTGACCGAGTTCCCCTACCTGAAGGACCAGGACGTGGTCGCGGTTCAGAGGGGACCCGACCCCGGAGGGGCCGGCGGGGCCTACCGCGCCTTCGGCGAGACCCTGCGCGGGCTGAAGACGACGATGGCGCGCCTGATCGAGGGGCCGATGACGATCCAGTACCCCGAGGAGAAGACGCCGGTCTACCCGCGCTTCCGCGGCCGCCACAAACTGCACCGCTTCGAGGACACCGGGCTGGAGAAATGCGTCGGTTGCTCCCTCTGCGCCGCCGCCTGCCCGGCCGACTGCATCCGCGTCGTCGCCGCCGAGAACGTTCCCGGCGAGCGGGTCTCGGCCGGCGAACGCTACGCCGCGGTCTACGAGATCAACCTCTCGCGCTGCATCTTCTGCGGCTACTGCGAGCTCGCCTGCCCGTTCGACGCGATCACGATGGGCCACGACTACGAGATGGCCGACTACGGCCGCGAGGATCTGATCTTCACCAAGGAGATGCTGCTCGCCGAGCCGCTCGACCGGACGCCGCTGCGCGCGGAGGGCGAGTGATGGAAGCGGTCCTCTTCTTCCTCGCGGCGATCGGCGCGCTCGGCGGGGCGATCGGCGTCGTCGCGATGCGCAACCCCTTCTACGGGGTGCTGGCGCTGGTCGTCCACCTGTTCTCGCTGGCGGTCCTCTTCCTGCTGCTCACCGCCGCCTTCCTCGCCGCCGCGCAGGTCGTCGTCTACGCCGGCGCGATCGTCGTCCTCTACGTCTTCGTCGCCGCCTACGTCGGCGGCGGCGCGGAGTCGGCCTGGGAGCCGATCCCCGGCCAGCGCTTCCTCGCGCCGCTGGTCGGCATCGCGCTCTTCGTCGAGCTGGCGATCGCCGTGCTCGCCTCCTCGCTGCGGGCCCTGAGCACCGACGGCCCCGACGTCGCCGCCGGCTTCGGCGACCCCGCGGCGATCGGCAACCTGCTGCTCGAGAAGTTCCTGATCCCCTTCGAGGCAAGCTCCATCCTGCTGCTGCTCGCCGCGGTCGGCGCGGTGGTCCTCGCGTCGAGAAGGCGGGTCGCGGATGACCGCTGAGTGGTACGTCGTCCTCTCCGCCCTGCTCTTCGCCGTCGGCGCGATGGGCATCCTGCTGCGCCGCAGCCCGATCGTGATCCTCCTCTGCCTGGAGTTGATGCTGAACGCCGGCAACCTGGCGCTGATCGCCTTCAGCCGCATGGTCGGCAACGAGCAGGGTCAGATCTTCGCCCTGGTTGTGATGGTCGTCGCCGCCTGTGAGGTGGTGGTCGGGCTCGGCCTGATCGTCGCGATCTTCCGCCGCAAGCTGCCGCTCGACGTCGACGAGCTGAGGGAGCTGAGGGGATGACCGCGACCTCGTGGGCCTGGCTGGTCCTGCTCTTCCCGCTGCTCGGCTCGATCGTCGTCTCGCTCGGCTTCCGGGCGATCCCGGCCCGGGTCGCCGGCGCGATCGGCGTGCTGTCGATCGGCCTCGCCTTCGCCTGCGCGATCGGCGCCCTGCTCAACCTGCTCGGCGAGGACGCCGGCGCCCGCCATCACGCCTCCTCGCTGTGGGACTACGCGAGCGCCGCCGGCCTCGATATCGAACTCGGCATCTTCGTCGACCAGCTCTCCGCCTTCATGATGCTCGTCGTCACCGGGGTCTCGACGCTGATCCACCTCTACTCGTTCGGCTACATGAAGTCGGACGAGGGCTACCACCGGTTCTTCAGCTACCTCAACTTCTTCGTCTTCTCGATGCTGCTGCTGGTCCTCGCCGGCAACTTCGTGCTGCTGATCGTCGGCTGGGCCTTCGTCGGCTTCGCCTCCTACGCGCTGATCAGCTTCTGGTACCGGCGCGCCACCGCGACCAAGGCGGGGATGAAGGCCTTCGTGATCAACGTGGCCGGCGACATCGGCCTGGTCCTCGCCGCCTTCCTGATCTTCCGCGAACTCGGCAGCTTCGACTACGGGGTGGTCTTCGCCAAGGCGCCGCACGTCTTCGAGCGCGGCGAGTGGTCGGTGACTGCGATCTGCCTGCTGCTGATGGTCGGCGCCTTCGCCAAGTCGGCGCAGATCCCCTTCCACACCTGGCTGCCCGACGCGATGGAGGGCCCCACCCCGGTCTCCTCGCTGATCCACGCGGCGACCATGGTGACCGCCGGCGTCTACCTGATCGCCCGCACCCACGTCCTCTTCTACCTTGCGCCGACCGCCGCCGACATCGCCGCCTTCGTCGGCCTCGGGACGCTGCTGATCGCCGGCACGATCGCGATCGCGATGACCGACCTGAAGCGGGCGATCGCCTACTCGACGATGAGCCAGATCGGCTACATGATCATGGGCGTCTCGATCGGCGCCTACTCGGCCGGCCTCTTCCACCTGATGACCCACGCCTGCTTCAAGGCGCTGCTCTTCATGGCGGCCGGCTCGTTCATCTCGGCGATGGCGAACATCCAGGACATCGACCGGATGAGCGGCTTCTGGAAGGCGATGCGCTTCACCTCGGTGCTGTTCGTGATCGGCGGCCTGGCGCTGGCCGCCTTCCCGCTCACCTCGGGCTTCTTCTCCAAGGACTCGATCCTCTCCTTCGCCTCGACCCGCGGCGGGATCTACGAGTGGATGTCGATCGGCGGCTACGTCGGCGCCTTCCTCACCGCGATCTACACCTTCCGGCTGGTCTTCCGCGTGGTGCCGGGCAAGCCCTGCAAGGAGGCGCAGGAGCTGATCGACACCGGCCACCTCTACCACGGGCCGCCGGTCAACCCGGCGACCGGAGAAGAAGAGGACGCCGATGTCGGCTTCCCCGGCCCGACCCACCACATCGCCGAGCAGTCCTGGCCGATGGCGGTGGCGATGGCGGGGCTCGGCTTCGGCGCGCTGTTCGCCGGCCTGATCCAGGTGCCGGGCGTCGACAACGTCCTCTTCGGCTTCCTCGACCCGGCCTTCGCCGACTCGCCGCTGAGCGCGATCCAGCCGACCGTCAGCCACGAGTGGGCCGGCCTGGCGATCGGCGCCGTCGTCTCGGTGGTCGGGATCGCGCTCACCTGGCTGATCTGGGTGGCGCGACCGGAGCTGCCGGCGCTTTTCCGCGAGCGCCTCCGCCCCGTCTACCTGCTCTGCCTCAACAAGTGGTACTTCGACGAGGCGATCGACCTGCTGGTGACGCGGCCGGCGCTGGCGATCGGCCGCTTCGCCAACCGCACCTTCGAGCGCCTCGTCGTCGACGGCCTGGTCAGCGGCACGGCGGAGACGGTGCGCGGCGCCGGCGGCCTGGTCCGCCTCGTCCAGAGCGGCTTCGTGCGCAGCTACGCGCTGCTGCTGCTCGCCGGCTTCGCCGGCCTCGCCCTCTACTTCCTGCTCGTGCGCAAGTCTCATGATCAACTCGCTGCTCTGGACCCCGCTCGCCTTCGGCCTCCTCGGCCTCTTCCTGCCGAGGCGGCTGGTCGGCTGGTGGGCGACGCTGGGGACGGCGGCGACGCTCGGCCTGGCGATCGCCCTGCTGGCCGGATTCGACTCCGGCGCCGCCGGCCTCCAGGACACCGTCGACGTGACCTGGATCTCCGGGCTCGGGGTCGACTACAGCCTCGGGATCGACGGGCTCAACGTCTTCCTCGCCCTGCTCACCGCGGTGCTGTGGCTGGGCGCGACCGCCTTCGCCGCCTTCCGCGAGCAGGACCGCCCGCACCTCTTCTTCCTGATGATGCTGCTGGCCGAGACCGCGACCCTCGGCTCCTTCCTCGCCCAGGACCTGCTGCTCTTCGTCCTCTTCTTCGACCTGATGCTGGTCCCGTTCTACTTCCTGTTCGGCGCCTGGGGGAGCGACCGCGAGGGCGGCCCGACCGCCGCGGCGGCGACCCTGAAGATGATCGTCTACACGCTGGTCGGCTCGCTGCTGATGCTGGTCGCGGCGATCGCCACCGCGATCATCGCCGCCGACGGCGGCCAGATCACCTTCTCGATCGCCGAACTCGCCTCCCATCCGATCGGCGAGGGCAGCCAGCGCTGGATCTTCTGGTTCTTCGCCGCCGCCTTCCTGGTCAAGATGCCGGCCTTCCTCCTGCACGGCTGGATGCCCGACGCCTACCGGGCGGCGCCGCTGCCGGTGCTGGCGGTCTTCTCCGGCGTGCTGGCCAAGGTCGGCGCCTACGGCTTCCTGCGGGTCGTGCTGCCGCTCTTCCCGGACGCCACGGTGCAGTTCCAGGAGGTGGTCCTGGTGATCGCCCTGGCCTCGATCCTCTACGGCTCGGTGATGGCCTTCACGCAGACCAACGTGCGCCTGGTCGGCGGCTACTCCTCGGTCGCCCAGCTCGGCTTCATCACCGCCGGGATCTTCGCCCTGCGCGCCGACGGCGGCGACGGGGCGGTCCTGCAGATGGTCAACCACGGCCTCGTGGTGGCGCCGCTGTTCATCATCGTCGCGATCCTCGCCGAGCGCTCCGGCACCGAGGACCTGCGCAAGATGGGCGGGATGGCGATGCGCGCCCCGGTGCTGGCGGCGCTGTTCCTGATCGTCACCCTGGCGACCCTGGCGATGCCGGGTTCGGCCAACTTCATCGGCGAGTTCTACATCCTCAACGGCCTCTTCCAGGCGAAGATCGTCTTCGCCTTCGTGGCGATCTCCGGCGTCGCGATGTCCGCCTACTACGCGCTGCGCCTCTACCAGCGGACGATGCACAACCGCAAGCTGAGGGATCGCCTCGCGCGAGATCGGCCTCCGCGACGGCCTCGTCCTCGGCCCGCTCGTCCTCTGCATCGTCGGGCTCGCCCTCTACCCGCAGCTGATCCTGCAGCGCACCAACACGCCGGTCGAAGCG
>CAVSRD010000007.1:0-283840 GCA_963730315.1 uncultured Solirubrobacterales bacterium | reverse complement strand
GGCGAGGACAGGCAGCTGCGGGGACCGGCGGCGATGCTGGCCCAGGCGATGGGCGAGAGCCGCGAGGTACCGACCGCGACCTCGTTCCGGACGATCGCGGTAGACACGCTCGACGCGAAGCGCAAGGCCCTGAACGGGCTGCTCAAGGAGCGGGCGCTGAAGGTCTCCTTCACCCACCTGATCGCCTGGGCGATCGTGCAGGCGGCGAAGGAGTGGCCGGTGATGGCGAGGATCTTCGAGGAACGCGACGGCAAGCCGTTCGCGATCGAGAACGGCCCGATCAATCTCGGCATCGCGGTCGACGTCGAGCGCAAGGACGGCTCGCGCAGCCTGCTGGTGCCGGCGATCAAGGGCGCCGACGGGCTCGACTTCGCGGCGTTCCACTCCTACTACGAGGATCTGATCACCAAGACCCGGGAGAACAAGCTCAGCGCCGACGACTTCCAGGGGACGAACATCTCGCTGACCAACCCCGGCGGGATCGGCACCGTCGCCTCGGTTCCCCGTCTGATGAAGGGCCAGAGCACGATCGTCGCCGCGGGGGCGATCGCCTACCCGCCCGAGTGGGCGCACGCCTCCCCCGAGCGGCTGCGGCAGCTCGGCGTCTCGAAGACGATGACGCTGACCTCGACCTACGACCACCGGGTCATCCAGGGCGCCGAGTCGGGTGCCTTCCTGCGGCGGATCGAAGGCCTGCTGGAGGGCCAGGACGGCTTCTACGAGTCGGTGGCGGCCGAGCTGGGCGTCGACCCGGCGCCGCTCGCCGCGGTCCACCCGGCCTCGGCCTCGGCGCCGCCGCTCGGCGCCGCCGGACCCCCCACCGCCCCGGGACAGCCCGATGAGGAGCTGCTGGAGGCGGTCCAGGCGGCCACCTCGCTGCTCAAGGGCTACCGCACCCACGGACACCTCGCGGCTCGCCTCGACCCGCTGGGGCGCGAGCCGAAGGGCGACCCGGCGATCCAGCCCGAGAACCTCAACCTGACTCCGGAGCTGATGGCCCGGATCCCCGCCTCGATCCTTCACATCGGCGTTCCCGGCGAGACGCTGCTCGAGGTCCTGCCGCGAATGCGCGAGGCCTACTGCGGCACGATCGCCTACCAGTTCGAGCACCTCTCCTCCCACCAGCAGCGCACCTGGCTGCAGGAGATGGTCGAGACCGGAGCCCACCGGCAGCCGCTCGAGGGCGACGAGAAGCAGCGCCTGCTGGAGCGGCTGATCGACGTCTTCGAGTTCGAGCGCTTCATCGAGAAGGCCTACCTGGGACAGAAGATCTTCACGATCGAGGGGCTGGACGCGGTGGTGCCGATGCTCGACGAGCTGGTCACCCTGGCCTGCCGCGGCGGCGCCGAGGAGGTCGTCTTCGGGATGGCCCACCGTGGCCGGCTCAGCGTTCTCGCGCACAACGTCGGCCGCCCGGTCGAGTCGATCCTCGCCGAGTTCGAGGGCGCCAAGCAGATCGAGCAGGTGAAGGCGGTTGCCGCGATCCCCCACGGCGGCACCGGCGACGTCAAGTACCACTACGGCCACCAGGGCACCTACGAGACCAGCGAGGGCAAGAAGATCGCGATCCGCCTCTACCCCAACCCCAGCCACCTCGAGTTCGTCGACCCGGTGGTCGAGGGCGCCACCCGCTTCATCCAGTCAGAGCTGCAGGGCCCGCGGATCGAGCACGACCCGAAGCGCGCCGTGCCCGTGCTGCTGCACGGCGACGCCGCCTTCCCCGGCCAGGGGGTGGTCGCCGAGACGCTCAACCTGCGGGCGCTGCGCGGCTACAGCACCGGCGGCACGATCCACATCATCCAGGACAACCAGGTGGGGTTCACGACCGACCCCGAGGACGCTCGCTCCACCCCCTACGCGGCCGACATGGCGAAGGGCTTCAACATCCCGATCGTCCACGTCAACGCCGACGACGTCGAGGCCTGCTCGTCGGCGATCCGCCTGGCGATGGCCTACCGCGAGCGCTGGGGCCGCGACATCGTGATCGACCTGATCGGCTACCGCCGCTACGGCCACAACGAGACCGACGAGCCCGCCTACACCCAGCCGGCCCTGGCGGCGAAGATCAAGGCCCACCCGCCGGTCTCCGAGATCTACGCGGAGAAGCTGGTCGGCGAGGGAGCGATCTCCGCCGAGCAGGTCGAGCGGGTCCACGAGAAGCGCCACGAAGAGATGTCGGCGGCGCTCAAGGACCTGCGCAAAAAGATGGAGCTGGGCGAGTACGAAGACCCGACCGTGACCACCTCCAGCACCGGCGAACTCGACCGCAGCGCCAGCCCCCCGGTCGAGACCGCGGTCCCCGCCGAGCGGCTGCGCGAGCTGAACCGGGAGCTGCTCGAGGTCCCGGAGGGCTTCACGATCCACCGCAAGCTGCGCAAACCGCTCGGCAAGCGCGACGACGCCCTGGAGGAAGGCGGAATCGAGTTCGGCCACGCCGAGGCGCTCGCCTTCTCCTCGCTGCTCACCGGGGGCGTGCACATCCGCCTCACCGGGCAGGACACCGAGCGAGGCACCTTCTCGCACCGCCACCTCGTTCTCCACGACGAGAAGACCGGGCTTCCATACTGCCCGATGCAGAACCTGGAGGGCGCGACCGCCCCGTTCGAGCTCTACAACAGCCCGCTCTCGGAGTTGGCCTGCCTCGGCTTCGAGTACGGCTACTCGGCCGCGACGCCCAGCGCGCTGGTCCTCTGGGAGGCCCAGTACGGCGACTTCGCCAACGCCGGCCAGGTGATCATCGACAGCTTCATCGCCTCCGGCGAGGCGAAGTGGGGGCAGACGAGCCGCCTCACCCTGCTGCTTCCGCACGGCTACGAGGGCTCCGGCCCGGAGCACTCCAGCGCCCGCATCGAGCGCTTCCTCGCCCTCGCCGCGGAGGGGAACATCCGCATCGCCAACCCGAGCACGGCCGCCCAGTACTTCCACCTGCTGCGCCGCCAGGCGCTGATCCGCAAGCCGCGGCCGCTGATCGTCTTCACCCCGAAGGGGCTGCTGAGGCTCGACCGCGCCTCGGCCTCGCTGCAGCAGCTCACCGACGGACACTTCCACTTCATCCTCGACGACCCGACCGCGGCCGACCGCCGCGAGAAGGTCGAGCGGCTGGTGCTCTGCACAGGCAAGGTCTACTTCGACATCGACGCCAGCGAGCGGCGCGCGGCGGCGGACGACGTGGCGATTGCCCGGGTCGAGCTGCTCTACCCGTTCGCCAAGGAACAGCTCAGCCAGCTGATCGCCTCCTACCCGAACCTGAAGGAGATCGTCTGGACGCAGGAGGAGCCGCGCAACATGGGCAGCTGGAAGGTGATGTCGCGACGCCTCCCGGACCTGCTGCCGGAGGGCATCGAGCTCGGCTACGTCGGCCGGCCGACCCGGGCCAGCCCGGGCGAGGGGTACTCGGTGGCGCACGCGCGCGAGCAGGAGCGGATCGTGCTCACCGCGCTGACCCCGGGGGCATAGGCGCGAGTAGCCTGGTCGAGCGATGAGGAAGCCCGTTCCCGGGAAGCTGTTCGTTTGGGTCAAGCGCCTCTCCTGGATGGAGCTGGCGATCTTCAGCGCGCTGATCCTCTTCTGGCTGGCGCCGGGATTCGACACCGAGACGATGGCCTTCGGCTGGGCGCACGGGCTCGGGTTTGTGGCGCTCTGCATCCTCATCTGGGTTGCCTGCGTGAGGCGCGAGGCGCCGTACACGTTGCTGGCCGCGACGCTGACGCCGGTCGGTCCGGTCGGCAGCGTGATCGGGATCGAGCTGATCGAGCGCCGCGGCTGGGGAGTTGCGCCATCCGGCCAAATCGCACCGGAAACCCCAAAGATTCGCTAAAGGCACCTTGACCTTGGGCCGCTTACGCGCTATAGGTAAGTGGTGACTGTTCCTTTCGGGCAGTCCCAGCCTGGGGGAACAGGCGCGTCGGCATCCCTCCCTGGCTACCGACGCAGGTGCAGCGAGGGTCGCGCGGACCCCCTGCCTCCCGCGACCCTCCTGTGCCCCCCTGCCGGTAGACGCGGCTCCCAGCCTCAGCGACTCTTCCTACGCGTCAGTTCTCAGATCCCTTAAGACCGCCTGCAGGATGCCGCCGTTCTGGTAGTAGACGGTCTCGTTGGGGGTGTCGAGGCGCACGGTTGCCTCGAACTCGACGTCCCCTGCCTCCACCATGACCGTCTTGGCGTTGCCGTCCTCAAGGTCGCCTATGTCTATGACCTCTTCCCCGCTGAGGCCGAGGGAGTCGATCGACTCGCCGGCGGGGAACTGGAGGGGGAGGACACCCATGCCGATCAGGTTGGAGCGGTGGATTCGCTCGAACGACTCGGCTATCACCGCGCGGACGCCGAGCAGCTTGGTTCCCTTCGCCGCCCAGTCGCGGGATGAGCCGGAGCCGTACTCCCTGCCGGCGAGGACGACGAGCGGGACTCGATCGTCGGCGTAGGCCATCGCCGCGTCGAAGATCGTCGCCTCCTCGCCGCCGGGGAAGCGGCGGGTGAAGCCGCCGGCCCGCTCGACCAGGCGGTTGCGGAGGCGGATGTTGGCGAAGGTGCCCCGGATCATCACCTCGTGGTTGCCGCGCCGCGAGCCATAGGAGTTGAAGTCGCGTGGCTCGACGCCGTTCTCGATCAGCCACCTCCCGGCGGGGCTGTCCCTCTTGATCGCCCCGGCCGGCGAGATGTGATCGGTGGTGATCGAGTCGCCGAGCAGCGCCAGGACCCGAGCGCCGCGGACCGGCTCGATCGCCGGCGGCTCGGCCGGCATGCGCTCGAAGAAGCTCGGCTTGCGCACGTAGGTCGAGTCGGGCCAGGTGTAGCGGTCGCCGCGGGGCACCTCGATCGCGTTCCAGTTCTCGTCTCCCCTCAGCACCTCGCCGTAGTTGCGGGTGAACATCTCCGAGGCGATCGAGCGGCCGATCAGCTCCCTGACCTCGGCAGGGTCCGGCCAGATGTCGCGCAGGTAAACCGGCTCGCCCTCGGCGTCCTCGCCGAGCGGATCGCTCGTCAGGTCGACGTCCATCCGCCCGGCCAGGGCATAGGCGACCACCAGCGGCGGGCTCGCCAGGTAGTTGGCCTTGACGTCCTGATTGATGCGGCCCTCGAAGTTGCGGTTGCCCGAAAGCACCGCGCAGACCGTCAGGTCGTTCTCCTCGACCGCGGCCGAGATCTGCGGCGGCAGCGGCCCGGAGTTGCCGATGCAGGTGGTGCAGCCGTAGCCGACCAGGTTGAACTGGAGGGCGTCGAGGAACTCGGTCAGCCCGGCGCGGTGGAGGTAGTCGGTGACTACGGTGGATCCCGGGGCCAGCGAGGTCTTCACCCACGGCTTGCGCTCCAGGCCGCGCTGCACGGCGTTGCGGGCGAGCAGCCCGGCGCCGATCATCACCGACGGGTTGGAGGTGTTGGTGCAGCTGGTGATCGCCGCGATCACCACCCGGCCGTGATCCAGCTCGAAGCTCGTCCCGTCCTCCAGGGTCACCTCGATCTGGTCGCCGCTGCCGGCGCCGATCGTCGCCGCCGCGCCGCCGCTGAGCGCCGGGCGGGGCCTGCCGGCGCCGTCGCCGCGTTCCTCGGCCGGCGGGTCGGAGGCGGGGAACGACTCTTCGACCGCCTCGTCGACCTCGCTGCGCATCCGCTCGGCGGCGTCGGGGGCGAACTCCCGCATCGCCTCGAGGAACGCCGCCTTGGCCTCCACCAGCGGCACCCTGTCCTGGGGGCGCTTCGGGCCGGCGATGCTCGGCTCCACCTCCCTCAGGTCGAGCTCCAGCGTCGCCGAGAAGACCGGATCCGGGCTGGACTCCTCGTGGAACATCCCCTGCTCGCGCGCGTAGGCGTCGACCAGCTCGATCGCCTCGGTCGGCCGTCCGGTCAGCTCGAGGTAGCGCAGCGTCTCGGCGTCGACCGGGAAGATCGCGCAGGTCGAGCCGAACTCGGGCGACATGTTGCCGATCGTCGCCCGGTCGGCGAGGCCGAGCGTCGGCAGGCCCGGGCCGAAGAACTCGACGAACTTGGAGACGACGCCGTGCTCGCGCAGCATCTCGGTCACGGTCAGCACCAGATCGGTCGCGGTAGCGCCCTCGGGCAGCTCGCCCGTCAGCTTGAAGCCGACCACCTGGGGCAGCAGCATCGAGATCGGCCGGCCCAGCATCGCTGCCTCGGCCTCGATCCCGCCGACCCCCCAGCCGAGCACGCCGAGCCCGTTGACCATCGTCGTGTGCGAGTCGGTGCCGACCAGCGTGTCCGGATAGGCCCGCAGGACGCCGTCGCGCTCGCGGCTGTAGACGACCTGGGATATGTGCTCGAGGTTGACCTGGTGGCAGATCCCGGTCGCGGGCGGGACGACGGTGAAGTTGTCGAACGCCTCCCGACCCCACTTGAGGAAGGAGTAGCGCTCACGGTTGCGCTCGAACTCGTGCTCGGCGTTGAGCGCGAAGGCGCGCTCGTTGCCGAAGGCGTCGACCTGGACCGAGTGGTCGATCACCAGGTCGACGTCGACCAGCGGGTTGATCCTCTCCGGGTCGCCGCCGATCGCGGCCATCGCGTCGCGCATCGCCGCCAGGTCGACCACGGCGGGCACGCCGGTGAAGTCCTGCATCAAGACACGCGCCGGCTGGTAGGGGATCTCGGCGCTCGGCTCGGCCGCCGCGTCCCAGCTCGCGATCGCCTCCACGTCGGCGGCGCCTACCGAGCCGCCGTCCTCGAGCCGCAGCACGTTCTCGAGCAGGACCTTGAGCGAGTACGGCAGGCGGGCGACGTCGAAGCGCTGCTGGAGCGCGTCGAGACGGAAGACCTCGTAGGAGCGGCCGCCGACCTCGAGCTCCGAGCGGGCGCCGAAGGAATCGGGATGGCTCATGTCTCCATCCTACGAAGCGGGGGTGTGCGGCGGGCGGCGCCCGCCACTCGGTCAGCGCTTGTCGGAGGGGTGGCCGTCCGCAACCGCTTTGGCGGCCTTCTGGCCGGCGGAGCCGGTCTGGGCGCGCACGGAGATGCCGGGGGTAGCCAGGGAGAAGTGGGACACCAGCCGCAGCGGCAGCGGTGCCACGACCGCCTCCACCCTGTCGCGCTCGATCGCCTTGGCGACTGCCGTGCCAACGCGGTCGGGGGTGGTCGTGCCCATCCCCGGCGGGGGCTTGGCGCCGGAATCGGCGAACATGCCGGCTTCGCGGACGAAGCCGGGGGTGACGAGGGAGACGCCGACTCCCTGCGGGGCGAGGTCGGTGCGCAGGCCGAGGGCGAAGCCGCGGAGTCCGAACTTGGTCGCGTTGTAGATCGAGGTGCGGGGGCTGGCGACCTTGCCGGAGAGCGAGGAGACGAAGACGAGGTGGCCGGACCCGCGCTCGATCATCGCCGGGCAGAGCGCCCGCGCCATCAGCATCGGCGCCTCCAGGTTGACGCGCAGCGCGCGCGCGACCTCGTCGGGGGTGAAGTCGGTAATCAGGCCGGCGCCCGGCAGGCCGGCGTTGGCGATCAGGACATCGGCGTCGGTCGCCTCGGCCGCCAGCTTCTCCGCCCCGCCGGGGTGGGCGAGGTCAGCCGGCAGCGTGCGGTGGTCCTCGCCGGGCAGCTCCGCCGCGAGCGCCACGAGGGCCTCCGGCTTGCGACCGCTGAGGATCAGCTTGGCGCCGCGGCCGGCCAGCGCCGCCGCGATCGCCCGCCCGAGGCCCCCGGTGGCGCCGGTGAGGAGAGCGGTGCGGCCGGCAATTTCCATCCCGCGGCGCAAGCTAGCAGCCGACCGGCCGACAGGAATCCGGGATGCAAGTGCGAAAGGCTACAAAATGTTTGTTTTCTGTGAGCATCCGGCCCGGCAATCGTCTACACTGCCGTCCGTTCCGAACAACCGAAACGCCGAATCCCGCCCGCCCGAGGCGCCGCGGGAGCGGGGGAACCACGTTTTCGGGGCTAACCCGCCCGACTAGGGCGGGGGCGCAGGCTCCTTTCGCGCCAGCCCGACAGCTAACCCCGTAGGCAGACGAAGGAGATCGGTTTGCTTACGAACAATTCAAGGTTCAAGCTGGGGTTGGCGGTGGGGACGGCTCTGTTGTCGCTGGCGCTTCTTGCTCCGGCGGGCGCGTCGGCCCAGTGCACCGGCGGCGGCCTGACACCGGCCGAAGTCGACGTCTGCACCCCGACCCCGAACGCGCGGCTGCTTTCCAACGGCATGCTGGTGCCGCCCGAATCGGCCCCGGCCCGGGTGAAGCGGGTGATTGCCTTCGCCAACCGGATCCGCACCAAGCCCTACGTCTGGGGCGGCGGCCACGGCCACTGGTGGGATCGCGGCTACGACTGCTCCGGATCGGTCAGCTTCGCGCTGCACGGAGGCGACTTCATCAACAGCCCCCTTCCCTCAGGGCCGATGGAGCGCTGGGGCCTGGGCGGCGAAGGGCGGTGGATCACCGTCTACGCCAACCCGGGCCACGCCTACGCGGTGATCGCCGGCTACCGCTGGGACACCTCGGGCGACGCCCAGGGCAGCGGTCCGCGCTGGCACGAAGACCTGCGCAGCAGCGCCGGCTACGTGGCCCGCCATCCGGCTGGCTTCTAGATAGAGAAGTTCCTGCGCTACCCGCGCGCCCAGCCCTACAGCGGGATGTTGCCGTGCTTGCGCTTCGGCTGGTCGACGCGCTTGGACTGGAGCATGCGGAGCGCCTTGGCCAGCTTGGGCCGGGTTTCCTTCGGCTCGATCACGTCGTCTATGTAGCCGCGCTCCGCCGCCGAGTAGGGGTTGGCGAAGTGCGCTTTGTAGTCGTCGATCAGCTTCTGGCGCCGCTCATCGGGGGTCGGCGAAGAGCCGATGTCTTTGCGGTAGATGATGTTGACCGCGCCCTCCGGGCCCATCACCGCGACCTCGGCGGTCGGCCAGGCGATGTTGAAGTCCGCCAGCATGTGCTTCGAGTTCATCACGTCGTAGGCGCCGCCGTATGCCTTGCGGGTGACGACGGTCAGCTTCGGCACGGTCGCCTCGGTGAAGGCGTAGAGCAGCTTGGCGCCGTGGCGGATGATCCCGTTCCACTCCTGGTCGGTGCCGGGCAGGAAGCCGGGCACGTCGGTGAAGGTGATCAGCGGCACGTTGAAGGCGTCGCAGGTGCGAACGAAGCGCGCCGCCTTCTCCGAGGCCTCGATGTCCAGCACGCCGGCCAGGTGGGCGGGCTGGTTGCCGACCACGCCGACCGGGAAGCCGTCGAGCCGCGCGAAGCCGCAGACGATGTTGCGGGCGAAATGCTCGTGGACCTCGAAGAACTCCTCGTCGTCGACGACGCGGGCGATCACCTCGCGCATGTCGTAGGGCTTGGAGGGGTCGTCGGGGACGATCGTGTCGAGCTCGGGGTCTTCGCGGTCGGGATCGTCCTCGGGGGGGAAGCGGGGCGGCGGCTCGAGGTTGTTCGAGGGCAGGAAGCCGAGCAGGTAGCGGACGTCTTCGAGGCAGCTCTCCTCGTCGTCGGCGGCGAAATGGGCGACGCCGGACTTGCTGTTGTGGCTCATCGCCCCGCCCAGCTCCTCGAACTCGACCTCCTCGCCGGTCACCGTCTTGATCACCTCCGGGCCGGTGATGAACATGTGCGAGGTCTCCTTGACCATGAAGATGAAGTCGGTCATCGCCGGCGAGTAGACGGCGCCGCCCGCGCAGGGCCCCATGACCAGGCTGATCTGCGGGATCACCCCGGAGCACCGGACGTTGCGGACGAAGACGTCGCCGTAGGCGCCGAGCGAGACGACCCCCTCCTGGATACGGGCGCCGCCGGAGTCGTTGATCCCGATCACCGGGGCCCCGACCTGGGCGGCGAGATCCATCACCTTGCACATCTTCTCGGCCATGACCTCGCCGAGGCTGCCGCCGAAGACGGTGAAGTCCTGCGAGAAGACGAACACGGGGCGGCCGTCGACCGTGCCGTGGCCGGTGACGACGGCGTCGCCCCAGGGCCGGCGCTTCTGCATCTCGAAGTCGTAGGTGCGGTGGCGGACGAAGGTGTCGAGCTCCTCGAAGGAGCCGGGGTCGAGCAGCTTCTCGACCCGTTCGCGGGCGGTCAGCTTGCCCTTCGCGTGCTGCTTCTCCACCGCCTCCTCGGAGGCGGAGTGGATCGCCGCCTCCCGCAGCTCGCGCAGGTAGTCGAGCTTCTCCTCGTGGGTGACGGGATTCCGTTCGCGCATCATCGAAGGTGCGCGATTCTATGTAGCCGGCTCAGGCGCTGCCGAACGGCTGCTTCTGCGGCTCCGCCAGGCGGTCGAGAATCCGCTCCAGGTCGGCCTTCCCGAGGCCGGAGCCCTCGCCGGCGCGGACCTCGACGCGAGTGCCGAAGCCCTTCTCCGCCATCGTCACCTCGATCCCCTCGACCTCGGCAACCAGGTCGGCCAGTTCCGGCTCGGACTTCATCAGCGTGCGCGACGCCTCGATCATCTTCCACCGTTTCGGCCCGATTTCGGCGATTCCTCCCGTCCGAGAGGGGAGAGATCGGCGCCCATCCGACATTGACCCCGTGCAAGTGGGGTCAATGTCGGATGGGCGTGAACAGAGGCGGAGTCGGAGGGCCTGGGAGCTGGCCGGGCGGCAACATGGGGTGGTGGCGCGGCAGCAGCTCCTGGCGCTGGGGTTCAGCAAGAGCGCGATCGAACATCGCCTCGCCCGAGGGCGACTGCATCTTGTGATGCGCGGGGTCTACGCCGTCGGCTGGCCGGCGTTGACGCGCGAGCGCCGCTGGATGGCGGCCGTGCTCGCCTGCGGGGAGACGGCCGTGCTGAGTCACCGCAGCGCCGCCGCCTGCTGGGGAATCGGGGCCGAGGGGCCCGCGGCGATCGACATCTCCGTGAGGCGGCGCTGCGAACTCCGGCGCCCCGGGCTGAAGGTCCGCGGTCGCCCTACGCTTCGTCCGAGCGACATCGTGACCAGGAACGGGATCCCGGTGACCGCGGCGGTGCGGACCCTGATCGACCTGGCGGTCGAACTCCCGTCGCGCAAGTTGGAGCGGGCGGTCAACGAGGCGGACAAGGGCGACCTGATCGATCCCGACGGCGCTGCGAGCTGCCGTCGAGGACTACACCGGGCAGCCCGGCGCGCGAGATCTGCGCGAGCTGTTGGACAAGCGCACCTTCCGTCTCTCGGACTCCGACCTGGAGATCCTCTTTCGCCCGATACGCCGCCGATGCCGGGCTCCCGCCGCCCCTCAGCAAACAGTTCGTCGAACGGCTGGGAAGTCGACTTCTTCTGGCCCGACTTGGGTCTGGTCATCGAGACCGACGGCCTGCGCTACCACCGCACGGCTTCGACCCAAACCCGTGACGCCCAACGCGACCGCGCCCACGCGCTGGCCGGGATGACCCCGCTCCGCTTCACTCACTACGAGGTCAAGCACGAAGCGGGCAAGGTCCGCAACGAGCTCTGCCGAGCAGCCGCCCTGCTGCGAAAGCGCAGCTAGAAGAAGGCGCCGCCCCGGTACTCGCCGAAGACGTCCCGCATCGCGCCGCAGACCTCGCCGATCGAGGCGTCCGCGGCGAGCGCGGCGCGGATCGGGTGCAGGAGGTTTCCCTCGCCGCGGGCGACGTCGCGCAGCGCCCCCAGCCGCTCCTCGACGGCGCCCTGGTCGCGGCGCTCCTTGAAGGCCTTCAGCCGGGCGAGCTGGCGGTGCTCGGACTCGGGGTCGACGCGGAGGATGTCGACGTCGTCGACCTGCTCGGTGACGTACTTGTTGACGCCGACGACGACGTCCTGGCCGGATCTGTAGCGCACGTGGTAGGAGTGCGCCGACTCCTCGATCTCCTTCTGCATGAACTCGAGCGCCTCGACCGAGCCACCCAGCTCCTCGACCTTTTCCATCAGCTCCCAGGATCTGGCTTCCACCTCGTCGGTCAGCGACTCGACGAAGTAGGAGCCGGCGAAGGGGTCGACGGTGTCGGCGACGCCCGACTCGTGGGCGAGCACCTGCTGGGTGCGCAGCGCGATCCGCGCCGAGCGCTCGGTCGGCAGCGCCAGCGCCTCGTCGAAGCCGTTGGTGTGCAGCGACTGGGTACCGCCGGCGACCGCGGCGAAACCCTGCAGGGCGACGCGGATGATGTTGACCTCGGGCTGTTGCGCCTGCAGCGTCACCCCGCCGGTCTGGGTGTGGAAGCGGATCTTCATCGAGCTGGGGTCCTGCGCCCCGAACCGCTCGGCGACGATCTTCGCCCACATCCGCCGCACTGCGCGGAACTTGGCGACCTCCTGGAAGACGTTGTTGTGGCAGTTGAAGAAGAAGGCGAGCCGGGGCGCGAACTCGTCGATCTTCAGCCCCCGCTCGAGCGCCGCTTCGACGTAGGCGATCGCGTTGGAGAGCGTGAAGGCGACCTCCTGCACGGCCGAGCAGCCCTTCTCGCGGATGTGGTAGCCGGAGATCGAGATCGTGTTCCATTTCGGCACCTTCTCGCGGCAGTACTCGAAGATGTCGGTGGTCAGCCGCATCGTCGGCCCGGGCGGGTAGATGTAGTTGCCACGCGCCATGTACTCCTTCAGCACGTCGTTCTGGACCGTGCCGCGCAGCTTCTCCGAGGGCACGCCCTGCTCCTCGCCGACCAGCTCGTAGAGCAGCAGCAGGATCGCCGCCGGGGCGTTGATCGTCATCGACGTCGAGACCCGGTCGAGCGGGATCTGCTCGAAGCAGATCCGCATGTCCTCGATCGTGTCGATCGGGACGCCGGTGCGACCGACCTCGCCGCTGCAGAGCGGGTCGTCGGAGTCGCGGCCGAGCTGGGTCGGCAGGTCGAAGGCCATCGAGAGGCCGGTCGAGCCGTGCTCGATCAGATAGCGGTACCGCTCGTTCGTGTCTTCGGGCGTGGCGAAGCCCGCGTACTGGCGCATCGTCCAGAGCCGGTCGCGGTACATACCCCCGTGGATGCCGCGGGTGAAGGGCGGCTCGCCTGGGGCGCCGAGCCGCTCTTCGAGGCCAGGCGCGACATCGTCCTCCGTGTAGAGGCGCTCGATCTCGATCCCGGAGTCGGTGAAGACGCGCTCGTCGTCCGGGCCTACCAGGGGCGCGATCGTGCGCCGCTCCTCGGCGGAGGCTTCGGCCATCAGTCGGAGGCGCCTACCAGGCGCTCCACGCCGGACCGCTCGATCGTCTTCCGCAGGCCGTCGCTGAGCTGCACCTGCGGCTCCCAGCCGAGCAGGTCGCGCGCCCGCCCGATGTCGGGCCGTCGCTGCTGGGGATCGTCGGTCGGCAGCGGCTCGAAGACGATCTCCGAGCGCGACTCGGTCACCTCGATCACGGTCTTGGCCAATTCCAGCAGGGTGAACTCGTCCGGGTTGCCGACGTTCACCGGCAGGTGCGCATCGGACTCGGCCAGGGCGACGATGCCGCGGATCAGGTCGTCGACGTAGCAGAAGCTGCGGGTCTGACCCCCGTCGCCGAACACGGTCAGCGGCTGGTCCTTCAGCGCCTGACGCAGGAAGGTCGGGATCGCGCGCCCGTCGTGGGCGCGCATCCGAGGTCCGTAGGTGTTGAAGATCCGCACGATCGAGGTGTCGACGCCCTGCTGGCGGTGGTAGGCCATCGTCATCGCCTCGGCGTAGCGCTTCGCCTCGTCGTAGACGCCGCGCGGGCCGATCGGGTTGACGTGGCCCCAGTAGTCCTCGGTCTGCGGGTGGACCTGGGGATCGCCGTAGACCTCGCTGGTCGAGGCGAGCAGGAAGCGAGCCCGCTTGAACTTGGCGAGGCCGAGCATGTGGTGGGTTCCGTGCGAGCCGACCTTGAGCGTGTGCAGCGGCAGGCGCAGGTAGTCGATCGGGCTGGCGGGCGAGGCGAGGTGGTAGACGAAGTCGACCGGCTCGGGGATCTCGACCCGCTCGGTGATGTCGATGTGACGGAACTCGAACGCGTCGTCGCGGATCTGCTCGATGTTCTGCAGCGATCCGGTCTCGAGATTGTCGACGCAGACCACCCGGTGCCCATGCTCGAGCAGGTGCTCGCAGAGGTGGGACCCGAGGAAGCCCGCGCCACCGGTGACCACGCAGGTGCTCATCGCAGCCGATGCTACAGGGGGACCCAGGCAGCCGCCGGTCGGGCGCTCTCCTTGCAATTTCCGGGCTTTCCACCCGTCCACCCGTCCAGCGGGGGGGAGAGTCCGCCCCCGTCCCCACCTCTACCTGGCATGTTCGCGCAACTGAGTTGAACCGGTGCAGGGAGGTGCAGCGGGTTTGGCGGGGCTGGCAGTCGAGGACACGGCGGGGCGCAGGCGCGCGGCGGTCGAGCTGGTCGCGCGGGAGGGCGCGGCGCTGCGCAGGACGGCGCTGCGATTCTCGCTCTGCCCGGAGGACGCCGAGGACGCCTACCAGCGCGCCCTGGAGATCCTGCTGGAAAAAGCGCCCAGTGAGCGGCCGCGCGAGCTGGCTCGCTGGACCCAGACGGTGGTCAAGCACGAGGCGCTGGCGATCCGCCACAACCGCGAACGGCTGCTCGGGGCGCCGGCACGGCAGGGGGGACGTGACGCCGACGACCGGGTGGCGCTGCTGCCGGCCGGCGACGACGGGCCCGACGATCGGGCCGAGCGCCGCGAGCGGGTTGCCCGCGGCCGCGAGGCACTGCAGGCGCTGAAGCCCGCAGAGCTGCGCGCGCTGACCCTGCTGGCGGCCGGCTACTCCTACGCCGAGATCGGCGAGCTCACCGGCTTCAGCCAAACCAAGGTGAACCGCTGCCTGGCGGAGGGGCGGGAGCGCTTCCGCAGGATCGTCTCGGGCAGCGAGGACGGCAGCCGCTGCGCGGAGCTCGCTCCGCTGCTCTCTGCGTCCTGCGACAGCGAGCTGAGCCCTGAGGACGCGGTGGCGGTGCGGGAGCACCTGCGGGCCTGCGCCGGTTGCCGCGCCGCGATGCGTTCCTACCGGGCGGCCCCGCAGACGGTGGCGGCGCTGGCGCCGGCCCTGCCGGCCTCGCGCTCGCTGCTGGAACGGGCGCAGGAGCTGCTCGCCGGCCTCCACTCGCGCCTGCCCGGAGCCGGTGGCGCGGCGGACGTCTCGGTCGGCCAGGTCGCCGCGGCCGGCGGGACGCGCGGTGCGGGGATGGCGGCCGTAGCCAAGCTGCTGGCGGTCTGCGCCGGCACGGTGGGTGGCGCTGCGGCCTGCGTCGCGACCGGGGCCGCTCCGGCGGCGCTCGACCTCGGGTCCGACCAGGCGCGGGCGCCGAAGGTCGAGCGAGTCTCCGAGTCGACCGGCGAGGAAGCGGCGCCGCCCGCGGTCGAGTACCAGCCGGCGCCCGAGGAAGCGCCGCCGGAATCGGCGCCGCAGCCGCAGCCCGAACAGCACGTGGAAGAGCACGCCGCTACGCCGGCGGGCGAAGCGGCGCCGGCGACGAGCGAGGCAAGCGCCGGAGCGGTCGAATACGGCGCGACGGCCCCGGCACCTCCTGCGAAGGCGCCGCGCCCCGAGCCGTCAGGGGAAACGAGCGGCAGCGCGGCCGGGGAGTTCGGGCCGTGATCGCGCCGGGCGCCTTTTTGGCGCTATTCACCAAGAAGGCGCCCCCCGCCGGGTTGGCGGCGGCCGCGGCCGGCGCCGCGACGCTGCTCTTCTTCGCGGCCACCGCGGTGGCCGCCCCGCCGCCCCCCGCGGACCTCGAGGTGCAGGGCGGCGAGGACTCCTGGCACGCTGACCGCTCCTTCCGCCTGCGCTGGCGCAACCCGGCCGGCGTCGCCGCCGTCCGCTACCGGGTCCGTGACCCGCTCGGGGGCGTCGCGGTCGCAACGCAGCGGCTCGCCTGGGCGGCGACGGAAGCCGACGTACGGGTCCCCGCGGTGCCCGGGGCCTACACGGCCGAGGTGTGGCTCGAGGACTACGCGGGCGCCCAGGGCGCACCCGCCGCGGCGAAGCTGCGCTTCGACGACGCCCGCCCCGGGGCGACCGCGCCGGTCCCGTCGGCGGCCTGGGTGGGCCGTACCGGATTCCCGTTCACGGTCCGCCTCCAGCCTCCCGGCGGAGAACAACCGCTCTCCGGGATCCGCGGCTACGCCGTCTCGGTCGACGCCTTGCCGAACGCCGATCCCTGCGCGGCGCCGGACCGCTGCACCGACGCGGAGACCGACCTGCACGGCGGCGTCGGCAACGACTCGTTCTCGGTCGCCCAGCTGCCCGAGGGGGCGACCTACGTCCACGCGGTTGCCGTCTCCGGCGCCGGGATGAGATCGGCGACGACGGGAAGGGGGGTGATTCGCGTCGACATGGCCGATCCGGTCACCCGGCTAGACGGCGCCCCGTCCGGCTGGACCGACCGCCCCGTGAACCTCGTCGCAACCGCGATCGATAGCTGCTCGGGGATGGCCCCCGACGGTGCCGGCGCGACGCCGTTCACCGCGATCCGCGTCGACGGCGGGCCGCCGACGACCGGCGCCGGCGACTCGGTCGCCACCAGCCTGATCGCCGAGGGGGTCCACGCGGTCGCCTACTACGCCCGCGACCTCGCCGGAAACGTCGACGACGGCGGCAGCAGCAACGGAGTCCCCAACCGGCAGCCGCGGGTCGCCCTGGTGCGAATAGACCGGACGCCCCCGGCGGCCTCCTTCGCCAACGCGCAGGATCCGCTCGACCCGGAGCTGATCCGGGTCCGGGTCACGGACGGACTGTCCGGGGCGGACCCGCAGCGGGGCTGGATCGGCCTGCGCGCGGCCGGTTCGGGCGATCCGTTCGCGCCGCTGCCGGCCTCGCCGGCGCCGGCCGACGAGCTGCTCGCCCGCTGGGACTCGGACTCCTACCCGGCCGGCGAGTACGAATTCCAGGCGACCGCGTACGACCTCGCCGGCAACGCGACCGTGACGAGCCGGAGGGCGAACGGCACGGCGATGGTCCTCTCCAACCCGCTGAAGGCGACGACGAGCCTGCGTGCCGCGTTCGGCGGCAGAGCGCTCGCCGCCTGGCGCTGCACACGGCGGCGCGGCCGGCGCCGCTGCCGGCGCCGGGTGATCAGGCAGCCCGGCCTGCGCCCGAGGAAGCGGACCGTCCCCTACGGACGCGGCGTCCTGCTGACCGGCCGGCTCGCCAACGGCATCGGCTCCGCGCTCGGCGGGAGGAGGCCCGTGCGGATGATCGAGACCTTCGGCGGCGACCGCGGGGCGGCGACACGGATGTCGACCGCGTTGACGGACGCGGGCGGAGGGTTCTCCTTCCGCCTGCCCCCCGGCCCGAGCCGCAGGGTGGCGGTGGCTTTCGACGGCTCGCCGACACTGACTCGCTCGGTCAGCCGCCCGCTCAGCCTGCGGGTGCGGAGCGTGGTCCGCCTGCGCGCGTCTTCGGCCGTCGCTCGCGTCGGGGGATCGCCGCTGGTCTTCCGCGGCCGGGTCGTCGCCGCGCCGGGGACGATCCCGCCGGAGGGCAAGCGGGTGCAGCTGCAGTTCCGGCTCCCGGGCCTCGAGTGGAGCGCCTTCCGAACCGTCCAGAGCGACCGCCGCGGCCGCTTCCGCTACGCCTACCGGTTCAGCGACGACGACAGCCGCGGAGTTCGCTTCCAGTTCCGCGCCTACGCGGCCGCGCAGGACGGCTGGCCCTACGAGCCGGGGGGCTCGCTGCCAGTCGTCGTGCGCGGGTTCTGATTTCTGATGGGAGGGACCCCGCCTAGCGAAGAACGGCGACCCGGTCGCCGACCTGGTCGACGAGCTGCTGGGCGCGCGAGGTCTGCTCCTCGAACGCCTTGCGGACACGCCGCTCGGTCCTCTTGCGGGTCTGCCGCGCTTCGGTGGCCGCCTTGCGGCGGGCCGAGGCGCCGCGGCGCTCGGTCCGCTTCGCGGTGCGGCGGATGCGCGTCCGGTAGGACTTCAGCTGCCGCTCGGCGGCGGCACGGTGGGTGAACGGCTCGACCAACTCGGAGACGCGCTCGCTCACCTCGAGCACCGCGCCGACCGGCAGGTCGACGGCGCTTTCGGCGACCGAGCGGGCGTGCTCGGCGCGAGACGGAGGTGGGGCTTGCGGCTGGGAGGCCGTTTTACCCGGGCCGGTTGCTTTGCTGCTCTGGGTGGGCATCGAGTTCATCCCTTTCAAGTGTCGGTTGTCTGGCGGAAGCGTTCGAGAGTCTAGCGAACATACGTTCTACGAACACTCGTTCCTAAACCGGCGCCCGCCGGCCGTTACACCCGGACCGCCGCCAGGGCCCGTTTTCCGGCTGCGGCGGCGATCGGGTAGCGGGCTTCCAGGCCGAGGTCCGCGCCGCCCAGCGCCAAATCGCCGAGGGCGACGACCCCGCCGGCCTCGCGGACGATCAGCTGCGCAGCGGCGGCATCGACCGAGCGGCAGGGCCGCAGGCTGAGCATCGCGTCGAGCCGCCCCGCCGCCACGTAGGCGGCGGTGATCGCGATCGAGCCGATCACGCGCAGCCGGAAGACCCGGCCGGCCACCTCCTCGGCCAGCGGCCGCACCCGCCCCGGCTCGGCCGACTCGACCCCCAGCAGCTCCGGTTTCTCGGTGTCCGCAGCGACCTCGATCGACCGCCCGTCGAGCGTTGCGCCCACGCCGCGCCGCGCGGCGAACTCCTCGCGGGCGCCGAAGTCGTAGACGTAGCCGAACTCGACGTCTGCCATCGAGGGACCGGAGGCGACGGCGACGCTGAGGCTGTGGGCGGGCAGGGCGCGGCGGGCGTTGAGCGACCCGTCGATCGGATCGACGACGACGCGCATCTCGCCTCCCCCGCCGAAGCCGACCTCCCCCCGCTCCTCGGACACGGCGACGAAGCGGCCGCCCGCGGCTGCCAGCCCCTCCAGCTCGGCGAAGACGGCGTCCTCGCATTCGCGGTCGATCGCAAGGGTGCGGTCGCCGCCCTCGCCGATCCCCTCGTAGACGGTGCGCGCGGCGCTGCCGGGCGTCCGCTCGAAGATCGTCTCCTGCGCCGCGACGATGCGGCGGCAGATCCCCGGCCAGTCTGCGGAGAGAACGTCCACCGGGTTGATCCTATGGAGCCAGCCGTCCAGGTAGCGTTGGATCGATGCTTGCCCTCGCCGAGCCGCAGGAGCGCGCCGTCCGCCACGACGACGGCCCGCTGCTCCTCGTCGGCGAGGCGGGGACCGGGAAGACCGAGGCGCTGGCCCGGCGCCTGGCGCGCCTCGCCGCGTCCGGGACCGAGCCCGAGCGGGTCCTCGTCCTCTCCTCCACCCCGGCCACCGCGCGGCGGCTGCGCGAGCGCGCCGAAGTGCTGCTCGGCGACTCCTACGAGGAGCTCTGGATCGGCACCTGGGACACGGTGGGCGAGCGGCTGCTGCGCGAGCGCTCCCGCGCCGCCGGCCTCGACCCCTTCTTCGACGTGCTCGGGCCCGCCGAGCGCCTCGCGATGCTGCTCGACCGCCTCGGCGACCTCCCCCTCCGCCACCACGACATCCGCGGCAACCCGGCCGGCCTGCTCGCCGCGCTGCTGGAGGAGATCGATGCTCTGAAGGCGGGCTCGGAGCCCGCCAGCTCCGATCTCGCCGAGCTGGTCGCCGCCCACGACCGGATCCTCGCCGCAGCCGGCAGCCTCGACCGCGGCGACGTCTTCCTCACCCTCAACAAGCTCCTCGACGACCGCCCGGACGTCCGCCAGGCGGTCGCAGCCCGCTTCGCCCAGATCATGGTCGACGAGCTGGAGGACGCCACCCCAGCTCAGAAAGCGATCCTCGCGGCCCTGGCAGGGGAGCACGCCAACCACGTGTACGCGATGGAGCAGCGGGCAGAGGCATGGGCCGTCTCCGTCCATCCGAACGCCGAGGTCGTGGAGCTCACCGGCCGGTTCCGCGACCCCCCGGTGCGGTTCTGGAAGTGCGCCAACGAGCGGGCGCAGGCGCAGGCGGTGGCGCGAGAGGCGGAGCACCTGATTGCGCAGGGGATCGCTCCGGAGCAGATCTGCGTCCTGGTCGACGACCCGGCGGCGCGCGGCGGGACGGTGGCCGCGACGATGGAGGAGCGGGGCATCCCCTTCCACCTCTCCGGCCCCGCCGCCCTCTTCCGGCGGCCCGAGGTGCGGGACGCGATCGCCTGGCTGCGGGTGCTCGCCGATCCAGCCGACTCGGCGGCGGCGGCGCGGGCGCTGACCCGGCCGCCGGTCGAGCTGCGCGCCGCCGACCTGGCCCGGCTGGCGACGATCTCCCGCCGCCGCAAGCTCGACATGGTCTCCACCTGCGAGGCGGCGCTGGAGAGCCCGCAGATCCCGCCCGAGGCACGCGAGCGGATCCAGTCCTTCCTGAAGCTCTACGCGGCGGCCTCGGCGGCGTTGGAGGAGCGGCGCGCCGACGTCTTCGTGCGCCGCCTGATCGAGGCGGTCGGCCTGCGTCGCCAGCGACTGTTCGCTGCGCAGCCGGAGGTGGCGGAGCGGCTGCTCGGCCTGGCGCGGCTCGCCGAGCTGGCCACCGCCTGGGCGCGGCGCGAGCCGCACCGGTCGACCCGCGACTTCATCCGCCACCTCAACGCCGTCGCCGACGCCGGCGTCGAGCCGGCCGGAATCGCCGAGCCGCCGGCGCCGGGCGCGGTCTTGGGGGTGAGCCGCGAGGCGGTGAAGGGGATGGAGTTCGAGCACGTCTTCGTGCTCGGGTTGGAGCGCGGCGCCGCCGCCGAGCGGATCGGCCATCCTGCCCGATCGGGCCTGGTCCTCTCCCGGGTCGAGCGCGGCGAGGAGGGCGAGGCGCGCCCCTCGGAGGCCTACGCGAAGGCGCTGGCAACGGCGGGAGACGAGGAGGAAGCTCACGAGGAGGAGCTCTTCGGCCCCGCAGAGGGCCTTCACGCGACCTACCGGATGCTGCGCGAGGAGGTGCTGGAGGCGTCCTGGAGAGCCGGCCGGGAGCTGTCGGAGCCGCGGCTCGACACCGCGATCGACGTCAACCGGGCGATCGCCCGCTACCTCGAGCTGCTGAAGCTGGCGGCGCTCGCCCAGCGGCCGGGCGACGAGGCGACCGTGGAGGCGATCGAGGCGGTCAACGGGCTGCTGCGCCAGGTGGCGACGCCGGAGCAGCAGGCGGAGCTGGACGCCTCCTCGCTCGACGCCTACCTGCTCGACTCCGAGCGCGAGGGAGAGGCCCGCCGCAGGCTGATCGCCGCCCGCCGGGAGCCCTCGCTGGAGGAGTTCCTGCCGCGCCGCGGCGACGGCGCGCTGAGCCTCTCCGCCTCCGACCTCGACCTCTACCTGACCTGCCCGCTGAAGTACAAGTTCGCGCGCGTGTTCGGCATCCCCCAGGAGCCGACGATCAACCAGCGCTTCGGCATCCTGATCCACAACGTGCTCGAGCGCTTCCACAAGGAGGACGCGGGCAGCCGCGAGGAGGATGGCTCGCAGCGCCTGATGGAGCTGTTCGAGGCGGGCTGGCGGCGCGCCGGCTTCGGCTCGAGCGACGACGAGCTCCAGTTCCGCGACCGGGCACGCGAGGCGATGCGCCTCTACTGGGAGCAGGAGCGCGAGTCCGACGGCGAGCCGGTCTGGCTGGAGCGGAAGTTCGACGTCCGGATCGGCGAGCACCGCGTGCGCGGCCGGGTCGACCGGGTCGACCGCCTGCCCGGCGGCCGCCACGAGCTGATCGACTACAAGACCGGCGAGCGCAAGGACGAGGCGGCGCTGGAGAGCGACCTGCAGCTGGCCCTGTACCGGCTCGCCGCACGCCAGGCCTGGGACCTGGAGGCGGAGAGCGGCAGTTACTACTACGTCCTCGACGCCGAGAAGGTCGCCGCGCCGGTCAGGCCCGACGACGCCGAGCGGGTCGAGCGGACCGTGCTGCAGGTCGGCGAGGGCATCCTCGGCCAGGACTTCGAGCCGCGGCCCTCGCCGGCCGTCTGCGGCTGGTGCGACTACCGGCTCGTCTGCCCCGCCGCCGAGGGCTGAGACGGCGGGTCGCCGGCTCTCAATCGCCCTGCTGTCGCAGGAACCTCTGGAACTCGCTCGCGATCGAGTCCCCTGACGGAACGTCGGGGACTTCGTCGCCGAACGCCTCGGCCTGCTCGGCCTCGATCCGCTCGACCAGTTCGGCGATCTCCGGATTGGCGGCCACGGCGCGGCCGATCTGCTCCTCGTAGCTGGCGGTTTCCTCCTCCAGCTCGGCGGCGTCGACGGCGATCCCGGTGAGGCCCTCCAGCCGCCGCAGCAGGGCCAGCGCCGCCTTCGGGTTCGGGACCGCGGACACGTAGTGGGGCACCGCCGCCCAGAGCGAGGCCGAGGTGATGCCGATGCTGCGGCAGCAGTCGTGGACGACGCCGACGATCCCGGTCGGCCCCTCATAGCTGGAGCGCTGCAGGTCGAGCTCCTCGACCAGCTGCTCGTCGGAGGCGAGGCCGGTGATCGGCACCGGCAGGCTGTGGGAGACCTCGGCGACCAGCGCTCCCAAGGTGATCACCATCTCCACGCCGAGCGCGTCGGCGGCGGTCGCGATCGCCTCCGAGAAGGTGCGCCAGCGCAGGTTCGGCTCGGTGCCGTCGAAGAGGACGAGGTCGCGCTCGGCGCCGGGGACGCGGACGGCGATCAGGTCGTTCTGCGGCCAGTCGATGCGTCGGGACTGGCCCTCGGTGAGGACGATCGTCGGCCGGGTCGCCTGGAAGTCGAAGTACTCCTCGGGGTCGACGTCGGCGATCGACTCGGCGTCGAACGAGTCGGCGACCGTGGCCAGCGCCGTGGAGGCGGCGCCGGCGGCGTCGTTCCATCCGCGGAAGGCGCAGACGAGCACCGGAGACCGGAGCTGCGGCAGCTCGGCGTGCCAGCTGAGGGAGGAGGAGTCCACGCTCTGAGCGTAGACGATGTCTGTCCCTTCCCCGCCTAGAAACCTAATCGGGCGTGCGCGAGAGGGCGCGGCGGATCAGCTCGTAGGCGATCAACAGGACCAGCCCGGCGAAGGAAAGCTCCAGCGCCCGCTGGGGGATCTCGTTGGCGGCGGCGACGCCGGCCAGGACGCCGAGCGGCGAGAGGACGCCGATCAGCGCCGCGTCGCGCAGGTTGAGGTTGCCGTAGGCGTTCTGCCGAGCCGCCCCGACCACGGCGACGACGACGATTACCAGCAGCGAGGTCGACTCCCCCTCGACCTGGGACAGGCCGAGGAAGACGGTCAGCGCCGGGACGAACAGGACCCCCCCGCCGACCCCGACCAGGCCGCCGGCGAGGCCGCCGGCGATCGCGATCAGAACTGCGAGCAGCTCGTTCATCATCGTACGATCAGCTCGACCGCTACGGCGATCAGCAGCGCCGCGAAGAGGAGGGAGACGGCCCGCTGAGGAATCCGCTGCTGGACCGCGGTGCCAATCACGACGCCCCCGACCGCCGGGATCGAGAGCAGCAGCCCGGTGCCGACGTGGACGTTGCCGTAGATGCCGCCCTGGGCGATCGCGCCCAGCAAGCCGATCAGCACGATCGCCGCCAGGCTGGTCCCGGTCGCAAGCCGCTCTCCGTAGCCGAGCCAGAAGATCAGCAGCGGCACGATGACGGTGCCGCCACCGACCCCGAAGAGACCGCTGAAGAGGCCGGCCGCGGAGCCGATCGCGGCGAGCTTCAAGGTGCGCGACGAGGGCATCGCGCGATACTAGTGCCGTGCCTCCCGAATCCGAGATCGGCCAGGGGACGGAGCTCGGGCCGCTCGCTCCGCTGCGAGCCGAGCCGCCGAGCGCGGCGATCCTCACCGACGTCGACGGGACGCTGGCGCCAATCGTCGAGCGGCCCGAGCAGGCGGCGGTGCCGCGGCGGGCAGGCGAGGCCCTGGAGCGGCTGAGCGGGCGCTACGGCATGGTCGGGTGCATCTCAGGGCGGCGGGCCGAGGAGGCGCGCCGCCTGGTCGGCGTCGACGGCATCGCCTACGCCGGCAACCACGGCCTGGAGCTGCTGCTGCCGGGCGACGAGGCGCCGCGCCTCGACCCGTCGCTGCGGGGTCGCGAGGCCGGCGCCGCCCAGTTCGTCGCCGGGCTGGATGCCGAGGCCCTGGCCGAGGCGGGCCTGCGGCTGGAGGACAAGGGACCGATCCAGGCTCTGCACTGGCGCGGCGCCCAGTCGCAGCGGCCGGCGGAGGCGCACGCGCACCAGATCGCGGCAGCCGCCGGGCGGGCGGGGTTGGAGCCCCGCTGGGGCCGCAAGGTGCTGGAGCTGCGCCCGGTCGGCGGTGGCGGCAAGGATGCCGCGATCGGAGCGCTGCTGGCCGCCGACGGGGTGGGCGCCGCGGTCTACGCCGGCGACGACCGCACCGACCTCGACGCCTTCCGGCGGCTGCGCGAGCTGTGCGAGGAGGGCGAGCTGACGACGGCGGTCTGCGTCGGGATCGTCTCCCCCGAGTCGCCTCCGGAGCTCGCCGAGGAGTCGGACCTGACGGTCGACGGTCCCGACGGCTGGCTGGCGGTGCTCGAGGCGCTGGCCGAGCCAGACGACTGATGCCCTATACCGAACTGCTCCGCGTCACCGTGTTCCTGACCGGCGCCGAGGCCACCGCCCTGGGCGCGATCGTCGCGATCGCCGCCGGTCGCGACGGCGACACGACGACCGCCCTGGTCGCAGCCGTCTGGTGGCTGGTCTCGCTCGCCCTCGGCCTCTGGCTGGGCCGCCCGGCCCGCGCCGCTGACGGCGTCCGTGACGCGCTCGCGCGCGCCCGCACCGCAACCTCGCTGCCGCCGGAGTCGCCCGGCCGGATCGCCCTGGTCCGCCTCTGGCCGATCGGCGCCACCGCGATCGCCGCCGGCGTCCTCGGCGTCCTCTACCCGGGGGTGGCGGCGATCGGCGCCGGCTATGCGCTCCTCGTTGCGCTCGCGATGCGCACTCGCGAGGCGGCCGTGCTCGGGATCGAGCAGCGCGACGGCGTCAAGTTCTACGTCGTCCCCAACTCGGCTCTGCGTCCGATCCAGCTGGTCCGCACGCCGGGGCTGCGCAGCGACCGACTCCACCAGATGTAGCTCGCGGCGCGGGCCCGCCGTACTTACGCCTTGATCAGCTTCTTGAAATCCCCCCACCCCCGGCTGTTGGCGACGTCGGCGGCAGTCAGCCAAGCGCGCCGCGCCGTCGCCACCGCGTAGACCATGTTGTCGAGGGTCTCGACTCCGTGGGCGTCGGTATCGAGAACGATCGTCACGCCCGCCTGCTTGGCGAGCCGTGCGTGCTGCTCGTTCAGGTCGCGGCGATTGGGGTTGCCGTTGATCTCCAGCATCGTCCCGCTGCGGGCCGCCGCCTCGACCACCGCCTCGACGTCGATCCCGTAGGGCTCGCGGCGTCCGATCAGGCGGCCGGTGAGGTGGCCGATGCAGTTGACGCTCGGGTTCTCGATCGCCGCCAGCACGCGCTCGGTCATCGCCGCTTCGGAGATCGCGAAGGAGGTGTGGACGCTGGCTACAACCCAGTCGAGCGCTTCGACCAGGTCGTCGGGATAGTCCAGCGCCCCGTCGAGGCCGATGTTGACCTCGGAGCCGGCGAGCAGGCGAAAGCCGCGTTTGCCCCGGTTCCACTCGCGGATCTCCTCGATCCGCCGCCAGAGCCGCTCGGCGCTGACGTCGTCGCCGAAGCCATGGCTGGCCGAGTGGTCGGTGATCGCCAGATAGGCGTAGCCGCGGGTGCGGGCGGCCGCCGCCATCTCCTCGAGCGTGTTGCGGCCGTCGGACAGGGTGGTGTGCGCGTGCAGGTCGCCGCGCACGTCCTCGAGGGCGAGCAGCTCGGGCAGCTCGCCCTCCCGCGCCGCCTTCAGCTCGCCGCGTCCCTCGCGCAACTCCGGCTCGACGTAGGCGTAGCCCAGTCGCTCGTAGACCTCCGCCTCGCTCGCGCAGAGGATCACCGCGCCGCTCTCGGTGTCGGTGATGCCGTGCTCGGATACCGAGAGGCCGCGGGCGACGGCCTCTTCGCGAAGCTGCACGTTGTGGGCCTTGGACCCGGTGAAGTGCTGGAGAAGGTTGCCGAACGCCTCCGGCGGGACGATCCTCAAATCGACCGAGACCCCGTTGTGGCTCTGCGCCCGCAGCCCGTTCGGGCCGGGCGTGCCCGCGGCGGCGATCAGCTCGTGGCCGGCCAGGTGCTCGGCGAGCGCGGCCGGCTGCTCGGCGGTCGCGATCAGGTCGATGTCCTTGCAGGTCTCCGCCCAGCGCCGCACCGAGCCCGCGACCTCGACCCGGTTGGCGGCAGGGTGCTCGCGCAGAGCCGCCGCCAGCTGCTCGGCGATCGGCCGCACCGCGGAGAGCAGCAGCCGACCCGGGCAGCCCTCGCCCGGCTCGCCGAGCCGCTGCAGCGCCGCCAGCACGTTCTCCTCCACCTTCGGGCCGAGGCCCCTCAGCTCGCGGATCCTCCCTGCCTCCGCCGCCGCCTCCAGGTCCTCGACCGAGGCCACCCCCAGCTCGTCGTAGAGGCGCCTCGCGGTCTTCGCCCCGAGCCCGGGGACCAGGGTCACCTCGACCAGGGTGGGTGGGAACTTCGCCTTGAGCTTCGCCGCCGCCGGGATCTCGCCGGTCGCGAGTAGGGCGTCGATCTTCTCGGCCAGCGTCTTGCCGACCCCGGGGATCTCGACGGCCCGCCCCTGCGCCGCCAGCTCGGCCACCGAGACGGGGCTTTCGCGGATCGCCTTGGCGGCGGTCGAGTAGGCGATGACCCTGTACTTGACCGCCCCGTCCAGCTCGTAAAGCACGCCCAGCTCCTCGAGCGCCTCCGCGATCTCGGCATTGGTCATACTCGGCAACATAGGGACGGCGGGCGGGTGCCGCACGCTGTCGCTATACTTTCTGAAGTATTGAGAGCTGAACCTCGACTCTTGGGAGACCGATACCAGTGACCGGCAAGCTCACCGACGTGACCGACGCCACCTTCAAATCCGACGTGCTCGAGGCCGACGGCCCCGTGCTCGTCGACTTCTGGGCCCCCTGGTGCGGTCCCTGCCGCGTCGTCCACCCGGTGCTCGAAGAGATCGATGCCGAGCGCGAGGAGCTGAAGATCGTCAGCCTCAACGTCGACGAGAACCAGCAGACGGCGGCCCAGTACGAAGTCCTCTCGATCCCCACCCTGCTGCTCTTCAGGGACGGGGCGATTGCCAAGAAAGTGGTCGGGGCGATGCCGAAGCGGCGCCTTGAGGCGGAGCTGGAGCCGGCGCTCGCCTAGCGCGGCGCTCGGGGCGGGAAGCGGCGGCGAGCCGATGCCCTTCGTCCATATTCACTGGTTCGAGGGCCGCAGCGACGAGCAGAAGGCGGAGGTCGCGAAGCGGATCGAAGCGGCGCTGGTCGAGGTGGCCGGTGTCGCACCGGAGCAGTGCTGGGTGAAGTTCGATGACTCGGCGAAGACCGACTTCATCATCGGCGAGTCTGAGGACTGACCTCTATCTTCAGCTCGCGGCCGTCGATCTTGGCCGTGGCTCCGCTGCTGGCGTCGTAGCTGACGTCGGTGGCGAGGACCTCGCCGGCGACGTAGGGCTCGTGCTCGCGGGCGGCGTTCAGCAGCTCCTCGTCGCCGCCCAGCGATAGCTCGATCCGGTCGGTGATCTCCAGGCCGGTCTCTTTGCGGGCGTTCTGGACGGCGTGGACGATCTCGCGGGCCAGCCCCTCACGCCGCAGCTCGTCGTCCAGCTCGAGCTGAAGGGCGACTGCGTGGCCCGCCTCGGCCTCGACCTCGTAGCCCTCCAGCGGCTGCAGGGAAAGGCTGACCTCGTCGGCGCCGATCGCGTGCTCGTCGCCGTCGACGTTGATCCCGACCTCGCCGCCCTCCGCCATCACCGCGGCGACGTGAACGGGGTCGAGCGCCTCGATCGCCGCGGCGACCTGCGGCATCCGCTTGCCGAAGCGCGGCCCGAGCGAGCGGTAGTTCGGCTTGACCGCGTAGCTGACCAGCTCCGACTCGTCGGTGACGAAGTCGATCTCCTTGACGTTCAGCTCCGAGCGAACCAGACCGGCGCGGGCCGAGATCGCCTCGCGCTCGGCGTCGCTGGCGACGACCACGGCGCGGCGCAGCGGCTGGCGGACCTTGGCCTTCGCCCCGGCGCGAGCGGCGCGGCCCAGCTCGACCGTGCGCCGCACCGCCTCCATCGCCGCCTCCAGCCCCGGGTCGGCGAGCGCGGGGTCGGGGGCCGGGAAGTCGCGCAGGTGGACCGAGTCGGGCAGCTCGCCCAGCTCACCGGCCTCGCCCCCGGCCAGGTTGAGGTGGATCTCGTCGGCAAGGAACGGGGTGAAGGGGGCGAGCAGCGCCGCCGTCTCCAGGAGGCAGTGGCGCAGGGTCGCGAAGGCGGCGCCGTCGCCCTCCCAGAAGCGGCGGCGGGAGAGCCGCACGTACCAGTTCGACAGCTCCTCGACGAACGCCGCGATCGCCCGGCCCGCCGCGGTGCAGTCGAAGGCGTCCATCCGCTCGCGCACCGTCGAAATCGTCGCCTGAAGCCGCGAGAGCGCCCAACGATCGAGGTCATCCCCCGCCGCCCCCGGACGCGGGAGCGAGGAGGCGGCGGAATATTCGGCGAAATCCGAAGGACTGAGCCTCTCCGCGTTCGCGTACAGCACCCAGAACGAGTAGGTGTTCCAGAGCGTCAGCAGGAACTGGCGTACCGATTCCCCCACCGTGTCGAGCGAGAAGCGGTACCCCGACCAGGGCTGCTGCGAGGTCAGGTAGTACCAGCGGAAGGCGTCGGCGCCGTGGGTGGAGATCACGTCCCACGGCTCGACCACGTTGCCCTTGCTCTTCGACATCTTCTGTCCCTCCGGGTCGAGGATCAGGCCGAGGCAGACGCAGTTCCGGTAGCTGGTCGAGTCGAAGAGCAGGGTCGACTCGGCGAGCAGGGTGTAGAACCAGCCGCGCGTCTGGTCGATCGCCTCGCAGATGAAGTCGGCGGGGAAGCGCTGCTCGAACAGCTCCTCGTTCTCGAACGGGTAGTGGAACTGCGCGAAGGGCATCGCACCGCTGTCGAACCAGGTGTCGATCACCGACTCGACCCGGCGCATCTCGCCGCCGCAGCGCTCGCAGTCGAGCGCTACCTCGTCGATGTAGGGGCGGTGCAGGTCGTCGGGCACCTCGCCGCGAGTGCGCTCGCGCAGGTCGGCGACCGAGCCGGCGCAGAAGCGCCCCTCGCAGCCCTCCGCGGCGCACTCCCAGACCGGCAGCGGCGTCCCCCAGTAGCGGTCGCGGGAGAGCGCCCAGTCGACGTTGTTCTCCAGCCATTTGCCGAAGCGGCCGTGCTTGATGTGCTCGGGGTGCCAGCCGATCCCCTCGTTTTTGGCGAGCAGCTCGTCGCGGGCGCGCGAGGTGGCGACGTACCAGCTGGACTTCGCGTAGTAGAGGAGCGGCGTGCCGCAGCGCCAGCAGTGCGGGTAGGCGTGCTCGTAGACCTGCTCGCGGAAGAGCAGGCCGCGGTCGCGCAGGTCGGCGATCAGGGCGGCGGTCACCTCGGGGTCCTTGACGAAGCGATCGGCGAAGCCGACGACCCGCCCGTCGAAGCTGCCGTCCGGCCGGACCGGGTTGTAGAGGGTGCCGTGGCTGGTCGGGTCGAAGATCCCGTTCCGGGCGGCGACCGCGTAGTCGTCCTCGCCAAATGCGGGGGCGATGTGGACCAGCCCGGTGCCGTCCTCGGTGGTGACGAAGTCGCCGGCAATCACCGGGAAGGGGCCCGGCTCGCGGTCGGAGAGCGCGAACACGGGGCCTTCGTAGCTGCGGCCGACCAGGTCGCTTCCTCGCATCCGGTCGAGCACCTGGGCGTCCTCCCCCAGCACCCGCTCGAGCAGCGGCTCGGCGACGATCAGCAGCTCGTCGCCGACCCTCGCCCGGACATAGGTCACGTCGGGCCCCACCGCGACCGCCTCGTTGCCCGGCAGCGTCCACGGCGTCGTCGTCCAAACCAGCAGGTACTCCGGCTGCTCCGCCAGCCCGCTCGTCTCCGACCGCGGGAGCGGCGCCGGATCCATATCTGATTTCTCCGGCGTCGCGGGAGCAGAGGAGACGAGCGGAATTTTTATGTATATGGAGGGGTCGCGAACCTCCTCGTAGCCGAGCGCGACCTCGTGCGAAGAGAGCGCGGTGCCGCAGCGCGGGCAGTAGGGGACGACCTTGTGGCCCTCGTAGAGGAGTTGCTTCTCCCAGAGCTGCTTCAGCGACCACCAGACCGACTCGATGTAGTCGTTCTCGAGCGTCACGTAGGGGTCGTCGAGGTCAATCCAGAAGCCGATCCGCTCGGTCAGCCGGTTCCAGTCCTCGACGTACTCGAAGACCGACTCGCGGCAGCGGTTGTTGAACTCGGCGATCCCGTATTCCTCGATCTCCTGCTTGGAGGAGATGCCGAGCTGCTGCTCCACCTCCAGCTCGACCGGCAGCCCGTGGCAGTCCCAGCCCGCCTTGCGCGGCACCCGATAGCCGCACATCGTGCGATAGCGGGGGTAGACGTCCTTGAAGACGCGCGATAGCACGTGGTGGGAGCCGGGGCGGCCGTTGGCGGTCGGCGGGCCCTCGTAGAAGCTCCACACCTCGGCGCCCTCGCGGGCGGCCAGCGAGCGGCGGAAGACGTCGCGCTCTCGCCAGCGGCCGAGGATGCGCTCCTCCAGCTCGGGGAAGGACTGCCTGGGGTCGACTGGGCGGAAGCCTGGCATGAACGCGGGATTCTAGGAGCGGGTACGCTGCGCGCCACGTGCCCCTCTACGACCTGAACGGAAAGGTGGCGCTGGTCACCGGCGCCGCCCGGGGGATCGGCTTCGAGACCGCCCGCCAGGCCAATCTGCGCGGCGCCTCCGTTGCGGTGGTCGACCTCGACCCCGAGCAGGCAGGCGAGGCGGCCGAGCGGATCGGCCCGCGGGCGATCGGGATCGGCGCCGACGTCACCGATGACGCGGCGATCAAGCGGGCCGTCGCCGAGACGGTCGAGCGCTTCCGCGGCCTCGACGTCGCCGTCGCCAACGCCGGCATCGCCCCGGAGAAGATGGCGACCGTGCGCGGGGTCGGCGCCGAGGAGTGGGAGCGGGTCTTCGAGGTCGACATCCTCGGCGTCTGGCGCACCGCGCGGGCGGCGCTGCCGCAGATCGTCGAGCGGCGCGGTCACATCGTGCTCACCTCGTCGGTCTACGCCTTCGTCAACGGGGTCTTCAACAGCTCCTACGCGGCCGCCAAGGCGGGCGTCGAGTCGCTCGGCCGCTCGCTGCGGGCAGAGCTGACGCCGCTCGGCGCCAGCGCCGGCGTCGCCTACTTCGGCTGGGTCGACACCAAGATGGTCAAAGACGCCATCGAGGCGAACGGCGGGCGCATGGAGGAAAACCTGCCCGAGTTCCTGCGCAAGCGGATCGAGCCCGACGAGGCCGCCGCCGCGGTTGTGCGCGGAATCGAGGAACGGGCGCCGCGCATCTTCGCCCCCAAGTGGTGGCGCTACGTCTCCGCCCTGCGCGGAATCCTCAACCCGCTGCTCGACCGCCGCTTCGAACGCGACGCGACGATGACGGCGACGATCCGCGAGGTCGAGGCCGAGACGGACGCGCAGGGCGCCGCGGCGGTTGCGTCCGCCCATGAATGGTCAGCGGGTTAGGCGCTCCAGCAGGAAGACGAAGGACTCGTAGGGCCGGCCGGTGGCGCGGCTGAGGCCGATCTCGCAGGTGCGGTTGCTGGAGAGGTGGGCGTCGAAGTCGCGGCCGGACAGCTCGTCGGCCTGCGGACGGGTGGCGGCGGCGGTCAGCTCGGGGTGGGAGAAGCCGCGATCGCCGGCGAAGCCGCAGCAGGTCGCCGAGGGCGCGACGTAGACGTCCTCGGCGAGGGCGGCAGCGAGCCTGCGCAGGCGCGGCTGCAGCCCGAGCTGCCGGGCCGCGCAGGTCGGGTGGACGGTGGCCGAGCCGACCTCGGCGCGCCACCTCCAGCCGCGGCAGCAGGCGGTCGTGCGCCCAGGCGACCGAGTCGAGGATCTCCAGCGCCGCGAGCCGCTCGGCGTTCTCCTCGCTCAGCACCCCCTCCCCCGGCTCGGCGACGGCATGGGTGCAGGAGGACGCGTCGATCACCACCGGCAGCTCCCCCTCGCCGCTCCACTCCCAGAGCCGCGCGACCACCTCGTTCGCCTTGTGGCGGTGGGCGGCCTGAAAGCCTTTCGAGCTCCAGGGCAGCCCGCAGCACGAGCCCGCGACGCCGTCGGGGATCCAAACCGGGAGGCCGGCACGGGCCGAGACGTCGACCAGCGCGGGAGCCGGGCCGCCCCCGAAGATCCGGTTGGTGCAGGAGGGGACGTAGACGGCGGCGGCGCCCGCGCGCTGCGTCGGCGGAAGCGTCGCCGGCGCCGGGCCGGGCAGCCCCTTGCCGCGCTTCGTCCGCCGCGCCAGCGGCCCGCCGACCCGCAGCGCCGCGCGCGAGCGCCCTCTCGACGGCCCCCCAGCGCTTCGCCGCGGCCAGCGCCAGCCGCTCGGCCCGCTCGCCGTGGCGCTCGCCGCGCAGCTCCTTGACCAGCTCGCCGGTGTCGATCCCGAGCGGGCAGGCGAGCCGGCATGAGCCGTCGGCGGCGCAGGTGTCGAGCCCGTCGTAGGAGTACTCGTCGAGCAGCGCCCGCCGCAGCGGCGAGCCCTCCGGCTGGCGGGCGATCTCGCGGCGCAGGACGATCCGCTGCCGCGGCGTCGTGGTCAGGTCGCGGCTCGGGCAGACCGGCTCGCAGAAGCCGCACTCGACGCAGGTGCTCGCCGCCTGCTCGATCGCCGGGGTGGTTTTCAGGTTGCGCAGGTGGACGCCCGGGTCGCGGTTGAGCACGACCCCGGGGGCGAGCGCGCCGCCGGGGTCGGCGAGCCCCTTCACGCGCCACATCAGCTCGGTCGCCTTCTCTCCCCACTCGCGCTCGACGTAGGGCGCCATGTTGACCCCGGTCCCGTGCTCGGCCTTCAGCGAGCCGTCGTACTTGTCGACGATCAGCTCGACCAGCTTCGACATCAAGGCCTCGTAGCGCTCCAGGTCCTCCGCCTTGCCGAAATCGGGGGTGAGCATGAAGTGCAGGTTCCCCGCCGAGGCGTGGCCGGCGACGCCGGGAAGGAAGCCGTGCTCGCCGAGCAGCGCCTGCAGGTCGCGGGCGCCTTCGGCGATCCGCTCCGGCGGCACGCAGACGTCCTCGACGATCAGCGCCGTGCCCGGCGGGCGAAGGCGCCCGACCAGGCCGTGCAGGCCCTCGCGCACCCGCCAGGCCAACTCGATCTCCCCGGCCTCGCGGGTGAACTCGATCGGGCGGATCGTCTCGTGCCCCGCGAGGACCTCGTTCGCCCCGGCGATGTGCGCGTCCAGCTCGCCGTCGCTGCCGGCGCCGAACTCGACCAGCAGCACCGCCGACTCGGGCGGCAGCTCCTTCCACTCCTCGGGCGCGCCGACCATGTTGTAGGCGGCGGTGATCAGCGCCGGGGCGACCATCAGCTCGACCGCGGTGGCACCGCAGCCGACCAGGTCGCGGACCGGGGCGATCGCCTCGTCGACGCCGGGGAAGTGGACCCAGGCGGTGGTCGTGCGCGCCGGCAGCAGCACCGTCTCGAACACCGCCTCGGCGACGAAGGCGAGCGTGCCCTCCGAGCCGACCACGAGGCGGCGGAAGATCTCCAGCGGCTGCTCGGCGTCGAGGAAGGCGCAGAGCCGGTAGCCGGTGGTGTTCTTGATCGCGAACTTGCGCCGGATCCGCTCGCTCAGCTCGGCGTCGGCGCGGATCTCGTCGCGGATCGCGGCGAGGCCCTCGGCCAGCTCCGGCTCCAGCGAGGCGAAGCGCTCGGCCGCGCCCGGCGCGGCGGTGTCGATCGTCGTCCCCGAGGGCAGGACGAGGGTCATCGAGCGCAGCGTCGAGTAGGAGTCGTGGACGACGCCGCAGCGCATCCCGCCGGAGTTGTTGGCGATCACCCCGCCGACCGTGGCGATCTCGGTGCTGGCCGGGTCGGGGCCGAGCTTGCGCCCGTGCGGGGCGAGGACCCGGTTCGCGTGGCCGAGCACCGTCCCCGGCTTGACCCGGGCCAGCGCGCCGCCCTCCTCGACCGCGACGCCGCCGAAATGGCGCCGCACGTCGACCAGGATGCCGTCGCTCTGGCCCTGACCGCTGAGGCTGGTGCCGCCGGCCCGGAAGACGACCGGGACGTCGTTGGCGCGGCCGTAGGCGAGGGTCGCGGCGACGTCGCCCGCGTCGCGGGCCATCACCACCGCCCGCGGCAGCAGCCGGTAGGGGCTGGCGTCGGAGGCGTAGCGGACGATGTCGCTCGCCCGGCTCAGCACCCGGTCGGCGCCGAGCAGCGCCTCCAGGTCGCCGCGCAACGGCTGGGGCGTCCCCGCCGCGAGCGTCTCAGGGGCGCGGTCGGGAGCGGCGCGCGCTGACTGTGGGATTGACCCCGCTATAGCCCGGTCAACTCCACACTCAGCGGCCCATCTCAGAACAGCGACATGCCCGGGGCGACCGGGACTTCGATCAGCTGCGGTTTCGAGGAGGCGAGCGCCCGCGCCAGCGCGTCGGCCACCTCGTCGCGGCCCGTCGCCCGCCGCGACTCGACACCGTAGCCCGCCGCGACCGCGGCGACGTCGAGCCCCGGCAGGTCGAGGCCGGGCGCCCCTGTCACCTCCTCGACCTCGGCGAACCACTTGAGGATCGCGTACTCGGAGTTGCGAAGGACGAGGAAGGTGACCGGAGCCTCGTAGGCGACGGCGCTCCAGAAGCCAGTGATCGCGTACTGAGCCGAGCCCTCGCCAAGCACGCAGACCACCGGTCGGTCGGGCTGGGCGAGCTGGACCCCCACCGCGGCGGCAAGGCCGAAGCCGAGCCCGCCGCCAGAGCTGACGTAGTAGCCGCCGGGTCGTGAGACGCGCAGCTGGTTGCGCAGCGCCAGCGTGCTCGCCGGCGACTCGACCACGACGATCCCGTCCTCGGGAAAGACCTCGGCGAGCACCGTGTGCACGGTCGAGGAGTCGAGCGGGTCCGCGGGCGGGATTTCGGTCGGCCCGGGGCTGGGCTCCGGCGCGGGCCGCGATGACTCCGGGACCGCGCCGAGCAGCGCCTTCAGCGTCAGGCCGACGTCGGCGAGGATCGCGTGGCCCATCGGCGCCCGCGCCGCCTCGTCCGGGTCGCTCGTGATCGCGACCAGGTTCGCGCCCTCGGGCAGCAGCGGGCCGGGGATGTGCGGGTAGTAGGGAAAGACCGAGCTGCCGGCGACGAGGATCAGGTCGTGGCCCTCGAGCGTCTGCGCGACCGGCCCGATCGCCGGCGGCAGCACGCCGCGGAAGTTGGGGTGGCTCTCGGGGAAGCCGATCCGCCCGCTGCCAGGGGCGGGCGGCGCCCAGACCGGCAGGCGCTGGCGCTCGGCCAGGGCGACCGCTGTGTCCCAGCCGCCGCCCGCGTCGACGTCGGGACCGACGACCAGTACAGGGTTGCTCGCCTCATCGAGCTGCGCCGCGAGGCGGGTGACCGAATCCGGGGCGGCCACGGCGCGGCCCTCGACGCCGCGCTTCAAGGCCTCGCCGGCGCCCTCCTCGACCTCGACCTCCCAGTCGTCCATCGGGATCGAAACGAAGACCGGCCCTCGCGGCGGCAGCGAGGCCATGTGGATGCTGCGGGTGAGGGCCAGCGGCACGTCCTCCGCACGCGGCGGCTCGTAGGCCCATTTGACCAGCGGCTGGACCATGCCGGTCGCTTCGCGGTTGGTCAGCAGCGCCTCCATGGTCATCTGCGCCCGCACCTGCTGGCCGGCGGTGACGACGACGGGCGAGTGGTTGGCCTGGGCGGTGGAGATCGCCCCCATCGCGTTGCCGACGCCGGGCGCGGTGTGCAGGTTTGCGATCGTCGGCCTGCCCGATGCCTGGGCGAAGCCGTCGGCCATGCCGACCACGACCGCCTCCTGCAGACCGAGCACGTAGCGGAAGTCGCCGGGGAAGTCGGCGAGCATCGGCAGCTCGGTCGAGCCGGGGTTGCCGAAGATCGTCGTCATCCCCTGGGCGCGGAAGAGGTCGAAGCTGGCGTCGCGAACGGTCGGCATCGGGAGGGCAAGACTATCTTTGCGCGGTTCAAGGGGGTCGCCGGTCGCGGTCGATAAGCGAGGAATGCGACGCTTGACGAACGTCCTCGCGGCAGCTGCGCTGCTCGCCTTCCTGGCGGCGCCGCCGGCGAGCGCCGCGCCGCTGCCGACCCGGGTCGTCCACGCGAACGGGCGGATCGTGCCGATCCCCGCCGCGATCCCCCACGAAGAAGGCGACATGGTCGACCGCCGCATCGTGCCCGACCTGCGCTGGATCGCCGCCCGCTTCCCGATCTACGTGACCGACGGCTACTCGGGGCCGCTGCCGAACGGCCGACGAGCCGGCTGCCGCGGCTGCCACGTCAGGCACTCCGACCACTACAACGGCCTCGCGGTCGACATCGTGCCGCTGGGCGGCAGCACGAAGTGCGACGCGGCCTGGCGCCCGATCACGCGCCTCGCCCGCTGGGCCGAGCCCCGCCCCAACCGCCCCCGGCCGCCCTTCCGCTGGGTCGGCTACAACGGCGACGCCGGTCACGGCTGCGGCGATCACCTCCACCTCTCCTGGGAACACGCCGCCGCTCCTCAGTTCCGGCTCGCCGAATGGGTCGAGGTCTTCCGTGTGAGCGGCGAGATCGCCGCGCAGGATCCGAGCGCCGCCGGGCCGGGCGGGGGGGCGCAGCCGGAATCGACGCCGCAGTCCCCGCAGGGAGGCGCGCAGCCCGGGGCGGCGGCGGGGCCGCAGGGCGGCATCTCGACCGTCCGGTCCGGCGGCGTCGCGCCCCGCGGCGACTGAGGGGCCGGGGGCGTGCCGGCGATTTGGCGCCCACATGGGTGTCTGACTGCCGGCACGCCCCCATAGGATGCGGGCGGTGCGCCGTCTCGCTGCCATCGCCGCCGTCGCCGGCGGGCTGCTCGGGGTCGCCGGCTGCGGCGGTCCCAGCGACTCGACCCCGGTCGCCTGCCTGGAAGGGACGACGGCCTACCTGCGGGCGCTGGAAAGGGCGCCCGGCGAGGTGCGGCTGCAGGGCGAGACGCCGATCTCCGCCTGCCTGGTCGAAAACCAGAAGGGTGGCGACCTGGCGACGGTCGGCGCGGCGATGGTGACCGCGGCGACCAAGCTGAACGCCGAGGCCCGCGCCAGGCCGGGCGGCGCCGCCAACGTGCGGCTCGGCTACCTGCTCGGGGCGGCCGAGCGCGGCGCCGACGGGACCGAGGGCATCCACGCCGAGCTGATCCGCCGCCTCGTCGCGGCAGCCCGCTACAGCCCCGACGGGAGGCCCCTTCCGGCGGCCTTCTATCGGGCATATCGGAGTGGATACGCTGCCGGTCGGGACGATGGTTGAACTGCAAGCGGCCACGATCGAGGAGACGGATGCCTGAACAACTCTGGGGTGGCGAGACCACCAAAGCGGTCGAGAACTTCCCGGTGTCGGGGGAACGGGTACCGGTTCCCGTTGTTCGCTGGCTGGGGCGGCTGAAGGCGGCGGCCGCGAGGGTCAACGGCGAGCTGGGACGGCTCGACGCCGAGCTCGCCGCGGCGATCGCCGAAGCCGGCGACGCGGTGGCCGCCGGGGAACACGACGACCAGTTCCCGGTCGACGTGTTCCAGACCGGCTCCGGCACCTCCTCGAACATGAACGCCAACGAGGTGCTGGCAAACCTGGCCGGCGACGCCGCCCACCCCAACGACCACGTCAACATGGGCCAGTCCTCCAACGACGTCTTCCCCTCCGCCGTCCACCTGGCGGCGCTCGACGAGACGACCCACGGCCTGCTGCCGGCGATGAACGGCCTGCAGGCGGCGCTGGCCGAGAAGGAGGCCCGCTTCGCCGACGTGGTCAAGGCCGGCCGCACCCACCTGATGGACGCGGTGCCGGTGACGCTCGGGCAGGAGTTCGGCGGCTACGCGGCGCAGGTCAGCCTGGGGATCCAGCGGATCGAGGGGACGCTGCGGCGGGTCGGGCAGATCCCGCTCGGCGGCACCGCCACGGGCACCGGCCTCAACACCCATCCCGAGTTTGCGGCGAAGGTGCGCGAGCAGCTGGCCGAGGAGACCGGGCTGGCGATCTCCGAGCCGCTCGACCGCTTCGAGGCGCAGGGCAACCGCGACGCGCTGGTCGAGCTGTCGGGGGCGCTCAAGGTCTACGCGGTGTCGCTCAACAAGATCGCCAACGACCTGGCGCTGCTGGGCTCGGGCCCGCGAGCCGGGCTTGCCGAGCTGCGCCTGCCCGAGCTGCAGAAGGGCTCCTCGATCATGCCGGGCAAGGTCAACCCGGTGATCCCCGAGGTGGTGATCCAGGTGGCCGCCCAGGTGGTCGGCAACGACGCTGCGATCACGATGGCCGGCAGCCAGGGGCAGTTCGAGCTGAACGTGCGGGTACCGCTGATCGCCCGCAACCTGATCGACTCGATCGAGCTGCTCGCCTCGGCCTCGCGGCTGCTGAACGAGAGGTGCGTCGCCGGCCTGGAGGCGAACGAGGAGATGACCGAGCGCCACGCCGAGGCGACCCTCGCCACCGCCACCGCGCTCAACCCGCACATCGGCTACGACCGCGCCGCCGACATCGTCAAGGCGGCCGCCGAGTCGGGCCGCTCGCTGCGCGAGGTGGCGCTGGAGCAGGGCGTCGAGCCCTCGGTGCTCGAGGAGGCGCTCGACCACCGCCGCATGGCGCGGCCGCACGGGTAACCCGCGCTCAGCCCTGCAGCGTGACGAGGCGCTCCTCGGTCAGCTCCAGCACCGCGTAGGCGGGGCCCTCGCGGGTGTTGCCGGAGTCCTTGACGCCGCCGTAGGGCTGTTGGTCGGCGCGGAAGGTGGGGACCTCGTTGATCAGCACGCCGCCGAACTCGAGCGAGCGAGCCGCCTCGAGGGCACGGCCGACGTCGCGGGTGAAGACGCCCGCCTGAAGGCCGTACCTGGAGTCGTTGGCCATCCGCAGCGCCTCGCCGAAGTCGCGGTAGCGGTCGATCGTCGCCACCGGCCCGAAGACCTCCTCGCACCAGACCTTGGCCTCGTGCGGCGGCGAGCCGAGCAGGGTCGGGGCGAGGCAGCGGCCCGCGTCGACCAGCTCGCCGCCGGTCAGCAGCTCGGCGCCGCCGGCGACCGCCTCGTCGACCCAGTCCTTGACCCGATCGCGGTCGCCGGGGGAGATCAGCGGGCCGACGTCGGTCTCGGGGTCGAGTGGATCGCCGACGCGCAGCGCCTCGGCGTTGGCGACGAGGCGCTCCACGAAGGCGTCGGCGACCTCCTCGTGGACCAGTACCCGCTGGATCGAGATGCAGCTCTGGCCCGCGTGCGAGAAGGCGTGCAGCTTCCCCTTGTCGGCCGCCATCTCCCAGTCGCCGTCGCCGTGGACGATCAGCGGTGCGTTGGATCCCAGCTCGAGGTTGACCTTCTTGTGCGGGACGCGGCTGCGGATCCCCCAGCCGACGGCGGCCGAGCCGGTGAAGCTGAGCGCGGCGGTCAGCTCGTGCTCGACGATCGCCTTGCCGACCTCCGAGCCGGGGCCGGGGACGACGCTCAGCCAGCCCTCGGGCAGGCCCGCCTCGACCAGGATCGCGGCCAGCTTCAGGGCCGAGATCGGCGTCTGCCCGGCCGGCTTGAGGACGACCGCGTTGCCGGCGGCGATCGCCGGGCCGAGCTTGTGGGCGACCAGGTTGAGCGGGAAGTTGAAGGGGCTGATCGCACCGACCACGCCATACGGGACGCGCAGCGTCAGGCCGAGCTTGCCGGCGCCCGCCGCCGAGGCGTCCATCGGCACGGCGGCGCCGCTCAGCTTGCGCGCCTCGACCGCGGAGAAGGCGAGCGTGTCGACGCACCGCCCCGCCTCCGCCCGGGCCGCCTTCAGCGGCTTGCCGGCCTCGGCGGCGATCGTCGAAGCCAGGTCGTCGAGCCGTGCGGCAACCAGCTCCGCGGCCCGATCGAGAACGGCGGCCCGCTCGTGCTGGACGAAGTCGCCCGACTCGAAGGCGGCGCGGGCGGCGATCGCCGCCCGGTCGACCAGCGAGGCCTCGCCGCGCGCGACCCGGCCGACCGCGCTCCCGTCGTAGGGGCTGGCAACCTCGTCCCACTCGCCGGTCGCGATCCACTCGCCGGCGAGCAGAAGCTGGTGGTCGACCGCCTGCGGAGCCCGAGTCGCCATCGTTACAAAGCGTAGTGCAGGCCAAGACTCCCGAGACGCGAATCTGTTGAGCTGAACATGCGACTCCGCCTCGCCACCCTTTTCTTCCTCCTGCTCCTCGCGCCCAGCGCCCGGGCCGGCGTCCGCTGGGTGGTGCTGGGCCACGGCTTCGGCCACGGGGTCGGGATGAGCCAGTACGGCGCCTACGGCTACGCAGAGCACGGCAGGGGCTACCGGTTCATCATCGGTCACTACTACCCGGGGACGTCGATCGGCAGGCTGGCCGGCCCTCGCGTCGTCCGCGTGCTGCTCGACGCCTCGAGCGGCGACGTCGGCTTCGGCGGTGCGACCAGCGCCTGCGGCCGCAGCCTCGACCCGCGGCGCGCCTACGCGGCGCGGCGGGTCGGAGGCAGCGTGCAGCTCCGCGCCGCGGGGGGCCGGGCGCTCACCAACTGCGGCCGCAGGCTGCGGGCAGCCGGGCACGGCTCGGTGAAGATCGGCGGGGCCGCCTACCGGGGGGCGCTGGAGGTCGTTCCGGCGGGCGGCGGCTCGCTCAACGCGGTCAACGCGGTGCCGGTCGACCAGTACGTGAAGGGAGTGATCGCAAACGAGTCACCCCCCTCCTGGCCGCAGGCCGAGCTGCGCGCGCAGGCGGTCGCGGCACGCTCCTTCGCGCTGGCCGCCGGGGTGGGCGGCAATGGCTTCGACCTCTACGCCGACACCCGCAGCCAGGTGTACAAGGGGGTCGGCAGCGAGACGGCGGCGACCAACCGCGCGGCCGACGCGACCGAAGGGCAAGTCGCGATGTACGGCGGCAAGGTGGCCGAGACGTTCTTCTCGGCCTGCTCGGGAGGCCACACGGAGAGCGTCCAGAACGTCTTCTTCGGCCCCCGCATCCCCTACCTGACCGGCGTCCCCGACCCCTACGACGGCTCCTGCCCGCTGCACAGCTGGAAGCTGCGCTTCACGGGGCGGGAGATCGGCGCCAGGCTCGGCGGCAACCTCGACGGCGGACTGAGGCGGGTCGTTGTCGTCAAGCGCGGCGTCTCGCCGCGGATCGTCTGGGCGAAGCTGATCGGGACGGGCGGCACGACCAAGGTGCGCGGCGACCGGCTGCAGGCGGCGCTCGGCGCCTACAGCACCTGGATGCGCTTCCGCAAGATCGTCGGCGGCCGGGTGGTCGGCGGCGAAGAAGGCGCGGGGGAGGGCCAGGGCGCCCCGGCGGGCGGCGAAGCGCCGGGCGGCCCGGCCGGCGGCGCTGCGGCCGGCTGAGCCGCCCGGGGCGGGATGCCGCCTCTCAGCTCTTCGACCCGCGCTTCTTGCCCTTGCGGTGCTTGCGCTTGTGCTTCTTCTGCTTCAGCCGCACGTTGCGGTTGGCCACGCCGCTGCCCCGCAGCTTGACCTTGACGCCGCGCCTGCCGGCCCGCCGCACGAACCGCCTTCCCTTGCGGTTGAGCTGCACGCGGACCACCCTGGTCCGGCCGAGGGGGATCGAGAAGCGGGCCCTGCCGATCACGATGTTGCGCACCCGCCGCTTCGAGCTCTTCGCCCGCTTGCCCCTGTGCTTGCGCACCTTCTTCCGGTAGACGAGCCGCAGCGATCCCCAGCAGGGACCGGCGCCGCGGCAGGTCATCCTGAGGAGCGCCTTGCCGCGCTTCACGAAGGCGAACTTCTTGGCGAACGCGATGCCGTGTATCGGCAGCGGTGGGGGCGGGGGCGGCGTGCTCTCCGTGTAGGAGATGGAGTTAGAGCAGGACGAGGTGTTGCCGGCGTCGTCGGTGGCGGTGGCGGTGAGCTGGGTGGTGGCGTTGTCAGCGACGCTGACGCCGAGGCCGGGCGAGCCGAAGCTGGCGGCGCTGCCCTCGGCCGCGACCGCGCCCGAGCAGTCGCCTGACTTGTAGACGCGGACCGTCGAGAGGCTCTCAGCGCTGCCCTTCACCCTGGGGCTGTTGTTGTTTGCCGGGCTCACCGGGTCGGTGCCGGTGATCGTCGGCGCGGCCGGAGCCGTTTCGTCGGCGAGGAGGGCGAAGTTGCGCGTCGTCCAGCGGGAGAGTTCGCCACTCGGCGCCGCGAGCCCCTGGTTGGAGCCCCAGACGACGCCCCCCGCGACGGGGTCGGGGCTGGCGCCCGCGTAGTCGCCCCAGCGACAGGGTTCTTCTTCCCCGATTTTGCAGGAGAAGTCGACGGCGTGGCCCGCGCTGGTGCCGAGCAGGACGTCCCCTTCCATCTGGCCGAGCGGCGTGTCGTGGTCGCGCGACTGCGCGTGCATCTCCGGGAACAGCGTCGAGCTGCCGCGGTTGAAGTCGATCACCGCCGAGTCGCCCTGCGCGGGAGGGCGAGATCGCCCCGTTGAAGACGAACTGGTTGGGGTCGGAGATCGTCCCTTCCTGACGGACAGACTGGGCGCCGGGCAGCACCTCGTACCAGCGCACCACCGAGCGGCCGCCGGGGCCGTCGACCGTGTGCTGCGTCCAGACAGCCTCCTGGCCGGCTTCCGGATCGGTCACCGCGACCGCGTTGGTCAGCCGGGTGTCGCTGGAGTCGATCACCTGGGAGGTTCCGGGCTGGGGGACGTAGGCCGGGACTTCGAAGACCGGGACCCCGATGTCGCCGTCCAGGGTCAGCGTCGCCCCTTCTCCGGCCCCGCTGATGTGCCAGGCCGTCAGCTGAGACTTTCCGTCGAAGATCGAGCTGTCGGAGGCGACCGCATAGCTGTCGGCCGAGCTGTCGGCGGTGTTGGCCGGCACCGGCGTGAACGCGGGTTCTCCGTGTTCGGTGAACAGCGCTCCGGTCGACGCGATCGACCCCACCCCCAGTTCGGGGCAGATCTCGGGGCTCCCGAGCTTGGCGATCGACCAGAGCCGCGAGCCGAGGAATTCTTCGCTTTCGTTGAAGACGTTGGTCCCGATCGTGATGCCGCTGTCGCTGTGGCCGAGCTTCGGGTAGTCGTCGAATTCTTCTCCGGTGAAGATGAAGTACGAGCACCAGCCCGCTCCGAGCCCTTCTCCCGGTTCTTCGGTCGTCAGGTTGCTCGGGTCCGCGGTCTTCGACCAGCCGAAGGCGAGGTAGTTGGCAGACGGCCCTGCGATGTCGTCCATCGCGTAGATCCAGCGCCCCCAGCTCTGGTCCCACTGGATCTGCGGATCGAACACCGCTTCGTCCGTCGGATATTCGATGAAGTCGTCCAGGGCGACGGGGCCCGAGACGGCGTTCAGTTCGCGGTCGTAGGCGGTGATGCCGGTGCCGTTGACGAACTCCAGGTAGTTGCTCGGGCCGATCGCGCCGGTCGTGTCGGGTGGGGTGGTGGTGCCTTCGGACTGCGCGGCGGACATCCCCGGTTTGTTGAGGCCTCCGAACACGGCGGCCTTGGGCAGGGGCGTGAGCGTCTGCGGAGACCGGGCGCCGCTGCTGCTGCCGCGCCGCGCCGCGCGGGCGTGCGCCCGGCGCAGCGCCGCCGGGTCGGGGTTGAGCAGCGGGATCGCCTGTTTCGCACCCCGGGGCGTCGCGCCCGGCCCCTTGGGGCCGGGTTCGGCGCCGCTTCCGGCTCGGGTGACCGGGCCGGTGTAGGGGTGGAGCGGCTGGCTCTTCGCGGCGGCGGCCGGTGCGGCGCCGAAGCTCAGCCCCCACGCGAGCAGCGCCGCGATCGGCAGCAGGAGCAGCGATCGCCGGTGCCTTCCTCCGGCGACTGAGGGGGGGGCGACTGAGCTCATTGCGGCGTCCTGCAAGACAGACATCTCTACCTCCGCGGTTCTCGTCGAGTGCTGTGTCCCACTGCCCGCAAAACAGGAGCGCCTCCCCGAGCCGTCTCTACTTTGGCCCGTACAGATCCGTCCCAATCAGAAACGCCAAGCCCGATCAAGCCAACTGCATCGCGGACATTCTGCGCATCCTAGCTGCCGCCGTCCGGGTAGGGCTGGATCGGGATCCCGTGGTCGGTCTCGCGCATTCCCAGCTCGTAGGCGGCGCCCGCGGGCAGCTCCAGCCTGCGGGGCGGGAGCGCCGGGCGTTCGACGGTCAGCTCGAGGTCGGCGACCGAGCAGTTGACCGTGTTGTGCTCCGGCCCGTCGGGGTCGGCGTACACCCAGCCGACGAAGTCCTTCCTCGGGGCCGAGACCCTGCCGCGCACGACCACGTCCTTCCCCGGCAGGACGAAGGAGCACTCCCCCGGCGACTCCTCGACCGAGGCGGAGCGGATCCGGCCGAGGCCGCCGAGCCGGTGCGGCTCGCCGTCGAGCACCAGCATCCCGGAGGGGATCCAGGAGGTGGTCCAGGGACCGAGCGCGATCCGCGCGGCGCCGGCGTCGAAGTAGGTGCCGGGCGAGTCCTCGAAGCCGCTGCCCTCCAGCCAGACCCAGCGCTCGGCGTGCTCGCTGCCCCAGTTGTGGCCGATCATCCCCGGCCAGCCGGCGATCTCGACCTCCTCGCCGTCGACCTCCAGCCGGCCGTCGAAGCGGGCGTCGGGGAACGGCGCGACGAACTTGGTGCGGGGCAGCGGCGCTCCGTACAGCCAGTCGGCCGGGAGGTACTTGCAGGGTGCCGCGTCGCCGGCGAAGCTCAGCTCCCAGGAGGCCGTGAGCGCATCGGTGGCGACCGAGCCGCTCGCCCGGCCCGGCCCGATCTCCGCCCCGTCGACCCTGATCCACGACCCGGCCGGCGCCGCCAGCTCCGCCGCCGGCACGGTCGCCTTGGTCGCACGCGGCCCCTCCGCCTCGCGGTCGAACAGCACGAACCAGATCGAGGCGTTCGGCTCGGCCCCCGGCCGCTTGTGGACCGTGTGGCGGATCCAGATCCCCTGCCCGCCGCCCGGCCGGCAGGCCTTGATGTAGAAGCTCTCGTAGTGCCCCGCCTTGGCGGCGACGCGCGGGAACCGCGCTCCCTGGTCCATTGCGTCAGACCTTAATGGTGATCACGTCGCCGTCGTGGACGACGTAGTCGCGCCCCTCGGCGCGCAGCAGGCCGCGGTCGCGGGCCGCCGCGTAGCCGCCGCACTCGACCAGCTCCCGCCAGCCGACCGCCTCGGCTTTGACGAAGGCCTCCTGGATCTCGGTGTGCACCTCCCCCGCCGCCTCCCAGGCGGTGGCGCCACGGGCCAGCGGCCGGGCGACGGCCTCCTTGCCCTCGCCGGCGGTGAAGAAGGTGATCAGGTCGAGCAGGTCGTAGGCGGCGCGGACCAGGCGGGCGAGCCCGGAGCCCTCGACCCCGTAGGACTCGCGCATCTCCTCCGCTTCGGCGGCGTCCAGCTCGGCCAGCTCGCCCTCGATCCGGGCGCTGACCGCGACCACCCCGGCGCCGACCGCGGCGGCGTGCTCGGCGACCGCCGCCGGCGGCTCGGCGTCGCCCTCGTCGACGTTGGCGACGTAGAGGACAGGCTTCGTGGTCAGCGCCCCGAGGTTGCGGGCGGCGGCTGGCGCCGCCTCGGGGACGGGGACCGAGCGGGCCGGGCGGGCGGCGGCGAGCGCTTCGCGAACCTCCTCCAGCCAGTCGCGCTCTGCGAGCGCCTCGGCGTCGCCCGACTTCGCCTGCTTGCCGACCCGCTGCAGGCGCCGCTCGGCCTGCTCGAGGTCGGCGAGCATCAGCTCGGTCTCGATCGTCTCGATATCGGCCAGCGGGTCGACCCGGCCGTCGGGGTGCGGAACGCCGCTGTCGGCATGGCAGCGGACGACGTGGCAGATCGCGTCGGTCTCGCGGATCGAGGCGAGGAAGCGGTTGCCGAGCCCCTCCCCCTCCGAGGCGCCCTTGACCAGGCCGGCGATGTCGTGGAAGGAGATCGTCGCCGGCACCAGTTCGGAGCTGCCGACCGTCTCCGCCACCTGCGCCAGGCGCTCGTCGGGCACCTGGGCGATCGCCACGTTCGGCTCGATCGTCGTGAACGGGTAGTCGCCGGTCTGCGCGCCGCCCTTGGTGAGCGCGTTGAACAGCGTCGACTTGCCCGCGTTGGGCAGCCCGACGATGCCGACTTTCATAGCGACAGCGGCACGGCCAGCCCGAGAAGAACGCCGAGCGCGGCGCCCGCGAGAACGTCGGACGGGTAATGCATCCCGAGGTAGGGGCGGCCAAGCGAGAGGAGGAGGGCGACGCCGAAGGTCGCCGCTGTCGCGGGGTCGACCCGGACCATCGCCGTCGCCACCGCAAACGAGGAGAGCGCGTGGGCCGAGGGGAAGCTGAGCGAGCTGGGAGCGCCGCCGAGCGGCGGCAACCCGTCCAGCACCGGGCGCGGCCGCTGGACGAGCAGCTTGATTCCGTAGTTGAAGACGATCGCGATCGGCCCCAGCGCCGCGCAGATCAGCCACGCTTCCCGCCGCGAGGGATCGAGCAGCGCGAGCACGACCCCGAGCACAACCCACACCGCCGCATTGTTGCCGGCCTCCCCCAGGGCTTTCGCAGCCCTCTCCACGCCGGGCGAGTGCCCGCGGGTCCGCATGAAGCGCAACAGCCTGTGGTCCAGTTCGCCCATCGGCCGCGCAGGATATTGGGCGTCGGGGCCTCCCCGGACACCCCGGCCCTCCAAGGTCGGCCAGAATCAAGACCGCAGCCCGATGCCCTTCGTCCCCAACTACGAGCACAAGCCCGGCCACCATTGCGGCTCGACCGCGCTGCGCAACCTGCTCGCCTTCCACGGTGTCGAGATCAGCGAGGAGATGGCGTTCGGCCTAGGGGCGGGCGCCTGCTTCTACTACGCGACGATCGAGGGCGCCTCGCCGAGCCGCTGGTTCAACGGACGCACGGCGCGGCTCGAGGAGACCTTTGCGGAGCTGACCGGGGCGGCGCTGCGGCTGCGCACCTTCGAATCGGGCGACGGTTCCTGGGAGGCGGCGCGGGCGGAGGTCGACGCGGGCAACCCGGTGCTCCTGCTCACCGACCTGTACCACCTCGACCATTACGGCAAGTCGGCCCACTTCCCCGGCCACGCGGTCGTCCTCGCCGGCTACGACGAGGAGGCGGCCCACCTCTCCGACACCGGGTTCGACGATCTGCAGACGACACGCCTGGAGAATCTCGAGCGGGCGCGCCACAGCGACCACCCCGCCTACCCCCTCGCCGGCCACATGTTCACCGTCGCCGGGGAGATCGATCCCGAGCGGCTGCGCGAAGCGATCCCGGCGGCGATCGAGCGGGCCGCGCGCGCGATGCTCGAGCCGGAGTTCCGCGACTTCTCCGGGATCGACGCGGTCCGCCGCTTTGCCGCCGAGGCCGGCTCATGGCCCGAGGCCACCGAGGACTGGCAGTGGTGCGCGCGCTTCGGCTACCAGGTGATCGAGCGCCGCGGCACCGGCGGCGGAGCCTTCCGACTGATGTACTCGCGGTTCCTCGAAGAGGCCGGCCGGCCCGAGGCTCCGCTCGCCGCCGACGCGGCGGCGGCCTGGACCGAGCTGGCGCGGGCCTTCCACGCGGCAAGCGAGCGCGACGAGCCGGATCCCGCCCTGTGGCGCCGAGTCGACGTCGCGGCCAATCGCGCGGCCACGCTGGAGGAGCGCCTCTGGGTCACTCATGGGCAAAGTATTTGATAAATCACTAGAGGCCTGAATGTTGCGTGGTGCACTGTTCCCCTGCGGGAGGCGGCCTGCGGCTCAACATCCCGGCCTGCCGCAGGGCAAGCGCTGAGCGCGGACGCCGGGGCGGGCGCTGCGCCCGCCCGGCGCCGGCTGTATCTATGCCCCCTCGGCTCTGGGTGCCGGCGACAGACGCGCAAAGTAGGCGAACCGGTTGCCGGAATGGGTCTCGTAGTCGAGGCCGGCCTCGGCGGCCTGGCGCTTGAGGCTGGCGAGGGTGGTGAAGTGGGGGTCGCCGAACAGCTCGCCGACCACGAGGCGGCCGCTCGGCTCGAGCACGCGCGCGACCTCCTTCAGGGCGGCCGCCCGGTCTGGGATCTCGCCGAGCACCGCGGTCAGGATCACCGCGTCCATCGAGTCGTCCTCGTAGGGCAGGGCGGTGGCGTCGCCCCGGGCGGGGACGACGTTGGCCAGGCCGCGCTCCGCCGCTTGGCGCATCACGTGGTCGAGGAACTCCTGCTGGAGGTCGAAGATCTCGACCGTGCCCGCGGGTCGAGCGCCGTTCGGGCCCTTGGCGGCGCTCGGCGCGCCACCGACCCATTCCGCCACGTCGAGCGTGTAGTAGCCGGTGCCGGGACCGATCTCGAGGATCCGCTCGCCCGGCTCGGGTCGCAGCACCTCGCGCAGCCGCTCGCGCGTGATGATCGGGTGCGGCGCTTCCACCCAGAACCGCTGCCCGTAGGGGCAGGCCGACGGGTTCCTGCGCCACCAGAGGGCGGCGGCGAGGGTGGCGGCGCCGGCGGCGGCGAGCAGCCTGCGGGCCCGCATCAGTCCGGCCGGTTGAGGGAGAACCCGACCCGGTGCTCCCCCGAATCTATGCGCAGGAAGGCGACCTTGCCGGCATAGACGGAGAGGACGCCGTCCTCGGTCTTGATGTCGTACCAGCCGCCCTTCTCGACCTGCTTGCGGAGGTCCTTCAGCTCGTCCTCCGCAAGCCTCACGGGTACGACCTGACCGCCCTCGAAGCCGATCTCCACCCGCTGCGCGTCCGCCATCAGTCTCCTCCCGCCGGTTCCACAATCTCGGTCAGCACCTTGCCGGTCGAGCGCGGGTGCAGGAAGGCGACGCGGCTGCCGCGGATGCCGGTCCGCGCCTCCCGGTCGATCGGCTCGAGCCCCGCGGCCACCAGCCGCTCCAGCGTGGCGTCGATGTCCTCGACCGCGTAGGCGACGTGGTGCAGACCGGGCCCCTGGCGGGCGAGGAACTTGCCGACCGCGGTATCGGGGCCGAGCGGCCGCATCAGCTCCACGTGCCCGTCGCCGACGTCGAGCAGGACCGCCTCGACGCCCTGCGACTCGACGGTCTCGCGGTGCGCCAGCTCCATCTCGAAGCTCTCCTCGTAGAGGCCCAGGGCAGCGTCGAGGTCCTCGACGGCGACGCCGATGTGGTCGATCCTCGCGAACACCGGCCGCAGTCTACGTGGCCGGGGGCGGCTCGCCGTTCGCGGCCGCCGGCCCCTCGATTCGGAGGATCTCGGCCAGCGCCGCGACCCCGACCTGGAGCTGTTCCGGGGTCGGCTCCTTGGTCGCGAGGCGCCGCTGGATCTCGCGGCCTGGCGTGTGGAAGGCCTCGGCCAGCGGGTCGCCGTGGTGGCGGTCGCTCCAGGCGAACATCTCGACCGCCAGGGAGGCGCCGGCGAGGCCGACCGCGGCGCGGGCCGCCGGGTTCGGCCGCTCGACCAGCCGCTCGAGCGCCAAGGTGCCGGCGGCGGAGAGCAGCATCATCGGCGCGATCAGGTTGGAGCCGCAGCGGTCGTGCTCCTTGGGCACCGCGGCCGGGTCGTCGATGCCCTGCTCGTAGGCGGCGATCGCCTTGTGCTCGACCCCGTGGTAGGCGGCGAGCTCGCGGTCGCTCAGCGCCACCACGGCGGGGACGGCGCCGATCGCCTGCACCAGGCCCTCGCGCAGGGTGGAGCTCGCAACCCGCCGCCGCAGCGCCGCGGTCGCGACCAGGGTCGTGCCGATCGCCGCGACCACCCTCCAGTCCTCGAACGGGAGCCGCGCCGCCGGCAGCCTGCGACGCACCAACGGCAGCACCGCCATCGCCTCGGCCAGTTTGAGCGGGCCGCGCAGCCCCGGCAGCCTGGCGGCGAGCTTCGGCGCCAGCTCCGGTTTGCGCTCGGAGGCAAGCTGCACCTCGCCGTCTGCGCGGCGCACGGCGGCCGCCCAGTGGGTCGGGCCGTGGATCAGCAGGCCGTTGCGAAGGGCCATACCTCCCAAACGCAGCTTCTCGGAGCTCATCGATTGGACCATAGAGGAGGCGGGGCGTTGCCCTGCCTGCGCAGCGCTCGACGACCGCGCGGTGCGTGCGCGGTCGTCGAGTTCCCCCCTGCTTCCCCTATTTGGGTCCCGGCCGGAGACCCCCAGTCCAGGCCTCCGGCCGGTATTCGGCTCTCCCTGGCTTTAGCTTGGAAAGCCGACCCCTGAAACACGGCCTTTCAGAGGAAGTTGCGCGTGCGACTAGCCGCGGATTTTCTTGCGGATCGCCTCCAAGCGGCGCCTCAGCTCGGCCTCGAAGCCGCGCTCGCTCGGCGCGTAGAAGCGCAGGTCCTCGAGCCCAGGCGGCATCAGCGGCTGGTCGGCGATGCCCCCCGGCTCGTCGTGCGCGTAGCGGTAGCCCTCGCCGCGACCCAGCTCGCCGGCTCCCGGGTAGTGGGCGTCGCGCAGGTAGTCGGGCGGCGTCTTGGCGCCGTTCTCGCGCACCTCCGCGCGGGCCCTGCCGAGCGCCTTGTAGGAGGCGTTCGACTTCGGCGCCAGCGCCAGGTAGACGGCCGCCTGGGCGAGGTTGAGCGCGCACTCGGGCAAGCCGACCCGGTCGACCGCGCGGGCCGCGGCGTCGGCCACCAGCAGCGCCTGCGGATCGGCATTGCCGACGTCCTCGGAGGCGAGGATGACCATGCGGCGCGCGATGAAACGGGGGTCCTCGCCGCCCTCCAGCATCACCGCCAGGTAGTAGAGCGAGGCGTCGACGTCGGAGCCGCGCGTCGCCTTGATCCAGGCGGAGACGAAGTCGTAGTGGCGGTCGCCCTGGCGGTCGTAGTCGAGCGCCTTGCGCTGCAGCGCGTCCTCGGCCGCGGCGACGTCGACCGCAGCCGAGTTTGACCCCTCTCCAGCGGGGTCAAAGTCGGATACGCGCTCCGCCGCCCGCTCCAGCGCCGAGAGCGCCACCCGCGCGTCGCCGCCCGAGCGGTGGGCGAGCATCGCCAGGGCCGCGTCGGCGACCGGCGGCGGCTCGGCGAGGCCGCGCTCGGGGTCGCTGAGCGCCCGCCGCAACAGCCCCTCCACCTGCTCCGGGGCAAGCGGCTGCAGCTCGTAGATCTGGCAGCGCGAGAGCAGCGCCGAGTTGACCTCGAAGTAGGGGTTCTCGGTCGTCGCCCCGATCAGCGTCAGCAGCCCCTCCTCGACCGCCGGCAGCAGCGCGTCCTGCTGGGCCTTGTTGAAGCGGTGGATCTCGTCGAGGAAGAGGATCGTGTGACGCCCGCCGGCCTGTCGCCGCTCCCGGGCGCGGGCGATCACCGCGCGGATCTCGGCCCGGCCGGCGTTGACGGCCGACTCCTCCTCGAAGGCCCCGTCCGCGCCCGCCGCAGCGATCCGGGCCAGCGTCGTCTTGCCGGACCCCGGCGGCCCGTAGAGGAGCGCGCTATGGGGACGGCCGCTCTCGATCGCCGTCCGCAGCGCCGACCCCTCCCCCAGCACGTGCTCCTGCCCGACCAACTCGTCCAGCGAGCGCGGCCGCATCCGCACTGCCAGGGGCGCGTCGCCCGCCACCTCGTCCCGGCGGGGGCCTGCGTCGCTCGTGTCGAACAGCCGCTCTTCCACCGCGGACGAGTATGAGGGAGTCGGCCCCCGACTCCCCGACCACCACCTACAATCGCCCTATGGAGACCGCAACGCAGCCCCCCGCGACCCAGTCAACCCTCGAGAGCCTCAACCCCGCCACCGGAGAGCTGGTCGGCTCCGTGGCCACGATCACCCCTGACCAGGTCCAGCCGATCGTCGACGACGTCGCCCGCATCCAGCCCGCCTGGGCCGAACTCAGCCTCAAGGACCGCGCCCACTACCTGCGCCGCGCCGGCGACGCGCTGCTCGACGAGATCGACGAGATCGCCGAGCTGCTGGTCAACGAGCAGGGCAAGCCGCGCGCCGAGGCCTACACGATGGAGCTGCTGCCGACCGTCGACGCGCTGCACTGGTGCGCCAAGGCCGGCCCGAAGATCCTCGCCGACGAGAAGATCCGCATGACGCAGGCCTTCGCGCTGAGCAAAAAGGCGCGCTTCTCCTACGAGCCGATCGGCGTCGTCGGGGTGATCGCGCCCTGGAACTACCCGTGGTCGATCCCGTTCGGCGAGGTGGCGATCGCGCTGATGGCCGGCAACGGCGTCGTGCTGAAGCCGGCCAGCCTGACGCCGCTGCTGGGCGAGGCGATCCGCCGCGTCTTCGAGAAGGGCGGCCTGCCCGAGGGGCTGGTGCGCGTCGTCCACGGCGGCGGCGCGGTCGGCGACGCGCTCGCCCGCTCCAGCGTCGGCAAGGTCTTCTTCACCGGCTCGGTCGCGGTCGGCCGCAAGGTCGGAGAAGTCTGCGCCCAGCAGCTGAAGGGCTCGGTGCTGGAGCTGGGCGGCAAGGACCCGATGATCGTCTGCGCCGACGCCGACCTGGACAACGCGATCAGCGGCGCCGTCTGGGGCGGCTTCTCCAACGCCGGCCAGACCTGCTCGGGGATCGAGCGCGTCTACGTCCTGCGCGAGGTCGCGGAGCGCTTCGTCGAGGGCGTCGTCCGCGAGACGCGCAAGCTGCGGCTCGGCGACCCGCTTCAGTGGGAGACCGAGATCGGCCCGATGACCTCCGACGACCAGTACGAGCTGGTCCGCGAGCTGGTCGACGACGCGGTCGAGTCGGGCGCGACCATGCGCTGCGGTGGCCCGACCGAGGTCGCCGGCCTCTCCGGCAAGTTCGTCGCCCCGACCGTGCTCACCGGGGTCACGCACCAGATGCGGATCATGAAGGAGGAGATCTTCGGCCCGGTGCTGCCGATCGTCGTGGTCGACTCCGAGCAGGAGGCGATCGAGCTCGCCAACGACTCCGAGTTCGGGCTCGGCGCATCGGTCTGGACGAAGGACCGCCAGCGGGGCGAGCGGATCGCGCGGCGGATCGAGTCGGGGATGGTCTGGGTCAACGACCACTCGTTCAGCCACGGCACCTGCCAGTGCTCGTGGGGCGGCGTCAAGGACTCGGGCGTCGGCCGCTCGCACTCGAAATTCGGTTTCTACGAGTGCGTCAACATCAAGCTCAACGCCTGGGAGGCGGGCAGGGCCCGCGATATCTGGTGGCACCCCTACGACCGCAGTCTGGGCGAAGCGATCCGTGCCTCGGCGAAGCTCCTCTACGGCAAGGGCGCGACCCGGACGCGGGCGCTGCGCGAAGGCGCCGGGCCGATGCTGAAGGTCGGCCGCCGCAGCCTGAGGAAGAAGCGCGGCTGAGCTCGGCCTCGTTCCCGGAGAATCCTGGGGATGAGCGAGGCGATCGAGCTGCGCGGCCTGCGCCGCGACTTTGGCGAGCGGACGGCCCTGAACGATGTCGAACTCGAGCTGGCGGCCGGCGAGACGCTGGTCGTGCTGGGACCGAACGGGGCGGGCAAGACCACCCTGCTGCGCATCCTGGCGACGCTGCTGCGGCCGACCGCCGGCGAGCCTCGTGTGCTCGGCGCCCGCCTGCCCGGCGAGGCCTGGAAGGTGCGCGGCCGGATCGGCTTCCTCGGCCACGAGCCGCTGCTCTACCGCGACCTGAGCGGGCGCGAGAACCTGCGCTTCCAGGCCAGGCTCCACGGCCTGCGTGGGGACGTCGCCGAGCAGCGGATTGCCGTCCTGCTCGACGCGGCCGGGATGGAGCGCAACGCCGACCGGCGCGTGGCGGAGCTCTCGGCGGGGATGCGGCAGCGGCTGGCAATCTGCCGCTGCGTCCTGCACGAGCCCGAGCTGCTGCTGCTCGACGAGCCGGAATCCCACCTCGACGCGGAGGGCCGCGAGGCGGCCCGCGAGCTGATCGGCCCGGCCGAGGGGCGCACCCGGGTCCTGGTCACCCACGAGCCCGAGCGCGCCCTGCCCGACGCCGACCAGGTGCTCGAGCTGGGCGATGGGCGGCAAGGTGGCGATCGCGTGACCCCCTCGCGCCTCGCTTTCGCGGCGATCCTCGGCAAGGACCTGCGGGCCGAGCTGCGCACCCTGCAGTCGCTGCCGGCGATGGCGCTGTTCGCCGTCACCACCTTCGTCATCTTCCGCTTCGGCCTCGACCGCACCAGCCTCTCCGGCAGCCTCGGCGCCGGGGTGCTCTGGGCGACGCTGCTGTTCGCCGCGATCCTCGGCATCAACCGCCTCTTCGTCGCCGAGCGCGAGGAGGGCGGCTTCGACGCGATCCGCCTCGCCCCGATCGACCGCACCGCCCTGTTCGCCGCCAAGGCCGCGGCGCTGCTCGTCTACCTGCTGGTGCTCGAGGCGATCGTGGTGCCCGTCTTCGCGATCTTCTTCCTCGGCTCGGCCGCCGCGCTGCCACCCGTCGCCGCGGTCCTGCTGCTCGCCGACCTCGGCCTCGCCGCGACCGGCACGCTGATCTCCTCGATGGCTGTCAACTCGCGCGCCCGCGACCTGCTCGTCCCGCTGGTCCTGCTGCCCCTCGCCGTGCCGCTGTCGATCGCCGCGACCGGGGCGCTCGAGCCGCTGCTCGCGGTGGGCGGTCCCGGTTACCACCGCTTCGGCACCTGGCTGGCGGTCCTGGGGCTATACGATCTGGTCTTCCTCCTCGCCGGATACGCGGTCTTCGACTTCCTGCTGGAGGACTGAGGCGCTCACCCCACAACCGCGCCCAATCGCATGTACGGCAAAGGCCTGAGAAACCTCTCGTTCGCGACCGTCGCGGCGCTCGCCGTGTCGCTGTCGCTGGTCTTCTTCTACGCGCCGCTCGACGCCGACCAGGGCTTCGTGCAGAAGATCTTCTACCTGCACGTGCCGCTGGCGATCGTCGCGCTGGTCGGCTTCGTGATCGGCGGCGTCTTCGCGATCCTCCACCTGCGCAGCGGCGAGGCGCGCTGGGACGCCCACTCCTACGTCTCGATCCACATCTCGGTGATCTTCGGGGTCGCGGTGCTGATCACCGGCTCGATCTGGGCGAAGGCCTCCTGGGGGCACTGGTGGGTCTGGGACGAGCCGACCCTGGTCAGCTTCCTGATCGTCTTCCTGATGTACGCGACCTACTACCCGTTCCGCTACGCGATCGAGGACCGCGAGCGGCAGGCCCGCTACGCCTCGGTCTTCGCGATCGTCGCCGGCGCCTTCGTGCCGCTCAACTTCATCGCGGTGCGGATGGCGCAGACCCTCGTCCACCCACGCGTCTTCGCCACCGCGGACGGCGGCCTGCCCGGCTCGATGATGCTGACCTTCCTCGCCTCGCTGCTGGCGATCGGCCTGCTCTGGGCGACGCTGGTCAGGTTCGAGCTGACCGCGAAGAGCGCCTCGGGCCAGCTGAAGCGGCTGCGCCGCGCGCTCGACGCACCGGCCCCCGGCGACGCCTCGCGCATCGCCCCGGAGGTGGGCTGATGGCCTCCCTGCTGGCGAGCGCCCCCGCGCTGCCGCTCGACGAGGCCGGCAAGTACGTCGCCGGCGCCTACGTCGTCTTCCTCGTGCTGGTCGTCGTCTACGTCGCGATCATGGCGGCCAAACTCCAGCGCATCGAGCGAGAGCTGCGCGAGCTGGCGGGGTTTGCCGAGCAGCGCAATGAGGAGTCGAAGAGGGAGCGGGTGACCCTCGATGTCTGAGCTGCTCGCCCTCGGCGTCTCCCACAAGACGGCGCCGCTCGACCTGCGCGAGCGGCTCTCGCTGACCGAGGGCAGTGCCGCGGGCGCCCTGCGAGAGCTGACCGCGGCCGAGGGGATCCACGAGGCGGCGGCGCTCTCGACCTGCAACCGCACCGAGCTCTACCTGATCGTCTCCGAACCGGTCGAAGCCGAGTCGACGGCGCTCGGCGTGCTCACCCGGCAGGCGGAGCTCCGCCCCACCGAGCTGCTCGGCCACCTCTACTCGCTGCGCTCCGGCGAGGCCGCCGCCCACCTGTTCCGCGTCACCGCGGGGCTCGACTCGATGATCGTCGGCGAGGCCGAGATCCAGGGCCAGGTCAAACGGGCCTACGAGCTTGCCCTGGTGGAGAGCGCCACCGGACCGATCCTCAACCGCCTCTTCCGCGGCGCCCTCGCCGCCGGCGGCCGGGCCCGCGAGGAGACCGCAATCGGCGAGAAGGGGGTCTCGATCCCCTCGGTCGCGGTGGAGCTGGCGCGGCGCACGCTCGGCGACCTCGACGAGCGGCGGGCGCTGGTGGTCGGCGCCGGCGAGACCGCCGAGCTGGTCGCCAGGGCGCTGGTCGCCCGCGGCGTCGCCACCGTCTTCGTCGCCAACCGCCACTACGACCGGGCGATCGGCCTGGCCGAGCGCTTCGACGGCACCGCGGTGCGCTTCGAGGAGCTGCCCGAGCAGCTCGAGGCGGCCGACATCGTCGTCTCGGCAACCAACTCCCCCCATCACATCGTCGAGCGCGACGAGCTCGAGCACGTGATGGCCGAGCGGGACGGTCGGCCCCTGCTGCTGGTCGACATCGCGGTGCCGCGCGACATCGAGCCGGCGTGCCGTGAGATCGCCGGGGTCAGCCTGCACGACATCGACGACGTGCAGCAGATCGTCGAGCGCAACGCGGGCGGCCGCGAGGCCGAGGCGCGGCGGGCCGAACCGATCCTCGCCGCCGAGCAGGACCGCTTCCAGCGCTGGCTCGCCTCGCTGGAGGTGGTTCCGGCGATCGCCGCGTTGCGCGGGCGGGCCGACGAGGTGGTGCGCCGGGTGCTGGCCGAGAACGACGGCCGCTGGGAGAGCCTCGGCGGGGCCGACCGCGAGCGGCTCGCCGCGATGTCGAGGGCGATCGTGGGGCGGCTCCTGCACGAGCCGACTCTGCGGATGAGGCGCTCGGCCGGCAGCGACAGCGCGTACGTCTACGTCAGCGCCCTGCGCGAGCTGTTCGGGCTCGACGCCGAAACCGAGCCGGAGGGCGAGGCGGGGGCCGAGGTGACCGAGCTGCGCCGCCGCAAGAGCAGTTGACGATTCGAATCGCCACCCGCAGCAGCAAGCTGGCAAGGACACAGGCAAGTCAGGTTGCCGACCTGTTGGGCGGCGCCGAGCTGGTCGAGGTCTCCTCGGACGGCGAGCCGGGCGACAAGGCGCGCTTCGTGCGCGGGGTCGAGCGGGCGCTGCTCGCCGGCGAGGCCGAGATCGGCGTCCACTCCGCCAAGGACCTGCCGGCCGAGCTTCCCGATGAGTTGACGATCGTCGCCGTGCCGGCCCGCGAGGATCCGGCCGACGTCTGGATTGGACCCGGTGGCTCGCTCGACGACGTTCCAGAAGGCGCCCTGGTCGGCACCGCCAGCCTGCGCCGCCGCGCCCAGCTGCTCGCCGTGCGGCCCGACCTGCGGGTGAGCGAGCTGCACGGCAACGTCGACACGCGCCTGCGCAAGCTCGCCGCGGGCGAGCTGGACGCGATCGTCCTCGCCGCCGCCGGCTTGCGGCGGCTGGGCCGCGAGAGCGAGGCGAGCTTCGCGCTGCCCGCGGAGGCGATGACCCCGGCGGCAGGTCAGGGGGTGCTGGTCCTGCAGGCGCGGTGCGACAACGAGGATGCGGCCGCCGCCACGGCGGCGACCGGCGACGGGACCGCGCTGTGCGAGCTGACTGCCGAGCGCACCGCGGTGGCGATGCTGGAGGCGACCTGCGCGACGCCGATCGGCATCCACGCCCGGGTGGGAGCGAGCGCGGCAGGAGGCGGGCGCGGCTCGATGGTCGTCGAGGCCTTCGTCGGCCTGCCCGACGGCAGCGAGTGGATCCGCGACCGGCTCGAGTTCGATGCCGCAGAGCCGGTCGCGGCCGGGGCCCTGCTCGCCGAGCGCTTGCTCGGCGCCGGCGCGCGAGAGATCCTCGACCGGGCCAGCGCGAAATGACGGCGCGGCCGGGAGTCGTCTACCTGGTCGGGGCGGGTCCCGGAGACCCCGGGCTGATGACCGCCCGCGCGCTGGAGCTGATCGCTTCGGCCGACGCGATCTTCCACGACCGCCTCATCCCCCCCGGCGCGCTGGACGGCGCCCGCGAGGACGCCGAGCTGGTCTACGTCGGCAAGGCGCCCGGCGGGGACGTGCCGGGAGTTGGACCCCATAGCGGGCACTCGATCGCCGGCACGTCTGGGTCGCAGAAGCGGATCAACGCGATGCTGATCGAGGCGGCGCGCAGCGGCAAGAGCGTCGTCCGCCTCAAGGGCGGAGATCCATTCGTGTTCGGCCGCGGCGGCGAGGAGGGCGAGGCGCTGCGGGCCGCTGGAGTCGAGTTCGAGGTCGTGCCCGGCGTCACCGCCGGCGTCGCCGCGACCGCCTATGCCGGCATTCCCGTCACCCACCGCGACGAGGCCTCGGCGGTGGCCTTCGTCACCGGCCACGAGGACCCGGCGAAGGGCGAGGCGGCGCTCGACTGGGGGGCGCTGGCCCGCTTCCCCGGCACCCTCGTCCTCTACATGGGCGTAAGGCGACTGCGTGAGAACGCGGCGGCGCTGGTCGAGGCGGGCCGCGACCCTGCCGAGCCGGCGGCGGCGGTCGAGCGCGGCACGATGGCGGGGCAACGCACCGTCGTCGCGACCCTCGGCACCCTCGCCGAGGAGGCCGAGCGCGAGGGCCTCGGCGCCCCGGCGCTGATCGTCGTCGGTCCGGTCGTCACCCACCGCGAGGCGCTCGCCTGGCTGGAGCACCGTCCGCTGCACGGCCGCCGGGTCGTCGTCACCCGGGCCCGCGCTCAGGCCAGCGTCCTGGCGGCGACGCTGCGCGGGCTGGGAGCCGAGGCGGTCGAGCTGCCGGCGATCAGGATCGAGCCGCGGACCGGAAGCGACGAGGTGCGGCGGACGGTCGCGGCGATCGGCGAGTACGCGCTTATCTGCCTGACCAGCCCGAACGGCGTGCGCCTGCTGTTCGAGGCGCTCGGCGCGGCCGGGCTCGACGCGCGGGCGCTGGGCGGCGCGACCGTCGCGGCGATCGGGCCCGGCACGGCAGGCGCGCTCGCCGGCCACGGGGTCGCGGCTGACGTGCTTCCCGAGCGCTTCGTCGCCGAGGCGCTGGTCGAGGCGCTTGACGGCGTCGAGGTCGAGGGCCGTCGAGCGCTGGTCGCCCGCGCCGCGGAGGCGCGCGACGTCCTCCCGGAAGCGCTGCGCGAGCGCGGCGCCGAGGTCGACGTAGTCGCCCTCTACGAGACCGTCCGCGAGACGCCCGACCCGGAGGCGGTCGACGCCGCGCAGGGCGCCGACTACGTCACCTTCACCTCCTCCTCGACCGTCCGCAACCTGACCGAGGCGCTCGGGGACCGCTTCCCGCGCGGCGCCCGCGTCGTCTCGATCGGCCCGATCACCAGCGAGGCCGTCCGTGCCGCCGGCCTCGAGGTCGCCGTCGAGGCGGAGCGCCACGACGTCGACGGCCTGGTCGAAGCCCTGCTCGCCGACGCGAGATGAGCTTCGGCTCGCCGCACCGCCACTACCGAGTCACCGACTCGACCAACGCCCGCGCCCGCGAGCTGGGCGACGCCGGCACCCCGCACGGCACGGTGGTCACGGCCCACGAGCAGACAGCCGGGCGCGGACGCCAGGGGCGCACATGGACTGCGCCTCCCGGCAAGGCGCTGCTCTACTCGGCGGTGCTCCGCCCGCTCGACGAGCGCCACCTGCTGCTGCCCCTGGCGGCGCCGCTGGCCGTATGCGAGGCGGCGGAGGAGCTGAAGCCCGGGGTCGAGTGCACGATCAAGTGGCCGAACGACGTCTGGGTCGAGGGCCGCAAGCTGGCCGGGGTCCTCATAGAGGCGAAGCCGCGGGACGGCTGGGCGGTGATCGGCGTCGGCCTCAACCTGGCGATCTCTCGCGAGGAGTTCCCCCCGGAGCTGCAGGGCACCGCGACCTCGCTGAGCGGGGGCGGATCGACCGAGAACGCCCGCCTCGCCCTCGACCGGGGCCTCGATCGCTGGGTCGAGGCCCCCGCCGAGACAACCCTCGCGGCCTGGCGCTCCCGCGACGCGCTGCGCGGGCGCGAGGTCTCCTGGGAGGGCGGCTCAGGAGTCGCCGACGGCATCGACGACCGGGGTCACCTCGCCGTCGCTCTCGCCTCCGGCGGCCGCGTTCTGCTCGGCGCCGGCGACGTCCACCTTCGCCTTTGAGGCTTTCTTGCCCTTCTTCCTGCGGCGCCGCTTGCCGCTCTTCGGGAAGTTGCGCAGCAGTTCGCGGGCGGTCGCCGACGGTTTGCGGGCCATCCGCATCCGCGCCCCGCGCAGCACCTCCTCGCCTTCGGGGGTGTGCGACACGGCACCGGCCAGCAGCGCCACGGCCAGGCGGCGGTCCTGTTTGCGCGCCGCGTGGACCAGCCGTCGCGCGTTGCGGCCGTGCGCCCGGCCGGAGGAGTTGACCAGCAGGCCGAGCAGCCGCTTCGTCTCCGGCCAGCGCTGCACGGCGTACTCTTCGTGCAGCTCGCGGGTGTAGGTGGCGAGCCGCCAGACCCATGCCTGCGCCTGGTCGCGCCGCCCGATCCGCTTGTCGACCAGCGCCTGCAGCAGTGTCCGCGTCCCCGCCCGTTTGTCCTCCCGACTCCAGCTGCCGACGATCTCGATCGCGTCGTCGAACGCCTCGGCGTCGCGCAGGTCGGCGATCTCGGCGAGTGCTTTCAACCGCAGCTGCGAGTTGCGGTTGCGCTGCACGCAGGTGAGCAGGAAGCGGCGCCGCAGCTCCTTGTTGCGGTCGCTCTGCAGCATCGAGCGCGCCCGCCGCCAGTTGGGTGGGGTGACCCGCGCCCCGGCCAGCGCCGCCCAGGCGTGCTGCTCCGGGTAGTCGAGGTTCTCGACCGCGATCCGCCACAGCTCGCGTTCCAGCACCTGGGTGCGGCGTTCGGAGTCCTCGGAGACGGGGACGATGCGCCGCTCGACCCGCACCCGGCGCCCGCGGCCGCGCCGCACCGGCCCGACCACGATCGCACCGCCGCGGTAGACGTCGCGGTCGAGCAGGCTGTGCAGGGTGACGATCGTCTCGTCGTGGGTGGTCGCCGGGTGGACGAAGTCGATCACCAGACCGGCCTCCTTGCCCGGCGCCCGCCGCGTGACGCGGCCGACCCGCTGCTGGTAGATGCGCCGCGAGGCGGTCGGGGCGAGGTGCATGCAGATCGTCGCCCGCGGCGAGTTCCAGCCCTCGGCGAGCAGCATCGCGTTGCAGAGCACGTCGACCTCGCCGCGCTCGAAGGCGGCGAGGATCTCGGCCAGTTCGCGCTTCGGCGTCTCGCCGGAGACGGCGCGGGCGACGATCCCCGCGTCCCGGAACGCCTTGGCCACGTTCTTGGCGTGCTGGACGCCGGCGGTGTAGACGACGCCGGGCACCTTGCTGAAGCGCGTCTTATAGAGGTCGGCGATCGCCACGTTGAACGGCTCCTGGTCCAGCAGCGCGGCCAGCTCCTCCTGGTCGAAGTCCTGGTCGACCTCGCCTTTGCGCAGCGGCACCTTGGCGATCGTCCGCACCCCCGGCCCGGGCGGGATGCGGATGCAGCGCAGCGGCGCGATCACCCCGCGGCGCGCCGCCTGGGCGAGGTCGAAGCGCGAGGTCTGGGTCGGGAAGAGGTCGGCGACGTGACGGGCGATCAGCGCCCCGGTCGCGGTCATGCCGATGAACACCGGGCCGGTCCAGGCGCGGATGCAGGCGCTGGTCTTCTCGCCCAGCGCGGTGTGCGCCTCGTCGCAGATGACGATCGAGTAGGCGTCGGAGACCTGCTTGTGATTGCGGACGAACCACTGGTAGGTCTCGACCGTGACCGGACCCTCGGCATCGTCGCGCTCGCCGAGCAGCGACGGGCGCAGACGCTCCTTGTAGCCACGGTCGGAGATCTCGCCGATGAACTGTTCGACCAGGTTGCGGCGGTGGGTGAGGATCAGCACCCCTCCGGTGCGGGATGCGTCGATGAAGCCGACCGCAGCGACCGTCTTGCCGGCCCCGGTCGCGTGCTCGAACCAGAAGCGGCGGGCGGCACCGGGGTCGTCGGGCGCCTCGCCCTCCCCGGCCTTCTCTTCGTCCTCGGAGGCTTCTTCCTCCCAGTCCTGCGGCTCCTCGTCCGGCGCCAGCTCCTCCTCGTCGACCGCTTCCTGACCGTCTGCGGTGGGCGCCTCGGCGGCGCCGTTTTCGGCCGCCGTCTGCTGCTCGGCGATCAGCTCGGTCAAGGTACCCGAGAGCGCGTCCACCTGGTGCGGGTTCAGCTCGGCGCCGTCGCGCAGCTTCGGCGGTTCGGAGGCGAGCAGCCGCTCCAGGCCGAGCAGCAGCGAGAAGTCGCGCCGCCACTGGATCGAGGGCTCGGTCGCGCCTTCCTCCAGCTCCTTCAGCGCCGCATCGAGAGCGCGGCGGCGGGCGGTGCCCGGGGCGAGCGCCTCGGGGCCCTCGCCGTCGAGCAGCAGCGGCTCGCGGGCAAAGGTCGCCGCCCGCTCGATGTCGGCCCCTGATGGAACTGCCGCCGGCGCGGCAACTTCGCTGGTCTTGGCCATGGAGGCTTCTGGTTCGTTCCCGCGGCTGCGCGAAGCGCACATCCGGGAAGACTTGGACGAGGATGCCTGGAGCTCGCTTCTACTTCCTCCCGGCGCTCGCACGCGGCTCGCATAGGGCGAGCCGGGTAGGACCTATTGTAATCATCGAATGCGAGTGCTGTCGCCAAAGTCGCGTATCGCCCTTGCAGCTGTCGTGACGACGGCGCTTGCCGCTGCGGGTTGCGGCTCCTCGACCGGCGGCGACTACGGTGGCAAGCACCCCGACTACTCGAAGGAGCTGGCAGGGTCGCCGGCGCCGCTCGCCGCGCTGCACGAGCAGGCGATCGGGCTGCTGGGCGGCGGGCAGGGCGCTTACGAAGCGCGGCTCGCGAAGCTGCGCGGCTACCCGGCGGTGGTCAACGTCTGGGCCTCATGGTGCGGCCCGTGCAGGTCCGAGTTCCCGTTCTTCCAGCGGGCCGCGGCCGCCTACGGCAAGAAGGTCGCCTTCCTCGGAATCGACAAACAGGATTCCGGCGACGCGGCGCGCACCTTCCTCGAAGAGGCGCCGGTCCCCTACCCCAGCTACACCGACCCCGACGGCGGGATCGCGGAAAGCGTCGGCGCCGACCTCGGCCTGCCCGACACCGCCTTCTACGATCGGCGCGGCGAGCTGGTCCACCTGAAGCAGGGCCCCTACACGGATGCGGCGGAACTGCGCGCCGAGATCGAGCGCTACGCGCTCGGCGCGACGGCGGAAGGAGGATAATCGGCGCATGGATTTCTTCGTCGTGGTCGCGCTGGTCGGGGTCGTCCTGCTGCTCGCCGAGCTGCTGCTCCCGACCGGCGGCGTGCTGGCGGTTCTCGGCGCGGCGGGACTGGTCGCCGGCGGCGTCCTCGCCCTCACCGCCGAGTCCGGCGCGAGCGCCAGCGACTGGGCCGGCCCCGCCCTGATCACGCTCGGCGTGCTCTCGATCGTCAGCTTCTACTTCGTCACCCGCAAAGTGATCGCCGCCCACCGCGACGAGCCGATCCGCACCGGCCACGAGGAGCTGGTCGGCGCCCGCGCCGAGGCCCGCACCTCGCTCGATCCGGAGGGGCAGGTGTGGATCGAGGGGGCCCTGTGGCAGGCGCGGCTGGTCGACGGCCGCGGGACTCTGCGCCCAGGAGATAGAGTCACGGTCGAGGCGGTCGAAGGGCTGACCCTGAAGGTCCGGCCCGAGCCGCCGTTCGAGTCTCCGTCCGAGGAAGGAGCGGGCTGATGGCAGCTCTGGTGGTCCTGATCGTCCTGTTGATCTTCGCGGCGATCGTGCTGGGGTCGGCGGTGAGGGTGCTGCGCGAGTACGAGCGCGGGGTGGTGTTCCGGCTCGGCCGGCTGATCGCCACCAAGGGGCCGGGGCTGATCCTGCTGATCCCGCTGATCGACCGGATGGAAAGGGTCGATCTGCGCACGGTGACGCTCAACATCCCCCCGCAGGAGGTGATCACCCGCGACAACGTGCCCTCCAGCGTCAACGCTGTCGCCTACTTCCGGGTGGTCGACTCCAACCGAGCGATCGTCGAGGTGGAGAACTTCCTGCTGGCGACCTCGCAGATCGCGCAGACGGCGCTCCGCTCGGTGCTCGGCAAGGCCGAACTGGACCAGCTGCTGGCCGAGCGGGAGCGGCTCAACGAAGAGCTGCAGAAGATCATCGACGAGTCGACCGAGCCGTGGGGCGTGAAGGTGACCGCGGTCGAGATCAAGGACGTCGAGATCCCCGAGCAGATGCAGCGGGCGATGGCGCGCCAGGCCGAGGCCGAGCGCGAGCGGAGGGCCAAGATCATCAACTCCGAGGGCGAGTTCCAGGCGGCGCAGAAGCTCACCGACGCAGCCGACATCATCAGCACCAACCCGGCCTCGCTGCAGCTGCGCTACCTGCAGACCCTGCTGGAGATCGGCGGCAGCCAGAACACGACGGTCGTCTTCCCGCTGCCGATGGACGTCCTCGAGCCGTTCCAGGAAGCGCTCCGGGGCCGGTCGAAGCCGAAGGCGCCGCCCCCTTCGCCCGAGCCCAACGAGGCCGAGGCCGACGACCTGCCTTCGTCGCGGACCTGAACCCTGAGCGCACCCGAGCTCCGCATCGACCAGCTGACCGGCCTGCGGACGATCCTCGCGCCTGGGCGGGCCGAGCGTCCGCACGGGTTCGAGCGGGTCCCGCGAGACGAAAAGGGCCCGGAGGACTGCCCGTTCTGCGAGGGGCACGAGGAGCGGACCCCGCCCGAGGTGTACGCGGTGCGGCCGGGCGGCGGGGAGGCCGACACGCCGGGCTGGACCGCTCGGGTGGTGCCGAACCTCTATCCGGCGTTGGCGGCGGACGGCGCCGAGGGTGGGCCTGGGAGCGGCGGAGCGGCGGCCGCGACGGGCGCCGAGGCGGGCGCCTTCGCCAGCGCCGGCGACCCGCTGCTTGAGTCGCGGCGAGCGGGCGAGCCGGACCCCTTCGCCTCGCGGCCGGCCGTCGGCGGCCACGAGGTGATCGTCAACGCCCCCGAGCACGTCACCGCGATGGCCGAGCTGGGCGAGGAGCGCTTCGCCGGCGCGGTCGCCGCCTGGCGCGAGCGGATGCGCGCGCACGCGACAGCGTCCTACGTGCAGGTGGTCCTCAACGAGGGGGCCGGTGCGGGCGCCTCGCTCCCCCACACCCACGCGCAGCTCTACGCGCTGCCCTTCGTGCCGGCGGCGGTGGCGCGCGAGCGCGAGCGGGCCGGCGCCTACGGCGAACGGACCGCGGGCGGCAGCCTGCTCAGCGACGTGCTGGTCGAGGAGGTGCGGCGGCGCGAGCGGCTGGTCGCGATCGACGACGAGGCGGCGCTGATCTGCCCCTGGGCCTCTCGCTCCCCCTACGAGCTGCGGGTCGTGCCGCGGCGCGAGGAGCCGAGCTTCGCCGAGAGCCGGTCCGGCGCGGCGATGATCCGCACCGCCATGCGCGGCCTGGCGGAGCGCTTGGGCGGCCCGCCCGAACTGAACCTCTGGGTGGTGACCGCGCCGCGCGGCGCCGAGCAGTTCTGCTGGCACGTCGACATCGCGCCGCGGCTCAGCGTCAGGGCGGGATTCGAGCTGGGAACCGGAGTTGACATCAACGTCTATCCGCCGGAGCGGGCGGCGGCGGATTTGCTTGAGGTGTTGGGGTGAGGGACGGGGACTCCTCCTTCGTGAAGCGTCAATAGGCTGCTGCTGCTGTGCCGCCCAATCCCCGGCCGATTCCGAGGTTCATCGCCGACTCGACGCAGGAGGGGATTCCGCATGGCAGGTTTGCCGAGCGGCTGGCGGACGAGTTTCGGAAGGCTTGCGGGGGGATCGACGACCTGCCGGAGGGCGTCGTCATTCCCGAGGAGGTCGAGTGGTTTCCGGAGCGAGCCTGGGGAGGGCGCGTCTGGGTGCCGGGGACGGTGCGGGCGGAGGGGCCCGAGGGGACGCTGGAGCTGTTCGGCCACGTCTCCTATTCGGTGCCCGACGGCGGCGAGCCGGGGGGCTTCGCGGCGAAGGCCGACTTCACCGACGTGGTGGCTGAGGACAACCCGGAGTGGCGGATCGACCTGAACGACGACGTGATCGGCCGTTGGCGGGGCGAGGACGGCCGCGCCGGCGCCGTCACCCTCGTCTGGGGCCGCCCCCTGGTCCGGGGCGCGGTCGCCGCCACCGCGGAGCTGGAGGCGGAGACGGTCGACCAGGAAGTCGTCTCCCAGGAACGCTTCACCCTGATCGCCCTCGACGCTCTGAAGGGCTACGGCGACGACATCTTCATGCAGGTGAAGCTGTGGAGCCGCCGCGCCCAGGAGCTGGCCTCGGAGAGCCTCTACGCCTGAGGCGGCGCCGCCGGCTCGGCCAGGGCCTCGCGCAGCTCGCGCACCTGCTCGCGCAGCTCGGCCAGCTCCTGCTCGAGCCGATCGAGCCGGTCCTCGGGCGGGGCGTCGGCGGCAGGGGCAGGGTCGGCCGCGGGCGGCGGCTGCGCGGCCGGTGGAGCGGCCGTAGGCAGACCCTCGTCACCGCCGAGCAGCTGCCGGTAGCGGTCCTCCTTCTGGCCCGGGCGGCGGTCGATCCGCTCGACGTGGCCGGCATCGACCAACCTGTCGAGCGTCTCGTGGACAGCGGCGAGGCCGGCGAAGCGGTGCAGCCGATCGGCCCGCTGCTTCAGCTCCCCCGGCGTCTGCGAGCCGCGCAGCATCAGCACCGCGAGCAGCGACAGCTCGGCGTCGTCGAGCCCGAGCGCGTCGTCCATCAGGTGCCTGTACTTGCGCGCCCGGCTGCCGGCCCCGCTCGCCAGCCGTGTCCAGCCGCGCAGCGCCAGCCGCCGCAGCGCCTCGGCCACGGTCGGCTCGTCGTAGTCGACCACCGGGTCCCGGTTCGTCGCCTGATTGCACGCCAGTCGCAACGAGTTGAGCGAGAGCGGATAGGCGTCCGGCGTCGCCCGCTGCTTCTCCAGCAGGCACCCCGCCACCCGGATCTCGACCGCGTCGGGCTCCACGGGCGCATCCTACGGGGACGTGCTCAATCGATCAGGCGGGCGTCGAAAAACGCGAAGACCCGCTGCCAAGCGTCGGCGGCGGCATCTGCCACGTAGCCGAGGCGCATCGGAAGAAAGACGAGCTTCCCGACAGAGTGGCTTCCCTGCGTCATGAAGCTGTGCCCGGCATCGTCGTATACCTTGACGTCGTGCTCGATGCCGAGCGCCTCGAGGTGGTCCGACAGCCGCTCGGCGTGGCTGCGCCCGACCACCTTGTCCCGCCCGCCGTAGGAACCGACGATCGGGCAGGCCCCGCGAAGGCTCGTCGCCTCCTTGGGAACCATGCCGTAGTTCACTGAGGCAGCGCGCACGCCGGGCGGGCCGCCAGCCACATATGCGAGTGCGAACCCGCCACCCATGCAGAACCCGATCACGCCGATCCGCTGGCCGTCGACGTCCTCCTGCTCGCCGAGCCAGGTCCGCGCCGCGTCGATGTGGCCGTTCACGCGGCTCGGCGTGCCGCTCCGCGCTTCCTTCATCGTGCGCGCCACGCAGATCGCGCGCGGTCCGTCGCTGAAGAGATCGGGCATCACGGCGACGTAGCCGTGATCTGCGAACCGGTCGCACGCAGCTCGAATCTCCGGCTGGTCGCCAAACGCCTCGTGCAAGACCACCACGCCGGGGTGGGGGCCGCCGGCTTCGGGCCGGGCAACCGCTCCCTTCAAACGCCCGCCTCCGGGGAGCCCGATCTCGACATCCCGCGCCATCGGGGAACCACAATATCTCTGAACGACTCCGTCCTGTCTTCGTCGAACAGCCGCGCCGTGATCGCCACTCCGATCGCATCCCGGGCGTCTTGGTCCTCGGGGCGTCAAACCCCTTCCTCGCTCCCACGTCAGCGCCCGCCCATCGCGCCGAGTACGACGCCTGCGTGGGAAGACCGATGCCGAACATCAAAGTCTGCGCTAGCGTACCTTCGATGGCGGCGAGTCAGCAGGCAGATCGCTCACTTCAGAACGCAGCCGCCCGGACGGAGGCAGTCCGCCTGCAACGGCTGCGCAATGACGCAGAGCGCCCGATGAGCGTGAACTTGGCCGAGGGCATCGCCCTCAGCCACCAGCTGTTGCGATTCACCGGCGCTGCTCGCCGCAGTTGACCGAGCCGGCCTTCGATCAACTTCTCCACCGGCTCTCCGAGGCGGGTGTCGAGTTCGTCTTGGTCGGGGGCCTCGCGGTCAATGCCTGGGGAGTTGTTCGAGGAACGAAGGACGTGGACATCGTCCTCGCACCCGACCCCGAGAATTTCGAGCGCCTCGCGGAGGTTGCTGTCGGAGCGAGTGGGCATGTCCAGCGGGGAGAGTCCTTCCTCAGCACGCCCTTCTCGATAGCGGCAGAGCTAGCGAGCGGCGAGCGGGTCGAGATCGAGACCGACCTAGGCCGTCTGGATATCGTGCAAGGGCTTGACGGAGTGCCGGGATTTGAGGACCTTCGCAGCCGCTCCGTGGAGACGGAGATCCTTGGCGTCAAGGTTGCCGTCTGCGCAGTCGAGGACCTCAAGGCAATGAAGCGGGTTGCTGGCCGGACTCGCGACCTAGCCGATCTCGAGGACCTCGATGCAACTGACAACTAGCTCTACGATTGCGTTTCGGCCCCGATAGCTCAGCTGGATAGAGCGACTCCCTCCTAAGGAGTAGGCCCCAGGTTCGAATCCTGGTCGGGGCGTAGAGGAGAAGTCCGCGGCTCAGCGGTTCTGCAACGTGGTACACACCACCGGCGGCCCCTATTCGGGGCCGCCGGTGGTAGTGCCTTGATGGCTCGCATCGCATCGAGCGGCGAGGCCGCTCGACCTATTGCTGCTGCTACTTCTTCTTCTTGCCCTTCTTGCAGCGGTTGTTCTTCAGCACCGGCTTCAGGGTCGTCTTGCGCCCGTTCTGCCCGCGCATGTTGGCGTTGGAGCGGTAGGTCGCGTTGCAGATGTTGCGGCTGTTGACCAGGAGGCCCTTCTGGCCGCCCTTCATGTAGAGGATGAACTTGGTGACCGGCACGTCGGGGGGCGATTCGAAGGTGGTCCGAATGCCCTTGTTCTTGGAGTCGATCCGGCCCGCCAGGTTGAAGGCGACCGGGCCCTTCAGGGCGGCCACCAGGTCGGGCAGCTTGTGGTTTGAGCTGCGCAGGTAGACCGGGCCCTGGAACATCTGATCGAACAGCGGGGTCGAGGCCTTCGCGTAGCCGTAGATCGAGCCCTGCGGGCAGGCGCCTGCGGCGAACTGCACCCTGGTGCAGATCGTCTTGATGTGCGCCTGGTCGAGGAACTCCGAGCGCGGCAGGGTGAGCGCCACGCGGCCGACGTTGGCATCGCCCTTTCGGGGCTGCAGGATCGCCCGCAGCTTCGGGTGCGCGCCGCGGTTGGTCTTGCCCCAGATCCGTGTGTAGAGCTTCGGCTTGAAGCCGAGGGTGCCACAGTCAGTGACCTGGAAGCGCGAGGCCGGGGTGGCCGCGGCGCCCTTGTCGGAGACGATCGTCGAGGCGACCGCCTGTTCCTGGCAGTTGGTCGGGTTGAGCATGAAGCCCGCCCGGTTGACGTCGATGTGGATCTGGCGGTAGCCGATCGGGATCCCCTGCAGGATCTGCGGCAGCGGGTCAGAGCTGACCGAGACCTGCGCGGTGTCGGGATTGACCCCGATCGCCGCCCGCACTACCACCGTGCCGAGGTCAAACGGCCCGGCCTGCACCGGCACCCTGAAGATCGAGGCTGTAGGGCTGGCCCTTGTATGCGCCAGCCAGGTAGGCGGCGGTTGGCGCCTTGCCGGGCTGGGGCACCCAGACCGGGTTCGGGCCCGCGCCAGCGGCGATGCTCACCGAGCCGACCTGGCTGGCCGCCGGGCAGCTGCCGGTGGCGGCGTTTGCCTCCGGGCAGAGCGGCACGCCGGCGATCTTCGCCACCTCGCCCTTCGGCAGGGTGACGCCGATCGCGGCGACGTTCTGTTCGCCGTCGTTGCGGGTCACGTTGAGGGCAAACGGCCCATAAGTGCCGCCCACCGGGTTGGTCGAGCCCGCAGAGAAGCCGGGGTTGAAGCCACCGGTCGAGCAGTTCTGGTTCACGTCAAAGGAGCCGCTCGTGTTCACCGTGGCACCCGACCATGCAGTGAAGGTGCCGGTGTAGGTCTGGCTGCCGCAGCCGTTCGGGTTGACCAAGATCCCACCGGGGCCACCGAAGAAGTCCAGCTTGAAGTCGCTGAACGGCAGCTGCGGGTTGTTGTCGAAGGTGGTGGTGATCTGGCCGGTGTTGGGGTCGGTTTCGATGTGGCCCGCCAGCTTGATCGTCACCCCTTGCGCCTTGACGACGTAGTAGATCGCCAGCAGGCTGCCGAACGGGTTGGCGTTCTGCTGGGCGAGGTAGATCGAGCCGGTTAGCGGCTTGTCGAGCAGCGGGCTGACGATTTCTCCCAGCCCAATCCGCGAGTCGCTCGGGCAGCTCACCGAGCTGTTGTTGTCGAGGCCGAACTGCGCCTCGCTGCAGGCGCCGAGGCCGTTCGCCGCGGCCGGGTTGACCGCGACCCCCGCCGGCAGCTTGACGACCGCCTTCTTCAGCTGCGCGGTGACCAGCCCACTGGGGTCTTCGTTGTGCTGGGGGACGTGGACCGTCGCGCTCAGCGCTGTCGTCTGTGCCGCGCCGGGGGGTTCCGATTGCAGGCTGAGCGACGGTTCGAAGCTCAGTTTGTCGCAGCCTTCCATGCCGGGGGTGAGGAAGTTGGCTTCGTCGTAGACGCTCGGTTCCTGCCAGGAGTTGAGCTGCAGGTTGAACAGCTCGGGACCGGTGCAGGAGGTCGGGGTGCTGAGGAACGGCCGCACTGCCCCTTCGAAGGACCCGCCGCGATCTGCGTTGTGGCTCGAGTCGGCGGGCACCCCCCAGAAGCTCAGTTCGTTGCCGGTCAACGGGACCGCCTGCGAGACATCGGGGATCGTGATCGTCGTCCCGTAGTCGCCCCCGGTCCGAATCGAAGCGTGCATCAGGATATTCGCGACCAAGACGGGGAAGCCGAACCTGGCGGGCTCGTTGGGACTGGGCTGCAGGTTGAAGACTTGCGTCGGTTCTGTTTCACCGAAAATGAAAAGTCGCGGTCCTGCCGATAATCGTGTTTTTAGGGCACCCACCCCCTATGAACGACGCGTAGAAATCGGCCATCGAACACTCGGGCACTGCCTGCGGGTTGCCGACCAGGCCGGCTGGGAGCTTCACTACGATGTCCCTGGCGTTCCCTTCCGGGAGAAAGGCGCCGGGGAACACTTCTTCGCCTTTGTTGAATTGGATTTCCGTGAACGCTTCGTAGGGGTGGCTGCCGGCCTGGGTGGCGGGGGCGCTCGGATGTGGTTCTTCGGCGGTCACTTCGCCGGAGAATTCTTCGATCCCGGGGGCGGCGCCGGCGCTGCCCGCGCCGAGCGCGAGGATCAGGGCGGCCGCTGCCGCGAGGGCGCCGAGGAAGCGCGGCAGGTTGCGGTGGGTTATCGGGGCCTTCATCTGTGCTGTCTCCTTGTCCACGATTGAGGTCTCGGTTCGCTTGTTGCGTGGGCGCCCGATCATTTGCTCGCCCTCCGGTTGGCCTTCCTACACTTCTTGGCGCTCTTGCTCTTGTTCCTGGCGCGCTTCGCGAGGCGGGTGGCCTTCTTGTTGCGCTTCTTGGCGATCGCCGGACTTGCCGTTGCGCTTCGCCTGCTTGCCGTTCTTGCGCAGCCGCTTGGCGCGGTTGCTGAGCTTCTTCGCTTCGCGCCCCAGCTTGTTGCAGTTCTGCTTCTCGGACAGGTTGCCCTTGCCGACGACGGTGGCCGAGGTGGCGCCCGCCAGACTGGGGGTGCTCGTTTCGCCGCGGCAGGATTGGCCCGTGCAGGGCGGCGTCTGCCCCGGCGGGTTCTGGGAGGCGAGGCCGCCGCCGACCCGCGCGTCGTAGGCGGAGGGAACCCCTTCGTCCGTGTCGATCCCGACCAGCGACTGCTTAGTGGTGAAGGAGACATCGTTGCCGCTCGCGCTGGCGTCGCTGAATTCGATCCCCGGGCTGAAAAGCTGCGCCACCCCGGCGGTGCCGGTGGTGATCAGCGCAACTTCGCCGCTCGCCGCGTCGTACTCGTAGATGTCTCCCAGGCCGTTGCTGTCGCGTGGCACCAGCGCTTCTTCGGTGGTGAAGAAGAGGTGGGCGCCGTCGTCGGAGAGGTTGCGCGGCAGACGCGGGGGGGTGTTGGTCCCGTCGATTCCGGCGTTGGAGGTCGCCGGTTCGCCGCTCGGGTTGCAGGAGGCGCAGACCAGTTCACCCGTCGCGGCGCTGTAGAGGTAGGCCTCGGTGTGGCCTGCGTCGGGGTAGCCGGTGAGGCTGGTGTTCGCAGTGAAGGCGACGTGCATCCCGTCCGGAGTGACCCGGGAGCTCGGATAGTCGCCCGTCCAATTGCTCGTCTGGGTGACCGGGGATGCGATGAATTCGAACCCGGCGCCTTGCGTCCACAGGTAGAGGTTGTTTGTACCGGGAGTCGCACCCGGGGCCAGTTCCCCTTTTGCGACGAAGTAGACCCGCGAGCCGTCGGCGGAGGTGCCGAGCACGCCCTGCACTTCGCCTCCCGGGGTAAGGTCGGTCAGTTCGTCGGCGGCGACGTCATAGCGTTTGAGATCGCCGCTTTGGGTGACGTAGGCAACTGAGCCGTCGCTGCTGGCGCCCTGGAAGGTGCTTCCACTGGTGCCGACGACCTGCGTGGTGGCGGCGTCGATGCGGACGCAGACCCCGGCGCAGGGGTTGGCGCCGCCGGATTCTTTGAAGAAGATCCGCGTGCCGTCGGCGGAGGTCGAGCGCCGCCACGCCGGCGCCGCGGTGTCGGGCTGGCCGATGCTGGGTTCTCCGTTCGGCTGCACGCCAACCAGGCTGAGTTCACCCGTCGCCGCGCTCCAGTCACAGAGCCGTTTGTTAACCGCGCCACCACACCCGGTCATTACCAAAGCACTTGGAAATTCCGTTCGGAAGATCACGTGTTCGGCGTGGGTCGCAAGACTCTTAAGTTCCACGCCGATTTCCCCCAGATCTGGTTCCGTCCCGACGGTAAGCAGCCGGTAGGAGCCGTTGGAGTTGTCCCGCAGGTAGCTGTTGCTGGTGTTGTCAGAGGCGTCGGGGGTCAGGGGAGGCGTCCATGCGCCTAGGAACATCGCCTTTTCGAGATCCTCAGTGAACCCCCAGACGGCGAAGGCGCTCAGGGAGGGATACGGATCGATAGGGGCAGCGATCGGCTCGGTGCTCCAGTCGCTCCCGCCTCGCCGCGAAAGGTAGAAGCCGGCGACGCCACTCCCTTCCCCTGGTTCTTCTCCAAAAGCGCCGTAGGTCTCGAAGCTGGACGCTTGGCCGTCTTGGGACAAAATGGGGGTATAGTCGAAGCTGAAGAAGACCGATTGGTTGACCGCCACACCTGCCATGTCAGGCGGAGAGACCAGCTCGTAGGCGCGGCAGTCGGGGAGGTAGGCGGAGGGACCGACCCGGAGAGCTTCGTTGGGGCAGGCAGCGGCGGCTGAGGACGCACCACTCCCCAGGAAGGCCGCGAGGCCGAGGACGCAGAGACAGACCAATCCGATGCGGCCGCGGCGCACGCCGCCGCCCAGGGTCGATCCCGCAAACGTTGCCTTCGCGAACCGTCTCACGTAGCTCTCCTTGTCCTGTGAGCCCCGCTGCCGGCCGCTTCCCCGCGGCCTCCTCAGGCGCTCGGTTTCCCTGTTTCCCTATTTCCCTGTTCCCATGTCCGTCCTAGAGGCCGGACATCGCGGTTTCAGAAAACACAGACATCCGTGTCTCTGGATCGCAGCGCTATTAAGGCAGATACGTGTGTGGATGTCAACCCCGGCTGGGTTGTTCCTGCAAAAAGGGCGCTTTTCAGGAAGCGTTCAGCCGCGATCGGGGCGAGCGGGGTACAGCTCGTCGATCGTCACCAGAGGGTGGTAGGGCGCCTCGGCGGCGGCTTCGATCCGGTCGCCGCCGCCGGCGAGGCGATCGACGACGGCAACTACTCCGACCACCTCGAGATCCTGCTCGCGGATCCGCTCGATCGCTTGCACGGTCGAGCCGCCGGTGGTCACCGTGTCCTCGACCACCAGGCAGCGGGCGCCCGGCTCGACCGGGCCCTCGACCCAGCGCTGCAGGCCGTGCCGCTTGCGCTCGCCGCGCACGAAGAAGCCGACCAGGCCGTCGCCGGCGGGGACGGCGAGGGCCGCGCAGGCAGGGGGGATCGCCGCCGTGGCCGGACCCCCGACCGCACCGGCGCCGGCCTCGACCGCCGCGGCGGCGATCAGCTCGCCAGCCGCCCGGAAGCCCGGCGGGCGGAGCAGCGCCCGCCGGGCGTCCACGTAGTACTGCGCCTTCGCCCCGCTGGCCAGCGTCACCTCGCCGATCACCAGCGAGTGCTCGCGCAGCTCGGCGAGCAGCGTCCGCTTGGCCGCGTCGAGGTCCGGCATCGCGCCAATCCTATTCTCGGCTCAGAAGACGAAGATCGGCTCGCCGTAGCTGAGCTGGTAATAGATGCGCGGCTGGTCGGCGATGAAGGTGCGGATGCAGCCGTGGCTGGCTGCGTAGTCAGGCACTTCGGCGTAGCCGTGGACGGCGTAGCCGTTGTGCCAGTAGAAGGAGTAGTACATGCCCTCCGAGTTGTAGCCCGGTTCGCGTCGGTAGAAGCTGAACTGGCCGGTCACCGTCGGGGTCGAGGGCTTGCCGGTCGAGACCGGGTAGATCGCGAACGGCCGGTCGCCCTTGGCAAGCACCAGCACCTGCTTGGCGAGGGGCACCTCGGCGTGCTCGCCGGCCTCCGGGTGGCGGACCCGGTAACCCCCCCGGCCGCCGAAGACGCGCTTGACGATCCCCTTGCCGGCGTGCTCGCTGCGCGACATTCCGTTCACTTTGCGGTAGGCGAGCACCTCGCGGCCGGTGCGGCGGTCGAAGCATCGTCCGCCGCCGGAGGCGTAGCCGAGCTTCGCGAGCGCCCGCTTGAAGCCCTTGACGACCCTGTCGCACTGCCCCCGGTGCAGCGACGGGAAGCTGACCCGCCAGCTCTTGCGCACCGTGCGGTCGCCGCGCAGCCCGCCGCTCGCCGGCAGATGGGCGCCCGCCGCGTACCTGCCGTCCTCGCGGACGACTATCGCGGCGCGGAAGGTGCCGGCGCCGCCCTTGCCCTTGCTCACCCTCACCTTGCGCGTGAGCAGCCGGCGGCCGTCGAGGTAGAAGGTGACCTCGACCCGCTGGCCGGGTGCGAACGGCTCGGCCGTGCCGACCACCGGCACGGTGGCGTAGATCGGCGCTCGCCCGCCGCGCAGATGGCCCACCCGGATCCTCACCGTCGCCTTCTTCGGAACCTGCGGCTTGCCGCCGGCCCCCTTGCCCGGCCGATCGGGCTGCTTGGCCGGTGCCGCCGGGGCAACCGCGAACAGCGCCAGCAGGGCGAGGACGGTCGACGCTAGGACCAGACGGCGGCTCACAGGGGAAGTCTATTGGCGGCAGCTACTGGCCCAGCAGAGCGACCGAGTTGTTGAGCATGTGGAGGAGGATGCCGGGGACTATCGAGCCGGTCTTCTCGTAGAGCAGGGCGAGGACGAAGCCGAAGAAGATCAGCGGCGGGACCGCGCTGAGGCCGGTGAGCGCGTGCAGGCCGCCGAAGATCAGGGCGCTGAGGAGGGCAGCCGCGAGGCGGGGCAGACGGGTGCGAAGGCCGCCGAACAGCATGCCGCGGAAGCAGACCTCCTCGCTGACCGGGGCCGCGATGACGATCAGCAGGACCTGCACGGGCACGGTGCCGAACGATTCGGCGATGTCTTCCTGCTCGGGCGCGCCGAACAGGGCGCTGTAGAGGCCCGCGAGGAGCAGATAGGCGCCGACTGCCGCCAGCATCCACTTCAGCGCCCCGGGCCGGAAGCCGCGCACGCCGAGGCGGCGCAGCGCCTGGCCGACCGAGGCCTCCCCCCAACGGGTGGCGACGGCGACCGGCACCAGCAGGAAGCCGAGCGCGGTCGCCAGCTGGACGACGACGTTGGCGGCGGTGCTGAGGTTCCCTTCGACCGGGTTGTCGACCAGCACCGCCGGGATGCCCAGCAGGATCCCCGCGCCCAGCGCCAGCAGCACCCCGCCGACCGCCATCTGCGCGCCCCAGGTGGCGTAGGGGAAGTCCGTGCGCGGCACGCGCGGCAGCGTACCCTCCCCTGCGATGACGCAGCGTGACCGCCGACGTCACCGCCGCCGCGGCGGCGCAGCCGGCAAGCTGCTGCTCGTCGGGGGCGGGGTCCTCGTCCTGGTCGCGATCGGCGCCGTGGCGGTTGCCTCCTGGGTGCTCAACGTCGCCGCCGACGCGCCGTCGCTCGGCTCCTGCAAGCGGGTCGACCATCGCGGCAACACGACCCTCTACGCGGCCGACGGCAGCAAGCTGGGCATCGTCGCCTCCGACGAGGCGCGGGCGCCGGTCTCGATCGACCGCGTCCCTCAGAGCCTCCGGCACGCCACGGTAGCGATCGAGGACCAGCGCTTCTACGAACACGGCGGCATCGACCCGGAGGGGATCGCCCGCGCCGCGCTCGAGGACCTCGAAGCCGGCAAGCCGGTCGAGGGCGGCTCGACGATCACCCAGCAGCTGGTTCGCCAGCTCTGCATCGCCCACCCGGCGCGCACCCTGGAGCGCAAGATCGTCGAGGCGAAGCTGGCGATCGAGTACGCCGATCGCCACTCGAAGCGGGAAATCCTCGGTCAGTACCTCAACACCGCCTCCTACGGGACCGTCGAGGGCAGCACCGTAGTCGGGGTCGGGGCGGCCGCGAGGATCTACTTCTCGAAGCCGGTCCGGCAGCTGAGCCTCGAGCAGGCGGCGCTGCTGGCCGGCCTGCCGCAGGCGCCGAGCGAGTACAACCCGACGCTGCACCCCCGTGGCGCCCTCGCGCGGCGCAACGAGGTGCTCTCGAAGATGGCCGAGCTGGGCTTCGTCACCGTCGCCCGGGCCCGCCGGGCCGAGCGTCGCGGCCTCGAGCTGAACCTGGACCGGGGCTACTTCGCCAAACGCCAGCCCTACTTCTTCGACTACGTCGAGGCCGAGCTGATCGAACGGTACGGGGCAAGGACGGTGCGGAACGGCGGGTTGAAGGTCTACACGACGGTCGACCCGCGCCTGCAGGAGGTGGCGCGGGAAGCGATGCGCTCGACCCTCCCATACCCGGAAGACCCCTCCGCGGCGCTGGTCTCGATCGACCCGCGCAACGGCTGGGTCCGCGCGATGGCCTCCAGCTCGAGCTACGCGCAGAGCAAGTTCAACCTGGCCGCGCAGGGTCACCGCCAGCCGGGCTCGACCTTCAAGGCCTTCGTCCTGACCACCGCGATCAAGCAGGGGATCGACCCCTACTCGACCTACTACACCTCCAAGCACCTCGACCTCAACCTGCCCCGGTGGGGGCACTGGGAAGTGAGCACCGCCGACCTCGGCTACCAGGGGACGATCAACCTGAAGCAGGCGACGGTCGCCTCCGACAACACCGTCTTCGCCCAGCTCGACCTGGACGTCGGCCCGCAGGCCGTCGCGGCGACCGCGAAGTCGATGGGGATCTCCAGCCCGCTCGACGGGATCCCGGCCGAGGGGATCGGCGGGCTGCGGATCGGCGTCTCGCCGCTGGAGATGGCCGACGCCTACGCGACGCTCGCCTCGGGCGGGATCCGCCGCGACCCGGTCTCGATCCGCCGCGTCGTCTTCCCCGGCGGGCGGGTCGAGCGGCCGGGCAGGACGCACCCGCGGCGGGTCGTCTCCGAAGCCGTCGCCTACCAGGTCTGGCGCCTGCTGCACGACAACATCGCCGAAGGGACCGGCACCGCCGCCTACACGGGGTGCGCAGGGCAGGGCGGCAAGACGGGGACGACCGACAACTTCACCGACGCCTGGTTCGCCGGCATCCAGCCGAACCTGGCGACCGCCGTCTGGGTCGGCTACCCGCAGTCGAACGCGATCGAAATGACCGCCGTCCACGGCACCACCGTCTACGGGGGCACCTTCCCGGCCGAGATCTGGCACGCGCTTTACAGCGGCGCGGAAGTGCCCTGCGAAGAGGTGAGCAAACCGACGCAGAAGATCAGCTGGGCGCCCTTCTTCGGCCGCTTCACCGCATCGGCGCCGGGCGGCGGCTCCTACGCCAAGGCGCGAGGAGGGAGCGGGGAAAGCGAAGCCGAACGGCTGGGCCGCGAAGCGACCGGCGGCTACGATCCCAACGCCTACGCACCGGGCGTCGGACAGGAACCGACCCACGTGCCGCCCTACAAGCCACCGCCGGAAGGCTCGATCGGCAACAACGGTGGGTAGGCGCCACGCCCGGCGGCTCGTCTGGGCCGCGATCGTCGTCCTGGTCGCCGGCTTCGCCGCCGCCCCGCCGCTCTTCTCCCACGACATATACAGCTACGTCGACTACGCCCGGCTCGGGGTCCTGCACGGCCTCGATCCCTACCTGCACCCACCTGCCGCGTTTCCTTCCGACCCCGCCTACGCCGACGTAACCTGGATCGAGGCGACCAGCGACTACGGCCCGGCCTTCACCCTCGCCACCTATCCGCTCGCCTGGCTGCCGGTGCCGGCGGCGGTCGCGGTGCTGAAGGCCGCCGCGGCGGCCGCGGTGCTGGGCATCGCCATCCTGGTCGCGCGTCTCGCTCCGCAGCGCGGCGTCAGCCCGACCGCCGCCGCAGCCTTCGTCGCCCTCAACCCCGTCGTCCTCCTCCAGCTGGTCGGCGGCGGCCACAACGACGCGCTCGCGATGCTGGTCGCGACGGTCGGGGTCGCCGCGGTGCTCGCAGCGCGCCCGGCAGCCGGCGGCGCGGCCTTCGTCGCCGCCTTCGCCCTCAAGCCCCCGGCGGCCCTTGCCGCCCCCTTCGCCCTGCTCGCCAGACAATCGCATCCTTTTCCACCCTCCAGCAAGGAAAAGGCTGCCATCGAGCCGGCAGTCGGACCCGCTGTGCGGCTGCTGGCCGGCGCGGCCGGCGCGGCCCTGGCGCTCGGCGCGGTCGCGTATCTCGCCTTCGGCTGGCACTGGCTGCACGCGCTCGAGCTGATCGGCAACCACCAGGGCAAGACCACCCACATGAGTTTCCCGACCACCGTCGCTCGCCTCAGCGGCCTGAGCGAGAGCGCGGCTCGAGCGGCAGCCCTCGCCGCTCTACGGCGTCCTCGTCTTCTACCTGCTGACCCAAACCTGGCGCGGCCACGACTGGCTCCGCATGGCGGCCTGGGCGAGCTTCGGCCTCCTCCTCGCCACCGCCTGGCTCCTCCCCTGGTACCTGATCTGGGCCCTGCCGCTCGTCGCCCTCTCGCGGGACCGGCCGCTGCAGCTCCTCACCCTGGCCCTGACGGCGTTCCAGCTGTTCGCCCGCGTCCCGTTGTGAGGGCGTGCGCCGAGCGCTCCCTCAGAGCACCTCGGGCGAGTGGACCGGCGTTTCGCTGGCCGGCCGCCTCCGCCCGCTCCTCCTCCGGCGACGGGTGCAGCACCCCGGTCGGGATCGACCAGCCCTCGCGCCGCCCCAGCGCGGTGACGATCGCGACGTAGATCAGCTCGACGACCGTCAGCACGCCGCGCACCGCGATCGCGATCAGCGAGCCGACCGCGAAGCTCCGGCCGGGCACAGCGACCTTCACCGCCCAGGCGAAGGCGGCGTCGCGGATCCCCAGCCCGGCCGGGGCGACGAGGGTGACGAGCGCCGCCACGTAGCCGACCGCCTGCGCCGAGCCGACCACCGGGAGGTCGCTGAGCGGGATCGTGCTGACCGAGCGGGCGACGCAGTAGATGCCGACCGCGACCACCGCCCAGTTGAAGGCGTAGAAGAGCAGCAGGACGATCACCCCGCGCAGCGGCACGACCGCCGGCAGCGGCTCGCGGCCGAAGGCGCGCAGGACGCGGTCGGCGAGCGGGCCGAAGACGCGCGGGTGCAGCACGGCGATCGCCGCCGGGACAGCAGCAGCACCGCCCAGCGCAGCGGCTGACCCTGCAGGTCGGGGTGGCTGATCAGGAAGTAGGCGGCGACGCCGACCGCCGAGGTGGCGGAGATCGCCTGTTCGTAGACGATGCTGGCGATCGTGATCCGCCGCGGCACCCCCGCCCGCTCGGAGAGCAGCACCCGGCCGAGCACGTAGAGGACGCTGCCCGGCACGTAGCGGGCGAGCAGCGGCTGGCCCCAGGCGACCTGCGCCCGGCCCGGCCCGATCCGGTAGCCGAGGAAGCGCAGGATCAGGTCCCAGCCGAGGGCGCTGAGCGCGTAGAAGAGCGGCAGGACGACGAAGGCCGGGATCAGCCAGAGGACGTGGAAGTGGACGCCCGAGTCCTTGATCTCCGACCACTGGTCGACCACGGTGAGGACGAGGAAGCCGAAGACGAGGATCGCGATTCCGAGCTGGATCGCGAGGCGGACCCGCTTGCTGCGCGGCGGTCGCGTCCCGAAGCGCGCCGCCGCCTCGCCGACCCGGTGTAGGAATGGCTGGCGCACGCCCGTCGCACGATAGTGAGGTACGGGGTCGCCCACTCGGTGGCTGACCGGGATCGCGTGCCTGGCCGGCGCGCGCGATTATTGCGATAGTCGCCGCATGGGCGAGTTCGAGCTGTTGGCACGAGTGCGGGAACGGCTGCCGCCGCCGGGGCCGCGGGTGCGGCTTGGCAGCGGCGACGACGCGGCGATCGTCGTGGCGGACGGCGCCACCGTGACCTCGGTCGACGCGTCGATCGACGGCGTCCACTTCCGCCGCGACTGGATGAGCCTGGCGCAGATCGGCCACAAGGCGCTCGCTGTCGCCCTCTCCGACCTGGCGGCGATGGGCGCAGAGCCGGGCGAGGCCTACGTGGTCCTCGGCGTCCCCGCCGACCTCGACGAGGACGGCTGCCTCGAGCTGCTCGACGGGCTGGCGGCGCTGGCGGCGAAGACCGGCACGACCCTCGCGGGCGGCGACCTGACCCGCGCGCCGGCGCTGAGCCTGGCGATCACCGCCGTCGGCCACGCGGCGTCGCCGGAGCGGCTGGTGAGCCGCGGCGGGCGCCCGCCCCGGCGACACCCTGGCCGTCACGGGGGAGCTGGGCGGCGCCGCGGCGGGGCTGCTGCTGCTCGAAGGCCAGGGAGCGCTGTCGAGCCTTGAACCGCATGGCGACCCAAAGGTCGACCGCGCGGCGTTGAGCGCCCGCTACCTGGAACCGCAGGCCGCGCTTGGACGAGGGACGGGCGCTCGCCGCGGCGGGGCGACCGCGATGATCGACCTCAGCGACGGCCTCGGCGGCGACGCCCGCCACCTCGCCGCCGCGAGCGGGGTCGGGCTGCGGATCGAGGCCGGCTCGCTGCCGCTCGCCGCCGGGGTCGCCGAGGTCGCGGCGGCGGCCGGGCGCGACCCGCTCCTGCTCGCGGCCTCGGGAGGCGAAGACTACGAGCTGCTGGCGGCGCTGCCGCCGGAGCGCTTCGAGGAGGCGGCGGCGGCGCTTGCCTCCGCAGGCGGTCCGCCGCTGACCCGGATCGGCGCCGCGTTCGCCGGCGAGCGGAGTCGAGATCAGGCTGCCCGGCGGTGGCTCTCTGGAGCCGGAGGGATTCGATCAGCTGAGCTGAGCGGCGGGGAGCCGAAGAGCAGTTCGCGCAGGCCGCGGCGGCGCAGCATCGCCTCGCGCCACCTTCCCGGGTTCGGGCCGGTAGTCGCCTGCTTCGATCGTCGTCTTCAGCTGTCGTCGCCTCTGCATCCCTGCCACGTATCGGACCCCCCTCCGCGATACCTTAGTTCTTGGTACTCGCACATCTGTCCAAGGCCAATCCCCGGGCCGACAACCGCGGGCGCTTCCGGGTGCGGTGGATACGCTTTGCTCATGCCGAATGGGTCTACACGGATCCTTCTCGTCGACGACGAGCAGTCGGTGCAGACGCTGCTCAGCTACCCGCTCCGCAAGGACGGCTACCACGTCACCTCGGCGCTCGACGGGCGCGAAGCGCTGAACCGCTTCGGCGAGGCGCGCTTCGACCTCGTGATCCTCGACCTGATGCTGCCGAAACTCGACGGAGTGGAGGTCTGCCGACAGCTTCGCCGCCGCAGCCAGGTGCCGATCATCATGCTGACCGCGAAGGACGGCGAGACCGACAAGGTCGCCGGCCTCGAGGTCGGCGCCGACGACTACATCACCAAGCCCTTCTCGATGCGCGAGTTCCGCAGCCGCGTCAAGGCGGCGCTGCGGCGCTCGCGAATGGCCCTCGACCCCCCCGACGAGGAGCCGATCGAGCTCGGCGGGCTGCAGATCGACCCGAGCCGTCGCATGGTGACCCTTGAGCGCCGAGGAGGTCGCCGTCACCTACGTCGAGTTCGAGATCCTCAGCGCGCTCGCCCGCTCTCCCGGGCGAGTGCTGAGCCGCGAGACCCTGCTCGAGCACGTCTGGGGCGACTCCGACTACCGCGACCCGCGCACCGTCGACGTCCACATCCGCCACCTGCGCGAGAAGCTGGAGCGCAACCCGAAACAGCCCGAGTTCCTGTTCACGGTGCGCGGCGTCGGCTACCGGTTCAGAGAATGAGGAGGCTCCGCCCGACGCCGCTCGGCAGCATGATCGCGACGATCTCGCTGGCGATCGGCGCAGGCACCTCGGTCGTCGTCTACATCTGGGTGGTGGCGATCGGCGGCCATTCCGAGGCCGCCGGCCCAATCGTGATCGGCGGCCTGATCGCGCTGTTGCTGGCGCTGGCGGTGGGAATCTATTTCGCCCAGCTGGTGGCGACGCGGATCCGGCGGATCGAGGACGCCGCGCGCAAGGTCGCCGACGGCGACTTCGCGGCCCGCATCCCGGTCGACCATCCCGGCCAGCTCGGCCAGCTCGCCCGCACCTTCAACGAGATGCAGCGCCGCCTCGCCGAGTTGGACAGTGCCCGCAAGCAATTCATCGCCAACGCCTCCGCATGAGCTGCGCACGCCGATCTTCAGCCTCGGCGGCTTCATCGAGCTGCTGGAAGAGGAGGACCCCAGCCCGGAGGAGCGGGCCGAGTTCGTGCGCACGATGCGCCAGCAGATCGGCCGTCTCACCAAGCTCACCTCCGACCTGCTCAACCTCTCGCAGCTCGACGCCGGTGGCGATCGACCCTGCAGCCGCGCGGCGTCGACCTCAACCCGCTGGCCCGCGACGTGGCGCGCGAGTTCGGGCCGCGCGCCGACAGCCGCGGCTCGCGGCTCGAGCTGCGAACACCGGAGCGCCCGGTGCGGGCGCTCGCCGACCCGGATCGGGTGCGGCAGATCATCCGTATCCTGCTCGATAACGCCTTCACCCACACGCCGGAGGGCGCCAGCGTCACCGTGACCACCTACACCATCGACCAGCGCGCCGAGCTGACCGTCTCCGACGACGGCCCCGGCATCCCGCAGCGCGCCCAGGGCGCGCATCTTCGAGCGCTTCTACACGGCCGACGCCTCGGGGGGGTCGGGGCTCGGCCTGGCGATCGCCCGCGAGCTGGCACAGCGGATGGACGGTCGCATCGCGATCTCCTCGAGCGGTCGCTTCACCGCCTTCACGCTCGACCTGCCGCCCGCACCGGCGGGCGCGCTGCCGCGCGACGGCGCCCCGGCGAAGGCGCCCGCGTGAAGCGGCCGGCGCCGGCGCCCTGGCGGCGCTGCTGGCGCTGAGCGCAGCCCTGCTGGCCGGCTGCGGCGGCGGCGGTCGACCTCCACGGCGCGGCCGGGCGACGGCGAAGACGACGCACACAGGTGGTCGTCCAGGCCGCCGAGAGCGGCTTCGACGCGGCCAAGGTCTACCGCGAAGCGTCCCCCGGCGTGGTCACGATCCGCTCGATCTTCGACAGCGGCGGCGCCGAAGGCTCCGGCTTCGTGCTCGACGACGCCGGCCAGATCGTCACCAACGCCCACGTCGTCACCGACGGCGAAGGCGGCAGCCGCACGGAGGCGAAGGCGGTCTTCGTCGAGTTCCCGAACCGCAACGTGCTGCCGGCCAAGATCGTCGGCTTCGACCCCTTCGCCGACGTCGCCCTGCTGGAAGTGAAGCCGGACGGCTTCGAGCTGCACCCGCTGAAGCTCGGCGACGACGGCGAACTCGTCGTCGGCCAGCCGGTGGCGGCGATCGGCAGCCCGTTCGGCGAGCAGCAGTCGCTCTCGGTCGGGATCGTCTCCGCGACCGACCGCTCGGTCGGCTCGCTCACCCAGTTCCAGATCGAGGGGGCGATCCAGACCGACGCCTCGATCAACCCCGGCAACTCGGGCGGCCCGCTGCTCGACGCCGGCGCCCGCGTGGTCGGCATCAACCAGCAGATCGAGACCAACTCCGGCGCCAACGACGGGGTCGGCTTCGCGGTGCCGATCTCCGCGGTGAAGCGCTCGCTCGCCCAGCTCGAGAAGCGGCGGCACCGCCGAGTACGCCTACATCGGCGTCTCCAGCCAGGCGCTCTACCCGCAGCTCGCCGAGAAGCTCGGCCTCGACGCCCGACTTCGGCGGCCTGATCGCCGAAGTGGTGCCGGGCGGCCCGGCCGACAAGGCCGGGCTCAAGGGCGGCGACGAAAAAATGCGCTTCCAGGGGGTCCCCTACCAGGTTGGCGGCGACACGATCCTCGCCGTCGACGGCCGCAAGGTGGTCCGCCCCGACGACCTCGCCCGCTACATCTCCTCCTCCGCGCCGGGCGAGCAGGTGACGCTGGAGATCCTCCACGCCGACGGCGGCAGGGACGAAGTGCAGGTCACGCTGGGCAAGCGACCGGTGTCGAACCCGACCGGCTAGCGCGACCGCCGGGTGGTAGGACCGCCGCTGCCTGTAGAAATCCGCGGGTGCTCCAGGAAGTAGCCCTCGGCCAGAAGTCCCTCTCCGACTACACCCACATCGCGGGCAAGGAGCTTGCCGAGCAGATCCGCGAGCTGGCCGAGCCGCTGAAGGGTCAGCGCATCCTGCACGTCAGCGGCACCGCCTTCGGCGGCGGCGTCTCGGAGATCCTCTACACGATCGTGCCGCTGATGCGCGACGCCGGGATCGACGCCCACTGGCACGTGATCTTCGGCAAGGAAGAGTTCTTCAACGCGACCAAGCTGCTGCACAACTCGCTGCAGGGCGCGGACGAGACGCTGAACGAGGAGCAGTGGGCGCTGTTCGACGAGGTCAACGCGCTCAATGCCGAGGATCTGCACGGCGGCTGGGACACGGTCGTCGTCCACGACCCGCAGCCGATCGGGCTGCGCCGCGGTGCGCCCGGCAAGAGCCGCAACTGGGTCTGGCGCTGCCACATCGACCTCTCCGAGCCCAACCCGGCGCCGATCGCCCGGCTGCGGCCGCTGATCGAAGAGTACGACGCGACCGTCTGGCACCTGCCGGCCTACGTGCCGGACGGGCGTCGACGGCCGCAACGGGGTGCGGATCGTGCCGCCGGCGATCGACCCGCTCTCGCCGAAGAACATGGCCTTCTCCCCCGACGACGCCGCCTTCGTCTGCCACCAGTTCGGGATCGACGTCGACCGGCCGCTGATCACCCAGGTCTCCCGCTTCGACCCCTGGAAGGATCCGATCGGCGTGATCGACGCCTACCGCGCGGTGACAGCGGAGATGCCCGAGGTGCAGCTCGCCCTGGTCGGCTCGATGGCGACCGACGACCCGGAGGGCTGGGAGTTCTTCCAGCAGACGGTCGAGTACGCCGACGCCGACCCCGACATCAAGATCCTCAACAACCTCAACAACGTCGGCGCGATCGAGGTCAACGCCTTCCAGTCGCAGTCCGATGTCTGCCTGCAGAAGTCGATCCGCGAGGGCTTCGGGCTGACCGTCACCGAGGCGCTCTGGAAGGGGCGGCCGACCGTGGCCGGCAACGTCGGCGGCATCCCGCTGCAGATCGAGGACGGGGCGAGCGGCTACCTGGTCGACTCGCCGGAGGAGTGCGCGCAGCGCTGCCGGGCAATCCTCGCCGACCCGGAGCTGGGCAAGCGACTCGGCCGCAACGGCAAGGAACATGCCCGCCGCGAGTTCCTCTCGCCGCGCCTGCTGCGGGACTGGATGCAGCTGCTCGGCGAGTTGGATACATAGACCCCGAGCGGCAGTAGGCTGGGGGTCGATGCCCGAGTCCGACCCACTGATCATCGTCTCGAATCGGGGGCCTGCGCAGTTCGAGCGCGACGAGGCGGGTGAGCGGACCGTGCGGCGGGGCGGCGGCGGCCTGGTGACGGCGCTCTCCGGTCTCGTCTCCCACCGCGAAGCGCTGTGGATCGCCTCGGCAATGACCGACGAGGACGTCGCGGTCTCCGAGGAGGAGGGCGGGCCGGTCGAGCTGTCGATCGACGGGATCGACTACCGGGTGCTGCTGGTCGGCAGCGACGCCGAAGCCTACGACCGCTTCTACAACATCATCGCCAACCCGATCCTCTGGTTCGTCCAGCACTACCTCTGGGACCTCTCCAACGCACCCGACATCCGCCAGGAGGAGCTGGACGCCTGGGACTACGGCTACCAGGCGGTCAATCGCGACATCGCCGACGCCGTGCTGAGGCAGATCGAGGAGCGTGAGCGGCCGCTGGTGATGCTGCACGACTACCACCTCTACACCGCCCCGGGGATGATCCGCGCCCACCGTCCCGACGCCTTCCTCCACCACTTCGTCCACATCCCCTGGGCCCAGCCGGACAGCTGGCGGGTGCTGCCGGGGCGAATCCGCGAGGACATCTTCCGCGGCATGCTCGCCAACGACATCATCGGCTTCCACACCCACGCCTACTGCCTCAACTTCCTGCGCTGCTGCGACGAGCTGCTCGAGGCCGAGGTCGACTACGAGGGGGTGACGGTGCGCCACGCGGGCGGCGAGTCGGTGGCTCGCGCCTACCCGCTCTCGATCGACGCCGAGCGGCTGCGGCAGGTGGCCGAGTCGGCCGAGGTGGCCGAGTACGAGCGTGAGGTGCAGCGGCGGCGGCGGGAGCACCTGATCATCCGGGTCGACCGGGCCGACCTCTCGAAGAACGTGCTCCGTGGCTTCACCGCCTTCGACGTCTTCCTCGAGCAGCACCCGGAGTTCCGCGAGAAGGTGACCTTCATCGCCCACCTGCAGCCCTCGCGGCAGGACGTGCCCGAGTACGCCGAGTACCTCGAACGGATCGAAGCACTGGTCGCGGTCGTCAACCACAAGCACGGCACCACCGACTGGATGCCGATCGACCTGAAGATCTACGAGAACTTCCCCGAGGCGGTCGCCCGCTACAAGCAGTTCGACCTGCTGATGGTCAACTCTATCTTCGACGGGATGAACCTCGTCGCGAAGGAGGCGCCGGCGGTCAACACCCGCGACGGGGTCCTGATGCTCTCCGAGAACACCGGCTCGCACGAGGAGCTGGCGGACTGCGTCCTCTCGGTCAACCCGTTCGACATCCAGGAGCAGGCCGACGCGATCTACCGAGCGCTGACCATGGACCCCGAGGAGCGACGGGTGCGGGCGCAGCACCTGAAGGAGATCATCTACTCGCGGAATCCGGGGGATTGGGTGGACGAGCAGCTGCGGGACATCGCGGAGCTGCGCGAGAGCGTGGTGTAGGCGGGAGGAGGGGATCAGGGGTCCCCTGATCCCCCTTCATGTCCACGCCGCTCGCGCAGATCCGCGGTTCTTGAGAGCTGGGGGGGAGAATCCAGGGCGCTCGCGGCTTGGAGTGCTGTGGGATTCCGCATCCGTTGGAAGTCAGCTTGGAAGGGAGCCGCGATCGCCCTGGGTGGCCTGTTCGCGCTCACGCTGCTCCCCGAGCTGTTGACGCCGCCGAAGCCGCCGCCGGTGCCCGCCGACGTGGGATTGCCGCGGGTTGTAAAGCCTGTCCAGCCGGTACGGCGACTCGGGCGGGAGGCGCGGGGTAGGGGTGTCCGGCGCAGCGCGAAGTCTGCGCAGGGCAAGGTCCATTCCGCCAGGCGATCTCATCCCTCCGCCCGGAGCAGAGCGATGCGCAAGGCGCGCACCCCCACCCCGCGCCAGGACCCGCCCGCCCCGGCGCCTGTCCCGCAAGCGTCTCCACCACCGTCGGAACCGGCACCGGCACCGGCGCCCCTTCCCGAAGCTCCGCCTCCAGCGACCGAGAAGCCGCCTCCGGGCGACGGCTCCGAAGAGTTCGCGCCGCACTGAGCCCCGCCGCTATAGTCCGACGCCGTTTTGGCAGCGCAGCGCGAATACGAGCTGGTCCTGATGCTCGACCCGGGGCGGGACGCCCCTGGACGGGACGCGGTCGCGCGGGAGGCCAAGCAGCAGATCGAGGCCGGCGGGACGCTGAAGCACGAGAACGAGTGGGGCCTGCGCAAGCTCGCCTACGAGATCGCCCAGCGGAACGAGGCCGATTACCGCTGGTTCCGCTTCGAAGCGCCTCCAGCGCTGCTCGGGCAGCTCGACCACAACCTGAAGATCGCCGAGGGCGTGCTCCGCTTCCGCATCTTCGAGGTCGACGCCAGCGCACCGGTGATCGTGCCGCCGGCGACCGGCGCCCCGGGGCCGGGCGCTTCGCGCGAGCGGCCGGCCGAGCCGGCGCCGCAGCCCGCCGAGCCCGGAGACGAGGGCGCCGAGGCGACCGCCGAGCCCGCAGCCCCCTCCGCCGTCGCCGAGCCCCCCGCCGAGGCCGCGCCCGCGCCGGAGGAGGCGCCGCCGGCCGCCGAGCCCGAAACCTCCGAATCCGGCGAGTAGCAGTCTTTTCGCGCAGATTCCGCCCTCGGGGGGGAGATTTGCGCCGCCTGCGCTCTTAGACTGGTACCTCGATAAAGCGATCCGGAGGAGTGAGAGCCGTGGCGGCTTCGAACATCAACGTGGTGGTCATCACCGGGAACCTGACCCGCGACCCCGATTTGCGCAGCACGCCGGGCGGCACCTCCGTCTGCAAGCTGCGGGTGGCGGTCAACAGCAGGCGCAAGGATGGGCAGAGCGGCGACTGGGTCGACAAGCCCAACTACTTCGACGTCACCGTTTGGGGCGCGCAGGGCGCGAACTGCGCCAACTACCTCTCGAAGGGGCGCCCGGTGGCGGTCGAAGGGCGGCTCGACTGGCGCGAGTGGGAGGACAAAGAGGGGAACAAGCGCCAGAGCGTCGAAATCATCGCCAACTCGGTCCAGTTCCTCGGCTCGCGCGACGGGGGCGGGTCTGGTGGCGGCAACGGCAACGGCTTCACCCCGCAGAGCGATACGCCGGCCGACACCTCGGACTACGACACGACCCCGGCCACCGCCAGCGGCGGGGGCGGTGGGCAGGACGACGACATTCCGTTCTAGTCCCTGCGGGTGTGCGACTGAACATCGGTAGGATGCGCTGCCGATGGCACGACCGAGAGAGAACGGATCGACGCCCTCGCGCCGCGGTCGCCGCGGCGCAGATCGGGCGCGTCCTCGCAAGTACACCAGGATCAACTCCGAGGCGGTCGACTACAAGGACCTCAACCTGCTGCGCCGCTTCCTCTCCGACAAGGGGAAGACGCGCGGCCGTCGCGTCACCGGCCTCTCGCGCAAGCACCAGCGGCAGCTCTCGGTGGCCGTGAAGCGGGCGCGCGAGATCGCCCTGCTGCCCTACGTCGGAGAGCGCTAGGCCGATGGCGCAGGCGATCCTCCTCGAGGACGTGGACAGCCTCGGGCAGCGCGGCGAGCCGGTCGACGTCTCCCCCGGCTACCTGCGGAACTACCTGATCCCCCGCAAGCTGGCCGCTCCGGCGACGCCGGGCGCGCTGGAGGAGGCGCAGCGACGCCAGGCGGAGGCCGAGAAGGCCGCGCGGCGGCGGGCCGAGCGGGAAGAGCGGGCCGCGGAGCTGCTCTCGAAGACCGTGCTGACGATCCAGCAACGGGCGGACGACGGCGGCCGGCTGTTCGGCTCGGTCGGCGCCAAGGAGATCGCCGACGCGATCCGCGACGCCCGCGACCTGCGGATCGACCGCCGGAAAGTCCGCCTCGAGCAGCCGATCCGCGAGATCGGCACCCACATGGTGGAGATCGAGCTGGCCGACGGCACGGTCGCCACGGTGAAGACGATCGTCGCCGAGGAGAGCTAAGCGCTGCCGCTGCGCCGCCTACCGACCCGTCTGACTCGCCGCGCCAGGGCGAGGACGCGGTTCGGCTGGGCTCGCTCGGAGCGGGCGACGGTGGGGCTCGCCACGGTTGCGATCGGCGGCGCCGGCACGGTCCTGGCGGGGCAGTTCGGCCGTATGCTGGCGCGCCGCGCCCACGAGCACCGGACGGGGGACGGTTTGGTCGAGGCGGCAGCGCTCGACACGGTCGGGGTCGCCGCCAGCGGCTATGCGGCAACGCCTCGCCGCGAGGCGGTGCTCTTCAACCTGCTGTCAGGCTTCCTCGGCGCCTTTGCGTTGGTGCGGCTATCGACCTGGGGGATCCGCGACCAGTGGTGGCCCTTCCGCGAGGTCAGCGTCGGCGGCCGCCACATCCACCACTTCGTGCCGGGCATCCTGATCGGCTTCGCCGCCGGCACGGCGGCGCTGCTGACCGACGACGAGAAGCTCGAGGACCGCCTGGCGATCCCGCTGGGCGCCGGCATGGGGCTCACCTTCGACGAGGCAGCGCTGTTGCTAGACCTGCGCGACGTCTACTGGACCCGCGAGGGACTGCTCAGCGTGCAGCTCAGCCTCGGGGCGACGGCGATCCTCAGCATCGCGATCCTCACCCAGCGGATGCTGCGGCGGGGCGAGCGCCGCCAGGAGGAGGCCGGCCGGATCCCCCAGGGTCCGGAGAGCCTCGCGGCGGGCGCCGGCGCGCTGGGCTGAGCGCCTCAAGTTCTTTCCCCCCTATTTGCACGGAGGCCTCCCGGGCGGTGGCGCGGCCTCTGGTTTGCTTGGGATCTGGGGCCGGCGGGGGCGAATCCGCCGCCCCCGGCCCTTTACTGAGTGTCGATGCTTCAGCCTTCCGCAACCCACGTCCCGCCGCAGAACATCGAGGCCGAGGAATCGGTGCTGGGCGCGATGCTGGTCGCCGAGCCGGCGCTGAGCCGCGTGATCGACGAGGTGAAGCTGAACCCCGAGGACTTCTACCTGGACAAGCACGCGCTGATCTTCGCCGCCGTCCACGACCTCTATGCGCGCTCGAAGCCGGTCGACGAGCTGAGCGTCACCGAGGCGCTGACCCAGAGCGGCGAGATCGACGAGGCGGGGGGCAAGCACTACGTCTCCGAGCTGGCCGCCAAGGTGCCTGCTGCCGGCAACGCCAGGCACTACGCCGAAATCGTCCAGCAGAACTCTCTGCTGCGGCGCCTGCTCGGTGCCGGACAGGAGATCCAGGGGTGGGTGCACGAGCGCGACGGCGGGCCTCGCGAGCTGTCGGAGCGGGCCGAGAAGCTGCTCTTCGACGTCGCCCACAGGGAGCAGGCATCCGACTTCCGCCTCCTCTCGGAGATCCTCCACGACGAGGTCGACCGCCTCGAGAAGCTCTCGACCGGCGAGACCGAGCTGACCGGCACCCCGTCCGGCTTCAAGGACATCGACGCGATCACCGGCGGCTTCCAGCCCGGCAATCTGATCGTCGTGGCCGCGAGGCCGGCGATGGGGAAGTCGGCGATTGTCGCAAATATAGCTGAGCATATTGCGGTGAAGCGGAGGACGCCGGTCGCCTTCTTCTCCCTGGAGATGTCGGAGGTCGAGCTGGCGCAGCGCTTCATCGCCTGCCGGGCGCGGATCTCCGGCGACAAGCTGCGAAAGGGGCAGGTCGCGCAAAAGGACTGGCCGAAGGTCGTGCGCGCCTGCAACGAGCTGGAGGAGGCGCCGCTGTGGTTCGACGACTCCTCGGACCTCGGCCTGCTCGACCTGCGCGCCAAGGCACGGCGGCTGCAAGCCCAGACGCAGGACCGGGGCGGCCTGGGGCTGGTGATCGTCGACTACCTCCAGCTGATGCGCGCCGACGACCCGCGCGCCAACCGGGTCGAGCAGGTCGGCCAGATGAGCCGGGGCCTGAAGATCCTCGCCCGCGAGCTGGAGGTGCCGGTGCTGGCGATCTCCCAGCTCTCCCGGGCGCCCGAGCAGCGGCACCCGCCGAAGCCGATGCTGTCGGACCTGAGGGAGTCGGGCTCCATCGAGCAGGACGCGGACCTGGTCGCCTTCCTCTACAGGGAGGACTACTACCGCGACCCCGAAGACGAGCCGGACGGGCTGGCCGACGTGATCATCGCCAAGCACCGCAACGGGCCGATCGGCTCGCCGAAGCTGGTCTTCCTCGACCGCTTCCCGAAATTCGCTGACTTCTCCGGCCACGATCGGCCGGTCGAGCAGCCGGCCGGAGAAGGACCGCCTCTGGAGGACGCGGCGAGCGCGGGCCCCGACTTCTGATGGCGGCGACCCCCCGCAGCGAGCCGTTCGCCGAGCGGGCCTGTCCGCTCGGCGCCTGCGACGGCTCCGGCTGGATCCTCGGCCCCGAGGACGTGGCGCGACCCTGCGAGTGCCGCGAGGAGCGGCTGAGGCGCGGCCGTGTCCGCGGGGTCGCCTCGGCGATCCCGCCGCGCTACCGCGGCGTCTCTTTCGACCGCCCGCCGGTCAGCGACATGGCGCGCGAGATGACGACCCGCCACGTGGTCAACGCCGTCCGGGCTTTTGTCGACGAGCTCGACGAGAACCTCGCCGCCGGCAGGGGCCTGTGGCTGATGGGGAATACCGGAACCGGCAAGACCACCCTGGGGATGCTCATCGCGAAGCTCGCCCTGGCTGCCGGCCGCACCGTCGCTGTCTACTTCACCCCTAGGCTGCTGACCCAGATCCGCCAGACCTACCAGGCGAGCGAGCACGAGGACGCATACGAGGCCTTCTTCCGGCGGCTGACCTCGGTCGACCTGCTCTACATCGACGACCTCGGCGCCGAGCGGCACACCGACTGGGTGGTCGAGCAGCTCTACGCGCTGGTCAACGAGCGCTACGAGAACCAGCGGTCGATGCTGGTCACCAGCAACGCGGGCCGGGACGTCGAGGAAGGGCGCAGGCAGCTCGAGGAGCAGATCGGCTCGCGCACCGTGTCACGCTTGATCGAGATCTGCGACGATCCGCTGCCCCTGTTCGGGCCGGACCGCCGCGAGCAGGCGCGCGCGGTCGGCGCCTAAACCAGTCACAATCTCCAGCGCTATGCCAGGCGTAGTCATAGTCGGCGCCCAGTGGGGCGACGAGGGGAAGGGCAAGGTCACCGACCTGCTCGCCGAGCGGGCGGAGGCGATCGTCCGCTTCCAGGGCGGCAACAACGCCGGCCACACGATCGTCCGCGACGGCGAGGAGTTCAAGTTCCACCTCATCCCCTCCGGCATCCTCTACCCGGAGAAGGCCTGCGTGATCGGCAACGGGGTGGTCCTCGACCCGCGCATCCTGCTCGAGGAGATCGAGGGGCTGAAGCGCCGCGGCGTCGATGTCGGCAACCTGCGGATCTCCGCCAACGCCCACCTGATCATGCCCTACCACGTGTTGCTCGACACGGCCGGCGAGGTGAAGCTGGGCAAGCTCTCGATCGGCACCACGCGGCGTGGCATCGGCCCCTGCTACGCAGACAAGGCGCTGCGGCTCGGCATCCGCGTGCAGGACCTGCTCGACGAGAAGATCCTGCGCAAGAAGATCCTCGCCGCGCTGGAGCCCAAGCAGCACGCGCTGCGCGAACTGTCCGTGCAGCGGCGCAAGCTGCGCAAGGAGGCCGGCGGAGGGGGACGCGAGGGAGGCGATCAGTCGGTTGCCGACGCTCCCGACCCGCGCCTCGACCTGCACACGATGAGCGAGGAGTTCGCCGGCTACGGGCATCGCCTCGAGCCCCACATCGCCGACACCTCGCGACTCTGCTGGAACGTGCTGGACGGGGGAGGCACGGTGCTCTTCGAGGGCGCCCAGGCGACCCTGCTCGACCTCGACCACGGCACCTATCCGTTCGTCACCTCGTCCAATCCGATCGCCGGGGCGGCCTGCGTCGGCGCGGGGGTCGGGCCGACCGATATCGACGAGGTCTGGGGAGTGGCCAAGGCATACGCGACCCGGGTCGGCGCCGGCCCCTTCCCCACCGAGCTGGACGACGCGGTCGGCCGCCACCTGCTGGAGAGGGGACACGAGTTCGGCACCACCACCGGGCGCGAGCGGCGCTGCGGCTGGATCGACCTGGTAGCCCTGCGCTACGCCGTTCGCCTCAACCGGATGAGCGCCCTGGCGATCACCAAGCTCGACGTGCTGAGCGGACTCGACCCGCTGCGCGTCGCTGTCCGCTACCGCTCTCGCGAGGGAGCGGTCTTCGACACCTTTCCCTACCACCAGTCGATCCTCCACTCGGCCGAGCCCGAGTACGAGGAACTGCCCGGCTTCGAGGCCGATCTGAGCACCTGCCGCAGCGAGGCCGACCTGCCTCCTCAGGCCCGCGCCTTCCTCGATTTCGTCGCCGGCTTCGCCGGCGTCCCGATCCGCCTCGTCGGCGTCGGACCCGGGCGCGACCAGGTGGTGTGGATAGGCGATGAGCCGCACCTGCGCGCCGCGTAGACGAGGCGGCACCAGGGTGCAGGCGTCCCAACGTTTCGCGATTCCCGCCTTCCTGCTCTACAGTCTGGAGGTGGCTTCTGGTAGACGCACGGCCAGGCGTGGCGAGCGGCTGCCGAGGGGTCGTCACGGGCTGCCGCGGGAGGCGGTGACGGAGTCCCAGCGGCGCCGGATCCTGCAAGCGATGATCGAAGTCGTCGCCGAGCGCGGCTACCCCGAGACGCGCGTGGTGGACGTGATCGGCGTCGCAGGCGTATCGAGAAAGACCTTCTACGAGCTGTTCACGAGCAGGGAGGACTGCTTCCTCGCCGCGTACGACCGGCTGCTGGGCAAACTGCTCGGAGAGACGGCCAGGGGATTCGAGGCGAAGCCCGGGGCGCCCTGGGCCGAGCGTCTTGCGGGGGGGCTGGGAGCGCTGCTAGAGCACCTCGCCGCGCACCCCGATGAGGCGCGGTTCGCGATCGTCGAGGTGCTGGCTGCCGGCCCCAAGGCGCTGGCACGCAGGGACGCTGCGCTGCGCCAATTCACCGGCTTCCTCGATGCCGGCCGGGCCGAGACAGATGTGGAGCTGCCGGGGATCACCTCGTTGTCGCTGGCCGGCGGCGTCAACGAGCTGCTCTACAGCGAGATCCTGCACGGCGCCGCCTCCCGCCTCCCCAGCCGCATCCCGGACCTGATCTTCTGGATCACTCTCCCTTTCCTCGGACCCGACGGGGCCGCGGCGGAGCACGATCGGGTCCGGCTCTCGATGCGCGGGGGCTGAGGCGGTCGTGTTAAGGCGCTCTTTGTGTGAGCGCGCGGGTCTCCCCGAGGATCGAGGCTGGTAATTTCTTAACGTGGAGGGATAGAGCAAGCGTCCAATGGCCGGGGCCTCTGACGGGCAGGCCGACAAAGGAGAGAGAAAGCGATATGCGTAGAAACTTGCTAGTGGCACTTGCCCTGAGCGCGGTGCTGGGCCTGGGGGTCGCCGCGGTCGCAACCGCGAAGTTCGACACCTTTCAGGCAGGAAACCTGGTCCTCAAGGCCGACGGGGGCGTGACACCGAAGGCGCTGCCCAAGAACAAGCGCGCCCCGGTGACCGTGCGCGTGAGCGGCAAGATCGCCAGCAAGGACGGCGCCCATCCGGCAGCCTTCAGGGAAGCGACGATCGACTTCGACAAGAACGGCAAGCTCGACGCCACCGGCCTGCCGACCTGCAGGGGCGGCCAGCTCGAGTCGCGCGACACCGCCGCCGCGAAGAAGGCCTGCCCCAAGGCGATCGTCGGCAAGGGCAAGGGGAAGTTCGAGATCGCCTTCCCCGAACAGCGCCCGATCGGCGTCAACGCGCCGATCACCGTCTTCAACGGAGGCACGAAGGGCGGCAAGACGACGCTCTTCATCCACTCGTTCATCACGGTGCCGGTGCCGGCCGCGGTGGTCACAACGGTGACGATCAAGAAGATCCACAAGGGCCGCTACGGGCTGCGCTCGGTCTCCAAGGTCCCGGTGATCGCCGGCGGCAGCGGCTCGACGCTCGAATTCAGCATCAACTTCGGGAAGAAGTACACCTACAAGGGCAAGAAGAGGAGCCTCATCGAAGCCAAGTGCCCCGACGGTCACTTCAACGCAGACGTGAAAAACGCCGTCTTCATCAACGAAGCGGGCGGCCCGCGCACCAAGACGACCCTGCAGGGCACGGTCATCCGTTCCTGCACTCCGAAGGGCTGACGGGAAGGTTCAACCGCCCTCCACGCAGGGCGACCGCAGCGCAAAAGAGCGGCCTCCGGGCCGCTCTTTTCCGTGCCTGGCCGGGTTTAGGTAGAGGCCGGGGCTGAATTCCGCCACCGGAGGCACAGATCGAAGCTCTACGGCCGGGTCCTTGCGGGCCGGCCGACAAGGAGGAAGAGCGTGATACGCAAAAACCTTCTCGCCGCAATCGCCCTGAGTGCCGTACTCGCCCTGGGAGGCGCGGCGATCGCCAGCGCGGCGTCGACGACGGTCCGCGTCGGCAACCTGATCCTCACCTTCGGCAGCAACGTCTCGCCGAAGAAGCTGCCGAAGAAGCGGCTGGCGCCGATCGCCCTGCAGATCAGCGGCAAGGCCAGGACCTCGGACAACACCCATCCCTCGGCGCTGCGCAAGGTGATCATCGACATCGACAAGAACGGTGCGCTCAACGCGAGGGGCCTGCCGACCTGCAGGCGCGGCCAGCTCGAGGCGCGCGACACCAAGGGGGCGAAGCGGGTCTGCGGCAAGGCGATCGTCGGCAACGGAAGGGTCAACGTGCAGATCAGCTTCCCCGAACAGCGGTCGATCACCGCTCACAGCCCGCTGATCCTGTTCAACGGCGGCACCAAGGGGCGCAAGACGACGCTCTTCATCCACTCCTTCATCACCGTGCCCGTGCCGGCGGCGATCGTCACCGTGGTGACGATCAAGAAGATCCACAAGGGCCGCTTCGGCTTCCACACGGTCGCGAGGATCCCGGTGATCGCCGGCGGCAGCGGCTCGCTGCTCAACTTCAAGTTCAAGATCAAGCGGATCTTCAGCTACAAGGGCAGGAAGCAGAGCTATCTGAAGGCCAGGTGCCGGGACGGCCGCTTCCGTGCGAAGGTCCTCAAGGCGCTGTTCAGGAACGAAGCAGGCGTGCCCGGCACTGCCTCCACCACGGTGCTGAGGAGCGGCCTCGTCGTGCCCTGCACGCCGAGGGGCTGAGAGCCTAGGGCTGGGACTGTTCGTAGGTGTGCTGGTAGATCGTCTTCGGGCCGCTGCCGTAGATCGGTTCGAACGGCGCCTGGGGGCTGCAGGCCGGGGCGGGGATCGTTGCGGAGCTTTCCTGTCCGGCGTAGGCGTAGAGCTTGAGCCGTTCGAAGAAGGCGGTCGCTTTGACGACGTCCCCCCCGGTGCGCTGGTTGAAGTCCGATTCGTTTGGCGTGTCGGGGTTCAGCGTGGCGACGATTCCGGCGCTGCACTGGCCGGTGTGGAAGTTGAGCAGCCCCTTCGCGAGGCGCGCCGCCGAGCGGGGCTGGCTGTAGGCGCTGTTGCGGTTGGCGGTGAGGCGATCGGGGTAGGTGGACAGCGATTCGGGGCCGAACGGGCCCTGCAAGCGCAGGTAGTGGATTTGCTTGCCCGCCGTGCTGAGGTGGACGGCGTTGCTCGCCGCGGCGACGTTCCCCAGCGTGCCGGCGAGGTCGCGCTTGTAGAGTTCGAGGCCGCTGAGGATCGGGTTGAGGTTGCGCAGGAAGGGCGTGGCCGCCCGCAGCAGCGGCGGGAACTCGTCGCGGAACAGCTTGCGCAGCGCCGGGAAGCCGCTCGGAGCCCGGTCGATCACCGTTTCCAGCCCTTCGAAGAAGCCCTTCGCCTGCGGCGCCAGACGCGAGGTGGCGATCAGGGTCGGCGATAGCTGTTCCGCCGCCGGCACCAGCTGGCGCATCAGCGGGTCGGTGTTGACTGCGAACTCTTTGAGGCGGTCGAGGGTCAGCCTCGACTCGTCCTGGAAGGTCGGGAAGGCGCGGAACAACGCTTCCAGGTCGCGGTCGCGGGCCGCGACCGTCCGGAAGACGGCGTTCGAGCTGCGGATCAGCGAGGCCAGCTGCCCTTCGCGACCCCGCAGCGCCCGCAGGGTGACGGCGCCGTTGCGGAACAGCTGCCCGACCGCGAGCCGCTGGGTGTCCAGCACCCGGAAGAGGCGATCGAATTCGGCGAGGGTCGGATCGAGCTCGGCGAGGGCGTAGGAGAGGCTCTGGCCGCGGCCGCCGATCGCCACCGAGGCTTCCTGCATCCATTCCTGGAAGGCGGACCGGGTGCGGGTGTTGAAGGTGCGGAGGATCTCGTCGAGCTGGACCGATTCGGCCACGTTTCCCAGCGCCAAGGTGGAGCCGTCGTGGAGCTGCGGGGCCTTCGAGTCGCCGGGCGTCAGCTCGACATAGGTCTCGCCGAGCAGCGTCTTGGTGCGGAGGATGGCGCGGGTGCCCTGCGGGATCGGCGCGTACTTGTCTTCGATTGCGATCGTCGCAAGCGCCCGTTTGCCGCTCGGCGCCTCTTCGATCTTCTGCACCTTGCCGACCGAGACGCCGGAGATCCGCACGTCGGACTGTTCGGCTAGCTGGGCCGCCTCGTTGAACGGGATCTTGATCTCGTAGGGCTTCGCCTTGAACGGGGTCGGGCCGCCGAAGGTGATCCAGAGGAAGAGCAGGATCCCGAAGCAGGACAGCGCGAAGCCGGCGATGAGCAGGAGCTGCGCGGTGCTGGGGGCTCGCTTGCTCATCGCGCCCTGTATTCGCAGTGGCCGCTCGTGCTGCCGGCGAGCGGGATTTCCTCCGGCGTGGGGACGCGCGCGCCCTGGATGACCGTCTGCAGGTACGGCTTCAGCGGGACGATCCCGTTTGCGATGTAGGAGCCATTGCAGGAGATCATCACCAGCCCCCGGGCGATCGGCCCGCCCGCGTCGGCCAGGTTGAAGCTGGCATTGATGTCGTGGTTCAACCAGGGCAGGTAGAAGAGGAAGCTCTGCCGCGACCCCTTCGGCTTGTAGGCGAGCTCGTTGAAGAAGCCGTTGAGTGCGCCGAGCGAGCTGCCGAATTCGCTCACGGTCGTGTCGAGGTCGGAGGAGCCCTGCTTGGTGTGGACGAGCACCGGGCGGACCTGACGGGTGAAGGGCCGGATCTGATCGCGGATCGGTGCCACGGTCTGCTTGAACAAGCGCTCGCTCGCCTTCAGCGCCGGGCCGAGCGCCTGCGCCTGTGGGATCAGCCCGAGCAGCGCCGGCCGCGCCACCTGGGAGAAGCGGTTGGAGCTGGCGAGGGCAGCACGCAGGGCGGAGAGGGTCGCCGGGAACTCGACCAGCGATTCCTGGATCGACTGCTGCTGGTTGGCGAAGTTGCCGAGCGACGCCCGGGAGGCGGTGACGAAGCGTTCCAGCTGGGTGTCGTGCCGGCCTAGTTCGGCGGTCAGCAGGCCGAAGTCGTGGATCACCCGCGCCAGCGCGACGCGGCGCTGGGCGACCGCCCGGTTGAGGTTGGCGATGTAGTGGGCGAAGGGCTGCAGGCGGCGGAAGGCGCCGGAGAGCTGCCGGCCGCGGCCGCCGATCCCCTTGGCGCCGCCGGCGACAAGCAGCTGCAGGTACTGCCTGGTGTCGCCGTCGAGGGTCGCGAGGAGGGCCTCGAAGGGGATGCTCGGTTCGGTCTGGGAGAGCGGGAAGTCGTGTCCCGCTTCGACCTGGCCGCTGCCCTTGCCGGGGCTTATCTCCACCACCATGTCGTTGAGGTTCGTTTTGGGCCGAAGCAGCAGCGTCGCATCGGGATGGATCAGCTTCAGGTATTTCGGCTCGACGTCCATGCCGACCACCGCGTGGCCGTCTTCGAGGTCGACCGAGGAGATCTTGCCGACCTGGACGCCGGCGATCACCACTGCCTGGCCCTGTCCCGGAGTGATCGCCTGCGCGTTGTTGAAGTCCGCCGTCATGTGGACGAAGTCTTCGCCGACGAACGGCGCCCAGGAGGGCAGCGCCGCTTTCTGCTGGATGAAGATCCAGAGCGTCATCGTGATCCCGGCGACGACCAGGACGGCGATCGCGATCGAGTCTTTGCCGCGCCCGCGCGCCTGCCGCGAAAAGGTGGCGCGGAAGTGCCGCCAGCGGCTGGTCTTCGGCGTCCGCTCGGTCATGGCGTCAGGTTGGGCGCGCCGGCCTGGCCGAGCGCGCCGTTGAGGTCGGGGACGGGGTTGCTGTCGCAGCGGACTTCGGGCTTCTTCGGCGGCCGCCCGCCTAGCTGCGGTTGCACGCCGAGCGGCGCGGCGACGGTGTGCGCCCAGTCCTGCTTCTCGGTGCTGAGGTTGCCCTTCGGGTTCTCCTGCTTGACGAGCGCGTCGCCTCCACCGGGCTGAAGCCGCAGGTAGGGGCCGTTGCCGTCGAAGTTCTGGCCCCAGCCGGCGAAGTTCGCCAGGAAGTAGAAGAACTCGCGGTAGTTGGGCCCGCCCGTGCTGAAGCGGTCTTCGATCGTCTGGTTCCCGGTCGGGACGATCACCTTGGTGGTGCAGAGGCTGAGCCGGTTGAGCTGCGGCAGCGCCTTCGCCTTGCCGGCCTGGGCGGCGCCGGCGAGGCCGGGGATCGCTTCCGCCAGCAGCTTCGCGGTGCCGCCGGCCTCCTTGCCGGAGAGCAGCGGGTACGCCTGCCTCAGCCACGGTTCGCCGGCCGCGATCAGCGCGGGCAGCTCCGCGACCGCGGGCCGCAGCTCGATTGCGTAGGCGCGCAGCGGCGGCAGCGTGCGATTGAGGCTGACCAGCGAGCGTCGCGCGGTCCGCAGCGTCGGCGCGGCGCGGTGGACGGTGGCCGAGAGGTTCGCCGACTGGGCGGCGAGGGCGCCGGTGAAGGTGTCGAAGTTGACGATCAGGCCCTGCAGGTCGGCCTCGCGGTTGGCGAGGGCGGCAAAGGTGCGGCCGGCGCTCGCCACCAGGCGGGAGAGATCGCGCGGGCTGGTGCCGAGCAGGGCATTGGTCACCTGGGCGCTGTAGCGGCCCGCCGGTCCGCCGTAGCGGAAGGCGCCGTTGAGGGCTTCGGCGCCGGTCTTGCCTTTCACCTCGGGGAGCTGGGTGGCGTCTTCGGCGGCGCTCGGCTCGCGGGTCAGCGCTTCGCCGTAGCTCTCCAGCAGGCGGCTGAGGTCGGCCCGCACCGGGGACTGCAGGGCGCTGAAGATCTCGTCGAGCTGGACCGCGGTCGAGGTGTGGCCGATCGGGATCGTCGCTTCGCTGTCCAGCTCGGGGGCACTGGGGCTGCCGGGATCGAGGTCGACGAAGAAGTTGCCCTCGAGGAAGATCCGCGGGCGGATCTGGGCAAATGCGTCGTCGTGCACCGGCCGGCCCTTGCCTTCGACCGTGAAGGTGACTGTGGTCGCGTTGCCGTCGCGGCTGGTTTCGATCACCTTGCCGACGTCGACGCCGGCGATCCGCACCGGCGAGTTGGTGGAGATGTTCGCCCCGTTGGCGAAGGTCGCATCCAGCGTGTAGCCGTAGCCGGTGAAGGGGACGTGTCCGGTGAACGCGAGGTAGGGGCCGACCGTGAAGATCACGATGAACAGCACCGCGATCGCCGCGTTGCTCGGCCGCCACTTGAAGCCACCCCTGGTGGCTCCGTCCCTGGTGTCTCGCTCCGGCAGGCGTCCCATCAGCCTTCCCCTCCGCCTCTGGTGGTGGTTCCCCAGAGCTGGGGCGAGCGGCCGATCACGGTCTTGCCCGACGCGTAGCGCTCGTTCCCCGCTTCGCAAACGCCGCCTTGGCCGGTCCTCGGGTAGGGGTTGAAGTGGAGGTGGTTCCGGGTTTCGGGGCCGTTTGCGGGCGCCGAGGACGGTGCCGACTCGGCGTTCGGCCCGTTGGGCGGCTCGAAGGCGATCGCCCCGAGCCAGTTGGCGCTGCCGTTGGTTTCGCTGAACGCGTCGGCCAGGTTCTTGAACACCAGGCTGACGTAGTTGCACTGCGTCTGAGCGGGGGTGAGCACCGGCAGCGACGGGTCGAGCAGGTTGTTGGTGTCGATCAGCAGTTCGAGCCCGCTGAACACACCGGGCGCTTCCTGGAAGGCGAGCAGCGCTTCCGCGGTCGGGGTGAGCTGCGCGTTGAGGGTAGGCGAACGGTTGAGGGCGGGGATGCCGGCCCGCAGCGCCGCGTCGATCGTCGGCGACGTCTTGCCAAGCGCCTTGGCACCCGGCCCCAGCGCCGTGAAGAAGCGTTCGGAGTCGCGGAGGAAGGGTCGCAGCACCGGCAGGTCGGCGTTGGCCGCGTCGAGCGTCCGCGGGCCTTTGGAGATCGTTTCCTGGATGAACGGCCGCGAGACGCGGGCCAGGGCGGCGAAGGTGCGATCGAGGGCGACGAACATGCTCGCCTGCGTCTCGGCGACCGGGGCCACCGTCGCCGAGAGCGCCTCCAGGGCCCGCCAGAACCCGGCGAAGTTGGTGCCCGGGGCGACGATCGTGCGCAGCGCCGGCTGAGCGGTTTCGACCAGTTCCCGGAGCGAGCCGAAGGCCGCGTTGAGCTGCGGGCCGCGGCCGGCGAGGGCGTTGCCGAATCCGGCCTGGTTGCGCTGGACCGCGGTCCGGGTTCTCCTGTCGAACATGTCGAAGAACTGGTCGAGGTCGACCGGTTCGGGCCGGGCGGCGGCGAGCGGCAGCGTTCCCCCCGCCTGCAGGCCGGTGGCGGAATCGCCCGGGACGATCTGCAGGTACTTGAGGCCGAGCGGCGATTTGGGGCGGATGATGATCGTCGAGTTGACCGGGATCGGTTCGGCGCCCTTGTCGAGCTGGAGGTCGAGCTGTGCGGCGACGCCGCCGTCACCGGTGTGCACGGGCGTCACCGCCCGGACCACGCCGACCCGCGAGCCCCCGATCCGCACCTCGTTGCCGTTGACCAGGGCGTCCGCGTTCGGCACCCGCGCCTTGATGTCGTAGGTGGAGACGAAGGGCAGGCCGTTGTTGGCGTTGTAGGCGAGGAAGACGGCGACGATCAGGACCAGGACGGTGACCGCGCCGACGATCGCCGGGCTGCTCGCGACCCCCTGTATGCCGCCGCGGTTCCTCATGGGGCGAGCAGGTAGTCGAGGAGGGCACGTTGGGGAGCGGCTGCCTTCGCCCCGGCGCCGAGCTTTCTGCCTTCGCCGAGGCGGGGCGCGGCGGGAGCGGGCCCCGGGCGCGGGGCGGCGGGCTCCGTCGTCCCGAGGGCGGAATCGGCGGCGGTGCCTCCGCTCTGGCCGCCGGACGCTTCCTGCAACCGCCGGTACAGTTCGAGCGCATCGGCGTCGGTCGAGGAGATGCTCGCGCCGGGGCCGTTGAAGTTCGCCGAGCAGCCGCTGGTCGGCGCCACCACGTAATCGGTGCAGTTGGTCAGCGTGACGAGGCTGCGGGCGAGGTGCCCGTACCGATCGAATTCGTTGTTCGTGCCGGCGCCGTTGTAGATCAGGTCGACCAGCCCGTTGAAGCCGCCCGTCTGCTCGGTGCTGGTCAGCAGTTCGGCCAGTTCGGTGGTCGGACTGGCGCCCGAGCGGGCCAGCTCGCTGGCCTTGCTGACGATCGGGTCGGCGGCTCGCAGCTTCGGCCCGGCGACTTCGCCGGTCGCGCCGAGCGACTTCACGGCGACGGTCGAAGCCGCCGAGAAAGGCGTCAGGGCGCGGGTGGCGCTGGTCAGCGAGGGCGCCGCCCTGCCGAGGTCGGCGAAGACCGGCGTGGCGGCGTCGCTGAAGCCTTCCAAGCTGCGCATCGTCCGCCGCAGCTCGCGCAGGAAGGTCGGGAACTTGCGCAGCGAGGCTTCCAGCGCCGCGCCGCGTTCGGCGCTCGCCTGGCCGACCGCGCCGGCGTTGGCGAAGAAGCCCGCCACGTGGCCCCGCTCCCGCGACAGCGGCCCGAGGATCCGCTCGGAGTCGGCGGCGAGCTGGGCGAGCTGCCTGCGCTGGGCGGAGAGGATGCCGAACAGCCGGTCGGTGTCGCGCAGCACCGGGTTGGCCCGTTTGACCGCCTCCTCGATGTCTTCGCCGCGGCCGGCAAAGCCGGCGCCCAGTTCGTTGAGGATCAGCCGGAAGCGCTGCGCGTAGGGGAGCTGCTGGATGTTGTTGACCAGGTCGGGATCGACGCTGGTGCTGTTGTTCTCGAGCGGCAGCAGGCGCTGCCCGGCGCCCGGCTGGCCTTCCGGGATCACCCTCAACGGCGGCGACGGCTCCGAACCCGGGGCGCGCGGCAGGGTCGGGCGGCAGTCGACGAACTTCTCGCCGATCAGCGACTGCGGGCGGATCAGGCAGCTTGCATCGCGTCGGAAGTCCTGGAAGCCGGGATCGGTGATCTTCATCACGATCACCGCCTTGCCGGGGACCGCCTGCGGGCGGCCGTCTTCGTAGCTGTCGATCTCCCCGGGCATGGTCACGTCGACCGATTCGATTTCGCCGACGTCGGCGCCGGCGACCCGGACCAGCTCGCCGTCGACCATGAAGGAGCCGTTGTCGAAGATCGCCCGGACGACGTAGCCGCCGCCGTTGGCGCCGCCGCTGAGCAAAACGACGAGAACCGCGATCGCCGCGGCGGCTGCGACCGCGATCAGCAGTCTTTTGCTCCTCCTCCTCATCGTCCGGGGGGCGCGTCGGCCGGGTCGCACTGCGAGGACGGGCTCACGCCGGAGCCGGCGAAGGGCGGTTCGGTGAACGGGCTGGAGCCGTCCGCCGCGGACTGGGTGGCGCCGCCCGGACAGGGGCGCCTGATTCCGGCGGATTCGCCGAACGCTTCGTACTGCTCGCTGGGCGGGATCGGCTTCAGTTCGCCGCTTTCGCTGTCGCGAGCGAACAGGTTGAGGACGAGCTGGGCGCGTGCGTAGTGGCCGTTGCCGTCGTAGTAGGCGGTAGCCTGGCCGAGCTTGCCGAAGCCGTTGAAGATGTCCGGCGTGTAGGCGCGGGCGAAGTTGAGGTTCGGCTGGAAGGCGGCGGTCGCCTCGGCGGCGCGTGGGAAGGCTTTCGAGGCGCGCTGCTGCACCGCCGGCAGGGTGGCCAGCAGTTCGCCGGCGTCGTTGGCAAAGCCCTTGCGGCCGACGGTGAGGCGCAGGTTCTTGAAGACCGGCACCGCCCTGGAGAGGACAGGCCGCAGTTCGCTCAGGAAGGGCGCCAGGTTCTTCGTCGCCGGCTTCGCGGTTTCGACCAGCGGGTCGAGGTCGTCGAGCGCGGCGCGCAGGTTGACGAAGGTCGTGTTGCCCTGGCGGAAGACCGGCGGCAGCAGGCGCAGCGTCTGGTCGAAGGCGACGTTTTGACGGGCGATTGCGTCGAACGCGGTGCTGGCGTTGGAGATTGCGCTGGAGAGCTGGCCGCCCCGCTGGGCGACCGCGGTGGTCAGCTTGCTGGAGCTGACCACGAAGCGCTCGAGCAGCCTCTGGTCGGCGTTCAGCTGGCCGAGGAAGGCGCTGGTCCGGTTGAGCGCCGGGCCGAAGTACTTGAAGGTTCGGTTGGCGTCCTTGCCGCGACCGGAGTAGATCGCCGCGTTGCCGCGCACGAACTGGCCGACCGCACGCCGCACCGGCGTCGGGAAGGTGTTGAGGAACTGGTCGAGGTCGACCGGCGTCGTGGTCGAGCCGAGGCCCAGCGTCGCGCCGTCCCGGAGCGGCGGGTTGCTGTTCGGGCCGGGGCTGACCGAGACGTAGTGGTTGGCCACCCCGGCCAGCCCGGTGGCGCGGATCGTCGCCGTGGTCCCCTCGTGGAGCTGCTGTTCGACGTCGACCGTGACTTCGGCGAGGTTGTCTTCGGTGAGGTCGATGCTCCCGACCGTGCCGACCGGATGGCCGCCGATCAGCACCTGGTTGTCGGGGACGAGCTGGCTGGCGTTCTGGAAGACGAGCTTGTACTTGTGGCCGCCGTCGCCGCTGAAGAATGCGATGTAGCCGAGCGCGACGACGACGACCGCCAGGGCGGCGATCGCGGCTATTCGGGCTGGGGTCGCTCCCCTGGCTCTTGCCGGGCCCTTCTCCTCGCCTAGGGAATTAGCAGCCACGGATCATCGCTTGCGCCCCCCCGCCTCCGACCCGGAGGAACGAGCCGCCGAATCGTATCCGAGCGACCACTCGGTACGCACGCGGCCGTGCCTGGCTTAACTCGATGTCAACCCGTTTCGACAGCCCGCGGCGGTCGCGGATCAGACGTTGAGCCGCGGCAGGACTCGGCTCAGGGAGCGCGGCAGCCACCAGACCCGATCGCCGAGCAGCAGCATCAGCGCCGGCAGGAGGACGATCCGCACGACCGTCGCGTCGAGCAGCACGGCGACGGTGAGGCCGACGCCGAGCTGGCTGACGGTGGCGATCGGCGCGCCGGCGAAGGCGACGAAGACGGCCATCATGATCGCCGCCGCCCCGGTGATCACCCGCGCCGTCCGCTCCAACCCGAACATCACCGCCGGGGCGGTCCATCCGTGGCGATCGTAGTGCTCCCGCATCCGCACCAGGAGGAAGACCGCGTAGTCGATCGAGAGACCGAAGACGACGCCGAAGATCGCCGTCGCCCCGACCGCGTCGACGTAGTTGTGCCCGCCCAGCGGCCAGTCTTCGGGCAGGTTGAAGAGCAGGGTGAGGACGCCGAAGGCGACCGCGACCGTCGCCAGGTTGAGGCCGACCGCGATCGCGGCGAGCGGCAGGGCGCGGAGGATGAGGACGAGGACGAGGAAGGTGACCAGGGTGATCGCGGCGACCACCAGTGGGATGCGCGCCCGGGTGACCCGGCTGTAGTCGTTGAGCTGCGCGGCGCCGCCGGCGACGCCGGTGGCGAGGCCCGTTTCGCGGCTCAGCGCGGCCGCGTCCGCCTCCAGGTGTCGGTTGAGGGCGATCGAGCCGGGCGAGTTGAAGGTGTAGCGGGAGATGACCAGCATCGCCGCCGCCTGCCCGCCGCGGTTCAGGTCGATCGCTTCGGCTGCCCGTTCGCGGGCCGGCGGGCGGGCGCCGTCGAGCGCCGAGAGGACGAAGTAGCCGGAGTCGAAGAGGCCCGGCGTGTTGCGCTGCACGCGGCGGGCCTGGCGGGTCAGCCTGGTCTTGCTGGAGATGACCTGCACGGTGGCGCGCCGCAGGCCCGCCTGCAGCGGCGAGGAGCGACGGTAGCCCTCGGCGAGGTTTTCCTCCAGCGCCCCGGCGCCGCCGCCGAGCTGGGCGATGCCGCTGGCCAGCGCGGTGGCCCCGGCGCCCAGCGTGGCCAGGCCGCCGTCGAGCCTGGCGGCCGCGCGGGCGAGGCGGGCCGAGCCGTGGGCGAGCTTCTTGCCGGCCCCTTCGAGCCTGCGAAGGCCGTCGGAGAGCCGCTTCGCCCCCGAGTAGAGCCGCTTGATCAAAGCGATCCCCGAGACCAGCCAGTCGGTGACCTGCTTCGCTTCTTCGGCGTCTTCGACCAGGCGGGACTGCAGGGCGGCCAGTTCGGTCGGCAGCCCGGCGTATTCGGGCGCGTAGGGAGCGCCGCTGACCGGGTCGACCCCGCTGACCGCGGCCGCCGCCCTGCGGACGGCTTCCAGCGCCGCCGTGTAGCGGGGGTCGGACTTGCCGACGGTCATCGCTTCGAGCTGTGCCAGCGCAGCCTTCAGCTGCGCGTCGGCTTCCTGGGCTGGCGCCTGCAGGCGGGGGACGTTGACGTGCGCATCCTGGTTGAGCGACTTCTGGAGGCGGCGGGAGCGCCGCAGCGCGTTGTGGCGCAGGTTGGGGGCGAGGCTCTGCAGCCCGAACTTCAGCTGCAGGGCGGCGAGCGCGGCCCGATGCTGGGCGCCGGCCAGCCTCCGGGTCCCGCTGGCGAAGGTCCGCAGCGCACCGACCGCGCGCTCGCTGCCGGCGCTCGCCTGGCCGAGCCCGGAGGCGATTGCCCTGGCGCCCTCCTCGGCCCGGCCCGATCCCTCCGCCAGCAGGCCGGCCCCGTAGCTGGCCTGCGAGATCCCGGCGCGAAGCTGGGCGACGCCGGACGCCGCCCGGCCGAGGTTGCGGCCCAGTTTGCCCAGTTCTGCCAACGGCCCCGCTTCGCCCCCGGCGGCAAGCAGGCTGGCGGCCTGCCGCAGCGGCGCCGTCGCACGCGAGACCTGCGCCGGGCCGACCACCGCCTGCACTCCCGGCTGGGCGGCGATCTTCCGCTGCCAGCGGCTGAGCGCCCGGAGGCGCCCCGGCTCGGTGATCGGACCTTCGTCGGCGACGGCGACGATCACGAAGGGGGCGTCGAAGCCGGGCCCGATTTCCCGCTCGATCAGTTCGAGGTCCTTGCGGGCCGGGTCGTCGTGCGCGAGCTGCGTTTGGCTGGGCGGCCCGGTCTTCAGCCCGAGCGCCGGGACCGCCAGGAAGAGGACGACCGCGCCGATCGCGATCGCAACGGGGGCGGGGCGGCGCAGGGCGGCGGCGACCAAGGTCATGAGGCGCGAAGGGCCGTCCGTCGCCGCGGGCCCGAGCCGCCAGCGGTCGACGTTGGGCCCGAGCAGCGTCAGCAGCGCCGGACCCGGCAGGGCGGCGACCAGGACGCTGAGCGCGACGACCAGCACCAGCGTCGCCGCCAGCGAACCGAGCAGCGAGCCGGGGACGATGAAGAAGGCGACCAGCATCGAGAGCATCAGCGTGCTGCCGGCGAAGACGGTGGTGCGGCCGGCGGTGCGGCGGGTCGCGGCGGCCGCCTCGAGCGGCGTGGAACCGCCCGCCAGCTCCTCGCGAAAGCGCGAGACGATCAGCAGCGAGTAGTCGACCCCCAGGGCCAGGCCCATCATCGTGCAGACGGTGAGCGCGAAAGCGTCGACGCTGAACCAGTTGGTGAGGATCGAGAGCAGGCCCCGCGAGGCGATCACGGTGACGGCGCCGAAGGCGAGCGGGACCGCGGCGGCGACCGGCGAGCGGAAGACGAGCAGCAGGACGACGAGCAGCACCGGCAGGGCGATCAGCTCCCCGCGCTCGGTGGCGGCGATCGAGTCGTCCTGGATCGCCCGCGAGAGGGTCGCGAATCCCGTCTGCGTCGCCCGCACCGGCGGGTGGACCTGGGTTTCCAGAGTCCGGTCCAGCTTCGGGACCGCCTCGTCCACCGCCTCGTCGATGCCGACGTGGAAGTCCGCGATCAGGATCGCCCGGCGGGGGCTCGGCCGCAGCCGCTGCACCGAGCCGCGGTCCCAGGGCGAGAGGGTGGTGACGGCCGGGTCCCGGCGCAGTGCCCGGATCAACGCCGGACCCTGCCGGTCGAGCGCCCTGGCGGGCCCGCGCAGGAGGATCACGAACGGCGCGCTGTTGCCGAAGTGGTTGCGCAGCATCCGATTGGCGCGCGAGGAGTCGGTGCCGGGAATGTTGAGGCTGGTCGGGCTGAGCTTCCCCTCGACCCCCGCTCCGAGCGCGCCGAGCACCACCAGGACGATCAGCGCCGCGCCGAGGACGCGGCGCGGGTGGCCGAGGATCGGCGAGCTGCGGTCGCGATCGCGCGAGCCGTCACCGCGCTCCCTGCTCCTCCTCAAGCGCACCGTCCTAGTTTGGCGGCCGGGAGCCTGGAATTGGCGTTTCGATGCAGGAGATTCTGTTAAGGCTGCGCCGCGCGCGACCCGGGACCTCGCTCGGCGGTGGGGCGAGGCGGACCCTATGGTGTAGATCAAACCGTTCTTGCCGCACCATGCAGACCCTAGGGTACGCTTTCGGCCGGTGTCGAATCCGCAGCTCACGGAGACGTCGTACATCGTGCTCGGCCTCCTCGACCTGAACGAGCCGGCGACGCCGTACGACCTGAAGCAGTTCGCGCAGGTGAGCGTCTTCAGCTTCTGGTCGATCCCGCACACGCAGATCTACACCGAGTGCGCGCGGCTCGCCGAGGCGGGCCTGCTCGACGAAAGCAGGGAGGAGGGCGGGCGCCGCCGGCGCTTCTACAAGCTGACCGCGCGGGGCCGCAAGGCGCTCGAGCGATGGCGAGCCGAGGCCACGGAGCGGACCTTCAAGGGGCGCGACCTTGCCGCGCTCAAGCTCTTCCTCGGCACCGATCCCGCCGCTCTCGCGAAAGCTCAGCTCCCGATTCACAAGCGGCGGCTGGGCGAGCTGGAGGCAAGCGCCACCTACCCGGCCCTGCCCGAGGGGATACGCCTCACGCTGGAGCTGGGGATCAACCAGGAGCGGGCGCTGGTCCGCTTCTGGTCGCGGCTGCTCCCCTGATCCGATCCGCTGCGCAGGCTTGACATCTTTCGGGGAATTGCATACGCTTCGTATCGTCCGACTCGAACGATGCGGAGCAAATGTTCCGCGTCGTGCTAGCTTGGCAAGGGCGGATACGAAGGGACGGGAGATGCGAAAGATCCTCAGGAGAGCGCTTGTCGCGGCCACGCTGGCGGCGCTGCTGACGGTCAGCGCCGCGCAGGCGATCAAGCTGCAGGTCGGCAACATCGTGATCGTCGCCAACGGCGGCTTCAAGCCGACCACCCTCCCGAAGCGCGAAAACGCGCCGATCAGGCTGTTCGGCTCGGCCAAGTTCAGCACCAAGGACGGCACCCGCCCCTCGCCGCTGCGCACGCTGACCCTCGAATTCGACAAGCACGGGGCGGTCGAGACCCGCGGCCTGCCGAAATGCACGATGGGCAAGCTGGTCGCGACGACGACCGCCCAGGCGCGGAGGAACTGCAGCGGGGCGATCGTCGGCAAGGGCTTCGGCACCGCACTCGTCCAGCTGCCCGAACAGCGGGCGATCAAGGCATCCTCGCCGCTCACCCTGTTCAACGGCCCGGCCAAGCACGGCAACCCGACCGTGCTGGGCCACGCCCACCTCGACTACCCGGGGCCGACCACCTACGTGATCTCGATTGAAATCCAGAAGGTCAACCACGGCCGCTACGGGTTCAAGACCGTCGCCAAGTTCCCGCGGATCGTCAACGACTACGGCTCGCCGATCTTCGGCCACCTGACGATCGGCAAGACCTGGAAGTACAAGGGCAGGACGCTGAGCTATGCGAACGCCCACTGCGCAGACGGCCGCCTCCAGGCCAAGGGCCAATTCACCTTCAAGGACGGCAGCTTCGTCCAGGGCACGGTATTCAGGCCATGCAAGGTGAAGAAGTAGGGAGACAACCGCTACTCGGCCGGGGCGCCCGGTCTCTGTAGGGCGATGGGACGCCGCCGCCTGCAAATTGCACTCGCAGCCCTCGCCGCCGGCGCCGCGATCGTCGCCCTGGTCGCCGGGCCGGCCGGCGCGGCGAAGGTGCGGGTAGGGTCGCTCGTCCTGCGCGCGGACGGCGGGTTCACGCCGCGGGCGCTGCCGAAACGGAGCTACGCGCCGATCGAATTCGAGGGGCACGGCGACATCAAGACCACGGACGGCTCGATGCCGCCGGTGCTTCAGCAGGCAAAGCTCGAATTCGACCGCGACGGGAAGCTGACCGCTGCGGGGCTCGCAACCTGCGCGCCGAGCCGCATCGAAGGCGCCACCACGAAGCAGGCGCGGCAGCGCTGTCGCGGCGCGATCGTCGGCAGCGGCCACGTCGGTGCTGCGATCGCGCTCCCCGGCCGGAGGCGGGTCGACATCCGCGCGCCGCTCACCCTGTTCAACGGCCCGCAACGAGGCGGCAACCCGACCGTCGTCGCCCACACCCGGTCGACCTACCCGACGGTCGAAACCTATGTCGTAGTTGTGCCGATCGAAAAGCGGCGCGGCGTCTACGGCTACCGAGCCAGCCTGACCGTCCCCCCGATCGCCGGCGGCTACGGCGCCCTCACCCACATCGACACAAAGATCGGCCGTCGATTCCGCGCTCAGGGCAGCCGGCGCAGCTACGTCTCCGCCCGCTGCTCCGACTACATCCTGCAGACGCGCGGCCGCTTCTCCTTCGCCGACGGCACGGTGATCAGCGGCGTCGTCTACAAGACCTGCCGACCGCGCTCCTGAACGGCCGGCGCACGGCCGCGTCCTTCCTATACTCCCCAGCCCCGGGCCGTTAGCTCAACCGGTAGAGCAGGAGACTCTTAATCTCAAGGTTGAAGGTTCGAGTCCTTCACGGCCCATCGGAAACGTCCTGCAAATCCGCAGGTTGCTGATGATTAAAGCTGCAACCGCGGCTTTATCTGCAAACGAAATGCAAACACGCGGCGGGCTGTCGGGCCTCACGCATTCGACCTGGCGCGGAACCTAACCCAGCTGCCCCGCCGGCCGTCAGCTCTTATTGAGCTCCGTCTGCAGCTGCTCCAGAATTCCCTCGACCTCACCGACAAGGTCAGCGACATGGCCGGCGGCCCGCTCGATCTGGCGACTCGCCTTGCTGTGGCACGACTTGATGGTCGAATGGCGGCGGAGAGCGCGAGACGCCTCCTCGACCAACGCCGCGACCACATCGATGTCCACCTCGTCCTGGTTATCGCTGAGCTTCCGGCGAACCACCCAACGAGCCCACATCGTCGCGACCGTCGACGGCGCTCGAACCCTTAAAGATTGTCATGGGCCTTGGAGGCCTCTAACTCCTTTGCGCCAAGGCGTTGGCGACTCAGGCGGAGCCTGCGAAGGGCCAGTTGCGTTCGACCATGTTGCGGGCGAATCCGGGCGCTTCCCTGTTGTCGGCTGCCCCCTGCAGAAGTCGGAGGAGCATCCCGTTCTCAACATACTTCTGGCCGACCAGCTTCACGCGCAGGCGCTTCAGCCGTCGCGGCATCAGGTCGAGCTCCTTCAAGCTCGCCGTGAGCTGATCCATCGCCCTCGCCCGGGCGGCTTGCAGCGTCCGCTCGGCAACACCGCCAGGCGTCCGCAGCCCATCGATCCCGCCGGAGCTGTACGAGAGCCAGAGTTGCCACAGTTCGGCCGGATCGAGGTCGACTCGCGGCTTGATGGCCTCGCCGCGCCAGCTGACCTCGGCAACGCTCGCCAACCCCACATAGCCCCATGCCAACGAGGTGGCGATCGTCCCGCGCAGCTCGCTGATCCCGGTGCTGTCGAGACGGCCGATCTTCGTCTCTCCGACCAGCTTCGCGAGCGACGGGATGATCGCGATGGGCGCTGGCTGCCCGACGGCCTTGCCGTGTGACGGTGGGTTGAGCTCGTAGTCGGTGAATCGCTCGGCGCAGGGAGCGACCGCCTCGACCTCCCGGAGACGGTGCGGGTCGCTTACCCGCCTGATCGCCTGCTCGCTGGAGCCAGAGAGGACCTCCGACCTTAGGGTCTCGGCAACCTGCTCACAGGCACCCTTGAAGCTGCTCATCGTCAAGCGACTTGCCTCACGACTCGTATCCGCAGCGCTCGCAGACTCGGTCAGAGCCCCTGATCGTGGCTCCGCATTGAGGGCAGGGCCGGGTCGACCGCCGAGCCCAGATCATCAACGCGATCACCGACAGGGCCCCCAACAGGGCTGCGATCTGGAAGGACAGGACCAGGCCGATGACGACCAGCGCGCCGAACAGGACCAAGAAGACCTCGGTTCGGACGACCGTCATCACGCTGAGTGTAGATCTTTCAGAGGGCCGGCCGATCAAGCAGACGCAGCCCTACCCGGGCCTGCTCGTCGGAGCACGCGATAAGAACGGGTTCGATACGTATGCCAGCTCTGCGCCCGGGCACAACCTGCCGGCGTCGAGCACAGCGATGATCGGCAGCCAGGCGAAGACGTTCACTGCGACGGCGATCCTTCAGCTCGACCAGGAAGGCGAGTTGAGCATCAAGGACACGCTCGCCGATCCGCGATGGTCTGATGTCCTCGACTGGCCCAACGCCAACAACATCACGATCGAGATGGTGCTCTCGCACACGGCGGGCATCCCCGAGTTCACGGCCACAAAGCAGGTCCAGAAGAACGTCGGGGATCCCGACTGGAACTCGACGCCCGAGGATCTATTGGGGCTCGTGCGAGGCGAGCTGGCGTCGTATCCGCCCGGCAAGGGCTGGGAGTACTCGAACACCGACTACATCATTCTCGGGCTGATCATCGAAAAGGTCACCGGCAACTCCTATGCCTCCGAGCTCGACAGCCGGTTCCTTCGTCCGCTGGGGCTTCCCGACACCTATCTCTACGGCGACCCGAAGAGGGACCCGAGCATGACGGGCTTCTACCTATGGTGCAGGGGCGCGTCAATGTCCGACGCCGGATTTGCCGGCGCCGGGATCGCATCGAGCTCAGGCACTGGCGGTGGCGCCCCCAAGTGCCCTTCGCGGGTTGGAGAGTGGCTGCCGGTATCTGAGCCGTACACGAACTCCTGGCCAATCATCTGGGCAGCTGGCGGTAAGGGCTACGGGCTCGGCATGGGCTACTTCAAGTACGACATCGGCAAGGCATACGGACACCCCGGGAACATCATGGCTTTGCCTCCAACTCCGTCTACTTCCCGGCCCGGGGCAACAAATTCACGATGACGCTGATTGCGGACGAGACTCATGCCGATACCGCGGCCAAGGGCAGCAACAAGATTGCCACTGTGCTTAAGCACAATCGCAGCTGTTCTCCCCCAGTTTCCGGGCAAATAGGTAGACGTGAGGGAAGTCTGCGTAGGCGTTTACTCCGGCTGAAGAAAGCCGGGTTAGTGTCGCGGTCCATGAGCAAGAACAGGTCATATGAGCGGAGTCTGAGGGCATTTGTCGCCGAGGCCCGAATCGGTCGCATCGGTCGAGTAGTCACCGGTGTCCACGAAGGCACGACTTGGGGCAAATCGCATCGTGGGCGGCTGTGGATAAACGGCGACGTGATGGGCGAGCCGAACCCACGTTTCGCGCACCTTTACCGCAACCACGACTAGGCAAACCGGCTGTTGCGCTTTCGGAAGCAAAGAGCTTGCAGAGTCACCATCACCAACAAAGGAGGTCCCGCATGGCTACCACGGCTCTCGTCCTGCATCGCGTCGACGACTACGACGCCTGGCGCAGGGCCTACGACTCGGTTGACGAGCTGCGCGACCAGGGCGGCGTCATCGACGCCCAGGTGCTCAAGCCGACCAATAGCGACAACCTGGTCGCCGTCACTCACGATTTCCAGAACCCCGAGGCCGCCAGGGCCTTTTTCTCGAACGAGGAGCTGAAAGGCGCCATGCAGCGCGGCGGAGTCGACCTCGACTCCTTTTAGCTGCACCTTCTCGAGCGCGACTGAGGGCCGCAGGCTGCTCGTCCGCCTCTCGCCAGGTGGAGGCCGGTAGTCGAACCGAGGAAGGCGTGATCGGGGCGGACTCGGCGAACGCCAGCCCAGAAAATCACTGGCCGCGTCGAGTGGCTGCCCGGCTTCGGGGTCGAAGCGGCACAACCCGATTCGGATCCTCCTCGCCACTCCATGCAGCCAACGATTACTCGGTCGGTGTTTGCCATTAGCCAGTCTCCCTTCGCGTGACGGGCCCTCTCATTAGACCCGAGGGAGGTGCACCCGGCCCGGCTTCCGCAATCTGAGACGCTTGCAGCCGTGACCTCGATCCGGTCTCCGCGCAAGCAGCATGCGTTCGAGCTGTTCGAAGGGCTGCCGGATCGCTACGACGAGCTGGGCGCGGCGCTGAGCTTCCTTCAAGACCCCCGCTGGCGGCGAGCAATGGTAGCGGCGCTTGACGCCTCACCCCAAGATCGGGTGCTGGACGTCGCCACCGGGACCGGCCTGATCGCCCGGGCGCTGGTTGAGCGCTACCGCTGCCATGTTGTCGGGCTGGACCAAAGCGCCCCGATGCTGAGCCGGGCTCGGGTCAAGTTCGCCTCCGACCCCGCGCTGGCCGCGCAGGTCGAACTGGTCGAGGGCGAAGCGGAGGCGCTGCCATTCGCCGACGCCGGGTTCGACCATTTGACCTTCACCTATCTGCTTCGCTACGTCGACGACCCGGCGGCCACGCTGCGCGAGCTGGCGCGGGTGGTCAAACCCGGCGGCCGGATGGCCTGCCTGGAGTTCGGCGTTCCGGCGGGCATCTCTTTCTGGTTGTGGCGGCTCTACACCCGGCTGGGGCTTCCGGCCCTGGGGCGGCTCGCCTCCCGGCAGTGGTACGAGGTGGGCCGCTTCCTCGGCCCGAGCATCGAGGACTTCTACCGGAGGTATCCGCTGCGGCGCCAGCTTGAGATGTGGCGGGAGGCTGGCGTCGCACGGCTCACCGTCCGGCGCATGAGCCTCGGCGGCGGTGTCGTCATCTGGGGCACGGTTGGCGGCTGAGGCCAAACGGCGCCCCGCCTTCTACGCGCTCCGCCCGGGCGGCTGGCGCGATTTCGTCACCCTCTTGCATCCGCCCTACACGCTCTGGCATGTCAGCTATGTGGCGATTGGCGCTGCTGCGGCTCCGCAGCTCCACGCCGGCCGCCTCGGCGCCGCGATTGCCGCGTTCTTCCTCGCGGTTGGGATCGGCGCCCACTCCCTCGACGAGCTGCACGGGCACCCGCTCGGCACGCTGCTCTCGCGTCGAGCGCTGCTGATCCTGGCCGCGTCCGGCCTCGGTGGGGCCCTGGCAATCGGGGTCGCCGGGGTCTTCGTCGTTTCGGCGACGCTGGTGCCGCTGGTCGCGATCGGGGTCTTCCTAGTCCCCGCCTACAACCTGGAGCTGTTCGGCGGCCGTTTCCACACCGACTTCTGGTTCGCCGCGGCCTGGGGCGCCTTCCCGGCGCTGACCGGCTGGTGGTCGAACGCTCTGGCCCTGTCCTCGGCACGGGAGGCAATCGCCGCAGTCGCGGCGACGCTCGCGTGCTTCTGGCTCAGCGCTGCTCAACGCCGGCTATCGACGCCCGTACGGGAGCTTCGACGCCGCACCGTCGTCGTCAGCGGAGAGCAGCGGCTTGCCGACGGCGCCGCCCGGCGCCTCGACGCAGCAAGCCTGTCGGCGCCGCTCGACGGTGCGCTGCGGGCACTCTCCGTCGCAGTGCCGGCACTGGCGATCGCTGGGATCGCGCTGCGCATATGAGGCGTCCGCGCGTCCGTCGAACGAAAGCGCTGGGTTAGGTGGGGTTTCGGATAGGTCTTGTCAGCGCGGCCATGGCGATCGCGTTGGCGGCGCAATGGTCGCCGTATTCATCACGCACCATGACTTCAATAGCTCGTCCAATGCGGACGCAGCGAAGGCGTCGGCCCCGCCGCGCCTCGGCCTCTGCTCTGGCCACCGCCATCGTTGCGGCAGCTCGCCCCGTGTTTCGTCCCGGGCGAAGCCTCTGCAGCCCTGACCGCGTCGAGGACCCCGGCGTAACAGCCACCGTAAGCGCAAACCCGTTGCAAACGAACGAGGCAGGACGCCCCATCAGCCGCCATCACGGCGGATCGAGGCGATGCAGTGACTTGCCTGCAAACCACGCCGTTTCGCGGACGAGGCAACACGCGGCATGACGGCGGCAACGGAACTCTTAACCGACGGTTGGGCGAGCCAACCGCTCCCCTGCTGAGACTGCCTACTTAATACTGAGCTTGTGCTGCGCTAGCCGCCGTGAATACGATGCGGCTGGCTTGATGGGACTCGTCCGCTTCATCGCCGTGCTCGCGCTCTTCGCGCTCGCCGGGATGCTGTCCGCGTGCGGCGGCGGCAAGGAGGCGCTCGACCCACAGGAAATCACCGAACAGTCAGAACCCTCGGTGGTCCACCTGCAGGGCAAGCAGGGGACCGGGGAAGTGATCGGGACGGGAGTCGTCTTCGACGCCGAAAAGGGTTTCGTGCTGACCAACGCCCACGTCATCACCGGCGTCAGCTCGCTGAAGGCGAAGGTCGCCGGGGGCAGCGAAGTTCCGGCCCGGGTTATCGCCACCGCCCCCTGCGACGACCTCGCGGTCGTCGAACTCAGCTCCGTGCCCGAAGAGGTCACCGCGATGCCACTCGCCGAAAGCGACGCCGTGAAGCCGGGCGAACCGGTCACTGCCCTCGGCTATCCGGAAAACCTCGCGTCGGCGAGCGAACAGTCGCTCGTCTCCACAACCGGCAACGTCTCCGCCGTGGACGTCTCGACGTCGATCGATCCGTCGCTTCCGGAATACCCGTCGCTGATCCAGCACCAGGCGACGATCAACCCCGGCAACTCTGGCGGCCCGCTAGTGAACCAGTACGGCGAACTGGTCGGGATCAACACGCTCGGCTACCGAGGGGCGAGCGGCGAAGTCCAGAACCAGAGCTACGCGATCGCGATCGACCACGTGCAGGACCTGCTGCCGGACCTCCGTGCCGGGAACAGCTCCGCGGACCTCGGCTGGGTTCTGGCACCGGTGTCGTACGTCAACGTGCAGGAGTACAGCAGGAAGTTCAGCCAGCGGGAAATGGATCAGCTGCTGGAATTCTCCGGCCTCGACGAACAGCTGTTCGTCACGGCCGTGACCCCGGGATCGCCGGTCACCAAGGCGCACATCCATTTCGGGGATCTGATCAAGAAGATCAACGGAACGCCCGTAAAGACGGTCGGGGACGTCTGCGACGTGGTCCAGTCCGCGGCCCCCGGAAGCGCCCTGCGGGTCAGGGGCAGCTACTTCTACACCCAGCGGGGGGACCAGAACAACGAGTTCTACAACTGGCTGAACAGCAACGATCCACCCCCTCCGCCCGAATGGATCGAGAGGGTGCGGGTCCCGGCCGAAACGAAGTAGGCGCCGACCGGCCAATCGGCTAGCGCCTATTCGCCCGCCGCGCCGGCGCTGCCCCCGAGGCCGCCGAACGGGTTCGTCAGCCTTTCCTTGCTGGTTTCCTTTTCGACCTTGGCCAGCTGCTTCTCCTGCTTCGCGAGCTGCTTGCCGCGTTTGCGGTATTCGGCGAGCTGGTTTTCGACGGTCTTGGCTTCCGCCTTGGAGGGGGACTTCGCCGCCGCCCGCTTGGCCGTCTCGTCGCCGGCGGCGAATTCGCCGTTGAAGTACTGGTAGATCGCCAGCGTGCTGAGCGAGCCCAGGCTGGGCCGCTGTTCGGCGGCGATCTTCTGCGCTGCGGTGGCGGTTGCGACGTAGGCTTCGGCTTCGCGCAGGCTGGAGCTGCTTTCCGCCAGCCGGATGAAGCTCGTGCCAACGAGTTGGGCGACCGTGGGGTTCGGTTCGTCGCCGGCCTGCTTCAGGTAGCGGTTCCAGGCCTGCAGGCCGGCTTCGAAGTCGTCGCGGGCAGCTACCGGCACGGTCTGCGTTTCGGTCCCTTCTTTGACTTCGATCTGCGCGTTGCCGCCGTTGATCCGGGCGCGGGTAAGGGCGAGCAGCAGCGCTTCGTCGGTCGGGTTCTTGGCGAGCCTGCGTTCGATCCGTTCGGCCTGTTCGTCGAACACCTGGGCGGCGCTGCTGCTCGAGCTCTGGTTGCCGAGCAGGGAGCCGATGTTGACCGGGCCGACGACGAGGAAGAGGCTCGCCCCCATGAGGATCGCGAGGATCGCGTAGACGACGCGGATCACGTGTTTGCGCCGTCCCCGCGTGTCGAATAGCATTCGTCGTTCGCCGCCCGAAGCCATCAGTCCGTCATCTCTCCTGCGTCGAGGGTCTCGCCAGGCCACCCGCCGCCCCCGGCTTGCCGAAGGCGCGTGCAAGCAAGATACTCAACTCGTACAGAGCAAGCAGCGGGACCATCTCTATCAGCATCGAGATCGGGTCGACTCCGGGCAGCGCCGCGGCGACGATCGCGATCCCCAGGTAGGCGTAGCGACGGCTGGCGCGCAGCCGCTCGACGCTGACGATTCCCAGCCTGGTCACGGCGAGGATCGCCAGCGGCAGCTGGAAGACGATGCCGCCGGCCAGCATCGTGGTCGAGAAGAAGCTGTAGTAGTCGCGGGCGCGGACCTGGACGTTGAACTGGCTGTCGTTGAAGTTGAGCAGGAACTTGACCGCGGCCGGCATCACGACGAAGTAGGCGAAGACGACGCCGACCGCGAAGAGCAGCGGGGCGAGCAGCATGATCGGCAGGGCGACCCGCCGCTCGGCGCCGCTGAAGGCCGGCAGCACGTAGGCGTAGAGCTGGTAGAGGACGACCGGCAGGGAGAGGACGATCGCCCCGTAGGCGGCGACGGTCAGGGTGGTCGTGAAGGGCTCGGTGACGCCGAAGGTGAGCAGCTGCTTGTGGCCGCTGGGGAGCGGGCGGGAGGCGATTTCCAGCAGCAGGTGGTTCTGCCAGAAGCAGAGCGCCAGGGCGACGCCGAAGGCGGCCGCGGCGACGATCAGCCGGTTGCGCAGCTCGTCGAGGTGCTCTACCAGGGTGAGGCGGTCCTCATGGGAGACCGGCCTGACGCGGCGGGCCATCGCGGTGCGGCCTAAGGCCGCTCCTGGGCGGCCGTCTCCTTCGTTGCGGCAGCCTGCTCGCCCTTGCCGGCCTCGATCTCCGCCGGTTGCTCAGGCCGCTCATCGTCATCGTTCTCGCCGCTGAGCGAGCCGCGGAACTCGCGGATGCCCTTACCCAGCGAGCGCCCCAGCTCCGGCAGCCGCTTGGGGCCGAACACCACCAGGGCGATGATCAGAACGACGACTATCTCGAGAGGGCCGATGTTTCCAAGCATCGGCCCATAGTAACGGGCGTGGGGCGCCGGCCGTCTCGGTTCGGAACTAGGCCGCCCTTACCCGGTAATGGGGTTTTTCCGGAATCACGCTGAATGGTGCGGGCTAAAGCGCGGCCACGCGTGTTCGATGGATAAGGAATGAGCGACGCGAGACGCACAGGGACGAAGCAGGACACGGCTGAAGGGGGGCTCCACATCTGCCCGGAGTGCGAGTCGACGCTGGTCCAGCCAACCCGCTGGGAGCAGACCGCGAGCCGCGGGCACTGGCGCCTCTGGCGGCGTTGCCCGGAGTGCGAGTGGCGCGCCGACGGCGTCCACGGAGAGCGCGAGATAGACGCTTACGACGAGTGGCTGGACGACGGCACCGAGGCCCTCGCCAGCGGGCTGGAGGAGCTGGAGCGGGAGAGCATGAGACAGCTCGCCGAGGCGTTCTCGACCGCGCTCGGCGCGGACCTGATCACCGCGGACGACTTCAAATAATTCCGCCCATGTACTACGGCAGATCCGGTTAGCTGTAGCGCTGAACGACTCCGTCTGCAACCAGATCCAGGAGGCGGCGCAGTTCCGGCTCCAGGCCGGCGGAGCCGAGCCGCCGCTTCGCGGCGGCGACCATCTCCAGGGCGCGCGCCCGGACCCGCCCCAGCGCCCCGGTCGCGGCGATCCGCTCGCAGAGCGCCTCGGCGGCCGCGGCGTCGAGCTCGCGGAGGTCGGTGGCAAGGATCCCCGGGTCCGACTCCGCGGCGAGGACCAGCGGAAGGGTGACGGTGCCGTCGAGCAGGTCGGTGCCGCGCGCCTTTCCGGTCCGCTCCGGCGGCCCGGCGACGTCGAGGACATCGTCGAGCAGTTGGAAGGCGAGCCCGACCGCGGCGCCGAACTCGCCCAGCGCCGGCTCGTCGCGCCCCAGCAGGCAGGCGCACTCGAACAGGGCCGCCGTCTTGAGGCGGCAGCGCTCGAGGTAGCGCTGCTCGGAGACCTCCGTGTCGTAGGCGTCGCGGCGCTGCGCCAGCTCGCCCCGGGCAAGCGCCACCGAAGCGGCCGAGAGCAGCTCGATCGCCCGCAGCTCGCGCGGCGTGGCGAGCAGCGCGAAGGCGCGCGAGAAGAGCAGGTCGCCCGTCGCCGTGGCGCGGGTACGGCCGGAGGTGGCGGCGACGGTCGGGCGGCCGCGGCGCAGCGGCGCAGCGTCGAGCACGTCGTCGTGGACGAGGGTCGCCATGTGCACCAGCTCGATCGCCGCAGCCGCCCGCGCCGCGGCCTCGCCGCCCCCCTCGCCCGCGCAGAGCAGCACCAGCATCGGCCGGAGCCGCTTGCCCCCTGCCTCGAGCGTCGCCCCGGCGTCAACGGCGAGCGTCTCGCCGTGACCGCCGCTCTGCTCGCGGAGCACCTCCTCGACCCGGCCGAGCTGCGCCGGCAGCCAGCGACTCGAGGCGTCCAGCACCGCGGTGACCGGGGGTGGGACTGCCGAGTGCCTGGTCACGTGGGGGCGGCGGCGCTGTGGATCGCGATGATCCCTCCGGCGAGCACCGTCCAGCGGATCCGCTCAAGCCCGGCCGCGTCCATCTTCTCGGCCAGGCCGGGCGGGCTGGGGAAGCTGCGCACCGACTCGGGCAGGTAACTGTAGGCGTCGGGGTCGCCGGCCAGCGCGCCCAGCAGGGGCACCGCCCGGTCGAACCAGAGCCAGTAGAAGGTCGAGAGCGGCGGGCGGCTCGGCCGGGTGATCTCGAGGACGACCAGGCGGCCGCCGGGGCGCAGGACGCGGCGCATCTCACGCAGCCCCTCATCCAGGTCGGAGAGGTTGCGGACGCCGAAGCCGACGGTCACCGCGTCGAAGCGCTCGTCGCCGTAGGGCAGGCGAAGCGCGTCGGCCCACTCGAAACGGGCACTTGCGGTTCCCGCGCGCACGGCCTTCTCCCGGGCCAGGTCGAGCATCGGCTCCGAAAAATCGCACCCGACCACGCGGCCGCCGGGCGACACTCGGCCGGCCAGCTCGAGCGTCAGGTCACCGGTCCCGCAGCAGACATCGAGCGCCGAGTCCCCGCTTTCCAGCTCGGCCCGGTCTGCCGCCCGCCTCCGCCAGTTGTGGTGAAGCCCCGCCGTCATCAGCGTGTTCAACAGGTCGTAGCGAGCCGCCACCCGATCGAACATGCGGTTGATTTGCGCGGCGAAATCGGCCGACGTGCGGTTTGCGTCAATCGTGCTCATGTCACCTCAAAAACTAGCGAGAGGCGCCGCGGGCGCCTCTCAGTCGAGCGACGAGAGGAAGTCCGCCAGCTCGTTGAGCTTTTTCGGCGGCAGGTCGCGGAAGGACGGCATGATGCCCGGGCCGATTTCGACCGAGCGGACGATCGCGGCGCGCGGCACCTGCGCCGCGATGTGCGTCAGCTCGGGCCCGGGCCCGTTGTTGCCGTTCTCGCCCAGCTTGTGGCAGGCGAGACAGCCGGAGCCGGCGACGACCTCCTTGCCCGCTTCGTACCGGGGCGCCACCTTGAGGTCGATCTCGGTCGGCGACGCGGCCGTGGCGCCGAGATAGGTCAGGTAGGCGATCGCCGCGATCGTCAGCACGCCGGCGGTCGTCGCGATCGGTCGCCTCGCCGGGTTGCGCTCCGGGCTGCGGTCGTAGAACGGCAGCAGCAGGAGCAGCACCATGCAGATCGTCGGGATGCCGATCGTCGCGATCGGGACCAGCTCCGGCGGTTTGATCACCCGCAGCAGCTCGAAGAGGAAGAAGAAGTACCACTCGGGCCGCGGCACGTAGGTGGTCGTGGTCGGGTCGGCCTTGGGGCCCTGCTCGGCGCCGAAGATGATCGACATCGCGATGATCACCGCGACGACGAGCAGTGCCATCGCCGTGTCCTTCAGCACCGCGTAGGGGAAGAAGGGCTTTCCCTTCTTCTTCAGCAGCTCGTACTCCTCGAGGTAGGCCTGCTTGTCGGCCGGCTTCACGGACGACCCCCGTCCTCTCCATTAGCCCCGGCCTCGAGCGGGGAGGCCGGGACGGCAACCTTGGGCTTCTCGGCGTGCAGCCACGGGGGGGCCGTGGTGCCGAGCTTGACGACCAGGTACAGGTGGGCGCCGATCAGGGCGATGATCGCGCCGGGGACGAGCAGCATGTGGATCGAGTAGAAGCGCGCCAGCGTGGTCGCGCCCAGCTCCGGGCCGGCGCGCAGGAAGTCGCTCAGGTAGGGGCCGAGGATCGGGCCGGTGCCGTTGATGTTGATGCCGACCACCGAGGCCCAGAAGGAGCGCTGGTCGAAGGGCAGCAGGTAGCCAGTGAAGGCCATGGTCATCGTCAGGATCAGCAGCACGACGCCGATCACCCAGTTCAGCTCGCGCGGGTACTTGTAGGCGCCGAAGAAGAAGGTGCGGCCCATGTGCAAGAAGACGAGGATCACCATCACGCTCGACCCCCATTTGTGCATCCCGTGCACGAACTGCCCGAGGAAGACGTCGTTGTTGATGTGAGAGATCGAGGCGTAGGCCTGGGTCGTCGAGGGCGTGTAGAACATCGCCAGGAAGACGCCGGTCACCGCCTGCACGATGAAGGCGAAGAGCGTCGCTGAGCCGAGCGTGTAGAACCAGTTGGTCCCCTTCGGCACCTTGCGGAAGAGCATCCCGGTGAGGAAGCCGGAAGCGGCAGTGCGCTGGTCGACCCAGGCGAGGACGTCGGCCGGGGCGTCCTTGGCTCGCCCGCCGAGGCGCTGCGCGTCGGAGGGACGCTGCGGCGGCGCGGTCTTCAGGTCGGCCGGAGCGGGCCCCTTGGCGCCGTTGCCCTGACCCGGCTTGGCCGGCTTGCGGAGCGGGGCGGGAATCAGCGAGTCAAGCTTCATAGTCGGTCAGCCCCTCAACCGCTCGGGGGTGGGAAGGTGTCGGGACGCGGCGGGTAGAGGTATTCCCAAACGCCGCCGGTGAACTGGCCGGGGTCGCGGGCCCGCACCGGTTCGAGCTGGTTGGTGACGCTGTAGCGGGGACCGACCTCGACCTGGCCGTTGCGGGTCCGGGTCTGGAAGTGGTCGAGCGGGCGCACCGGCGGGCCGCCGATCCGCTTGCCCTCGAAGTCGTAAACGCCGCCGTGGCAGGGGCAGATGAAGTTGCCGGCCGCCTCGACGAAGCGCACCGGGCAGCCGAGGTGGGCGCAGCGGTTGGAGACCGCGATGAACTCCTTCGGGTTCTCGCCCAGCTGCTTGGCGCCTTTGCGCACGTAGGCGGTCGTCTTGCCGGCGTCGCCGATCCCCTCGGTTTCGGTGAAGACGACCTGGCGGTAGGTGTCCACCACGAAGTCGTCGAGCGCCCCGACCGCCTCCCAGCGTTCCTTGCCGCGGTGGAAGATCGGCGCCACGGCGAAGCCGACCGCGGGCAGGACGATCGCTGCGCCGGCCACCCCGCCCAATCCCTGGACGGCGATCGTGAAGGCGCGACGGCGGGTCATCGACTCGCCCTCGAAGTAGCCGGGAGGGTCGGGCTTCGCCCGCTCGCCGGGACTCAGCTCGGCCCGGTCTTGCTTGTCCGCTTGGTCAGCCAATGGTCGCCAGGTGCAACGGGCGGGAGAGTTTATTGCCTTGGGCGTCCGTTAGCTTTGCTCGGGTGACGCTCCGTCATCCGGGGAGGCTGTTGGTCGTCGCGATCGTCGCGATCGTCGCGCTCGGGGTGCTGGGACGCGGCGTCGAGGATAAGCTGCGACCGACCTCGCTCAGCGTGCCGGGCACCGAATCGGGGCGGGCCGACTCCCTGCTGCACCGCTACTTCGGCAACAGGGCGCCCTTCGCAATCCTCCTCCAGGGCCCGCCGGCCGCGCTCGACAGGCAGGGCCCGGCGCTGATCCGGGCGCTGCGATCAGATCCCTCCGTCTCGACGATCTCGCCCTGGGACAGGGGCAGCGTCGCCCGTCTGCGCCCCGGCCCGCGGAAGGCGCTGATCCTGGTCGACTTCCACGTCGACGCCGAGACCGCGGTCCGCGACACCGTCCCCTACCTGGACCGAACGCTGGAAGAGCGCGTATCGCCGCCGGTCAGCGCTGCCGAGACCGGATTCGCCAGCCTCTCGCGGGCGATCGAGGACGAGTCCGTCCACTCGACCGAGGTCGCCGAGCTGATCGCGATCCCCTTCCTGCTGGTGGTCCTGCTGCTTGTCTTCCGCTCGCCGATCGCCGCGGCGATTCCGCTCGCCTTCGGGGCGGTGACCGTGATCTCCTCGCGCGGCGTGCTGGCGATCGCCTCCGGCTGGGTCGCGATCGACGGCTTCGCGCTGACCGTCGCCTCGATGATGGGCCTGGCGCTGGGGGTCGACTACGCCCTGCTGATGGTCTCGCGCTTCCGCGAGGAGCTGGCGGGCGGGGCGACCCCGCTGGAGGCGGCGCGGCTGACCCGTCGCACCGCCGGTCGGACCACCGCCTTCGCCGGCTCGACCCTGTTCCTGGCGATGCTGGTGACGCTGTTCGTGATGCCCGGAACCCTGCTCGTCTCGCTGGCCGGGACCGCGATCGTCGTCACCGCGATAAGCGTTCTCGTCGCCGCCCTGGTCGGACCGGCGCTGCTCGTCCTGATCGGACCCAACGTCGACCGCTGGCGGATCGGGCCCAGCCGCGACGGCGCCGGCGTGATGGCGCTGGTCGCTGGGGCGCTGAGCCGGCCGCGCCTCGCCGTCTTGCTGATCGGTCTGCTCGTGCTGGCGCTGGCCGTGCCGGCGCTCGGCCTGAAGACCGGGCCGCCGAGCGTCGAACAGCTCCCCCCTTCCGACCCCGCCCGCCAGGAAGCCGAACTGATCTCCGACGCGGTCGGCCCGGGCTTCGAAGCGCCCTTCGTGCTGGTCGCCGTCACCGGCAGGGGGCCGATCACCAACCCCTACCGGCTCGCCGCGCTGACCCGCTGGCAGAAGCGGATCGCACGGGACCCGGGGGTGCAGGCGGTGATCGGCCCGGCCCAGCTGAAGCGCCGGGTGGAGCCGCTGCGCAAGAGCGGCGAGAACCTGCTGGCCGGCCGGGGCGAAGCGAACCCCCAGAGGCTGAGGAAGCTGGGCCGCAACCTCGGCGGTGCCGCCAACGGGGTCGGCCGGCTGCGCGCCGGGCTCTCCAAGGCGGCCTTCGGCGCCGGCCTGCTCGCCACCGGCTCGGGCCGGGCAGGGGAAGGGGCGAGGCAGATCGAAGGCGGCCTCGCCCGCGCCGCCTCCGGCGCGGAACAGGCGGTCGGCTCCACCGAACGCCTCGCCAGCGGCTCGGGCCGCCTCGCCGAAGGACAGCGCCAAGCCCAGCTCGGCGCCTTCTCGGTGAAGGGGGAATCGGCGGACCTGCTTGCCAGCCTGCGCGGCAACTCGCTCGCCCGAGCGCGGAAGCTGCGCACCGACTTGAAGCGCCTGGCGGCGGCCGACCCCTCGCTGGCCGCCGATGCTCGCGAAGCGCAGCGGCTGGTCGAAGCGCTGTCGATCGCCCGCAACGAAGCGCAGCGGCTCGGGCGCCGATCGAGCCGCCTCTACGACGGCCAGGTGAAGCTGGCCAACGGAGGCGCCGAGCTGCACAGGGGGGCGAAGCGCCTGGCGGACGCGGCGAAGTCACTGCCCGGCGGTCTGCAGCGACTGGAAAGCGGAACTTCGGAACTGGTCGACGGCCTCGTGCAGCTGAAAGGGGGCGCCGGCTCGCTTGAAGAGAGGCTGGCCGAAGGCTTCGAGCGCTCGCGCCCCCTGCAGAGCGGCCTGCGCCGCGCCCGCGTCAGGGTTTCGGTCAGCGCCGATGACTTCGAGCGCAAGGTCGACCGCCTGCGCCGCTCCTCGCCCGGGATCTTCGACTCCGGCTACTTCGTCCTCTCGGCGCTGCAAGGGGCACCGCCCGAAAGCCGCAAACGCGCCGGGCGGATCGTCGACCTCGAACACGGCGGCCAGGCGGCCCAGCTCGTCGTCATCCCCCGTTATACGTTCAACACGCCGGGGTCGGAGGCGCTGAACGAGCGGCTGAAGCGCGACGCCGGCCGCCTGGCCGCGGTCACCGGGACGACCACCGGGGTGAGCGGCAGCGCGGCGGAACTGATCGACTACACCAACGTGATCTCGGAGCGGATCCCGATCATGATCGCGGTGATCACGCTCGCCACCTTCGTGATCCTCGTCGCCATCCTGCGGGCGCTGCCGCTGGCGGCGATCGCGGTGGCCCTCAACCTGGTCACGGTTGCAGTCGCATTCGGCGTCCTCACCCTGCTCTTCGACGTGCCGCAGGGCTGGCCGCTGGGCGGGCGCAGCTACGTCGACGCGATCGGCGCGGCGGGGATCTTCGGGATCGTCTTCGGGCTCTCGATCGATTACGCCGTGTTCCTGCTGATGCGGATGCGCGAGCACTACGAGAACGGCGCGCCCAACGAGGAGGCGGTCGGCTTCGGCCTGCGGCGGACCGCGCGGGTGATCACCGGCGCCGCGGCGATCATGGCGGTCGTCTTCGTCGCCTTCGCCGGTGCCAAGATCGCCACCGTCAGCCAGCTCGGGGTCGGGCTGACCGTGGCCGTGGTGCTCGACGCCACGGTGGTGAGGATCGTGCTGCTGCCGGCGCTGATGCTGCTGCTCGGCGATCGGGTCTGGTGGCTGCCGGCGCCGCTGCGCCGGATCCTGCCGCAAATCGATATTCACAGCTCCCGCACCGGTTAGGAGATGAAGGATCGTAGAAGCCGGTGTATTTTTCGTATGCGGCTTTGACGGGAGGGGTGCCGACGTGCGCTGCGCGCCGGCCGGCCTCCGGAACAAACAGGAGGATCGATTCAGGTGGGAAGCTCTTTGAGGAAACCGTCGCTGTCCCTGCTGGGACTCGCCGCGGTCGTCGTGCTGCTGATCTCTGTGCCCGTCGCAGTGGCAATCGTCGCCGCGCCGACCCGCGACGAATACGCCGCTGCGGTCGAGCCGATCTGCAAGACCAACTCGCAGGCCAGCTCGCGCATCCTCAAGGGCGTCAAAGGCCAGGTGAAGAGCGGCGGGCTCGTGCCTGCAGGCAAGCGTTTCATTCGCGCCTCCGCGGCGCTGGGCAGGACGATCGGCCAGATCGTCAGGGTTCCCCAACCGCCGGCCGACAAGGCGAAGCTGACGAAGTGGATCGGCTATCTGAAGCGCGAGCAGAGCTACCTGCGCAAGATCGGCAAGTATCTGAAGGCAGGGAAGAAGGGCAAGGCTCAGCACGAAGCGGTGGAACTGAACAGCACCAACAGCCGTGCTAACAACACCGTGGTCGGCTTCGGCTTCCACCAGTGCAGGATCGAATCCTCGAGGTTCCTCTAGCATGAGGTCCGCCGGACCGATCGCGGCGGCGCTGCTGGTCGCGCTCGGCGTGGCCGCCGGCGCGCGGGGCGAGGTGCAGCAGAAGGGGAACCTGATCGTCGCCTTCGATGGGGGCATCTCCCCCCACGCGCTGCCGCGCAGCAGACCTGCGCCGGTGGCGGTCAGCGTCGCCACCACTCTCAGCACCTCCGACGGTGCCGATCCGCCCCCGCAGCTGCGGCAGATCTCGATCGCGATCAACCGCGACGGGAAGCTGTTCGACCGCGGCCTGCCGACCTGCCGGTTTCGCAGGATCCAGCCGGCGACCATGGTGGCCGCCCGCAGGGTGTGCGGCGGGGCGATCATCGGCAGCGGCCGGGTGCGGGTGCGGGTGCGCCTCTCCAACCAGCGGCCCTTCACCCTCGATGCCCCTCTGCTCGTCTTCAATGCGCGGCGATCGGGCGGGCACCGCCGATTCTTCGCGCAGATCTACGGGCGCCGCCCGCCCTCCTCCCTCCTCCTCGCCTTCAAGGTCCTGAAGGGGACGGACCCGTTCGGGACCGTGATCAAGACGACGCTGCCCAAGTCGGCCTGGAAGTGGGCCTACGTGACGTACTTCAGCATGCGGCTGCGCCGCACCTACACCTACGAGGGTCAGCGCCGCAGCTATGTCAGTGCCGCCTGCCCCGCGCCAGCCGGTTTCCCAGGCGCCGTGTACCCGTTCGCTAGCGCCAACTTCGGGTTCGCGGGAGGACGGCGGGTCCGCTCGACGCTGATCCGCGACTGCAAGGTGCGGTAGCCGTCAGCCGCCGATCGCGGCGATCGCGTCCCGCCACAGGGCCGGGACCCCGGCCTCTCGTTCTTCAGTGTGAAGCCGCGCGCAGTCGCTGATCAGGTCGGCGAGGACGCGGACCGCCTCCGCGTCGCCGAGGGCGCTGAGACGTTCGATGCCGAGCGCGTAGAGGTAGTCGCCGGCGAGCAGGGACAGGTCGGCGTCCTGGCCGGCCAGCAAACGCGGCTCCCCGTAGTGGAGCAGGTAGCCCTCGCGGACCGACTCGACCACGAGCGCGTACTCGGCCGGCGCCGCTGCGGCGCGGGGCCCGGCGGCCACGAGCGGGCCGAAGACCGGCTCCTCGCGCGGCTCGATCACGTGAGGTGAGATCGGCGTGCCCTCCTCGCGCAGCTGCGCGGCAAGCAGCGCCAGGGCTGCGCCGGGTTCGTTCACAGCGTCGCCTCCTCGAGCGCCTCGCTCGCCGCCTCCAGGGTGCGGTCGATCGCCGCCTCGTCGTGGGCAAGCGAAACGAACCAGGCCTCGAACTGCGACGGCGGCGGGTAGATGCCGCGCTCGAGCATCGCGCGGCAGAAGCGGGCGTGGGCGTCGACGTCGCAGGCCGACGCCGCGGCGAAGTCGGCGATCGGCTCGGCGGAGAAGAAGAGGGTGAGGAGTCCGGGGGCGGAGGCGACCCGCAGGGGGCGATCGGCCGCCAGCTCGGCGAACCCGGCCGCGAGGCGGTCGGTCAGCGCCACCAACCGCTCGTAGGCGGCGGCGTCGAGCCGGCGCAGCGTCGCCAGGCCGGCGGCCATCGCCAGCGGGTTGCCGGAGAGGGTGCCGGCCTGGTAGACGTCGCCGGCCGGCGCGACCCGCTCCATCGCCTCCGCCGGTCCGCCGAAGCAGGCGGCTGGCAGCCCGCCGCCGATCACCTTGCCGAACACCGTCAGGTCGGGCTCAACTCCGTAGAGCTGCTGGGCGCCGCCCGCCGCGACCCGGAAGCCGGTGATCACCTCATCGAAGACGAGCAGCGCGCCGGCCTCGCGAGTCGCGTCGCGCAGGAACTCGAGGAAGCCGTCCTCGGGCGGGACGACTCCCATGTTGGCGGCGATCGGCTCAGCCAGCAGGGCTGCGACCGGGTGCTCGTCGAGAGCGCGGGAGACCGCGGCGCGATCGTTCCAGGGCACGACGACCGTGCCCGCGGCCTGGGCGGCGGTGACACCCGGGCTGGCGGGGATCGCCAGCGTCGCCAGGCCGGAGCCTGCGTCGGCCAGCAGGCCGTCGGAGTGGCCGTGGTAGGCCCCGGCGAACTTGACCACCGCCTCGCGGCCGCTGACCGCCCGGGCGAGGCGGACTGCGGCCATCGCCGCCTCGGTGCCCGAGCTGGTCATCCGCAGCATCTCGACCGAGGAGACGCGGGCGGCGACCTGCTCGGCCAGTTCGACCTCGGCCTCGGTCGCCGCGCCGTAGCTGGTGCCGCGCGCGGCGGCGGCGGCGACCGCCTCGACCACCTCCGGGTGGGCGTGGCCGAGGACCAGCGGGCCCCAGGAGCAGACCCAGTCGACGTAGCGGTTGCCGTCCACGTCGACCAGCTCGCAGCCCTCGCCGCGCTCGACGAAGACCGGCTCGCGCCCGATTCGCCGCATCGCCCGCACCGGCGAGTTGACCCCGCCGGGCAGCACGCGGCACGCGCGCTCGTACAGCTCGGAGCTACGAGTGGTCAGTTTCCCACCGGGCGTAGTCGTCGGTGAAGTACTGGAGGCGGATCTTCTTGTACTCGGTCGAGGAGTAGAGGGTCGCGCGGTCGTCTGCGCCGATCCCGCACTCGGCGGCGATCGAGTCGAGGATCGCGTCGCACTCCTCCTTCGAGCGGCCGTGAGCCATGGTGAAGATGCTGTAGGGCCAGTCCTCGTAGGTGGGTCGCTGGTAGCAGTGGGAGATGCCGCGGAAGGAGGCCATCCGCCGGCCGGTCTCCAGGATCTCCCCCTCCGGCACCTTCCAGACCCCCATCCCGTTTGCAGAAAAGCCGGCGCGGCGGTGGTAGAGGATCGCCGCGACGCGGCGCAGAAGCTTGCGGTCGACCATGCCGCGCAGCCGCTCGAGCAGCGTCTCGGTCGGGATTCCAAGCTCGGCCGCCGCCTCGTCGTAGGGGCGCTCGACCGCCGCCATCGGCCCCTGCAGGGCGCGGATCGTCGCCACGTCGTCGGAGTCGTAGGGCTGGCGCTCCAGCGCGCGCGGCGGCGCCGCCTCGACCGCCGCGGCCAGCGCCTCGGTGCCCTTCTCCATCTCCAGGTTCATGTTGATCTTGAACAGGGTCAGGGTGGGGAGCTGGCGCATCGACTCGGCGCCGGTCTCCTCGCGCAGCGCCGCCAGGGTCCCCTCCATGCCCAGCTCGGAATCGGGCGGGACGGCGATCGTGAACCAGAGGTTGAAGTCGTGGGTGCGGAGGTAGTTGTGGGAGACGCCGGGGTGGGCGTTGACCGCCGCCGCGGCGCGCTGCGGATGCTCGCCGTCGACCTTGGCGGCGACCAGCATCGACTCGTAGCCGAGCGCCCGGGTGTCGAAGATCGGGGTGATCTCGCGCACGATCCGCTCATCGAGCAGCCGCTGCGTGCGGGCGAGGATCTCGTCCAGCTCCAGATCGGCCTCGGCGGTGAGCGTCGCGAACGGCTCGGGGTGGAGCGGGAAGCTCGACTGCAAGAGGTTCATCAGCCGCTTGTCGGCCTCGTCCAGGGGGATCGCCGCCCCGTCCTTGCGGGCGCGGGCCTTCGATTGCGGGACCTTTACCGGAGCCACGCGGCGGCCTCCTTCGCGTAGTAGGTGACGATCGCGTCGGCGCCGGCGCGGCGGATCGCGGTCAGCGTCTCCAGCACCGCGGCCGGCTCGTCGATCCAACCGTTGGCGGCGGCCGCCTTCAGCATCGAGTACTCGCCCGAGACGTGGTAGGCGGCGAGCGGCGCCCCGGTCTCCTGCTTGACGCGGCGGACGACGTCGAGGTAGGGAAGCGCCGGCTTGACCATCAGCATGTCGGCGCCCTCCTCGAGGTCGAGCTGCGCCTCCCGCACCGCCTCTGCGGCATTGGCCGGGTCGAGCTGGTAGCCGCGCCGGTCGCCGAACGCGGGGGTCGACTCGGCGGCATCGCGGAAGGGGCCGTAGAAGGCCGACGCGTACTTGGCGCTGTAGGCGACGATCGGCACCCCGGCATGGCCCTCCTCGTCGAGCTGGTGGCGGATCGTGCCGACCCGGCCGTCCATCATGTCGCTCGGCGCAACCGCGTCGGCGCCGGCATCGGCGTGGGTTATCGCCGTTTTCGCCAGCAGCTCGAGCGTCAGGTCGTTGTCGACCTCGCCGTCGCGGACGAAGCCGCAGTGGCCGTGCGAGGTGTACTCGCAGAGACAGACGTCGGTGATCACCGTGAGGTCGGGGTGGGCCTCCTTCAGCGCCCGCACCGCCATCTGCACGACTCCCTCGTCGTCGTAGGCGCCCGAGCCGGACTCGTCCTTGCTGGCGGGGATGCCGAAGAGGAGGATCGCGCCGATCCCCGCCGTGGCGATCTCGGTCGCCTCGGCGACCAGCTCGGAGATCGAGAAGCGCTCGACGCCTGGCATCGCGGAGACCTCCTCGCGCACCCCCTCGCCGGCGACGACGAAGGCCGGCTGGATCAAGTGCGACGCGGAGAGGGCGGTCTCGCGGACCAGGGCGCGCAGGGTCTCGCTGCGGCGCATGCGGCGCATGCGGGTGCTCGGGAATGGCATCGGGTGCGAGTTCTAGGGGAGGGCGTCGGTAGCGTTCGCGCGAATGGCGGGAGCTGCAACGGCCGCGCTCGAGGCTCGCCAGCTGGTGAAGCGCTATGGCGAGCGCGAAGCGCTGAAGGGGGTCGACCTCACCGTCGACCCCGGAGAGCTGGTCGCAGTGATCGGGCCGAACGGGGCCGGGAAGACGACGCTGCTCTCGATCCTGGCCGGGATCGTCGAGCCGGATGGCGGCGAGGTCAGCTCGCCGAACGGGGAGGTCGGCTGGGTGCCGCAGCAGGCGGCGCTGTACCGGCGGCTCACCGTGGAGGAGAACCTGCTGCTGTTCGCGCGGCTCGAGCGGCACGGGGACCCGCGGGGGTCGGTCGAGGAGATGCTCGAGCTGACCGACCTCCGAGAGCGCCGGAACGAGATCGTCGCCCGCCTGTCGGGCGGGAACCAGCAACGGATCAACATCGCGATCGGGTTGCTGGCCCGGCCGGTGGTGCTGCTGCTCGACGAGCCGAGCGTCGGGCTCGACCCGCGCCAGCGGGCGCGACTGTGGGGCTTCGTCGCGGCGCTGGCGGAGCGCGGCACGACGGTGATCTTCTCGACCCACGACATCCAGGAGGCGGAGCGCTACGGACAGCGGGTGCTGGTGCTCGCCGACGGCGAGAGCCTCTTCGACGGGACCTCCGGGCAGCTGCGCGAGGCAGTGCGCGAGGCGGCGCCCGAAGCGGCGGGCAGCGACTTCGAGACGGCGTTCGTGACCTTCCTCCAGCACAGGGGACATTGAGCAGTGCGCGCGGAGGGAGCATCCATATCTGATTCTTTGCGATCGAAGCGCCTGCGCAGCGCGATGTTCTTGCTGCTCAAGGACCTCCAGATCCTGCGCCGCTCCCCCCTGCAGGCGGTGCTGTTGGTTGCCTACCCGGTCGTGATCGCCCTGCTGATCGGCTTCGCGATATCGCGCGAGCCCGGCGAGCCGAGGGTTGCCTTCCTCAACGAAATCCCGCCCGGCGCGCGGGTCGCCGCCGCCGGGTCGCAGTTGCAGCCGGTCGGGGTCGACAAGCGGATCTGCGGCCGGGTCGAGTGCGTGCCGGTCGGCAGCCGCGAGGCCGCCGAAGCGAAGGTCCGCTCGGGCGACGTGCTCGCGGCGCTGATCCTGCCGGCCGACCTGGTCGACCGGCTCAACTCCCTCTCCACGCTCAACCCGGAAACGCCGGAAGTCCAGGTGATCGTCAACGAGGAGGACCCGCTGAAGGCGCAGGTGGTCGACGACCGGATCGAATCGCTGCTCGGCCAGGCGAACCTTCTGATCGCCAAGCAGATCGCCGCCGAAGGCGGCCGCTACCTCGACCTGGTCGTGAACGGGGGGCGCTTCGACGTGTTCGGGACGCCGGTCGAGATCCTCGGCCTGCGGACCGCGGCGAAGGTCCTGCGGGGCCTGCGGACGGCGGTGCCGCCGGCCCAACGCCCGGCTCTCGACCGGGTGGTCCGCTTCGCCACCCTGGCCCGCGACAACCTCGACGTCGCCTCGCCGCTGATCGATCGGCTGGCCGAGCCGATCGTCGTCGACAAGAAGACGGTCAACGCCCCGACGCCGCCGCTGGAAGTCTTTGCGATCGCCGTTGCGGCAGCGCTCACCATGACCTTCGTGACGCTGCTCCTGGTCGCCGGCTCGCTCGCCCTGGAGCGGGAGGAGAACACCTTCCCCCGCCTCACCCGCGGCCTCGTCTCGCGCTCGGCGCTGCTCGGCGAGAAGGTCGGCCTGGGGATCGCCGCCGGGCTGGCGGTGACGTTGCTGATGCTGGCAGGAGTGCAGATCTTCGTCTCGCTCGACTGGAGCCGGTTCGGCCTCTGGCTGGTCGCGATCCTCGCCTCGGGCGCGGCGCTGGGCTCGGCGGGCGCGGCGCTGGGCGCCACGGCGCGGGACGTGCGCGCGGTCTCGCTGCTCGCCTTCATGGTCTCGCTGCCGATCGCCCTGCTCTCTCTCGTCCCCTCGGGGGCGGTCGGCGCGAGCGTCTACGACGCGATCCGGGTCGTCACCGCGGTCTTCCCGTTCAAGCCCGCGCTGCAGGCGATGACGGCGGCGCTCGACGCGAACGGCGGCGGCATCGGCGGCCCGTTACTGCACCTGGGGATCCTGATCGTCGCCTACGGCCTGCTCGCCCGGCTCGCCCTACGCCGCTTCTCGGCGGTCTAGATGCTCGGCCTTGCCGACGCCGGTAGGGCCTCCCTGCCTCGCTCTCTCCACTCGTCCTTACACCGTTTGGGGTCGTTCGTGTGCCAGGCGCGGTACTTGGGGAGGACGGCGCCGAAGTAGATCGTTGCGGCCACGATCGACGCCGCTGCATAGACCCACCACGGGAAGAAGCCGAGGCCGAGGTGCGCGGGCGGTGCAGCTTTCGACCCTTCTCGGTGGTCGTCCACTGTTCCGACACCGTCTATCTCGTAGCCGCTCCGCGGTCGTTCAGCTCGCCGGCGAGCGTGCCGTGGAAGACACGTCGGGCGCGGTGGCCCCTGGCCCGTTGTTTGGCGGTGTTGCCGTGAGTCAGCCGGAGCGGCTGCTTGGGATCAGCGTTGATGGTCGGCCTTCGAGTGGTAGCGATGGGGAGCCGACCAGCGCTCGCCCTGGCTGCCGGGGGACTGGGGCGAGCGGCCCTCGCCGGTCGAGTTCCCCCACCGCCCCGGCCAGGTCGCCCAGGGGCCGAACTCGCGCCACTGGACTGAGTCCAGCACCTCGCCATTGCCGTCCCCCTCGTCGCCGATCTCGGGGAGCTGGTCGACCGTCGCGAAGTAGTTGGCGTGCGAGCCGAGCGCGACGTAGACCACCGGGCGGCCGTCGCGCAACTCCACCTCCCACCACATCCGCGAGCCGCCCGAGTGGTGCTGGGAGGCGGTCATGCAGACCGGCTGCTCGCCCGCGTAGCCGACCTGGACGAACTCCCAGTCGCCCTCGTGGTTGCCGGTGACCAGCACCTTCTTCGGGTTGTACAGGTACCAGAGCCAGTGCTGGACCCAGTCGAGCCCGCCGCCGCGGACCGTGCGCCGGTAGCCGACCTTGCCGAACTCCGCCTGCATCCGCCCCTCGTAGCTCAGCGGGTGGGGAGGGAGGTTCATCCGCCCGCCGTCGCCCGGCAGCGCGTCCAGCGCGACCGGTCCGCCGTCGCTCCCGTCCGGCTTGACGAGCTTCGCGTCGAGCGCCTCGATGCTCTCCACCGCGAGTGGTTTGAACTCCTCCCGCGAATCGACGACGAAGAGTGGACTCTGGCCGTCCCCCAGGGGCATGGTTCAGCCAATCTAAGCGATCTAACACTGTTAGCGCAAGGGCGTCTGCGCCTTTCGTCTCAACGCCTCCGTGCAGCGGCGAGCCAGGCCCGGATCGGCAACGCACTCCTCGATGAACCGGCTCAGGGTGCGCTCCGGACAGTGGCCGTCGCGCACCCGTTCCAGCACTTCGCGCTGGCTCATCGCGGGGAGCGTCCTGCCTCGCGCCGCGACCCCCGAGAGGGCGACCGCGGAGTCGCCGACCAGCAGGCAGCCGTGGCGGCTCGCGAAGGCGGAGAGCGCGTCGGGGTAGCGGCCGTCCTCGAAGCGGCAGACGTCGGCGGGCAGTTCGGCCAGCTCGTAGTTCGGCTCGGTCGCCGAGATCAGGCCGAGCTGCTCGGCCGTGAGGTGGACGACGAAGACGGCCGCCTCGGTCCCCGGGCTGCGGAGGAGCGTCGCCGGCACCGAGCCGTAGGCGGAGATGTGAGCCGAGTAGGCGACGTCGTAGTCCTCGATCGTGGCGCGCAGGATGGGGACCGGATCGCTGTTGCCGGCGAGCTTGCGGGCCAGCGCCTCGGGCGCCGCGTTGGCGCCGTAGGCGAGCAGGGCGACCCGATCCGAGAGGTCGACGTCGACATCGCCCGGCGCCAGGGTTCGCGCGCCGATCTGGACGAAGGAGCGCCTTGGGATCGCGTAGGGGTAGCCCAGCGCCCGCCGCACGACCTCGCTCTGCTCCTCCATGGCCTCTCTCCACCCGTCGATGTCGTCGTTGCTCCCGCATAGCGAGAGCAGCTACGACCTCAAGGTGCAAGTATCGGGGATAGGGTCCGTCCCCATGAAGATCCTGTTCATCGGCGACGTGGTCGGCGGACCCGGTCGTCGCGGCCTGAAAGCGACGATGCCGGCGCTGCGCGAGCGGCACAGCCCGGACCTGACCATCGTCAACGGCGAGAACTCGGCGGGCGGGATCGGCATCACCGAGAAGACCGCGAAGGCGCTGTTCGACGCCGGCGTCGACGTGATCACCACCGGCAACCACGTCTACCGCCACCGCGAGGCCTACGACTTCCTCGACCGCGACGAGCGGGTGGTGCGCCCGGCCAACTACCCGCACGCCAACCCCGGACGCGGCTACCTGGTGGTCGAGGCGGGCGGGATGCGGGTCGGGGTGATCAACCTCAGCGGCGCGGTCGGGCTGAAAGTGGCCCGCTCGCCCTTCCACGAGGTCGACAGCATCCTCGAGCGAATCGAGGCGGACTGCATCGTCGTCGATTTCCACGCCGAGGTGACCAGCGAGAAGGTCGCGATGGGCTGGCACCTCGACGGCCGCGTCGCCGCCGTCTTCGGCACCCATACGCACGTGCCGACCGCCGATGCCCGCGTCCTGCCCCACGGCACCGCCTACATCTCCGACGTCGGCATGACCGGCTCCCGGACCAGCGTGCTCGGGGTCAAGCCGGAGCAGGTGCTGGAGGCGATGATCACCCAGATGCCGGTCAAGTTCGATACCGCGGACGACGACGTCTGGGTGATGGGGGCGGCGGTCGAGGTCAACGACGGGGGGCTGGCCGAGTCGATCGAGCAGGTGATGGTGCCTGCTCCTGCCGCAGGTTCGTAGCCGTGTGGGAGGGTCCGGCATCTGACCCTCCCTCCACTGACGACAGCGCAACCAGGAGCAGCGGGTAGAACCAGACGATGTAGAGGTAGAACCAGTGCTGGGCGGTCAGCTGGAGGGCGATCAGCAGGGCTGCCGATAAGGCGGCCATTTGGACCAGCGACTTGCGCTTCGGCCAGATGGCGACGGCGGCGGCGAGAAGCCCGGTGCCGACCAGGAGGGCGATGCGCAGGGGCTCCAGGCCCGGGACCTGGCCCCAGATGCTGAACGGGGAGTCGCGGCCCGACTGGTAGGCGATCGTGCGGTCCCAGAAGCTGTGCAGGCCGGGGTCGATCGCCGGCCAAAGCAGCAGCAGCGCGGCCGTGGCCCCGAAGGCCAGGACGAACCTTCCGACCGCGCGCCCCGTCGCGCGGTAGGTGGCCAGCATCGGCACGAGAACCAGCGGCGCGAACTTGGTCAGCGCTGCCAGGGCCGACAGGGCGCCGCGCAGGGCCGGTCGGGTGAGCGCCAGCAGGACGGCGACGAGGAGCGCTGCGACCAGCGTGTCGTTGGAGTTGGACTGCAGCGCGTAGGCCGTGTAGGGGTAGGCGGCCCAGCCGAAGGCGAGGGTCGCGGCGAGCTTGCGGCCCCCGGGCCCAGGGCGGATGCGGAGGCCGAGCCAGATCAGCAGAGCGAAGGTCGCCAGGTCGAAGACGACCGCGGCGGCGTGAGCGGCGGGGAGGTCGTTCCAGCTGCCGGACCAGGGCCAGACCGCCTCGAAGGGGACGTAGGCGAGGTAGTTGGCCGGGCCGTAGGTGTCCCCCTCAGAGACGTCTTCGGGGAAGTTGCCGTACAGCGACTCGCCGTGGGCTACCCGGTCGGCGCCCACCACCCCCGCGTAGCCGACGTCGATCACGCCGGAGTCGGCGAGGTTGAGCCCGGCTCGGACGCCGACCAGGAAGAGGGCGGTGACGAGCAGCCAGGTGGCCGGCCAGGTGGGCCGGATCCCCTCCCCCCTCCCACGCACTCCGATCCACAGCGCCCGGACCAGCAGGTAGGCCAGGACCGGGTACTGCAACGGCACCGAGACGCCGATCTCCGCCCGGTTGAAGAAGAGGTTGGAGATCCCGAAGCCGAGCAGGACCAGCAGGTCGAGCGTCGCCACGCGCCACGGCCGCCGCCAGTCGACGAGGCCGAGCAGGAACAGCGCGCAGAGCGGCAGGAAGACGTATGGCGCGTTCAGCTTGTGCCCGAACGCGCCGGAGTAGCCTCGGGCCATCTTCCAGGCGACCTGGTAGCCGGTCCACGACTCGGTCACGCGGCCCGAAGCCGGGTCGACCAGCACCAGCGCGACCTCCTCGTCGCCGGCGAAGTACGCCACCTCCCAGTGCCCTTCGACCATCGAAGCGCTGTGCGTGAGCCCGCCGTTCTCCCGCCGCTCCTTGGCCACCTTCGAGTCGCGCTCGGCGACTCGAACTGCCTGCTGTTCGCTCACGCCTGCAGCCTGCGCCGGCGGGGCGATCAGCAGGGCGAGGACAACAGCCGGGGCGAGGAGCCGGGGGCAGCCTCGACCCCTCTTCACGAACCCGCACCGAAGTGCTCGAGGACGATCGGCGCCACGTCGCGCAGCGCCCACTGGTCGCGCTCATCGGGACGATCGGGCCCGCAGCCGACGAAGAGCAGCGGACCGAGCGAGTCGCCGCGATGCAGGGCGCCGTGGCTGCCGCCCCCGGCGTGGCTGACGCCGCCCCAGTCGACCGCCTCGTAGCCGGGTAGCAGCGAGAGGACGAAATCGCCGGCGTTGGGCGCGGTCAGGGCCGCGTGGACCCGGGCGAGCGGGTCGGGGTACTCCTCGCTGATCAGGCGGCCGTCCTCGACGATCGCCAGCAGCGCCTCGAGATCGCCGTCGACGTCCCAGCGGCGTCCGCGCAGGTCGGCGACCTCGCGACCGGGGCGGAAGCGCAGCCGTCGCCCGCGCCGCTCGACCACGGCGGTCGCTCCCGCCCCGGGCGGCAGGCCCACGTCGCGGCGGACCAGCGGCTCGCCGTCGCCGTCCTCGAGCCAGCAGACCAGGTCGATGCCTTCCGTCTCGGCGAGGCGCTCTCCGACCTCGTCCGCACGGGCCCGCGGCCCCTCTCCCGGCAGCAGGTAGACGTGGGCGGCGCGGCCGGTCGGGCTGACCGCGAGCTGCGCCCGCTCGGGCCGGTCCTCCGAGGGCTCCAGCACGCCCCAGTCGCGGCCCAGCAGCTCGGCCAGCGGAAGGCCGCGGCTGACCGGCGTCTGGGCGTGGTCGGAGAGCAGGATCACGGCGTGCTCGGCGAGGAACTTTTCCTGCCCGCCGCCCGCCTCGACCAGCTTCGCGAGGCAGTGGTCGGCCCGGGCGATCGACTCGACGCTGGCGTCGGGGCCGTAGCGGTGCGAGAAGTTGTCGTTGTCGGGCAGCGAGAGGAGGAGGAAGTCGTAGCCGCCGGTTCGCTCCAGCTCCGCCGCGCAGCAGGCCGAGTAGCCGTCGCGGTTGCCGGGGATCGAAGTCGACTTGCAGGGCACCTCTCGGCTCGCGTAGAGGTCGCCGTAGAACAGCTCGGAGGGTCCCCAAGTGTGGTGGCGAAACTTGAGGCGCGTCGTCTCCACGGCCCGCCTCAGCAGCCCCTCGAGCGAAACCTCGTGGCGGTGGCGGCCGCGGTAGATCAGGAACGGCGTGCAGGCGGTCCGCACCCCGACGTCGTCCAGCCGCTCGAACAGCGTCTCGACCTCGGGGCTCAGGTGGGCGAGGTTCATGTTGTAGACGAGGTCGTAGAGCGCCCGGAAGACGCCGACCGTTCGGGTCGCATCGAGCGAGGAGCCGTACTCGACGTAGCGTCGCTCGAGCCGGTGGTACCAGTTCATGCCACTGATCCAGTGGCGCTCGGCGGCGACCCCGGTGACCATCTCGGCGCAGGCCACCGGCGTCACCGAGGGGAAGCTCGAGACGCAGTCGGGGACGAGCACGCCGCGCTCCAGCAACGCTCCGAAGGTCGGTGCGCGCCCGTCCCCGACCGCGCGCTCGAGCATGTCGGTGCGGAGCGAGTCGACGTAGGTGAGGACCAGCTTCTTGGCGCCTGCCTTCGGGGGCATCGGCCCCGGATGATGACGCTCGGCGCTCTGCTAGCGCAGCACGCGCAGGCCTTCGTGCTTGCGCTGTGCGCGGCGATGGCGGGCGGCGCCGAGCCAAGCGAGCGCGAGCACGACCAGCAAGGTGAGGACGGGGAGCAGCAGCGCAGCGGCGACGACGACCAGGGCGGCGAGCGAGACCAGGAAGCCGAGCGCGCCGGCGCCGCCGGCGCCCTCCTGGCGGCGGCCGGCGCCGCTGACCACGTCGCTGATCACCAGGCAGGCGACGACCGCCCCGGCGAGGCTGAACAGCGCCCCGAGCGCGTTGCTGATGTCGGCGGCCCCCGCGAGCAGGAATCCGACCACGAGACCGATCGCTGCGGCGAGCAGGGTCATCCGGCCGCGCGCCGATCCGCGCGTCCCCGTGGTGCCCGCCAGCATGCCGATCGCGATGCCGATGCCGAGCTCGAGTCCGGCTCCTTCTAGGAAGCTCACGACAGAAAACCTACACTCCATGGATGCCCGAGACGCCCCACCGGCGCCGCGCCCACACCCGGACCCGCGATCTGGAGCGATACGCGGGGCTGTTCGCCGAACGGACCGGCGTGATGCGGTCCTCGGCGATGCGCGACCTGATGGCGATCACCGCGCGGCCGGAGGTGATCTCCCTTGCGGGCGGGCTGCCCGACACCTCGACCTTCCCGGCGAGCACCTTTGCCGCGCAGATGACCCGGATCGCCCAGGAGTCCGCGGCCGCCGCGCTGCAGTACGGACCGACCGAGGGGTTTGCCGAGACGGTCGACTGCATCCTCGAGGTGATGGGCGCCGAGGGGATGCTGCCGGACCCCGACGACGTGATCGTCACCACTGGCGGCCAGCAGGCGATCGACCTGATCTGCAAGACGCTGGTCGACCCCGGCGACGTGGTCGTTTGCGAGGCCCCCACCTATCCCGGCGCGGTGCCGGTCTTCTGCAGCTACCAGGCCGAGGTGGTGCAGATCGAGTGCGACGGGGACGGGATGCGGGTCGGGGACCTGGAAGAGGTGCTGGAGCGCCTCGACCGCGAGGGCCGGAGGCCCAAATTCGTCTACTCGGTGCCGAGCTTCCAGAACCCCGCGGGCGTCACGCTCTCGCTGGAGCGCCGCCAGCGCCTGGTCGAGCTGGCGCGGCAGCGGGAGCTGGTGGTGGTCGAGGACAACCCCTACGGCCTGCTGCGCTTCTCCGGCGAGCCGCTGCCGCCCCTCTACCAGCTCGACGGCGGCGACTTCGTGATCTACGTCGGCACCCTCTCGAAGATCCTCTCGCCAGGGATCCGGCTGGGCTGGGCGGTGGCCCCGCCGCCGGTGATGGAGAAGATCGTGCTCGGCAAGCAGGCCTCCGACCTCTGCACCTCGACCCTCACGCAGCACTTCGTCCGCGAGTACTTCGCCGAAGGTCGCTGGCGCGAGTACGTAGACAGCCTGGTCGAGATCTACCGCCGGCGGCGCGACACGATGGTCGAGTCGCTGCGCGAGCACTTCCCCGCCGAGGCGACCTGGACCGAGCCGCAGGGCGGCCTGTTCATCTGGGCGACCCTGCCCGACTACATCGACACCAGCGACCTGCTCGCGAAGGCGCTGCGCGAGGACGTCGCCTTCGTCCCCGGCCAGGCCGCCTACGTCGACGAGAGACTCGGCCGCCACTCGATGCGGCTCAACTTCTCCGGGGTCGGAGAGGAGGAGATCCGCGAGGGCGTTCGCCGGATCGGCAGGGCGATCGCCGAGCAGGTCGAGCTGTACGGGGCGCTGACTTCAAATCCCGCCGCCTCCCCCGCTCCCGCCCAACCGCGGGCATCGGATATGGACGCGGCCGGGCTCCCGCGTCCGGGGGCGGAGGGGTCTGGCGGGGACGGCGGGGACGTACTCCCTTTCAGGAAGACGGGCGAGGCATGAAGGTCGCGGTGCTGAAAGGCGGGCGGTCGCTGGAGCGCGGCGTCTCGCTGCGCTCTGGCGCCCGCGTCGAGGACGCGCTGCAGCGGCTCGACCACGAGCCGCTGCCGCTCGACGCCGGCGGCGACCTGGTCAAGCGGCTGCTCGCCGAGCGGCCAGACGTCGCCTTCGTCGCGATGCACGGTCCGGGCGGCGAGGACGGCACCGCCCAGGAGCTGCTCGAGATCCTCGACATCCCCTTCACCGGGCCCGGGGTCGCCGCCTGCGCCCGCTGCATGGACAAGGTGCTGGCCAAGCATGCGCTGCGCGAGGCGGGCGTGCCCACCCCCGACTGGTTCGCCTTCAACGAGACCGCCTTCCGCGAGCTGGGCGCCGCCGACGCGCTCGGCGGGCTCGAGCGGCGGCTCGGCTTTCCCCTGGTCGTCAAGCCGAGCCGGGGCGGCTCGGCGCTCGGAGTCAAGTTCGCCGCGGGCCGCGACGAGGTGCCCGAGGCGCTGGTCTCGGCCTTCAGCTACGACGACCGGGTGCTGCTGGAGCGTTTCGTCGAGGGGCGGGAGCTGGCGGTCGGCGTGCTCGGCTCCGAGCCGCTGCCCGTGGTCGAGGCGATCCCGGCCGGCGGCGACCGCTACGACTTCGAGGCCCGCTACGAGATCGGTCGCACCGAGTTCGCCTGCCCGGCCGAGCTGGGCGAGCGCGAGGCCGGCGCGGTGACCGCGGCGGCGCTCGAAGCCTATGAGGCGCTCGGCTGCTCGGGCTTCTCCCGGGTCGACCTGATCCTCGCCGCCGACGGCCCGCAGGTGCTCGAGGTCAACGCGATCCCCGGCCTCACCGACACCAGCCTCCTCCCCCAGGCCGCGGAGGCGGCGGGGATGTCCTTCGAGCAGCTGGTCGGAAAGATCCTCGACTTGGCCCTTCCCGCGGTCGCTCCGACCCGGTAGGCGGCGAGAGCCGGGCGGGCAGGATGGGCCCCCGCGATGCGGCGGCTACTCATCCTGGGCGAAGTCTTCGGGCGTCACCTCGTCGAGGAACTCTTTGAACTTGTCGACGACCTCCTCGGTGTCCTCGACCTCGTGCTCGAACTCGATCGCCGACTCCTCGATCACCTCCTCGGCCGCGAAGATCGGCGCCGAGACGCGCACCGCGAGGGCGAGCGCGTCGGAGGGCCGAGAGTCGATCTCCATCTCCGAGCCGTCAATCGAGACGGTGATCGAGGCGTAGAAGGTGTTGTCGCGCAGCTCCGTCACGGAGACCCGCTCGCACTTGGCGTCGAGCTGCTCGAGCACCTCGGAGAGCAGGTCGTGGGTCATCGGCCGGGGCGTCGAGGCGCCCTGCAGCTTCATCAGGATCGCCGCCGCCTCGGGATGCCCGATCCAGATCGGCAGGAACCGGTTGCCGTCAACCGTCTTCAGCAAGACGATCGGCTGCTTGCCGACCATGTCGAAGCTGACGCCGTAGATCTGCATCTGCTGCAAAATTCGCTCCGCGCCGAGGTGGACCGCCCATTATAGGTCGGGCTCTCAGCCGGTCGAGCGAGGAACGAAACCGCTGCGACAGTGGGCGATCCTGGATTCGAACCAGGGACCTCGTCCTTATCAGAGACGCGCTCTAACCAACTGAGCTAATCGCCCGAAGTGTGGCGATGATAGCGGCAGGTCGGCGCCTTCTGCTGGGTGTTCTCAGTCCGTGCGGCGGGCCAGCCTGCGGCCGAGGGCGAGGGCCTCATCGAGGTCGTCGAAGCGCATCTCCACCGCCACCTCGTCCCCTTTCCGGCGAACCTCGACCTCGTGTCCGAGGGCCGACTCGAGGCGGTCGGCGGCGTCGCGCATCGCCGCCGCCTCCTCGGCGCCGACCCTCCGCCGCACCCGCTGTTTTGGCTGGCTGGCCAGCTTAACCCTGTTCTCGGTCTCACGCACCGACCAGCCGCCCTTCGCCGCGTCGCGGGCGAGGCGGCGGCGCAGGTCGTTGCCGGGTGCCCCGAGCAGCGCCCGGCCGTGGCCCTCGCTCAGCTCGCCCGACTCGAGCAGGTCGAGCGCCTCGTCGGGCAGGTCGAGCAGGCGGATCAGGTTGGAGACGGCGGGGCGGCTGCGGCCGATGCGCCGCGCCAGGTCCTCTTTGGAGAGGCCGAGCTCGTCGACCAGGGCGGCGCAGGCGCGCGCCTCGTCGACCGGGTTGAGATCCTCGCGGACCACGTTCTCGATCAGCGCCACCTGCAGTCTCTCCGCCTGCTCCGAGTCGCGGACGATCGCCGGCACCCTCTCCAGGCCGGCCTGCCGCGCCGCCCGCCAGCGGCGCTCGCCGGCGACCAGCTCGTAGCCGCCGTCGCGCAGGGGGCGTACGAGGAGCGGCTGGACGACGCCGCTCTGCTCGATCGAGGTGGCGAGCCCGGCCAGCGCCTCGGGGTCGAACGTGGTGCGCGGCTGGCTCGGGTTGGGCCTGATCGCCTCGACCGGCAGCTCGCGCAGCTCGCCGAGCTGCTCGGCGGCGGCCGCTTCCGGCAGGATCGCCGCGAGGCCGCGACCCATCCCGCGCTTGGCGCCGCTAGCCACGGGCGGTCAGCTCCTCCGCGAGGGCGCGGTAGGCGTCGGAGCCGCGAGAGGCGGGGGCGTGCTCGGTCACCGGCAGGCCGTAGCTGGGCGCCTCGGCGACCCTGACGCTGCGCGGTATGACCGTCTCGAAGACCATTTCGGGGAAGTGCTCGCGCAGCTCCCGCTCGACGTCCTGGGCGAGTCGGGTGCGCTCGTCGTGCATGGTGATCAACAGGCCCGACACGTTCAGGGCCGGGTTCAGCTCACGGCGGATCATCCCGAGCGTGTCGAGGAACTGGACCAGCCCCTCGAGCGCCAGATACTCCGCCTGGACCGGGACGATCACCCGGTCGGCGGCGACCAGGGCGTTGACGCTGACCGGGCCGAGCGAGGGGGGGCAGTCGAGCATCGTGAAGGCGAACCGCTCACGCACCGGGCCGAGGCTCTCGCGCAGCCGCGTCTCCGATCCCCGCAGGCGCGGCAGCTCGACCGCGGCACCCGCCAGGTCGGCGGCGGCGGGGACCAGCCAGAGGTTGTCGGGACCGGCCGGTCGCGCCGCGGCGGCAACGGAGACCTCGCCGATCAGGCAGTCGTACGAGGATGGGTGCATGTCGCGCTCGGCGCCCATGGCGACCGTCGCGTTGCACTGCGGGTCGAGGTCGACCAGCAGGGTCTGGGCACCGGACGCGGAAACGCAGGAGGCGAGGTTGACCGCGGTGGTCGTCTTGCCGACGCCGCCCTTCTGGTTCGCTACCGCGTAGACGAAGCCCATTCGCCCAGCAGCCTATTCGGGCAGGGATCCACCTCAACCGCGAGGCCGCTTCTTCGCCACGCCGGGACGGCGGGGGAGCTCGGGCGGCGTCGAGCCGGCCTTGCGGATCAGGTGGAGGTGACGGTGCCTGCTGCCGGCTCGGTCGCCCACGTCGACGATCCGCTCGGGGCGCATCGCGAGCTGCTCCGACGCGCGGGCAAGCTGCTGCTCCTCGTCAGGGTCCCGCCTGCCCTTCCAGGCGACCAGCACGCCCCCTTCGCGCAACAGCGGGGAGGCCAGCTCGGCCAGGGTCGAGAGCCGACCGACGGCGCGGACGGTTGCGGCGTCGTAGGTCTCGCGGCCCTCACCGGCCGCGACCTCCTCGGAGCGGGCGTTGACCACCCGTGCGTTGGGGATTCCCGAGGCCTCTATCGCTCGCCGCATGAAGTCGCACTTGCGGCCTATCGACTCGATCAGCTCAACCTCCGCTCGAGGTAGAGCTGCAGCCAGGACCAAGCCCGGAAATCCCGCTCCAGAGCCGATATCGGCGATTCTCCTTGCTGCTCGCAGTTCCTCTATCTCAAGCCCGCTGAGGCTGTCCTCGACATGGACCTTCCACGCCCGCTCCGGCTCCCTGACCGAGCTGACCGAGCCGCGCTCATCCCCAAGCAGCTCAAGCAAGGTCGTGAGCGCCGCCCGCTGCTGTGGGCTAAGGCCCTCCGGGGGTGGGGGCGAAACGTCTTGTACTTTTTCGTCACCAACCATCGTCCACAACCACAAACGCAGCTTCGAAAAAGTTACGTGGAGCCCCCACTCCCGGAGGGGCTACTCGGACACTAAAGGCGCGACGATCACGCGCCGGCGTGGCTCGTCTCCTTCGCTGAACGTCTCGATCCCCGGACGCTCCTTCAGATGCTCGTGGACGACCCGCCGTTCCTGGGCGCTCATCGGGTCCATCTCGACGCTGGCGTTGTGGTCCAGCGCCTGCTCGGCAGCGCGGTCGGCTCGCGCCGTCAGCACCTCGCGTCGTCGCTCCCGATACCCGGCGGCGTCCAGCACCACCCGCTTACGATCACGCGTTCCCCGGAACGCCGCCTGGTAGCAGAGGAGCTGCACCGCATCGATCGTCTGCCCCCGCTTGCCGATCAGCAGCCCGTAGTCGTCGTCGCCGACCACCACCGCATCGATCCGCTCGCCGTCCTCGCGAACCTCCACCTCGCCGTTCAGATCGAGCCCATCCAGCACCGCCTCCACGAGCTCCTTAACCCGTTCCGCGGGCTCCTCCGGCCAATCCCCGTCAGCGCTCATGCGCGCCAGTCTATTCGCGGAAGCGCCCGACCGCCGGCGCTCGCCTATCTACGCCGCTTCTTCCTCTTTTTCGGCGGTTTCGGCGGCGGCTTGGCTGCCGCCACCTCCTCCGGGGTGGCCACGTGTGGCGCCGGGATCAGCCTCTGGATCGTGTACTGCTGGCCGATCGTCCAGATGTTGGTGGTGATCCAGTAGAGGACCAGCCCCGCCGGGAAGCTGATCACGAAGGGGACGAAGACGAAGGGCAATACGAACATCATTATCCGCTGGTTTTTGTCCGCGGTCACCGACATCACCATGCCGGAGATCAGCTGGGTGCCCACGTAGAGGATGAGCAGCGCGATCAGTTCTCCGCCGGTCGCCTTCGCGGTCAGGTCGTGGATGAAGAGGAAGGACGCTTCGCTGCCGCATTCGCCTGCCTTGCAGCCGATGTCGGCGGGAAGCTCGTGGCGGAGCACGTAGAAGAGCGTGATGAAGACCGGCAGCTGGGCGATCAGCGGGATGCAGGAGGCGAAGGGGTTGACCTTGTTCTCCTGGTAGAAGCGCATCATCTCCTGCTGCATGCGCTGCCGGTCGTTCTTGTACTTGGCCTGGATCTCCTTGATCTGCGGCTGCAGCGCCTGCAGCGCTCGCATCCCTTTCAGCGATTTGTAGGTGAGCGGAATCAGCAGCGCACGGGTGACGATCGTCAGCGCGATGATCGACATCCCCCAGCTGAGCCCGGCGTTGTCGTGGAAGAACTGCAGGACCGAGTTGGCGATATCGATCAGCGGCTGCAGGACGTTCGCCGCGGGGATCACGTGCGCACCTCCCGGCCCCGGTGGTAGTCGCCCGGATCAACCGGGCCGACTTTCAGGGTGAAGCGATCCGGGACCGGGTCGAAGCCGCCGTGGCTGAGCGGGTTGCAGCGCAAGAGGCGCCAGGCGGCCAGCAGGATGCCGCGCAGGATGCCGAAGCGGCGGATCGACTGGGCGGCGTAGGCCGAACAGGTCGGCTCGTACCGACAGCGGCGGGGCAGCGCCGGTGAGACCCAGCGCTGATAGGCGGCGATCGGGGCGAGCAGAACGCGTTTCACGTGGAACGCTCCTCCTCCGTGCCCTGCCTCAGCGCATCTTCGATGCTCGCCCGCACCCCGTCCGTGCCTTCCCGATCGATCAGCGCGTCGATCTCGGGCCGCGCCACCAGGACGAAGTCGTGGCGCGGTGGCAGCCGGTCGGCGAGCGCCCAGAAGGCCTCGCGCAGCGCTCGCTTCACCCTGTTGCGCTCGGTCGAGCCGCCGAGCTTGCGGCCCACCGAGACACCCAGCCTCACCTCTCGCTCCTCCTCATCCCCGCGCGGGAAGCTGTAGAGCACCAGGTGGCGGGTCGCGCGCGAGGAGCCGTCGCGGTAAACGCGGTCGAACTCGCCGCTGCGCGAGAGGCGGCGTCGCTTCGCCATCTCTATGGGGTGAGGCGCTTCCGGCCTTTGCGCCGCCGCCGCTTCAGGATCGCCCGGCCGCCGCGCGTCCGCATCCTCGCCCGGAAGCCGTGAGTCTTGGCGCGCTTTCGCCTCTTCGGCTGGTAGGTCCGCTTCATTGGCCGTCGCAGTATACGGACGCCCCTCCCAGGGCGAGGCGCGCGCGCCGAATCTTTCCTTCGGCATTTGCGACCCGCTCCGGCCCGGGCCCCACGGGCGCCGCTATGGTCGCCGACGGTGGCCGACGACCTCTCCGGACAGAACCTCGAAGCTCTCTGGGAGGGCGTCCGGCAACAGCTGCGAGAAGCCCTCCCCGAGTCGACCTTCAAGATCTGGCTGGAGCCGTTGAAGGCCGTTGGAGCGCAGGGAACGACGCTCTACCTGACGGCGCCCGACGGCATCCGCACCTGGGTCGAGCGCCGCTACACCTCCTTGCTCCGCGAGGCGCTTGCGGCCGCTGCGGGTCCCCTCGACGAGATCGGCTTCGCGCCCGGCGGGACCGATGCCGGCGACGTAACGGTCGAGCCGAACCCCAGCTACACCTTCGAGCGCTTCGTGATCGGCGAGGGCAATCGGGTCGCCCACGGCGCCGCGCTCGCCGTCGCCGAGGCTCCATCCGAGGCCTACAACCCACTTTTCCTGCACGGGCCCCCCGGGCTCGGCAAGACGCACCTGCTCGGCGCGATCGCCAACTACCTGCGCGTCAACGCCGCTCAGCTGAGCGTCCGCTACACGACCGCCGAGCGCTTCACCAACGAGTTCGTCGCGTCCCTGCGCTCGAGCGGCGCCGAGCGCTTCAAGGCGCGCTACCGCGACCTCGACGTGCTGCTGGTCGACGACGTCCAGTTCCTGCAGGGCAAGCAGCACACCGAGGAGGAGTTCTTCCACACCTTCAACGCCCTTTACGAGGGCGGCAGCCAACTCGTCCTCTCCGCCGACCGCCTGCCCAGCGAGCTCTCGACCCTCGCGTTGAGGCTGCGCGACCGCTTCGAGTGGGGCTTGACCATCCCGGTCGACCCGCCCGACCTCTCGACCCGCTTCACCGTCCTGCAGCACCTTGCACGTGAGGCGGGTCTGGACAGCGCCGATCGCGACGCCCTCTCCGAGCTGGCGAGGCGGATCGACAGCAACGTGCGCCGCCTCCACGGCGCCCTCACCAAGCTGATCGCCCACGCCTCGCTGACGATGAAGCCGCTCAGCTCCGAGCTGGTCGCCGAGCTGATCCCCTATCGATCGAAGCCCGTTCCACCGACCGCGATTGAACAGATCCAGGAGCTGGTCGCCAGCTCGTTCGGCATCTCCCGAGCGGAGCTGGTCGGAACCAGCCGCGCCGCGACGCCGCTGCGCGCCAGGCAAGTGGCAATCCTCCTCACGCGCGAATCGACCGACCTCTCGCTACCCCAGATCGGCCGTCTCTACGGCGGCCGCGATCACTCCACCGTGCTCAACTCCCTGAGGCGGATCGAAGCCAATCTCGTCACCGACGGCGAGCTCGCCACCCGAGTCACAGAGCTGCGCTCCGCAATCCACAGCCCCTCCCCCGATCGTGCCTGACAACCGACGCGAGTGTAAGAATCGACCCTTTCCCACACTCGCATCCACAACCTCCCATCCGCATGCTTGGGCCGAATCTCAATGATCTCGGCAGTTTCCACAGACGTTAATTCAACTGAAGAAAGAATTAGTCATTTGAAGCTGACCACGAAACGTGACGAGCTCGCCTCGAAGCTCTCGGTCGTCTCCCGGGCCGTATCCACCCGTACCGCGACGCAGGGGCTCTCCGGTGTCCTGTTGGCCGTGAACGAGCAGGGCGCCGTTCTGGCGGCAACCGACGGAGAGATGGGCTTACGCACGGCGCTCGAGGCGGAGGTGGAAAGTGGCGGATCGGCTCTGCTGCCGGGGCGCTTGCTCTCCGAGCTGGCCCGCTCGCTGGGCGATGCCGTGGTGGAGATCGAGTTGCGCGAGGCGGAGCGCGACGTGGAGATCCGCTGCGGCGGCTCCAATTTCCATCTTCGAGTTCTCGCCGTCGAGGACTTCCCCAAGCTGCCGGAGCAGGGCGAGGAGCCGTTGCGGATTCCCGCGACGGCCTTGGCCGAGACCGTCGATCTGGTCGCGCGCGCCGCTTCTCGCGACGACATGCGTCCAGTCCTCACCGGTGTGCTGGTCAGCGCGGCCGGCGAGGAGATGACGATGGTTGCGACGGACTCCTACCGCCTCGCGGTTAAGCGAACCGGGTTGGAGGGGACGATCGGCGGTGAGCTGGAGGCGAACATCCCGGCCCGCGCCCTGCGTGAGCTGGGGCGGCTCGTCGCCTCGACCGGCGCTGAGGACGTTGCGGTCAGTCTGCTGCCCAACCAGGCTGTGTTCAGCGTAGGAACGGTCCTCCTCAACACGAGGTTGATCGACGGGCAGTTCCCGAACTTTCGACAGCTCCTGCCGGAGTCCTACGAGCACGACGTCCGCTTGCCGCGATCCGACTTGCTCGAGGTGGTGCGGCGGGTCAGCCAGCTTGCGCAGCGCAACGCTCCGCTGCGGCTCTCCTTTGCGCCGGGCGAGCTGAAGGTCTCCGCGTCGACGCCCGACGTCGGCGACGCGGAGGAGACGATGCCCGCGGCGTTCGAGGGCGAGCCGCTGGAGATCGGCTTCAACCCGGAGTTCCTCCGCGACGGAATCGAAAGTGTCGAGGGCGACGAGGTGATGCTGCGGCTGATCTCGCCGCTGCGGCCGGGGTTGTTGCAGCCGGTGGACAGCGAAGACTTCCGCTACCTCGTGATGCCGATCCGCCTCAACGTCTGAGCGGCGACCGGTGCTCGTCACCGCCGTCGAAGCGAGCCCTCTACGGAGCCTGACCGAGGTGCGGGTCGAGCTGGGGCCGGAGATAGTCAGCCTGGTCGGTCCCAACGGGGCAGGTAAGACGAATCTGTTGGAGGCGCTCTACTTCGCACTCGTCGGCCGGTCGTTTCGCACCTCGGACCGCCGCGAGCTGATTCCCTTCGGCGCGCCGTTCGCCCGGGCGGCGGCAACCGTGCGCTCCGCGGACGGGATCGAGCACCGGTTGCTTGCCTCGGTCAGCCGCAGCGAGGGGCGCCGCCACCTGCTCGACGGCGCTCAAGCCGACCCGGCGACCGTGTCCCGTCACCGGCCTCCGGTCGCGGTCTTCTCCCCCGACCGGCTCGCCCTGGTCAAGGGGCCGCCGGCCGAGCGCCGCGCCCACCTTGACCGGTACCTGGCCGCTCGCTGGCCGGCTCGCGGCGGGCTGCGACGGCGCTACGGACAGGTGCTGGCCCAGCGCAACGCGCTGATCGCGCGGCTCGCGGCGGGCTCGGGCGGTGGCGACCTGGAAGCGTGGGACACGGCTCTAGCCGAGTCGGCCGCCGCCTTGACGGCGGCTCGCTCGGAGGCCGCCGCGGAGCTGGCCGAGCCGTTCGCCGAGGCGGCAGGCGAGCTTGGGCTGGAGGGTGGCGCGGAGATCGAGTACGCACCGCGTGCCGCCGGCTCGAGCGAGGAGATCCGGGTCGGCCTCGGCGAGCGCCGTGAGGCCGACCTGAAGCTGGGCCGCAGCTCCTGGGGCCCACACCTCGACGAGCTGAAGATCACGCTTGCCGGGCGCCCCCTGCGTCGCTACGGCTCGCAGGGCCAGCAGCGCGCGGCGCTCCTGGCGCTGCTCTTCTCCGAGCGGGAGGCACTCCTCGCCGCACGCCGCATCGCTCCGCTGCTGCTGCTCGACGACGTGATGAGCGAGCTGGACGGCGAGCGACGCGAGCGCCTGGTCGAGCGCCTGGCAGGCGGTGGCCAGGCGCTGATCACCGCCGCGGTCGAGGGGTCGGTGCCGTCGCGAGCGCTCGAGTGCCTGCTGCGGGTGCCGCCGATCGCAACCCATGCAGCCGCGGCGTGAGCCGGCGCCGCGTCCCCCGGCCGGCCTCGAACGCACTGCGCGCCGCGCTAGAGCGAGCGGCGCCGAAGACGCGCCTCGCGGCGGTGCAGGCGGCCTGGGCGGAGACCGTGGGGGAGCGGGTCTCGGCCGCCGCACAGCCGGTCTCCGAGCGCGAGGGTGCGGTCGTCGTCGAGTGCTCGGACCCGGTCTGGGCGGAGGAGCTGGACTTGATGCAGGGGCAGCTTCTGGGCCGCCTCCGGGACCGACTCGGAGACGAGGCGCCGCAGAGCCTGCGCTTTCGTGTCAAAGACGCCTGAACTCTGCCATATTTTGTCCGTGTTTTGCAGGGATTTTTATTCTTGGCCCGAGGTCTTCCAGGGGGCTGAACTGGTATCCTTATGTCAACTTCTGTTTGCACCCCGACCCGGCACGGCGAGGCCGTCAAAGGGTCGGGGTTTTTTCTGAGATCCGGAAGGGACTAATTGCCTAAGACGAAGAAGAACGCCGCCTCCGGGAAAGGCTCTCCGGAGTCCTACGGCGCCAAAGACATCACGGTCCTCGAGGGCCTCGAAGCGGTGCGCAAGCGACCCGGCATGTACATCGGCTCGACCGGGCCGCGGGGCCTCCACCACCTCGTCTACGAGGTCGTCGACAACTCGGTCGACGAGGCGCTCGCGGGTCACTGCAGCGAAGTCCGCGTCGTCCTGCACCCGGACGACAGCTGCACCGTGACCGACGACGGCCGCGGCATCCCGGTCGAAGAGCTGAAGAAAGAGAAGCGGCCGGCGGCCGAGGTCGTGCTGACCACCCTGCACGCCGGCGGCAAGTTCGGCGACGGCGGCGGCTACAAAGTGTCGGGTGGGCTGCACGGGGTCGGCGTCTCGGTCGTCAACGCGCTCTCCGAGCGACTTCAGCTGGAGATCGGCCGCGACGGCCACCTCTGGACGCAGGACTACGAGCGCGGCAAACCGCAGGGCCCCCTTGCCAAGGGCAAGGGGGCGAAGCGCACCGGCACGACGCTGACCTTCCAGCCCGACCCGGAGGTCTTCGACGAGGTCGAGTTCGACTTTCAGACTCTGGCCGAGCGGCTGCGCGAGACGGCCTTCCTGACCCGCGGCCTGAAGATCGAGCTGATCGACGAGCGCGGCCAGACCAACAGCGTCGCCTTCCGCTACGAGGGGGGGATCGAGGACTTCGTCCGCCACCTCAACGAGAACAAGGACACCCTGCAGCGCAAGACGATCTTCTTCGAGGGTGAGGAGGACGAGGGCCAGGTCGAGGTGGCGATGCAGTGGAACACCTCCTACCAGGAGTCGATCTTCAGCTTCGCCAACAACATCAACACCCACGAGGGCGGCTCGCACCTCTCCGGCTTCCGTTCCGCGCTGACCCGCACCTTGAACGCCTACGCACGAGGCAAGGGGCTGCTCAAGGAGAAGGACGACAACCTGGGGGGTGAGGACGTGCGCGAGGGGCTCACCGCGGTGATCTCGGTGAAGCTGCACGACCCGCAGTTCGAGGGGCAGACGAAGACCAAACTCGGAAACCCGCCGGTCCGCGGGTTCGTGGAGGAGACGGTCAACCGCAAGCTTGCGGAGTTCCTCGAGGAGAACCCCGCCGACGCGCGGCGGATCATCACGAAGGCGATCGACGCCTCCCGCGCCCGTGACGCGGCGCGCAAGGCGCGCGACCTGACCCGCCGCAAGTCGGCGCTGGAGAACTCGACCCTGCCGGGCAAGCTCGCCGACTGCACCGTCAAGGACCCGCGCGACGCGGAGCTGTTCGTGGTCGAGGGCGACTCCGCCGGTGGCTCCGCCAAGCAGGCGCGCGACCGCTCGACCCAGGCGGTGCTGCCGCTGCGCGGCAAGATCATCAACGTCGAGAAGAGCAGGATCGACAAAGTGCTCGCCAACAACGAGGTGCAGGCGCTGATTACGGCGATCGGCACCGGGGTCCACGACGAGTTCAAGCTGGAGGACGCCCGCTACCACAAGATCGTCATGGCGACCGACGCCGACGTCGACGGCGCCCACATCCGCACCCTGGTCCTCACCTTCCTCTACCGGCAGATGCCGGAGCTGATCGATGCCGGCTACGTCTACATCGCCAAACCGCCGCTGTACCGGGTCAAGCAGGGCAACCAGGAAACCTACCTGGAGCGCGAGTCGGAGCTGGAAGAGCTGCTGCTGCGCGACAAGCTCGAGGACTTCGAGCTGGTCGACGCGGAAGGCAAGCAGCGCAAGCTGACCAGGAGCCGCTGGCAGAGCTACATTCGCCGCGCCAAAGAGTACGAGGGCTGGGGCTCCTCGCTTCAGGCCGAGTTCGGTCACGACACGGTTCGCTTCCTGGGGGAGTCGAGCCTGCTCGACGAGGAGGTCGCGACGCTTGCCGGGGCGCACAAAGCTCTCAGCCGCAAGGCGGCCGAGAGCGAGCCATTCGAGACGACGGTCCTCGAGGACTCCAAGGACGAGCTGGTCGTGAAGGCGGTCGAACGCAAGACCGGGCTGGCGCAGACGCACCGGCTCCGGCGCGGGCTCTTCGAACACCACGACTACCGCAAGTTCGCCGAGGTGCACACGGCGCTGCTCAAGCAGGTCGGCCGGCCCCCCTTCGAGGCTCGCCTCGGCGGGCGCAGCGCCGAGGCGCTCTCCTTCCAGGCGCTGCGCGGCGCCGTTCTCGAGCTGGCCCGGCACGGCGTGCAGCTGACCCGCTTCAAGGGGCTGGGCGAGATGAACGCCGACCAGCTGCGCGAGACGACGATGGACCCGGCCACCCGGACCCTCGCCCGGGTTACGCTCGAGGACGCCACCGCCGCCGACCAGATCTTCTCGATGCTGATGGGCGACCAGGTCGGCCCCCGCCGCGACTTCATCGAGGACAACGCAAAGGAGGTGAAATTCCTCGATGTGTGAGGTGGGCGCCTGATGGCCCTCGAGGCTTTGACCGGGAGGATCGAGGAGCGCGAGCTCGAGAAGGAGATGCGCTCGTCGTACCTCGACTACGCGATGAGCGTGATCGTCGGGCGGGCGCTGCCGGACGTCCGCGACGGCCTCAAGCCGGTCCATCGCAGGGTGCTCTACGCGATGCACGACATCGGCCTGCAGCCCACCCGGCCCTACCGCAAGTGCGCCTTCATCGTCGGCGAGGTGATGGGCAAATACCACCCGCACGGCGACACGGCGATCTACGACACGCTGGTGCGGATGGCGCAGGAGTTCTCGCTGCGCTACACGCTGGTCGACGGGCAGGGCAACTTCGGCTCGATCGACGACGATCCGGCTGCGGCGATGCGTTACACCGAGGCCCGCCTCGGCCGGCTCGCCACCGAGCTGCTGCGCGACATCGACGCGGACACGGTCGACTTCGGGCCGAATTACGACGAATCGACCCAGGAGCCGCTGATCCTGCCGGCCCGCTTCCCCAACCTGCTGGTCAACGGCGCGGCCGGGATCGCGGTCGGGATGGCGACCAACATCCCGCCCCACAACCTGCGCGAGGTGGCGGCCGCGGTCAACGCCTACATCGACGACCCCGGGATCGATTTGGCGGGGCTGATGGAGCACGTCAAGGGCCCCGACTTCCCGGGCGGCGGGATCATGAGCGCCGAAGGGATCCGCGACGCCTACGCATCCGGGCGCGGCACGGTCAAGGTGCGCGCCCGCGCCCACGTCGAGCCGCTGAAGGGCGGAAAGGACGCGGTCGTCATCACCGAGCTGCCGTTCATGGTCAAGAAGGGCGGCGACAACGGCCTGGTCTCGAAGATCGCCGACCTGGTCCGCGAGAAGAAGCTGGAAGGGATCTCCGACCTGCGCGACGAGTCCGACCGGTCCGGGATGCGCCTGGTGATCGAGCTGAAGCGGGGCGGCCAGCCGGCCAAGGTCGTGCTCAACAACCTCTACAAGAAAACCGCGATGCAGACCAGCTTCGGCATCAACATGGTGGCGCTGGTCGACGGAGTTCCGCGCACCCTCAGCCTGCTCGAGCTGGTCAACTACTACGTCGACCACCAGCGCGAGGTCGTCACGCGTCGCACCCAGTACGAACTGCGCCGCGCCGAGGCGCGCGCCCACATCCTCGAGGGGCTGCTGATCGCGCTCGACAACCTCGACGCGGTGATCAAGCTGATCCGCGGCTCGGCCGACCCGGACGCCGCCCGCGATGGCCTGATCTCGCAGTTCGAGCTGTCGCGCGAGCAGGCACAGGCGATCCTCGACATGCGCCTGCAGCGCCTCACCGCGCTGGAAGCCGACAAGGTTCGGGCCGAGCACGCCGACCTGGTCGAGCGGATCGGCGAGCTGCGGGCGATCCTCGGCGACGAGGCGAGGGTGCTCGGGCTGGTCAAGGAGGAGCTGGCGGAGATCGTCGGCTCCTACGGTGACGAGCGCCGCACCGAGATCGCCCACTTCGAGGGCGACGTCGGGATCGAGGACATGATCGCCGACCAGCAGATGGTGATCTCACTGACCGCCTCCGGGTATGTCAAGCGGCTGCCGCTCGCCACCTACCGCCAGCAGCACCGCGGCGGGGTCGGGGTGATGGGAATGAACCTCAAGGAGGACGATTACATCGCCCACCTCCACATCTGCTCGACCCACGACTACCTGCTCTTCTTCACCAACCGCGGCAAGGTCTACCGGCTCAAGGTCTACGAGCTGCCGGAGGGCTCGCGCACCTCGAAAGGCAGTGCCCTGGTCAACCTGCTGCCGCTGCGCGATGGCGAGCGGGTGATGGCGGTGATCCCCACCCGCGACTTCAAGGAGAACAAGTACCTCGCCTTCGCCACCGCCAAGGGGCTGATCAAGAAGACCGAGTTCCTCTCCTACAACACGCCGATCCGCGCCGACGGGATCATCGCGATCAAGGTCCGCGATGGCGACGAGCTGGTCCAGGTCCGCCTCACCTCGGGCGAGGACGACCTGCTGATGGTCTCCAAGTCGGGCCACGCGGTGCGCTTCTCCGAGGAGCAGGCGCGGTCGATGGGGCGCGACACCTCCGGTGTCAAAGGGATGAACGTGAGCGCCGCGGTGAACGGAGAGGAGAACCGGGTGCTAGCGATGGACGTCGCCCGCGACGACGCCGAGCTGTTCGTGGTCACCGAGAACGGCTACGGGAAGCGCACGTCGATCTCCGAGTACCCGGTAAAGGGGCGCGGCACGAAAGGCGTCCTGACCGCGAAGCTGACCGAGAAGAAGGGCGGCCTGGCCGGCGCCCTGATCGTCCGCGAGCACCAGGAGCTGCTGTTCATCTCCCAGCACGGGATGGTGCAGCGCACCTCGGCTGGCGGCATCTCGCTGATGGGCCGCCCGACCCAGGGCGTGCGCGTGATGAACCTCAAGGACGACGACCGGGTCAGCGCCGTGGCGCTGGTGGTCGAGTCCGAGGAGTCGACTCAGCTAGACCAGTCGGCTTAGGTCTAAGCCACCGCGGGTAAGTACTGCTGCCAGGCGGGTGGGATGCTCGGCGATGCGACCTGGATGAAGATGCTCGGTCCCGGCGCCTTGGGGCGCTTCTGCGGATGCATCTGGATCTCGCGGGGTAGGCGATTGCCCTTGCGCCGGTTGCAGCTTGCGCAGGCGGCGACGATGTTCTCCCAGACCGACTTGCCGCCGCGGCTGCGGGGGATCACATGATCGACCGTCAGCCCCGACTTGGTTGAGCCGCAGTACTGGCAGGTCCAGGCGTCGCGGGCGAGCACCGCGCGCCTCGTGATCTTGCGGCGGTGCGCCTCGCGCGGCACCCGCACGTAGCTGACCAGGCGGATCACGTCGGGCCGGTGCAGGGCCATGTGCTCGGAGTGGATCGCCCCCTCGCGTCGCTCCAGCAGTTCCGCTTTCTGCTTCAGTAGCAGGACGGCGGCCCGCCTCAACGTGCAGACGTTGATCGGCTCGTAGGTCGCGTTCAAGACGAGCACGCGTGCCATCTTGCTCGGCAATTCTACGCACACCCCCTTCCCGTGCTACTCCGTCGGGTAGGAGCCGAGGATGCGCACCGATTCCGCCTTCTCGCGCAGCGCCGCGATCGCCTCCGCGACCGGCGGGTCGTTCAGCGACCCTTCGGCGTCGATGAAGAACATGTAGCGGCCGAGCCCGCGACGCAGCGGCCGGGACTCGATCCGGGAGAGGTTTACGCCGCGGCTGGAGAACTCGCGCAGCGCCTCGACCAGGGCGCCGGGGTGGTCCTCGCCCAGCTCGGAGAAGACGAGCGAGGTGCGGGACGGCTCGCCGCCGGGCGGCGGCTCGCCGCCGGGGGCGATCCAGACGAAGCGGGTCACGTTGTCGGCCTCGTCCTCGATTCCCTCGCGCAGCACCGCGCAGCCGTATAGGTCGGCCGCCGAGCGGGCGCCGATCGCCGCCCAGGGCCGCACCGACTCGCCGACCATGCGCACCGCCTCGGCGGTGCTGCTGACGCTGCGCCTTTCGACCCCCGGCAGCTGCTCGCGGAGGAAGCCGGCGCACTGGGCGAGCGGCTGAGGGTGGGAGAGCACCGCTGAGACCTCGGCCAGCTCGATCGGCTCGCGCACGATCAGATGGGCGCGCACCCGGAAGTCGTGCTCGCCGACGATCGTCGCCGTCTCGGTCTCGAAGGCGAGCGTGTCGAGCGTGCTCCGCACCGACCCCTCGATCGAGTTCTCGAACGGGACCAGCGCCCGGTCGGCCTCGCCGCGCTCGACGGCGAGGATCGCGTCATGGACGGTGGGAGTGCGCACCGCGTCGAAGTCGGCCTGCGGGGCCGTCTCGCGCAGCGCGTCTTCGGTGAAGGTCCCGGCCGGCCCGAGGTAGGCGATCCGCATCGCGCTATTCGAACTGGACCGTGTAGGTGGCTTCGTTGTTTTCGGAGACCTGCTCGCCCGGCACCGGTTCGGCTTCGACTTCCAGGGTCGCTTCGCCTTTCGGCGCGGGCGTCAGGGGGATCGTCACCGCCGCCGTTTCCCCGGCCCCGATGCTGCTGATGTCCTGCTGCACGGTGTTGCCGTCGACGGTGACCGAGACGGTGACGCCGTTCTCGGTCGATTCGCCCTGGTTCTGAACCTGCACTTCGACTTCCGGCGTCCCTTCGACCGCGACCGCGGTCGGCCCTTCGGCGCTCAGTTCGGTGCCGTTGACGCTGGTCGAGATCAGGCCGAGGCCGTGGACGCCGGGCGTCGCGCCGGCGGTTGAGCCGCTGACCGCGCGGAGCGCCGCGCTGACCGCGCCTTCGTCCAGCCACTTGGTTTCTTCGAGGAGGAATTCGCTTCTCGGCACGTTGTCGCCTTCGATCCCGTTGTCGGCGAGCACGCCGTCGATCTCCGGTCGCGTGACGGTGTTGTAGAGGACGTCGCTCGCCAGCAGCACCCGCATCTGCCTGGCGATCGCTTCGGTTGCCTTCTTCGAGCCCGCGTCGCCCAGTGCCGTGCTCATCTTGTCGGCGATCTTGGTCATCGCCGCGTCGCGCAGCTCGTAGACCAGCTCGAGCGTTCCCTGAGCGTTTCCCATGTCGCCTGGAGTGTCGAGCGCTTCGACCCGGGCGAGGTAGTTGTCCATCGCGCTGCGGTCGGCGTTGACCTCGGCGACGAACTCGGTGACCGAGAGCTTGCCCGGGTTCGAGAGCTTGTCGAAGAAGCTCTTGCTGGTCTGCTGCGTCTCGTCGACGATCTGGGTTACGTTGCGCGCGTAGTCGCTCAGCGCCCGGTGCTTGCGGGCGTTGAGGCAGCCCCGCACGCCCAGCACGATGAGGATCAGGATCAGCAGCCCGACGCCGAGCGCGAGGGCGCGGCGGAGCAGGATCTGCTGCCGTTGGGGACGGCGTGGCGGGCGCGCTCGGCGCCCCGGCCGGGATGCGTCGGGTTCCTCCAAGAAGCTGCTCTCCAGGCTGGTTAGCTGGTCGGAGAGTATGCACGCTGGCAGGTCGCCGCATCGAGACCCCCAGCAAAAGACGCGGTTTTTGCAGCGACCCCCGCAGGAGCAAGACGCCGCGCGGCGAAGTCGGAGGGGCTTTGGTCGGCTCCCTGGTCCTCAACCGCTTTCTGATCGAGCGCCGCCTCGGCAGCGGCGGCTTCGGCGTCGTCTACGAGGCCTGGGACGGGCGCCTGGAGCGGACCGTCGCGGTCAAGGCGATCGAGTCGCACGGCGACGCCGGCGCCCGGGTGCTGCGCGAGGCGCAGGCGGCGGCGCGGCTCAACCACCCCGGCATCGTCACGCTCTACGAGATCGGGGAGGAGGACGGCAACGCGCTGCTCGTCACCGAGCTGGTCGAGGGCTCGACCCTGGCCGAGCTGAATGCGGCAGGCAGGCTCAGCGACCGCGAGATCGGAGAGATCGGCGCCGATCTCTGCGAGGCCCTCGACCACGCCCACGCCCGCGGCGTCGTCCATCGCGACGTGAAGCCGCAGAACGTCCTGGTCGGCGACGAGGGCGAGCCGCACGCCAAGCTGATGGACTTCGGAATCGCCCGGCTCGCCGACGCCGCGGCGCTGACCGCACCAGGAGACGTGGTCGGCACCCTCGCCTATATGTCCCCCGAGCAGGCCGAGGGGCGTGCGGCAGGCCCCGAGGCCGACGTCTACTCGCTGGCCGTCACCCTGTACGAGTGCTGGAGCGGCGAAAACCCGAACCGGCGCGCCACCCCGGCGGCCACCGCGCGGGCGATCGGGGGCCGGCCGCGCTCGCTGCGCCGGCTGCGCCGCGACCTGCCGCGGGAGCTGAGCGAGGCGATCGACGCCGCTCTCGCGCGCCGCGCCAGCCACCGTCCTGCCCTGGAGGATCTCGGCGCCGCGATCGAGGACTCGCTCGACCACCTCGCCGATCGTCCCCCCGGCGCCGCCGTCCCACTCGGCCTGCGAGCCGGGGCGCTTGCCGCGGCCACTCTGCTGGGCGCCTGGCTGGCAGCCGGCCACAGCCTCGCTCTCCCGTAGGATTTTCCGATCAGCGTCCTACGCAACCTCGAGAGTCGGATCGAAGGCCTCGTCGAGGGCGTCTTCAGCCGCGCCTTCAGCTCCGAGGTGCAGCCGGTGGAGCTGGCCCGCAAGCTGGCCAAGGAGATGGACTCGCACAAGACGGCTGGGGTTGCGCGGGTCTACGTCCCCAACGAGTACACGGTCTACCTCTCCGACAAGGACCGCACCCGACTGGAGGGCTACGAGCGTGGGCTCGAGCAGGAGCTGGCGGGGTACCTGCTGGAGCATGCGCGGCGTCGCGACTACGACCTGCTGACCCGGCCGACGGTCTCCTTCGAGACCGACGAGCGGCTGCGGCTCGGCGAGTTCGGCATTCAGGCGCGGCTGGTGAAGCCGCCGGCGCACGAGGGCGCCGCTCCGCGCCAGGGGGAGGAGGGGCACACGATGGTCTACTCGGCGGTGCGCGAGGCATCGCAGGAGGAGAGTCCCGCCCGCCGCACCGAGGTGGCGACTCGGGCGGTGGTCGCGCTCGACGACCGCCGTTACGTGCTGGAGGGGCCGCGGGCGACGATCGGTCGCTCCAAGGAGGCCGACTGCGTGCTGCGCGACCCCAACGTCTCCCGCCACCACGCCGAGCTGCGCCGCTCCGCGCAGGGCGATTGGACGATCGCCGACCTGGGCTCGACCAACGGGATCAAGGTGAACGGGCGGCGGGTCGGCTCGACCCGGCTCGGCGCGGGCGACCAGGTCACGCTGGGGACAACGACGTTCAGGTTCGACGTTGAGAGATGAATGCGCCCCAGCGGCGCTCGGGGGCGGTCATTAGGGTGCTGGCGTGGCCTACGACCCGATCTCCGTGGCCCTCAAGTTCGGCTTCCTCGCCGTCCTCTACCTGTTCCTGCTCTGGATCGCGCGCAGCGCGCTGAAGGACCTGCGCGGCACGGTGGCGCCGGCGCCGGACGCGACCGGCTTCCACCCGGCGCCCGCCTTCGGCGAGCCGGCCGTCGGCGACGCCTGGCTGGTCGCGCTGCGCGGCGGCGGCCTGCGCGAGGGAGAGCGCTTCGACTTGATCGGCGGGCTCTCGATCGGTCGCTCCCAGGAGGCCGACTTGAGGATCGAGGACCGTTATGCCTCCGGCCTGCACGCCAGGATCTTCTCGCGTGAAGGGCGGAGCTACGTCGAAGACATGAACTCCACCAACGGCACGCTGCTGAACGACGCCGCCCTGCACGGCGAGGCCGAGCTGGTTGACGGCGACGCGGTGCGGATCGGCGACACCGAGTTCAGGTTCGAGGCGGGTGCGTGATGCGACGAAAGGGCAGTTGGATCGGATGCTGAGGATCTCCGACAAGGCATTCCGCACCGACACCGGGCGGCAGCGCAGCGAGAACGAGGACGCGCTGTTCGTCCGCGCGCCGATCTTCGTGGTCGCCGACGGCATGGGCGGCGCCCAGGCGGGGGAGGTTGCCTCGAAGGCCGCCGCCGAGGCCTTCGACCGCGACCTGCCGGACGGCCCACCGAGCCCGGTCCTGCGCGAGACGATCGAGGCGGCGAACAGCAGGATCCACGAGCTCGCCCACACCGACCCCTCGCGGGCGGGCATGGGGACGACGATCACCGCGGCGATCGTCGACGCGCGAAACGAAGAGGTCGGCATCGGGCACGTCGGCGACAGCCGTGCCTACCGGCTGCGCGGCGGCCGGCTCGAGCGGCTGACCCGCGACCACTCGCTGGTCGAGGAGATGCGGCGCAAGGGCCAGATCACCGACGCCCAGGCCGAGGAGCACCCGCAGCGCTCGATCATCACCCGCGCCCTCGGCCCCGAGCCCGACGTTGAGGTCGACGTGCAGACCGTGCCGGCAGCCCCCGGCGACGCCTTCCTGCTCTGCTCGGACGGTCTCACCACGATGGTCGACGAGGAGCGGATCGCCGCCGTCCTCGCCGGCGCCTCCTCGATGCGCGAGGCGGTGCGGCAGCTGGTCGACGAGGCCAATCGGGCAGGAGGGCGCGACAACATCACCGCGCTTGCCTTCCAGCTCGAGGACGCGGCGGCGCCGCTGCACGACGCTGCCGGCGACGCCACCCTGGTCGGCGCCGCCGCCGAGGAGGCGGGGGTGAGCGCCACCGAGGTTCGCCGCCGCGCCGCCGCGGCCGCCGCCCGCGAGCGTCGCGAACAGCTCGCCGCGAGGCGGCAGCACCGCGGCCTGCGCACCGCGGCCAAGGTTCTCGCGGTCGTCGTGGTGCTCGCCGCGATCGCCTTCGGCGCCTGGTACGGCAACCGGCAGGCGTGGTTCCTCGGTACCGACGACGCCGGTCGGGTCGCCCTCTACCGCGGCCTTCCCTACGAACTGCCCTTCGGCATCGAGCTCTTCTCCGAGCGCTACGCGAGCCCGATCCAGACCGACGCTCTTCCCGGTCGCCGCCGCGAATCGGTGACCGGCAACGACATCCGCTCGCGCGGCGACGCGGTCTCGCTGATCGAAGACATCGAACGCAGCCAGGGGGTTCCTTGAGGAAGCGGGATCTTTGATGACTGCGCGCAACCGGGAGCTGATCGCCCTGATCCCGGTCGCACTGCTGCTCAGCGCCGGCTTCGCCGCGGTGTTCGCGCAGGAGAACGCCCGGCTCGACAACCTCAGCCTCGTCTACGGCGCCTACTTTTTCGGCGTCTGCCTCGCCACCCACGTCTACCTGCGGCTGCGGCTGCCCAACGCCGACCCCTACCTCTTCCCCCTGGTCGCCCTGCTGACCGCCTTCGGGTTGGTGATGGTCTACCGCATCGACCCCAACCTGGCCCGCGACCAGGCCAACTGGTTTGTGCTCGGCCTCGTCCTGTTCGCCGTGACGATCCACTTCCTGCGCGACTACGACGTGCTGGAGCGCTACCGATACACGATCGCCGCGGCAGGCCTGTTGCTCTTGCTGGCGCCGCGCCTGCCGGCGATCGGCCAGCAGGTCAACGGCGCCTACCTCGGTGTGAAGATCGGGCCGCTCGCCTTCCAACCGGCCGAGTTCTCGAAGATCTGCATCGTCGTCTTCCTCGCCAGCTACCTGCGCGAGCACCGCGAGGTGCTGATCGTCGGCGCGCGCCGGCTGCTCGGCGTCACCCTGCCGCCGCTCAAGCACCTCGGCCCGCTGCTGGTCGTCTGGGGGGCGTCGATGTTCATGCTCGTCTTCATCCGCGACCTCGGCAGCTCGCTGATGTTCTTCGCCGCCTTCCTCGCACTGCTCTACGTGGCGACCGGCCGCTTCTCCTTCGTGGTGATCGGGATGGCGCTGTTCCTGCTCGGCGCCTGGTTCTTCGCCTCGACCGTGCCCCACGTCCACGACCGGGTCGAGATCTGGCTCAACCCATACCAGGACCCGAGCGGCAACGGCTACCAGGTTCTCCAGTCGATCTTCGCGCAGGCCGACGGCGGCCTCTTCGGCAAGGGTTTCGGGCAGGCGTTGATCACGATCCCCGGCACTCACGCGGCGCTGCTGCCGGCGGCGCAGACGGACACGATCTACTCGCTGATCGTCAGCGAGCTGGGCCTGTTCGGCGCCTCCGCGGTGATCCTCATCTACCTGCTGATCGCGGCGCGCGGCTTCAAGATCGCTCTGCTCGCCGACGACGGCTTCTCGAAGCTGCTGGCGACCGGGCTGACCGCAGTCTTCGCGATCCAGGCCTTCGTGATCATCGGCGGGGTGACGCGGGTGATCCCCCTGACCGGCGTCACCCTTCCCTTCATCAGCTACGGCGGCAGCTCGATCGTCGCCAACTTCGTGCTGCTCGCCCTGTTGCTGCTGGTCTCCGACCGGGCCCGCCGGGAGGCGCTATGAGCGCGGAGCGAGCAAGCGAGCATCTCTGTTTCTGCGCGCCGCGAGCGAAGCGCGAATGCGAGGGTGTCGGGTGAACCGGCAGATCCTCAAGCTGTTCGGGCTGATCGTCGTCCTCTTCGCGGTCCTGGTCGGGTTCACCTCGTACTGGTCGGTTTTCGACGCGCAGGCGCTGAAGGAGAAGAACGCGAACAAGCGGCCGCTGCTCGAGCAGCAGCAGATCCGGCGCGGCAGGATCCTCGCCGACGACGGCACGGTGCTCGCCCGCTCGGTCGCCAAGGGCCGCGGCGCCAACCGGCGCTACGTGCGCCGCTACCCGGAAGGGGCGCTGTACGGGCACCCGGTCGGCTACAGCTTCGTCCGCCAGGGCGACAGCGAGTTCGAGGAGTACCACAGCGACGAGCTGGTCGGGGACGAATCCGAATTCGGCTCGATCCTCGACGAGCTGAGCGGCAAGCGCCGGGAAGGCAATGACGTCGCCACCAACATCGATCCGGCGGCGCAGCGGACCGCGCTCGCCGATCTCGAAGCGTCCGGCTTCGGCGCCGTGGTGGCGATCGAGCCGACCAGCGGCCGGGTGCGGGTGCTCGCCTCGAACCCCCCGTACGACCCGAACCGGGTTCCGGAACACCTCGGCTCGCTCAACCGCGATTCGAGCTCGCCGCTGCTCGACCGCGCTACGCAGGGCCAGTACCCGCCCGGCTCGACCTTCAAGGTGGTGACCGCGGCCGCCGGCCTCGACAGCGGCGCGATCTCTCCGCAGACGACGATCGACGCTCCGGGTGAACTGGAAGTCCAGGGTCAGCCCTTGCAGAACGACTTCACGCAGAGCTTCGGGCCGATCGCCCTCGACCGGGCGCTGACCTTCTCGGTCAACACCTGGTTCGCGCAGCTCGGCCAGAGGCTGGGCGAGGACACGCTGTTCGAATACATGGACGCCTTCGGCTTCAACTCGACCCCGGCGATCGACCTCCCCTCCAGCCAGGTCTACAAGAGCGGTGTCTTCGGCGAAGGCGAACTGCTCGGCCCCACCGACCCGGTTGACGTCGCCCGTATCGCGATCGGCCAGGAGCGCCTCGCGGTGACGCCGCTGCAGATGGCCGAGGTCGCGGCGGCGGTGGCCAACGGCGGCACCCTGATGAAGCCGCAGATCTGGAGCCGCGTGGTCGACCCCGACGGGCGGGTCGTGAAGCGCCTCGATCCCAGCCAGTACAGCCGCCCGATCGACGAGCAGACGGCGGCCGAGCTGACCAGGGCGATGGAAGGCGTGGTCAGCGGGGGCACCGGCACCAACGCTTCGATTCCCGGCGTCCCGGTCGCCGGCAAGACCGGCACCGCGGAAACCCCGTTCAACGAAACCTGCGGCGGCGGCAGCGAAGAGAACCAGGCGTGGTTCATCGGCTTCGCGCCGGCCGACGAACCGAAGATCGCGATCGCGGCGACGGTCGAGTGCACGACCGCGTTCGGCAACGACGTCGCCGCGCCGATCTTCCGCGACGTGGCGGAAACGATCCTCGCGGGCGAATGAGATACAACAGCCCGCCGATGGGCCGATTTCGGACGATATGCGACCGTTTTCGTCCCGTCGGCGGCAGGAGCAGGGGGCTGCGTGGCTGAGGTCGGCGAGGGGAGCACGGTTGACGGGCGCTACCGGCTGCTGCGGCGGCTCGGCTCGGGCGGGATGGCGGACGTCTGGCTGGCCGAGGATCAGCACCTGCATCGCCGCGTCGCGCTGAAGGTCCTCCACGGCCGCTTCGCCCAGGACCGCGAGTTCGTCGAGCGCTTCCGGCGCGAGGCCGAGGCTGCGGCGGGGCTGCAGCACCCCAACGTCGTCTCCGTTTTCGACCGCGGCGACGTCGACGGCACCTACTACATCGCGATGCAGCTGCTCGAGGGGCGCTCGCTGAAGCAGCTGATCGACCAGGGCTTGACCCCCGAGCAGGCGGTGACGCTGATCCTCCAGGTGCTGGAGGGCGCCGGCTTTGGCCACCGGCACGGCGTCGTGCACCGCGACCTGAAGCCGCAGAACGCGATCGTCGATGATGAGGGCAAGGTCACGGTGACCGACTTCGGCATCGCCCGCGCCGGCGCCTCGGAGATCACCCAGGCGGGCTCGGTGATGGGGACGCCGCACTACCTCTCGCCCGAGCAGGCGCAGGGCCAGGAGGTGACGGCCGTCTCCGACCTCTACTCGATCGGGGTGATGCTCTACGAGGCGCTTGCCGGGCGGGTGCCGTTCGAGGCCGACTCGGCGGTGGCGATCGCGATGAAGCAGGTCTCGCACACGCCGCAGCGGCCAAGCTCGATCAACCCGGCCGTCTCCCCGGCGCTCGACGCGGTCGTCATGCGGGCGCTGGAGAAGGACCCGGGGCAGCGCTTCCAGAGCGCCGAGGCGTTCATCGCGGCGCTCCAGACGGCGCTGCGCGAGCCCGAAGGCCGTGGCGGCGGTACCGCCGCCTTCGCGCCGCTGCCACCCGCGGTGGCAGCTCCCGAGGAGGCCGCCGCGGCCCAGCCGGACGCCGAGCAGGAGGCCCGCCGCAAGCGCCGCCGCCGCATCTGGGCCCTGGTCGGCGCCGCGGCGCTGGTCGGGCTGCTGATCGGCTTCGCGCTGACCCGCGAGACGACGACCGAAGTGCCGAGCGTGACCGGCAACCAGCTCGGGGTGGCGATCTCGCTGCTCGAACAGAACGGCTTCAAGGTCGGCGACGTAGCCCGGGTGCGGCGGGAGGTCGCCGCGAACACGGTGCTCGAGCAAGACCCGGCGGCCTCGCCGCCGGCCGGCGAAGCGAACCTCGACTGCGCCTTCCTCAGCTTCTTCTGCTCGAAGCCGAAGGTGACGCTGACGGTCAGCGCCGGTCCCGGCAGCGCCAAGGTGCCGGGTACTGCCGGGCTGAGCCAGGAAGAAGCCGCCGCCGAGATCGAAGAAGCCGGCTTCGAGACGAAGGTCGAACGGGTCAACTCCGAGCAGGTCGAAGCGGGCCTGGTGGTTTACTCCGAACCGTCCGGTGGGACGACCGTGACGCGCGGCTCGACCGTCCTCCTGGTCATCTCCAAGGGTCAGAAGCTGGCCAAGGTGCCGGTGGTGGTGGGGACGCAGCGGGCGGTGGCGGTACAGCAGATCCGCGAACGCGGCCTCTCGCCGAGCGTCGCCGAAGAGGAAAGCGGCAAGCCGGCGGGCGAGGTGATCCGCCAGTCGCCGAGCGCCGGCTCGGAACTGCCGCGCGGCTCGACCGTCTCGATCGTCGTCTCCGGCGGGGAAGCGGAAGCGAAGGTGCCGAACGTGATCGGCTCCGAACGCCGCAAGGCGGTGGAAGCTCTGCGCGAAGCGGGGCTCGACCCGAGCGTGCGGGAAGAAGCGACCGAAGTGCCGGCGCAGGTCGGCCGGGTCACCGACCAGTTCCCGCCGCCGGGAGCCGAAGTCGAACCGGGCACCGCGGTGACCGTGGTGGTCGGCAAGGCGGCCCCGGGCGCGGAAGCGGGGGCGGAATGAGGGTCGCGGTCCTGAGCGGCGGACGCTCCTCCGAGCACGAGGTCTCGCTGCGCTCGGGAGAGGCCGTCGCCCGCGGCCTCGAGCAGGCCGGGCACGAGGCGCTTCCGATCACGATCGCCCGCGACGGAAGCTGGAGCTTTCGCGGCGCTCCGATCGAGCTGGTCCCGGCAGCCGGCCTGGCCGGCGCCGACGTCGCCTTCCCGGCTCTGCACGGCCCGTTCGGCGAGGACGGCAGCGTGCAGGGGGTGCTCGAGTGGCTCGACGTCCCCTACGTCGGCTCCGACGTGCTCGCTTCGGCGGTCTGCATGGACAAGCTCACCCTGAAGCGGCTGTTCGCGCAGCGCGGCCTGCCGCAGGTCGAATTCGTGGCGGCCGGCGAGGAGGGCTGGCGGGAGCGCTGCGCCGCGATCGGCCCACCGCTCTGGGTGAAGCCCTCGCGGCTCGGCTCCAGCGTCGGGATCAGCAAGGTCGAGGCGCTGGGCGAACTGGACGCGGCGGTCGAGCTGGCGCTCCGCCACGACCCGCGCGTGATCGTCGAGGCCTCGGCCCGCGGCCGCGAGGTCGAGTGCTCGCTGCTCGGCAACGAGCGCGTCGATACCTCGCTGCCGGGCGAGGTGATCGCCCATGGCGACTGGTACGACTACGAGACGAAGTACAGCGAGGGAGGTATGGAGCTGCGCGTCCCGGCCCCGATCGCCGAGGAGCAGACCGTCCGCCTCCAGGGGCTGGCGGTGGAGGCCTTCGCGCTCGGCGGTTGCTCCGGGCTTGCCCGCTGCGACTTCTTCGTCGAGCCGGACGGCGAGGTCCTCGTCAACGAGGTCAACACGATGCCCGGCTTCACCGAGACCAGCGTCTACGCGAAGCTCTGGGAGGCCAGCGGCATCCCCTACCCGGACCTCTGCGACCGCCTCGCCGAGCTGGCGCTCGAGCGGCACGAGCGCGCTCGCTCCCATGAGTTCTGAGACGTCAGCCCAGCAGCTTGATGTCGCTGATCTCGATCTGGTAGCGGCCGGCCTGGTCGCGGGCCTCCGAGGCCTTGGTGAACCAGAGCAGGAAGTAGGTGGACGGCTGGCGGACACGGAGGTCGATCTCCTGCACTGCGGAAGCGTTGGTCACCTCCCCGACCGGTTCGTCCCAGCCGGAGAGGTCGGAGGGCGGGCCGGCAGGCGCGGCGAAGACCTGGGCGTCCCAGCCCGGGGTGGGGGTGCGGACGATCATCTTGGACGGGGTCGCCGGCGACATCGTGGTGACGTAGATCCCGACCCCGGGGTCGGGGCCGGTCTTCGTCCCTCCGAAGGTGTCGGAGTCGTAGTGCTCGGTTTCCCAGGCGGTCCCGGTCGGGTCGCCGTCGACCGCCAGTTCGACCTTGCTGCCGACCTCTTCGCCGTCGCCCTGCGGGTCGTAGTCGGTCGCCGAGGAGATCGTCGTAGGGGTGCCCTTGCCCTTGTTCGCGCCGCCGCCGCCGATCCCGCTGGAGATCAGCTGTACGGCGAGCAGCGCCCCGCCCCCGACCAGCAGCAGCACGACGATCGCCGCCCAGGACCAGCGCGCCCGGCCCGAGAGCTTGCGCTTCGGCGGCGGCAGCGCGTCGAGAACGCTGGTCGCCTCGCCGGTGGTCGAGCCGGCGCGGGCCGCCTCCACCTCGAGCGCCGTCTCCAGGTCGTCGATCATCTCGCCGATCGCCTGGTAGCGCTCGGCGGGGTTCTTCGCAGTCGCCCGCTCGACCACCAGCGCCACCGCGGCGGAGACCTCGGGCCGGCGCCGCTGCACGTCGGGCAGCTCCTCGTTGACGTGTTTCATCGCCACCCCGACCTGGCTGTCGGCGTGGAAGGGGACCTGGCCGACCAGCATCTCGTAGAGGACGACCCCGAGCGAGTAGACGTCGGAGCGCGGGTCGACGTCGTGGCCCATCGCCTGCTCGGGGGCGACGTAGTCGGTGGTGCCGAGCACCCGGCCGGTCGCGGTCACCCCGTCCTGTTCGAGCTGGCGGGAGATCCCGAAGTCGGTCAGCTTGGCGCGCCCCTCCTCGTCGATCAGGACGTTCTGCGGCTTGATGTCGCGGTGCACCATGTTGCGCGAATGGGCGATGCTGAGCCCGCGCGCCACCTCGATCGCATAGGCGATCGCCTCCTGGGTGTCGAGCGCCCCGACCCGGGCGATCCGCTGCTTCAGCGTCTCCCCCTTGACGTACTCGAAGACGATGTAGGGGTGGCCGCCGTCCTCGCCGGCGTCGATCACAGAGACGACGTTGGGGTGGGAGAGCTTGGCGACCGCCCGCGCCTCGTGCCGGAAGCGCTGCAGCTGGTCCTCCTGCTCGGACATCTCGCGGTGCATCACCTTGACCGCCACCGGCCGGTCGAGCGTCTCGTCGCGGGCCAGGTAGACGGTCGACATCCCGCCGCTGCCCAGCTTCGCCTCCAGCCGGTAGCGTCCGGAGAGCACGGTGCCGATCATCGAGCTGGAGGGGCGGGTGTTCATCTGGCTTGGGCCATTGTCGGACACGCAGCCATAGAGGTTCTCTATCGCATCGCGGTATCCCGCTCAGGGGCGGTGGATCTCGTGCGCGCCGCCGGCCCTGCCGATCCGCTTCGCGCCGGGGTAGTGAGCGCGGAGCAGGCGCAGCGCCGCGTCCTCGGCCTCAGCGGCGACGACCGCGCAGAAGCCGCAGCCCATGTTGAAGACGCCGTGCATCTCCTCGTCGGAGACCCCGCCGCGCTCCTGGATCAGGGTGAAGACCGGCGGCACCGGAAGCGGGTCGTCGATCTCGTAGCCGACCTCCGACGCAAGGCGGAGCAGGTTGCCGAGGCCGCCGGAGGTGATGTGAGCGAGGCCGCGCACCTCGACCGCCGAGCGCAGCAGCTCGAGCACCGGCTTGACGTAGATCTCGGTGGGTTCCAGCAGGACGTCGCCGAGCGGCCGGCCGAGCCTGCCTTGCGGGTCCTCGCCGGGCGGCAGTCCGTCCAGGGCCGAGCGGGCGAGCGTGTAGCCGTTGGAGTGGAGGCCGGAGGAGGGGAGGCCGATCACCGGGTCTCCGGCTCGCACGGCGGAGCCGTCGACGATCTCCTCCAGGACGACCGTGCCGAAGCAGGCGCCGGAGACGTCGACGCCGTGAACCATCTCGCCGAGCTGGGCCAGCTCGCCTCCGGGGATCTCGATCCCGGCCAGCTCGGCGCCGCGCGCCAGGCCGATTCCGACTTCCTCACAGACTCCCGGATCGGCTCGCTCGATCGCGATGTAGTCGAGCATCGCCAGCGGCTCGGCGCCGACGCAGATCACGTCGTTGACGTTCATCGCCACGCAATCGATCCCCACGCTGTCGAAGCGGCGGAGCTGCTCGGCGACCAGCAGCTTGGTGCCGACCCCGTCGGTGGACAGCGCGATCCCGGTCCGCTCGTCGAGCCGGATCACGCTCGCGTAGTGCCCGGGCAGCGCCACCTGCCGTGCAGGCCGTCCCAGGTCGATGCCCCCCAGAGCCCGCACCAGCGCGGCGACCGCGGAGTCCGCCGCGCCCTGGTCGACCCCGGCTCTCGCGTAGACGTCGTCGCTCATCGCCTTCGCAGCTTGACCAAGACCGCGGTCGCCAGGGCGGCCCGGTACGCCGCGTAGGGCCACAGCGCGCGGTCGCGCTCGACCAGCCGGATCAGGCGCTGGGAGGCGAGGGTGGAGGCGAAGGACGCACCCGCGCCGATCGCCATCGAGCGGCGCAGCGAGGGCGCCGCGCCGCGTCGCCAGAGCCTGGCGCCCTTGAGGGCCGTCGCGCCGACGATGATCGGCAGGGCGATCGTGCGCGAGAGCAGGTTCGACTGGTCGCGGGAGAAACGGCGCCAGCGGGCCGCCGCCAGGGTGACGCCGTTGCGCGATACGCCGGGGGCCAGCGCCGCCGCCTGGGCGATTCCCAGCGCCAGGCCGTCCCCCGCGGTCGCGTCGCCGCCCCCGCGCCGCTGCGGCCGGGTGTCGGCTGCGAGCATCGCCGCCGAGCCGGCCAGCAGGCCGATCGCGGTTGCCCGCGGGCCGCCCAGCCGCCGCTCGATCGGTCGCTCCAGCGTGTATCCGACCACCGCGGCGGGCAGGAAGGAGAGGCCGAGGACGAGCGCCCGCCGGCCGTCGAAGGAGCGCAGCTCGGCGGCGATCGTCTGCCGCTGGCCGATCAGCAGCGCCGCCGCGGCGCCGGCGTGCAGCGCCACCTCGAAGCTCTTGCGCATCTCCGGGTCGAGCACCGCCCAGTCCCAGCCGGCGAGCCAGGGCAGCAGCACGATGTGGGCCGAGCTGGAGACCGGCAGCAGCTCCGCCGGGCCCTGGACGATCCCCAGCGCCAGCGCCCGCCGAGCCGAAATCCCGCCGTCGGACGCGCCGCTCAGCGGGTCGCCTCGGCCTCGACGCCCGGCTCCTCGCCCGACCGGCCCGGCCCGGCCCGGTTGCGTCGCCTCCTGCGGATCAGCAGGTAGACGATGCCGGCGACGACCGCGGCCAGGACCGCGTAGTCGAGGTAGCCGAGGTTGTGCCGCCACTGTTCCCAGTTGTCGCCGACGCCGCGCCCGATCAGCGCCAGCATCAGCACCCAGGGAACGCTGCCGGCGAGGGTGAAGACCGTGAAGCGCCAGAACGGCATCTTCGCGACGCCGGCCGGCAGCGAGATGAAGGTGCGGATGATCGGCAGCATCCGGGTGAAGAAGACAGTCGCGTCGCCGTAGCGCTTGAACCAGTCGTCGGCCCATTTCAGGTGCTTGGGGCTGACGTGGATCAGGCGGTTGCGTTCGAGCAGGTCGAGGCGGGCGAAGTAGCCGACGGCGTAGGCGATCCACGATCCGGCGAGGTTGCCGAGCACGCCGGCGGCGACGATCGCGAACAGCGTCAGTTCCCCTTTCGAGACACTGAAGCCGGCAAACAGCATGATCGCCTCGCTCGGCACCGGGATGCAAGCCGACTCCAGCGTCATCAGCACGAAGACGCCGGCCACCCCGGCCGAGCCGATGAATTCGGTCGCGAGGTCGACGATCGGTTCGACGATCTTGTCGCTGAGGCTGGCGAGGACGATCAGCATGCGCGAAGCCGAGATTGTAGGCGGGATGCCGATCACCATCTAAACTCGGGCCGCTCCCATGCACCGGTTGAACCACCCCGTCTACCGAAACCGGCTGCTCCAGGTCGTCGCCGACGCGCTGCTCGTCTCGCTCGCCTTCTACCTGGCGTTCCGGCTCCGCTTCCTCGACGAAGGCCTGCCCCACCGCTACGAGGTCCTCTTCCTCCAAGCGGTCGCCTTCGTCGCCGTCGGCAAGGTCGCCGTCTTCGCGGCCTTCGGCCTCTACCAGAAGTGGTGGCGCTACGTCAGCGGCCGCGACTTCTTCGCGATCGTCCGCGCCGTCGCCGTCGCCAGCGCGATGCTGATCGTCGTCTTCGCGGTCTTCAAGCCGTTCCACCACACGGTCCCGCGCTCGGTCGAGGTGATGGACTTCCTCCTCACCCTGCTGTTCGTCGCCGGTGCCCGGCTGGCGGTGCGGCTGATCGTCGAGCGCCCCAGCCACGGCCACCGCCTGCCGAAGCACGAGGTGCTGGTGATCGGTGCCGGCTCGGGCGGCCAGATGGTCGTCCGCGAGACGCAGCTCAACCCCGCGCTCGGCGCGACCGCGATCGGCTTCGTCGACGACGACGCGCGCAAGCGGGGGATGCGGATGCTCGGCCTCAAGGTGCTGGGGACAACCGAGCAGATAGAGACGATCCTCGACGAGACCGAGCCCGACGAGGTGGTGATCGCGATCCCCTCCGCCCCGGGGACCCTGCGCGCAAAGGTCGTCGCCGCCTGCCGCGAGCGCGAGATCCGCGTCCGCACCCTGCCGACCGTGTTCGAGCTACTGCGCGGCGGCGTCCAGCTCAGCAAGCAGCTGCGCGACGTGCAGGTCGAGGACGTGCTCGGCCGCGACCCGATCGTCGTCGAGCTGGACCGCGTCGGCGCCTACCTGCGCGACCGGATCGTTTTGGTCACCGGCGCCGGCGGCTCGATCGGCTCCGAGCTGTGCAGGCAGATCGCCCGGGTCGGCCCGCGGCTGCTGGTGATGCTCGACCACGCCGAGGACAACCTGTTCGAGATCGAGCGCGAGATGGTCGAGGAGCGCCACTTCAGCAACGTCGAGGCGGTGCTCGCCGACTGCAAGGAGCCGCACCGGATGCTGGAGACGATGCAGCGCTTCAAGCCCGGCGTCGTCTTCCACGCCGCCGCCTACAAGCACGTGCCGCTGATGGAGGCCAACCCGCTGGAGGCGGTGCGCAACAACGCGATCGCCACCCGGATCGCCGCCGAGACGGCGGCCGCTTCGCAGGTGGAGCGCTTCGTGCTGGTCTCGACCGACAAGGCTGTCAACCCGCAGACGGTGATGGGCGCTTCCAAGGCGCTGGCCGAGTGGATCGTCGAGGCGGCCGGGCACAAACACCCCGGCACCCGATTCGCCAGCGTCCGCTTCGGCAATGTGCTCGCCTCCTCGGGCAGCGTGGTGCCGATCTTCCGCAGCCAGATCGAGCGCGGCGGGCCGGTCACCGTCACCCACCCGGAGATGAGCCGCTACTTCATGACGATCCCCGAGGCCGTGCAGCTGGTGATCCGCGCCGGCGACATCGGCGCCGGGCGGGGCGAGGTCTTCGTCCTCGACATGGGCGTGCCGGTGAAGATCGTCGACCTCGCCCGCAACATGATCCGCCTCGCCGGCTACGACCCGGGGGCCGAGATCGCGATCGAGTTCACCCAGCCGCGGCCGGGCGAGAAGCTGCGCGAGGAGCTGTTCGGGGTCGGCGAGGAGTCGCAGCCGACCGCCGCCAAGCGGATCGAGCGGGCGGTGCGGGCGACGCCGCTCGATCCGGACTGGGTCGAGGCGATGCTGAACTCGCTCGAGCACCTGGTGATGGCCGGCGACGAGGCGAATCTGGCCGAGCGGGTCGTCGAGCTGATCACCGCGCAGGGCGGGGACGCGGCGGCGGTCGGCTAGAGCCGTCGCGGTCCCGTGACGGCCTCAACGGATAGCCTCTCGCAGCCAATCCTTTGGAGCTGATCAAGGAAATCGGAGCCTTCGCGGGCTTGGTCGCGTTCCTCGGCCTAGCCCTGCTCGCGCTGCTCTCGTTCGCGCAGGGGCGGGACATCCGGCGCCTGCGCGAGTGGGCCGGCTCGGCGCCGGAGCGCGACGCCGAGCGAAAGGAGGCGACCTCGGAAGCTGCCCAGGAGAGGGCCGAGGAGATGCGCAAGCTGGAGGAGGCGCGCGAGGCCGAGCGCCGCGCCGCGGACGAGCGCGAGCGCCGCCGCGAGCGCCGCGAGGCCGGCCTGCCCGAACTGACGCGCGGCGAGCGGCTGCGCGAGCGCTTCTCGGGCGGGAGCGGCGCGGTCAACAGCGGCGACGGGCTTGCCGCCCGGCTCGGCCAGCCGCGCTACCTGGCGGCGATCTTCGTCATCCTGGCGCTGGCCGTCGGCGGGGTCGCTTACGCTACGTTGCACGGGTCCGGCGGCGACGGCGGCGGCAAGGGGGGCAAGCGCAGTGCCCACGCGGCCAAGCCGAGCGAAATCGAGGTCTCGGTGCTCAACGGGACCGCCGTACCCGGGTTGGCGGCCACCTTCGGCGACAAAGTGGAGAAGCACGGCTTTCAGCTGGGGGCCGTCACCAACAGCAGCTCGAGCTTCGCCGAAAGCGTCGTCATGTTCAGGCGCGGCGACGGCCGCGAGGCGCATCGGGTGGCGGCGGCGCTGTCGATCTCGCGGGTGCAGCCGATGACCTCGGAGATCTCCTCGGTGTCGGCGGGAGCGCCGGTCGCGGTCGTAATCGGCGAGGACAATGCCTCGTCGACCGGCTAGCTTCGCCGCGCTCGTCTTCGCGCTGCTGGTCGCCGCCACGGTCTCCGCGTTCGCCTGGTCGCAGCGGCTGAAGCGGGACCCGCTCGTGCTCGACCGCGTCACCTTCGGCACCCAGGCGAGCCGCGCCTTCACGCCGAACCGCGACTGCCGCTTCGACCGCATCCGCATCCGTTTCCGGGTGACGGTCTCCGACCGGGCCGACGTGCAAGTGGTGAAGCCAGGGGGCAAGCTGGTCGTCACCCTCGCCCGCGACGTCTACCTGAAGCGCTACACGTTCTTCACCTTCTACTGGGACGGGCGCTCCCGCGGCCGGGGCAGCGCCCCGCCGGGCCGCTACAAGCTGCGCGTCAAGCTGCTCGGCGAGGAACGCACTCTCGTCCCCGGCGGCGCGATGCGCCTGCACCGGGCGCCGCGCAGGCCGACCCGGAGGTGCTCGAAATGAGGAGCTGTGGCGCCTTTGTCTCGCTATGCGAGAGGAAAGCGCCAGAGGCGGAGGGCGCTGCGCCGTGAGCGGCGTCCTCTCCGGCCTCGGGGTCGTAGTTGCGGCCGCTTGCGCGGCGGCATCGATCCTGCTGCCCGCGGGTCGGGCGCGGGCCGCGGCGATGCTTGCCGCCCTCGTCCTCTTCCCGCTGCTGATCCTCGGCGACCAGTGGCACTCCCCGCAGATCGTCGACCTGCGGGACACGCCGGCACGGCTGGCCGGGCTCGCGCTCGCGGCCCTCGCCGCCGCGATCACCCTCGCCTACGTGTTCCGCCGCTGGCCGATCGTCCTGCCGCTGGCGATCGTCGCCGCCCTCCCGTTCCGCGTCCCCCTGCACGCCGGCGGCGACACCGCCAACCTCCTCGTCCCGCTCTATCTCGTAATTGCCGGAGGAGTGCTCTCTGTGGCGCTTGGAGATTGGACCGTCAGCCGACCGGCGGAGACCTCCCCACCGCCGGCAGGACCAGCGCGCCTGCTGCCTCTCGTCCTGGCCACCGTGGTCCTCCTCTACGCGCTCCAGACCCTGTACTCCCCGGACTTCTCGAAGAGCTTGCAGAACGTCTGCTTCTTCTTCGTGCCGTTCTCGCTGGTCTACGGGCTGCTGCGCGACGTCGCTTGGACTCGAAGGCTGCTGGTCCTTGTGTTGTGGGTGGTCGCTTTGGAGGCGGTGGCGTTCGTGATCGTCGGCTCGGTCGAGTACCTGTCCCGCGACCTTTTCTGGAACTCCCAAGTCATCCGGTCTAACGACTTCCACACCTACTTCCGCGTCAACTCGATCTTCTGGGATCCGAACATCTACGGGCGCTACCTGGCCCTGGTGGTGGTGATCGCGATGGCGACACTGCTGTGGGCGAGGGAACGGCGTGCCCTGGCGCTGCTGACCGGCCTGGTGGCGGTCCTCTGGATCGGCTTGGTGCCGACCTTCTCGCAGTCCAGCTTCGCCGCCTTGCTTGCGGGCCTTGCGGTCTTGGCGGCCCTGCGCTGGCGCTGGCGCTGGACGGCGGGTGCGGTCGGGGTCGTCGTCGTGCTCGGCGCTGTCGTAGTCCTCTTTGCCGGCGGTTCCTCGAAGCTCAGCCCGGACCGCATAAACGTCGACACGGGCGGCCGCGCCAACCTCGTCTCCGGCGGCGTCGACCTGTTCGCACAGCGCCCGGTCTGGGGCTACGGGGCCGGCAGCTTCCCCGCCGCATACCGCGAGCACATCGCAACCACGGAAGCTCCCGTGTCCGTCTCCCACACCGAGCCGATCACTTTGGCGGCCGAGCAGGGCGTAATCGGCCTTGCCGCCTACGCAGCCCTGCTGGCAGTCGCGTTGTGGACGATGGCGTCCGGCCTGTTCGCCCCACCCCCGCCAGGCGCGGCGCGCCAAACCGTTGGCCGCGCAGCCGTCCTCGCCGCCTTCGTCGCCCTCCTCGTTCACACGATGGCCTACGCCGGCTTCTACGAGGACCCGATCACCTGGGTTCTTCTGGCGGCCGGAGCGTCCCTGGCGGCGGCCCCGGTCCGCACCGAAACGTAGGCTCGACGGCGTGTCGGGCTACCTCCGCCGCCTCGCGACGACCGGTGCCGCCTACACCGCGGCGAGCATCCTCTCGAAGCTTATCGCGGTAGCCCTGCTGCCGCTCTACACGCGCTACCTGACCCCTGCCGACTACGGCGCCGCCGAGGTGATGTTCGCCGCGGTCGTCTCGGCGAGCATCGTCGTCCGCCTCGGCACGATCGAGGCGCTGCTGCGCTTCTACTACAAGGACGACGAGGATCCGGCCCGGGTCGTCGCCAGCTCCTTCGCGGCGCTCTTCTGGTTCTCCACTGCCGCGGCGCTGATCGCGCTTCCCTTCGCCGGGCCGATCTCCGAAGCGCTGCTGGACCGCTCCGCGCCCGATCTGGCGAGGATCTCGATCGGCGGCCTCTGGGTGCTGACCATGGTCGAGTACCTGCTCACCCTGTTCCGGCTCGAGGAGCGAGCACGCGCCTTCTTCGTCACCACGCTGCTCAACGTGCTGGCGGCGATCGGGTTGACCGTGGTGCTTGTGGTCGGCGAGGGGGAGGGGGCGCGCGGCCTGCTGCTCGGCAGCTACGCGAGCGGCGCCGTCGTCGTGCTGGCCCTTGTCGTCGTCCACCGCAGGCGCCTCTCGCTGCGCCTCGACCTGCCCCTGCTGCGGCGGATGATGCGCTTTGGGCTACCGACGATGCCGGCCGAGCTGTCGCTCTACCTGCTCAACTTCGTCGACCGGATCGTCATCGTCCGCGCCGCCGGCCTGGCCGAGGCCGGGCTGTACTCGCTGGCGGTCAAGTTCGCGCAGGCCGTCAACGTGCTGGTCCGCGGCTTCCAGCTCGCCTGGCCGCCGCTCGCCTACTCGATCCGCGACGATGGCGAGGCCCGGCGCGCCTACGCGGCGATCGTCACCTGGTTCGTCGCCGGCTGCGCCTTCGTCGTCGCCGGCATGTGGCTGTTCTCGCGCTGGATCGTGCGGGCGCTGGCGGCGCCCGAGTTCTTCGGCTCCTACGAAGCGATCGGCCTGATCGCCACCGGCGTCACCCTCTACGCCCTCTACATGGTGCTGCTGGTGATCCTCGGCAGGACCGGCCGCACCGAGCTCAACTTCCCGGCGACGGCCGCGGCGCTGGTCGTGAACCTCGCTCTCAACATCGCCCTAGTGCCGCCGCTCGGCATCGTCGGTGCCGGCCTCGCCCTGGTCGCCTCCTACCTGGTGGTGACGGCGCTGATGTACCTGTTCACCCAGCGCCTCTTCCCGGTTCCCTACGAATGGGGGCGGCTGGTCCGGATCGTGCTGGTCTCCATCGCCCTGGTGGCCGCCGGCGAGCTGCTGCTGCCAACCGCCGGCTTCGGCGGCCTCGCCGCCCGGGCCGCCCTCTGGCTCGCCTACCCCCTCGTCCTCCTCGCCAGCGGCTTCTTCACCAGCGAGGAGCGCGGCTGGCTGGCGCGGCTGCGCCACCCCGGCGAGCTGATCCTCAGCCTGCGCGCGATCGGTAGGGAACCGGCCGGCGTGCCCGGCACCGTCCCCGAGGCCTTCGAGGCGGAGATCCTCGACGAGGACTCGCGCCTCTAGGGGCCCCTACCAGGATGGGCTCTTGGCGCCGGCCCGTGCTGCGCGATCCCGCAGACTCTCGCCGCGGCCGGGGGAGAGGGCCTGGCGGGCGTGGGCGCGGTAGATGCGGGCCGGCTGGCTGGGGAGGACGGTGGCGGCGAGGGAGCGCACCGCGTAGGCCCAGGCGGTGAGCAGGCGGACCGCGAGGGCGGCCGGCCGGGAATGGTGCTTGCGCATGTAGCGGTCGCGGTTGCGGTGGAATTCGACGATCCTGGGCAGGCCGCCGGCAAGATCGGTGGAGAGCTGGTCGTGGTGGACCGCCTCGGCGGTGGGGACGAAGAGGGTGCGCCAGCCGGCGTCGGCCAGCCGCTTGCAGAAATCGCACTCGTCGTAGTAGACGAAGAAGTCGGGGTCGAGGTAGCCGACCTCTGCGGCAGCCTCACGGCGGACCAGCAGGGCGCTCGATTGCGCCCAATCGACCGGCCTGGTGCGCGCTCCCCTGCTCTGCACGGTGAGCAGGCGGTGCAGGAAGAGGGCCCCGGCCAGGGCCGTGCCGACCTCCGGGAAGCGCCAGGCGCAGGGCACCGGCCTGCCGCCGGAGTCGAGCAGCTGTGCGCCGGCGGCGGCGGCGCGGGGATCGGAATCGAGCGCTGCGACCAGCGCGGCGGCGGCGCCCGGGCGCAACTCGGAGTCCTCGTTGAGCAGCAGGCAGTAGCGGCCGCCGGCTTCGCGCAGCAAGGTCGAGTCGTTCTCGGCCTTGCCGGCCCGCCGCTCGAGGGCGATCAGGCGGATGTCGCCGCCGAGCGCCCGCACCGCCTCGGCCGAGCCGTCGCGTGAGGCGTTGTCGAGAACGAGAACCTCGCGCTCGACGCCGGCCGGGTGGGTGCGCTCGATCGCCTCGAGGCAGGCGAGCAGCTGCTCGCGGCCGTTCGTGTTCACGACGCAGTAGGAGAGCGCGGGCGCCACGCCCGCCACGATAATCGCGGCGATGAAGGTGCAGCTGGTCGATCCCTCGGCGTTCACGCCGCCATACGACCGCGCCCTCGCCGCGGCACTTGCCCGGAGGGGCGCTGAGGTCGAGCTGCTGACCAGTCGCTTCCTATACGGCCCGGTGCCCGAGCCGCGCGGCTACCGCGCTGAAGAGCGCTTCTACCGCCGCAGCACCGCGCGCGGCCTCGATGCGCCGTTTCGCCGTGCCGTCAAGGCGGCCGAGCACTTCGCCGACATGCTGCGCTTCCGCCGCGACGCCGACGCCGACCTCGTCCACTACCAGTGGTTGACCGCACCCGGCCTCGACGCCGCCCTGCTGCCGCCGCTGCGGCCCCGCGTGATGACCGCCCATTACGTCCTCCCGCCACGGCCGAGCCGCCTCCAGCTGGCGAGCGCCCGTCGCGCCTTCGGCCGCATGGACGCGGTAATCGCCCACTCCGAGCACGGAGCGGAGCGGCTGCGCGCCGAGGTCGGGATCGACGCCGAGCGGGTGCGGGTCATCCACCACGGCGCCTTCGACTACCTGACCCGCCTGCCGGAGGAGAAGCAGTTGCCGGACGAGCTGCGGGGCGCCCAAGGCCCGGTGATCCTCTTCTTCGGCCTGCTCCGCCCCTACAAGGGCGTCGACGTCCTGCTTGATGCGTTCCACCGGATCGGCGGCGCCGAGCTTTGGGTGGTCGGCAACCCGCGGATGGATGTCGGGCCGCTGCGCCGACTCGCGGCGGAGGGCCCCGGCCGCGTCCGCTTCCTCACCCGCTTCGTCGAGGACGCCGAGATCCCGCCAATCCTGCGCCGCGCCGACCTGGTCGTCCTGCCCTACCGCGACGCCGAGCACTCCGGCGTCCTCTACGCGGCGCTCGCCTTCGGCCGGCCGCTGGTGCTGAGCGCGGTCGGCGGCTTCCCCGAGGTCGCCGCGCAGGGCGCCGCCCGCCTCGTCCCTCCCGAGGACGCCCAGGCGCTCGCCGCCGTCCTCGACGAGCTGGTCCGCGACGCGCCCGCCCGCGCCGAGCTGGCCGCCGCCGCCGCCCGCGCCGCATCGGGGCCGTACTCCTGGGACACCGCCGCCGCCGCAACCCTGGCCCTCTATCGAGAGCTCCTCGAGAGGGGGGGATACCCCTACCCCGTCTCCCCACGCAACCCCGGATAATCGCCCCGTGTTGGCGCTGGAAGCCATCTTCTGGATCTGCGGGGGCCTAATCGCCTACACCCACGCGGGTTACCCGCTGGTTCTGCGCGCCCTGCTCGCCCTGCGCCGCCGTCCGACCCTGCAACCGATGACCTGGGAGGAGCCGCCGCGGGTCTCGCTGATCGTCGCCGCCTACGACGAGGAGGAGGTGATCGCGGCCAAGGTCGCCAACGCGCGCGCTCTCGACTACCCGCGCGAGCGGCTCGAGCTGATCGTCGCTTCCGACGGTTCCTCCGACGCGACCGCCGAGCGGGCCCGCGCCGCCGGCGCCGACCTCGTCCTCGAGCTGCCGCGGGGCGGCAAGGTCGCCGCCCAGAACGCCGCCGCCGAGCGCGCCTCGGGCGAGCTGCTCGCCTTCTCCGACGCCAACAGCCTCTGGGCGCCCGACGCGCTGCTCCACCTGGTCGAGCCCTTCGCCGATCCGACGGTCGGCTACGCCTGCGGCCAGGTGCGCTTCCTCGACCCCGGCGGCGGCAACCTCGAGGGGGCCTACTGGCGCTACGAGATGGCGGTGCGGGAGATGGAGTCGGGCCTGGCCGGGGTGACCGCCGGCAACGGGGCGATCTACGCGGTGCGCCGCGACACCTACATCCCGCTGCCGCCCTCGGGCAGCCACGACCTCTCCTTCCCCTTCCTGCTGGCGAAGCGCGGACGGCGCTCGCTCTACGTCCCCTGGGCGCGCGCCGAGGAGAAGATGACGCCGACTCTCGAGGGCGAGCTGGCCCGCAAACGGCGGATGATGGTCGGCCTCTGGGACATCGTCGCGGGCGAAGGCATGTACGCGCCGCGGGGCTACTCGCCGCTCTACGCCTTCGAGGTCGTCTCCCACCGGCTGTTGCGCTACGCGACGCCGTTCCTGCACGTCGTCGCCTTCGCGGCCAATCTCGCCCTGCTCGGCCGGGGCTGGGTCTACGTCGGGACCCTCGCCCTCCAGCTCGCCGTCCTCGCTGCAGCGCTGCTCGGCCGCTGGTTGCCGGTCGCCCCGCTTCGCTCCGCCCGCTACTACGCGATGACGACCGCCTCGATCGCCGCCGGCCTCTGGGACCGGCTCCGTCGCGGCGCGCCCGGCACCTGGGAGAAGTCCGAAGGGACCAGGTGAGGGGATGCCGAGAATTTTCGACATCGCCGTTGCGACGACCGCGCTGATCGTCTTGTCCCCGGTCCTGCTGATCGCGGCAATCGCAATCCGGTTGAGTGGTCGCGGCCCGGTCCTCTACCGGCAGCGCCGGGTCGGCCTGCACGGTCGCGAGTTCGAGCTGCTGAAGCTGCGGACGATGGTCGAGGGTTCCGACCCGGTCGGCGTGGGCACCGTGGTCACCCGCGACGACCCGCGCGTCACCCGCGCCGGCCGCCTCCTGCGCCGCAGCTCGCTCGACGAGCTGCCCAACCTGGTCAACGTGCTGCGCGGCGAGATGGCGATCGTTGGCCCCCGCCCGACCATTCCCGCCCAGGTGAAGGACTACACGCCGCGCCAGCACCGCCGCCACGAGGTGAGGCCCGGCCTGACCGGCCTCGCCCAGGTCCAGGGCCGCGCCGGCATTCCCTGGGAGGAGCGGATCGAGCTGGACGTCAAGTACGTCGAAAGCCGCTGCGTCGCCCTCGACCTCGGAATCCTCGCCAAGACCGCGCGCCTCCTCCTCACCGGCCACGGCCTCGCCCCCGACTGACTCGACGCGCTGTCGATTCGGTGTCCACATGGGCCGCTCACAGACGGCACGTCCCGGTAGGGTCGATGCGTGGCTGAGCGGCCGGAGGTGAAACTGCGTGCGTTCGAGCCCGGTGACGCCGCAGCGGTGCACCGCTGGTTCAACAACCCCGAGGCGACCAGGACGCTGATGGAGCAGCGCGAGGCGTTCTCGCTCGCCGACGCCGAGGCCTGGGTGCGGCGGGCGATGGACGACTCGGGCGAGGATCGCAAGTACGCGATCCTCGTCGAGGGGCACGGCGAGCCGGTCGGCTTCACTGCCCTCTACGGCCTCTTCCGCCAGACCGCTCCCGAGCTGGGGGCACTGATCGGCGACGAGGTGCGCGGCAAGGGCGTGGGCCGGCGCGCCGAGGCGCTGACGATCGCCAAGGCCTTCGACGAGTTCGGGGCTCACCGCGTCTACGGCCGCATCCCGGCCCGCAACGAGGTGGCCAAGAAGGCCGTGGCGGGGCTCGGCTGGAAGCACGAGGGCACGATGCGCGCCCACCTGCACCGCCCCGACGGCGTCGACGACTGCGAGGTCTGGGGCGTCCTGCCCGACGAGTTCCGGCAGGCGGCCAAGGATCTACTCGAGCGCTGACGGGCGAGTGTCCGCACCCGACTCCTCACGAAGCGGGCGAAGCGCGAGCGTTGCGTCCTTGATCGCCGACCGCGGCGCCGCGGTCGAGGGGGGCGAGTTCTTTCGCTCCCGCCCCTTCCTCGACGCCGAAGGGGCGACCCACACGCTGCGCATCGCCGCTCCCGGGGGGGAGCTGCGGGCGCCGCTGATCGTCCGCGAGATCCCCGGCACGGAGGAGCGCGATGCGACCTCCCCCTACGGCTACCCCGGCGTCGCCGCCTGTGGAGTCGACCGGGCGATGGCGGGGTCGGCCCCACAGTCGGCGATCGACCCGGCGTCGATCGACTTCTCGGCGACCGGTCTCGTCTCGATCTTCATTCGGCACGCGCTCGGCGAGCCGCTGCTGGCCGGCGCTGCAGAGCGCAACGTGGTCCAGATCGCTGACCCGGAGCTGCCGCCGAAGCGTCGCTCCAGCGACCGCAACCGGATCAACAAGAACCGCCGCGCCGGCTACAAGGTGAGCATCGTCCCTGGGCCGGAGACGGGCGCCGGGCAGCGGGCCGGCTTCCTCGCCGCCTACGAGCAGACGATGCGCCGCGCCGGCGCCGCCGAGCGCTACTTCTTCGGTGCGCCCTACTTCGAGCGGATCCTGGAGTCGTCGCTCGCCTGGCTCGCCCTTGCCCGCGCCCCGGGCGGCGAGGTCGCCGCCGCCTCGATCGCCGTCCACAGCGGCGGCTTCCTCCACTACTACCTGAGCGGCAGCGCCGACGCAACGCTGCGCGACTCGCCGATGAAGAACCTCGTCGCGGGGCTGGTCGAGTTCGCTGCCGAGCGGGGCCTGCCGCTCAACCTCGGCGGCGGCTTGCGCCGTGGCGACGCGCTCGAGGAGTTCAAGCGCGGCTTCGCCAACCGCGAGCGGCCCTGGCGCGTCTCGGAGATCGTCTGCAACCGCGACGCCTACGACCGCCTCTCGGCCGGTCGCGAGGCCGAAGGCTTCTTTCCCGTCTACCGAGCCTAGGCGGAGGGTTCGAGCGGGGTCGGGCCCTTGATGCTGAAGCCGTTGACCGGCTCGCCGCCGTATTTGCCCCAGACTTCCTTGCCGAAGTCGCGGATCGCGTTGAGGGTGATCGCCCCCTTGTACTTGGGGCAACCCAGCAGGTTGGTCCAGGCGGTTGCGGCGACCTCGTAGTCCATGTTCGTGTTGGGGAAGAACAGAGCCCCGCCGTACATCGTGTCGTAGAGCCCCTTCAGCGCCAGCTGGTCTTCTTCGGGCAGGTCCGGGCTGTACTGGATCTGCAGGCGGCCGTGCTCGAGCGAGTGGACGAGGAAGATTTCCCCCGGCATTTCGCTGTAGGCGCCGTCCGCCTCCTGGTAGGGCGCTTCGGCATGCGGGCCGGAGGTCGGCGGGTTGGTCTTGTAGTCGGGGGTTTCCGCGGTCGGGGAAATGTGTTCGTGCCCCTCGTCCTTGAGCTTGAGGCGCAGCGTGCAGCCGGCCTGCTTCGCCGCCTGCTTCAGATTCGCCACTTTTACCGCGGGCGGCGTGGTGCCCTCCCGCTCATCCGGCTTCACGCCGTTGGTCGAGCCGGAAGCCTGGTTGATGTGCGATTCGCCGCCGCTCCCGCCGCTCGACGAGGTGACCACCGCGACGATGCCCCCGGCCACTGCGAGGGCGACGACCCCGGCGACCGCGTAGACGGCAACCAGTCGCCGTCTTCCCGACTTCGCATGGGCGGACTCGCGTTCCTGGCGGGCCTGCCGGAGCCGTTCCCTCTCTTCCTCCCTGCGATTCGCCATCTTCCCCTAGCCGCCGAGCGGGGCGCCCGTCCTCCCGTTGCCGTTGCCGGGGGAATCGACCGCCGCCAGGGACCTGGCCGGAGCCCAGACCTCGTCGAGGAACAGCGCCAGCTCGTCGGTCAGCCGCTTCGGGGCGATCCTCCACTCGAAGATCGAGTCGGCCTCGACCAGCCGTGCCCGCTGCAGCTCCTCGACCAGCATCCCCGAGTCGCTGAACGGGTGCAGCGGGTCGCGCGGGTGGCCGACGACCAGGGTCGGCTGGCCGATCCGCCGCCGCTGTTCGCGCCCGGGCGCCGTCTCCCCCAGCAGCAGGCCCTCGAGCACGGCGACCGAGGGACCGGGCCGGCGCCGCAGCCAGTCGAGCCCGACGTCGACCAGGAAGTTGGTGCGGGGCAGGAGCGAGGCGAGCCGCGAGGTGACCTCGAAGAGCGGTCGTCCCATCCGCAGGCCGAGCAGCACCGGGGCGAAGATCGCCGCGACCGCGGCCAGCGCGTTGTCGAGCACCGGCATCTCGATGAACAGGCCCTCGGCCCGGTCGGGGTGGCTGACCGCCAGCTCCAGGGCAACATTTGCGCCCAGCGAGGTACCGCCGACCACCGCCGTCTCCAGCCCGAGGTGGTCGAGCAGCGCAACCAGCTGCTCGGCGAACAGCGGCATCGAGTAGAGGCGCAGGTCCTCGGGCTGGTCGGAGCGGCCGTGGCCGAGCAGGTCGACGCAGACCACCCGGTTGCCGCGCTCGGCCAGCGCCGGTCCGAGCCGCTCGAACATGCGGCTGTTCATCAGCAGGCCGTGGACGAGAACGATCGCCCGCTCGCCTCCGCCGTACTCGTCGAAAGCGATCGTGTGCTCCCGGTAGCTCAGCTCTCCCATGTCTGAAGCCAGTCTAATTAGTACGGTCGCCGATCGGGTCGAACCGCTCGCCCAGTGCGGGCCCGCGGGTTCGCTGCCACGGCCGGGCGGCCCGCAGCGCCGCCAGCACGGCTTGCGTCGCCGGTGCTCGGTTGAGCGCGTAGAAGTGGATGCCCGGCGCTCCGGCGATCAGCAGCTCGGCGCATTGCTGCGCCGCGTAAGCGACGCCCAGCTCGAACTCGGCCTGCTCGTCGCCTCCGGCGGCCCGGAAAGCCTCCTCCAGCGGCGGTGGGATCGAGGCGTCGCACAGCTCGCAGATCCGCTTGGTCTGCGCGAAGCTCGCCACCGGGATCACCCCGGCGAGGATCGGCACGTCGATGCCCTTCTCCCGCGCCGCCGCTACGAAGTCGAGGTAGACCCGGTTGTCGAAGAAGAGCTGGGTGATCAGGAAGGAGGCGCCGGCCTCCACCTTCGTCTTCAGGTAGGCGAGGTCGGTGGCGAGGTCGGGCGCCTCCGGGTGCACCTCGGGGAAGCAGGCGCCGCCGATCGTAAAGTCCCAGCCCGCGTCGATGAAGGCGGCGAGCTCGGCGGCGCTGCCCAGGCCGCCCTCGGGCTGCACGAAGTCGCGCTGCCCGCGCGGCGGGTCGCCACGCAGCGCGAAGACGTTCTCGATCCCGGCCGCGGCGAACCGGTCGAGGGTGGCCGAGAGCCCCTCGGTCGTCTCGCCGACGCAGCTCAGGTGGGCCATCGTCTCGAGCCCCAGCTCATCTTTCAGCGCCCGGGTGATCTCCACCGTCCCCTCGCGGGTCGACCCGCCGGCCCCGTAGGTCACCGAGACGAAGTCGGGCTCCAGCTCGCGCAGCGAACGCGCCGTCGCGAACAGCTGCTCCGTTGCCTCCTCGGTCTTCGGCGGGAAGAACTCGACCGAGAAGACGGGCCGCTTCGCGGCGAGGATGTCGTCGATCCGCATCGGGGCAGCGTAGCCAGTGCGCACCCGGGCTTCACTCCGAGCGCCTGTGCGAGGATGCGCCGCAGGCATGGGCGAGGAGCTTCGTTACGAGCGGGTCAACGCCGCCGCGGTGCTGACGATCGATCGGCCGCGTCGCCGTAACGCGGTCGACGACGCGGCCGCGCGGCGCTTTCGGCAGGGCCTGCGGGAGTTCGAGGCGGACGAGGATGCGCGTGTGCTCGTCCTCACCGGCGCCGGCGGCGAGGCCTTCTGCGCAGGCGCCGACTTGAAGGCGCTCGACCTCGACGTCGACCATCCCGAGGGGCCGATGGGGCCGACCCGCCTTACCCCCGCCAAGCCGGCTATCGCCGCGGTCGACGGCTGGTGTCTCGCCGGCGGGGTCGAGCTGGCGCTCTGGTGCGACCTGCGGATCGCCACCCGCGGCTCCACCTTCGGTCTCTTCGAGCGCCGCTGGGGGGTGCCGCTCGTCGACGGCGGTACCCAGCGACTGCCGCGGACGATCGGGATGGGCCGCGCTCTGGAGCTGATCCTCACCGGCCGCCCGGTCGGCGCCGAGGAGGCGCTGCGGATCGGGCTGGTCAATGAGGTCGTCGCGCCGGGCGGCCACCTGGAGCGCGCTCTGGAGCTCGCCGAGCGCATCGCTTCCTTCCCGCAGGAGACGATGCTCGCCGACCGTCGCGCCGCGCTCGAGGGCTTCGGCCTGCCCCTCGCCGAAGGCCTTTCCCTGGAGCACAGGCTCGGCCGCGAGACCCTCCATATCGCCGTCGAAGGCGCCGCCCGCTTCTCAGCCGGCGAAGGTCGTCACGGAGACGGGGTCTAGGGAAGAACGCTTCTCACCCCTCTGCAGTGACCCGCCGCATCTCCTCTTTTGCCGCTTCCGGCCCCAGGTAGGGCATCAGCACCGCGAAGACGAGGTCGGGGAGGATCCGCTTCAGCTCGGGGCCGCGGCCGGCACGGACTTCGTCGAAGATCATCGAGGTGGCGCCGCCGACCGCGAAGCGCGCCGTGTCGGCGGGCAAGGCCTCGCCTCGCCCCGAGTAGGCGCGGCCCTGCTCGAGGAAAGGCGTGAAGCGCCCCAGCGCCGCTCTGTAGTGCGCGCGGGCTTCGTCGCCGACTGCGGTCACCTCGACCATCGCCATGCGCGCGATGTCGGCCTCGACCGAGAGCAGCCCGACCAGCGCCTCGAGCGCCGCGGCGATCCGCACCGGCCAGGGCTCGCCGGCGGCGGCCTCGAAAGCGGCGGTCACGTGGGCGACGAGCACGTCGAACACGGCGTCGTTGGCTTCGAGGAAGCAGGTCGTCTTGCTGTCGAATAGCTCATCGAAGCTGGCCCGCGATACCCCGGCGAACTCGACCACGTTGGTCACGGTCGTGGCCTCGTAGCCTTTCGCCGTCGCCACCCGGACCATCGCCTCCAGCAGCCGCTCGCGCTGCGAGCGGACCGCGTATGCGCGGGGCAGTCCGCGACGCGCGGTCTGGGGATTGCGCGGTTCCGAGGCCAGCGGCGAGTCCATCTCATCCAATCTAGGGCAGGAGCTGTGGCCTGTCCAACCTCCCCGGTACCTAGACTGCCGCCCCGTGAGTGCCGAGCGAGTGCAGCGCGCAGATCCGATTCTTCGCAAGCGAGCGGAGCGGGGGCCCTGATGCCGAAGATCGGGATCGTCGGCCTCGGCTACGTCGGCCTGCCGCTCGCCGTGTCCTTCGCCGAAGCGGGGCACGAGGTAGTGGGTGTCGACTCCGCCCCGGCCAAGATGGTGGCGCTCAACGCGGGCCGCAGCTACATCGAGGACATTCCCGACAGCGTCCTCGCGCCGCTTCGCGAGAAGCTGCGCGGCAGCACCGACTATGCCGATCTCGGCGACTGCGACGCGGTCGTGATCTGCGTCCCCACCCCGCTCACCGGTTCGCGCGAGCCCGACCTCGCCTACCTCGAGGCGGCGGCCGAAGGGGTTGCCGCGGTGCTGCGGCGAGGGCAGCTCGTCGTGCTGGAGTCGACGACCTACCCGGGGACGACCCGCGAGCAGCTCCTGCCGATCCTCGAGCGCCGCTCCGGGCTGGCCGGCGGCGACGACTTCCACCTCGCCTTCTCGCCGGAGCGAATCGACCCGGGCCGCACCGATTACACGGTCCGCACCACGCCGAAGCTCCTCGGTGGCTTGACCGCCGCCTGCTCCGAGCGGGCGCGCCAGCTGTACTCGCTGGTATGCGACGAGGTGGTCGTCCTCTCTGCCCCGGAGGCGGCGGAGCTGGCGAAGCTGCTGGAGAACATCTTCCGCTCGGTCAACATCGCTCTGGTCAACGAGCTGTCCCAACTCTGCGACCGCCTCGGGATAGACGTCTGGGAGGTGGTCGAGGCCGCCGCCACCAAGCCGTTCGGCTTCATGCGCTTCGACCCCGGCCCGGGGATGGGCGGCCACTGCCTCCCGGTCGACCCCTTCTACCTCGCCTTCAAGGCCCGTGAGCACGACTTCTATCCGGAGTTCATCGAGCTGGCCGGCAAGGTGAACCGGGCCCAGCCCGCCTACTGTGCGGAACGAGTCGCCAGAGCCCTCAATGACGCGGAAAAGCCCGTCAAGGGCTCCAGGATCCTGGTGCTCGGCGTCGGCTACAAGCCCGGTGTGGGCGACACCCGCGAGTCTCCCGCTCTGGAGATCGTCGGCCTCCTCAAGGAGCAGGGCGGCGATGTCGACTACCACGACCCCCACGTACCGGAGCTTCCCGCGCTCGGCCTCGCCTCTGTGGACCTGAACGAGGGCCTGGCCAACGCCGACATCGCCGTGATCGTCACGGCCCACCCCCAGCTCGATTACGAAGACGTCGTTGCCCGCGCCTCTCAGACGATCGACTTCCGTGGCGTCACGAAGGGCATGGAAGCGCCGAATCTGGTGCGCCTGTAACTGCTCACGGCGAAGCTGTCGTAGAAGGCCTGCCGGTAGAGCGGATTCGTCCAGCTTGAAACCGGCGAACCGGCGAGTAGCCTGGGTCCGGTGGCCGACCGCGCTCCGCAGGCGATCCGCATGCCGCCGGGAAGGCACCCGCTATCGGGCGAGTTCATCGCCCAGCACCAGCCCGCCAGGATCGTCGCGGCGCTCGCCGAGGAGACGGTCGAGAAGGGATACCGGTCGGTCACCGTGGCAGACATCGTGCGTCGCGCCGGGATCGCGCGCAACACCTTCTACGAGAACTTCTCCTCCAAGGAGGACTGCTTCCTCGCCGCCTTGGAGTTCGGCGTCGAGGGGGCGCTGCAGCGGGTCGTCGACGCGGCCAGCGAGGTCGACAGCTGGCCCGCCCGAGTCAACGTCGGCCTCGCGGCGTTCCTCCACTACGCCGCCACGGAGCCCGCCCTGGCCCGTGCCTGCATCGTCGAGGCCCTCTCCGCCGGTCCCGCCGCGGTGGAGCGCTACGAAAGCTCGCTGCAGGCGTTCGTGCCGTTCCTCCGGATGGGCCGCACGGTCTCGCCGAAGGGGGAGGAGCTGCCGGAGACGCTCGAGGAGACGATCGTCGGCGGGATCTTCTGGATCCTCTACCAGCGGATCGTGATGGGTCAGGTGGAGGAGATAGAAGAGCTGCGGCCGGAGCTGGTCGAGTTCTCGCTCACCCCGTACATCGGCGGCGAGGCCGCGAAGCAAACCGCCTCCGAAGCGCCACCGCCGATCGATGGCCACCCCGACTGAGGCAGGGATCGAAGGTCCTATGCCGGCAACTCAGGCTCCTGGCTTCACGCCAAAACGCCACGCGCTCTTCGGCGAGAAGATTGCCAGGGAGCTTCGCGGCGATTCCGGGCCGCCGGAGCGATATGGTCGGATGGTCGTGGCCCGGAGACGCTCCACCAAACCCGCCAAGCCCGCCGTCGAGGCAGAGGTCTACCCGCCGGAGCTGTCGCGTCTGCCGCCGGGCCGCCACGGCCTGCCGCGTGAGTTCGTCACCCACAACCAACGCGAGCGGTTGATCGCCGGTCTCGCCGAGGCGGTCGCCCAGCACGGCTACTCGGGTACGACGATCGCCCACATCACGCGCTCTGCCGCGGTCTCCCGTCGCACCTTCTACGAGCACTTCGCCGGCAAGGACGAGTGCTTCGTCGCCGCCTACGACGCGGTGATGAGCGAACTGCGGGAGCGCGTCTCCGCCGCTTTCGAGGAGGAGGAGGAGTGGCCGCAGGCGATCAGGGCGGCGATCGGCGCGATGCTCGAGTTCCTTGCCGCCGAGCCGAGCCTGGCAAAGCTCTGCATGGTCGAGGCCCTGGTCGCCGGCCCGGCCGTGGTCGAGCGCTACGACGCCGCGATCCAGAGCTTCGTTCCCTACTTCGAGAGGGGCCGCGAGGGACGCCCCCCGGAGGTGCTTGCGCGGCTCTCGCCGACGACCGAGGAAGCGCTGGTCGGCGGCATGGTCTCGCTGATCTCACGCCGCATCATCGCCGGTCGCGCCGAGGAGCTGGAAGAGTTGCTCCCCGACCTGGTCGAGTTCACCCTGACGCCGTACCTGGGCTCGGCTGAGGCTGCGGCGGTCGCGAACGAGGACTGACTCCCTTCCTCGCCGTTGGGCTGGGGGAGCGGTCTTTCGGGACTTGATTTTGTTCCCTTCGTGTACGAACATACGTTCGCATGCGAACCATCTCCGCACTTCCCGTAACGGCGGTCGCCGAGCGGCTCGGCCTCGCGGAGAGCGACGCCGGCAACCTGGTCGAGACCCTGAGGCGCCTGGGGATCGGGACGCTGGGGGAGCTGGCGGCGCTCTCGCCCGACTGGGTCGCCGATCGCTTCGGGCCGCCCGGGCTGCGCGCCCTGCGGCTGGCCCGCGGCGAGGACGAGCTGCTCGTCGTCCATCGCCGCGGCACCTGGGAGGAGCTCGCCACGGAGATCGAGCTGCCGGAGGGGACCGCCGGCGACCGGCTGGAGCGGGCGCTCGAGCTGCTGATCGACCGCCTGCTCGTCGCGCCGCGGCGCAAGGGGCGGACGCTGCTGGCCCTGCGGCTCGGCGCGCTGCTCGGCGACGGCGGCAGCTGGAGCGTCGATCGGGGCCTCGGCCGCCCGACCGCCGACGCCCGGGCGCTGCGCAACGTGCTGATGCCGCAGCTGGAGTCGCTGCCCGCTCCCGCCGTTTCGCTGCGCCTTCGCGCGGTCGGCCTCGGTCCCCGCGCCGACGACCAGCTCGAGCTGGCGGTGCGCGGCGACGAGTCCCGCCGGCGCCGCCTCGGCGCGGCGCTGCGTGAGGTTCGCGCCGCCCAGGGCGCCGACTCGCTGCTCAAGGTCCTGCCGGTCGACGCCGACTCCCGCGTCCCCGAGCGCCGCGCGATGCTGACCCCATTCCCGGTGCCGGGACTGTGAGGGCCATTGGTTCCTGGTTCTTCGCGCCGGGAGCGGAGCGGGAGGCGTTGTCATGACGCCTGCGCCGCGGCAGCTCTACGCGCCCCGATCGGTGCGGGTGGAGGGGGGTCCCGGCGGGGGGCCGCGGGCGGTCGAGGGGGTTGGGGTGGCGGCGGTGCGCGAGGAGTGGGTCGTCGAAGACCGCTGGTGGATGCCGCGGCCGCTTCGACGGCGCTACTTCGAGCTGGTCTTGGTCGACGGGCGCAACGTGGTCGTCTTCCGCAGCGGCGGTGGGCGCTGGTACCGGCAGCGGTGCTGATGGTGGACGCCCCCTATGTAGAGCTGCACGCCCACTCCGCCTTCTCCTTCCTCGACGGGGCCTCGACGCCGACCGAGCTCGCCGGCGCCGCGGACGAGCTCGGCTATCCGGCCTTCGCCCTCACCGATCACGACGGGGTCTGGGGATCGATGGAGTTCGCGCACGCCTGCAAGGGCCTCGGGGTGCGGCCGATCGCCGGGGCCGAGCTGACCATAACCACCTGCCCGCCGGCGGAGGAGTTGGCGCATGTGACCCTGCTGGTCGAAGACTCCGTCGGCTGGCGCAACCTCTGCCGGCTGCTCACCGCCGCCCACTCGCACACCCGCGACAACACCGGTCGCACGGCGGAGCAGCCGTGGGCGACGCCGGAGCAGCTCGAAGCGCACGCCGAGTGGCCTCCTCTGCCTCTCCGGCTGCGCCGGCTCGGGCGCCCTCGCCGGCGTCTGGGAGCGCGGCGAACCGGCCCGCGGCGCGGCGCTCGCCCGCCGCCTGCTCGCCGCCTTCGGCCGCGACCGCTTCCGGGTCGAGCTGCAGCGCCCCTGGTGGCGCCACGACCGCGCCCGCAACCGCTGGCTCGCCGGTCTCGCCGAGCGGCTCGGCGTTCCCAGCGTGGCGACCGGCGACGTCCACTCCCACGCCCGCCGCCGCGCCCATCTCCAGGACGCCTTCGTCGCGGTGCGCCTCGGGACCACCCTCGAGGCCTGCGAGCCGCGCCGCCGCGGCAACTCCAGCTCGGCGCTCGTCTCGCCGCCCGCGATGGCGGCCCGCTTCGCCGAGCACCCGGAGGCGGTGGCGGAGACCCTGCGCCTCGCCGAGCGCCTCCGCTTCGACCTCACCGCCGAGCTGGGCTACCGCTACCCCGGCTCCGAGAACCCCGGCGCCGACCGCGAGCTGGCCGAGGCCTGCCGGGCCCGCCTCGCCGAGCGCTACGCCGGCTCGCGCCGCCGCGCCGACGCCGAGCGCCGCCTCGAGCAGGAGCTGGCGACGATCCGCAAGCTCGGCCTCTCCGGCTTCTTCCTCCTGCACCGCGACCTGCTCGAGCTGGCCCGCGAGGTGGCGCTCGAGGTGCGCGGCCCCGGCTCGGCCCGTGCCGTGCTCCCCCCCGGCCGGGGGCGCGGCTCCAGCGTCAGCTCGATCGTCTGCTACCTGACCGGCCTCTCCCACGTCGACCCGGTCGAGGCGGAGCTGTTCGCGGGCCGCTTCCTCAACGACGAAGCCACGGCGATGCCCGACATCGACCTCGACTTTCCCGCGCGACGTCCGCGAGAGGCTGATCCCCCGCGTCCACCAGCGCTACGGCGCCGATCGCTCCGCCCTGGTCGCCGCCTTCCCCACCTACCGCCCGCGCGGCGCGGTGCGCGACCTCGGCAAGGCGCTGGCCCTGCCGCCGGCGGAGATCGAGCGGGTGGCGAAGACGGTCGGCTTCCACGAGCGCAGGGGCGAGGTCGAGCGCGACGTCGTCGCCGCGATCGGCCCCGAGCGCGCCGCCGCCCCCGGCTGGCGGGCGCTGCTCGCGCTTGCCGGCGAGGCACTCGGGCTGCCCCGCCACGCCTCCCAGCACCCGGGCGGCATGGTGATCTCGACCCGGCCGCTGCTCGACGTCTGCCCGGTCGTGCCGGCGGCGATGGCGGGGCGGCAGACCGTCCAGTGGGACAAGGACTCGTGCGCCGACGCCGGCTTCCTGAAGATCGACCTGCTGGGGCTGGGGATGCTCTCGGCGGTTGAGCGCTGCGTCGAGGAGGTGGGGCGGGCGCGGGGCGAGCGGCTCGACCTCTCGCGCATCCCGCTCGACGACGCCGCCACCTTCGAGTCGATCCGCGCCGCGGAGACGACCGGCGTCTTCCAGATCGAGAGCCGCGCCCAGATGCAGATGCTGCCGCGCACCCAGCCGCGCGACATCGACGACCTCACCGTGCAGGTGGCGCTGGTCCGGCCCGGCCCGATCCAGGGCGGCGCCGTCCACCCGTACATAGAGAGGCGCAAGCGGCTGCGCGAGGATCCCGGCTTCGAAGTCCCCTACGAGCACCCGCTGCTGGAGCCGGTGCTGGGCGAGACGCTCGGCACGATCGTCTTCCAGGAGCAGGTGCTCGAGGTGGCGATGGCGCTGGCCGGCTTCTCCTCTGCCGAGGCGGAGGGGCTGCGGCGGGCGATGAGCCGCAAGCGCTCCGAGGCGGCGCTGGAGGGGTTCCACCGGCGCTTCGTCGCCGGCGCGAACGGGCGGGGGGTGCCGGAGGAGACTGCGGAGCGGGTCTGGGAGCAGATCCGGGGCTTCTCCGGCTTCGGCTTCCCGAAGGCGCACTCGGCGGCCTTCGGCCTGCTCGCCTACCAGTCGGCCTGGCTGCGGATCCACTACGCGCCGGAGTTCCTCTGCTCGCTGCTCAACGAGCAGCCGATGGGCTTCTACCCGCCCGACGCGCTGGTCCACGAGGCGCAGCGCCGCGGCGTGCGGCTGGCCGGCCCCGACGCCAACCGCAGCCGCGTGCTCTGCCACGTGGAAGGGGAAGTGCGCGGCGGGCTCGCAGTGCGGATCGGGCTCGGCTACGTGAAGGGGGTGCGGGAGGGGGAGATGGAGAGCCTGGTCGCCGAGCGCGGGCGCGGCGGCGCCTACCGGGGGATCGCCGACCTCGCCTCGCGCTCGGGGGTGAGCCGCGACGGGCTGGAGCGCCTCGCCTGGGCCGGCGCTTTAGACGACCTGGTGGAAGGCACGCCTTCCGACCGCCGGAGGGCGCTTTGGCAGGCCGGAGCCGTCGCGACCGGGGTGCGGCACGGGGAGGGGACGCAGATGGCGCTGCCGCTGGAGACGCCGGGCGCGCCGCCGCTCGAGCCGCTGGACGAGTGGGGGGAGGCGATCGCCGACTACCGCTCGATCGGGATGACGCTGGGCGAGCACCCGATGGCGATGCTGCGTGACGGCCTCGACCCGAAGCTGCTGCGCAGCGCCGACCTCGAGCGGGTCGAACACGGGGCGACGGTCGAGGTGGCGGGGATGGTCGTCGCCCGCCAGCGCCCCGAGACCGCCAAGGGGATCGTCTTCATGCTGCTCGAAGACGAGCGCGGCACCGTCAACCTGATCGTCCCGCCGCCGGTCTACGACCGCCACCGGGCCGAGGTCCGCGCCTCGCCCCTGGTTCGTGCCAGGGGTCGCCTCGAGCGGCGCGAAGGGACGACCAACGTAGTCGTCGACGAGCTGCGCGAGCTGGAGCGCACGGAGCCGACACCACCAGCGCCGAGCCTGACCGCCGAGGCCTTCGCCAAGGCGAGGCGGATCGCCCGCGCCTGCGAAGCACGGCGCCGTGCCGTCGCCCAGCTGCGCACGGTCGCCCCGGCCGGCCACAGCTTCGGCCGCCGCCACTGACCATCACTTCCTCGTCGGGCCAGGTGGCACCGCGCCAACGCAGTCGCTTGCGACAATCTCCGCTCCTCGGGACGCTGGCGAAGAGCCCGCCCGCCAGCGGCAGGCCGAGCCGACCCAGGGCGAGGTCGAGCCCGCCTACTCGGAGGCCGGATGACGAGGCCCGGGGCAGGGTTCGGGGGCGCTCAGCCGCCGAGCGAGACCGACAGCCAGGGCCCGATCAGCGAGACGGTCGCCAGGGCGAGGGCGAGGCCGGCGACGAGGGAGACAGCCAGAACCGCCACTCGCAGGCCGGAGCCGGCGAGGTGGGCCTCGCGGCCGCCGGCGCGCCGCCAGTCGGGCGTCGCCAGCGCGGGAACCTCGAGCAGGTGGCCGAGCACGTGGACGGTCATCACCGCAAACCAGGCGATGAAACTGGCCTTGTGCAGGAACTTCAGCGTCGGGTGCGCGGGACCGGCGATCGCCAGGGCGACGCCGGTCGCGAACAGCGCCAGGGTGGTGAGGATGACGCCGGGCGCCAGCAACCGCATGAGGAGCGGCGGCGGTCCCTTGTCGCGGTACGAGGGGGCGTGCAGGTAGTAGCGGGCGAAGCGCCAGCCGGTGCTGCCCAGCTTCAGCGCGACCGGTCCGATCAGCAGCATGCCGATGAAGACGTGGGGGCCGACCAGGCTGCCGATCAAGGGGATCGTCGCCCCCTCGAGCGCCAGCAGGACGAGCAGAATCGCCGCCGCGCCGCCGGTCAGCCGGGCGTTACTGGCGACGCCGTCGCGGGTCGCGGCTCTGGCCTCGCTGTACACCGGCGCGATGCTGCCCGCGCCCGCTTACAGTCGCTTAACGCTCAGGTGAGAGGTTTCTCACCCTCGAAGCCGCTCAGCTCGACGCGGAGGCGGGCGCCTCCGAGCGGCGAGTCCTCGACTCGGATGCGGCCGTCGTGCAGCTCGACGATCGAGCGGGCAATCGCCAGCCCGAGGCCGCTCCCCCCCGAGTCACGGCCGCGGGCCGCCTCGCTGCGATGGAAGCGGTCGAAGACGCGGTCGCGCTCGGCCGGCGGGATCCCCGGGCCGTCGTCGTCGACGCGGATCGCCAGCCGCCCGCCGCGCGCCGCCGCCGAGACCTCGACCCGCCCGCCCGGGCCGGCGTGGCGGCGTGCGTTGCCGACCAGGTTGCGCAGCACCTGGGTCAGCCGGTCGGGGTCGGCGGCGAGCGTGCCCGCCGGCGAGAGGCCGAGCACGACCCCGGCGCCGGCTTCGCTCTCGGCGAAGCCGCGCAGGAACGGGCCCAGCTCGAAGCGGCGCATCCGCAGCGGCGCCGCCTCATCGAGCCGGGCGAGGGCGAGCAGCTCGTCCACAAGCCGCTCGATCCGCGTCAGCTCCCCCCCGACGATGGCCTCGACCCGCCGCACCTCCGCGGCGTCCGGGCTGCGCTGCCGGCTCAGCACCTCGAGCTGGCCGCGGATCGCGGTGAGCGGCGTCCGCAGCTCGTGCGAGGCATCGGAGACGAAGCGGCGCTGCCGCGAGAAGGCGGCGTCGACCCAGTAGCCGGCGAGCAGCGCCGCGGCAAGGATCAGACCTCCGGCGAGAAGGAAGGCGACGATCACCTCGAGCTGCGCCTCCCCGCGCCCGACCCGCCCGGACTCGTCGGCGACCTGGTCGAGCACGGCGAGGAAGAGCACCGTCAGGGCGGCGAGGACGATCGTGCCGACGACGACCGCCCGCCGCCCGCGACGGCCGAGCCGCGACCAGGCTCCCCTCATCGCTCGGCGAGGCGGTAGCCGACCGAGCGCACCGTCTCGATCGGGGCCGGCGAGTCGGGCAGCGCCAGGCGGCGGCGCAGGTAGCCGACGTAGACCTGGACGACGTTGGTGCCGGGGTCGTGGTCGTAGCCCCAGACGGAGGAGAGCAGCTCCTCGTGCGTGCAGACCTGGCCGGGGCGGCGCATCAGGTAGGCGAGCAGCTCCAGCTCGCGCTCGGGGAGGCGCATCGACCGCCCGTCGCGCTCGACCCGCCTCGAGACGAGGTCGAGCCGCATCCCCGCGGCCTCCAGCGTCACCACCCCCGCCTCGCCCTGCGGTCGGCGCAGGTGCGCCCTGACCCGCGCCGCCAGCTCCTCGAAGGAGAAGGGCTTGGTCAGGTAGTCGGTGGCGCCGGCGTCGAGGCCCTCGACACGGTCGGCGACCTCCCCCTTCGCGGTGAGCAGGATCACCGGCAGCGCCGGCTTCGCCCGCCGCACCGCCGCGAGCACCTCCATCCCGTCGCTGCCCGGCAGCATCCGGTCGAGGATCACAAGGTCGACACCCTCGCCCAGCGCCAGCCGCTCTCCCTCGACCCCGTCGGCGGCGGTGAGCACCGTGTGGCCCTCGCCCTCGAGACCGCGGGTCAGGAAGTCCGCGATCGCCGCCTCGTCCTCGACCACCAAGATCTCCATGAGGGGCGATGCTAGACGGCGGCCCGGCTCAGCCCGCAGCTTCGGCGCGGCGCAGCCCGCCTCTGGCCCAGAGCGCGAAGAGCAGCGGCAGGGCGATGGCGATCGCGAAGGCGAGGGCGACCACGGTCGGCTCGCCGGAGATGAAGCCGCGACCGGCCTCGAGCAGCGCGGTGATCGGATTGACTGAGGCAACCGCGTGGATCCAGCCGCTGAGCAGGTCGAGCGGCACGTAGACCGGGGCGAGGAAGAGGACGAGGAAGGTGGGGAACTGCATCAGTGGCCCGCCCTGGAGCGAGCGGACCCGCATCGCCACCCCCGCCGCCCAGAGGGCTGCCGCGAGGTTGACCAGCACGGCGAGCCCGAAGAGGCCGAACAGGTCGACGCCGCCGCCGCCGACCTCCATGCCGGCGACCAGCGCCACCGTCGTCAGCACCGCCCAGGTCACCGCCGCCCGGGTCAGCGCCGCCAGCGCGTAGCCGGCGACGATCGCCCGCCGATCGGTCGCCGCCAACAGGAAGCGGCGGGCGAAGCCGCCCTCGAAGTCACGGGCGATGCCGAAGCCGGTGAAGACGCCGCCGAAGGCCGCCGACTGGAGCAGCACGAAGACGAACTGGAAGGCGGTGTAGCCGCTGGGGAAGTCGAAGCCGGGGAGGTTGCCGACCGCCGACAGCCCGCCGGCGAAGGCGGTGAAGAAGAACAGCGGGAAGACGATCGAGGGCAGCAGGAAGGCGAGGTTGGTGAAGTAGTTGTGGACGCTGCGCCAGGCGACGGCGAGTGCGATCCCGCGGCTCACGTTCGCACCAGCCTCGACTTCAACGCGGTCGCCGCCGCGTACATGCCGGCAAGCAGGATTGCCGCGGAGATCGCGAAGCCGAGCGCGAGGTCGCCCGCGTTCCAGCCTTCGATCAGCAGCGAGCGGAACGCCTGCAGCAGGTAGGAGACGGGGTTGGCGCTGGCCACGTCGTGGAACCACTGGGTCTGGATCAGGTCGAGCGGCAGCGCCATCGAGGAGATGAAGAGGAAGACGAAGAAGACCGGGAAGAGACTCTGCACCGCCTCGCCTGAGCCGGTGCGCAGCGCCGCGAACAGGCCGATCGAGCCGAAGCCGACGGTCAGCGACACCGATAGCGCGACGAGCACCAGCGCCCCCGGGGCTCCGGCGGCAAGCTCGGCGCCGGCGATCAGGCCGACCGCGAGGTACGTCGCCGCCTGCATCAGGCCGAGCACGACCGCACCGGCGAGCAGGCCGCTGAGCAGTGCAGCGCCGCGCAGCGGGGTCAGCGCCAGCCGGTTGAGGAAGCCGGTCTCGATGTCCCGCGCCAGGTCGGTGCCGGCGTTCATTACAGAGAACAGCGCGCCCTGGATGAAGGGAACCGCGAGCGCGAAGGTGAGGTAGGAGTCGGTCGGGAAGCCCGGCAGGTCGGTGGCGTCTTTGAGCCCACCCGAGTTGACCGCGAGCAGGAAGAGCGGGAAGACCAGCGCCGAGACGATCTGGGCCGGCTGGCGCAGGGTGCGCAGCACCGAGCGACGGGCGAGCTGGCCGACCTGGGTGGGCAGGGCTGCGCTCACCCTCCGACCGCCCCCGCCTCCTCGCTCCCGGCCTCGGGCGCGGGCTGATCCTCGGCCCCCTCCAGCGACCGTCCGGTCTTGGCGAGGAAGACGTCGTCGAGCGAGGGGGCGTGGAGCTGCAGCCGCTCGATCGCGATCCCCTCGGCGTCGAGCGCCCGGACCACCTCGGCCAGCTGCGACTCGCCCCCCTCGAGCAGCACCGAGGCGCCCTCGCGCCGCGTGCCTTCGCCCGCCTCGCCGAAGCGCGACAGCACTGCGGCGACCCGCTCGCGGTCCGTCGCCTCGTGCGGAACCGCCTCCACGGTCGGGCGGCCGATCGCCGCCTTCAGCGCGGCCGGGGTCCCCTCGGCGACGATCCGCCCGCGGTCGATGATCCCGACCCGGTCGGCGAGCGCGTCGGCCTCCTCCAGGTACTGGGTGGTGAGGAAGACGGTCACCCCCTCCTCGGCGGCGAGCCGTGCCACCTCGTCCCAGAGGGCGGTGCGGCTCTGGATGTCAAGACCCGTGGTCGGCTCGTCGAGGAAGAGGATCCGCGGGCCGTGCACCAGGGCCAGGGCAAGATCGAGCCGCCGTTTCATCCCGCCCGAGTAGCCGCCGACTTTGCGATCGGCCGCCTGCGAGAGGCCGACTCGGGCGAGCAGCTCATCCCCGCGTGCGGTGCGTTCGGCCCTCGGCAACCCGTGCAGCGCCGTCTGCAGGCGCATATGCTCGCGGCCGCTGAGCAGCGGGTCGAGCGCCGCCTCCTGCAGCGCCGCCCCGATCAACGCCCGCACTCGGGGCCCTTCCTTGACGATGTCGCGCCCGCCGACCCGCGCCGTGCCGGCGGTGGGCGGCAGCAGGGTGGTCAGCATCAGCACCGTGGTCGACTTGCCGGCCCCGTTCGGCCCGAGGAAGCCGTAGATCTCCCCCGGCGCGACCCGCAGGTCGATCCCGTCGACTGCTCGCGGCCCGTTCTTGAACTCGCGCACCAGCCCTTCGACTTCGATCCCCGCGCGCTCTCCGCTGTCAACCGCCATCGTCGCTCCAGTGCCTCGCAACTTCCCTGTGAGCCTCAATAATTGAGATTACAAAATATTGAGGTTATGATGTATTCCGATGGCCGAGGCGAAGGCGAGGAGGGCCCGCGGGACGTCACCCGGCAAGGACCTGGCGAGCGAGGCCTGGGGGCTGCTGGCGCAGCTCGTCTACCCGCCGCCTTTCCTGGCGGCTGCCCGCGAGCTGGGCCTCCGCCCGTCGTCGTTCGGCGCGCTGCGGGCGCTCGATCGGCCGCGGACGATGAGCGAGATGGCCGGCGTCCTGGACTGCGACAACTCGAACGTCACCGGCATCGTCGACGGTCTCGAAGAGCGCGGCCTGGCGACCCGCACCGGCTCCGAGGACGACCGTCGCGTCAAGCTGATCGCCCTGACCGCCGAGGGGCGCCGCGTCCGCGTCCGCCTGATCCGAGCGGTCGAGAAGCCCCCGCCCTGGCTTGCGGGCCTTTCTGCCGCGGACCAGCGGACGCTGGGCGATCTGCTCAGGAGAGCGGCGGGAAAGCACTGACGCCCAGTCGTTGCGCGATCGCGCCCCGCGCCCGGGCGATGGCGGTCCGGTCGCCCTGCAGGAGGAAGGCGGTGTTGGCGGCGACCAGCATCGCGTTCAGCTCGAAGGCGAGCTGGCGCAGGTCCTCGTCGCCGCCCAGCTCGCCGCGCTCTTGCGCCTCCCGGGCCAGCCGCTCCAGCAGGCCCAGCCAATCGCGCTGCTGCGCGGCGACCGCGTCGCGGACCCGGCCGCGCCGGGTGCCGACCTCGGCCGCCGCAGCCGAGAAGAAGCAGCCGCCGGGGAAGACTTCGCGCTGGACGTGAGAGAGGAAGGCGTCGCAGATCGCGATCAGCCGCTCGCGCCCCTCCGACGCGGCGAGACCCGGCCGCACCACCTCCTCGATGAAGGTCGCGCGCGCCGCCTCGATCGTCGCCAGCTGGAGCTCCTCCTTCGAGCCGAAGTGGGCGTACAGCCCGCTCTTGCTCATCTGGGTCGCGGTCGCGAGCTGACCCAGGGACAGCCCCTCCAGCCCCTCTACGGTCGCCAGCCGCGCTGCCTCCGCGAGGATCGCGGCGCGCGTCTTCTCGCCGGTTTGCGTAGGCATGCCCCAAGCTTAACGACCGGTCGTGCCATTCCTTGCTACGCTTTAGCACGACCGATCGTGCTATTACAGAGGAGAGAGGAGAGCCGACCATGGGCCGAGGAGCAACGAGGGAGTCCGTCGTGCGCGAGCGCCAGGAGCCGCTGCGCGAGCTCTACGCCGAGCACCCCGAGGAGGCGATCACCTTCAAGCGCGTGCGGGCGGTGAGCGCGCCCGACAGCGACGCGATGCATGGCAGGGTGGTCGCGACCGCCCCCGAGTACGACGACTTGGTGTGGCGCTACGGGACGGATCGCAAGCTTGGCGGCCCGCACGACGCGCCCAACGGCGGCGAGCTCCTCTGCGCCGCGCTGGCTGCCTGCATGGACAACAGTTTCCGGCTGATCGCCGATCACCTCGGGGTCGAGCTGCTCGACCTCGAGGTCGAGGTCACCGGCGACGTCGACGTCCGCGGCTGTATGGCGATCGACCCGGGGGTGCGGCCGGGCTTCCGCTGGTTGGCGGTCGGGGCGCGCATCGAGCCGGCCGCCGGCACCGATCCGCGCCTGGTGGACGCGCTGGCGAGCAGCGCCGAGCGGCTCTGCGTAACGCTCGACACGCTGCGCGACGGGGTCCCGGTCGAGGTTCGCTGCGATGTCGACTCCGGCGGCGACGACGATCGAGCTTGAGGTGAGGTGCGAAGAGAAGGGAGCTGTCCCATGCCATTCATCGACATCAAGGTGATCGAGGGTGTCTTCACGCCGGAGGAGAAGCGCGAGCTGGTCGAGCGCGTCTCCGAGACGGTGGTCGAGGTCGAGGGCGAGCCGCTACGCCCGGTGACCCATACGGTGATCACCGAGACCCCGAGCGGCGAGTGGGCGATCGGCGGCAAGGCGCTTACCGCGGAGGACGTGCGGACGATGCGGTCCGAAGGAGCTCCTGCTTGAGCAAGCATCGACTGCTCGGCGTCGGAGCTTGACGTCGCGCCCGCGGGGCGTAGTGTGGGGCCGCAGGATGCGGCCGGAGACCCGATACGCGCGCAGCGGCGACGTCGGGATCGCCTACCAGGTGGTCGGCGAGGGGGAGATGGACCTGGTCCTCGCCTTCCCCTTCGTCTCGCACATCGACCTGCTCTGGGAGAACCCCGCGCAGACCTATTTCATACGCAGGCTCGGCTCGTTTGCCCGGGTGATCCTCTTCGACCGGCGCGGGGTGGGCCTCTCCGACCCGGTCGCGAGGGCGGCGACCCTCGAGGAGCGGATGGACGACGTCCGCGCGGTGATGGACGCCGCCGGCTCCGAGCGGGCGGCGTTGCTGGGCATGTCGGAGGGGTCGACGATGTGCATGCTGTTCGCCGCCACCTACCCCGAGCGCACCTCGGCGCTGGTCCTGTGGGGCGGGATGGCGCGTTCGACCAGGGCAGACGACTACCCATGGGCTCCAGAGAGGGAGGCGGTCGAGGAAGCGCAGGAGGAGCTGGTCGGACCGCTGTGGGGGCAGGGCGCGACGATCGACATCTTCTCGCCGAGCCTCGCCGAGAACGCCCACGCCCGCGACTTCCAGGCCCGCTTCGAGCGCCAGGCCGCCAGCCCGATGCGGGTCCAGCAGCTCTTCGAGATGTTCCTCGACACCGACGTGCGCGGTGCCCTGCCGCTGATCCAGTCGCCGACCCTGATCCTGCACCGGCGCAACGACCGCGCCGTGAACGTCCGCGGGGCGCGCTGGCTCGCCGAGCAGATCGGGGACAGCCGGCTCGTCGAACTGGAGGGCGAAGACCACTTCCCCTGGGTCGGGGATGTCAACGCGGCGCTGGAGCCGATCGAGGAGTTCCTCACCGGGGTGCGGCCGGCGCCGGCCCCGGAGCGGGTGCTGGCGACGGTGCTGTTCACCGACATCGTCGACTCGACCCGGTTGGCGACCGAGATGGGCGACCGCCGCTGGCGCGACCTGCTCGAGGAGCACCAGAAGCTGATCCGGGAGCGGCTCGCCCGGTTCGAGGGGCGCGAGATCAAGACCACCGGCGACGGCTTCTTGGCGATCTTCGACGGGCCGACCCGGGCGGCGGAGTGCGCGCGGGCGATTGCCGACGACATGCCCTCGCTGGGGATCGAGGTGCGGGCCGGGCTGCACACCGGCGAGGTCGAGCTGATGGGCGAGGACGTCGGCGGCATCGCCGTCCACGTCGCCGCGCGGATCTCGGCACTGGCCGGGCCGGGGGAGGTGCTCACCTCGCGGACCGTCCGCGACCTCGCCACCGGCTCCGGCGTCGACTTCAACGCGTTCGGCCGCCACGAGCTGAAGGGCGTGCCCGACCAGTGGGAGGTCTACAGCGTCGCTTCGACGCCGCTCTCGTCCGGAGCGGCCGCCTGACCAGCGAAGGACGCATGGCCGAGGGCTGCGGCGCAGCCCGTTAGGCTGGCTCGCCGATGCTCTTCAATAGCCGCCTTGGAGCCGTCCTGCTCGTCATGGCGTCCGCGGCGGCGCCCGCGGCAACGGCGTCCGCAGCGCAGCGGCAGGTCGAGGTGCCGCCCGGCGACCCTTACTACCTGCTGCTGCGTGCCGAGCAGAGCCCGCAGGTGGGCTACGGCGAATCGGTGGGCGGCTGCACGATCGTGCCGAACGCTTCCTGCCCGGGGGCGCGGCTGGCGGGCAGCAGCCTGGCGGGCGGGCAGCTGGCTCACGCCGACCTGACGGGGCTGCGCCTGCGCGGCGGCTCCCTCGCCCTCTCGCTGCTGTCCTACGCGGACCTTCGGCGGGCCGACCTGAGGGGGGCCAGCCTGATCGGTGCCTCGCTCAGCTTCTCCCGCCTGCAAGGGGCCGACCTGGGCGGCGCGAAGATCACCTTCTCGGGGATCACCAACGCCGACCTGCGCGGCGCCCGGCTGGCTCGCTCGGACGGCTACTTCGGCGCGATCGTCGGCTCCGACCTGCGCGGCGCGAACATGCGCGGGATGACCTTTTCCAACAGCGACGTCAACGGCACCGACCTGCGCGGCGCCGACCTGCGCGGCGCCGATCTCACCAACGCCGACCTGACCGGGTCGCGCCTGCGCGGCGCCGACCTGCGCGGGGCGCGCCTCTGCAACACGCTGATGCCGAACGGCAGCGTCCGCGCCCCGCGCAAGGGGCTCTGCCCGGGGCAGATCAGGAGCGGACCGAAGCACGCCCGGCCGATCGTCGTCTCGGCCGACAGCCCGCTGTTCCCGGCGATCTACGCGCTTCAGACCGGCACCCAGGTGCAGAGCGGCGCTCGGGTGCGGGGCTGTCGGATCGAGGCGTTCACGCGCTGCCGCCGAGCAAAGCTGCGCGGAGTCAGCCTGCAGGGCGGCTTCCTCGCCTACGCCGACCTGCGCGGCACCGACCTGCGTGGCGTCAACTTCCAGCTCGGCTCGCTGGCCTTCGGCCGCGCGGCCGGCGCGCGGCTCGACGGCGCCCAGCTCGGCGGCACCTCGTTCGCCGACGCCGACCTCAGCGGAGCGTCGATGCGGAGGACGACGCTGGGGTTGTCGGCGTTCACCGGAGCGAAGCTCGGGAAGGCCGACCTGCGGGGCGCCGACGCGCGCTCCTCCGTCTTCGACGGCGCCGACCTGCGGGGCGCCGACCTCGGTGGCGCGAACCTCGGCGAGGCGAGCCTGGTGGGCGCCAAGCTGGGCGGCGCCAAGCTGGGCGGCGCGACCTTTTGCAACACGATCATGCCGGACGGCTCGCTGCGGGATCCCAGCACGGCTCCCTGCCCGGGCGCCTGAGCGCTGCCGCTCAGCGGCGCGAGGGCGACTCTGGAGCAGACGTAGCGATCAGCCCGTGTAGCGGTGGGTGGGCGTGACTCCGTCGGGCGCCAGCAGGTCGAAGCCGTCGGGCGTGTTGAGGCGGTCGTGGCCGCGGCCGGGTTGGTCGGTATGGCCGTACTGCCAGACGATTTTGCCGCTGTGGCGGTCGATGATCGCGAGGCGGTGGCGGTAGTCGTCGTTGACGGCGATCAGGCCGCCCGGGAAGCGCTCGGCGAGGCTGGGGTGGTCGAGCATCCCCGGCCCCGAGGAGGGATGGTAGGACCAGAGGATCTTGCCGGCGCGGTCGAATTCGTAGATCCCGCCCGGCCTCGTGTAGTCGGCGACCAGGTAGCGGTCGCGGCCGAGCTGCTGCGGGTCGGAGGGGTAGGCGATCGGAAGCTGCACGCTCCAGACCAGCTTGCCCTTGCGGGTGATCTCGTCGATGTAGGAGCCGTTCACCTCGGAGACGAGGAGATTGCCGTCGCGCAGCGGCGTGTCGCCGTTCGGCGAGCCGAGCCGGTGCGGCGGTTCGTGTTCGCAGGAGGCGGGGTCGCCGAACTGACGCAGCACCTTCTTGCGCGGCGAGATCAGCAGGATGCGGCAGTTCTGCGCGTCGGCGACCGAGATCGTCCCGTCGCGCCACAGGTAGGCGTCGTCGGGCTCGTGCAGGTAGCCCGGTTCGGAACCGGGCACGCCGGCGTGGCCGTAGGTCCAGAGCACCTTGCCGCGCGGGAAGGAGAGGCGGACGATCCGCTCGTCCTGCTCCTCGTTGGCGATCAGCTGCCTGCCGTGGTGGGTGAAGAAGGCGTCGTCGGGGAAGTAGAAGCCGCCGGGAGGCGCCGGGTGGCCGTGGGACGGGTAGCGCCAGAGCACCTTCTTGCGGGCGTCGACGACCAGCAGCCGGTCGTTGCCCCGGTCGGCAATCAGCAGTCGCCCGCGGAAGGGCGCCGGCTGGCCGTGGCGAGCAGGTTTGGCTGCGGTCGCGGTGGACTTCGGTTCTGCGGGCGCCGCCCTCACCCGCCTGAGATGCAGGAGGACGACGCTGGGCAGCGCTTCGCCACGGTTGCCCTTGCCGCCGATCAGGTAGCCGGTCGAGCCGACCGTGGTCGCGCCGCCGTCGGCGACCGGCCGGGGCAGCCGCCCCGCGACCGCCGCCTTCCCGGTCGCCGGATCGAAGCTCCAGATGCGGTCGCCGGCGCCGCCGTTCGGTCCTTCGCCGCCGAGCACGTAAACGTGGCCACCGAGGGAGACGGCGCTCGCGTGGGATAGCGGCTGCGGCAGGTGGCCGACGACGCTGGCGGTTCCCGCCTTCGGATCCACCTCGCGGATCGCGCCGCTGGCACCGCCGCTCGCGGTCTCTCCGCCGAATGCGTATAGCTTGCCTCCCGACGCGGCGACCGCCATGTAGCGGGCCGGCTGGGGCAGGGTGGCGACTTGGCGGAACGTGCTGCCGTCGGCGGTCGCCAGGACCGAGTCGAGCGGCGAGCTGCCGTCATAGCCGCCGAGCACGTAGGCGCGACCGCCGATCGGCGCCGCGCCGAGGTCGGAGCGGACGGTCGGCAGGCGGCCGATCTGGCTGGCGGTCGCGTTGGCTGCGACCGCTCCGTTCGCCGCCGGCAGCGCCTGCACTTCGTCGCTGCTGGTTTCCGTGCCGCCGCCGAAGACAAGCACCCGATCGCCGAGCGCCGTGGCCGCGGCGTCGTGCAGCGGGCCGCTCAGCGTCCCCGCGGGGCTCAGGCGGGCGGCGGTGCGATCGAGCTGGAAGACCCCGCTGACCGACGCTTCGGAGGAGTCGAGACCACCGAGGATCAGCGGCCCGCCCGGAAGGCCGACCACCGACTCGGCCGAGATCGGGGCGGGCAGCGGCTTGGCCAGGCGCGCGACCAGAATCGTCCTGACGGCCGGATCGGCGGCGGTGGGCGCGCCTCCACCGCCCGAGCCCGATCGTCCCAGGACGAGGGCGACGACGGCGATCGCGAGCAGCGCGGCCAGCGGCAGCAGGAGTCGGCGGCGCCGGCGTCGCATGCGGCTGGCCTGCCGCGCCCTTTTCCCGGGCCGGTCAGCCCGCCTGTCGTTCACGTCGCGAGAGAATGAGGCTGGGGCGTAAACAGCCGCTAAGCGGCGGTTGAGAGCCCTCTCACCGCGTCCCGGCTCCCCCGTTCGCGGCACGCGCTCGCGATTGCGGCGAGGAAGACGGCGATCTGGCTGAGGTCGTCGTGCCGGAGCTCGGCAGCAAGGGGAGCGGGCGGGCTAGGTCGCGGCGGCTGCTCACCGGGGTCCGCCGACGACGCCGCGCTCCCGGCAAGCGCCCCGGTCGCGGGCCTGGACGGGCAGGCGCTCCCAGGCCAGAGGCAACGCTAGGCGCTGCGCCGGACGCGACTCGGGGCACGGAAAAGCGGCCGGTGACGACGCTCGTAGCCTGCCTCGCGCGTAGCCTTCGCGCTTAGAAGCTCGTTGCGCCGCCTTCGAGATCGGTCCCGGTGGGCTTCCGCGGGTTCCTCTCTCTGCCGGCCGCAGAAACGAACCTAGCGGCTTGGTCCGGCGAGCGCTAGGGGTGGCGGCGGCCCGATTCCGCAATCTGCGGAAACAAACGCCTGGACGAGGGCCGGCCGGCGGAGCGTCTCGGCCGAGAAGATGCCGACAAGCGTCGGGCTGGGACCGGATCAAGCGGGGAGCGCCGCGGCGGTGCGGCGGGCCGGCATCAGCAGGGCCGAGAGGCAGACCATCGCGAAGGCGGTCGCCTGCAGGGCGATGCCCAGCGGCGTCGGCGAGAGCGGGTCGTCGAAGACCAGCACGCCGCCGGCGATCTGGGCCGCGTTGGCGACCAGGCCCATCAAGCCGATCGTCTCGATCGCGCCACCGCGCTGCAGCGCCGCCACCGCCGCGTACTGGGCGAGCGCCCCGCAGACGACGGTCAGCGCGACCCAGGGGGCGACGACCGCGATCGAGACGCCGCCGACCGCGGTCAGTCCCTTGATCGCGATTCCCGCGAAGGCGAAGAGGATCCCGGCGAGCACGGCGAGCAGGACGCCGCGGCGGGCGGCGAGCCGCTCGGCCCGGTGGCCGAGCGCGATGCCGCTGGCGAGCAGGACGAGCCCTCCCTCGAAGCCGAGGATGCCGGCGGTGGAGAAGCCGGAGTGGCTGCCGTGGAAGTGGGGCACGGTGAGCGCCAGGAGGACGAGGCCCGAGGCGCCGAGCAGCAGGGCCAGCCACTGCCGGCGCTCGACCGGGTCGCCGAAGATCCGCTGCGACATCACCGCCAGGGTGACCGCGCCGCCGGCGAGCACCGCCTGCACGAGCGAGATCGGCGCCAGCGAGAGGGCGGCGACGTGGACCAGCCAGGCGATCGCAGCCAGCCCCCAGCCGGCGGCGAACCACGGCGACGCCGCGAGTGTGCGGGCGCTGCGCAGCGGCTGCCGAATGCGGACCGGCGCGACCCGGTGGCAGCCGCGATGCTTGAGCAGCGCGGCGAGGTTGGTCATCAGACCGGCGACGAGCGCAAGCGCGATGCCGACCTCCATCGTGTGACTCCTTTTCGGCGGTGCAGGGAGATCCAGCGACCCCTGAGCGCGGAGAGCACACGGAGGAACGGAACCTCTCGGGGCGACTACGGCGCCGACCCGACCCGATCACGGTAGCAGCGTAGGGAGGGGGATCAGGCCGTCCGCGTGCCGCGGGCGGGGCGCATCGCCTCCTCGATCGCCGTGGCGAGTCGCTCCGCCTCACCCTCCCGCAGGCCGCCGATGGCGATGCGAATCGCGCGCTCGCCCCGCAGCCGGTAGGGCGCTCCGGGGGAGACCGCCCAGCCCGCCTCCAGCAGCGCCTGGACGATCGCCGTTTCCTCGGGGACCGGGATCCAGACGGTGATGCCGGCCGGCGCCCCCGCCTCGATCCCCCGCTCCGCAAGAGCGGCGAGGAGGCGCTCGCGGCGCTCGCGGTAGGCCTCGCTGGCGTGCCGCAGCGTTGCGGCAACCCCCGGGTCGGACCAGAGATCCGCGACCAACCGCTGGAGCAGGTGGCTGACCCACTGCGGGCCGACCGCCTGCCGGCCGCGCACCCGGCTGATCGTCTGCTCGTCTGCGGCGAGGATGGCGACGCGGAGGTCGGGCCCAAGCGACTTGGCGACCGAGCGCGCCGCCGCCCAGCTGCGTCGCCCGGCGGTCAGGGTGAGACGCGGAGCCCCGGCGATCGGGCCGAGATGGTCGTCCTCGAGGACCATCGCGTCCGGCTGGAGGTCGAGGACCTTGCGCAGCTCGCCGGCCCGCTCCTCGTCGAGCGAGGCCCCGGTGGGGTTCTGACCGCGGGGGTTGACGATCACGGCCGCGACGCCCTCGCCGAGCGCCTCCCCGAGCGCCGCCGGGATCATCCCGCGCCCGTCCACCGGCACCGGGCGCAGCGCCAGCCCGAGCGCCCGCAGCAGGTCGAACAGCCCGGCGTAGCCGGGGTCCTCCACCGCGACCACGTCGCCCGGTCGCAGGCGTGCCTGCACGGCGCGCTCGATCCCGTCGAGCGCGCCGCTCACCACCGCGACCCGGTCGGCGGCGATCCCGGCCGTGGCGAACTCCGCCGCGGCCAGCTCGCCCAGCGCGGGGAGGACCGGCTCGCCGCCATAGAGCTGGCCCGGCGGTGTCAGCTCGCGCAGGAAGGGAGCCAGGTCGGGCAGCAGCTCGGGGTCGGGGTTGCCGCTGGCGAGGTCGCGGGCGCCCGGTGGGACGAGCGGCCCGAACCAGGGCCCGGCGACCGGCGGCCGCCAGCTGACGTAGGCGCCGCTCCTCGCCCTGGTCACCACGAGGCCGCGCGAGCGCAGCTCGGCGAAGGCGGCCGCGACGGTCGCCGGGCTGACCCCCAGCTCGGTGGCGAGCGGGCGGACCGCCGGCAGCGCCTCACCGGGGCGCAGCGCGCCCCGCTCGACGCCGCGCTCGACGCTGGCGGCGATCTCCGTGGCGCTCTTGCCGCCGATGCGATACTGTGTCAGTTCAGACAACCTATCTGTACCATAACAGATGCAAGCAAGAGCACGGACGAGGGTGAGGCGGGTGCCACGGCGCGCCGCCTACGACGAGGGAACCGTCGAGGCGATCCTCGACGAGGCGCTCGTCTGCCATCTCGGCACGGTCGACGAGGCAGGCTTTCCGGTCGTGATCCCGACCCTCCACGCACGGGTCGGCCGGCACGTCTACCTGCACGGCTCGGCGGCCAGCCGCACCCTGCGCGAGGCGGAGCGTGCCGAGGTCTGCCTCACCGCGACCCTGCTCGACGGCCTGGTCCTCGCCCGCTCCGCCTTCCACCACTCGGTCAACTACCGCTCCGTGGTGCTGTTCGGCCAGGCGAAGCGGATCGAGACGGCGGAGGGCAAGCGCCGGGCGCTCGAGGCGTTCACCGAGAAGCTCGTGCCGGGGCGCTGGGCGGACGTGCGGCCGCCCAGCGAGGCTGAGCTGCGCGGCACCTCGGTCCTCCGCCTCCCGCTGGAGGAAGCCTCCGCGAAGGTCAGGGACGGCGGGCCGGTCGACGAGGAGGAGGACTACAAGCTGCCGGTCTGGGCGGGCACGATCGGCCTGCGCCTGACGGCGGGCGAGCCCCAACCGGACGAGCGCCTTGCACCCGGCGTTGAGCGCCCGAGGTACGTGGACGAGCTGGCCCGGGCCGCAGCCGCTCTACAATCGGATCGTGCGCAGGATGGAGATACGGCGCAGGCGTAGTCTCGCGCTCGCCGCGCCGGCGCTCGCCGTGGCGGCGGCGGCCGTCCTCGCGGCGTCGCCGGCGTCCGCCACCCGCATCGTCAGGATCGACTCGAAGGTGACCATCTCTCAGCGGGCGCCCGCCTTCCACGGTCGGGTGAAGTCTCCGAACCGCGCCTGCGAGGGAGCCCGCAAGGTGAGGCTGTACCGCCTGCGGCCGGGTCCGGCCGTGCTGGTGGGCACGACGCACACCAACCGTCGCGGCAGGTGGGTCGTCCACGCCCAGCTGCTGGGCTCCGCCGCCTACTACGCGAAGCTGCGCCCGCGCCGCGAAGGGACCGCCGGGACGATCTACGTCTGCCGGGGCGACCGCTCCAGGACGGTCGCCGTCGACTGAACGTGCGCCGCCAGGAACGCGACGGGCTCGCCGTGTATCGCTTCGACTCGCTCCCCAGCCGGGGGGTGGACGCCTTCGTGTCGACGCGGACCGGCGGGGTCAGCGCCTTCCCCTACGCCTCCCTGAACCTCGGCCTGGGGGTGGGGGACGACCCGGCGGCGGTGCTCGAGAACCGCCGCAGGCTGTTCTCCGCCTTCGACCTGCCGCTGGACCGGTCCGTCTGGGGCGAGCAGGTGCACGGAGACGGGGTGGCGGTGGTCGCCAACCGCAACGCCGGCCGGGGTTCGGTCGACCAGGGGTCGCGTGTCCCGCAGGCCGACGCCCTGGTCACCGACGTCCCCGGGATGCCCCTCTGCGTGACGGTCGCCGACTGCACGCCGGTGTTCCTCTACGACCCGGGGCGACCTGCGGTGGGGCTTGTGCACGCCGGCTGGAGGGGGACCGTTGCGCGGATCTCCTCGCGGGCCGTCGCTGCGATGCGGAGCAGGTTCGGCAGCGACCCGGCCGACATCCTGGCGGCGATCGGACCGTCGATCGGGCCGCAGGGCTACGAGGTGGGCGGGGAGGTCGTCGATCGCGTCCGGGACTCCTTCGGCGAGCGTTCGCACCGCCTCCTCGAGCCGCTCGGCGACGGCGGGGCGCGTTTCGACCTCTGGGCGGCCAACGCCCTGCACCTCGAGGAAGCCGGGGTCGAGCCCCAGCGGATCGAGGTGGCCGGCGTCTCGACCCCCGAGGCCCTCGACCGTTTCTACTCGCACCGGGCCGAGGGCCCCACCGGCCGCTTCATCGCAGCCGCGTCGCTGCGGCCCGCCTGATCGTCAGGCGGGCCGAGGGTCGGCCTCCAGGAGCGGATGGACGAGGCCGTGCTCGGCGCAGATCCGCGGCACGCTCTCCATGTCGAACTCGATCCCGTAGCGCTCACCCAGCGCCTCGGGGTCGAAGCTGCCGTCCCTGGTCGTTTCGTCGAACTCGCGGAAGAAGTGCTCGAAGCCGCCCGGTGAGATCACCTCGAGGATTCGGCAGGGCTCCTCGCCCGCGTTCCAGAAGGTGTGCCACTGGTCGCGCGGCTTGAAGGCAAGCTCGCCCGCCTCGGCGTGGATCACGTCGTCGCCGAGCAGCGCCCCCATCCGCCCCTCGAGCACGAAGCTGTACTCGTCGACCCCGGTGTGGCGGTGCAGCGGCGCGCAGAGCGAGCGCGGCGGGACCGGGTGTTCGACCAGCGAGAAGCCGCCGCCCGACTCCTCCCCCCAGACGAGGAAGCGGGCATCGCAGCCGCCGAGCTGGGCGACGTGGCCGTCGGCGGGGCCGACCTTGCGCGGGCCCTGGGATGCGTCGAAACGTCGCAGGGCGTCGGTGAGTTGAGTCGCTGACATTGTGAAGAGCTCCATTTCGTTGAACGCTATTGTGCGGCGAACCTAGCACACCTCCGCGGCATCTGTCAATATTCATCGAACAGATATGTCTACGAAAACCCGAAATGCTCCGAAACGGCGCTACCGCAAGCGGCGCCGCGCCGCGCTGGAGGACGAGACCAGGCGGCGGATCACCGAAGCGACGGTCGACCTGCACGGCTCGGTCGGCCCGGCGCGGACCACGGTCAGCGCCGTCGCGGAGCGAGCCGGGGTGCAGCGGGCGACCGTCTACCGGCACTTCCCCGACGAGTGGGCGCTGTTCGACGCTTGCTCGTCGCACTGGATGGCGGCGCACCCGCTGCCCGACCTCGAGGCCTGGAGCGCGATCGCCGCTCCGCAGGAGCGCCTGCGCACCGGGCTCGACCAGCTCTACTCGTGGTTCGAGCGCGGCGAGTACATGCTCGAGAGGACGACCCGCGACGTCGCGCTGGTGCCGGCCCTGGAGCCGGCGATGGCGAGGTCCGCCCAGTGGTTCGAGGCGGCGACCGACGTCCTCCTGCGGGGCCGTCCGCAGCGCGGCGCCCGCCGTCGAGTGGTTCGCGCCGCGATCGCCCACGCGGTCGGTTTCGCGACCTGGCGCTCCCTGGTCCGCGAGCAGGGCCTCTCCCGGAGCGAGGCGATCGAGCTGATGTCGGGGCTCGTCGCCCGCTCGGATAGTCACTAAATTGCCACCATGGCCAACCGCCCTGCGCTGTTCACCGATCGCAGGGAGGCCGGGCGTCGGCTCGCCGAGCTGCTCGAGCGCTTCCGTGACGAGAAGCCGCTGGTGATCGCCCTGCCGCGCGGCGGGGTGCCGGTCGGCTTCGAGGTCGCAGCGGCGCTCGCGGCTCCCCTGGACATCCTGCTGGTCCGCAAGCTGGGCGCGCCGTTCAGGCCCGAGTACGGGATCGGGGCGATCGCCGAGGGCGGCATCCGCTTCGTGCACGAGCGGGACGTGGAGCTGATGGGCATCGGCGAGCGGGAACTGGAGGCGCTCGTCGCCGAGGAGTCCGCGGAGCTGGAGCGGCGGCAGCTCCTCTACCGCGGCGAGAGCGAGGCGCTCCCGGTCGAGGGCCGGACGGCGATCCTGGTGGACGACGGCATCGCCACCGGCGGCACCGCCGTGGCCGCCGGCGAAGCGCTGAGAGCCCGCGGCGCGGCGCGCGTCGTCCTCGCGGTGCCGGTTGCCCCCCCGGGAACCGAGGAGCGCCTCGCCCAGGCCTTCGACGAGGTCGTCTGCCTCGAGCAGCCCCACGGGTTCTTCGGCATCGGCCAGTTCTACGTCGATTTCGGGCAGCTCGAGGATGCCGAGGTGATCGCCTTGCTGAAGGCCGCCCACCGGCGATGCGCCCCCGCCGACAATCCCGCCGCGGGGGCGGACCCGCACCCGGTCGAGCGGCCGGTCGAGATCGAGCTCACCTCGGGCCCGCGCCTCGCCGGCGACCTGCGCTTGCCCGCGCAGCCCGCCGGCCTGGTCGTCTTCGCCCACGGCAGCGGCTCGAGCAGGCTCAGCCCACGCAACCGCCAGGTGGCCGAGGCGCTCAACGGATCCGGCTTCGCGACGCTGCTCTTCGATCTGCTCACCCCCGAGGAGGAACTCGACCGCGCAAACGTGTTCGACATCGGGCTGCTCGCCGAGCGCCTGCTCGCCGTCACGGCATGGGTCGGTGCCGAGGCGCAGCTGGGCGATCTGCCGATCGGCTACTTCGGTGCCTCGACCGGCGCCGCCGCGGCGCTGCGGGCGGCGGCCCGCCTCGGCGACGGGGTTCGGGCCGTGGTCTCCCGCGGAGGGCGCCCCGACCTCGCCGCCGAGAGCCTCGAGGCGGTCGTCGCGCCGACCCTGCTGATCGTCGGCGGCGCCGACCTGCAGGTGCTGGAGCTGAACGAGGCGGCGGCGAGGCTGCTGCGCTGCGAGCACGAGGTCGCGGTCGTCCCCGGTGCCACGCACCTGTTCGAAGAGCCCGGGGCGATGGAGCGGGTCGCCGAGCTGGCCGCCGAGTGGTTCTTCCGCCACCTGCATCTGTAGCCCGCTGGCGCCGACGCGCATGCAGGGACGGGGCCTGGCCGAGGACCGCGAGGGCGATCAGCCGGCCGTGGGGCCGACCGCGGTCACCGGCAAGCCGGTCTGGCTTCGCACCCGCTCCGCAAGCTCGGCTGCCGCATCCCACTGCGCCTCGCGGCCGGGCAGCATGACGATCTCGTTCGGCGGGAACTCCCGCAGGCCGTCGGACAGCGACTCCATCGGGCTGGCGATGTCGGTGCGCCCGCTTGCCTTCACGCCCTCTCCCCGCAGCACCCTCACGGCCGCATCGACCCGACCGTTGGCGGTGCTCAGCTGCGTGTCGACGTCGTCGGTCAGCTCGCCCAGCCGGGACGAGGCCACCACCGGGGCGAGGACCATCGCCTCGGTGGCGGTGCGCGCGGAGCGCCGGCAGACCTCGCGGCAGAGCGCCGGGTCCTCGAGCCCTTCGTTGGCGATCACCAGCACCCGGTGCAGCGGGCCCTCGGCCCCGGCCACCAGGTCGAGCGGGAGGGGAGGCTTCCCCCTCCCCTGGATCGCGAAGAGGACCATCGGGACCCAGAGGGCCGCGGCGACGACGAGGCCGGCGACCGGGCCGCCGAAGCGGAAGACGGCGAGGCTGATCGCCAGCACCGCGAACGTGTACAGCGTCGCCGGGATCCCGATCAGGTCGGAGTCCAGCCAGCGATTCAGCCGCGCTTTCACCCGATCCTCCCCTCCGCTAGTCCTCGAGCTCGCGGGGCACGATCTCGACCTCGGTGAGCCGCCCGCCGCGATCGATCCGCAGCGTCACGGCCTGCCCGATCCTCTCGCCGGACATCAGCCGCTGCAGGTCGCCGACGTCGCCGACCGCCTCGCCGTCGGCTTCGATGATCAGGTCGGCGGCCTTCAGGCCGGCGTCCGCCGCCGGGCTGCCCGCCACGACCTCGACCACCTCGACCCCGCTGCGACGGCCGAGGGCGGCGGCCTGTCGGGGAGGCAGCGGCCGCGAGCCGCCGGTGACGCCGATGTAGGCACGGCGGACGCGGCCCTCGCGCATCAGCTCGGAGACGATCTGCCGCGTCGTCGCGTCGATCGGCACCGCCAGGCCGAGGCCGACGCCGGCCACCGCGGTGTTGACGCCGACCACCCGGGCGAGGCCGTCGGCCAGCGCCCCGCCCGAGTTGCCGGGGTTGAGCGCCGCGTCGGTCTGGATCACGTTCTCGATCAGGCGCGTGGCCGAGCGCGAGCGAGTCGGCAGCGAGCGGCCCAGGGCCGAGACCACCCCGGCGGTGACCGAGCCGCTGAAGCCGAACGGGCTGCCGATCGCGACGACGAGCTGGCCGACCCGCAGCGCCCCGGCGTCGCCGAGCGGCGCCGGCGTCAGCTCGCGGCTGTCGGCGCGGAGCAGAGCCAGGTCGGAGAGGGGGTCGGCCCCGATCACCTCGAGCGCCGCCTCGCGGCCGTCGGGGAAGGCGGCGTGCCCGTGCCCGTCGCCTCCGGCGGTGACGTGGGCGGCGCTGAGCATGAAGCCGTCGGGGCTGATCGCGACCGCGCTGCCGGTGCCGGCGCGGCGCGAGCCGCGACGCGTCCGCCGGGTCACGGTGACGTGGGCGACCGACGGCCCGAGCTGCTCGGCGACCTCGGAGACGGTCCGCGAGTAGGCGTCGAGGGCCTCGGCGTCGGGCAGCTCGCCGCCGCCGGGACGACCGCCGCCGGCGGGCTCGGGCTCGGATCGGGAGGCGATCGGGTGAGGAGCCCTCATCCGATCGAAGTTAGCAATCCGCTGCTGCGGGGAAACGACGGCTAGAGTCGGGGCTCAGTGCTCGCGGTCACCGATTTCACCCTCGAAGCGCAGCGGCTGCTGCGCGACGAGACGCAGTTCAAGTGGTACGTCGTCACGCTGCTCGTGCTGGTCCTCTACGTCTACGCGGTCGAGGTCGAGCGGCGGCGCTGGGACGTGGTCCTGGCCGGGCTCGCCTTCTGGCTCGCCGACTGGATCAACGAGATCGTCAACTCGCTGGTCCTCCACTTCAGCGACCGCGCGGCGCTCTGGACGACGACCGGCGACACCGCCTACCTGATCCTGATCGGGCTGACGATCGAGATCTCGCTTATGTTCGCGATCTCCGGCGTCGTCTTCGCGAAGATCCTGCCGGAGGACCGGCGAGCGAAGCTGCTCGGCCTGCCGAACCGGCTGACCCTCGCGCTCGGCTTCTCGCTCTTCGCGGTCTTCGTCGAGGTGCTGCTCAACGGCACCGGCTACTTCCACTGGGAGTACTGGTGGTGGAACTTCCCCTTCGTCCTGCCGATCGTCGTCTTCGGCTACCTCTGGTTCTTCCTGATCGCCGCCTACGTCTACGACCTTCCCGACAATCGGCGCCGCCTGCGCGTGGTCGGCGCCATGGCGGCCCTCGTGGCCGGCGCGCTGCTCGCCTTCGGCCCGGTTCTGGGTTGGATCTGACATGAGAGAGACTGAAGGCGATGGCGGAGACACCTGGAGCCGGGAGCTTCCGTACCTCGGCGGAGGCCTACGACCGACACATCGGCCGCTACGGGTCGGCTCTTGCTCGGGCGCTGATCGAGATCGCAAACGTGTCCACCGGCCAGCGAGCCCTCGACGTCGGCTGCGGACCGGGGGCGCTGGCGGTGGAGCTTTCCCAGGTGCTCGGCGCCGGCGGCATCGCCGCGATCGATCCCTCGACACCGTTCGTCGAGGCCTGCGAGCAACGTCTGCCCGGTCTGGACGTGCGGCTGGCGAGCGCCGAGGCGCTCCCCTTCCCCGACGACTCGTTCGATGTCACCCTGTCCCAGCTGGCGGTCAACTTCATGAGCGATCCGCCGGCGGGCGTGCGCGAGATGCGGCGGGTGACGCGACCGGGCGGCACGGTCGCCGCCGCCACCTGGGACTACGCCGGAGAGATGAAGCTCTTGCGTCGGTTCTGGGACGCCGCGGTTAGCCTCGACCCGGGGGTGGCGGAGAGCGACGAGGGCCGGTCGATGCCCAACTGCACGCCGGGTGAGCTCGAGCGATTGTGGCGAGACGCGGGCCTGCAGAACCCGGCCGTCTCGGCGCTCGTCGTCGAGGCCGAGTACCGCGACTTCGATGACCTGTGGCAGTCGCTGGAGCACGGATCGGGCCCGTCGACCGCCTACGCCTCGGCGCTCCCACCCGAGCGCCGCGCCGAGTTGCGCGACGAGCTTCGCCGCCGGCTCGGTGTGGGCGAAGACCCCTTCCGCCTCACAGCTCGCGCTTGGTCTGTCGTGGGACACGTGGCCTGACGTCCCCGGTTCGCGCGATTGGTAACGATGCTGCCTTTCGCGCAGAGCGGCACTCAGCGCCGAACCCGGACTAGGACACGTAGGCCTTGCGCACCATGGCGGCCGTCCACTGGTTCGTGCCGTGAGCCGGGGGGACACCCTTGCGGTTCAGCGTGTCGGCGATGTCTTCCAGAGACTTGCCTTTCCCAAGCAGCGCCCCGATTTGCTTCCGCCGGTTGTAATCACGCTGATCGCACTCCGTGTGGGACAGTCGAACGTTCTCGGGAACCAGCTTCCCTCCGGCCGACTTGAGGGTCGGGTAGTGGTCGCGCGAGGGCGCCCACTTGGTGCGCGCGGTCGTGAGCGGATCGAACGCGCCGCGTCCCTTGTGGTGGTAGCACTGCGGCATCTCGCATTTCAGGTCGAGGAGCTGGCCGCGCTCGGCCATCTGCACAAGGACACCCGTCACGCCGAGGTTGCGAAGTTGGTCCGCGACCGATTCATCCGCCACGCCCTGATCCTGACACAAGACCCGGAGCCGCCGCAGCGCGCGGCCGCGATGATTTCTAACGATGCGTCAGCCGCTTCTCCCTTTTTCATGCAACCCAGTCTCGGGCGCGGCTACTGCTCTCGCGTGAAAGCAGGACGTGCGCCGCGTCCGGTTTCAGAGGCGCTCTTCTTCTCTCCCCCCAGCAGTTGAGGACGTAGCGGCTGCTGGGCGGAAGTTTCGCGCCCGCTATCCCCTATCCCCCCAAGGCGCTGGGGGGTGGACGCGTCCGACTGGCAGGCCCCGGCCTTCGGCTCTACCATTTCGCCTGGTGGCACCGAATCGATCGCCGATCGCAGGCGCCGCGAGGCTCGGGAGGCGCTTCCCCCTGGGCACGGCGGCGGCCGCCGTGCTCGCCCTGGGCCTGGCTGTCCTGGCGCTCGCCGGCGGAGTGGCGGGGGCGGCGGGCGAGCCGCCTTCGAACGTCCGTCCAGCCGGCGGCAGCGACGGGATCGACCCGCTGATCGGCTTCGAACCGGTACCGCGCTCGGTCGCCACCGACCCGGCTGGCACCGTCTACCTCTCGAACCCGCAGGGCAACGGCCAGGTGCAGAGGTTCACCTCCGACGGGGCGCTGCTCGCCAGGTGGGGGCACTTCGGCTACGGCCGCGGAGGCTTCCCCTACCCCCGCGCCATCGCCACCGACCCGGCCGGCAACGTCTACGTCGCCGAGAGCAGCATCGGCCGCATCCGGGTGTTCACCCCGGCCGGAGGCCCGATCCGGGAATGGGCCGCGTCGGCCCGGGACGTCGCCGTCGACGCCGCCGGCTACGTCTACGCGATCGGTACCAGCCAGGTGCAGAAATTCGCGCCCGACGGGACGCTGGTCGCCCAGTGGGGCAGCTCCGGCTCCGGCGACGGGCAGTTCGGCGAACCGTGGGGGGTCGCCGCCGGCTCGGGCAAGGTCTACGTCGCCGACACCTACGCGGGCAGGGTCGAGGCGTTCACCGCCGACGGGGGCTTCGTCGGCGGGTGGGGATCCGGCGGCAAAGCTATGGGCCGGTTCGGCTACGCCTACGGCATCGCCACCGACCCGGCCGGCAACGTCTACGTCGCCGACACGACCAACGCCCGGATCGAGAAATTCACCGCGACCGGCGGCTTCCTCACCGCGTGGGGAAGCGCCGGCCGGCGCCCCGGGCACTTCGACCTCCCGACGTCCGTCGCCACCGACCCCGCCGGCTACGTCTACGTCGCCGACGCCGGGGAAGGCGACGCTCACGGCGCGGGGTACGACGCCGGCATCGCGCGCGTCCAGAAGTTCACTCCGGACGGGCAGTTCGTCACCCAGTGGCGGGGGGCTCCCGCGCGGGTCCTGGGGCGGCCGAAGCTCGTCAGCCCCCTGCACGGCAGGACCACCCGGCGCAGCGCGGTCTTCCGCTTCCGCTCGAGGCAGCGCGGCGTCTACTTCGAGTGCCGGCTGGGGGGAGAACGGGTTCCCGGGAAGCGGCGCGCCTGGCGGCGCTGCGTCTCGCCGCGGCGCTACGGCGGGCTGCGCCCGGGCGTCAAGTCGTTCCAGGTGCGGGTCGTCAAGGATCTCGAAGCCGGCAGGACGGCGACGCGGTGGTGGCGGATCGTGAAGCGGCACGCCCCCCGAGGGCAACGCCGCTGATTACGATCCGCCGATGACGGAGTTCGACTGGGCGCTGCTTCTGCACCTGATCGGCGTCGTCTCGCTGTTCTCGGGAATGACTGTCGCTGCCGTCGCGGACCAGGCGGCGCGCCGGCGGGAGCGTCCAAGCGAGATCGCCGCCCTGCTCGGCCCGGCCAGGGTCGGCGCGATCTTCGTTGCGGCCGGCACGGTCTGCGTCCTCGCCGGCGGCTTCTGGCTGGTCGGCAGCACCGAGGCCTACTCGCTGGGCGATGGCTGGATCGGCGCCTCGCTCGCCCTGCTCGTCGCGGCCTTCGTCCTCGGCGGTATCGGGGGCCAGCGACCGAAGCAGGCCAGGTTGCTCGCCTCTCGCCTCGCCCGCCAGGACGACGCACCTTCGGAGGAGCTGGGCCGCCTGTTGGGCGATCGCCTATCGCTGGTCGCCAACTACGCGGCGGCGGCGGCCGTGATCGCGGCGCTGGTGATCATGGTCTGGAAGCCGGGGCTGTAAGGGCTGCCGGCTCCGCGCGCCGGGGGCCTAGCCGGCGGCGTTCGCCCACAGGACCCGAAGGGAAGCGGCGAGTCGGTCAGGCTCCATCCGGTGCGGCGGCTCGAAGTGGTGGCAGTCCTCGAACACCTCGAGCGTCAGGTCCGGGAAGACTCGCGAGAGGCGCTCTGCGGTCTTGGCATAGAGGTCGGGATTGCTGCGAGCGCCGAGCGCGAAGTACGTCGGGCCGCGGAAGCTGCGAAGCGCGTCGAGGTCCAGCTCGCCGGAGTCGAAGGCGCCGGCCACGGCCCGCACGCCCGCCGGCCGCTTCGCCATCCACGGCGGCGGGTCGGACGGGGGTGCGGGCGGGTCGACGCCCGGCGCCAGCTGAATGCGCACGAAGGCCGGCATCATCTCCTCGGGCGGAAGGGACGCGATCCAGTCGACTTCCTCCCGGACGGCCCGTTCGGCGGGGTCGAGCCCGTCATTCCCCGCCCAGGCAGGCTCCAGCAGTGCGAGGCTGAGCAGCCGCTCCGGGTGGCGCGCCGCGAAGGCCAGGGCCGAGGCGCCGCCGGCCGAATAGCCGACGAGGTGGAAGCGATTGAAGCCCGAGTCCTCGGCGGCTCGGAGGATCCCATCCACCTCGAGGTCGAGCGTGTAGGCGGGCGGGGGCGCGTCCCCGGAATAGACCTCAAGCTCCTTGAGGACCGCGTTCACCTCGGCGCCGAGCGCCTCCAGCAGCGCCCCGTACGCCAGCTCGGCGGGCAGGACCGCTCCCGGGAGGAGGATGACCTGGGGTGGCCGATTCGCGGCCATCATCGAAGCGATCCTAGCCGCCCTCTCCGGAGGCCGGCTGCGCGTAGCGCAGCGAGGCCGGGGTGTCGAGCAGCTCGCCGGTCTCCAGCAGGGTCTTCACGCCGGAGAGGATCATCGGCCAGCCGCCGAACAGTTCGCTGTTTGCGCTCTCGCCCAGGTTGTCGTGGGTGACCCTGAGCAGGCAGGAGCTGCCGACCGGCTCGATCTCCCAGGTCACCCGCGACGTTCCTTCCCGCTCGACCTCCTCGCTCCACAGGGCCTTGAAGCTCTGCACCAGCCGGCGCGGCGGATCCACCTCGAGGTTCTCGCCGCTGGCGATGTCGATAACCCCCGGCACCGAGGACTCGTACCCGGAGCCCGGCGTCCAGTCCGACCTGGTACGGACGCCGAAGCTGTATTTCGACCTCATCTCCTCGTCGGTGATCGCCTCCCAGAGGCGCTCGGGGGTCGTCTTGATGTAGATCTCGAACACGGTCATCATGCCGCGCCCGCCCACCACGGTGTAGGTCTGCTCCTCGTTCATCGCTCGTCCTCCTCGATTTCGTATTTGAGCTCGCTCAGCGCCGAGGCCCAGGGTTCCGCGTACTTGCTAACCCAGCGGTCGTGGACCAGGCGGATCGGAACGGGGTTGAGGAAATGGAGCTTCTCGCGCCCGCGCCTCCTCGTCGTCACCAGCCCCGCCTCCTCGAGCACCTTGAGGTGCTTCATCACGCCGAAGCGGGACATCGGCAGGTGCTCCTGCAAAGCGCTGAGGCTCTGCCCGTCCCGGCGGAAGAGCTGGTCGAGCAGCTCCCTCCGGGTCGGGTCCGCGAGCGCCTTGAACACCTCGTTCACGTCTTGGATTATAGGTGACCATTGGGTCACGTGTCAAGGAAGAACCCGGCTTCTCGTCAACTCCGCGCGCTGCAATCGCAGCGGGACGTTCGGAGCTGTCGCTCGAAGCTGAACGTCGCCCGCACCTCGTGCAGTAGCGTGCGCTCGCCGATGGCAGAGGAGTTCCGACAAGGCCACTACCTCCTCGGCATCGAGGGCCTGGCGCTGCTGCGCGCCGGGGCGCGGCGGTCGTTCGGCGCGATCGACGCGCGCACCGAGGAGATCCGAAAGATCCTCTCGCGGTTCGACGAGCCGCCCTACTGCGAGCGCCGTGATCTGCCCGAGGTCGACGCCGCTACGGGCTACGCGCAGTGGGCGGAGAGCTACGACGATCCGGGCAACGACACGATCGCCCTGGAGGAGCCGGTCGTGCGCGGCCTGCTCGAGGGGCTTCCGGCCGGGCCGGTTCTCGATGCCGCCTGCGGCACCGGCCGCCACGCCGCATATCTCTCGGCGATCAACCGAGAGGTGATCGGCGTCGACGCGAACGGGGCGATGCTCGCCCGCGCCCGAGAGAAGCTGCCCGGCGCCGAGTTCCGTCTCGGCGAGCTGACCGCGCTGCCGGTTGCCGACGGCGAGGTGGCCGGCGCAGTCTGCGCGCTCGCGCTCAGCCACCTGCCCGAGATCGGCCCCGCGATCGCCGAGCTCGCCCGGGTGCTCAGGCCCGGCGGCCGGCTGGTCGTCTCCAACCCCCATCCCTTCGCCACCGCGATCCTCGGCTGGAGGGCCGTGTTTGTCGATTCGCGGGGGCGGCGTTCGATGATCCCGGAGTTCCCGCACCTGCACGGCGAGTACATCGCCGCGTTCCGCGACGCGGGCCTTGCGGTCCGCCGGTGCGTGGAGCCGCGACTGAGCCGCGAGGAGGCTCGGGCGCGGGCGAAGAGGCATCGGGTCGGCGCCTTCGAGCACGCACTGGCCGAGGTGCCGGCGGTGATCGCCTGGGAGGTGGAGCGGCCAGGCGCCGAGGGGCTCGATTAGGGCTCGGTCGCCTCGCCCCGGAGGGAGCAAACCGGACAGCGGCGCAGCCTATGGGCTGCGGGGGACGTTGCGGTCGGACACCGCCGCCCGGTCGAACGTCGCCGTCTCACGAAGCACGTTTGCGGCCGTCTGGACGACTGGAACCGCCAGGCAGGCCCCCGTCCCCTCTCCAAGCCGCAGGGCGAAGTCGAACACGGGCGCCAGGTCCAGCTCCTCCAGGACGACCGTCGCCCCCGGCTCGGGCGAGCGGTGCCCGGCGATGCACCTCGCCGCCGTACCCGGGGCCATCGCCTCCGCGGCGAGCAGCGCCGCGCCCGTGATGACTCCATCGATCAGGACGGGAACGCGCTCGGCGACCCCGCCGACGATGAAGCCGGCGAGCGCGGCGATCTCCAGACCGCCCACCTCAGACAGGATCGAGACGGGGTCGAGCCAGCCGCGCGTTCGGCCGGCGGCGCCCTCGACGATGCGGGTCTTGAGCGCGAGCATCTCGTCGTCGATCCCCGTCCCCCGTCCCGTCACCGCGCTCGCCTCCCGCCCGGTGAGCGCAGTGATCAGCGCCGCCGAGGACGTCGTGTTGCCTATCCCCATGTCGCCCGTGACGAGCAGCCGGTTGTCCTCCGCCACCAGGTCGGCGGCGATCGATGCCCCGGCGTCGAGCGCCGCGCGGGCCTCGGCGACGCTCATCGCCTGACCGTGCGAGAGGTCCGCGGTGCCCCAGCGGACGTTTCGTCGAATCACCCCGTCGAGGTGCGAGATGTCGGCGGCGACTCCCGCATCGACGATGTGAACGCTCGCCCCGACCTGGCGTGCGATTACGTTGATCGCGGCACCTCCGGCGGCGAAGTTCGCGACCATCTGAGCGGTCACCTCCTGCGGCCAGGACGTGACCCCTGCCGTCGCGACCCCGTGGTCCCCCGCGAACACCGCGACGGCGGCGGGCTCGGGTCGCGGCGGCGGGCACTCGCCGGCGATCGCGGCAAGCTGGACGCCGAGATCCTCCAGGCGGCCGAGCGATCCAGCCGGCTTGGTGAGGCGGTCATGGTGCGCCCGCGCCGCGCCTGCCGTTTCCTCGTCGAGCGGCTGGAGGCGGCGGCAGGCCTCGGCAAACGGGCCGGACCGTCCACGGCCGAAGCGCTCGATCGCCTCGGCGATGCCCCGGTCGATCGCGACGAACTCCACACCCGCTGCCGCCGCGGCGTCCCGGTCGCTCGCGGCGTCGCCGACGTAGACCGCCCTCTCGGGCTCCACACCGAGGCGCCGCAGCGCCGCGGTCAGAGACGTCGGATCAGGCTTTGCCGCGCCGACGTCGGCCGAGGTGACGACCGCCTCGAGCAGGCCGTCCAGCCCCACGGGCTGGAGCAGCTCGCGCACCTCGGCCTCGCGCATCGCCGACGTGTCGGTGACGGCGGCGATGCGGTGGTGCTGCGCCAGCCCGCGCAGGGTCTCGATCGCCCCGGGGCGCGGATCGGCGCGCAGCTCGGCGACCGGCGTGCCGGGCGGCGCCTCGCTCACCAGGGTGCCGCCGACGTCGAACAGGACCGCGTCGATGTCCTCGAGCCGGTTCATCCCGCCCCCGCCGCGGCGACGGCGACAACAAGCGCCGCGGTCTCGCCGATCTCGAGGGCGGCGCCGAGGGTGTCTCCCGTGACGCCGCCCAGCCAGCGACCGAAGGCGAGGCCGAGAGCCAGCGCGACGGCACCTGCGCAGGCGGCGAGGAGCAGTCCGTCGGGGCCCGCCGCCAGCACCGCGACGAGGACCCCACTCAGCGCCGCCGCGATGGCGCGGCCGCGAGCCGCCCCGGTCAGCGATGCCGCCGCTCCCTCCCCGCTGCGCGCGTAGGGAAGGGCCGCCGCAAGCGCGACGGGAACCGCCCGCGAGACCGCTCCGGCGCCGATCGCGAAGGGCAGCGCGTGCCCAGCTCCTGCGAGCGCGGCAAGCGCAGCCGTCTTGATCAGAAGGTCGGTCGCGACCGCGACGGCTCCGTAGGCTCCGATCGTGTGGTCGCGCATCACCTCGAGCGCCCGCTCGCGCGAGGGGGCGCCGAGAGCGTCGGCGGAGTCGGCCAGCGCGTCGAGATGCAGCGCCCCGGTCAGGACGGTCCCCGCGGCGAGGGCGAGCGCCCCCGCCAGCAGCGGCGAGAGCGGTGCCGCCAGGGATGCCGCTATCCCCCCCACCACAGCGCCGATCGCCGCACCGACGAGCGGGAAGGCCGGCCCGGCGCGCGCGACATCGCCGCCGTCGAGGGACAGGCGGCGGCCCACCGGGACGCGGGTGAGGAATGCGAGGGCCGCCGCCGCGCCCCGCAGCTCCGCCCAGCCCAGCCCCGTGCCGAGCTCGTCCCGCATCGCGCTCACCGCAGCCGCTCGTCGAGGGAATCCGTTGCCTCGAGGGCCAGCGCACGCCCCGCGACGAGCAGGAAGGCGCGATCGGCCGCCGCGGCCCAAATCGCGTTCACCTTCCCGAGCAGGTCCCGGTAGCCGCGCCCCAGGGCGTCGGCGGGGACGAGCCCGAGCCCGACCTCGTTCGTCACCGCGATCGTCAGGCCGGGCCGGGCGGCGGCCACGCCGGCCGCAGCTGCCGCTTCGGCCTCCGTCCCCTCGGCACCGAGCCGATCGAGAGCGTTCGCGGTCCAGAGCGTCAGGCAGTCGACGATCAGGGCGTCGCCCTCGACCACCGTCTCGATCGCCTCGCAGAGGCGGAGCGGCTCCTCGATCGTCCGCCAGGAGGCGGGCCGTTCGCGCCGGTGAGCGGCGATCCGTGCCTCCATCTCCTCGTCGCCCGCCTGCGCCGTGGCGATCACGGCGACCGGCTCGTCTCCCTCCCCGGCGAGCCGGGTCGCCAGCTCGGACTTGCCGCTTCGCGCTCCGCCGGTCAGCAGGACGAGCGCCATCAGAAGTCGAGCCCCCGGCGGGCGCGGATGCCGCGATCGTAGGCATGGCGGACCTTGACCATCTCGGTCACCGTGTCGGCCGCCTCGATCAGCCGGGCGGGCGCGTCGCGCCCGGTGGCGACGATGTTGGTCTGCGGCGGGCGCTCGCGGATCGCTCTGAGGACGGCCTCCGAATCGATCCAGCCCCAGTTCATCGGGTAGGTGATCTCGTCGAGCACGACGAGCTGGTATGCGCCGCCGGCGATCGCCTCGGCGGCGAGCCGCCAGGCGGCTGCCGCCCGCCCCTCGCTCTTCTCGAGGTCGGGCGACTCCCAGCTGAAGCCGTCGCCGCCCTTCAGCCACTCGACCCCGAGCCGGCGACCGATCTTCTCCTCGCCGACCTTCCACTTCTCGGACTTGATGAACTGGATCACGCAGACGCGCCAGCCGCGCGCCACGCCGCGCATCACGACGCCGAAGGCCGCGGTCGACTTGCCCTTGCCGTCGCCGGTGTTGACCAGGACGAGTGAGCGCGGTCTGCTCATTCGATCCCTCCCGTTCGCAGCAGCGCACCGAGGTCGAGGTGCTCCTCGACGGCGTCCGCCAGCGCTTCGAAGGCATGCTCCAGCGAACGCCCCGAGGCCGCGCCGAAGAGCGCGTCGAGAAGCTCCGGCTGCTCGAAGAGCCCGTGGGGGTAGACACCGAGCACCGAGCCCGCGACGAAGCCGAGCCCGCCGGGCAGAGCCTCGGCCACGCCGGCGGTCGCGGTGCTGCTGCCGTGGCGGATCTCGTAGCCGGCGAACGTCCTGCCTGCGAGCCCCTTCCATGGCTCGGCAAGCGGCTCGAATCGCGCCGCGATCCTCGCGGTCCGCTTCGAGCGGGAGAAGGTCGTGGCGATCGCGAGAAGTCCCAGACTCTGCGCGGAGCCGTCAACGCCCGCCTCGTCCTCGATGCGCTCGCCCAGCATCTGCATGCCGCCGCAGATGCCGAGCACGGGCAGGCCGGCCGCGGCCCGGTCTCGCACCGCATCGGAAAGGCCGCTGCGAGACAGCCAGGCCAGGTCGGAAGCGACGTGCTTGGAGCCGGGCAGGATCACCAGCTCGGTCCCGTCGAGCTCGTCCGCATCCCCCACCCAGCGCAGCTCCGCCACCTGCTCCAGCGCCTTGAACTCGTCCAGGTTGGACGCCGTCGGGTAGCGGACCACGGCGACCGGCGTCCCCTCGTCCAGGCGCGGCGGCGTCGCCGCCCCGTCCTCGTCGGGCAGGCCGACGCGATCGAGCCAGGGCAGCACTCCCAGTGTCGGCACCCCGGTCAGCTGCTCGAGCCGTTCGGGCGCCGGCGGTAGCAGGGACGCGTCGCCGCGGAACTTGTTGAGCACGAAGCCGGCGATCGAGGCGCGCTCCTCCGCGGGGAGTAGTGCGAAGGTGCCGTAGAGGTGGGCGAATGCGCCGCCGCGATCGATGTCGGCGACCAGCACCACCCGCGCCCCGGCGAGCTGCGCCGTGCGCATGTTGGCCAGGTCGGTGTCGCGCAGGTTGATCTCGGCGGGGCTGCCCGCCCCCTCGATCAGGACGAGGTCGTGCTCTGCGAGCAGGCCGGCGAGCGACGCCTCGATCGCCGGCCAGAGGCGCCCGCGCCGGCTGCGCCAGGCCATCCGGCTCAGCTCGAAGTCGGGCTCGCCGAGGATGACGACCTGGCTCCGGCTGTCCCCCTCGGGCTTGACGAGGACGGGATTCATCCGCACCTCGGGCTCGGTCCCCGCGGCGAGCGCCTGCAGGTACTGGGCGGTGCCGATCTCGCCGCCGGCCACGACCCGCGCGTTGTTGGACATGTTCTGCGCCTTGAACGGGACCACGTCGACGCCGCGGCGCCGCAACGCCCTCGCCAGCGCCGTCGCGATCAGGCTCTTGCCGGCCGAGCTCGAGACGCCCTGCACCATCAGCGCGCTCATAGCCGCTCCGCGCGCCGCGGCAGCACGAAGACGCTGCCGTTCTCCCGGACGATCCGCACGCTGGCGCCGTAGTAGGCGGCGATGCTGCTCTCCGAGAGCACATCGGGCGCCGGGCCATCGGCGACCAGGCGGCCGCGATCGAGCAGCAGCAGGCGGTCTGCGAACTGGCCGGCGAGGCTGAGGTCGTGCATCGCCGAGATCACCGTCAGCCCCTCCTCGCGGCGCAGCGAGTCGATCAGCTCCAGCGCATCCTGCTGGCGGCCGAGGTCGAGCGAGCTGGTCGGCTCGTCGAGGAGCAGGACCGGCGCGTCCTGGGCGAGCGCCCGCGCCAGCGCGGCCCGCTGGCGCTCGCCGCCGCTCAGCGAGCCGAGCCGGCGCGCGGCGAGCTGGTGCAGCCCGAGCCGCGCGATCGCGTGCTCGGCGGACAGCCGGTCGGAGTGCCCCTCGCTCGCCAGCAGGCCGATGTGGGGCGTCCGCCCGAGCAGCACGTATTCGGCCACGGTCAGCTCCGGGGGCATCTGCGGGCTCTGGGGGACCAGCGCCACCCGCCGCGCAAGCTCCCGCCGCGTTCCCGATATCACGGAGCGCTCGTCCAGCATCGCCTCCCCGGTGAACGGGACGACGCCGGCGAGGGCGCGCAGGATCGTCGTCTTGCCGGCGCCGTTGGGGCCGATCAGCCCCACCCACTCGCCGCGCCCGACCGTGGCTGAGACTTCGTGCACGACCCAATCGGAGCCGAGCCTCACCGAGACGCGGCGCAGCTCCGCGGCGGCGCTCAAGGGCCGACCCTCCGTGCCCTTCGCAGGACGATCGCGAAGAAGGGCGCTCCGAAGAACGCCGTCACCACGCCGATCGGCAGCTCCGCGGGCGAGAGGACGGCGCGCGCGATCAGATCGGCCAGGACGAGGAAGCCGCCCCCGGCCAGCAGCGAGAGCGGCACGATCGCCCGGTAGCTCGAGGAGACGAGCAGCCGAATCGTGTGGGGCACGATGATTCCCACGAACCCGATCAGCCCGCTGACCGCGACCGCGGCGGCGGTCCCGGCCGTCGCGGCGACGACGATCGCCAGGCGCACTCGCCGCACGCCGAGCCCCAGCGTCCCGGCCTCCTCGTCGCCGAGGCTGAGCACGTCGAGGACTCGCCGATGCGCCAGGATCACCGCCGAGCCGATCGCGACGTACGGCACGACGAGAGCGACCTCATGCCAGTCTGCGCCGCCGAACCCGCCGAGCAGCCAGGAGTAGACCTCCCGCAGGGTTGCCGCATGCTGCTCCTGCACGAAGGTCTGCGCCGCGGTCATGAAGGCCGCGACGGCGACGCCGGCGAGGATCAGCGGGCCTGTGCTCTCGGCAACGCCGGCCGAGCGACCGAGCGCGTACGCGCCGGCCACGCCGGCGATCGCCCCGGCGAACGCCGCCACCGGCAGCAGCTCGCCGGTTCCAGCTCCGGCGTAGGCGATCGCAAGCGTGGCGCCGAGGCCGGCGCCGGCCGCGACCCCCAGCAGGTAGGGATCGGCAAGGGGATTGCGAAACACGCCCTGGTAGGCGGAGCCGGCAGTCGCGAGCATGCCGCCGACCAAGGCCGCCAGCACGACGCGCGGCGCCCGCACCTGCCAGAGGATCGCTTCGTCGATCGCGCCCAGCGGCGAGTGCGCGTCGAGCAGGGGGAGGTGGGAGAGGGCCGAGGTCGCGATCGAGCCGGTTCCGATGCCGACCGGGCCGATCGACAGCCCGAGGACGAGCGAGCCCGCGAGGAACGCCACGGCGCAGCCTCCCCAGCCGAGTGGGACGCCCCGCGCCCGCACCTCGGAGCGCGCCGGCGGACCGCGCCGAGCAGGCGTGTCCAGGGTCCAAGCGGTCATTCCCGCTGTTCCTCGAGCTTTCCGACCGCGTTGGCGATCCTCTTGACGAAGAGGACGATGCGCGGTCCCCACCGCGAGGCGATCGAATCGTCGACGGAGACGAGATCGCCATCGCGCACCGCTGCGATCCTGCTCCAGCCCGGCCTGGCAGCGACCGTCGCAGCGCTCTGCCCGCAGCACACGGTGTCGGCGAGGACGATCAGATCGGGGTCGCGGGCGATCACGTACTCGCCCGAGAGCTGCGGGTATTCGCTCGACCCCTTCGCCTCGTCGGCGATGCTTCGCAGTCCGAGCAGGGCGTAGATCTGGCCGATGAAGGTGCGCGAGGTGGCCGAGAAGTAGGTCTGGTCGAGCTCGTGGTAGACGCTCAGCGGCTTGCTCGGCGTCGGCGCCGCCGCCACGATCGCGCCTATTTCGTGCTTCATCCCGGCGACCGCCGAGCGTGCCCCGTCGAGGTGACCGCTTGCCTTCCCGAGCTGCTCGATCTCGCTGTAAGCGGCGGCCAGATCCGGCGCCGGGGGCTCGACGAGGACCGCAACGCCCAACTTCCGAAGTTGGGCGACGACGTGGTCGGCGTCCCCGGCGACGACGACCAGGTCGGGTCGGTAGGCGGCGATCGCCTCGAGGTTCGGCGTGTAGCCGGAGAGTTTCGTACGCGGCGCCTCGGGCGGGTAGGTCGAGTTGGAGTCGACGGCAACCACCTGGCCCCCCGCCCCCACCGCGTAGAGGTCTTCGGTCGCCGAAGGGGAGAGGGAGACGATCCGATGCGGCTCGCGGGGAATCTCCACCTCTCCGTTTGCGGCAAGCCCACCGGAGCAGGCAGAGAGCGCGAGGGCGCAGAGCGTGACGGCGCAGAGCGTGAGCGCGGACCACCGTCCGGCTTTGAATCTGAACATAAAAAAACCTCCGCATCAGCGGAGGGGGTCGGGTCGGGCGGCGCCGCCGCACGAACCACCCTTCCTCCGAGGGCTTGTTCGCTCGGTGCAGGGCAGTCGGCCTGGCTTATCCCCGAAGGGGCATCACAGTTGCGGGACAGCGCCGGAATCGCACCGGCTTCGCTGCGTCTGCACCGGCCGGGGAATATGTGCCCGGCGCGGGCAGCCTACCCGGCAACCGGCCGCTTCGCAAGCGCTCCTATCGGGCAGGCGCCGCAGCGAGCGGAAGGGGGCATCTTACCCCGAGGTAATCGACGGCCCTACCGGCGAGGGCTAGGGTCGCTCATGCAATGGGCGCGGCCGGCAGCCAGGTAGAGGTGGGGCAGCTTCTTCGCGAGTGGCGCGAGCGACGGCGACTGACCCAACTCGATCTGGGGCTCGAGGCGGGGATCTCGGCTCGCCACCTGAGCTTCGTCGAGACCGGCCGCTCGAAGCCGGGGCGCGAGATGCTCCTCAAGGTCGCCGAACGGCTCGAGATCCCGTTCCGGGACCGAAACCAGCTCTTGCTGGCCGCGGGCCATGCACCCGCCTTTCCCGAGCGCCCCCTGGGGGATCCGGCGCTTGCCCCCGTTCGCGCCGCGTTGGAACGGATTCTCGCTGCCCATGATCCCTACCCCGCGGTCGTCTTCGACCGAGCCTGGAATGTGGTCTCGGTCAACGCCCCGATGTCGGCCCTGACCCAAGGCGTCGAGATCGACCCCGAGCTGCTCGAGCCACCGATCAACGTCCTGCGGATCGGCCTTCACCCCCACGGGCTTGCGCCGCTCATCGTCAATCTCGCCAGCTGGCGCGCGCACTTCCTGGAGCGCCTGGCAAGGCAGATCGCGGTGACCGGCGACGATTCGCTCCGGTCGCTGATGGAGGAGGTTGCCGCCTACCCGGCGTCCGGAAATGAGGATGCGGTCGGTGACGCAGGCAGCGAGATCCTCGGGCCGCTGAGGCTGCGCGCCCCCGGCGGCGGCGAATGGTCCTTCTTCGGCATGTTCGCGGGCTTCGACACCCCGTTCGAGGTGACCACGTCCGAGCTGGCAATCGAGCTGCTCTTCCCGGCCGATCAGGCGACCGTGGAAGCGCTCAGAAAGGGAGAACCGTGAGCACGATCAATCCCGGAGTCGGGCGCGTTCTCGCCGGTGTCGGCGGCGTGCTGCTGATCGCTTCCCTGTTCATGCCGTGGGCCGACGGCCCAGGCGGCACCACCCGCAACGGGTGGGAGCTCCTGACGGTGTCCGACGTCTTCTTCCTGATCGTCGGCTTGTGTGGAATCGCGGCGGCGCTGACGGGCGGTCGATTCGGATTCTTCCGGCCAGATCTCTCCGTGAACGGCACCGCCGACATCCTCGCAGTCGTCGCGACGACCCTCCTGGTCTGGCTGATCGCCTTCGACTTCCCGTCGGGTGCCGGTCAGGGATCCGGCGTCTACGTGGCTTTGGTCGCCAGCGTCGCAATCGCTTCTGGCGCAGGCGATTTCCGGGTGAGGGAGCTGTTCCCCGGAATGTGAGTCTGAGGTCTGCGGCAGGGCACTGCCGCTCTGCGAATGAGCTAGCCGGATTCGAGCCGCCGACCTCCTGTGTGTCCCCGCCGCGAGCTGCTCGCGGTTGCCGCCCCTGCCGGTGATCCAGTCCAGGATCGCCCGCTCGATCATCCCCAGCGAGGCGCGCATCGTGAACAGGGCGGCGGGGGGGATCTCGGCGGTGCCGACATGGTTGGAGAGCATGCGAGCGGCGAGCCGGTCGCGCAGCTCGTCCTGGAGCGCTTCGAGCTGGGGGTCGCGGCCGATCGGGCCGCCGCCGGCGAAGGCCAGGAATGTCGTGCTTCCCGCTTCGACCGCGTCGAGCCAGGCGGAGGTGTTGGCATCGACCATCTCCTCGACGCTGAGATCGGTCAGGTCGGTGCGCACGATGGCGGGGATGCGCTCGACCGCGGAGCGGGCGACGGCGAGGAAGAGTCCGCGCTTGTCGCCGAAGTAGTGGTGCACGCCAATAATGTCGGTTTCCAAATCTAAGGAGAAGAAGCCTTGCTCGCACGCCGCGCCGGGACCGTTGCCGCGCTGACGGTCACCCTCGCCCTGATCGCCGTCCTCGTCCCCAGCTCGGCTCTCGCCGCGAAGCGGGGGACCCTCTCCGGCCAGGTGCCGATGCGCGGCATGAACCTCGTGCTGCTGGCGGCGAAGCCGGGCGCGAAGGGGCCGGAGCTGCTCGGCAGCACCCGCAGCGGTCGCGGGGGCGCCTTCTCGCTGCGCTACCGCGGGGCGACCGCCGGCGCCGTCAAGTACGTGGTCGCCACCCGCCCCGGCGGGGCGGCCGAAGCGGGTTTCCCGGTCCCCGGCAACACATACCGACTCGCCGCCGCGCTCGGCGTGAAGCCGGTGCCCCGCCGGGTGACGGTGAACGAGCGCACCACGGTGGCGATCGGCTTCGCGATGGCCCAGTTCATCGACGCCGGCCGGGTCGCTGGCCCTGATCCCGGTCTGCGCAACGCGGCGGCGATGACGCGCGACCTGGTCCGCGCCAGCAGCGGCAAGCTCAGCCCGGTCGTAAGCCGCTTCCCCAACGGCAACTCGACCTCGACCCTGCGCACCTTCGACTCGCTCGCCAACCTGCTCACCCTCTGCCGCCGCCAGAGCCAGCGCTGCGCGAACCTCCTCAAGCAGGCCGGCGCTCCGGGCAGGGGCGCGGCGCCGGACACCCTGCAGGCCACGGTCAACATCGCCACCAACCCGTGGCACAACGTCAGCGGTCTGTTCAAGCTCTCGCGCCTGGCGGCCGCGCGGCGTTCCCGCTACGCACCCGCCCTGCGCCGCGGCGAACTCCCGGACGCCTGGACGCTCGCCCTGCGCTTCGAAGGCAGCCCCCGGGGGATGGACGGGCCCGGCAACTTCGCGATCGACGCCCAGGGCGGCATCTGGGTCGGAAACAACTACGAGTACAGCCGCAAGTCGCGGCAGCCTGCCTGCTTCGGTCGGAAGCTGTTCCGCTTCACTCCGACCGGCAAGTACTTCCCCGGCTCGCCCTACAAGAGCGGGGGGACCAGCGGCGTCGGCTTCGGGATCACGATCGACAAGCGCCATCACATCTGGCTCGGCAACTTCGGCTTCGAAGGAGCCGGCTGCAGGAAGGCAGCGCCGCACAACAGCGTCTCCGAGTACCTGCCGAACGGCAAAGCGCTCTCGCCGGATCTCGCCCGGGCCGGCATCAAACGCAACAACAAGGGCAAGCTCGTCGAGACCTACACCGGCGGCTGGGAAGTCGGCGACATCTTCTGGCCGCAGGCGACCGTCGCCGACGTTCACAACAACATCTGGGTCGCGAACTGCGGCAACAACAGCGTCACCGAGATCCCCAACGGCAAGCCCGGGCAGGCGGTCAACTACCCCGAAAACTACTTCTCGCTGCTGGGCGGCTTCGGCTTCAGACGGCCCTTCGGTGCCGCCACCGACGATGCGGGCAACGTCTACGTGGGCGGCAACGGAAGCGCCAACGTCGTCAAGATCGGCCCTGAAGGAAGAGTCCTGGCTCGCTTCCAGGGCGGCGGCCTGCACCGGCCGATGGGCCTCGCCACCGACAGCGGCGGCAACGTCTGGGTCTCCAACTCGACCTGGGTGGTCGCCCCCTGCGTCGGCCAGTTCCACCGCGAGGGCCGCCCCGGCAAGGGCGGCAGCGTCACCCTGATCAACGCCAACGGCCAGATGCCGAAGCAGAACCCTTACCGCTCCGGCGGCATCAAGAACCCCTGGGGCATCGCGGTCGACGGCGAGGACAAGGTCTGGGTCGCCAACTTCAGCGGCCGCCGTCTCTCCGAGCTCTGCGGCACGCGGCCGCAGAGCTGCCCGGTCGGCAAACGCAGCACCGGCGCCTCGATCTCGCCGCCCGAAACCGGGTACGGGTTCGACGGGCTGGTCCGCAGCACCGGCGTCGCGATCGATCCCTCCGGCAACGTCTGGCTCACCAACAACTGGAAGAACGTGCCGATCCAGACCAATCCCGGCGGCTACCAGATTGTCGCCTTCCTGGGCCTCGCGGCGCCGGTCAAGACGCCGCTGATCGGGCAGCCTGAACAGCCGTGAGCCACCCTCCGGCGATCGCCTCCATACGGGAGGGAGCACCTACTTGCGCAGCAGGTGCGCGTAGACGAACTGCTGGGTTGCGCCCGAGGGCGTGCGATGGTCCTGCAGCCGCGAGGAGAGGAGTTCGAAGTCGCCGCCCAGCAGCAGGGAGAGCTTGGCGGCGCTGTAGCGGACCACGGGGAGGCCGCTGCACCGCGTCGGTCCCTGGGGGCCGAAGGCGGCCAGGATGGCGTGCCCTCCGGAGCGCAGGGAGCGTCGCAGGGTCGCGAGATAGCCCTCCCGATCGCTCGGCTCGACCATGAAGTGGAGCACCGCGCGGTCGTGCCAGAGGTCGAAGCGCCGCCCGAAGTCATGGTCGCGCAGATCGGCCTGGACCCACTGGATCTCCCCGGCGGCCTCGCCGAGATCTTCCCTCGCCCGCTCCAGCGCCGCCCTCGAGAGGTCGGCGACGGTGACGTCTGTGTAGCCGGCCGCGATCAGGAGCCCGGCGAGGCTCGACGCACCCCCGCCGGCATCGAGGATCGCCGCGTTCGGCGCCGGGGCGGCCCGCTCGATCAGCTCGAGCGAGACCTCTGGCGCCCGCTCATACCAACTCATCTCCCGCGGCTGCCGCTCGCGATAGACCCGCTGCCAGTGACCCGGATCGCTGCTCACAGAGCGGCGAGCACGGTCTCGGGCGTCGGTCGCACCCGGTAGTTGTCGGTCTGGTCGGCGTAGACGATGCGCCCATCGGCGTCGGTGACGACCAGGGTCGGCAGGACCGTGTCGCTCTCATAACCGACCATTCCCGCCGGGGTGCCGTCCGGGTTCACGATGCCCAGTCGGCGTGCGGCCGCGAGCCCGTCGTCGCGCAGGTAGCGGAACCCGACGTCGTGGCGGGCCGCGAGCGCCCGGGTGCGGCCCTCGTCCTGCGGGCTGACCAGCGCCACCTGCGCGCCAAGCGACGAGATCTCGCGCCAACGCTCGGCGATCTCGCCGACCTGCGCCATGCAGAGCGGGCACCAGTTGCCACGGTAGAAGAGCAGCACGGTGGGTCGTCCGCGCAGCTCGGCTGCCGTGATCGGCCCGCGTTCGTGCTCGACGAACGAGAGGTCCCCGGGGAGGACGGTCCCGACCGCGAGCGCCGAGGACGGCTCGCGGCCGAATCGCGAGTACCAGCGGGTGTAGGCGAGCCAGGCGGGAAGCTCGGCGGCGGCGAGCGCCCAGGCGAGCGGGTGGCGCCGCGCGAACCGGCCGCCCGCGGCGACCCCGATCGCCGTCGCCAGCTGGAGGCCGACGAGGTTCGGGCTCGTCCGCGCCCTGGGCGCAGGAACCCGGCGGCGAAGTAGGCGCCGGGAAGGGCGTGGACCCCCGCGGTCAGCACCCAACCCGCCCGCTCAGCGCGCGGGGCACGAATGGCCCGCCGGGCGGCGTCCGCGGCAAGCAAAGGCGGGACCGAGGCGAACAACGAGATGAATGCCTGCTTGGCGGTGCGGGGCAAGACGACGCGCGGCATCGGCCAAGCCAGTATGGCGATGACGAGCGTCCTCGGTCACCGAAGCCTGAAAGACTCGGGCACCGTGAGCCTCTCGCAGCGACTTCTGGCCGGCTTTTTCGTCTTCGCCGGCGGCATGCATTTCGTCATACCGCGCTCCTATGAGGCGATCGTGCCCCCCTCGCTGCCGCTGCGCCGCGAGGCGGTGGTCGTCAGCGGGGTCGCCGAGATCACCGGCGGCCTCGCGGTCATCCCTGGCGGCGGTCGCCGCTTCGCCCGTTGGTGGCTGCTGGCCCTCCTTCTCGCCGTCTTTCCCGCCAACGTCCACATGGCCGTGAGGCCCGAGCAGGTGCCGGGGCTGGACCTGAAGCGCATTCCCCGCTGGATGCTGTGGGCCCGCCTGCCGCTTCAGCCACTGGCGATGCTCTGGGTCTGGCGCGCTACTCGGGACTGAGGCCCTACCCTCGGGGAACGGATCGAAAGGAAGATGCGATGACCACCGATACCCAGCTCGTAACCCACACCGATTTCGTAGCCGTCCCCACGCGCGACTACGACGCCGCCGCCGAGTTCTATGGCGAGGTGCTCGGCCTGCCCTTCTCGAAGCGTTGGGGCGAGATGCCCGCCGGCGAGTTCGAGACCGGCAACCTGACGATCGCCCTGATGCAGTCGGACGCGTTCGGCATCGAGTTCGAGCCGCACCGGCACCCGATCGCCCTGCGGGTCGATGACGTGGAGGCAGCCCGCACCGAGCTCGAATCCCACGGCGTCGAGTTCGAGGCGGACATCTTGGACTCGGGTGTCTGCCACATGGCCTTCTTCGCCGACCCCGACGGCAACGCCCTGCTGCTCCACCACCGCTACGCGCCCGAGGGCGTCGGCCCGTTGGCGGCGTAAGAGTTCGGTGCAGGCCTAGCGGCCTGCGACCACGAGGCCGGCCAGCGCCTCGAGGTCGAGCGAGCCCCAGCCGCTGGCTCGGTCATAGCCGGGCCGGGCCGCGCAGCAGCCGACGCGGAACAAGTCGTTGTTGCCCCGGGTCACGTCGCGGGACAGCCCAGGGGAGCGATCGCCGATCGCCTGGTAGAGGAGCGGATTGAGCAGTCCGGGCCGCCGCACGCCGACGTCCGCCGCCGCCTCGATGGAGAGCAGCGCGCCGCTGCCGAGCAGCGGCGCCGCGGCGCTGGTCCCGTCCACCGAGGTCCATTCCCCGCCGCTGCGAATCGCGTAGCCGGGAAAGCCGCTGGAGTGGAAGGCGACGTCGGGAACCGTGCGGAAGGCGGACGGCCCCACGCGGCCCCGCTGATAGGCCGGGCGCCGAACGAAGCTGCTCATGCCCCCGCCGCCCGCCCCCGGCGAGCCGAACGGGAGGTCGTTCCAGACCACCTCCGAGGCGATCGCGTTATCGCTCGTCAGCGTCAGTCGGGTGCCGCCGACCGCGGTGACGAAGGCGGAGGAGGCGGGGTAGACGACCGCGCGGCTCCTGTTGAAGCAGGCGCTGGAGCCGCTGTCGCCGGCGGCGTTGACGACGGTGATCCCGGTCCCCGCGGCCATCGCCAGCACGTATTCGAGCAGTCCGGCGGCCGGCCTCCCGAACTGCGGCTCGCAGAATCCGAGGCTCGAGGAGATCACGTCCGGCGGCTCGTGGCCGCTCGTCCGCGTGTCGAGCGGCGCAGCGAAGAGGCGCACCAGATCGGCGGGCGCGGTGCGGGATTGGAAGATGTCCACTTGTGTCAGCGGGGCGATCGAGGCGAGGATCTGGGTGTCCAGTTGGGTCTCGTTGCTCGGCGCGAGCTGGTGGCGCAGGCCGACCGGGTGGACCGTGGGCCGAGGGGCGGCGAGGCCGAAGCAGCGGGCGAACTGGTCGAGGGCGGACTGGCTGAATCCGTCGAAGTCCACCAGCGCGATCCGCGTGCCCTGTCCGAACAGCCCCCGTGCATGCAGCCGGTCGACGCCGTAGGCGGTCCCGTACTGGTTTGGCGTCAGGCCGCCGGAGCGCACCCCCGGCCTGCAACCCGACGGGGTCCCCGTTCGGCGCGGGGCCGCCCGTCGCGTGGCGGCCCGGTCGCGGGCGGGCGCGGGGTGGACGCTGCTGCGCCCAGGGCCGGGCCCGCTCAGCACGGGCCCGATCAACCCGCGCAGCCGGCGGGGCGGGGGGAAGACCCGCCGCCGCTGGCGGGGTGAGACCCGCGCGACGGCGAAGCCTCGCGTCACGTCGAGCTTCACGTTGCGGATCCCGCTGCGGTGCAGGTACCGGCGCACCTGCCGCCAGGTGGAGCCGGTCGCGCCGAAGCGTTGCGCCAGGGAGCTGACCGAGGCGAAACCGCGATACCTGCCGGACCCGGGCGTGGAGACCGCCTGCGCGAAGGCGGACAGGCCGCCCTGCCTGCGCCGCAGTCCGATCACCACGGCGTCCCGGTTCGGGCCAGCGGCCGGCGCGGCGCTGGCCGTGGGCGGACCGGCGAGCGCCGTTGCCAGCGCGAGCCCGCCGGCCAGAACGAGCGCGGCGAGCGCGGCGCTCGCGGCCCGTCGAGAGGCCGGTGCTCGCGGCGAGCTCATCGGTGGAGGCATGATTGCAGCCGAATCGACCCCCGACAACGCCGGACACTCGCCGCCCAGGGCTTAGACAGATGTCACGGGTTCGCCGGGCATCCGGCAGCCGAGCAAAGATCGCCTAAGCGCGCTCTTATGGACCAGGCCATCTGCTTTGCCAACCCGGCAAGCGTTCAGCATGAGGCCGGAAGGCGCGTTGCGGAGGCGGTCGAGTGCGCCCGCGGACAGGTCGCCGCGCTCGTGGGCGCCGACCGACGCGAGGTGGTCCCCTGCTCAGGTGCGACCGAGGCCAATGATCTCGCGCTCAAGGGTCTAGCGGGAGAACAGCCGGAACCTCGCCGTCTCGTCGTGCTTGCAACCGAGCACCACGCCGTGCTCGATACCACGCGTTCGCTGGCGCGGCGCGGATTCAAAATCATGGAGCTAGCCGGACTCGAACCGGCGACCTCCTGGGTGCGATCCAGGCGCTCTTCCAACTGAGCTATAGCCCCGCGTGCGTGGCTGGGAGGATCGTCCCAAAGGCCTCGCAAGAGCAAGGATAACCGCATAGTCTTTAGCTTCTCGGAGCAGCCATGGGCATTCTCGACGAGGCGATCAAAGAGCACCTGGAGCTGAAGCGCCAGCACGGCGCCGGCGAATCCGAGCTGAAGCAGCTCGAGGACGAAGCGTTCGGGGCCGCGGAGCGGCCTGGGGCAGACGAGGCTGCCGCCGAGGCGCCCACCGAGTTCATGACGCAGCCCGAGCCGGACGAGCACGCCGGGGCGGAGCCGGCCGGAGAAACTCCACCCGCCCGCCGCCCGTCCACCGATATCGCCGATCTTCAGGAGGCGCCGCCCGCCGAGCCGGAGCCCCCTCCCGAGCCTGAGCCGCCCGAGACCGCCGAGGAGCAGGCGCCGGCGATGGAACACGAGGCGATCCCCGAGCCCGAGTCCACTGACGAGCCGCAATCGGAGCCCACTGACGAGCCCGAGCTGTCCCCCGGTCCCTCCACCGAGGAGCGGGAGTCGATCGCCGAACAGCCGACCGAGCTGTACGACGTCGAAGAGGAGCTTTCCGACACCGGGTCGCCGGCCCCCAGCGAGGACGAGCTGGTCGAGGAGGAGATGGGAGAGCCGCGCCTCGCCCCGGTCGACCCGCTTTCCGGCGCCGGCGAGGTGGAGGAAGAGAAGGAGCCGGTGGACGACGCCGACGACTTCTTCGACGAGAAGCGCCTCTCCGACGAGCTGGACCAGGCGCTGGAGGCCCCGGCCGAGGCCGGGGAGGGCGAGGCCGAGCCCGACGAGGAGCCCGGGGCCGACCAGTCCCCCGCCGGCGACCGCGAGGAGGACGTGCTCGAGGAGACGCCGGACTTCCTCGAGGAGGCCCCCGAGGACGACCAGCTGTGGTTCGAGCAGAAGCCGCCGAAGGACTTCGATTTCGACGACTGATTTCCAGCGGTCGGGGGTGGATTCGGCGCCGTGGTCCGCTGAGCGGTCCTACACTTCAGAGGAGAGGGGCCATAGCTCAGCTGGAAGAGCGCCGCCTTTGCAAGGCGGAGGTCGCCGGTTCGAGCCCGGCTGGCTCCATGCCTGGCCGGCGCAGCCGGCGCGGCACCGCGTGCGGGCGCGCGATCACGCCTCGCTTCCCGCCTCGGCCGCCCGCTCCGGCGGCTCGATCGCCAGGTGGGGCAGCCGGCGCTCCAGCCAGGAGGGCAGCAGCCAGGTCCAGCGTCCCAGCAGCTCCAGGGTCGCGGGGACAAGCAGGCTGCGCACAACGAAGGCGTCGAGGAAGACCGCGGCGGCGAGGCTGAGCCCGAACATCTTCACCACCCGCTGGTCGATCAGGACGAAGGAGAGGAAGACGCAGACCATGATCGTCGCGGCGGCGGTGATCACCCGGCCGGTCGTTCCGAGCCCGCGCACCATGGCTGCCGAGGGGTCGCGCCGGTGGATCCACTCCTCGTGGATGCGGGAGACGAGGAAGACCTCGTAGTCCATCGAGAGCCCGAAGACGATCGCGAACAGCATCACCGGGATGAAGGAGTCGATCGGCCCCGCCTCGACGCCGAAGAAGCCGCCCAGCCAGCCATGCTGGAAGATCGCCACGACGACGCCCAGCGCGGCGCCGATCGAGAGCAGGTTCATCACCGCCGCCTGCAGGGGGATCAGCAGCGAGCGGAAGACGAGCAGCAGCAACAGCGCCGAAAGCAACACGACCACCGCGATGAACAGCGGCAGCTTTTCGCCCAGGACCTGACTGAAGTCGATCTGGATCGCGGTGACGCCGGCGACCAGGACGGTGGCGCCGGTGCGGGCCTCCAGCGGCGGCAGGGCCACATCGCGCAGGCGGTTGACCAGGTCGGTCGTGGCTTCGTCCTGGGGTGCCGAGCGCGGGTACGCGAGCAGGACGGCCGTGCGCCCGCCCGGGGCCAGCTGCGGCGCCCCGACCGAGGCGACGCCCGGCTGCCGCCGCAGCGCGGCCTCGATCTGCGCCAGGGCAGCCGCATCGCCGCGCGGCGGCAGGACGGCGACCACCTGGAGCGGTCCGTTGAAGCCCTCGCCGAAGCCCTCGGCCAGCAGGTCGAATGCTTCGCGGGTGGTCTGGCCGCGCGGGTCGTTCCCGGCGTCGCTGGACGCGAGCCGCATGCCCAGCACGGGCGCCGCCAACGCGAGCATCAGCGCCAGCCCGACGATCGCGCTCGGCCACGGGTGGCGGCTGACGAAGGCGGCCCAGCGCGACCACCAGCTCGGGGCGGCGTCGCCCCCCGCCTCGGCCTCGCGGCGGGACCGCGTGCGTCTGCGGCCGATCCGCCCGCCGAAGCGCGAGAGCAGGACGGGCAGCACCGTGAGGGCCGCGAGCATGGTGAGCAGGACCGCGAGCGAGGCGGCGAGCGCGACGCCGTAGAGGAAGCTGACGCCGAGCGCGAACATGCCGAGCAGCGCGATGATCACCGTGCAGCCGGCGAAGACGACGGCCCGCCCGGCCGTGTCCATCGCAGCGATCGTCGCCGCATCGACGTCTTCGCCGCGGCGGTAGTTCTCGCGGAAGCGGGTGACGATGAACAGCGAGTAGTCGATCCCGACTCCCAGCCCGATCATCACCGCCAGCTCGGTGGCGAAGTCGGGCATGTCGACCGCCTGCGAGCAGAGCGCGATCAGCCCCACCCCGGTGCCGAGCCCGAGCAGCGCGGTGAGGATCGGCAGGCCCATCGCGACCAGCGAGCCGAAGCTGATCAGCAGCACGACGACCGCCGCCATCACCCCGATCGCGGTGGTGAAGCCGAAGGGGGGCTGCTGGGTCTGCTCGATCGCCTGGCCGCCGAGCTCGACCTGGAGGGCGGCCGAGCGAGCTCCCTCGGCAAGCGAGATCACCCGTTCGATCGAGGCTTTGGGGAGTTGATTGGCCCGCTTGTCGAAGTCGACCGTGGCGAAGGCGATCCTGCCGTCCCTCGAGACGGCGTCGGAGCCGGTGGGCGTGAACGGGCTGACGACACCGCTGACGTGCGGCGCGCGGGCGACCCGGCGCAGCATCGGCTCGATCCGCGCGCGCATCTGCGGTGCCGCGATGCGGCCCCGGCGCGCGCGGAAGACGATCTGGTCGGAGTCGCCGGCCTGAGCCGGGAACTCACGCCTCAGCACGTCTATCGCCCGCTGCGCGTCGGTTCCCGGCAGGCTGAAGTTGGTTGCCTGCCGGGTCCCCACCGCGCTGCTGATCGCCATGACGGCGATCAGCAGAAGAACCCAGGCGAGCAGGGTAAGACGACGATGGGCGATCGCGCGGGCCGCGATGCGGGCGACGATTCCGCTGCGGCCGGCGGCTGCGGGCGCTGGGCTCACGCGCCCTAACGATAGTCAGCCCGGGTCGCCTGCCAGGCGGCGTGGGCTCGGCCGCCACCGCCTCTTTCGGCCCGGGCTCAGCCGGCCAGGCCGATCATCAGCTGGGAGTGGTCGCTCGGGTCGACCTTGACCGGAACCTGGGCGCCTGGCTGGAGCTGGCCGATCACGGCGGGGGAGACGACCTGGGTGTGGGTGACGCTCGACTGGTTGCCGCCGACGTCGACCGTCATCTCGAACTGGAGCTCGGGCTGCATGTTCACCTGCTTGCCCGTTGCCTGCATCTGGACGATCGTCGCGGTGCCATCGACCCCTTCGTTGGCGAGCTTCTCGGCGAGCTCCTGGTCGACCTGCACCTGCTGCACCGCCTGGTTGGCCTGCGCGAGACCGTCTTTCATCATCTTCAGGCTGCCGCCCCGTTCCTTCTTCATCTGCTTGCCGGCCTTGCTGAGGTCCCGCATATCCTTGAACATGCCCATCTTGGGTTCTCTCCTTGGGGTGTGGGGACCCTGCCTTCCCCGGTTTGCCTCGACCATACCGCGCCTGGCGCCGCGCGGTGTAGATTCGTCACGTGTTCGCGATCGGTCTGCTTTTGCTCGCGATTGGCTTGGCAGGGGCGATCTTCGCGATCTTCCCGCCGGTCGAGGCGGCGAGGGGCGGGGCGATCGGGGTGGCGCTCGGCTGCGGGCTGAGCGGCGCGCTGCTCGCCTACCTCGACGCGCCCCGCCGTCGCTCCCGGCTTCCACCCGGCAGCGTCCGCGCCAAGGCGACGATCCTCGAAGCGGCTGGCACCCCGGGCTCGGTCGCCGGCTACCAGATGGTCGAGCTGACCCTCGAGGTGCGGCCCAAGGGCGGCGTTCCCTTCCAGGTGAAGCGCAAGTTCTCGGCGGGGCGCCTCGGCCGCATCGAGCAGGGCCGCCGGCTCGACGTCGTCTACGACCCCGCCAACCCCGAGCGGCTAGAGCTAGCCTGACTTATCAGGCAGCCTCCCGTTAGGGTGGTTGCGATGCTTGCCGACTGGCACGCCCACTACCCGATGAGAGTGGTGAGCGACCTCTCCCCGCGCACCTCGCTCGAGCTGATGCGGAGGGTGCGCGGGCGGCCGACGCTTCGGGATCGCTGGCGGGCGCTGGTCCTCTCGATCGCCAGCCGGATCGCCAGCCACCGCCACTGGTGGAGCGAGTACCGCATCACGCCCGAGTTGATCAGGGAGGGCAACGTCGGCCTGGCGATGTCGGTGCTGCTCCGCCCGCTCGACGAGATGGACCTCGGCAAGCCATACAAGGCGCCGCCGGAGTCCGAGTACTTCCCCAGGCTGATCGACGACCTCGAGGCGGTCGAGGCGGAGGTGGCCGAACACGACCGATCGCAGATTCGCCTGGTGCACGACCGGGCGGAGCTGGACGCCTCGCTGGCGGCCGGCGCGACCGCGCTGGTCCACTGCGTCGAGGGCGGCTTCCACCTCGGCGACAGCGAGGAGGAGATCGAAGCCAACTGCGCCACGCTCGCGAGCAGGGGCGTCGCCTACGTCACCGTCGCCCACCTCTTCTTCCGCCGGGTTGCGACCAACGCGCCGGCGCTGCCCTTCCTCGGCGACCGCCTCTACCGGTGGATCTTCCCGCAGAAGGGAGAGGATCCGCTCCCCGAGCGTGGCGAAGCGGCGGTGCGCGCTCTGCTCCGCAACCGCATCCTGATCGACATAAGCCACATGGACCCGCCGGCGATCCGCGAGACCTGCGCCCTGCTCGACCGGCTCGACCCGGAGCGGGAGATGCCGATTGTCTCGACGCACGCCGGCTACCGTTTCGGCAAGCAGGACTACATGCACGACGAGGAGACCCTGCTGCGGATCAAGGAGCGCAACGGCCTGGTTGGGCTGATCATGGCCCAGTACCAGCTCAAAGACGGCATCAGGCGCTCCCACACTCGGACCTTCGAGCAATCGCTCGAGGTGATCTTCGAGCACATCGACCGGATCGCCACGGTGACCGGCAGCTACGAGCACATCGCGCTCGGCACCGACTTCGACGGCTTCATCAAGCCGACCATGTCGGGGCTCGAGTCGATGGCCGACCTGAGGTTCCTCGAGGAGGCGCTGGGGGGCCGCTACGGGGCCGCCGCCGAGCTGATCGCCTCGCAGAACTCCCTACGGGTGCTGCGAACGCTGTGGCGCTAGAACGAGTTAGGAGGCGCGCGCGGCCGGCAGATGCCGGTCGGCGTGGTAGCTGCTCCGCACCAGCGGCCCCGAAGCCACCGACTCGAAGCCGAGCTCGTAGGCCGCCTTCTCGAGCGCCTCGAACTCCTCCGGGTGCCAGTAGCGCTCCACCGGCAGGTGGTTCTCGGTCGGGCGCAGGTACTGGCCGACCGTCAGCACCTGGACTCGGTGCTCGCGGAGGATGCCGAAGGCCTCGAGCAGCTCCTCGAAGGACTCGCCCAGGCCGACCATCAGCCCCGACTTGGTGACCACCCCGCCGCCGCCGACCTCCTTCGCCGTTCGCAGGACGCGGGCCGAGCGCAGGAAATCCGAGCCGCGGCGCGCCTTCGGGTAGAGCCGCGGCACCGTCTCGACGTTGTGATTGAAGACGTCGGGCCGCTCGTGGATCACCTTGGCGAGCGGCATCTCCTGACCGCGGAAGTCGGGGGTCAGGACCTCGACCTTGCAGCCCGGCGCCTGCATGCGGATCGAGCGGATCGTGCCGACGAAGGCGCCCGCGCCGTAGTCGGGCAGGTCGTCGCGGTCGACCGAGGTGACCACCGCGTGGCGCAGCCCCATCCGCTTCACCTGGTTGGCGACTCGCAGCGGCTCCAGCGGGTCATTCCAGCTCGGCACCCCGGTCTTCACGTTGCAGAAACCGCAGCGGCGGGTGCAGACGTCGCCGAGGATCATGAAGGTCGCCGTGCCGCGCTCCCAGCACTCGCCGACATTGGGGCAGTTCGCCTCCTCGCAGACGGTGTGCAGTCCCTCGCTGCCGATCTCCGCCTTCAGCCGCCGGTAGGTCGGCCCGCCGGGGGCCGGCACCTTCAGCCAGGGCGGCTTGCGAGCGCGGCGGAAGGGGATCGCGCCGTCGTCCTGCCCGGCGGCTCCGCCCGGCTTGGCCCGGGAGCGGGTTACGTGGGAGCGCTCGGCGGTCTCGCTCATGGCATCCCGAGCCTAGCGGTGTCGAGTCCCAGCGCGGCAAGCTCGGTCGGCACCGGCTTGCGGTCGTAGACCGCGCCGAAGCGCTCAGCCACCGTCGCGGCGAAGGCGCCGAGGTCTTGCTCGGACCCCAGCTCGCGACCCAGCGAGGTCGGCCGCGCACCCTCGATCCCGCACGCCACCACCCAGTCGAACGGCTGCAGGTCGTTGTTGACGTTGACCGCCAGTCCGTGGGTGGTGACCCCGCGGCTGACGTGCACGCCGATCGAGCCGATCTTGCGCGCTTCGGACGCTATGCGTCCGCTTTCGTCCCCTCGGCCGCCCGGGGGAGGTTCGCCCTCGGTCCACACCCCGGTCAGCCCTTCGATCGTCTGGGCCTCGACCCCGTGCTCCGCCAGCGCCTCGATCGCAACCTGCTCGAGTCGCCGCACGTACTCCTGGACGTCGTCGCCGTACGGCCTCAGCGAGACGATCGGGTAGGCGACCAGCTGGCCCGGTCCGTGGTAGGTCACCCGCCCGCCGCGATCGGTGTCGTGGACTTCGACCCCCTGCATCTCGTACCACTCGGCCCCCATCGGCAGCTCGTCGGGGCCGGCGCGGCGGCCGCGGGTGTAGACGGGCGGGTGCTCGAGCAGCCACAGCAGGTCGGGTATCTCCTCGCGCTGCCTCGCCGCCGCCAGGCGCCGCTGGGTCGCGCCCGCCTCCGCGTAGGGGACGAGACCGCTGCGGATAACCAGGACTTCCGCGCTCACCCTTGAAATCGTTGCAGGCCGCAGGGCTATCCTCTTCTTCGCCCACCCCATGGCCCAGTCAAAGTCACTTCGGCCCGATTGGCTTCCGGCGGTGGCGCTCAGCGCCGTGCTCGCCGCCGCGATGCTCGCCTGGGCCCCGCCGGTCGGCGACCTCGCCGCGCAGGTCTTCCGCACCGAGCTGTTCCAGCGTGCCGGCCTGGCGATCTGGAACGGCAGCTGGTACGGCGGCCACTACACCCTTACCTACAGCGTCCTCTTCCCGCCGCTGGCGGCACTGCTCGGCCCGCGCCTGGTCGGCACGCTCGCCGTCGTCGCCTCCTCCTACCTCTTCGACCGCCTGGTCCGCGACCGCTGGGGCGAGGCGGCGCGCCCGGCGACCCTCTGGTTCGCGGCCGGCGTGGTGACCCTGCTCGCCGACGGCCAGCTGACCTTTGCGCTCGGTGTCGCCTTCGGCCTCGCGTCGCTGCGAGCCCTCCAAGTGGGTCGCTCCCCGCTTGCCTTTCTTGCGGCGGCGGCCTGCGCCCTCTCCAGCCCGGTGGCGGCAGTCTTTCTGGCCGGTGTGTTGCTCGCGGGCACTTGGCAGCCGGAGGTCGATCTAAAGAGGCGTTTCTCCCGCGGGTGGCGTGGAGGCGGACACCACCTCCTCGACAGGACCCGCGGGCAAGCGGCCTGGGCAGCGTTCGTCGCCCTCGCCCTGACCCTCGTCCCGAACCTGCTCTTCCCCGGCTCCGGCCAGTTCCCCTTCGCCTTCTCCTCCTACCTGGCGATCCCGTTGTGGTGCGGCGGGGCGCTGATCGTCACCCGCGGCCTCGCCGGCGAGGAGCGCCGGCTCCGCCGCGTGATTGCCGCCTACCTGCTCGCCTCGACCGCGCTCTGGCTGGTGCCGAACCCGCTGGGCGGCAACGCGGTGCGGCTCGGAGCGCTGTTCGGCGGGCCGGTTCTCGCCGCGGTGATCCTCGCCCGCCGGCCACACCTCTCCCGCCTCTCGGTCCTCGTCCTCGCGGTGACGATGGCCGGCGGCCTCTACTGGCAGCTGACCGCGAGCGTCAGCCAGATCGCCCGCAGCGTCGACGATCCCTCGACGACCCCGGCCTACTTCCAGCCGCTCGTCGGCTGGCTGCGCAACCACAGCGGGCGCGCCGCGCGGATCGAGGTGCCGCCGACCGCCAACCACTGGGAGTCGGCCTACCTGGCGCCCGGGTTCGAACTGGCGCGTGGCTGGCTGCGGCAGCTCGACACCACCCGCGACGGCATCTTCTACGGCGACGACCGCCGGCTGACCGACCGGGCCTACGGTCGCTGGCTGCACGAGAACGCGATCCGCTACGTGGCGCTGCCCGACGCGCCGCTCGACTACTCCTCGGTTGCCGAGCGGCGGTTGATCCTCGGCGCCCCGGCCTACCTGGTGCCGCGCTGGAGGGATGCCCACTGGCGGGTGTACGAGGTGCGCGATCCGGCGCCCTTGCTGCAGCCGCTGGACGGCGGGGCGGCACGTCTGCTGCGCGCCGGCCACGACGGTTTCGCCCTCGACGTCGCCCGACCGGGCAGGTTCCTCCTCCGCCTCGCCTTCACTCCCTACTGGTCGATCCCCCGTGGCGAGGGCTGCCTCGTGCGCCACGGCAGCTGGACGGTGGCCCACGCCACCCGCCCGGGCGTCTTCCGCGTCGCTGCCGACTTCTCCTTGGGTCGCGCTTGGAATGCGGTCACTGGAGCAGGGAGAACCTGCTGACCGAGGCCATCCCTTGAAGGATGGCCTCAGAGAGCCAGGGAAAGAGGCTCTTCGAGCAGGGCCCGGATGCGGGCGAGGAACTCGGCGGCGGGAGCGCCGTAGAGGATGCGGTGGTCGCAGGCGAGGTCGACCGTCATCAGGTGCCCGGTCGCGACCTCGCCGTCGCGGACAACCGGGCGCTCCGCGATCGCCCCGACCGCGAGGATCGCTGCCTGCGGCGGGTTGATCACCGCTGAGAAGCTGTCGATCCCGTACATCCCCAGGTTGGAGACGGTGAACGTCGCCCCCGACAGCTCCGGGGGGTGATCTGCCCGTCGCGCACCCGCTGGGCCAGCGCTCGCGACTCGGCGGCGATCTGCCGCAGCCCCTTGCGGTCGGCGTCGAACACGGTGGGAACGACGAGCGCGTCGCGGGCAGCGACGGCGACGCCGACGTTGACCCGCGAGTAGAGCTCGTACCGCCCGTCCCGGTAGGCCCCGTTGGCGCGTGGATGCTCGCGCAGCGCCAGGCCGCAGGCCTTCACCACCATGTCGTTGAAGGAGGGCACGACCTCCCCCTCCGCAGCCGCCTCTTTGACCATTGCCCGGCCCTCGACCGCCCGGCTAATGTCCACCTCGGCCCGCAGGTAGAAGTGGGGTGCGGTCGCCTTCGACTCGGCCATCCGGCGCGCCACGGCCGACTGCAGTTTCGAGGGCTCTTCGTAGCTGACGGTTCCCTTGGCGGTCTCGGGGCTGGGTGGGCTCGGAGTCGCCGGTTCGAGACTCGTCGCCGGGGCAGGTGCGGCCTCGGCCTTTTCGACATCCGCCTTGACGATCCGCCCGCCAGGCCCCGAGCCCTGGAGACCACTCAACTCGACGCCCTTCTCCTTGGCCAGTCGCCGGGCGATGGGCGATGCCTTGACCCGGGCGGTCGTCTCTGTGGCTGGGGCTGCAGGTGCCACATGCTCTCCTCCCGCGGGCGGCGTCGGGACCGACACCCCCTCCCCGGCGACAGGACCCGCGGCCGAGGCAATGGTCCTGCCCCCGTCAGCCTCCCCGACCCGCGCGATCGGAGCCCCGATCGCCACCGTGTCGCCCTCCTCGACCAGGATCTCGCTCAGTGTCCCCGCAACGTCGCTTTCGTAGGCCATGTTCGCCTTGTCGGTCTCGATCTCGACCAGCTCCTCTCCCACGGCCACCTCGTCCCCGACCTGCTTCAGCCACCGCAGGATCGTCCCCTCCTCCATCGAGTCGGACAATCTCGGCATCACGACGTCGGCCATCAGAGCGAGCCCTCCAGCGCCGCCAGGGCTGCCTTCACCACGTGCTCTTCATGCGGCATCGCGGCCTGCTCGAGCCGTTTCGAGTACGGCATCGGCACGTCGGCCCCGGTCACCCGCTGGACCGGCGCGTCGAGGTGGTCGAAGGCCTGCTCGGTGATCAGGGTCGCCAGGTTGGCGCCGACACCCCCGTGCGGCCAGCCCTCCTCGACGATCACCGCGCGGTTCGTCTTGCGCACCGACTCGAGGATCGTGTCGAGGTCGAGCGGGCGCAGGGTGCGCGGGTCGATCACCTCGGCCTCGACCCGGTGCTCGTTCGAGAGGGTCCGCGCCGCGCCCTCGGCCACCTGCGCCATCCTGAGGATGCCGACGATCGTCACGTCGCCGCCCTGGCGCCGCACTGCCGCTTCGCCGAAGGGCAGGACCGAGTCGCCGTCCTCGGCGACCTCGCCACGGCTGCCGTAGAGGCCCTCGTGCTCGATGAAGACGACCGGGTTGTTGTCGCGGATCGCCGCCTTCAGCAGCGCCTTGCCGTCGGCCGGGGTAGACGGGCAGGCGACCAGCAGCCCGGGCACCTGCAGGTAGAGGGCCTCGAAGCTGTGCGAGTGGGTCGGGCCGAGCTGGTGCCCGCCGCCGCCCGGCATGCGGATCGTCAGCGGCACCCTCGCCTCGCCGTCGAACATGTAGGGGATCGCGGCGGCGTGGTTGACGATCTGGTCGAGCGCCAGCAGCGAGAAGTTGACGGTCATCAGCTCGACCACCGGCCGCAGCCCACCCATCGCCGCGCCGACCCCCGTGCCGACGATCGTGTTCTCGGAGATCGGCGTGTCGCGCACCCGCCGCTCGCCGAACTCCGCGAGCAGCCCTTCGGTCACCTTGAACGCGCCTTCGAACACCCCGACGTCCTCGCCAATCACCAAAACCGCCTCGTCGCGCCGCATCTCCTCGGCCATCGCGTCGCGCAGCGCTTCCCGCATTCGCAGGGTCGCCATCAGTCCGCTGCCTCCCGCCCCTCGACCTCCTCGCGCTCGGGCTCCACCTCGGGCTCCATGCCCTCGACCGGCTCGCCCTCGACGGCCGGGTTGGGACGTGGTGCGGCCGGCTGACCGGCGTAAGCGGCGCCGGCCTCGGCCAGCTCGCGCGCCGCGGCCGGCATCGCCGACTCGTGCTCGCCGCGGTGCGGCTCGGGGCTGCGCTCGTCGACCGCGTACCACCCGGCGGCGCCGTCGAGCATGTAGAGGTTCTCGTAGAGGCTGTCGAGCGGCGGCTCGGGCGACTCGTCGGCGAACTCGACCGCCGCGGCGACCTGCCGCTCCGCCTTGTCCCGCACCTCTTGCACCTCGCGCTCGCCGAGCACCCTGGCCTCGACGCAGCGCCGCGCGAAGACCTCGATCGGGTCTTTGCGGCGCCACTCCTCGACCTCCTCGCGCTCGCGGTAGACCTCTGGGTCGGCGGCCGAGTGGCCTCGGTAGCGGTAGGTAACCACCTCGAGGATGGTCGGCCGCCGCTCCTCTCGCGCCTGGCGGACCCCCGCCGCGACTCCCTCGCGCACCGCCAGCACGTCCATCCCGTCAATTCGCCCGCCGGGGACGCCGTAGCCCTCCGCCTTCTTCGCCAGGTCGGTCTGCGCCGAGTGGCGCTCGACCGAGGTTCCCATCCCGTAGAGGTTGTTCTCGACCAGGAAGAAGACCGGCAGCTTCCAGAGCGCCGCCAGGTTCATCGTCTCGCCGAAGTTGCCGGCGTTGGAGGCGCCGTCACCGAACATGCAGACGGTGACCGCGTCCTCGCCCCGGTAGTCGGAGGAGAGGGCGAGCCCCGCGGCGATCGGCAGGTTGCCCCCGACGATCCCGTAGCCGCCCATGAAGCGCCGCTCGCGGTCGAAGATGTGCATCGAGCCGCCGCGACCGCCGCTCGTCCCGTCGACGCGACCGAACAGCTCGGCCATCACCCGCTTCGGTTCGGTGCCGCGGGCGATCGCGTGGCCGTGGGTGCGGTAGGTGCCGATAAGGTAGTCGTCGTCGCGCATCGCCGCGGCGGTGCCGACGATCGTCGCCTCCTCGCCGATCGCCAGGTGCAGGAAGCCACCCGCTTTGGCCCGCTGGTACTGCCGGCCGGCCTCCTCCTCGAAGCGCCGGATCAGCACCATCCGCGCGAGCAGCTCGTAACAGGTGGCAGCGTCGGGGAGGTCGGGCACGCCCTGACCTTAGATCATGGGAGCCACGGCGAATCCCCCTCAGCCGGCCGGGGCGACCGCCTCCTCGAGGCGGTCGTCGCCCCAGAAGACCTCCTCGCCGATCAGCAGCGAGGGGACGCCGATCACACCCAGCTCGGCGGCCCGGTCGGTCGCCTCGCGCAGGGCGCCCTTCACCGCATCGGTCTGCACGCCCTTGAGCAGCGCATTCGGGTGCAGCTCGCAGGCGGCGGCGGCGATCAGCACGTTGTCGGGCTCGGTCAGGTCGCGCCCGGCGGCGAAGGCCTGGCGGAAGGCGGCGAGGGCGAAGGAGACGGTGCGGCCGGTCTGCTTGGCGAAGGTCGCTGCCCGCATCGCGAACAGCGTGTTGCCCGGCCAGGGGTCCGGCCAGGCGAGCGGCGCCAGCCCGTAGGCGGCGGAGCGGCGCTCGACCTCGGCGATCCCCTTCTCGCGCTCCGGCCCGTTCCCCCAGGAGTCCCGCCCGAAGCGCTTGAACAGCCCGCCGAGCAGGATCGGCTGCCACTCCGGCTGCTCCAGCCCGGCGTCGGCGAACAGCCCGCTGATCCGCTCCGCGGCCAGGTACGCGTACGGGGAACCGAGGTCGAAGTAGAAAGTCGCCTCAGGCGTGCGTGGCCCAGCCATCGACCGCTCGCGCCGCTTCGAAGATCGCCTCGGAGATCGTCGGGTGGGGGTGGACGATCCGTGCCAGCTCCTGGTAGCCGCCCTCCAGGGCCATCGTCGCGACCAGCTCGGCGATCATGTCGCAGGCGCGATTGCCGACGATGTGGGCGCCGAGGACCTCGCCGTACCTGGACTCGACGACGAGCTTGACGAGGCCGTCTTTGTCGTCGTAGACGGTCGCCCCGCCCACTGCTCCCAGTTTCAGCTTTCCCACCTTGACATCGTGCCCCGCCTCCTTGGCGGCCGCCTCGGTCAGCCCGACGCTGGCCACCTGCGGCTGGCAGAAGGTCGCGCCGGCGACCAGGTTCTGGTCGACCGGGTGGGTCTCGGCCCCGGCGGCGCGCTCGACCGCGACGACCCCCTCATCGGAGGCCTTGTGGGCCAGCGCCTTGGCGTTGACCAGGTCGCCGATCGCGAAGACCTTGGGGTTCGAGGTCTGCCCGTACTCGTCAACCCTGACCTTGCCGTTCTCCTCCAACTCGACCCCGGCCTCGGCCAGGCCCAGCCCGTCGACGTCGGCCGAGCGGCCGCCCGCGACGCAGAGGTAGTCGACCTCCGCCGACTCGCCGCCGTAGGAGAGCTTGACCGACTTCTCGCCGGCTTCGACGTTCTCGACCGGGGCGCCGGTTGAGATCGCGATGTTCTGCTTCTTGAAGGCCCGCTCGACGACCCGCGCCAGGTCCTTGTCCTCGGCCGGGAGGATCTGGTCGAGCATCTCGATCAGCAGCACCTCGGTGCCGAAGCGCCCGTAGGCGGAGGCGATCTCGCAGCCCGAGGCGCCGGCGCCGACCACGGCGATCTTCTTCGGCTGCTCGGGCAGCGACCAGGCGCCCCAGGTGTCGAGGACGCGGCCGCCGAACTCGACCCCGGGGATCGGCAGGGCGACCGAGCCGGTCGCGAGCACCACGGTGCCCGCCTCGTGGACCTCACCGCCGACCTCGACGTTCGCCTCGGCGGTCAGCGAGCCCTCGCCCTCGATCGTCGTCACCTTGTTCTTGTCCCACAGCATCTTCACGCCGTTCGCCAGCGATTCGGAGACCGTGGCGCGGCGCTTGCCCAACGCGTCCCAGTCGATCGAGGCGCCCTTCACCTTCAGCCCCAGCTCGGCGCCGTTGCGCGCCTCGTCGTACAGCTCCGCCGTGTGGAGCACGGTCTTCGCCGGGATGCAGGCGTAGTTGAGGCAGCGGCCGCCCGGCTTGTCGCGCTCGACCACTGCCGTCTTCTTGCCGAGCTGGGCGGCGCGGATCGTCGCGACGTAGCCGCCCGGGCCCCCGCCGATGACGATCACGTCGTATGAAGCTGCCACGACTCTGAGCCTATAGAACGAAAATCATCCGCCACCTCCTCCGCTCCGCGTCCGGGGGTGGCGGCAATCGCCATATCGACGCCGCTCGCTAATCGGTCCTTCGTGAGGGCATCTGGATCCGCGCCATCGCCTTGACCATGAAGAAGAAGAAGGTGCCGGAGACCGCGAGCAGGCCGAGGGTGGCGGCGAACTGGGCGACGGTGGCCGCCTGCACGGCGAGGCCGATGACGGCGCTGAAGATCAGGAAGACGAGCAGCAGCTGGAAGCCGAGCACGGCCCAGTAGCGGGCGCGCCACATCCCCCAGGCCATCGCCCCCATGATCAGGGCCGGGGCGAGCACCTGAGCGAGGTGCGGTTTGCCGCCTTCGACCTGCACTCCGGCGAGGTAGCCGGCGAGGATGGAGGCGCAGACCAGCCCGGCGATCACCGCGCCGATCGTCACCACCAGCGGCCGCTTCCCCTCGGCCAGCGGCTTGAGACTCTCGCGCGCTTCGTGGTTGCGCTGCTCGGCGCGGGCGTAGCCGCGCCTCATGCGCTCGCGCGGGGTCGGCGGGTCGCCGCGTCGCTTGCGCTTGCGGGGTTCGGAGCTGGCCCGATCAGGCACCGGGGGCGGCCTCCCCGACCGCGGCCAGGGCGCCGCGCAGCGCCGCGGCGGCAACCCCGGGGTCCCCGGCGTCGCGAATCGCGCGCACGACGCCGAGCCGGCGCGCCCCCGCCTCGATCACCTGGGCGGCGTTGGCCGGGTCGATCCCGCCGATCGCGAAGAAGGGGTGGGGGGCGCCGGCGGCGGCGTGCTCGACCAGGCCGAGTCCGACCCCGGGGCGGCCCTGTTTCGTCGGCGTCTCCCAAACTGGCCCTACGCTCACGTAGTCGACCGGCTCGTCGGCCGAGGCCGCGAGCTGCCCCTCGGAGTGGGTGGAGAGGCCGACGATCGCCTCGGGCCCGAGGATCTCCCTCGCCTCCTCCGCCGGCATGTCGTCTTGCCCCAGATGGACCCCGTCGGCGTCGCAGGACTGCGCCAGGTAGGGGTCGTCGTTGACGATGAACAGGGTGCTGTAGGTGTCGCAGAGGCGGCGGAACGTCTGGGCCGAGCGTTCGACCTGCTCGCGGCCCAGCTCCTTCTCGCGCAGCTGAACGATGTCGACCCCGCCGTTCAGCGCCGCCTGCAGCAGCGCTTCGGGCTCCTCGCCGCGCGGCAGCGCCTCGCAGACGAAGTAGAGCCGCGCCGTCCGCAGCCGCTCGCGCCGCAGCGGGCCGTGGGCCTCTGGCATCGCCAAGCTCATAAACCGATCTTAGGCATCGGCCGGCTGTGGGATTGACCACGCTACCGCGGGGTTAACTCCACAGTCGGCGGCTTGGACAGGCTCGTGGAGGGGTAGCATCGGAGGTGAACGGGAGCCGATGGCGCCTGCGGGCGCCGAGGCTGAGAGGGCGGCACCAAGGCCGCCGACCGTCTGGACCTGATCCGGGTAATGCCGGCGGAGGCAAGCGTGAGCAGTTCCAATCGCAGTTTCGACGCAGTGATTGTCGGAGGCGGAGTGATCGGCCTCTCCTGCGCCTGGCGGCTGAGCCGGCGCGGCGCCGCCGTGGCGGTGGTCGAGAGATCGACTCCCCCGGCCGGGGCGACCCGGGTCGCCGCCGGGATGCTGGCGCCGGTCGGCGAGCTGGCCTTCGGCGAGCCCGAGCTGCTGAAGATGACCCTGGCGGCGGCCGAGCTGTACCCGGGGTTCGTCGCCGAGCTTGAGGCGGCGAGCGGACTCTCGACCGGCTACGCCGCGCACGGAGCGCTCCACGTCGCGCTGGACCGCGGCGAGGCGGCCGAGCTGCGCCGGCTCCATGACCTGCAGCGCTCGCTCGGGCTGGGCGCCGAGTGGCTGCCGCCCCGCCGCTGCCGCGAGCTGGAGCCGGGTCTCACCCCGTCCTTCAACGGGGGCGTCCACGCGCCGGGCGAGGCGGCGGTCGACCCACGGGCGCTGAGCGAGGCGCTGCTCGCCGCGCTCGCCGCCGAAGGCGCGGAGGTGCGGACCGGGGTGGAGGTCGATGCGGCGCTGCTCGACGGCGAGCGGCTGGTTGGGGCGCGCACCGCCACCGGCGAGGAGCTGCGAGCGGCGACCGTCGTGCTTGCGGCCGGCGCCTGGTCGGGCCAGGCCGGCTGGCTACCCGAGTCCGCCCGCCCGCCGGTCCGCCCGGTCAAGGGCCAGATCCTCGAGCTGCGCGCCCGCGACGGCGCCGCGCCCTGCGGTCGGATAGTCGCTTCGGAGCGCGTCTACCTGACTCCCCGCCCGGACGGCCGCCTTATCGTCGGTGCGACCGTCGAGGAGCAGGGCTTCGACAGAACGGTCACCGCGGGCGGCGTCCACGAGCTGCTGCGCGAGGCCTACCGGCTGCTGCCCGAGGTAGCCGAGATGGAGCTGGTCGAAGCGACCGCCGGGCTGCGGCCGGGGACGCCGGACAACCTGCCGCTGGTCGGCCCGAGCCCGGTCGAGGGCCTGGTCTGGGCCACCGGCCACTACCGCAACGGGATCCTCCTGGCGCCGCTGGCCGCGAACGCGGTCGCTGAGCTGATCGAAGGAGCGCTCGTATGAGGATCGAGCTGAACGGCGACCCGCGCGAGCTGGCCGCCGGCTCCAGTCTGGTCGACGCGGTGCGCGAGAGCGGCGTCGCGCGGGGGGGCCGCGGCGTCGCCGTCGCGCTCGACGGCGAGGTCGTGCCGCGCGCCGAGTGGGACTCGACCCCGCTCGCCGAGGGCAGCGTCGTCGAGGTGCTCGCCGCAGTCCAGGGCGGTGCAGAAAGCTGGGAGCTTGGTGGCCGGCAGTGGTCCTCGCGGTTGATCGTCGGCAGCGGCGGCTTCCGTTCCCTCGAGCAGATGGAGGAGGCGCTGGTCGCCTGCGGCGCCGAGATCGTCACCGTCGCCCTGCGCCGCGTCGACCCCGAGGCGGAGGGTTCGGTGCTCGACGTGATCGAGCGGCTCGGCCTCTTCGCGCTGCCCAACACCGCCGGCTGCTTCACCGCCCGCGACGCCGTCCGCACCGCGCGGCTAGCCCGCGAGGCGTTCGGGACCGAGTGGGTGAAGCTCGAGGTGATCGGCGACGACCGCACCCTCTACCCGGATGCGGTCGAGTTGCTCGACGCCGCCGAGACGCTGGTCGGCGAGGGCTTCACCGTCCTCCCCTACACCAACGACGACCCGATCCTCGCCCGCCGCCTCGAGGAGGCCGGCTGCGCCGCGGTGATGCCGCTCGGCTCGCCGATCGGCTCCGGTGCCGGCATCCGCAACCCCTACAACATCGCGATCATCGCCGAGCACGCCGCGGTCCCGGTGGTCCTCGACGCCGGCATCGGCACCGCCTCCGACGCCGCCCTGGCGATCGAGCTGGGCTGCGACGCCGTCCTCGCCGCCAGCTCGATCTTCGGAGCCGCCGACCCGCCGGCGATGGCCCGCGCCCTGCGCGGCGCCGTCGAGGCCGGCCACGCCGCCCGCCGGGCCGGGCGCATCCCGAGGCGCACCTACGCCGAGGCCTCGACCCCCGAAGAGGGCCTCCCCGAGCTTTCCTGATCGGACTACCATGGACGGCCTCGCCCCCGTAGCTCAGTTGGTTAGAGCGGCGGCCTTTTAAGCCGCGCGGCCTGGGTTCGATTCCCAGCGGGGGCACTCCTCAGTGCCGGAAGTGCCGGTGCTTGGTGAACACCATCGCCACGCCGGCGGCGTCGCAGGCCTCGATCACCTCGGCGTCGCGTTTGGAACCGCCGGGCTCGATCACCGACGTCGCGCCGGCCTCGATCGCAGCCTCGGGGCCGTCGGCGAAGGGGAAGAAGGCGTCGGAGGCGACCGCGGAGCCGGCCAGCAGGGCGTCCGCCTCCTCGCCGCGGGCGTCGCGGCACTTCTCGACCGCCAGTCGCACCGAGTCGACGCGACTCATCTGGCCGGCGCCGATCCCCAGGGTGGCACCGTCCTTGGCGATCACGATCGCGTTGGAGCGGACGTGGCGCACCACCGTCCAGGCGAACAGCATGTCGCGCCACTGCTCCTCGCTCGGCTCGGCCTCTGCCACCACCTCCATCAGCTCGCGCGGCTCGGGGTCGCCGTCGCGGTCTTGCAGCAGCACCCCGCCGTGCACCCGCTTCAGGTCGCGTTCGGCCGGATCGGCCTGCCGGTGCTCCTCGTCGCAGAGGATGCGGATCGCCTCCTTCTGTTGCAGCACCTTGAGCGCCCCGTCCTCGAACTCGGGGGCGATCAGCACCTCTACGAAGTTCTCGTGCAGCGCCTCGGCCAGCTCCACGCCGACCGGCCGGTTGATCGCGATCACGCTGCCGTAGGCGGAGACCGGGTCGCAAGCGAGCGCCCTGCGGTAGGCGTCGAGCGCGTCCTCGCCGATCGCCGCCCCGCAGGGGTTGTTGTGCTTGACGATCGTGCAGGCGGGCTGCTCGAAGTCGCCGTTCAGCCGCCGCGCCGAGTCGAGGTCGAGCACGTTGTTGAAGGAGAGCGCCTTGCCGTGCAGCTTCGCCACCCCGGAGAGGATGTGGGTGCGCAGCCCCGCTTCCGAGTAGAGCGCCGCCCGCTGGTGCGGGTTCTCGCCGTAGGCGAGGTCCAGCTCCTTCTCGTAGGTGACCGTGAGGTGCTCGGGGAAGTCCTCGTAGGAGGTCGAGAACCAGCGGCTGATCGCGGCGTCGTAGCGGGCCGTCTGGGCGAAGGCCTCGTTGGCCAGCCAGTGCCGGGTCGAGGCGGAGATCTCACCGCCGCTCTCCTCCAGCTCCGCGCAGACCGCGTCGTAGGACTCGGGCTTGACGACGACCGCGACCCCCTCGTGGTTCTTGGCCGCGGCGCGAATCATCGTCGGTCCGCCGATGTCGATGTTCTCGACCGCGACCCGCTCGTCGACGTCGTTCCCGGCGACGGTCTGCTCGAACGGGTAGAGGTTGACGCAGACGAGGTCGATCGGCTCGATCCCCTCGGCCGCGAGCACCGCCATGTGCTCGGCGTCCTCGCGCCGCGCCAGCAGCGCCGCGTGCAGGCGGGGGTGCAGCGTCTTCACCCGGCCGTCGAGGATCTCCTCCTGTCCGGTGAACTCGGAGACGTCGGTCACCTCGAGCCCCGCTTCGCGCAGCGCGCTCGCCGTGCCGCCGGTGGAGAGGATCTCGACCCCCAGCCCGGCCAGAGTCCTGGCGAAGTCGGCGACACCGGTCTTGTCGGAGACCGAGATCAGCGCCCGGCGCACCCGGATCGCGCCGTCGCTGACGGCCTCCGGCCGGGTGTCTGCGGGAGCCTCACTCATCGGCGACGACCACGCGCTGGTCGCTCGGGTCGATCCTAACCAGGCCCCGGGCGATCATGCGGATCGCCTCCGGGTACAGCTCGTGCTCGACCGCGTGGAGCGCCGTCTCGAGCCGCTCCCGGTCGCGGTCGGCGGGCACCGGGACCTCGCGCTGCAGGATCGGCGGGCCCGTGTCGATGCCCTCGTCGACGAAATGGACGGTGACCCCGGTGACCTCGACCCCGGCGTCGAGCGCCTGGCCGATTGCGTCGAGACCGGGGAAGGAGGGCAGCAGCGCCGGGTGGACGTTGACGATGCGGTTGCGGAAGCGGGCGACGAAGGAGGACGAGAGGAGCTGCATGTAGCCGGCGAGGACGACCAGGTCGGCGCCGCGTGCCTCGGCCCACTCGGCGATCGCCGCGTCGCGTGCCTCGCGCTTCGGGTACTCGTTGCGCGGAAAGACCGCGGCCTCGATTCCGGCGCGGCGGGCCCGCTCCAGCGCCCGCGCATCGGGCCTGTCCGACCCAACCCCCGCCACCTCGATTCCCTCGCGCTCGTGCAGCCGGTCGAGGATGGCCTGCAGGTTGGTGCCAGAACCCGAGGCCAGGACGACGAGACGGAACCCGGTCGCCATCAACCACTGGCCGGCACGACCGCGATGTCCTCGAGCGCGAACTTGCCGTTCGCACCGTCTGCATCGCCGAGCGGGTAGCGGCCGGTGAAGCAGGCGTCGCAGTGGTCCTCCGGCGGCCCCCCGACCGCCTCGTAGACGCCCTCCATCGAGAGATAGGCGAGCGAGTCGGCGCCCAGCTCGTCGGCGACCTCCTCGATCGTGCGCCGGTGGGCGATCATCTCCTCGCTGCTCGACATGTCGATCCCGTAGTGGCAGGGGTGGCGGATCGGCGGCGCGGAGATCCGCAGGTGCACCTCGCTTGCCCCGGCCTCGCGCAGCATGCCGACGATCTGCCGCGTCGTGTTGCCGCGCACGATCGAGTCGTCGACCACGACGATCCGCCTGCCGGCGACGATCTCTGGCAGCGGGTTGAACTTGAGCCGCAGGCCGCGCTTGCGCAGCTCCTGCCCCGGCTGGATGAAGGTGCGCGCCACGTAGCGGTTCTTGATCAGGCCGTCGTCGCGGGGCAGTCCCGAGGCGCGCGCGAACCCCGCCGCAGCCGGGTTGCCGGAATCGGGGACCGAGATCACCAGGTCGGCGTCGACCGGCGCCTCGCTCCAGAGGATCTCGCCCATCCGGCCGCGGACCTGCTGCAGCACCTTGCCCTCCAGCCGGCTGTCGGGGCGGGAGAAGTAGATGTGCTCGAAGACGCACCTCGCCGGCCGCCCCGTCTTCACGACCTGGCGGGTCTCGAGGCCGCGCTCGGCCAGCGAAACCATCTCCCCGGGCCGCACCTCGCGCAGCAGCTCGGCGCCGATGATGTCAAAGGCGCAGCTCTCCGAGGCGACCACGAAGCGGTCCTCGAGCCGGCCCAGCGAGAGGGGCCGCACGCCGTGCGGGTCGCGGAAGGCGACGACCGCGTGCTTTGTCATCGCCACAGTCGAGTAGGCACCGCGCAGCCGCGGCATCACCTCGGCGACCGTGTCCTCGATGTACCGCCCGTCGCTGGAGGAGAGCAGCGCCGCGATGATCTCCGAGTCGGAGGTGCCGCGGAAGGCGATGCCGCGCTCCCTCAGCTCGTTCCAGAGCTCGACCGCGTTGGTCAGGTTGCCGTTGTGGGCAAGGGCAAGCTCGCGGCCGTCGTCGCGCCAGACCGGCTGCGCGTTCTCCCAGGAGCCGCCGCCGGTGGTCGAGTAGCGGACGTGGCCGATCGCCATGTCGCCCGCCAGCGCCCGCAGCTTCCCCTCGTCGAAGACCTGGGATACGAGGCCGGAGTCGCGCAGCGTCGTGATGTGGCCGCCCTCGCAGGTGGCGATCCCGGCCGACTCCTGGCCGCGGTGCTGCAGCGCGTAGAGGCCGAAGTAGGCGAGGCGGGCGACGTCGTGCCCAGGTGCGTATACGCCGAACACCCCGCATTCCTCGCGCGGGCCATCGCGATCTATCGGCTGCCCCTGGGGCGGAGTCACAGCGCGTGCTTCCTTGCGTTTGAAAGGACGTGACGCGCAGGCAGACTGCCTACCCCGGGAGGGTACCAGCGGCGCAGGACCAGCCGGCGGCGACCGCGTTCGGGGTTGCTCAGTCCTCGACCAGGTCGCCCACCTGGGCGCCGGCCAGCCGCACCATCTCCTTCGGGTCCAGCTTCACGGAGTGACGGTGGTCGCCGCCGCTGCAGAGCACCCGCTCGTGGTCGAGGAGCCGCAGGTCGACGATCTGCTCGACCTCGAGGACCGGCCCGAAGGGGGGCAGCGCGCCGAGCTCGAACTGGGCGAAGTCCTCGCCCATCTCCTGCTCGGTGGCAAGCCGCGGCTCGTCGCCCTCGCTCAGCAGCTCGGCCGCCTTCTTCGGGTCGAGCCGCTCCGATGCGGGGATCACCGCCAGCACGTACTCTTCGCCGCGGCGCAGCATCACCTCCTTGGCGGCCTCCTCCGGCTCGATCCCGGAGGCCCGCGCCTCGGCCGCCGCGGTGAATCGCTCCCCGTGCTCGACGACCTCGTAGGCGACGCCCTGCTCGTCCAGATAGCGCGTCAGCGTGTTGTCGATCCTCTCCGCCACGGGAAGTCAGGCTAGCCGATGAGCGTGCCGCGTACCGGAGCCCTCGACTTGACATTCGGGAAACCGCGTCGCACCATCGAGCCGATGCGCCACCGCCTCGCCACCACAGTCCTCGCCCTGGCGGCCACCGCCTGCCTGCTCATCCCCGCCTCCGTTTCGGCCCGGATGCGGGCGATCGACAGCTACTGCAGCCCGACCGGCGACTTCTGCACCTACGTCGCCCGCTCCGGCGGCCGGATCAAGCTGGTGGTCCGCACCTTCTCCTTCCGCGGCAGGTACAAGCTGTGCGTGAAGCCCCCACGGCGGTCGCGCCAGTGTCACTCCTACCGGCTCATCCCGAGGCGGCACGGCATCTACGCCAGCCGGATCGACTTCGCCCGGCATTTCTCCCATCGGGCGAGCGGTCGCTACACGGTCAGCTGGCACCAATCCGGCTTCCGCATCGGCCCATCCCTCCACTTCCGCAAGCGCTGAGCGCCTTGATCCGCCGCCGGGCCGTCGTCCACGGACGCGTGCAGGGGGTCTTCTTTCGCGACACGACCCGCCGCCGGGCGGCAGCGCGCGGCGTCGCCGGCTGGGTCCGCAACCGGCCCGACGGCACGGTCGAGGCGGTCTTCGAGGGCGACCCCGAGGCGGTCGAGGCGCTGCTCGCGTTCTGCCGCGAGGGCCCCCGTGGCGCCGCGGTGGAGCGCGTCGATGTCACCGGCGAGCAGCCGCAGGGCCTGACCGGGTTCGAGGTGCGATGAGCCGAGCCTCGTCGCCCTTCGCCGGCCGCCTCACTGCCGCCTTGCGAGCCCCCTCAGCTTGACCACGACCCGGTCGACTGCTTTGCGTCCCGACGCGTCGGACGCACTAGCCGCGATCCTCGCTTTCAGCGACTGCCGCGGCGTCAGCCGGTGAAGTCGGCGCAGAACGCTCCTTGGCAGCTTCACTTCGAAAATGGCGACCCGGCCGGGCGACACCGTCTGCCTGCCGCCGTCGAGGGCGACGATCAGGCGCGCGTGCTTCCCCTTCTTGGTGTTGATGCCCCAGCCGATTTGACCGTAGACGAGGACGCTCGCCTGATAGCTCGTGGTGACCAGGATGCTGACAGCGCGCCTGCTGGCGCGTTGCGCCGAGGCATGCACCTCGAGCGGGGGCAGCGGCACCGAGGTCGTGCTGTTGCCGGCGTCCGCCGCGCCGGCAAAAAGCATCGCACCCAGCGTCACCGCGAGCATTGCTTTGAACGGTTTCCTCACTCGCCCCCCTTTCTGCGAACGGGTTCCCGGCCCTGGACGATCTGCTGAGCGTAGCGCCGGACCTCCGTACCGTCCAGGCGGAGCCCGCTTGCCTATGCCGACTCGACCAGGGCATGCAGCGAGCGCCAGGCGCGCTCGACCTCCGCGAGCGGGACCTCGACGCTGCCCTCGCCGGCGACGATCTTGAGCGCCTCGCCGCCGACCTCGCCGAGCATGAGCACGGCGACGCCGTCGCCGGCGAGCGATTCGAGCGCCTCGCGCTCGCCGCTGACCACGAAGCCGCCGCTGCCCTCGCCGAACAGCGTCTCCACGGGCGAGCAGCCGCGGTCGCGCAGCGGTTGCAGGTCGACGCGACAGCCGACGCCGCCGCCGATCGCCGCCTCGGCCAGCGCGCAGGCGAGGCCGCCGTCGCTGACGTCGTGGGCGGAGGCGAGCACCCCGGTGCGGACCGCCTCGCGGACCGCGCCGCAGGCGGCGGCGACCGCGGCGACCTCGGGCCGGGGGAGGCCGGTGTCCAGCTCGCCGCGCAGCTTCGCCAGCTCCGAGCCGGACAGCGAGGGGGCGAACGGCCCGAGCAGGGCGATCGCCTCCCCCTCGCCGGCGAAGCCGCTCGGCGCCGCGCCGCCCGGGTCCGCCAGCTCGCCGACCATCCCCACCACCGGGGTCGGGTAGATCGGGCCCTCCGGGCCCTCGTTGTAGAGGGAGACGTTGCCGCCGACGACCGGGACGCCGAGCGCCTCGCAGGCGTCGGCGAGGCCGTCAACCGCGCCCTCGAGCTGCCAGGCGGGCGTCGGCTTCTCCGGGTTGCCGAAGTTGAGGCAGTTGGTCACGCCGAGCGGCTCGGCGCCGGCGCAGGCGAGGTTCTGGGCGCACTCGAGCACCGCCTCGACGGTCCCCGCGTAGGGGTCGCAGGCGACCCGCCGCCCATTGCCGTCGATCGAGACGGCGATCGCGCCGCCGGCCTCGGGAATCGCCAGCACCGCCGCGTCGGCGCTCTCCGGCCGCCGCGCAGTGCGCGAGCCGACGATCGAGTCGTACTGCTCGAATGCCCAGCGCTTCGATGCGACGCTGGGGGAGGCGAGCAGGGCGAGCAGCGTCTCCTCCGGCGAGGCGCCGACGGCCAGCGTTGCCCGGTTGCCGTAGATCCATCCCTCGGGGGCGGCCGGGCTGAGGTCGTATAGGGGGCAGCCGTCGACCAGCGCCTCGACCGGCACGTCGCCGACCGTCTCGGCGCCGCGCAGCACCCGCAGCCGGCCGCGGTCGGTGACGGCGCCGATCTCCGCCGCGCCGGTTTGCCATCTCTCGCAGGTCGCGAGCACCTCCGCCACCCTCCCCGGCTCGACCACCGCGAGCATCCGCTCCTGCGACTCGGAGACCATGATCTCGAACGGCTCCATGTCGGTCTCCCGCAGCGGCACCCTCCTCACGTCTATGTCGATCCCCACCCGGCCGGCCGAGGCCATCTCCCCGGCCGAGGACGTCAGGCCGGCGGCGCCGAGGTCCTGCAGCGAGACCAGCAATCCCCGCTCCAGCAGCTCCAGGCAGCACTCCAGCAGCTTCGACTCCTCGAACGGGTCGCCGATCTGCACGGTCGGCCGCTTCGCTTCGTCGCCCTCGCCCAGCTCGGCCGAGGCGAGCACCGAGGCGCCGCCGATCCCGTCCCGCCCGGTCGAGGCGCCCATCAGGACGACCGCGTTGCCGACCCCGGCGGCGGCGGCCCGCACCATGTCCTTCCGCCGGGCCAGCCCGACGCACATCGCGTTGACCAGGCAGTTGTGCTCGTAGGGCGCCTCGAAGTAGACCTCGCCGCCGACCGTCGGCACGCCGATCGAGTTGCCGTAGTGGCCGATCCCGCGCACCGCGCCGTCGAGCAGGTGGCGCGAGCGCACCGAGTCGAGCTCCCCGAAGCGCAGCGAGTCGAGGATCGCGATCGGCCGCGCGCCGAGCGCGAAGACGTCGCGGAGGATGCCGCCCACCCCGGTCGCCGCTCCCTCGAACGGTTCGACCGCGCTCGGGTGGTTGTGCGACTCGACCTTGAAGGCGACCGCGTAGCCGCCGCCGACGTCGACCGCGCCCGCGTTCTCGCCCGGACCCATCACCACCCGCTCGCCCTCGGTCGGCAGCCGCCGCAGCAGCTTGCGCGAGTGCTTGTAGGCGCAGTGCTCGGACCAGAGCAGGCTGAACATCGCCAGCTCGACCCGGTTCGGCTGCCGGCCGAGCTGCTCGCAGATCAGCTCGTACTCGGCGTCGGTGAGGCCCAGCACAACATGATCCGCCGGCTGCTCTGCTTCCGTGGACGGCGAAGGGGCCGGGGATGGATCGCCGTCCACTCCCGCGTCCGCGCCGGCGGGGGTCATGCCAGGCTCCGCGCGATGGACTCGAACACCCGCAGCCCGTCGGTCGAGCCGGTCAGCGGGTCGACCGCGTGCTCGGGATGGGGCATCAGGCCGAGCACATTGCCGGCCTCGTTGACGACGCCGGCGATGTCGCGGGCCGAGCCGTTCGGGTTCTGCCCGGGCGCGTAGCGGAACGCCACCTGGCCCTTCGCCTCGATCTCGTCGAGCATCGGCTGCGGCGCCCAGTAGCGCCCTTCACCGTGCTTGACCGGGATCGAGAGCCTCTCGCCGGCATCGTCGACCAGCTCGACCTGGCGGCAGACGAAGCGCAGCTCCTGGTTGAGGAGCAGCGCCCCGGGCAGCAGCCCCGCCTCGCAGAGCACCTGGAAGCCGTTGCAAATCCCCAGCACCGGCCCACCCCCCGCCGCCAGCTCGGCCACCGCCTCCATCGCCGGCGAGAAGCGGGCGATCGCGCCAGCCCGCAGATAGTCGCCGTAGGAGAAGCCGCCGGGAACGACGACCGCTTCGACCCCGCTGAGGTCGCGCTCCTCGTGCCAGACCAGCCGTGCCTCGCCGCTCAGGCCGCAGGCGTGCAGGGCGTCCCGCTCGTCGCAGGAGCCGGGGAACTGGAGCACGCCCCAGCGCATCAGCCGCCGCCGTCGATGCTCTCTATCTCGAAGTCCTCGATCAGCGGGTTGGCGAGCAGCTTCTCGCACAGCTCCGGCAGCCGCTCCGCGTCGTCCGCCTCCAGCTCGACCATCCGCCCAATCCGCACGTGCCCGATCCCCTCGAAGCCAAGCGCCGGCAACGCCCGCTCGACCGCCTTGCCCTGCGGGTCGAGGATCCCCTCCTTCGGCCGGATCAGGACCCGCGCCCGGGCCACTAGAAGCCGCGCTCCGTGATCCGCTCGTAGGCCTCGACGTACTTCGCCCGCGTCTGCTCCACCACGTCGGGCGGCAGCTCCGGCGCCGGCGGCCGGTGGTCCCAGCCGGCGGCGTCGGCCCAGTCGCGGACGAACTGCTTGTCGAAGGAGGGCTGCGCCCTGCCGGGCTCGTAGCGGTCGGCCGGCCAGAAGCGCGAGGAGTCGGGGGTGAGGACCTCGTCGGCGAGGATGATCTCGGCGCCCGCGTGCCGGCCGAACTCGAACTTGGTGTCGGCGAGGATGATCCCGCGCTCCGCGGCGTGCTCGGCGCCGCGCGAGTAGACCTCGATCGAGATGCGACCCAGCTCCTCCATCAGCGCCCGGTCGCCGACGATCTCCGCCGCCCGCTCGAAATCCACGTTCTCGTCGTGGTCGCCGATCTCCGCCTTGGTCGATGGCGTGAAAATCGGCTCCGGCAGCCGGTCGGACTCGAGCAGCCCGGACGGCAGCTCGATCCCGCAGACCGCGCCGCTCTCCCTGTATTCGCGCCAGCCGGAGCCGGAGAGGTAGCCGCGCACCACGCACTCGACCGGGTACATCTCCAGCCGCCGCACCCGCACCGCCCGTTCAGCGACCTCCTCGGGCACGTCGTCGGAGATCAGGTGGTTGGGGACGATGTCGCCGGTAAGCTCGAACCAGAACAGCGACATCCGGTTCAGCACCTTCCCCTTGTCGGGGATCGGCGTCGGCATCACCACGTCGTAGATCGAGATCCGGTCGGAGGCGACCATCAGCAAGTCGTCGCCCCACTCGTAGATCTCCCTGACCTTCCCGGACGAGTGAAGCTTCAGATCGGCGACTGCGGTTGGCACCGGCTCGATGCTAACTGGCGGCGAGGCGGGGGAGGGGTGCCCGACCCACCTTGCCGTCTGCGAAGCTATAACCCCTGCTGCCCCCGGAACCGAGATCGTCGCCGCTCGTCCAGACCCTGCGCTGGAGCTTCCGCCCGCTGCCCTTCCTGCAGGAGTGCCGTGAGCGCTACGGCGACTCGTTCAGCGTCAGGTTCCTCGGCTTCGAGCGGCCGATGGTGATGATCTCCGACCCCGCGGCGATCAAGGCGCTGTACACCGAGCGCGCCCACGGCCTGCCTCCCGGCCGCAACATAGTCCTCGAGCCGATCCTCGGCTCGCGCTCGCTGCTGCTGCTCGAGGGCGCCGAGCACCTGGCGCGTCGCAAGGTGATGCTGCCCCCCTTCCACGGCGAGCGGATGCGCTCCTACGAGCCGATCCTCACCGAGATCGTCAACGCCGAGATCGACTCCTGGCCGCTCGGCGAGGAGTTCGCGATCCACCCGCGGATGCAGGCGGTGACGCTGGAGCTGATCCTCCGCGTCGTCTTCGGCGTCAGCGAGGGGTCGCGGCTGGAGCGGCTGCGCGGGATGCTGAGCCGGGTGCTGGCCGAGACCGCCTCTCCCTGGACGCAGCTGATCGGCCTCGCCAGCCGCCGCTTCGGCGGCCGCGGGCCCTGGGCGAAATTCGAGGGCCAGCTGAAGGAAGTCGACGAGCTGCTCTACGCCGAGATCGCCGAGCGCCGCGCCGCCGGCGGCCTCGAGGAGCGAGACGACATCCTCTCGGCGCTGATGCTGGCCCGCTTCGAGGACGGCGAGGCGATGAGCGACACCGAGCTGCGCGACCAGCTGCTGACCCTGCTGCTCGCCGGCCACGAGACGACCGCGACGGCGCTCGCCTGGAGCTTCGACCTGCTGCTCCGCCACCCGCCCGAGCTGGGCCGCCTGCGCGACTCGCTGGAGGAGGGGGAGGAGGACTACCTGCGGGCGGCGATCACCGAGTCGCTGCGGCTGCGCCCGGTCGTGCCGCTGGCCGGCCGCCGCCTCGGCAAGGAGCTGAGCGCCGACGGCCTCACACTGCCGGCCGGCACCGACGTCACGCCGGCGATCTGGCTCGCCCATACCCGCGCCGACGTCTACCCCGAGCCCTTCGCCTTCCGCCCCGAGCGCTTTCTCGAGGAGGGTCCCGACACCTACGCCTGGGTCCCGTTCGGCGGCGGCGTGCGCCGCTGCCTCGGCGCCTCCTTCGCGGAGTTCGAGATGCGGATCGTCCTGCGCGAGGTGCTGGGCCGCTGCGAGCTGCACAAGGCCGACCCGGCACCGGAGGGGATCGCCCGCCGCAACATCACCCTCTCGCCGCGCGCCGGCACGCAGGTCGTCGTCACCGCGCGCCACCCCGCCCGCCAGCGCGAGCCGGTCGCCGCCTAGCCGGGGCTCTTCGCGCGCGGGTGCTCCGCCGCCCAGCGGGCGATCGTGCTCGAGCCGGCAACGACCTCGCCGTCGTCGAGCACCAGGATCGGCACCTCGTTGGCGCCGCTCAGCTTCCTGACCTCGGCTCGGTCCGCGTCGCGGCTGCCCCAGGTCCAGGGCGCCATCCGGTAGCCGCCCACGGTGCGCAGCTCGTACTCGTAGCCGGCCGCATCGAGCGCCTTCCCGGCCTTCGCACACGGATGCGCGAACGCCGGCCCCGTCTTTCTCTGCGCGCAGGTGTAGAGGATCACGGCCCGCAGCCTACCGACCGGGCCGCCGCTGCCGGGCTCGGCGCCTCCGGGCGGTCGCCTAGGATCGGGCGGTGGACCTCGATGGGGACACCAAGGCCGTCCTGCTCGCCGCGGCGGCGATGTTCCTGATTGCCCTGCTGCTCGGCGTCTGGAAGTACCGGCAGATGACTGTGGCGGCCGACGGCCTCGCGCATCCTTACGTCGACACCGCGCACCGGGCGGCGCTCCTCTACAGCTTCGCCCTGCTGCTGGTCGCGACGTTCGTCGAGCTGAGCGGCTGGAGCACCGCCGTCAACCTCGTAGCGGCGGGGGCGATGGCCTTCTACTTCTACGCCGCCGTGGCCGGCTACGCGGTGCACGGCTGGCGGCGGGACACCGACAACCAGTTCCGCGACCCGATCGTCGGCACCCACGCTTTCATGATCGGCTTGATCGCCGCCGAGATCGGCGGCTGGCTCGTCCTGATCGCCGGCTTCCTCGACGGCCAGGTCCTCTGACGCCCGAGCCGGAGGTCAGTCCCGCAGCGCTTCGAGGCGCTCGAAGACCTCGGGGACGTGCGTGAGGTAGGCGTCGTAGTCGAAGACCGCGTCGAGGTCGAGGTCCGGCGCGGCCTCGGCGAGGAGGTCGCGGAAGTCGGCGCCGCTGTCCCAGGCGCGCTGGGCGTTCTCCTGGACGATGCGGTAGGCGTCGTCGCGGCTCATACCGGACTCGACCAGGGCGGTGAGGGCGCGCTGGCTGAACAGGGCGCCGTGGGTCAGCTCGAGGTTCTCGCGCATCCGGTCGGCGCGGATCGTCATCTCGCCGGCGACCCCGGCCGCCAGAGCCTGCATGTAGTCGAGGCCGGTCGTCGCGTCGGGGAGGATCACGCGCTCGGCGCCGGAGTGCGAGATGTCACGCTCATGCCAGAGGGCGACGTTCTCGAGGCCGGTCTGGGCGTAGCCGCGCAGCACCCGGGCCAGGCCGGTGATCCGCTCGGTGCGGATCGGGTTGCGCTTGTGGGGCATCGCCGAGGAGCCCTTCTGGCCCGAGCCGAACGGCTCCTCGACCTCGTGCAGCTCGGTGCGCTGCAGGTTGCGGACCTCGGTCGCGAAGCGCTCCAGCCCGGCGCCGGCGATCGCGATCCGCGAGGTCAGCACCGCGTGACGGTCCCGCGGGACCACCTGGGTGGCGACGTCCTCGCGCTTCAGCCCGAGCCGCTCCATCACCCGCGCCTCGACCGCCGGCGGCACCGAGGCGTAGGTGCCGACCGCGCCGGAGAGCTTGCCGAAGCGCAGCTGCTCGAAGGCGTCGGCGAGCCGGGCCAGGTTGCGGTCGGCCTCGAAGGCGAAGCCGGCGAGGCGCAGGCCGAAGCTGGTCGGCTCGGCGTGGACGCCGTGGGTGCGGCCCACGCAAAGCGTGTCGCGCTGCTCCACCGCCCGCTCGACCAGCGCGTCGCGGTAGGCGCGTGCGCTCGCCAGCACGACCTCTCCCGCCTGGCGCAGCTGCAGCGCCAGCGCGGTGTCGAGCACGTCGGAGGAGGTGAGGCCGTAGTGGATCCAGCGGCCGTGCTCTCCGACCGACTCGGCGACCACGTCGACGAAGGCGGCGACGTCGTGGTCGGTGAGCCGCTCGCGCTCCTCGACCGCCTCGACCGTGAACGCCGCCCCTGCCCGCGCCGCCTCGACCGCCTCGCCCGGCACGACGCCCTCCTCGGCCCAGGCCTCGGTGGCGGCCAGCTCGACCTCCAGCCAGCACTCCAGCTTCCTCTGCTGGGACCAGACCTCGCCGATCTCCCTGCGGGTGTATCGAGGTATCACGTGCGGATTATCCGCGCTCACGCGGTGAGGATGCGCACCGCCAGCAGGCCGGCATTCTTCGCCCCGTCGACCGCGACGCACGCCACCGGCACGCCCGGCGGCATCTGCACCGCGGAGAGCAGCGCGTCGAGCCCGCCGAGGCTCTTGCCGAGGATCGGCACGCCGATCACCGGCAGGTCCGTGTGGGCGGCGGCGACGCCGGGCAGCGCCGCCGACATCCCGGCGCCCGCGATGATCACCTTGAGCCCCCGCATGCGCGCGTTGTGGCAGTACTCGCGGACCAGCTCGGGGTCGCGATGCGCGCTCATCACCCGCACCTCGTAGCGGACGCCGGCCTCGTGCAGGACGGCACCGGCCGGCTGCATCTTCGGCTTGTCGTTCTTCGAGCCCATGATGATCCCGACGTGGGGCTCGTCGACGTCGATCTCCTCGAACGCCTCCTCGACCGCCGGCATCGCGACGGGCTGGCCCGGCCCGGCCGGCTGCGGCTCCTCTGAGATCTCGCTCATCTCTTCCTCTCTCCGTTCTAGGTGGGTACCCGCTCGACCGCGCGGGCGGCGATGTCGGAGCGGAGCTGCATTCCATCGAAGTCGATCCGGCGCGCCGCATCGTACGCGCGATCGCGGGCCTCGGCCGGCGTCGTCCCGAGGGCGGTGACGTTGAGCACCCGGCCGCCCGCGGTGACGATCTCGCCGTCGCGCTCGGCCGTGCCGGCGTGGGTCACCTCGGCCAGCTCCGCCGCTTCCGCGAGGCCGTGGATCGCGTCGCCCTTCGAGGAGGACTCCGGGTAGCCGGCCGAGGCCAGCACCAGGGTCACCGCCCACTCGTCGCCGAACTCGGCCTCGGCGCCGGACAGCCCGCCCGGCTCGCGCGCCGCCAGGCAGAGGTCGACCAGGTCGGAGCGCAGCCGGGCGAGCACGGCCTGCGTCTCGGGGTCGCCGAAGCGGACGTTGAACTCCAGCACCTTCGGTCCCGCGGCGCCGACCATCAGCCCCGCGTAGAGCACACCGCGGAAGGGGGTGCCGCGGCGCGCCATCGCCGCGACCACCGGCCGGTGCACGGCATCGACGATCTCCTCGACCTCGGCCGGGCCGAAGCCGGGGACGGGGGAGTAGCTGCCCATCCCGCCGGTGTTCGGGCCCGCGTCGCCGTCGAAGATCCGCTTGTAGTCCTGGGCGGGCGCAAGGGGCAGGACGTTCTCGCCGTCGCAGAGGGCGAGCAGGGAGAGCTCCTCGCCCTCGAGGAACTCCTCCAGCACGACCGTCGTCTCGCCGAAACGGCGCTCCGTGAAGAAGACCTCGGCGGCCTCGCGCGCCTCTGCCTCCGAGCCGCAGATCAGCACCCCCTTGCCGGCGGCCAGCCCGTCGGCCTTCAGCACCGCCGGGTAGGAGGCGCAGGCGAGGTGCTCGACCGCCTCCTCGCGGCTGCGCAGCAGGACGTGCGCGGCGGTCGGCACCCCCGCCTCCCGCATCAGCCGCTTGGCGAAGGCCTTCGAGCCCTCCAGCTCGGCGGCGGCGCCGCTCGGCCCGAAGGCAGGCACGCCGGCTGTCTCCAGCGCGTCGACGACACCGGCGACCAGCGGCGCCTCGGGCCCGACCACGACCAGGTCGACGGCCCGCTCCCGCGCTGCCGCGACGATCGCCTCGACGTCGCTCGCCCCCACCTTCGGCAGGCACTCGGCGTCGGCGGCGACTCCGGCGTTGCCAGGGGCGCAGAGCAGCTCCGGGGAGCGGGAGGAGCGCGCCAGCGCCCGCACGATCGCGTGCTCGCGCCCACCGCCTCCTACGACCAGGACCCTCAAGCGCCTCCCCCAGCGCCTAGAGGGCGTCGGCGAGCTGGTCGGCCGGCATCGCGGTCAGCGTCTGGCTGGTCATCGTCCCGCGCGAGCCCAGCTCGACCGAGACCTTGGCCATCGTCTGCTCGTCGGGCGCCTCGACGATGGTCACGAAGTCGTACTGACCGAGCGTCGCGTACTGCGCCTGCACGCTGGCGCCGATCTGCTCGACCTCTTTGTTCACCTCGGCGACCCGTCCCGGGTTGTTCTTCAGGGTGCGGACGCCGTCGGCGGTGAGATTCGTCAGCATCACATAGGTAGGCATCGTCTCTCCTCTCGGCGGGGATTCGAGCCTACGTCATGCAGGCGGCATGGGGAAGGCGGAGACCCGGCAAGCGGGAGGGACACACCCAACGTCCGGCGTCACGGGAATCAGGCCGGCCTGTCCACCGCGCGCTACACGCCGAGCGTCTGCAGCAGCGAGAACATCTCGAGGCCCGACCGCGTGACCTTGCCCTCGAAGTATTCGTCGTGGCTGAGCGGCACCCCGGAGCTGTCGGCGAAGCCGATCTCGATCGAGCCGCCCGGGCGGAAGGTCGCCAGCTGCTGCCCGGCGTCGACGACCTGTCCCGGCTGCACGGTCGCGTCGACGCCCTCGTAGACGAAGACCGACTGGCCTTTCAGCGGCCCGTCGAGAAGCTGGTAGAGGACGCCGCCGCCTTCCGGCCAGCCGGGGGCGCCCACCTGGAGCACCAGGGCCCTGCCGATCGCGACGATCGGGCCGCTGCCGGTGAAGTCGACGCCCTGGTCGATCCGCCCGGTGACCAGGTCGCCGCTGAGCCCGAACGGGTTGACGTAGCTGCCGCCGGCCGCGGGGAGGGCGACCGACCAGTCCACGTAGCGGACGTGGCAGGCGCCCCCCATCTGCCGGGCTTCGCCGAGCACGGCCTGCACGTACCAGGCTGCCTGGTTGTGGGCGAAGACGCCGGCCCGGAGGCTGCCGCGCGACCAGATCAGCCGCGCCAGGGTGGCCGCCGAGTCGGCAGGGTCGGCGTGGCGGATGTGGCCGTCTTCGTCGCCGTCGATGGCGTAGCGCCGCCACTCGCTGGGTTGGAGCCCGAGCGGCCCGGCGTGGTTGAGATGTCGCTTGCTCATCCCGCGGCCAAAGTCCGACTCGAGGCGGGCGATCGCCGCCAGCGCCCAGACGCCGCGGCGGCCGAGGTCGTAGCGGGCGGCGGCGTTCTCGAAGGCTTCGAGGTACTCGGCGGGGATCTTTCGGCGCCAGGGCCCGGCGGGCCGGCAGCTCAGCGCCTGGAGCCGCGGCGCCGCGATTAGGGCGCCGGTGCTGCCGCCGAGCTGCGGTGCGTAGCAGTTCGCGTTGGCCAGCACCTCGGCCACATACCAGTCGGCGTGGTTGTAGGCGTAGATCGCGCCGTAGGTGTCGGCCGGCATCCCGGCGGCGCGCAGGTAGCTGGCAGCGGCGAAGATCGCGTCTTCGGGGTTGTAGGGGTCCTTGACGCCGTCGCCGTTGGCATCGACCCCGTAGCCGGCCCAGGTTCCCGGCATGAACTGCATCCAGCCGATCGCGCCCGCCGAGGAGACGTTGAGGTTGGTGCCGAAGGCAGTCTCCACCTCGTTGATCCCGGCCAGCACCGCCGGCCCTTGCGGCCCGAGGCCGTAGGCGACGGCGGCCCGCTGATAGATCGGGATCAGCACCTGCGGCACCCCGGCGGCGGCGCAGCTCGAGCCGGGGATCGAGGGGACCGTGAAGGTCTGGGCCGGCGGCGCGGTCGCCGAGGTGGCGCCGGTGGAGGGGGATTCGGCTTCCGGTTCGCGCGCTTCGCGCTGCGGCTTCGCCGCGGTGCCGCCGGACTGCTGCGGCGCCTCCGGTTCGCGCGAGACGGCCGGGGGAGCGGTGATCGACGTGCCCTCCTGCAGGCCGGGCGAGACCGGAGCGGGGACCTCCGTCGTGCTCGCCGGCGCGGGCGACGAGGGTTCGACCGCCGGCGTCGACGGGGAGGACGACGACGGCGCTTCGTCCGCCGCGGCGCTCGACGCCGTCAGGGTGGCGCCGATCGCCGCTGCTGCCAGGGTGTAGCGAAAGCGCCCCATCTCGCTCAGCCGAGGATTTCCGACACCTTCCAGCCGTCGGCCTTGCTGTGCTGCAGGCTGATGCGCAGCTCGCTGGTCAGCCCGAGCCGCAGGAGCGAGACGCTCACCGTGTAGGCCCTGCCGAGGCGCGGCCCGGGCACCAGGTTGACCACCCTGGCCTTCGGGACCCTGGCGCTCTCGGGCAGCCGCGGCGGCCGGTCGGCAAGCGCTTCGGCGAGTTGCGGCGTCGCCGTCTCGCCGAACACGGTCTTGGCCCGCTGCGGTCGCTTGCCGATCTCGTAGAAGACGAACGCCTCGGCGAAGCGACGAGCCACCTTCATTGCCGCCGGCCCGGCCGGGACCGGCTTCGCTTTCGAGCTGGTCGCGGCGGCGCCGGCTCCGGCGGTCGCGTCGCCGCCGCCTTCCGGCGCCGTACCCGCATCCGGCGCGGCGCTGCCTGTGTCGACCGCGTCACCCGACCGACTGCTCGCGTTCCCCGCCACGCCGACTCCCCCGCCGACCCCGAACGAGGGCTGGGCGCCCTGCAGAGCCGGGCCCTTCGGCTCCTGCGGCGCTGCCTTCGGCGGCTTCGTCGCGAGCGCCACCCGGGTCGGCACAGCCACCTGCGGGGGCGTGGCCTCGCCGCCCCCTCGGGCGAGGAGGATCCCGATCAGACTTGCCCCGGCCGCCACCGCGACGAGCGCTCCCGCCCCGGCTGTGCGCCGCGGAGGGTCCCAGCCGGCGGCGCGCTCGCGCAGCGGCCACAGGAGCCGCCGCTCTGCCGTCCAGGCGAGCCGTTCGAAGGGCCAGCGGGCGACGTCGGCGACGTCCGCGAGCCGAGCGATCCCTCGCCAGATCCCGTCCTCGGCGGCCCGGGTGACGCGGCGCAGCGCCCCTGCCGCGGCAGCCAACAACGAGCGCAGCCAGCGTGCGCTCGACTCGGCGGTGATCTGGCGTCGTCTCAACATCTGTTCGAAGCCCGTGCAAGCGTATGTCGGAATCTGCTCGTCATTCCTGAAGTATCGCTCCCTGAATTGCGATTCCCAGCTGGACCGACCAGCTCTACTCAACAGGCTAAATTTGAGCCGTACCTAAACGAGTCGGCGGTGGTCGGGCCGGCTAGGCGGCCGCCGCCGCAGCCTCGGCGGCCTTCTCGAAGACAAGCTCGCCGTCGGCGGCGTCGACCTTCACCGTGTCGCCCTCGCCGAACTCGCCCTCGAGGATCTTCAGCGCCAGCCTGTCGACAAGCTGCTTCTGGATCACCCGCTTCAGCGGCCGGGCGCCGTAGGTCGGGTCGTAGCCGAGGTTGCCGAGCAGCGTCCGCGCGTCGTCGGTCAGCTCGACCTCGATGCCGCGCTCGCGGACCCGGCCGATGAGTTGGTTCACCTGCAGCTCGACGATGCGGCCGATGTCGGCCTTGGAGAGCCGGTGGAAGATCACCGTGTCGTCGATCCGGTTGAGGAACTCCGGCTTGAAGGTCGCCGCGAGCACCTCTTCGATCTGCTCGCGGATCTTCTCGTCGACCGACTCGGCGACGATCCGGTCGCTGCCCACGTTGGAGGTCATGATCAGCACCGTGTTGGTGAAGCTCACGGTCCGTCCTTGGCCGTCGGTCAACCGCCCGTCGTCCATGATCTGCAGGAGCGTGTTGAAGACGTCCGGGTGGGCCTTCTCGATCTCGTCGAGCAGCACCACCGCGTAGGGGCGCCGCCGCACCGCCTCGGTCAGTTGCCCGCCCTCCTCGTAGCCGACGTAGCCGGGCGGCGCGCCGATCAGTCGCGCCACCGTGTGCTTCTCCATGTACTCGGACATGTCGAGCCGGACGATCGCCTGTTCGGAGTCGAACATGAACTCGGCCAGCGCCTTTGCCAGCTCGGTCTTGCCGACCCCGGTCGGGCCGAGGAAGAGGAAGGAGCCGATCGGCCGGTCGGGGTCGGAGAGCCCGGCGCGGGAGCGGCGCAGCGCGTTGGAGACGGCGGCGATCGCCTCGTCCTGGCCGATCACCCGCTCGTGCAGGCGTTCCTCCATGTGGACCAGCTTCTCGACCTCGCCCTCCATCAGTCGGCTGACCGGGATCCCGGTCCATTTGGCGACCACCTGGGCGACGTCCTCCTCGGTCACCTCCTCGGTCGAGCATCGAGCCGCTCTCGGCGTGCAGCTCGGCCAGCCGCTCCTCCTGCTCGGCGACGGTCTTCTCCAGCTCCGGGATCTCGCCGTAGCGCAGCTTCGCCGCGCCCTCCAGGTCGGCGGCCCGCTCCGCCCGCTCGGCCTCGCGGCCAGCCTCCTCGAGCCGCGCCTTCGCCGTCTTGATCGCCTCGATCGCCTCCTTCTCGTTCTGCCAGCGCGCTTTCATCTCGCCGGAGCTCTCGCGCAGCTCGGCCAGCTCGGCCTCGAGCGCCTCGAGGCGCGCCTGCGAGGCCTCGTCGCTCTCTTTCTTCAGCGCCTCGCGCTCGATCTCCAGCTGCTGCACGCGGCGTTCGACCTCGTCGATCTCGGTCGGCATCGAGTCGATCTCGATCTTCAGCCGCGAGGCCGACTCGTCGATCAGGTCGATCGCCTTGTCGGGCAGGAAGCGGTCGGCGATGTAGCGCTCCGAGAGGGTGGCCGCGGCGACGATCGCCGAGTCGGCGATCCGCACCCCGTGGTGGACCTCGTAGCGCTCCTTCAGCCCGCGCAGGATCGCGATCGTGTCGGCGATGTCGGGCTCGCCCACGTAGACCGGCTGGAAGCGCCGCTCCAGGGCCGCGTCCTTCTCGACGTGCTTGCGGTACTCGTCGAGCGTCGTCGCCCCGACCGCGCGCAGCTCGCCGCGGGCCAGCATCGGCTTCAGCAGGTTGGCGGCGTCGACCGCGCCCTCGGCCGCGCCGGCGCCGACGATCGTGTGCAGCTCGTCGAGGAAGAGGACGATCTGCCCCTCCGCGTCCTGCACCTCGGAGAGCACCGCTTTCAGCCGCTCCTCGAACTCGCCGCGGTATTTCGAGCCGGCCAGCAGCGAGCCGATGTCGAGCGCGATCACGCGGCGGTCGCGCAGGCTCTCCGGCACGTCGCCGTCGACGATCCGCTGCGCCAGCCCCTCGACGATCGCCGTCTTGCCGACCCCGGGGTCGCCGATCAGCACCGGGTTGTTCTTGGTGCGGCGGGAGAGCACCTGGATCACCCGGCGGATCTCCTCGTCGCGGCCGATCACCGGGTCGAGCTTCCCCGCCTCCGCCTCGGCGGTCAGGTCGCGGCCGAATTTCTCCAGCGCCTGGACGCTGTCCTCCGGGTTCGGCGAGGTGACCTTGTGCGGGCCGCGCACCTCGGCGACCGCCTTTTCCAGCGAGCCGCGATCGGGGAGGATGTCGGCGACGCCCGAGCCCTTGTCGGTCAGCGCCAGGAGGATGTGCTCGGTCGAGATGTACTCGTCGCCGAGCTTGGCCATCTCGCTCTCGGCCTGCTGGAGGACGCTGACCAGCGCCGAGGAGGGTCGCGCCTCCGGCTGCTCGCCGCCCACCGTCGGCAGGGCGTCGGCCGCCTCGTTCGCCTGCGTCCCGATCGCGGTCAGGTCGGCGCCGAGCTTCTGCAGGATCGGCACGACCAGCCCGTCGGCCTGGTCGAGCAGGGCGATCAGCAGGTGGGGAGGGGCGACCTCGGGGTTGCGCCGCTGCGAGGCGAGCTGCTGCGCCGCGGCGACGGCTTCCTGGGACTTGACGGTGAACCGGTCCGGCTGCATCAGCTTCCCCTCTCCTTCGAGATCCGGCCTTCGAGCTCCGCGGCGCGCCGGCGCATCCGCTCCAGCTCGCCCCTCATCTTCTCGACTCGCTCCTCCATCTTCAGCAGCGCCCCAACCCCGGCCAGGTTGAGGCCCTGCTCGGAGGTCATCCGCTGGATGCGGCGCAGGCGTTCGACGTCGCGCTGCGAGTAGAGGCGGGTGTTCTTCGGCGAGCGCTGCGGCTCGATCAGGCCGCGCGCCTCGTACATCCGCAGCGTCTGCGGGTGCATGTGGGCGAGTTCGGCGGCGACCGAGATCATGTAGACGCCGCGCTCGGCGTCGATCGAGGCTTCGATCCGTGCCGACCGCGCCGCGGCTGAGCCCCGCCCGTTGCGGCGCTCGCATAGCGCACGGCGAGTCATCGCCCGCCTCCGCAGCAGCTCGGCGCGCGGGTCGGAGCCGTTCAGCGTCTCGGCCAGCTTCTCGACCGCCTCGCGCTGCTCGTCGCTCAGCTCCTTCGGCATCTCGATCTCGAGCCGGTAGCGGATGTCGCCGCGGCCCTTGCCGCGCGGCTTCGGCGGCCCCTCGCCGCGCAGCCGCTGGATCGTCCCGTGCCTGGTCCCGGCCGGCACCTTGATCTTCTTGCTGCCGTCCAGGGTCGGCACCTCGATCGTCGCCCCCTGCAGCGCCTCGGCGACCGTGATCGGCACCGTCACCTCGAGGTTGCCGCCGTCGAGCCGCCTGAAGACCGGCGAGGCGGCGACCCGGGTGACGACGAAGAGGTCGCCGGGGGGGCCGCCGCGCGGCCCCGCCTCGCCCTTGCCGGCGAGGCGGATGCGGGCGCCGTCCCGGACCCCGGCCGGGATGTTCACCCTGTAGCGCTTGGTCTGGCGGGTGAGGCCGGAGCCGCCGCAGGCCGGGCAGGGGTCCTCGACGATCTGGCCGGCGCCGCCGCACTGCGGGCAGGGCTGGCTGATCGAGAAGAAGCCCTGGCTCTGGGCGTCGATGCCGCGGCCTTCGCAGCGCGGGCAGGTGACCGGGCCGGTGCCCGGCTTGGCGCCGCTGCCGTGGCAGGTGGGGCAGCGTTCCTCCTTCGGCACGCTGACGCTGATCTGGGCGCCGTTCACCGCCTGGTCGAAGCTGAGGCTGACCTCGGTTTCGAGGTCGCGGCCGCGCTGCTGCTGGGGCTGCGCCCGACCGCCGCCGCGGCTGAACAGGTTGGAGAGGATGTCGCCGAAGTCGCCCGCGAAGCCGCCTCCTTCCATGCCGCCGAAGGGGGCGCCGCCGCGGCCCCCGGCGCCGCCGCCGAAGCCGCCGAACATCCCGCCCTGGTCGTACTGCTGGCGCTTCTCCGGATCGGAGAGCGTGTCGTAGGCGCCCTGGACCTGCTTGAACTTCTCCTCCGCCGTCGGCGTCGTCCGGGTTGCGGTCCGGGTGGTATTTGCGGGCCAGCTTCCGGTAGGCCTTCTTGATCTCCTCGTCCGAAGCCCCCTTCGAGACTCCGAGGACTTTGTACAGGTCCTCGGCCAAGCGGATCCCCCTACTCCGCCACCACGACGCGGGCCGGCCGCACCAGCTGGTCGCCGAGCCGGTAGCCCTTCTGCACCACCTCGACCACGGTGCCGGACTCGGCGCCGTCGGCGGGATGCGGTCGAGAGCGCCTCGTGCAGGTGGGGGTCGAACTTCTCGCCCTGCGGATCGACGGGCTCGATCCCGTTGCGCGTCAGCGCCTCCCGCAGGCTGCGGAAGACGAGCAGCACGCCGTGCGCGAGCCCGTCCGGCGAGTCGCCGTCCGGGTCGAGCCCCGCCGCCTGGATGGCCCGCTCCAGGTCGTCGAGCACCGGCACGACCTGCGCCGGACCAGCTCCGCTTTCCCCCGCCCGACCGCCGCCTGCACCTCGGCGCCCATCCGCTTCCGGTAGTTCTCGAAGTCGGCTTTCGTCCGCTTCGCGAGGTCGAGGTACTCGTCCCGCTCCCGCTGCATGTCAGCAGCGCGTCGAGGTCGTGCTCGACCTCGGCTCGAGGATCCTCCGGGCGATCCTTCTCCGACTGGCGTCCTTCCGTCGGGGTGGCGGCGTAGGGGGGACCTCCCCCGAGGAAGCTCTGCAGCTGACCGCGCCGACGGCCGCGGAGGTGGGTCCCCTGCGCCGACAGGACCCGCGGGCCGGAGCGCTCGCCCGGGCCGGGGCTCGTCCCGTCTCATCGGGCCTCACGACTCGTCGCCCTCGTCGACCACCTCGGCGTCGACGACCTCCTCCTCGTCGGCGGAGGAGCCCTCGGCCGAGGCCCCGTCTTCGGACGCCGCCGCCTGCTCCTGCGCGGCCGCGTAGATCTGCTCGGAGACCTTGGTCATCGCCGCGGTCAGCGCCTCGGTCTTCGCGTTGACCTCCTCGACGCTGCCGGACTCGAGCGACTCGCGCACCTCCTTGATCGCCGCCTCGGCCGCCTCCTTGTCGCCGGAGTCGACTTTGTCGCCCGCCTCCTCCAGCGCTTTCTCCGCCTGGTAGGCGGCGTTCTCGGCGACGTTGCGGGCCTCCGCCAGCTCGCGCTGCTTGCGGTCCTCCTCGGCGTGCGCCTCGGCGTCGGAGACCATGCTCTTGATCTCCTCCTCGGAGAGGCCGGAGCCCGATTTGATCTCGATTTTCTGCTCTTTCTCGGTGCCGAGGTCCTTGGCGGTGACGTGGATGATGCCGTTGGCGTCGATGTCGAAGGTGACCTCGATCTGCGGCAGGCCGCGGGGCGCCGGCGGGATGCCGGTCAGCTGGAACTTGCCGAGGCTCTTGTTGCCGCTCGCCATCTCGCGCTCGCCCTGCAGCACGTGGATCTCCACCGAGGGCTGGTTGTCGTCGGCGGTCGAGAAGATCTCCGACTTCTTGGTCGGGATCGTCGTGTTGCGCTCGATCAGCCTCGTCATCACGCCGCCTTTGGTCTCGATCCCGAGGGTCAGCGGGGTGACGTCGAGCAGCAGCACGTCTTTGACCTCGCCGCCCAGCACGCCGGCCTGGATCGCGGCGCCGACCGCCACCACCTCGTCGGGGTTGACGCCCTGGTGCGGGTCCTTGTCGGTCAGCTCCTTGACCTTGTCGCGCACCGCCGGCATCCGGGTCATGCCGCCGACCAGCACGACGTGGTCGATCGACGCGTCGGCGTCGGCCAGCGCCCGTTTCACCGGGTCGACGACCCGCTCCAGCAGGTCGGCGGTCAGCTCGTTCAGCTTCGAGCGCGACAGCTTCATGTCGAGGTGCTTCGGCTGGCCCTCGACCGCGGTGATGAAGGGCAGGTTGATCTGCGTCTCCTGGGCCGAGGAAAGCTCGATCTTCGCCTTCTCCGCCGCCTCGTAGAGGCGCTGCAGCGAGTTCTTGTCGGCCGCCAGGTCGACCCCCTGGTCCTTCTTGAATTCGGCGACCAGCCACTCGACGATCGCCTTGTCCCAGTTGTCGCCGCCGAGGTGGTTGTCGCCGGCGGTCGACTTCACCTCGAAGACGCCGTCGCCGATTTCCAGCACCGAGACGTCGAAGGTGCCGCCGCCGAGGTCGAAGACGAGGATCGTCTGGTCGGCTTTCTCCTTCTCGAGGCCGTAGGCGAGCGAGGCGGCGGTCGGCTCGTTGATGATCCGCTTCACGTCGAGCCCGGCGATCTTGCCGGCGTCCTTGGTCGCCTGCCGCTGGTCGTCGTTGAAGTAGGCGGGGACGGTGATCACCGCGCTGTCGACCGATTCGCCGAGCTTCGCTTCGGCGTCGGTCTTCAGCTTCTGGAGGATCATCGCGCTGATCTCGGGCGGGCTGTACTGCTTGTCCTGCGCCTCGACCCGCACGTCGCCGTTCGGCCCGGCGTCGACCTTGTAGGGGACGATCGTCTCCTCCTCTTTGACCTCGGCCTCCTTGCGGCCCATGAAGCGCTTGATCGAGAAGATCGTGTTCTCGGGGTTCATCACCGCCTGGCGTTTGGCGACCGTGCCGACGAGGCGGTCGCCGGAGTCGGTGAAGGCGACGACCGAGGGGGTCGTGCGGCCGCCCTCGGCGTTCTCGAGCACGGTCGGCTCGCCGCCCTCCATCACGGCGACGCAGGAGTTGGTCGTGCCAAGGTCGATGCCGATCGTCTTGCCCACTTCTTCAGTACCTCCAGAGGTCGTCTGTCTCTTGACTGGTTGAACGAGTCCATTTCGATGGACTCCAAAAATCTGAGTCTTAGTATGGCAGATCTATTTTGGATCTCAAGTCGACTTGCCTATAGTGGCTCGCGTCTCAGGGGAGCCGGGCAGACGAGGCTAGCGTTGTCCGATCGGGGGCGTCTCGACAAATCGGTCTCGCCGCGGCGGGATCGCCGACGAGGAGGAATCCACCTTGAGCCACCCC
>CAVSRD010000006.1:0-215658 GCA_963730315.1 uncultured Solirubrobacterales bacterium | reverse complement strand
CGTGGGCGATCAGCAGCGTCTGAAAGCCGAGCGGCGGCGCGTTGAGGATCAGGAAGAAGGAGAGCAGGGCCGCCCCCATGACGATCTCCGGCGTCGCCATCGGGATCACGATCAGGAAGTTCGCGGCGCGGCGCCCGAAGAACTGGTGGCGGACCAGGCCGAGCGCCATCAGCGTCCCGATCGCGGTGGAGATGACCGTCGCCAGCACCGCCAGCTTGAGGCTGGTGAAGAGCGCCGATTGAGGTCCGGCAGCCCGAAGGCGTTGCCCCAGTGCTGCAGGGTGAAGCCAACCCAGGTGAAGTTGTACTTGCCGGCCGGGTCGTTGAAGGAGAAGACGAAGATGACCGCGATCGGGATCAGCATGTAGGCGACGACGAGCCCGGCGACGATGTTCACCGCGTGCTCGCGCAGCCAGCGCCAGGCGTCGCTCACCTATTTCGCCTCCTCGCCCATCAGTGCCTGCGAGCCGGCGAAGCGGATGTAGATCACCACGGCGATCATGATCAGCGCCATCAGCACGAAGGAGAGAGCGGCCGCGGCCGGGTAGTCGAGCTGCGTCTTGTACAGCGACTGGATCACGTTGCCGATCATCTGGTTGCCGGCGCTGCCGAGGAACTGGGCGTTGATGTAGTCGCCGACGGCGGGGATGAAGGTGAGCAGGGTGCCGGCGACGATCCCCGGCGCGGAGAGCGGCAGCGTCACCCGCCAGAAGGCTGCCCGTGAGGAGGCGTAGAGGTCCTTCGCCGCCTCGATCAGCCGCTCGTCGAGCTGCTCGAGACTGGCGTAGATCGGCAGCAGCATGAAGGGCAGGAAGTTGTAGGTGAGGCCGGCGATCACGGCGCTGCCGGTCGCCAGCAGGTGACCGTTCTGCGGCACCAGCCCGATGAAGCGCAGAGCATCGACCACCGGGCTCTGATCGGAGAGGATCGTCTCCCAAGCCAGGGTGCGGATCAGGTAGGTGGTGAAGAACGGCGCGACGACCGCGAACAGCAGCACGTTGCGCCACTTGCCGGCCCGGAAGGCGATCGTGTAGGCGAGCGGGTAGGAGGCGACCAGCGCGATCAGGGTCGCCGCCCCGGCGTAGAGGAAGGAGCGCGCGAACTGGGTGTCGTAGAGCGACAGCGCGTCCGAGTAGTTGCCCCAGTCCCAGGTGAAGCTGAGGCTGCCGACCACCCCGGACTCGAGCGAGAGGTACCCCATGTAGAAGAGGGGCACGACGAAGAATAGGACCAGCCAGATCGTCCCCGGTCCGAGCAGGAAGTAGGGGACGATCCGGCGGCGTGCGGCCATCTCAGCCGGTCAAGACTGCGTCAAATGCCCGCGTGATGTTCTGCGTTTCTTCGGCGGAGAGCTTCGGCTGGGTGAAGCAGCCCTTGGTGAACTGGGCGGTGGGGAAGATCAGTGGGTTCTTCGCCAGTTCGGGTTCACGCTTTTCGAGGATCGGTTTCACCCCTTCCACCGGCGTCACATAGTTCACGTATTCGGCGATGTTGGCCTGCACCTCCGGCTCGTAGACGTAGTTCATCCACGCCTCGGCCGCGGTCGGATTCGGTGCGCCGACCGGGATCACCATGTTGTCCGACCAGAGGCTGCAACCCTGGGTCGGCATCCGGAATTCGATGTTCGGGTTATCGGCCTGGAGCTGCACCGCGTCGCCCGACCAGCCGATCACCGCGACGGCGTCGCCGCTGGTCAGGTCGCGCGCGTAGTCGTTGCCGGTGAAGCGGCGGATCTGCCCCGATTCGACCGCGCCGTTGATTTTGTCGATCGCTTTCATCCAGTCCGCTTCCGATGCGGTGTCGGGATCGATGCCCATGCAGGCCATCACCAGCGGGACGGTTTCGATGTATTCGTTGAGGAAGTCGACCTTGCCCTTGTACTTGGGGTCGAACAGGTCGCAGATCGAGCGCACTTCCGGCGCCAGGTCGGTGCGGACGATCAACCCGCCCAACCCGCTTTGCCAGGGCACGCTGAATTCGCGGTTCGGATCGAAGCTCGGGTGGCGCAGCGACTTGGAGAGGTTCGCTTCGACATTGGGAAGGCCCGACTTGTCGACGGTCTGCAGGTAGCCGAGGTCGTGCATCTTGGCTGCCATCCAGTCGGTGACGACGAAGAGGCTGCGGCCGCCCGATTCCCCCTGTTCGAGCAGCGGCTGGACCTTGCCGAAGAATTCGTCGTTCGAGTTGATGTCCTCGATGTACTTGACCTTGATCCCGGTGGCCTTTTCGAAGTTGGCGACAGTGCCGTTCTTCCCGGGGTCGATGTAGAGGGGCCAGTTGGAGATCGTCACGTTGCCGGACGGCTTGCCTTCCAGCGTCACCGTCCCGGCTTCACCGCCCCCGCCGCCGCAGGCCGCCAGGCCCAGCGCCAGGACCAGCGCCCCCGCCGCCGCGGCGATCGCCGCCGTCGCTCCCTTGCTTGATTTGCGGCTGCCCATATCACTCACCCTCTCGTCGTCGTTTCCAGCTCCGCCGTTCCCGCCGCGCCCGCTTCGGGGCCGGCCCCGCTCGCGCCGCCATCTGGCGACTCGCGTACCAAGTGCATGTGCTCGGGCTCCCAGCTCAGCGTCACCCGCGCCCCGCCGCCCGGCAGCCGCTGCCGCCGCGCCTCGTCGGCGTTGGGGACGAGTACCGTCATCCGCACCCCACCGCCGAGGTCGACCGCGATCTGGGTCGCGGTGCCCAGGTAGAGCGAGCTCTCGACGATCCCCTCGACCTGCGGCTCCCCGTTCGCGGCTGGGGCCCCGGCGGCGCCGGGGGCGACGGTCTCAACCCGCAGCTTCTCCGGGCGCACCACCGCGTGGCAGCGCTCGCCCACCGAGAAGCCGCCGGCGTCGGCGGCGACGGTCTGGCCGCCCTCGAGCCGCACCTCGCGCGGCCCGCTCACCGTCGCCGGCATCAGGTTGGAGACGCCGATGAAGCCGGCGACGAAGGTGGTGGCGGGATGTTCGTAGACCTGCTCGGGGTCGCCGACCTGCTCGACCCGGCCGCGGTTCATCACCGCGATCCGGTCGCTCATCGTCAGCGCCTCCTCCTGGTCGTGGGTGACGTAGACGAAGGTGATCCCCACCTCGCGCTGGATCTTCTTCAGTTCGACTTGCAGGCCCTTGCGCAGCTTCAGGTCAAGCGCTCCGAGCGGCTCGTCGAGCAGCAGCACCTTCGGCAGGTTGACCAGCGCCCGCGCCAGCGCCACCCGCTGCTGCATGCCGCCGGAGAGCTGCGCCGGTCGCCGCTTCGCCTCGGCGGCGAGGCCGACTCGGTCCAGCTCGGCCCCCACCCGCCGGCGCAGCTCCTCCTTCGGCACTCGCTTGCGCCGCAGGCCGAAGCCGACGTTGTCCTCGACGCTGAGATGGGGGAAGAGCGCGTAGCTCTGGAAGACCGTGTTGGTGGGGCGCCTGTGCGGCGGCAGGTCGGCCACGTCGGCACCCTCGATCCGGATCTGCCCCGCGCTCGGCCGCTCGAAGCCGGCGAGCATCCGCAGCGTCGTCGTCTTGCCGCAGCCGCTCGGCCCGAGCAGGGTGAAGAACTCGCCTCCGGCTAGCTCCAGGCTGACGTCGTCCACGGCCACCAGCTGGTCGAATCGCTTGGTGACTCGGTGAAGCTCGACGCTCGGAACCGTGGCTTCTTCCATCCTCCTCCTCGTAGCGCGGGAGTCGTGCCCAGATGGAGCTGACCTCCAAGACGGTATGTCCAAGCCGGAGCCTTTACAAGTGGCGAGGGCACAAATTCAGGCTCGGTACTTATACAGTCTGTACATGGCACTGCCAAGTCCTCGACTCGATGACCATTGCACAGCGGCCATATCGGCTCTAGCGTTGTCCAGAACGTCGTAGCCAAGAGAGGAGACGGATCGCATGGCCATTGCCCCGCAGACCACCAGAGCGGCTGGCGCCGAGCTCCAGGAGCAGGCGATGCGTCACCTCTGGATGCACTTCTCGCGGATGGGGTCCTACAGCCGCGACCAGGAGATTCCGATCATCGTCCGCGGCGACGGCTGTTACGTCTACGACGAGCACGGCAACCGCTACCTCGACGGCCTCTCGGCCCTGTTCTGCGTCAACGCCGGCCACGGCCGCACCGAGCTGGGCGAGGCGGCCGCCCGCCAGGTCGCGGAGCTCGACTTCTACACGCTGTGGAGTTACGCCCACCCGCGGGCGATCGAGCTGGCGGCGCGGATCGCCTCGCTCGCGCCCGGTGACCTCAACCGCGTCTTCTTCACCTCGGGCGGCTCGGAGGCGGTCGAGTCGGCGCTGAAGCTGGCTCGCAACTACCACCGCATACGCGGCAAGGGCCAGAAGCACAAGGTGATCGCCCGTGAGATCGCCTACCACGGCACCTCGCTCGGCGCCCTCTCGGCAACCGGGATCACCGATCTGCGCGCCCAGTTCGAGCCGCTCGCGCCGGGTGGCTGCCACGTGCCGAACACCAACCTCTACCGCTGGCCGGAGGACCGTCATCCGCTCTGGGCGGCGACGGCGATCGAGGAGCGGATCCAGTTCGAGGGACCGGAGACGGTCGCCGCGGTGATCCTCGAGCCGGTCCAGAATGCGGGCGGCTGCTTCGTCCCGCCCGACGGCTACTTCCAGCGGGTGCGAGAGATCTGCGACCGCTACGACGTCCTGATGATCTCCGACGAGGTGATCTGCGCCTGGGGGCGGCTCGGCCACTGGCTCGGCTGCGAACGGTTCGGCTACGTCCCCGACCTGATCACCGTGGCGAAGGCGCTGACCTCGGCCTACGCGCCGATGGGCGCGGTGATCGCCTCCGACGCGATCGCCGAGCCGTTCATGCAGGGTGACGTCTCCTTCGCCCACGGCTTCACCTTCGCCGGCCATCCGGTCGCCTCGGCGATCGCGATGGCCAACCTCGACGTCTTCGAGCGGGAGGATCTCTGCGGGCACGTGCTCGCCAAGGAGGCCGAGTTCCGCCAGATGCTCGAGACCCTGCACGACCTACCGATAGTCGGCGACGTGCGCGGCGCCGGCTTCTTCCAGGCGATCGAGCTGGTCAAGGACAAGGAGACCAAGGAGGGCTTCGGCGACGAGGAGGCCGAGGACTTGCTGCGTGGCTTCCTCTCGGGCGAGCTCTACCGTCGCGGGCTGATCTGCCGAGCCGACGATCGCGGCGACCCGGTGATCCAGCTTGCGCCGCCGCTGATCGCCGACAGCGAGCAGTTCGCAGAGATCCACGACGTGCTGCGCGACGTGCTCTCCGACGCCTGGGAGCGGATCCGAAGATAGGCCTGCCGATGCTCACCGTCCAGAGCCTGCTCGACGAGCTCGGCCTCGACCTAGCGGCGGGGGCCGACACGGCGGAGGCACCGGTTCGCTGGGTCCACATCTCCGAGCTCGAGGACCCGACCCCGTGGCTCTCCGGCGGCGAGCTGATGCTGACCACCGGCATCCCGCTCGACAGCCCCGCCAAGCAGCGCTCCTACATCCGCCTGCTCGCCCAGTACAACCTCGCCGGGCTCGGCTTCGGCACCGGCTTCAGCCACAAGAAGCTGCCGAAAGCGCTGCTCGAGGAGGCGCGCAAGTGCGACTTTCCGCTGTTCGAGGTGCCCTACTCGACGCCCTTCATCGCGATCACCGAGAAGGCCTTTGCCCGCCTCGTCAACGAGCAGTACGAGGTCCTGCAGCGCGGCATCGCCGTGCAGCGGCGGCTCGAGCGGCTGGTCCTCGAAGAGCGTGGCCTCGAGGAGATCATCGCGGCGATCGCCTCCGCGGTCGGCGGCACGGTGGCGATCCTCGACGGCCGCGGAGAGCGGATCGCCGGGCGCGGCTTCCGCCGTCAGCTTCCCGCCGACGCGGTCAAGGCGATTCGCGACGAGGCGCTCGCCCACACCGACGACGGCCATCCCTTCGTCCCCACCCACCCCTCGATCGCCGGCCGGGCGCTGGCCCAGCCGGTGATCTCGCCGGGCGGGGGTCCGCCGCAGGCCTGGGTGGTGATCGTCCGCGACTCCGGCGGGCTCGGCGATTTCGAGCGGCTGATCCTCCAGCAGGCGGTCACCGTCGTCGCGCTCGAGCTGATGCGGCGCAGCGTCGCCCGCGAGACCGAGCGCCGCCTCGCCGGCGACGTGCTGGCCGGCGCCCTGGGTGGCCGCCTCGATCCCTCCGAGCTGCGCCGCCGGCTGGAGCCGTTCGGAATCGGCGACCAGGCGGCGGTGCTCGTCTTCGAGCTCGACGACCCGTTGGCCGCCGAGCCGGCGCTGGAGCGGGCGCTCGCCGCCGACGCCTGCCCGGCGGTCGTCGCGCCCCACGCCAGCGGCAGCCGCGAGCTGCTCTGCGCGATCGTCGACGCCGCCGACCGCGACCCGGTCGACCTCGCTCTCGACGCGCGGCGGGCGCTGATCAAAGAGCGCGGTTCGGTGCGCGCCGCGGCCAGCCGCCCCGCCCCGCCGGAGGAGCTGCGCCACTCCTTCCACGAGGCCCGCTGCGCGCTGGAGGCGACTGCCTTCTCCCAAGACAACGGTGAGTCCGAGGTGGCGTCGTGGCGCGACCTCGGCGCCTTCACCCTGCTGCTCTCGATCCAGGATGACGAGGCGCTGCAGCTCTACTGCGACAGCGTCCTCGGCCCGATCGAGGAGGGCGACGAGGAGTACGGCGGCGAGCTGCTGCGCTCGCTGGAGGCCTTCATCGAACAGAACGGCCAGTGGGAGCGCGCCGCCCGCCAGGTGTACTGCCACCGCCACACGCTGCGCTACCGGATGCGCAGGGTCGAAGAGCTGACCGGGCGCGACCTCTCGCGCGCCCACGACCGGATCGAGTTCTGGCTGGCGCTGCGCGCAAGGGAGCTGTTGAGCGCGTGATCGTCGGCGTGCCAAGGGAGGTCAAGCCGGACGAGTACCGGGTCGCGATCACCCCCGCCGGAGTGCGGGAGATCGTCGAGCACGGGCACGGCGTGCTGGTCGAGGCCGAGGCCGGGGAGGGCAGCGCGATCGCCGACGCCGAATTCGAGGCGCAGGGGGCCCGCATCGCTCCCGACGCGGCTGCGGTGTTCGGCGAGGCCGAGCTGGTGCTGAAGGTGAAGGAGCCCCAGCCGACCGAGATCGAGATGCTCCAGCCGGGCCGGCTGCTCTTCGCCTACCTGCACCTGGCGCCCGACCCCGAGCAGACCCGCGGCCTCTGCGGCTCCGGCGCGACCTGCATCGCCTACGAGACGGTCGAGGACGCCCACGGCCGCCTGCCGCTGCTCGCCCCGATGAGCGAGATCGCCGGCAAGCTCGCCACCCAGGCCGGCGCCTTCATGCTCGAGAAGCCGCTCGGCGGGCGCGGCATCCTGCTCGGCGGCGTGCCCGGCGTCGCCGCCGCCAACGTGATGGTGATCGGCGCTGGGGTGGTTGGCATGAACGCTGCCTTCATCGCAATCGGCATGGAGGCCGACGTGTTCGTCTACGACAAGTCGATCGACCGCCTGCGGGAGCTGGAGCCGGCCTTCGCCGGCCGCTGCTCGACCGTCTATTCGACCACGCTGGCGATCGAGGAGATGCTGCCCCGCGCCGACCTGGTGATCGGCGCCGTGCTCGTCCACGGCGCCCGGGCGCCCTTCGTGGTGCGGCGCGAGCAGCTCGCCCTGATGAAGCCCGGCGCCGTGATGGTCGACGTGGCGATCGACCAGGGCGGCTGCTTCGAGACCTCGCGGCCGACCACCCACCGGGAACCGACCTTCGCGGTCGACGGGATCACCCACTACTGCGTCACCAACATGCCCGGGGCTGTCCCGATCAGCTCGACCCAAGCGCTGACCAACGCTACGCTTCCCTACGTGATCGCGCTCGCCGACCGGGGCGCCGCGGGGGCGATCCGCCGCGACCCGGGGCTGCGACCGGGGATCAACGTAGCGGCCGGTCAGATCACCCACCCGGCGGTTGCCGAGGCGGTGGGGGCGACCTGCGTGCCGGTCGAGGAGGCCTTGAGCGCGGAGCGAGCGAGCGAGATGGCCGGTGGTGATTAGCGCGAGCGAGCAAAGCGCGAAATTTGTTCAGATGAGCGAGAGACGATTCAGGAGGCTTGGCTGATGGCGATTGCGGAGAGGACGAAGTTGAGGAACCTGATCGGCGGCAAGGCGGCCGACCCGGTCGAGGGCGGTAGCGAGGACGTCGTCAACCCGGCGAGCGGCGAGGCGATCGCCGAGGCGCCACTTTCGACCAAGGCCGACGTCGACGCGGCGGTGGCGGCAGCGAAGGATGCGTTCGACGGCTGGGCGGCGACGCCACCGGGGGAACGGGCGCGGGCGCTGCTGCGGATCGCCGACCTGATCGAGGAGCGGGGCGAGGAGATCGCCGACCTCGAGGCTGCCGACGCGGGCAAGCCGCGCAGCGCGGTGCTCGAGGACGAGGTGCCGGTGATGGCCGACAACCTGCGCTTCTTCGCCGGCGCCGCCCGCTGCCTGGAGGGACGCGCGGCGGGCGAGTACATGGAGGGCCACACCTCGTTCATCCGCCGCGAGCCGGTCGGGGTGGTCGGCCAGATCACCCCCTGGAACTACCCGCTGATGATGGCGATCTGGAAGATCGGCCCGGCGCTCGGCGCCGGCAACACGGTCGTCCTCAAGCCGGCCGAGACGACGCCGTTCACCACCCTGCTGTTCGCCGAGTGGTGCGCGGAGATCCTGCCGCCCGGCGTGTTCAACGCGATCGGCGGCCACGGCGAGCCGACCGGGGTCGAGCTGGTCACCCACCCCGACGTCGAGATGGTCTCGCTGACCGGCTCGCCGCCAACCGGCAAATGGATCGCCAAGGCGGCGGCCGACACCCTGAAGCGGGTCCACCTCGAGCTCGGAGGGAAGGCGCCGGTGGTCGTCTTCGACGACGCCTCGATGGAGGCGGCGCTGGAGACGATCGCCGGCACCGGCTACTACAACTGCGGCCAGGACTGCACGGCGGCCTGCCGGGTGCTGGCCTCGAGCGCCGTCTACGACGACGTCGTCAACGGCCTCGCCTCCGAAGCCCGCAAGCTGGTGCTCGGCGACACCCTCTCCGCCGACACCACGCTGGGGCCGCTCAACTCGCAGCGCCAACGCGAGCGGGTCGAGGGCTTCCTCCAGCGCAAGCCCGACAGGGCCGAGGTCGTCACCGGCGGCGAGCAGCCCAACCTGCCCGGCTACTTCCTCGAGCCGACCGTGATCGCCGGGGTCGAGCAGGACGACGAGATGGTCCAAAACGAGATCTTCGGCCCGGTGATCACCGTGCAGCCGTTCGGCGACGAGGAGAAGGCGATCGAGTGGGCGAACGGCACCCGCTACGGCCTTGCCTCCTCGGTCTGGACGCGCGACGTCGGCCGGGCGATGCGGGTCGCCAACGCGCTGCGCTTCGGCTGCGTCTGGATCAACGACCACATCCCGATCGTCTCCGAGATGCCGCACGGCGGCTACAAGGAGTCCGGCTACGGCAAGGACCTCTCGATGTACGCCCTGGAGGACTACACCGAGATCAAGCACGTGATGGTGAATCTGGGGGGCTGACCGCATCGCCGGGACGTGCCCGTGGTTATGCCCCTTTGTGGGCACTCAATCACCGGCACGTCTGCAGGTGGCCGGTACGCTGAGGATCGTGAAGGGCGCAGGCAGGCAGTCCGTGGTCGCGGTCGCGACCCTTGCGGCGCTTGGCGCCTTGTTCGTGTTTGGGACCGGCGCGGGCGAAGAAGAAGAAACGCCGCGCTGTCACGGCCGGAGGGCGACGATCGCCGGCACCGACGGGCCCGACGTGCTGCACGGCACGCCGAGCCGCGACGTGATCTGGGGCGGCGGTGGAGACGACGAAATCTTCGGCAGCCTCGGCAACGACCTGCTCTGCGGCGGGCCGGGGGACGACCTGATCCACGGCGGCCGCGGCAACGACGTGGTCGACGGCGGGCCCGGGACCGACCGGGTGATCGGCGACCTCGGCGACGACAAGGTGGTGGGTGGCCCCGGCGAAGCCGACGAGGTCGCGGGCAGCCTCGGCATCGACACGCTGAACGGCGGCCCCGGCAACTACGATCTCGTCCACGGCGACTACGGTTACGACCGCATGGACGGCGGCCCGGGGAAGGGCGACATCGCCTCCTTCGCCACCGACCCCGGCGCCGGTCGCCGCGGCGGCGGCGGTGTTTGGGTGTCGCTGAGGAAGCACCGGGCTCGCGGCGACGGCCACGACCGGCTGTTCCGCTTCGACTCGATCGAAGGGTCGGCCTTCGCCGACACGCTGATCGGCAACGGGCGGGCGAACGTGATCGACGGCGGTCCCGGCAACGACAAGCTTCGCGGCGGCGGCGGAGCCGACGAGCTGAACGGCGGCCAGGGAACCGATCGCTGCAGCGGGGCGAAGGGCCACGCGGTGTCCTGCGGCAAAGAACCGCCGCCGAAGGGCTCCGCCTACGTCGAACTCGACGGCACCCGGGGCGGCGGCGGGGGCTTGGAGGTCCTCGGCGGCCCTGGCCGCGACCAGATCGCCGTCTCCTTCGACGCCGCCAGCGAGAGCTTCTCGGTCAGCGCCGCCGAACGGGTGGCGGTCGGCGCCGGCTGCAGCCGGCCGGCCGGGGTCACGACCGAGGCCGTCTGCGAGGCCGACGGCCCGGCCCGCTGGCTGATGGCCGACCTCGGCCCCGGCAACGACAGCCTGCAGGTCGAAGGCTCGCTGGAAGCGGTCGAGAACGTGCGCCTCGCCGGCGGCCCCGGCAACGACACGATCCGCGGCGGCCCGGAGCCCGACCTGATCGAGTCCGGGCCGGGCAGCGACCACCTCTACGGCGGCGCCGGCGCCGACGGCCTGATCGGCGGGCTGCCGGGGCCCACCTATCTCCACGGCGGCCCGAGCGGCGACCTGCTCGCCGCCGGCGGCGGCTGCGCCGGCGGGGCGATCGTCGGCGGACCGGGTCGCGACGACGCCTCCTTCGCCGAGACGCAGGCGCACCCGGGCATCCTCTATATCTCGCTGGCCGCCCACGCCGCCTGGATCGACGCCGTCCACGGCTGCAAGCACGTTCGCCTCTCGCCGACCGACGAGGACATCGAGGGTTCCTTCGACCACGACGTGCTGATCGGCGACAGCGGGCCGAACGCGATGCTCGGCCAGCCCGGCAAGGACCGCTTCTACGGGCGCGGGGGCGAAGACGTGATCGACGCCCGCGACGGGGTCCGCGACGAAGCGATCCAGTGCGGCCCCAGGGGCCAACCCGAAGGCCTCGCGCTCACCGATCCCTTCGACCCGAAGCCCGCCTACTGCGCCGACCACACGGTCGGCTCGCCGGTGGCCGGCCTCAACAACAGCGGGTAGTCCTACCGCAGTTCGGTGAAGCCGCCACCGGTGCCGCCGGTGTGGACTAGGCTTGCTTCATGCCCCGCAGCCCGAACCCGGAGGAGGCCGCCGCGATCGCCGCGGCGGTCGAGCGGTTCCTCGCCGAGACGGCGGCGCCAGGCGGCGAGCCGAACGAGGAGATCGGCCCGTGGCGGCGTACCGCGCTGGCCGAGGGGGTTGGAGCGAAGGGGACCATCCAGGAGGTTGAAGGAGGAGTGAGATGGCTGTGGTGAAGATCATCGAGCTGGTCGGCAGCTCAAAGACGTCGACCGACGACGCGGCAAAGCAGGCGCTGGCGCAGGCGCAGGGCACGTTGCGCAACGTGCGCGCCATCGACATCGTCTCGACCGGGATCCGCGGCGAGAACCTCGACGAGTACCGGGCGCACGTCAGGGTGGCGTTCCTGGTCGAGGGGACCGAGGTCGACTGATGGGCGTCAGCCCGGCTGAAGCTCAGGAGCTGGTTGAGGGCGGTGCGCAGCTGGTCGATGTGCGCGCCGACCACGAGTGGGAGGCCGGTCATATCGCCGGCGCTCTCCACCTGCCACTGGCTGAGCTGGCCGGGCGCGCCGAGGAGCTCGACCGCGAGCGCCGCGTAATCGTCTACTGCCGAGGCGGCAGCCGCTGCGAGATGGCCGCCGAGGCGCTGGCGGGCGCCGGGTTCGAGGCGACTCCGATGTCCGGCGGCATTCGGGCCTGGGAGGATGCGGGGCTGCCGGTAGAGCCGGACGGAGGCTACGTTGCCGAGTCCGGGGAAGCCGCCGCCGTGCTGCAAGCGCGGAAGAGGAGTGCGGTGAGCTAAATACCCTAATCCCTGTCAGGTTTTGCTATTTTTTCCTCGTGGAGGTCGTGATCGACGAGGACAAGCAGCAGCGCGGCAAGGGCCGGACGGGCACCCTGGAGAACCCGGAGACCTACGAGGACGTCCCCGGGCACGTGATCCCGATCATCGAGCGGGAGTTCGACGACTTCGACAGCGAAGCCGAGGAGTTCCTCGCCGGTCGCCTCGCCGAGGACCAGTTCATCGGCTTCCGCCTCAAACAGGGCGTCTACGGGCAGCGCCAGCCCGACGTGCAGATGGTCCGCGTCAAGCTGCCGTTTGGCGGCGTCACGCCGGAGCAGATGGACGCCTTCGCCGACGTTGTCGAGCGCTACGCGCCGCTGGGCAAGGGCCACATCACGACCCGCCAGAACATCCAGATCCACCACGTGCCGCTGCGCGACATGGAGTCGCTGCTGCGCGAGATCTCCGCCGTCGGCCTCTCCTCGCGCGAGGGCTGCGGCAACACGGTCCGCAACGTCACCGGCGACCCCTGGGCGGGCGTCGCCCCGGACGAGGTCTTCGACCCGACTCCCTACGCCGGCGCCTACGTCCGCTACTTCGTCCGCCACCCGACCACGCAGCTGATGCCGCGCAAGATCAAGACCGCCTTCACCGGCTCCGACGAGGACCGGGCGATCACCGGCATCCACGACATCGCCTTCATCAGCCGCGAACGCGAAGGCCGCAAGGGCTTCGAGATGCGGGTCGGCGGGGGCACCTCGATCATGGCCCGCGTCGCCCCGACCCTGTATGAGTTCGTCGAGGCCGACAACGGCGACTACCTGAAGGTCGCCGAGGCGGCGCTGCGGATCTTCGACCGCCAGGAGTGGCTGCGCGTCAACCGCGCCCGCGCCCGGATCAAGGTGCTGATCGACAAGATCGGCATCGACGCCTTCCGCGAGCAGGTGGAGGAGGAGCTGCGCGGCGACTGGGTGGCCGAGCGCGACTTCAACGTCGAGCGGCTGCGCTTCGACGAGGAGGAGGAGGAGAACGCCCCCGACCCTCCCTCCGCCCCGGCCTCGTCGAACGGCGAGCGCTCCGAGTTCAGGCGTTTCGTCGAGGCGAACGTGCAGGCGCAGCGCCAGGCGGGCTTCTCGGCGGTCGAGGTGAAGATCGACCGCGGCGACCTGACCCCGGAGCAGTTCCGCGGCCTGGCGACGATCATGCGCGAGTACACCGGCGGCTGCGCGCGCAGCACGGTGCAGCAGAACCTCGTTCTGCGCTGGGTGCGCGACGAGGCGCTCTACGACGTCTGGGAGCGGCTCAGCGCGCTCGACCTCGGCGAGGCCGGCGCCCGCCAGGTCACCGACGTGGTCAGCTGCCCCGGCACCGACAGCTGCAAACTCGGGATCACCAGCTCGATGGGGCTCAACCGGGCGATCAAGGAGCGGCTGGAGGAGATGCAGATCTCCGACGGGCTGACCCGCAAGGTCCACATCAAGATGAGCGGCTGCCCGAACGGCTGCAGCCAGCACCACATCGCCAACATCGGCTTTTACGGCGCCTCGCTGAAGGTCGGCGGGCGCCAGATGCCCGCTTACATCCCGCACGTCGGCGGCAATTACGAGGGCGGCGAGGTGATCTTCGGCACGCGGCTGAAGTCGCGCCTGCCCGCCAAACGGGTCCCCGAGGCGGTCGAGCGTTGGCTGCGCCTCTACGAGGCGGAGCGGGCCGAGGGCGAGGAGTTCAACGCCTTCGCCGAGCGCGCCGGCGCCGCCCGTTTCGAAGCGGAGGTCGAGGATCTCACCCTGCCGTCCGAGTTCAGCCTCGAGACGATGCAGCAGTTCATCGACTGGAACCGCGCCAGCCCCTACAAGGTCGAGCGGGGCGAGGGCGAGTGCGCAATATGAACCCGGTCGCGACCAGCCCGGAGATCGACGCCGAGCAGGTCGCCGCCGACCTGGAGGGCAAGAGGGCTGCGGAGGCGATCGAGTGGATGTTCGGCACCTTCGGCGAGCGCCATTACATCGCCTGCTCGTTCCAGAAAACCAGCTCGGTGACTGCGCACCTGGCGACGCGGGTCAACCCGGCGGCGCGCTTCTTCTACCTCGACACGGACGTCCTCTTCCCGGAGACCTATGAGACGCGCGACCGGCTCGTCGAGCACCTCGGGGTCGAGTTCGACCGCTTCCACAACCTGACCCTGGAGGAGCAGGCGGCGCAGTACGGCGAGGCGCTTTGGGACCGCGATGCCGACGCCTGCTGCGGGCTGCGCAAGGTCGAGCCGATGCGTCGCGCCCTCTCTTCCGTAGACTGCTGGCTCGCCGGTGTCCGCCGCGAGGACTCAGCCAGTCGCGCCAACACTCCCAAGTTCGGCTGGGACAAGCGATTCGGGCTGTGGAAGCTGAACCCCCTCGCGGACTGGACCGAGCGCGACGTCTGGAACTACATCCGTGAGCACCACCTCCCGTACAACCCGCTCCACGACCGCGGCTACCCGTCGATCGGCTGCACCCACTGCACCAAGCCGGTCGGGCCGGGCGGCTCGCCCCGCGCCGGGCGCTGGGCGGGCCTCGAGAAGACCGAGTGCGGGATCAACTAGCGGCGCGCAGAGGCACCCTCGACACCCATTCCGCTACCGATTGGTGAGACTTCCGCATGAGCGACACGATGACTGAGCTTTCCCTGACCCTCTCCGAGCGCCACACGGCCGACTTCGAGATGATCGCCAACGGCGGCTTCGCGCCGCTGAGCGGCTTCCAGAACGCCGCCGACTGGGAGCGGGTCTGCACCGAGATGCGAACCGCGGGAGGCGAGTACTGGCCGATCCCGATCACCCTGGCCAGCGACCTCGACTGCGCGGTCGGCGACGTCGTCTCGCTGAGCAGCGACGAAGGCAAGCCGCTCGGCCGGCTCACCGTGGAGGAGGTCTTCGAGCGCGACGTCAAGCGGGAGGCCGAGCAGGTCTACGGCACGACCGACGAGGGCCATCCCGGCGTAGCGGCGATATACGAGGAGGGGGCGCGCTGCCTCGCCGGCCCGATCGAGGCCGACGCGCTGCCCGACCACGAGGACGCCTTCATGCGCCGCTACCTGACGCCGGAGGAGTCGCGCAAGGCTTTCGCCGAGCGCGGCTGGAAGCGGGTCGTCGCCTTCCAGACCCGCAACCCGATCCACCGCGCCCACGAGTACCTGACCAAGGCTGCGCTGGAGACGACCGACGGCCTCTTCATCCACCCGCTGATCGGCAAGACCAAGGCCGGCGACATCCCCGCTGACGTGCGGATGCGCTGCTACGAGGTGCTGATGGAGAACTACTACCCCCCCGGTCGCGTGATCCTCGGCGTCTTCCCTTCGAAGATGCACTACGCCGGGCCGCGCGAGGCGATCCTCCACGCGATCGCCCGCCGCAACTACGGCGCCACCCATTTCATCGTCGGTCGCGACCACGCCGGCGTCGGCGACTACTACGGCACCTACGACGCGCAGAAGATCTTCGAGCAGGTCGACACCGAGGAGCTGGGGATCGAACCGCTCTTCTTCGAGCACAGCTTCTGGTGCAACGAGTGCGAGGGGATGGCGTCGGGCAAGACCTGCCCGCACGACTCCGAAGCGCACGTGTTCCTCAGCGGCACCAAAGTCCGCGAGATGCTCGGCAACGGCGAAAGGCCGCCGCACGAGTTCTCCCGCGCCGAGGTGGCCGACATCCTGATCGACGCCTACAAGGAGGACTAGGACAAGCATGGCCGTAGAGAAGGGATTCACCCTCTGGTTCACCGGGCTCTCCGGGGCGGGCAAGACGACGATCTCGAGGCTGCTCGAGGGCCACCTGCGCGAGCGCGGCTCGAAGCTGGAGATCCTCGACGGCGACATCGTGCGCGAAAACCTCTCCAAGGGGCTCGGCTTCTCGAAAGAGGACCGCGACACGAACATCCGCCGCATCGCCTTCGTCGCCGACCTGCTGAGCCGCAACGGCGTGCCGACGATCACCGCGGCGATCTCGCCCTACGCGGAGATCCGCGCCGAGGCGCGGGAGCTGATGGGCGAGCGCTTCATCGAGGTCTACGTGAAGGCGTCGGTCGACACCTGCGCCGAGCGCGACGTCAAGGGCCTCTACGCCAAAGCCTTCTCCGGGGAGATCAAGGAATTCACCGGCGTGTCGGATCCCTACGAGGCGCCCGACAACCCCGAGATCGTCTGCGACACCGAAGCGGAAACGGCCGAGGAGTCGGCGCAGAAGCTGCTCGAGTACCTCGAGTCGCGCGACCTGGTCCCGGCGCACGCCGCGGCTTCCGCGTAGTCAGGGCCTCGACGGCACCTGCGGCTCGGCAAGGCCGTAGGTGTCGTAGGCGCCGAAGCGTGCGAAGGTCTTGTGGGTCGGACCGTGATAGTCCGACGAGGCGGTGGCGATGAGGTTTAGCTCGTCGCACAGCTCGAGGAGGTGGGCGGTCTGCTCCTCGGAGTGGGTCGGGTAGAAGGTCTCGACCCCGTCGACGTCGAGGGCGCGGATCAGCTCGTCGACCTCGGACGGGTCGGAGATGTCCCAGTAGGGGTGAGCGACGACGGCGAAGCCGCCCGCCTCGTGGATCGCCTCGACCGCCTGCTCGGCGGTAGGCCAGCGGCGCGGCACGAACGCCTTCGCCCCGGGCACCAGGTACTGCTCGAAGAACGGGCCCAGGTCCCCGGTCGCCCCCGCCGCCCGCGCGATGTGAGGCCTCCCGATCGAGAGCGCGTCGCCCGCCTCGCGCACCGCGTCCTCCAGATGCAGCTCGAACCCCTCTGCCCGCAGCCTCTCGACGATCTCCCCGGCCCGCGCGACCCGCTCGTGCTGGGCCCGCTCGCAGGCCGGGGCGATCGTCCCCAGGTCGACCCAGTACCCGCAGACGTGCAGGTCTTCCGCGTACTCGTGCACGCACGACATCTCGATCGCCGGCACCAGGTCGATCCCGACCCGCGCCGCCGCCTCCGCCGCCTCCGCAACCCCCGCAATCGCATCGTGATCGGTCAGCGCCAGCGTCGTGACCCCGGCGGCAGCAGCTTCAGCCACCACATCGGCCGGCGCCAACTGCCCGTCCGAGACGGTCGAATGGCTCTGCAGCTCGATCAGCATTGCGGCGGACCCTAATCGTCCCCTCCCTCCGACGACAGGACCCGCGGCCGAGCGCATTTATAGAGTGCCGCGTCCGTGTTCGAGAAGGTGCTGATAGCCAACCGCGGCGAGATCGCGATCCGGATCGCGCGGACCCTGAAGGAGATGGGGATCGGCTCGGTCGCGGTCTACTCGGAGATCGACCGCGACGCGCCACACGTACGCGAGGCCGACGAGGCATTCCTGCTCGGCCCGGCGACCCCGGCCGAGAGTTACCTGGACATCCTGAAGATCATCGACACCGCGAAGGGGGCCGGCGCCGAGGCGATCCATCCCGGCTACGGCTTCCTCGCCGAGAACGCCGACTTCGCCCGCGCCTGCGCCGAGGGCGGACTGACCTTCATCGGCCCCCCCGCCGAGGCGATCGAGGCGATGGGCTCGAAGACGCGGGCACGGGAGATCATGGCCGAGGCCGGCGTGCCGATCGTCCCCGGCGCCACCGCGCCGGCCAAGGATCTCGACGAGGCGCGCCGGCAGGCCGAGGACGCCGGCTTCCCGGTCGCCTGCAAGGCGGCTGGCGGTGGCGGCGGCAAGGGCTTCCGGGTGGCGAGCGGCCCCGACGACCTACAGGAGGCGTTCGAAGGGGCGGCGCGCGAGGGAGAGAAGTTCTTCTCCGACTCGCGCGTCTACATCGAGAGCTACCTCGAGGATCCGCGCCACGTTGAGGTGCAGGTGCTTGCCGACTCGCACGGCAACGTCATCCACCTCGGCGAGCGCGACTGCTCGATCCAGCGTCGCCACCAGAAGCTGATCGAGGAGGCGCCCGGCCCGCACGTCGACGCGAAGATGCGGGAGCGGATCGGCGCGATCGCGACCGAAGCCGCCGCGGCGGTCGGCTACCGCTCGGCCGGCACGGTCGAGGGGCTGCAGGTCGGCGAGGAATACTTCTTCCTCGAGATGAACACGCGGGTCCAGGTGGAGCACTGCGTAACCGAGATGGTCACCGGGATCGACATCGTCCGCGAGCAGATCCTCGTCGCGGCCGGCGAGGCGCTCTCCCTCTCCCAGGAGGACGTGGAGCTGCGCGGCCACGCGATCGAGTGCCGGATCAACGCCGAGGCGGCCGAGAAGAACTTCGCCCCGGCGCCCGGGGCGATCGCCTCCTACCGCGAGCCGGCCGGACCGGGCGTGCGGGTCGACTCCGGGGTCGAGGCGGGCTCCGAGGTGACGCCGATGTACGACCCGATGGTCGCCAAGCTGATCGTCTGGGACGTCGACCGCGAGCACGCGACGCGACGCATGCTGCGGGCGCTGGGCGAGTACGAGGTCGGCGGCCTCACCACCCTGATCCCCTTCCACAGCGCGATTCTCGACACCGAGCAGTGGGCGAGGGGCGAGACCTGCCGCGACCTGACCGAAGACCGCAAGTGGCTGAAGGCGACGGCGCCCGAGGCCGTGGCGACGCCCGAGGCCGTCGAGGCCGCCGAGACGGTCGCCCGCGACTACAAGGTCGAGGTCTCCGGCAAGCTGTTCGAGGTCAAGGTGATCGGCGAGGCGGTCGCCGCGGCGGCTGCTGCGCCCGCCGCGGGCAAGCGCCCCCCGAAGCGCGAACGCAAAGCCTCCGGCGGCGGCGGCGGCTCGAGCGAGGCGCTCTCCTCGCCGCTGCAGGGCACGGTGCTCAAGGTGGCGGTGGAGCAGGGCGCGACGATCGAAAAGGGCGACCTGGTCTGCGTGATCGAGGCGATGAAGATGGAGAACGAGATCGCCGCGCACCGCTCCGGCAAGATCGCCGCCCTCAACGTCTCCGAAGGGGCGGCGGTCTCGAGCGGGGACGTGCTCGCGGTGATCGAGTAGGGACTGCCGCCCCTACTTCCCCTTCTTGCCCTTTTCCCTTTCGCGTTCCCGCTGTTCCTTCTTCCGCTTGGCCAGCTCGCGCTGCCGTTCCTTGCGGGTCAGCGGTATTTCCGACGCCGCCTGCTGGCAGTTCTTGCCGGAGCATTCCTCTAGTCGCCGCATTTCGCGGTCGAGGAAGTTGCGGACCGGGAAGAAGTTCGGGATCTTGACGAGGTTGTTGAGCTCGTTCGGGTCTTTGGTGATGTCGTAGAGCTCCTTCTCCCCGGTGGGCCAGGCGATGTACTTGTAGGGGCCGAGGCGGATCCCCTCATAGTCCTTGGGAGGGGCGACGATCGAGGCGTTCGCCGATCGGCTGCGCGCGTTGACGCTCGCGCCGCCGCCCGTGGTGCCGCTGGCCGAGGTTGTCGGCGCCGCCGCCGGACCGCCGCCGTTCTCTTCGACGTCGTTGGTCTGGACGAAGGACTCGAAGAGGATCGGCTGGCGGGTACGCAGTTCGGGGTCCTGGAGGAAGGGAACCAGGGAGCGACCGTCGATGCTCATGTCCGCTTTGACGCCGGCCAGTTCGAGCACGGTCGGGGCGATGTCGATGTTCGCCGCCAGCTCGCCGGTCGAGCTGCCCGGGGCGATCCCCGGTCCCCGGATCAGCAGCGGAAGGTGGGTCGACGGCTCGTAGGCGAGGAACTTGCCGCCCGCGATGCGGTGCTCGCCGAAGAAGAAGCCGTTGTCGGAGGTGAAGATGATGTACGTGTTCTGGAGGCGGCCAATCTTGGCGAGCGTCCCGACTATCTCCTTGACTCCGTCGTCGATCGCGCGCAGCGCCTCCAGCTGCTTCTCCCAGTAGACGCGATAGGTGCGCAATTCGCTCCCGGTCAGGTAGGGCGCGTTGCGGATGAAGCTCGGCTTGTCGTTGGCGTTCCCCTCGTTCAGCCCTTCGGAGCGGTCGTGCGGCACCTTCGCCCCCCAGAACCAGTCGTAGTAGCGCGGCGGCGGCTCCGGGCCGGCCGGGCGGCGGAAGTCGCCGTGCGGGGCGGTGTAGTCGAGCTGCAGGTAGAAGGGCTTGGTCGGCGGGGTGCCTTCGATCTCCTGCGTCGTCATCGTGTTGAAGACGTCGGTCTGGTAGAGGCAGGGCTGTCCGTTGAGCGGCGCGAACGGGCAGCCGGGGTCGTCGCGGGCGCCGTATTCTCGCGTCACCCAGCTTCCCGAGTCGCCGTAGGGCGGCGAGATCACGCCGTTGTTGTTGAGCCGGTAGCCGTAGTAGTAGTGGTTGGTGTCGGCCTTGAGGACGGTGTGCCAGGCGCTCCAGCCGGGCGGCACCGTGGTGCCGTTGTCGAACGGTTCGTCGCCGTAGCCGTTGAGGAACTTGCCGATGTGGATCGTCCGGTATCCCGCCCCCTGCAGCCAGGTCGCGATGTTGTGGCTGAACGCGTTGCGGACCGAGAAGCCGGTGTAGCCCCCTTCGGGCGGGACGTTGCCGCGCACGTTGTGGTTGTGCGCGTAGCGGCCGGTCAGCAGGGTGACCCGCGAGGGGCAGCAGAGCGGGTAGGAGACGTAGTAGCGGTTGAAGGTCATGCCGCGTTTGGCGATCAGGTCGAGCGTGTTCGGCATTGCCCGCGTTTCCGGCGCGCCGAGGTAGGCGCTGAAGCTGGCGTAGAGCCCGTCGAGCGTCTCGTCGTCGGTCTGGATCACGACGAAGCTGGGGCGTTCTGCGCCGCTCGCCGCGCCGTGCGCCTGCCCGGTACCCAGCGCCAGCCCGCAGAGCAGCACGAGCAGCCCCGCTGCGGCTCGCAGCCGGGGGCGAAGATAAAGCCGGGTGTCGCTCGTTAGATCCATCCAATCCGGTGCGCCGGGCGACCTACAGGGTTCGAAACCAGGCGTCGCGGCGAAGTTGCGAAACGCTAGAAAATGCCCAGGACGGGCTGCAGCGGGCTCAGGACGCGCCGAGCTTTTTCGCCGCCGCGCGGAAGTTCTTCACCGTGGCGCCGGGCGCTTTGCGCCCGTCGAGCTTCTCGTTGTGGCGGTTGACCCAGATCACCGGGACCTTCATCTTCAGCAGCGGCACGACGTCGGTCTCGTACCCGGAAGCGATGTGGACCCAGCCTTTTTTCCCGCCGATCCGCCGCGCGGACTCTTTGAAGTGGACCGGATCGGGCTTGTAGCTGCGCACCTGCTGGGCGGTGACGACGAGATCGAGTTCGGTCCGCAGGTGGCGGCGCGAGATGCCGAGCAGTTTGTCGTCGATGTTGGAGACGATGCCGACCTCGTAGCGTTTGGCGAGCCGGTCCATCGCCGCGTTGGCCTCGCGGAAGGGGAGCCAGTAGGCGACGCTGTCCGGTAGGAACTGGGCGCGCGAGGGCTCGATCTCCCAGCCGACCTCGCGGGCGACTTTGACGATCGTGCGGCGCAGCACCTCCGCGTACAGTTCGTAGGAGCCGGCCATGATCTCGGCCTGCACCTCCAGGAAGCGGGCCAGGAACGGCCCCTCATCGAAGCTGAAGCCGTCCTTCTTGGCCTCTTTCCTGCACGCCTCGACGATTCCCCTCTCCCAGTCGATCAGGGTGCCGTAGCAGTCGGTGGTCACCCATTTGATGGATTTGAGGGTGGGAAGAGACATCACGCAGAGGGTTCGCTTCGCAAGACCCGCGAAGCCGTCAGATTTCGATGCGGGACTTGCTCATGCTCACGGGCGCGGCATCTTATGTCACGGCGCCGCCTCGCAGCGTCGTGCCGGCGATCTCGGATAGGCTGCCGCCCGCCCCGGCCGGGCGCGAATCGACATGGATCTCCTCGAGTACCAGGGCAAGCAGCTTTTCGCCGCGCACGGCATCGCCGTGCCGGGGGGCGAGGTGGCCGCGACGGTGGATGAGGCGGTGGCCGCGGCAGAGCGGGTGGGCTACCCGTGCGCGATCAAGGCGCAGGTGCCGATCGGCGGTCGCGGCAAGGCCGGCGGGATCAAGATCGCCGCCGACGCCGCGCAAGCGCGCGAGCACGCCGGGGCGATCGTCGGCATGGACATCCGCGGGCCGCGCGGCGAGGGCCCGTTCAGGGTCGAGCGCGTCTGGGTCGAGGCCGGCTCCGATATCGACTCCGAGCACTACGCCTCTGTGATCCTCGACCGCGGCGAGAAGAAGCTGCTTGCGATGGTCTCCGCGAAGGGCGGGATGGACATCGAGGCGGTGGCCGCGGAGGATCCCGAGGCGCTTGTCAAGCAGCACATCGACCCGACGCGGCCGTTCGCAGCCGCTGAGGCGCGGCCGATCGTCGACGCCGCCGGCCTCGACGAGGATGTCCGCGAGGAGGTCGCCGCGGCGCTGGCAAAGCTGGCCGAGGTGGCGATGGCCGAGGACGCCAGCCTGATCGAGGTGAACCCGCTGGTCGTCACCAACGGGCGCGAGGTGGTCGCGCTCGATGCCAAGGTGACGATTGACAACAACGCCCTATACCGCCACGAGGAGCTCGCGGCGATCGATGCCGCGTCGGTCACGGACCCGCAGGAGGCGATGGCCCGGGAGAAGGGCCTCGTCTACGTGAAACTCGACGGCAACGTCGGCATCCTCGCCAACGGCGCCGGGCTCTGCATGTCGACCCTCGACGTGGTCGCGCAGGCGGGCGGCGAGCCCGCCAACTTCCTCGACGCCGGCGGCGGCTCCAAGGCCGAGGCGATCGTCGACGCGCTCACCGTGATCGGCTCCGACGAGAAGGTCACCGCGATCCTCTTCAACATCTTCGGCGGCATCACCCGCTGCGACGAGATCGCCACGGGGATCGTCGAGGCCTCCGGGCAGCTCGACCTGGCGGTGCCGCTGGTCGTGCGGCTCGACGGAACCAACTCCGAGCGGGGGCTGGAGATCCTCGCCGCCGCGAAGCTGCCCAACCTGCACCAGGAGAAGACCATGCTCGACGCCGCCCGCAAGGTGGTCGAAATCGCCGGCCGCCCGCCCGCGGCGGACGCGGGAGTGAGCGAGCGAGGTAGCCGGCGATCATGAGCGCGAACGAACGAGAGCAGAGCACGCGGGCGGAATTGATGTGAGCATCGTGGTGGACAACGACACGAGGCTGGTCGTCTCCGGGCTGACCGGCCGCGAGGGCTCTTTCCACGGGCTGCGCAACCGCTCCTACGGGACCTACCTGGCGGCAGGCGTGACGCCCGGCAAGGGCGGCCAGGACGTCGAGGGGGTTCCGGTGTTCGACTCGATCCGCGAGGCGGTCGAGCAGGAGGGCGCCAACACCTCGATGATCTTCGTCCCGGCCCGCTTCGCGGCGCCGGCGATCGACGAGGCGATCGAGTCCGGCGTCCACACGGTGATCGCGATCACCGAGGGGATCCCGGTGCTCGACATGCTGAGGACCTACTGGAAGGCCAAGGAGGCGGGGGTGCGGTTGATCGGGCCGAACTGCCCCGGCGTCCTCTCGCCCGGCAAGGCCAACGTCGGCATCATCCCCGCCCAGTTCTTCGACCCGGGCAAGGTCGGCGTCGTCTCCAAGTCGGGCACGCTGACCTACCAGATCGGCAACGAGCTGAAGCAGGCGGGCGAGGGCAACTCCTCGATCGTCGGGATCGGCGGCGACCCGATCGTCGGCTCGGACTTCATCGACGTGCTGAGGCTGTTCGAGGCCGACCCGGAGACCGAGCTGATCGTGATGGTCGGCGAGATCGGCGGCGACGCCGAGGAGCGGGCGGCCGAGTTCATCGCCGCCGAGATCTCGAAGCCGGTGGTCGCCTACATCGCCGGCTTCACGGCGCCGCCCGGCAAGCAGATGGGGCATGCCGGCGCGATCATCTCCGGCTCCTCGGGGACGGCGCAGGCGAAGAAGGAGGCCCTGGAGGCAAAGGGTGTGCGGGTCGGCGAAAGCCCGACCGAGACCGCGGCGATCGCGGTCAAGGCGTTGAGGGCGTAGAACAGGGGCTCCGCCTGGCTTTCCCCTGCCCGACGCTCTCTTCTGGCCTCGACTGCAACTCCGCCGCGGTCGATGTGTCACAGAGGTAGACGTCGCTAGCAAGCGAAGGAAGGGGTGCGATGTTTTCCGGTCGATTGCAGGGGGCTTGGCGCGGGGTTTTCGCCGCAATCGTGGCAGCCATGGGATTTCTGGCGCTCAGCGGGAGCGCCCTGGCGCGGAGTGTCTATGTGACGAACTCGGGCGACGGGACCGTCTCGGTGATCGACAGCAACACCAATGCGGTGATCGCGAACGTGGTCGTTGCAGGGGAACCGGTCGACGTGGCGATCACGCCGGATGGGACTCGTGCCTACGTGGTCAACAAAGAGACCAACACGGTCGGCGTGATCAGCACCGCCACGAACTCGCAGATCGGCACGATCGTGGTCGGCAAAGAACCGGACGGGATCGCGATCACGCCCGACGGCACCCACGCCTACGTCTCCAACTTCGGAGGCGAAAGCGTCTCGCTGATCGACACCGCGACCAACTCGGTCCCGATCGGCCCGATCAAGGTCGGCAAGGAACCGCAGGGGGTTGCCGTCTCGCCGGACGGCCGTTTCGTCTATGTCGCCCTGAAGAGCGGCGGGATCGACGCGATCGACACCAACGGCTTTTCGACTGTCGGCTCGATCGGCGGCGACAGCCTGCCGCATTCGCGGTTGGCGATCGGGCCGCGCGGTGGGCGGGCCTTCGCCACCAACGGCAAATCGGCGTCGGTCACCGCCTTCGCCCTCGCGAGCCGCAGCGCGGTCGGCGGTCCGATCGGGATCGGCGCCAACCCGGTCGGGATCGCGATCGGGCCGAGCGGCGCCGTCGCCTATGCGGCGAGCCCCGCCAACAGTGCGATCACGCCGATCAACACCTCGCTCGACGTGCCCCTCAGCGGCCCGGTCGGCGGCTTCCCCGGCGCCACGGGGGTGGCGATCGCGCCGAACGGGGTGCAGGGCTACGTGACCGACGGCACCGGCTCCTCGGTGACCGTGCTCGACGCGACGCGCAACGCCCCGGTGGGGTTGATCGGAGTCGGCTCGAAGCCGACCGGCGTGGCGGTGGTCCCCGACCAGGGGCCGGTCGCCTCCTTCTTCGTCAGCCCGAATCTGCGGCGGGTGAAGAAGAGGCTCACCTTCCACGGCGCGGGGTCGAGCGACGCCGACGGCCAGATCGCGGACTACACCTGGGACTTCGGCGACGGGGGCCGCGTGCACGGGTCGAAGCCGACCCGCGTCCATCGCTATCGCAAGCCCGGCCAGTACATCGCCACGCTGACCGTGACCGACAACGAAGGGTGCTCGACCGACCAGGTCTACACCGGCCAGACGGCATCCTGCAACGGCTCGCCGGCCGCCACGACCAGCATCCCGATCGCCGTGGTCAACAACCGCGGCCCGGCCCTGCGGCTGGCCGGCGGCAAGCGGCAGCGGCTGCGCGGCCGCGTCAACGTCTTCGCCCGCTGCCCGCGCGAACCGTGCGCCGTGGTGACGCGGGGCACGCTCGTCACCGTGACCAAGCGGAACGGGAAGAAGAGGCGGCGCAGGCTGCGGCTCGGCGGGATCAGGATGGCGCAGCCCTCCCAGGGCTGGCTCAAGCTGGGCGCGAAGCTGCCGCGAGGGCGGCGGCGCGCGGCGATCCGCGCCCTGCGGCAGGGCGGCAAGGCGAGGGTGCGCGTAGCGGTGATCGCCTACGCCGAAACCGGCCTGCAGACGGTTCACCGGCGCAACGTCGAACTGGCTCTTCCGCGGCGCCGCCACCGGTAGGGTCCCCCCCCGCGGACCCGTTGCTAGGCTCGCCAGCGATGGCCGCTGAGACGATCTCCTTCGCCCGCGGCGCGCCCAGCGCCGACATCCTGCCCCGCGAGGCGGTGCGGGAGGCGGCCGCCATCGCCCTCGCCGAGGATTGGGAACGGGCGCTCTCCTACGGGACCGGGATCGGTCACCCCGCCCTCTGCCAGTGGGTGGCCGAGCGCCACGGCGGCCTCGAAGCGGGCCAGGTGATGATCGCCAACGGCTCGCTGGAGGCGGCCTGGATGCTGTTCGACCACCTGCTGGAGCCGGGCGACCGGGTGGTCGTCGAGCAACCGACCTACGACCGCACGCTGCTGATGCTGCGCCGGCTCGGAGTCGAGCTGGTGCCGGTGCGGCTGGAGGCCGACGGCCTCGATGTGGGGCAGCTCGAAACGGCGCTGGCCGAGGGGCCGGTGAAGCTAGCCCACGTCATCCCCAACTTCCACAACCCGGCCGGCTGCACGCTTTCCGCCGAGAAGCGGGTGCGGCTGGTCGAGCTGGCCGCGGAGCACGGCTTCCGGATCTTCGAGGACGACCCCTACCGAGAACTGCCCTTCGGGGGCGAGGCGCTGGAGACGATGCTCTCGATCGACTCGGCCGAACGGGTCGTCCACGCCTCCTCCTTCTCGAAGACGGTCAGCCCCGGGGTGCGGGTCGGCTACCTGGCCGGGCCGGCCGCGGAGATCGCCAAGCTCGCCAAGCGGGCCACCGAGACCTACATCTCGCCCAACATGCTGGCCGAGGCGGTGGTGCACGAGCTGTGCGCCTCGGGGGCGCTGGACCGCAACATCGAGTTCGTCAAGGGCGCCCTGCGCGAGCGCCGCGACGCGCTGGTCGAGGCGCTTCGAGAGCAGATCCCCGAGGCCGAGTTCGTCGTCCCCGGCGGCGGCTACTTCCTCTGGCTCGATCTGGCGGAGGGTGCCGATACCCCGGCGATGCTCGCCGAGGCGAAAGCCGAGGGCGTCTCCTTCGTCGCCGGTCCCGACTTCATGGTCGCGGGCGGCGAGAACAGCCTCCGCCTCGCCTTCGCCGCCGTGCCCCCGGATCGGATTTCGGAGGGCGTCTCCCGCATCGCCCGGGTCCTGGCGAGGACCAGGGAGACGGCGGGGGTCGAGGCCGGCTAGGGCGCCTCAGCGGCCGTAGCGGTCCGACGAGAGCACCAGCTGCTCGGGGATCGCGGCGCGCGGCGGCGGCGCCGGGTCGGCCCGAACCGAGACGGTCTCGGCGACGCTGCGGGAGACCCGGTGGGTGCCCGCGGCGGAGGCGACGGCGACGCCCTCCTCGCCGGAGCTCTCGACCGTGCCCTCGAGGCCCGGCTCGAGGCCGGCCTCTTTCAGGTAGTGCAACAGCTCCTCCGCCTCGTTCTCGAAGCGCAGCACGTGGACCGTGGCGCCGACCTCGACGTCGGCGAGCAGCGCACCGCGCTCGCGGACGCCCTCGACGATCGGGTGCCCGTGCGGGCAGGTGGTCGCGTCGCCGATCGCCACCCGCATCCGCTCCTCCAGGACCGGCGACATCGCGTGCTCGATCCGCTCCGCCTCCTCGTGGACCTCGTCCCAGGGGATGCCGAGCACGTCGGTGAGGAAGCGCTCGATCATCCGGTGGCGGCGGACGATGTAGCTGGCGTGCTCGCGGCCCGACGCCGTGAAGTTGAGCGACTTGTCCGGCTTGCGCTCGACGTAGCCGTCGTCGACCAGGCGGCCGACCATCTCGTGCACGGTGGGAGGCGAGAGCTGCATGGCGCGGGCGATGTTGGCGCCGGTCATCGACAAGCCGGCCTCCTCGAGCCAGAACATGATCTCCAGGTACTCCTGCTCTGCGACCGTCGCCTGCTCCACGCGGTCGATACTAAACGCAGGCGATTGCGACGCTCGCGAATGGTTGCTCGCCATCCTGCTCGCCTTCCGCGAGGGGCTGAAGACGATCCTCGCCTCGCCGCGGTGACCGCCAGCATGGCCGGGGCCAACGCCGTCTACCGGAGGCCCACGGGGCCAGTCGTCACCGGCGTCCTGCTAGGGCCGCGGCGTTGGTGATCGGCTCCTACTACGGCGCCGCGCTGGGAGCCGGTCAGCGACCCTCGATCAGCGTCGAGACGACCGCCTCGTAGAAGCCGTCGCCCATCGCCCCTTCGGTCACCGTCGCGTTGTCCCAGGCGGCGAGCGCGGAGCGCAGGCCGGGATCGCGTTGGGGGCCGTTGGCGACGACGAAGAAGCGATCGACCGCGGCGGCGACCTCGAGGTCCTCGACCGAGTCGCCGACCGCGATGCACCCGGCCGCGTCGTAGCCACGGGCCCGAGCGTGGGCGGCGACCGCGTTCGCCTTGCTGACCATCCTCGGCACCAGGTGGTAGGCGTGGGTCGGTCCGTCGATCGCGGGCATCTCGCGGCCGATCGCGCCGTTGTCGAGCAGGCGCAGGTCATCGTGTCCCGCGGCGCCGAGCAGCTCGTTCGCCGCCTCCACGTCGACCTTGCCGCGGAAGAGGTGGGAGAGGATGCGGCCGTGGTGCCAGGGCGCGTGGTACTCGAGCCGCCCCTCGAAGTGCTCGAACAGCAGCTTCGGGATGCCGTGTCGCTCGATCTTCTCGTAGACCGTGCCCTCCTCGTCGGGGACGAGGTCGCCGGTCAGCAGCGTCGTCTCGCCGTCGATCGCGTAGGCGCAGCCGGCCTCGTAGATGTAGGAGGTCTGGCCCATCAGCCGGGCCGCCTCGCGGACCTGCGGCTCGCGCCGGCCCGACATGATCACCACCTCGACCCCCGCCCGGTGGCAGGCCTCGAGGCCACGGCTTTGGGCGAGCGAGAAGCCGCCCTCGGCGTCGCGGAAGAGTGAGCTGCCCCGGCCGAGCAGGGTGCCGTCGAGGTCGGTGTAGACGCATCGCAGGGCCATGGTGCGGTCGCTACGGTAGCCGGCATGAGCGCGGAGCGAGCGACGCGTCGAAATCTGACCCTTCGCGAGCGAGCGAAGCGCGATCCGATGTCCTCAAGCTGGCGGCTGACCGACCGGACGCTCTCCCTTGAGCTGCCGGTGGCTGTCGGCATCGTCAACGTGACGACCGACTCGATGTTCGAGGGGGCGCGCAGCGGGACCCCCGAGCAGGCGATCGCCGACGGGTTGGGGCTGGTCGAGGCAGGGTTCGACATGCTCGATGTCGGCGCCGTGGCAGCGCGGAGCGGGCCGGTCGTCCCTGCCGAGGATGAGGTCGCCGCGCTGGTCCCGGCGATCGAGGGGCTGGCGGACGCCGGGGTGCCGGTTTCGGCGGACACCTTCTCGGTCGAGGCGGCGCGGCGCGCTCTGGATGCCGGGGCGGTTGCGATCAACGACGTCTCCGGCGGGTCGGAGGAGATGTTCGAGCTGCTGGCCGAGACGGGGTGCGGGTACGTGCTGGTGCACATCGAGGGGCCGCCGCGGGCCGAGCGGGCGGCGCGGGAATACGACGACGTGGTCGAGCACGTGAAGTCCTGGCTGGGGGGGAGAGTCGAGGTGGCCTCGGGACTTGGGGTGGACGTGGAGCAGATCGCGATCGACCCCGGGCTGGACTTCGACCTGACGGTGGAGCAGAACCTCGAGCTGCTGCGAAGGTTGCCCGAGCTGCGCTCGCTGGGCCTGCCGCTGTACGTCTCGCTCTCCCGCAAGGACTTCGTCGGCGCGCTGCTCGGCGGGTCTTGGGAGGCGCGCCTGCCCGCGGGCGAGCGGGAGTGGGGGACGGTCGCGGCCGTAGCGCTGGCGGTGCGGGGCGGCGCCGACCTGCTGCGGATCCACGACCGCAGCTCGCTGCAGGCGGTGCGGGTCGCAGGGCGAATCGCCCGCGGCGGCGGTGTCGCCTTGTTCTCGCATACCGAGAGGAAAGCGACACACGGAGCCCGAGCGGATGGCTAAGAGCCTGCTCGAGACCCCGTGGTCCATTGCGATCGACCCGGCCCGACGCGACGGGCGGATCGTCGCCGAGAGCGCCGAAGAGGAGCGTTCGTCGAAGCCTGTGTCGATGCCGCGCTCGCTCGATCGCGGCCTGGTGGAGGCACTGGGCCGGGCGGGGATCGAGCGCCTCTACTCGCACCAGCGGGCGGCGCTGGAGGCGAGCGCCTCCTCGCATCTGGTGATCACCAGCGGCACCGCCTCGGGCAAGAGCCTCGCCTTCAACCTGCCGGTGCTGGACGGGATCGCCCGCGACTCGAAGCGTCGCGCCCTCTACCTCTACCCGACCAAGGCGCTCGCCCAGGATCAAGCGCGCAAGCTGGCCGCGCTGCGCCCGCCCGGCCTGCGCGAGGCGATCTACGACGGCGACACGCCGCGCGAGGAGCGGCCGGCGATCCGCCGCCGCAACAACCTCGTCCTCACCAACCCCGACATGCTGCACGTCGGGATCCTCCCCCACCACAAGGGCTGGGGGGACTTCCTCGCCAACCTCGGCTGGGTGGTGGTCGACGAGGCGCACACCTACCGCGGCGTCTTCGGCTCCCACGTGGCCAACGTGCTGCGGCGGCTGCGGCGGGTGGCGCGCGCCTACGGCGCCGAGCCGCGTTTCCTGCTCGCCTCGGCGACGATCGCCAACCCGGTCGAGCTGGCCGAGCGGCTGGTCGGCGAGCCGTTCGAGCTGATCGACGACGACGGCGCGCCGCGCAGCGGCCGCGAGATCGCGATGTGGAACCCGCCGCTGATCGACAAGGCGAGCGGCACGCGGCGCTCGCCGCTGTCGGAGGCGGCGGAGCTTCTGGCCGAGCTGGTCTCGCAGAGGGTGCGGACGATCTGTTTCCTGAAAAGCCGGCGGGGGATCGAGCTGATCCAGCGTTTCGCTCGCGAGGCGCTGGCGGCGCGCGGCAAGCCGGAGCTGGCCGAGCAGATCGCTCCCTACCGCGGCGGCTACACGCCCCAGCAGCGGCGCGAGATCGAGGCGCGTCTGGCGGCCGGCGAGCTGCTCGCCGTGGTCGCGACCGACGCGCTCGAGCTGGGCATCGACGTCGGCGAGCTGGACGCGGCGATCTGCGTCACCTTCCCCGGCACGGTCGCCAGCCTGCGGCAGATGTGGGGACGGGCGGGGAGGCAGCGACGCGGCCTCGCCGTCTACGTCGCCGGGGCGGACGCGCTCGACCAGTTCTTCTGCCGCCACCCGGAGGAGTTCCTCGGGTGGCCGGTCGAGGCGGCGATCCTCGACCACGAAAGCGAGCAGATCGCGGCGCGGCACCTGCTCGCGGCAGCCTACGAGCTGCCGCTGAGCGAGGCCGACGACGAGGTGCTCGGGCCGGCCTGGCGGGAGCGGGCCGAGCGGCTGGTTGCGGCGGGCGAGCTGCGCCGCGCCGGCGCCCGGGTGCTACCGCGCAGCGGCGAGTTCGTCGCCTCGAAGGTGCCGCTGCGCTCCGCCTCGGCCGACTCGGTGGCGGTGATCGAGCGCGACTCGGGCGAGATGCTCGGCCTGGTCGAGGCGGAGCGGGCCTTCACGACGATCCACCCCGGCGCGGTCTACCTCCACCTGGGGCGCTCCTATGAGGTGGAGCAGTTGGACGTCGAGGGGCGGAGGGCGATCGTCTCTCGCTTCGACGGCGACTGGTACACGCGGCCGAAAAAGGAGACCGAGATCTACATCGAGCGGGTGCGTGAGCAGCGCTCGACCGCGGGCGTCGAGCTGCACTTCGGAGAGGTCTCGGTGACCGAGCAGGTAATCGCCTTCCAGCGCGTCTCGATCTCCGAGCAGGAGCCGATCGACGTGGTGGCGCTTGAGCTGCCCGAGCAGAGCTTCGTCACCCAGGCGCTCTGGTACGTGCTGCCGGAGCGGCTCAGCGGGGCGCTGCCGCCCGACGTGCTGCTCGGCTCCCTGCACGCCGCGGAGCACGGGCAGATCGCGGTGCTGCCGCTGATCGCGATGTGCGACCGCTGGGACATCGGCGGGCTCTCGACCAACGTCCACTTCCAGACCGGACGGGCGACGATCTTCGTCTACGACGGGCACCCCGGCGGGGTCGGGATCACGCTGCGTGGCTACGAGCAGTTCGAGCGCCTGCTCGGCGACGCCGAGCGGCTGATCGCCGAGTGCCCGTGCGATTCCGGCTGCCCGTCCTGCGTGCAGAGCCCGAAGTGCGGCAACCTGAACGAACCGCTGCACAAGGCGGGGGCGCTTGAATTGATGCGCTCGATGCAAGACTTGGCGCCGCGATGAGCGATCCAGCGGAAGCGCCGGGCGGGTCCCCGGCGACGGGCGACGTGCGCGAGGGGCAACCCGGCGGCGAGCGCCGCTTCCGGCAGGTCTCGGTGATCGGGGTCGGTGACTGCGGGCAGGACTCGAAGGTCGCGCAGCTGGCGGAAGAGGTGGGACGGCGGCTGGCCGAGGCCGGCGTGACCGTCGTCTGCGGGGGTCTCGCCGGGGTGATGGAGGCCGCATCGCGGGGGGCCGCCAAGGCGGGCGGAGAGGTGATCGGGATCGTGCCCGGCATCTCGGTCGAAGACGCCAACCCACACTGCACCCAGGTGGTCGCCAGCGCGATCGGCTACGCGCGCAACCTGGCGGTGGTGGCGAGCGGCGAGGCGGTGATCGCGGTGGGCGGCGAGTGGGGGACGCTGTCGGAGATCGGCCACGCCCGCACCTTCGGCAGGACCGTCGTGGCGCTGCGCAGCTGGGGCCTAAGCGGCCGCGAGGCGATGGATGGTGCCCCCGGGGTGATCCAGGCCGGCGACCCGGAGCAGGCGGTCGCCGCCGCCCTCGAGGCGATCGAGTCCTGACCTTCGACGAGCGGCTCGACTCGATCCCGCGATCGATGTTCCAGGGCGTGATCGCGCTGACCGGTGGGATGCTCGCCGGCTTCAGGGGCATCCTGGTTCCGATCGCCACTCCGTTCTGATTCAGGGCCCGGGCCGCACCTTGCCGGGCCAGAGCTCCCGCAGGGCAAGGATCGCGAAGGCGTGCGACCAGGCCAGCGGCGTGGTCGAGCGAGGCACGCCGGTGTGGGCGCCTACCCGCTCGGGGAGCTCCCCGAGCGGGGTTGCGGCGCGGCGCAGGTCGGCGATCAGGCGCAGCGCCGCCCGCCGGTCCCGCGGGGCGGTTCCTCGGAACCGCCCTGGCTCGGCGTTCGCGAGGGCGGCGAGGCTCCACGCGGTCCAGGCGGTCGGCGCGGTCCAGGGTTCGTTCCCGCCGCTCCAGTCTTCGGAGGGGACGATGCCGTAGCGAGTGCTCTGGGCGGCGAGCCGCAGCAGGGTGCGGCGGGCGAGCGGGAAGAGGTCCGGCTGTGGGAAGGGACGTACCGCCCAGGCCGCGGCGGAGTCGAGGCCCGAGCCGGGGTCACCGGCGCGGCGCACCAGGCCATCGCGGCCCCCGAACGCTGCCGCGATCACCCGCCCCCCATCGGCGGCGGTAGACGCGAGCGCGTTGGCCAGGTAGTCGCCAGGCTCGCCCTCCTGGTAGTCGACCTGGTCTCGCCATGAGGACGTGCCCCGCGGTGCCGGCAGGCCGGCCGCTCGCGCGGCGGCCGCGACCCAGCCGGCCGCGTCGCCCTGCGGCCCACGCCCCGCAACGGGCTCGCCGGTTCCGCGGAACCGCGCCGCGGCATCGAGGTCGAGCCCGAGCAGGAAGCGGGCGACCCGGCGCGCCTCGGCACGGTAGCCGCCCGACGCGAGGGCCATCGCCACGGCGCTCGCGTCGCGCGGCCATACGTAGGCCCACCCTTCTCGCGCTCCGGCCGCGACGGCCCCCGTCCGCCGGTCCGTCAGCGCGCGCAGCACCAGCAGCGAGCGCCGGTACATCGCCCGCGCCCAGCCCGGCGCCCCGGCGCCCAGCGGTTGCGCTTGTCCCAGCCAGCGGCGGTCGGCGCGGGCGGATCTCGGCCCTCCGACCGACTGCACGAGCCCGGCCTTCCTGCCGCGCAGATGCGCCACGGTCCGCAGCACGTTGGTGCCCGGCAGATAGCGCTGGGTGACGGCTTCGGCCCGCCAGAGCGGGATCGTGCGCCGACCGACCCGCATCCGGGCGACGATCCCGGTGCCCACCGGCACGCTCCCGGCGATTTGCCTGGCGACGGGGTTGTAGATCAACGAGCGGCCGGCCGGCCCCGGCGCCCAAAGGCCGACCACGTCCCCGTAGGCGTCGACCGCCTCGGTCCGCCCGCCGCCCCCGACTACAGCGGCGCCGAGGAACGGTGGCGGCAGCCCCGGCAGTGCCGCCGGCGTCCGCGGATCCGCCCCCGTCCCACCCGAGAGCAGCGCCATCGCCACCACGGCGACCGCGCCCGCGGCAGTCGCTGCACGAGTCCAGGCCACCAACCAATCCAAGCAGCCCCTCGACGCGGCGGTCGCTAGCCTTCGCTCAGCGCGGCCCCCCCGCGCCACCACCGAGGCGAGGTAGCTCAGTTGGTAGAGCACACGACTGAAAATCGTGGTGTCGCCGGTTCGATTCCGGCCCTCGCCATCCCATAGCCAGGCCAAATGCGCCGCCCTTCGAGGCGGCGCCAGCCATCGGTTTCCCTGCTAATCCCCACCTTTTCTTGCAAGGTGACTCTCCGCTGGGCCGCGTCAAGGCGATTGCCGGACTCTCAAGTACTCGAAACGCGATCCGATAGGAACAGTATGGAGAGCAAGCAAATCGAAACGCTGCTCCGCCTCAGCCATCCCCGTTTCCGGAACTTCTCAGATGCGGCCGATTCCGTGCTCGGCGCCCTCTCGGAGGCGATCCCCGGCGTAATCGTCTTGGGCCGGCTCGAGCCCGACGAGCAAGGCTGCCGGGTGATCGACGCCCGGGGCAGCGGTCCAGACGGCGTGGGCAAGGACGCGGTCCTACCCCTGGCGAGCGCCGCGAACGGCGATCGGGCCCCCGCGAAGGGTGGCCATGGCCGCTCGTCGGGCGGTGAGCTTCTCGACATCGACGCCCTTCAGCTGCTCGGCGCGCGAGCCGTTCTGGAGATCCCACTCGAGATGAGCAACGGCAGGATCGTCGGCGTTCTGGCCGCTCTGGACTCGAACGCCGACGTCTACGGCGCCGAGCACACCACGATGCTCGGCGTCGCCGCGCGGCTGCTTGGTCACGAATGGGAGAGCGTCGAGCAACGGGCCGAGCTGCGACGACTGCGACGGCGTGCCTACATGGGCACCGAAGTCGATGCAGAGACCGGGCTTCCCAACCGCGACGGCTTCCTCGGCCTGCTGGACCACGAGTGGAGGCTGGCCAACCGCGGAACCGTGGAATCGGTCCTTCTGACCTTCGAGATCGGCGCGGACCTCGACCAGGCAACCAACGGCGATCCGCTGGGCAAACTCGCCCTGAAGATCGTCGCGGAGGTGCTGGAGGGCAGCGCCCGGGTAACCGATCGGGTCGGCCGGATCGGCCAGGCCACCTTCGCCACGGTCCTGGTCGGCTGCCGCCTGGACCAGGCGCCCGCCTTTGTCGGGCGCTTCCAGGCGGCCCTGCAGCGCGTCACCGAGGAACGTCACCCGCAGGTCGAGCTGTCGCTCGGCGTTCAGCCCCTGGCCGGGGCGCCGTCCCCCGAGGTGGTGCTGAAGCTGGCGGAAAACGCCGCGGAGGCGCCAGATGAGCAGCACCGGGGGCGGGCAAGCCCAGCGGAGGTGAGCCGATGAGCGAGAGCGCGGCGACCGAGGCCCGCCCGAGCGCGGCGGGGTTCGCACCAGGAGCGGTGGGGATCACCGCTCCCTCCAACCCCGACCATCATGGCGCCTTTCTGACCGACGTGATCGCCGAGCTCGGCTTCGCCGATCGCGAGACCGTCGCGGACGCCGTCGAGGTGGCCCGCAACTCCGCGCGCACCCCCGAGAGCTACCTGCTGGAGAGCGGGGCGATCGATGAGCGGCAGCTCTCACTGGCGCTCGCCGAGCGAAACGGCTTCGACCACGTCGATCTCGACCGCTTCGAGGTCGACCCAGAGGCAGTCGGGATGATCGGCAAGTCCACGGCGGCGCGCTACACAGCGCTGCCGATCGCCTTCGCCACCGACGGAGCACTGCTCGTCGCGATCGAGGACCCGTACAACATGCTGGGGATCAGCGACATCGAGGTGATGGCGAGGAGCGAGGTCCGCCCCGTGATCGCCGTCGGGTCCCAGATCCGGAGCCTGATAGACGAGCTCCCCGACGAGGGCCCCCCGCCGGCGCCCGAGCCCCCGCTGCTTCCCCCACAGCCTGAGCCAGCTGCTGCCGAGCCGGACTCGGCGCCCGAGCAGCCCGACCCCCCGTCAGCCGTGCCGCCCCCACCCTTCGGGGAGCGCAACGGTTCCGAGGCAAGCGGCGAGGAGGTTGACGGCGAGCTGGGGGAGCTTTCGGCGGCGCTCGCGACGCTTCAGGAGAAGATGCGCCACGCCGGGAACCTGGTCGACGCGGTCGAACGCCGGCGGCGGCAAAACGCCGAGCGGGAGCGGGAGCTGGAGGAGCGGCTCAGCGAGGCGCAGGAGCGCATCGCCGCGCTCGAGGAGAGCCAGTCGAAGACAGATACCGCCGTCGAGCTCGCGAACGCGGCAACCGAGAAGCTCGCCGAGCTGCGTGGGCTCCTCGAGGAGGGTCGAAGCTAACCACCGACTGTGGAACCTGGCGCTCGTCGAGGTGCGCCCCCCGCATTGCGGACCTGCACTGTGGCTCACTTCGGTTTGGCCCAGCCGCTATCCGCTTCTAGGCCGGAGCGGTTGCCGGTTGCAGCTCTCCCTTGACGGCGGTCGAGTCGCGGCCGGCAAAGCGGCGCAGGAGCGGCTTCTCCACGAAATGGAAGGAGGCGGCGGCCAGTGCGACGGCGAGCCCGAGCTTCACCGCCCCGGCCCAGAATCTCTGGTCCTGCGTCCAGGCCAGGTAGTCCATTGCGACGAAGACGGGCAGGTGCCAGAGGTAGAGCGAGTACGAGATCCGCCCCAGCCAGACGACGGGCGCCAGCCGCAGGACAGCCGTCCACGCACCGCCGCCCACAACCACGCCCCCGACCAGGGCCGCGCAGGCGAGGGTGGCAATCGGGATCACGACGGTGACTTCGAATCCGGGGGAGGGAAACCGGATCGCAGCATCGAGCATCAGAACGATCATCGCGGGCAGAGAAAGCCATCCCAGCCAGCGAGTCCATGCGGGCAGCGTGATCCGCCCTTCGCGCGTCAGCGCCATAGCCAGGGCCGATCCGATCAGGAGGCCGTAGGCGTGGGTGTAGGTGGCGGTGTGCAGAGTTTCCACGGAGGCGCTGCCGCTGAGATAGAGAAACGCCTTCAAACCCAGGTCGAGGACCGCCAGTGTGAGTAGCGCAACGGCCGCCCGTGAGCGACCGAGCCAGGGCGCCACCAGGATCGTGATCGGGGCCCAGACGATGTAGAACTGCTCCTCGATCCCCAGCGACCAGAGGTGGATGTAGGAGCCGATCCAGTCGTGGGACCAGTTGGCGATGAAGCCAAGGGTCCAGAGCGATCCGATCAGGTTCGCCGACAGGAGGTCTCCCGGAGGCCGATCGATCCAGGTGACGAGGTCGATCGCCACGAGCATCAGCACCAGGGCCGGGAGCAGGCGCCAGGCACGCCGCCGGTAGAAGGCCAGCAGATCGATTCCGCGGCGCCGATCGTTCTCGCGCAACAGAAGGTGGGTGATCAGGAAGCCCGAAAGCACGAAAAAGAGGTCGACCCCGATGCCGCCTCCGCTGAACAGCGGGACGCCGAGGTGGCCGAACAAGACCGCAGTTACGGCCCAGGCCCGCAGCCCATCGAGCTCGGGCAGACGGTGACCGCCCGGCCGAATCGTCGTCGTCTCGCTCTTCCGCATCAAGTCGAAGCTCGATCCCGCCCTTCGAGATGCCCTCACCGCAGCACATTACCTCGACGACGAGGCCCTCTGCCCGCCCTCGCCCAGGGGGCGCTCGACGACCTATCAGCAGCTCTTCGGCGCGGGTCCGCGACCGCTGCGGGGAAGCCGGCAGCGGAGCCTGACGGCCACCTTGCCGCCCACGGGCAGCAGCGTGCGGGCTCTCGGCCGCTGCCTCGCCACCATGCCGGCCCTCGGTCCGCCGACGTGGCCGAGCCGGCAGTTCGCACGGACGAGCAGGCGCCTGGCCCTTCTCAGCTTCTTGCGCTGCAGGCGGGGCACGACGCAGTAGTCGACGGGGCCGCTCGGCCCGAACACCTGCAGCAGTTTGTTGCCGAAGTCCGCGACATAGACGTTGCCCGCTGGATCGACGGCGAGGCCGGCCGGGTTCGAGAACGTCCCGGCTCCTTCCCCCCGCCTGCCCCACCGGCCGACGAAGGCGCCGGAGGCGGTGAACTCGTCGATCAGGTTGGATGCAGTGTCCGAGACGTACACGTTCCCGACGGAGTCGGTGGCGATGCCATCGGGGGAGCCGAGACCACCCCACAAACCGACCAAGGCGCCGGAAGGGGTGAACCGCTGGACGCGGCGGTTTGCCGGGTCGGTTACGTAGACGTCGCCTGCCGGGCCGACGGCCACGCCCGATGGGCCGCTGTTCGGATCGCCGCCGAATTCGCCGGGCCCCGTTCCCCTGCCGCCCCACTCGCCGACGAAGGCCCCGGACGCGTTGAACTTCTGGATCCGGTGATTTCCCCGGTCGGCGACGTAGACGCTCCCACCCGAGTCGACGGCGATGCCTTGGGGATACGAAAATCGCCCCGGCGTCGCCCCACGGCCGCCCCATCGGGCCAGCGTGGTGCCGGACAAACTCAGCTTCTCCACCGTGTTGTCGTAGAAGTCCGAGACGTAGACCGTCCCCGTCCCGTCCACAGCAAGGTCTCCGGAGACCGCTGGCCAGAGGGCGAGGAGCGCGCCCGAGGGAGTGAACGACTTGATCTGGTTCTCGCCCGCCACGGAGACGTAGACGACGCCCGACGGCGCGACCGCGACCGCATTGGGGCCAACCACGGAAAGCCCACCGTTGACGCCGAAGTTCCGCTTGCCGTGGCCCGGGCCGCCCCACTGGTTGATGAAGCCAAAGGCCGGGGCCGAGGGGGCGTCGGCGAGTTGGACGGTCGAGGCCAGGCAGACCGCCAGCGCGAAGCACGGGATGAGTTGTAGGAGGGGACGCCGCCGCGAGCGGCTCATCGAGGGCGCGGGCCCCAGCCGGGAGGGCCGAGGAATTCGCAGCAGCCTTCCTGGCTGAAGGCCTTGTCGAACACCTTCATGGGGCCGCGGCCGTCGGCGCGGATCACGACGACCGCGTGGGTGGACTGGACGACTTCGTGGGTGGACATGGTCTTGCGCCACACGGCGATGTGCCGGCCGTCCGGAGCCCAGGAAGGGTCGGTGTAGGCGCCGTCGCCGCGGGTGACCTGGCGCACGCGGGGGCGCCGTCCGATCCGCTTGACGAACACGTTCGCTCCTGTTCCGTGACGGTTGCTCGCGAAGGCGATGCTGCGGCCGTCGGGCGAGACGTCGGGGTCGAAGTCCCTGCGGCCCCCGCCGACCAGCAGCCGCACGTGCCTGCCGTTGGGGCGCATCGAGAAGATGTTGCTGCTGTCGTTCGGTCCTCTCCGCCGGCGGTTGCTGACGAAGGCGATCCACCTTCCGTTTGGCGAGTAGGTGGGTTCGGAATCGGAGCTTCGGCCCCTGGTGAGCTGCCGCAGCCCCCTGCCGCTGGCCCTCACGCTGAAGATATGCGTGGCCCGCCTCGACGGCCGATATCGCTGGAAGACGACCAGCTTCCCGTCCGGCGAGAACGACGGGTTGGAGTCCGAGAATCCTTCCCCTCTGGTCAGCTGCCTGACCCCGCTGCCGTCGCTGCGCATGACGAAGATGTGGTTGCCGCTCTTTTCGATTTCTCCTGGCGCGTTGCGAGTGCTTTCGAATGCGATCAGCCGTCCGTCCGCCGAGTAGGCGGGGCTGCCGTCGGTGGGGTTTTCGGTCAGCGGCCGGGGTGACTGACCCAGGCGCGGGGGGTGCGCGACCAGGCCGCCGGCGTTTTCGTATTCGTTTTCGGCGGGAATCAGCTTCTGGTAGGCGATCGGCCCGGGCGTGCCGGGAAAGGCGCCCCACGCCGGCACGGCCGCGATCAGCAGCGCGAGCATCCCGATCACCGGCGCCGCGACGAGGCGGAGCCGCCTGCCCATCTTGCCCTCCAGCATCCCGAACACAGTAACGGCGCCCTTGCCGACATCGACTTCCGGCGAGCCGGATGTTCGATCTCGGATCGCTATCGGCGCCACTTGATCGAGCAGCCGACCGGCTCGGTTTCGGCCGGGTCGGGATCGGAGCCGCTGAGGATCGCCTCGAGGGCGGAGCGCAGCCAGGCGGCCGCCTGCGCTGGATCCTGGTAGTCCGCGTCTGGGGCGCCGCGGTAGCGGAGGCGCAGGGCGGAGTCGAAGACGAAGAGGTCGGGGGTGGTGCGGGCACCGTAGGCGCTCGCCGCCTCCTGGCTGGCGTCGTGCAGGTAGGGCATGCCCCACTCCTCGGCGTCGTAGCGCTCCGCCATCGCCTCGGGCGAGTCGGCTGGGTAGCGCTCAGCGTCGTTGGAGTTGACCGCGAGGGAGCGCACGCCGCGGCCGGCGTACTCGCGGGCGGCGGCGGTGAGGCGATCGTGCCAGGCGAGCGCGTAAGGGCAGTGGTTGCAGGTCCAGAGCACCACCGTCGCCTGCGCCTCGCCGGGCACCGGCAGCGCAACCGTGTTCCCTTCGGTGTCAGGCAACGCCAGGGCCGGCGCCAGGTCGCCGATCCCGATCCCGCCTGCGGACATCCTCGGCCTCCTTCGTCGAGCGGTCGAAGGGCTTTACGCTAACGGTCGGGCTGCGCCGCGCGCAGCGCGTCGCGCAGGTCGGCCGGGTCGGGTAGGGCCGAGATCCGCCCGTCGCGCAGCCGGTACACCCGGCAGGTCAGGCCGAGCGGCTCCTCGCCCGGGTCCTGGACGTCGTCCCCGTCGATGCGGATCGTCGGCGAGCCGACGAAGCGCTCGCGCTCGGCCTCCCCGTCGCTGCGCACCTCGCGCACCTCGAGCGCCTCGGGGTCGAGCCCCGCCGCCTCCATCTCACCGCGGACGATGCGGACCGCCTCCTCCCAGCTGGGGCAGCCCGACCACCAGAGCAGCTCTACTCGGGGGCCCGTCGGCGTCAACGTGCCGCCGCCTGGAGCGCCCTGTCCAGCGCCGCGGAGATCAGGTCGGGCCGTTCGATCTGCGGGTAGTGGGCGGCATCGGGAAGCTCGATCGCCTCGACCCCCGGTCGCAGGGCGCGAAGGCCGTCCAGCACCGCGATGGTGGCGACCGGGTCGCGCAGGCCCCAGGCCAGGGTCAGCGGGCCGGGCCAGTCGCGGATCGCGCCGTGCCAGCGCTCGGTGAAGCGTTCGCGCTCGTCCATGTAGTGGATCGTCTTGCGGACGATGCCCCGGTCCCCGCCGTGGGTGATCAGCGACCACTGGTCGGCCGCCTCCTCGGCGCTCAGCGGGTGCTCGGCCGAGAAGACCCGGCCGAACTGGACACGGAAGCCCCGCTCGCTGCTGAGGCGCGCAAACAGCGGTCCGAGCCGGCTGCGCAGCAGGCGCTGGCCAATCGTCGGACTCGCCAGGTGCAGCAGCATGCTGCCGTTGAACAGCAGCGCTCCGGCCAAGTCCATGTCCAGCTCGCCACGCAGGTCGCGCGCCATCAGCTCCGTGGTCACCGAGGTGCCCATGTCGTGGGCGACGACGAAGACCGGAGGCGAGCCGGCGCGGCGAACCAGCTCCTCGGCTGCGTCGGCCTGCCAGGCGAGCGTGTAGAGGTGATCGGGCGGCTTCTCGGAGAGACCGAAGCCGAGAAAGTCGAAGGCCAGGGTCGCCCGCCCGTCGCGGCGTAGCGCGAACAGCTCGCGCCAGTCGTAGGAGCTGGAGGGGAAGCCGTGCAGGAAGAGCAGCAGCGGGTCCTCGCTGCCCTCGCGGCGGTGGACGAACAGCCGGCGGCCGAGAACCTCTTCGCTCGTCCCCGCGTCGCGCCAGCTCTGCACTCTCCCGGTCAGCATCCCTACCTGCTCGCGACGAACCCCTGCGGCTCCTCGACCACGGTGTTGACCAACGTGCCGATCCGCTCGATCTCGACCTTCACCGCGCTGCCCACCTTCAACAGGTTGTCACGGACCGGCTTGCGGCCGAGAAGCAGTCGAAGACAATCTCGCGGTGCGGGCGTCCTGGCGCAGCTCGCCGTCGACGAAGCAGCGGATCGCCAGGTCGTTCGGGTCGCCCAGCTCGTTGGGGGTGACCAGCCAGGGCCCGAGCGGCCGGTGCGTGTCGAACGACTTGCCGATTGTCATCGTCTGGGCGCGGCCCTGCCAGTCGCGCACGCTTATGTCGTTGGCGCAGGTGTAGCCGGCGATCGCCAGGTACTTGCGCGGCGAGACGGGCGCGACGAGCCGCACGATCCCGAACGCCGGGGAGGTGCTCGGGAGTGAAACGGCAGAGCTTCATCGCGGCGGGAACTGTGGCAGATCGGCAGCCGGCCACGCGGCAACTGGACGGCCAACTACGGATGCGATCCGGCGGGTGCCGGAGCATCATCGGCCTTGTTCGGCAACCTACCCGGGAGCGCCGCATGAGCAGTTACGCAATGCCAGCCGCCGACGCTGCCTGGCTTCACATGGACCGGCCGACCAACCCGATGGTCGTCAACGGTCTCGTCACGCTTGCCGAGGCGCCCGACCCCGACGACGTCGCCGCGGTGCTCGAGCAGCGCCTGGTCGCCGACTTTCCGCGCTTCCGGCAGCGGGTCGCCGAGTCGCCGGGCCGCGGGCCGGCCTTCGAGGACGATCTGTCCTTCGACCTCGACGACCATCTGCACCGCCTGGTGCTACCGGCGCCCGGCGACCGCGCCGCGCTTCAGGCGACGGTCAGCGACCTGGTCACCCCATCGCTCGACCCCGGCAAGCCGCTGTGGCATGCCTACCTGATCGAAGGCTACGAAGGCGGCGCGGCGGTCCTCTGGCGCATCCACCACTGCATCGCGGACGGGATCGCCCTCGGCCGGGTCATGCTTTCGATCACCGACGGCGGTGGCGAGAGCGGGACGGCCCCGCCGTCGAGCCGCCCCGGGGGCGCCCTGCGGCGCCTGGCGGGGGTCCCCCGCAGCGCGATCTCGGCAATTCGCGGAGTGGGCGCCGCGGCCGTCCACGAGGGGGTCGAGACGCTCGCCCATCCCGACCACCTCCGTGAGCTGGCGGGTACCGCCCGGCGCGACGTCTCCACCGTGGCGAAGCTCCTGGGCTCCCCGGCGGACGCCGCGAGCGACCTGCGGGCGCCGCTCTCCGGCACCCGCCGCGTGGCCTGGTCGGAGCCGATCCCGCTGGCGCGGCTCAAGGAGGCCGCGCGGCTGCGGCGGGTGACGATCAACGATCTGCTGGTCACCGCCCTGGCCGGCGCGCTGCATGAGCTGCTCGGCCCGGACGGACGGCTGCCGGACGAGATCCACGCGATGGTGCCCTTCAACCTGCGCCCTCTCGACGAGCCGGTCCCCGCCGACCTCGGCAACGACTTCGCGCTGATCCTGCTGGAGCTTCCGGTCGGCGAGGTGGCGCCGGGCGAGCGCCTGCGCGAGGTGAGCAGCCGGATGGACGAGATCAAGAGCACGCACGAGCCGCTGCTCGCCTACGGCGTCATCAGCGCGATCGGCCTCACCCCGCCGTGGGTGGAGGACCGCCTGATCGGCTTCTTCACCGACAAGGCCAGCTTGGTCGTCACCAACGTCCCCGGCCCGCGCCAGCAGCTCCACTTCGCCGGCTCGCCGGTCAGCGGCGTCCTCGTCTGGGCGCCCTGCTCGGGCAGCCTCGGGATGACCGTGAGCATCTTCAGCTACAACGGCGAGGTCACCGCCGGCTTCATGACCGACACCGCCCTGATCGCCGATCCGCAGCAGCTCGTCCGCGCCTACGAGAGCGCGCTGCATGAGCTGGTGCCCGATTCATCGGGGCCTGAAAAGGTACTGTCGTAAGCGAAACCACGACCGGAGGAGTTGCGATGGATGCCGACCTCGACGCCTATCGGGAGAAGAGCCTCGAGACCTGGGCGAAGATGGCGCCGGGCTGGGAGGAGCGCAACGAGTGGATGATCGACGTGACCGGCAGCGTCAACGAGTGGATCGTCGAGAAGGTCGACCCGCAACCCGGGCAGGTCGTTCTCGACGTCGCCGCCGGACCAGGTGATCTGAGCTTTCGGGTTGCGTCGCGGGTCGAGGACGGCGGACGCGTCCTCTCGACCGACTTCGCGCCCGAGATGGTCGCCGTGGCCAGAAAGCTCGGCGATGGCCGAGGGCTGACCAACGTCGAGTTCAGGGTGCTGGACGCCGAGCGGATGGACTTCGCAGACGACAGCGTCGACGCTGTCGTCTGCCGCTGGGGCTACATGCTGATGGCCGATCCCGCGGCTGCCCTTGCCGAGTCGAGGAGGGTGCTGCGCGACGGGTGCCCGCTGGCGTTCGCGGTCTGGGCGGCGCCGCACCGCAACCCCTGGGCGGCGCTGCCGGCGATGACGCTGGTCGAACGTGGCCACATGCCGCCGCCCGAGCCCGGTGCGCCGGGCATCTTCGCGATGGCCGACCCGGACCTGATCCGCAGCCTCGTCACCGGGGCCGGCTTCGCCGAGCCCCAGCTCGAGGAGATCTCCTTCCAGTTCAGGTACGCCGACGAGGACGACCTCTGGGACGTGCTGGTCCGTCTCGCCGGGCCGCTCGCCGCGGCGGTCGATGGGCTGGAGGAGGACGAGCAACAGGCGACCCGCGCGGCGCTAATCGAGAGCCTGGGGGCGTTCCGCAACGAGGACGGCTCCTACGCGGCACCCGCCGTCAGCTGGGGTGTGCTGGCCCGCTGAGCGCTCAGTCCAGCCCCTCGACCAGCTCCGCAACCCGCCGCTCGATCTCCCCGCGGGTGGCGCGGACCTCGGCGAGCGGGCGACCTTTCGGGTCGGGTAGGTCCCAGTCGAGATAGCGCTTGCCGGGGATGTAGGGGCACTCGTCGCCGCAGCCCATCGTCACCACGACGTCGGCCCACTCGGCGTCCTCGCGGCTCAGCTCGCGGGGGACGCGGTCGGCGAGGTCGATGCCCAGCTCTCGCATTGCCTCGACCACCTCGGGATGGACGCGCTCGCCCGGCGCGGTGCCTGCCGAGCGGGCCTCGTGGCGGCCGTCGGCGGCGCGGGCGAAGAGCGCCTCGCTGATCTGCGAGCGGCCGGCGTTGTGCAGGCAGACGAAGAGGACGCGGCTCATCGCGTCTTCTCCGCCGATGGGCCGATTTCGGACGATATGCGTCTGTTTTCGTCCCGTCGGCGGGGGGTTGAGGGGGTGCCGCGGACGAGCTGGTAGGCGAGGGCGCCGACTGCGGCGCCCACCACCGGGGCGACGAGGTAGATCCACAGGTCGTGCAGCTCGCCGGAGACGAGCGCCGGGCCGATCGAGCGGGCGGGGTTCATCGAGGCGCCGGTGATCGGCCCGCCGAACAGGGCGTCGAGGCCGATCACGCCGCCGATCGCGATCGCAGCGCCGGCGCCGACCGCGCGGGTGTCGGTCGCCACCGCCATGATCGTGAACATCAGGAAGGCGGTCAGCACCGCCTCGTAGACCAGGGCGCTGCCGGTCCCCACGCTGGGCAGCGTGGCGCCGAGCGAGGCCGGCTGGCTCGGCCAGACGGCGAGCAGCAGCGCAGCGCCGGCGATCGCCCCGGCCAGCTGGGCGCCGATGTAGACGATGGCGTCGCGAACCGGGAAGTGGCGGGTGAGGGTGAAGGCGAGGGTGACGGACGGGTTGAGGTGGGCGCCTGAGAGGTGGCCGGTGGCGTAGACCATCGCCATGATCACCAGCCCGAAGACGAGGGCGATGCCGACCGTGCCCAGGGCGCCCGGGTGCTCGGCGTCGGTGACGATCGCACCGCAGCCCGCGAAGACCAGGGCGAAGGCGCCGATCGCCTCCGCGGCGGCGCGGCGCCGCAGGTCGGGACGGCCGCTCACGCCGCTCTGGCCGGCGTCGCGAATACCTCGCGGACCGCGTCGAGCGCGCCCGGCACGAGGCGGAAGTAGCTGTAGGTGCCGCGGGTCTCGCGTTCGACCAGGCCCGCCTCGACCAGCTGCTTGAGGTGATGGCTGACCGTCCCCTGCGAGAGCCCGAGCAGCGGCTGCACCTCGCAGACGCAGACCGGCTCGCCATCCGCCCGCAGCAGCAGGTTGACGATCCGCAGCCGGTGGCGGTCGGCCAGCGCCTTCAGCACCGCCTCGAGCTCGCCGGCCCGCTCGCCGGAGAGCGACGACCCGGCCAGCGGCGTGCAGCAATCGATCACCGGCAGCTCGGTCACGTTGCGACCCTATACGCTTCATTGATGTGTGTCAATGAAGGGAGAGTCTTGTCGCTTCCTCGTGGCCGTTGTCGGAGCGTGGCGAGGCACGTCAACTAGCATGTGAGTGGAGCGATGAGGCTCGCTCCCCGATAAGCGCGGCCGCGAGCCGCTGATGGCCTCTACCACGTCCACCGACGCTGATAGGAGGCTGCCTATGCGACTGCCGCGACTCGACCGCCGTGAGCTGGCGGCGATCTACGCCGGCGGCGTCCTCGGGGCGCTGGCCCGCGTCGAGCTGGCCGAGCTCGCTCCGCACGGGGCCGCGAGCTGGCCCTGGGCGACCTTTGCGGCCAACATGGCCGGGGCGCTGCTGCTCGGCTACTTCGTCACCCGGCTGCAGGAGCGGCTGCCGCCGTCGAGCTACCGGCGGCCGCTGCTCGGCACCGGCCTATGCGGCGCCCTCACCACCTTCGCCGCCGTCCAGCTCGAGCTGTTCGAGATGCTCGACTCCGGCCAGCTCGGCCTCGCGGTCGGCTATGCCGCCGCGACGCTCGCCGGCGGCTTCGTCTGCGTCCACGTCGCCACCGCGGCGGTGCGGCGGACGAGGTTGGTGCGATGAACGCCGCCGTTTGGATCGCCGTCGCCATGCTCGGCGGGGTCGGAGCGCTCGCCCGCTTCCTCTTCGACGCGGCGCTGGCCGAGCGGGCCGCCGGGCCCTTCCCGGTCGGCACGCTGGCCGTCAACCTGAGCGGCGCCGCGGCGCTCGGCCTGCTCGCCGGCGCCGCCCTGCACGGCGCCACGCTGACGATCGTCGCCGGCGGCGGACTCGGGTCCTATACGACCTTCTCGACCTGGATGTTCGAGTCGCAGCGGCTCGGCGAGGCGGGCCGCGCGACGCTGCTCTGGCTCAACGTCGGCCTCTCGCTGCTCGCCGGGCTGGCGGCGCTGACGCTCGGTCACTGGCTGGGAGCCGTGCTGTGAGCGGCGCGGCGTCTCCCGGCGGCGACGCCGTCAAGCTCACCTTCTACTTCGGTGAGCACGACCGCCACGACGGCCGCTTCCTCTCGGCGGCGATCCTCGACCTGTTCGAGCGGCGGGCGCTGGCGACCAGCGTGCTGCTGCGCGGGGCAGAGGGGTTCGGGGCGGGGCAGCGCCTGCAAACCGACCGCCTGCTGTCGCTCTCCGAGGACCTGCCCCTGGTCGCCGTCGCGGTCGACGGCCGCGAGCGGATCGAAGCGGTCGTACCGGAGCTGGTCGCGATGGCCGGCGACGGCCTCCTCACCCTGGAGCGGGCCCGCTTCGCCGCCGACGGCCACGGTCCGGAGGGCGAGCCGCACGAGGAGGTGAAGCTGACCGTCTACGTCGGTCGGCGGCAGCGCCTCCGCGGCGCCCCCGCCCACGTCGCCGTGGTCGCGGCGCTGCACCGCCACGGGGTGGCGGGCGCCACCGTCGTGCTCGGCGTCGACGGCACGGTGCGCGGTGAGCGGCGCAGGGCCGGATTCTTCTCGGGAAACGCGGCCGTGCCGGCGATGGCGATCGCGGTCGGGGAGCGCGGGTCGATCGCCGCCGCCCTGGCCGAGCTGGACGCCACGATGGAGCGGCCGCTGGCCACCCTGGAGGCGATCCGCGTCTGCAGGCGCGACGGCCGCGCGCTGGCCCGTCCCCGTGCGCTGCCGGACCGCGACGCGGCCGGGCTGAACCTGTGGACGAAGCTGATGGTCTACTGCTCGGAGCGCTCCGAGCACCGCGGCCGCGCCCTGCACCTGGAGCTGGTCCGACGCCTGCGGGCCGAGGGCGCCTCCGGAGCAACGGCGCTGCGCGGCGTCTGGGGCTACCACGGCGACCACGCGCCACACGGCGACCGGCTGCTGGCGCTGCGCCGCCACGTCCCGATCGTCACTGCGATCGTCGACGCGCCGTCCCGTTGCGAGCGCTGGTTCGAGGTCGCCGCCGAGCTGACCGCGGAGACCGGCCTGCTGACCGCGGAGACGGTCCCGGCGCTGCGGATCAGCGGCCCCGGCGGTCACCTCGAGGGCGGGCTGCGACTGTCTACGATTGAGGAGACCGAGAAATCAGCAGGAAGGACGATGCAGCGATGAGCGACGAGAAGAAGCGCCCGACCACCACCACCGACTCGGGGATCCCGGCGGCGAGCGACGAGCGCTCGCTGACCGTCGGCGAGCAGGGCCCGACCGTGCTGCACGACCACTACACGGTCCAGAAGATGCAGCACTTCAACCGCGAGCGCGTCCCGGAGCGGGTCGTGCACGCCAAGGGGAGCGGCGCCCACGGCTTCTTCGAGGTGACCGAGGACGTCAGCCAGTTCACCAAGGCAGGTCTGTTTCAGCCCGGTGCGCGCACCCCGATGTTTGCCCGCTTCTCGACCGTTGCCGGCGAGCAGGGCTCTCCGGACACGGCGCGCGACCCGCGCGGCTTCGCGCTGAAGTTCTACACCGAGCAAGGCAACTACGACCTGGTCGGCAACAACACCCCGGTCTTCTTCGTCCGCGACGCCTCCAAGTTCTCGGACTTCATTCACTCGCAGAAGCGTCTGCCCGACACCGGGATGCGTTCCAACGACATGCAGTGGGACTTCTGGACCCTCTCGCCGGAGAGCACCCACCAAGTGACGATCCTGATGTCGGACCGCGGCACGCCGCGCAGTTACCGTCACATGAACGGCTACGGAAGCCACTCCTTCTCGTGGATCAACGCGTCGGGGGAGAAGTTCTGGATCAAGTACCACTTCAAGACCGCGCAGGGGATCGAGAACCTGACCGAAGCGGAGGCGAACGAGATGGCCTCCGAGGATCCCGACCTGCACCGCCGCGACCTGCGCCGCGCGATCGACCGGGGCGAAGCGCCCGAATGGCGGCTCGAGGTCCAGGTGATGCCGTTCGCCGACGCCGCCGACTACCGGTTCAACCCCTTCGACCTCACCAAGGTCTGGCCGCACGGCGATTACCCGCCGATTCAGGTCGGCCGCATGGTGCTGGACCGCAACCCGGAGCACTTCTTCGCCGAGGTCGAGCAGTCCGGCTTCTCGCCGTCGAACCTGGTGGCGGGGATCGGCCTCAGCCCCGACAAGATGCTGATGGGGCGGATCTTCTCCTACCACGACACCCACCTGCACCGGATCGGCGCCAACTACGAGCAGCTCCCGGTCAACTCGCCCAAGTCCGAGATCCACTCCTACAACCAGGACGGGCCGATGACCTACCACCACTCCGGCGACCAGCCTCCCTACGCGCCGAACTCTTACGGCGGGCCGGTGGCCGACCCGACCCAGGGGGCCGACCTGACCTGGTCGGTGGAGGGCGACGAGATCGGCCGCTACGCCAACGCGGTGCACGCCGAGGACGACGACTTCGGCCAGGCGGGGGCGCTCTACCGCGAGGTGATGGACGACACCGATCGCGATCACCTGGTCGGGAATATCGTCGGGCACGCCGGCGACGGGGTGACGGCGGCGATCCAGGATCGCGTCGTCGAGTACTGGGCCAACGTCGACCCCGAGCTGGGGGCGAAGGTCGCGACCGGCCTCGGCCGCACCGCTGCGGCCGCGGAGGCGCCGGCCGGCGTCTGATCTGAGACGAAGCGTCCGCACCCGTCTCTACCGTGATCGGGGGATGACCCAGCAGGCCCTTTCGGACTCACTGGAGACGGAAATCGCAGAGGCTCCGGCCCGGGGCCGGGTGCCCCTGCGGGACCTCGAGGACGGCCAGCGCGTCGAGGGGGTCTACGCGGTGCGCGAGCGCGAGCTGCGCCGCAAGCGCAACGGCGAGCCCTGGCTGCGGCTCGCGCTGGGCGACGCGACGGGCAGTGTCGAGGCGGTCTCCTGGGAGGACGCCGAGGCGCGCTATGCGCTCGCCGCTCCCGGCACGCCGGTCTTCGTCGCCGGCGTATTCGAGGTGAGCGAGCGCTGGGGGGCGAAGATCAAGCTCTCCGAGCTCCGCGAGGCGGCGCCCGGCGAGTACGAGAGCGGCGATCTGGCCGCCGAGTCGGAGGCCCCGCTGGAGAGCCTGGAAGGCAAACTGCGCCAGCTGCTGGACACCGTCCAGGAGCCGCAGCTGCGCGAGCTGCTCGAGCGCTTCTTCGGCGAGGGCTCTGAGATCTGGGCCCGCTTCCGCGACGCGCCGGCCGCCAAGCTCTACCACCAGGCCTATCGCCACGGCCTGCTCGAGCACACGGTCTCGGTCGCCCAGGCGGTCAGCGCCGCCGCCAACTTCTTCCCCGGTATCGACCGCGAGGTCGCGGTCGCCGGCGCGCTGCTGCACGACATCGGCAAGACCGAGGCCTACAACGAAGACCCGCTGGCGATCGACCTCACCGACGCCGGCCGCCTGCAGGGCGAGATCGCGCTCGGTTACTACACGGTGCGCCGCCAGATCGAGGAGATCCCCGGCTTCGACCCCTCGCTCGCCCAAGCCGTCCTCCACGTCATCCTCAGCCACCACGGCTCGCTCGAGCACGGCTCGCCGGTCCTTCCCGCCACCCGCGAGGCCGTCCTCGTCCACATGATCGACAACCTCGGCGGCCGGCTCGGCAGCTTCGACCGCCTCGAGCGCGAGCTTCCGGCGGGAGAGTCCTGGTCGGCCTTCGACCGGGCGCTTTCCGGTTCGGCCTACTTCGGCGACCGGGCCGCCGCCTGACGGGGCCCGTTCGGAAGTCGCCAAAATGCGGACTTAGACCGTTGCGGCAGGAGGGCGAGGAGGCCCCCCTCACTATCCTGCGGCTGTGGCGAAGGACACCGAGAAGCTGATCCGCCAGCTCTCGCTGATCTCCTTCCTGATGGCCCAGGGGAGGCCGGTCTCGGCCCTGGAGATCAAGCGCGAGGTCGAGGGCTACAGCGACATGAACGACGACGCCTTCGCGCGCCGTTTCTACGCCGACCGGGCCGAGCTGGAAAGCCTCGGCATCGAGCTCGGGGTCGAGAAACCGGGCGAGGGCTTCTTCGAGGCGGAGCTCTACTCCCTTCCCCCCGAGAACTTCTACCTCGACCCGATCGAGTTCGACGACGACGAGCTGGCCTCGCTTAGCACGGCGCTGTCGTTGCTCAGCGACGGCGGCTTCGCCTACGCCGAGCCGCTGCGGCTCGCCCTCCAGCAGGTCGCCTGGGGTCACCCGAATCCGGTCAGCGAGGGCGAACGGGCGCCGGTCGAGATGGCGATGACCGCGTCGGCCGGCGGACGCGACCTCTCGCAGCGCCTCTCGAAGATCGAGACAGCGATCTCGCGCCGCAAGACGGTCGAGTTCACCTATTACACGATGGAGCGCGACGAGACCGACAAGCGCAAGGTCGACCCCTACCACCTGGTCTTCCGCTCCGGCCAGTTCTACCTGATCGGCTTCGCGCACGAGCGCGACGCAGTGCGGGTCTTCCGCCTCTCCCGGATCCAGGGCAAGGTCGGCTACGCCTCGAAGGCCGAGCACGACTTCAACCCGCCCGAGGATTTCGACCGCCGCGATTACGGCCAGCGCGCCGACTGGCAGCTGGGCGAGATCCGCGGCACCGCGAAGATCTTCGTCCGCGATCGGATTGCCTGGCTGATCGAGCGCGACTTCGGTGCCTACGGCGAACTGCGCTCGGCCAGGAAGGCCGACGCGGCGCCGGGCAAGGGCTCGATCTTCGAGACGCCCTACGCGTCGGCGCGGGAGCTGATCGCCTGGGTGCTGCGCTGGCGCCAGAACGCCCAGGTGCTGGCGCCCGAGGAGCTGAGCGAAGAGGCCGACGGCCGGCTCGGCCTGCTCCACTCCCGCCACGGGAACGGCTTCGAGCCGGCGGAGACGGTCGAGCGGCCGCTGCGCGAGGCGCCGCGCCGCTCCCGCGCCAACGGCCGCGGCGAGGCGGCGATCCGCCCGGAGCGCTTCGCCCGGCTCGTCACCCTCGCCGGCCTGCTGATCGACTCGGCCAAGCGGGGCGAGCGGCTGCGCGTCTCCGAGCTGCGGCAGCGGCTCGAGCTGACCGCCGAGGAGCTGCAGGAGGACATCGACCTGCTCAACGTCGTCAACTTCGGCGGCGGCACCTACGTCCTCTACGCCGAAATCCAGGGCGACGAGATCGAGGTCGACTCCGAGCCCTACGGCGACAACTTCGCCCGGCCGGCGCGGCTGCTGCCACTCGAGGCGAAGGCGCTGGTTGCGGCGATCGACCTGTTCGGCGACCGCCTGCCGCAGGGCGGCCTGCAGAGCGCCCGCGAGAAGATCGTCACGGCGCTCGGCCACGATCCTTCCGAGGAGGGGCTGGAGATCGCTGCCGGCGGTGGCGACGACGTCGAGGTGGCCCACGCCGTCAACGAGGCGATCGGCGCTCGCCGCGTGCTGGAGATCCAGTACTACAAGGAGAACGAGGACCAGTTCACCAAGCGGCGCGTAGAGCCCTACCGCCTGGAGAACGGCCGCGAGGGGTGGTACGCCGAGTGCTACGACCTGACCAAAGGCGGCATCCGCCACTTCAAGCTCGACCGAATCAAGGAGGCGAAGGCGAGCGGCGAGACCTTCGAGCCGCGGTCCGATGTCGAGGAGATGGCGGGGGTCGAGGGCTGGATGGCCGACGGCGAGGTGCCGACCGCGCAGGTCGCCCGCGTCTGGGTCTCTCCCGAGCGGGCCCGCTGGCTGCGCGAGGAGCGCACCGTGGTCGAGGAGCTGGCCGACGGCGCGGTCGTCGTCGAGCTGCCGTACGCGGGGACCTCGTGGCTGGTGCGGGAGATCCTCCGCGGCGCGGGCGACCTCGTGGTGCTCGAGCCTGAGGAGGCCCGCCGGGCAATCGCCGAAGAGGTTGCGGGCTGATCCATGGGCTCGACTGGCGATTTGATGACCCCATAGGGTCATGAATTCGCCAGTCGAGCAAGCTGAGGCCCCGGGGCACCCCGAGATAGCGCGGATCGTCGCGCCGAATCCGGGGCCGATGACCCTGCAAGGGACGAACACCTATCTGTACGGGTCAGGGCCCTGCGCGGTGATCGATCCGGGGCCGGACGACGCCGGTCACTTGGAGGCGGTGCTGGCGGCGGCAGAAGAGCGCGGGGGGGTCGGGACGATCCTGCTGACGCACTCGCATGGCGACCACGCTGACGGGGCGGAGACGCTGGCGGCGCTAGCGGAGCGGTCGGGAACGCGCCCGCCGGTCGTGCTGCCCGCAGGCGGCGAGGAGCAGGCCGGCCTGCGCGTCCTCGCAACCCCCGGCCACGCCGCCGACCACGTCTGCCTCCTCACCGCCGATCGGGTCTGCTTCAGCGGCGACCTGGTGCTAGGCGAGGGCTCGACCTTCGTGGCGCCCGAGGGCGGCTCGCTCGCCGCCTACATGGACTCGCTGCGCCTTCTCCAGGCCGAGCCCCTGGAGCTGATCTGCGCCGGGCACGGCCCCTGGGTGACCGACCCGGCGGCGAAGCTGACCGAGTACGTCGAGCACCGTGAGATGCGCGAGCGCCGCCTGCTCGCGGCTCTGGACCGAGGCGAGTGCTCGCGCGAGGCGCTGCTGGCCGAGGTCTGGGACGACGTCCCCGCCGAGGTCCGCCCGGCCGCCGCGCTGGTGATGGAGGCACACCTCCAGAAGCTGGAGGCGGAGGGACGGATTCCTGGCCAGCTGGCCAGTTAACTGATACATACATGGGGTGAGTGCTGTACGACACAAGCGGGCGGTGCGAGCCGGGCTGGTGGCCGGGGCCGCCGGCACGGGGCTCGCCGCCGCGACGGCCGCAGTCCTCTGGCACTTCCTCGCCCGCCGGCCGCTGCCACGGCAGCAGGGGGCGATCGAGCTGCCCGGGTTGGAAGGCGCGGTGCGGGTGCGGCGCGACCGCTGGGGCGTTCCCCATGTCGAGGCCGAGCATGCCGCCGACCTCTGGTTCGCCGAGGGCTTCTGCCACGGTCAGGACCGGCTCTGGCAGCTCGACTTCTACCGCCGCGTCGTCTCCGGCCGCGTCTCCGAGTTCGCCGGGCCCGAGGGGCTGCCGGTCGACCGGCTGATGCGGACCCTGGGGATGCGGCGCACCGCGGAGCGCGAGGAGGCGGGCCTCGACCCGGAGCTGCGCGCCCTGCTGGAGCGCTTCTGCGAGGGCGTCAACGCGGCCGCGGCGAGCGCCCGGGCGCGGCCCCTCGAGATGCAGCTCCTGCGGCTCGAGTTCGAGCCCTGGCGCCCGGCCGACATCCTCGGGCTCGGCAAGCTGCTCGCCTTCGGGCTCTCGACCAACTGGGAGAAGGAGCTGTTGCGGGCCGACATGACCCGTGCCCTGGGCGCGGAGCTGGCGGCCAAGCTCGACCCCGGCTACCCGGCTGACAACCCTGTCGTCACCGGGGAACCCTGGTCGGGCGACGGCCTGGCGCTGGCCGAGCAGATCGACGCGGTGCGGCGAGCGGTCGGCATGGCCGCCGAGGCGAGCGGCTCCAACAACTGGGCGGTCCGCGGGGCGCTCAGCGCGACCGGGTCGCCGCTGCTCGCCGGCGACCCGCACCTGCCGCCGAGCATGCCGGGCATCTGGTACCAGGTCGGGCTCACGCTCGGCGACCGCTTCGTCCGGGGCGCCTCGCTGCCGGGCATGCCGGGCGTCTACATGGGGCAGAACAACGATGTCTGCTGGAGCTTCACCAACGTGATGGCCGACGTCCAGGACCTCTTTGTCGAGCGGGTCGAGGGCGAGCGCTACCTGTTCGAGGGCGAGTGGCGGCCGCTGGAGATCGTCCGCGAGGAGATCGCGGTGAAGGGCCGCGAGGCGCCCGAGCTACACGAGGTCCGCCTCACGCATCACGGCCCGCTCGTCAACGAGCCGCTCGGCGCCGACGAGGCCGAGCCGCTCGCCCTGCGCTGGTTGACGCTCGACCACCCGACCGCTTTCAAGGGGATGTTCGAGCTGCACGGGATCGGCTCGGGCTCGGAGCTGGTCGCCATGCTGGAGGGGCACACCTCGCCGGCCTCGAACCTCGTCTGGGCCGACCGCCACGGCTCGATCGGCTACAAGCTTGTCGGGAGGCTGCCGCTGCGCCGCGGCGGCTGCCCGGACCTGCCGAAGCCGGGCTGGGACGGCGAGTTCGAGTGGGAGGGGGAAGTCCCCTACAAGGACCTGCCGGAGGTCGTCGACCCGGAGAGCGGGATCCTCGTCACCGCCAACAACCGGATCGTCGGCGACGACTACCCGCACCACATCACCAGCGAGTGGCTGGACGGCTTTCGGGCGCGGCGGATCGAGGAGCTGCTGCGGGCGAGCGACGAGCACGACGTCGAGGGCTTCGAGGCGATGCAGTCCGACAACCTCTCGATTCCCGGGCTGGAGGCGGCGCGGCGGCTCGGCCGCCTCACTCCGGCCGGGCAGCGCGAGACGAGCGCGGTCGAGCGGCTGCGGAGCTGGGACGGGCGGCTCGACCCGGACTCGATCGCCGGGACGATCTACCAGGCCTTCCTGTTGCGCCTGGCGCGCGAGGTGGCGCGCGAGGCGATCGGCGACCGCGACCTCTGCGAGCGCTGGCTGGACCGCGCCGACAACGGCTTCACCCCGCACGTTACCTCGCCCTGGCGCTGGCACTCGCACCTGATGAAGCTCTGGGAGGAGGGCGACGAGGAGTTGGTCGGGCGGCCCTGGGACGAGCTGGTGCTGGAGGCGCTGGCGGGCGGTCTCGACGACCTCGAAGAGCGCTTCGGCCCCGACCCCGAGGCCTGGCGCTGGGGCCGCGTCCACGAGATGGAGTTCCCACACGCGCTCGGCGAGGCGAACCCGCTGCTGCACCACCTGCTCAACCGCAGGCTGAGGGCGGGGGGCGCCCAGGAGACCGTCAGCCAGATCGCCTACGACCCGAACGACCCCTACAGGGCCGTCTGGGCACCGAGCTGGCGGATGGTCGCCGACCCTGCCGCCCCGGAGCGCTCGCGCTGGCAGATGTTCACCGGCCAGTCCGGCCACCCCGCCAGCCCGCACTACGACGACCTCCAGTCCGACTGGCTGGAGGGTCGTACCCAGCCGATGGCCGGCGAGGGGCCCTGGCGCGAGCTGGACCTGATCCCGTCGCCCGCCTGACACCCCCGCCGGCACGTCTTCTTGCGGGGTGGGCGGGGAAACGGCCGAAACCTTGGGCGGCTGGCATGGTTTGGGGAAGATGCGGCGCGCTGCTCTATGCCTGCCGGCGCTGGTCGCCTTCCTGACCGCCACCGCCGGGCTCTCCGCCACCGCCGACGCGAAGACAGTCGACTTCCGTGGCCATCGGGTTGCGGTGCCCTCGGGCTGGCCGCTGATCCGGCTGGCGGAGCACCCTCGCGCCTGCGTGCGCCTAGACCGCAAAGCGGTCTACCTGGGAAGTCCGGGGGCGAACCAGCGCTGTCCGGCCGGGGCGATCGGGCGGCGGCGGGCGATCCTGGTAGACCCCGGCGCGCGGGCGCGCGCCGCCCGCGCCAGGGCCGAGGCGAGCCGCGTCCGGCCCGCCCAGCTCTCGGCCGCCTTCACCGGGCTGGGCTTCGATGCCTGCACGGCGCCCTCGCGGCGCTCGATGTCGGCCTGGGACGGCTCGCCCTACCGGGCGATCGGCGTCTACATCGGCGGCGTCAACCGAGGCTGCTCGCAGCCGAACCTGACCGCGAGCTGGGTGGCTGACCAGGTCGCCGCCGGCTGGAACCTGATCCCCACCTACGTCGGGCTGCAGGCGCCGACCAGCAGCTGCAGCTCCTGCGCGAAGCTGAGCGGCAGCGCCGCCGCCTCGCAGGGGACCGCCGCCGCAAACGACGCGGCCGAAGCGGCGCGCGCGGTGGCGATCGGCCCCGGCAGCCCGATCTACTTCGACATGGAGAGCTACTCGCGCACCTCGAGCGCCAGCAGCGCCACCCTCGCCTTCCTCGCCGCCTGGACGGCGCGCCTGCACGCCCTCGGCTACGACTCCGGCGTCTACAGCAGCGGCGCCTCCGGCGTCGCCGACCTGGTCGCCAAGCTGGGAGGCGGCTATCTCGAGCCCGACGACATCTGGATCGGCAACTGGGACGGCCGCGCCAGCTCCACCGACCCCTACGTGCCGGCGGGTGCCTGGAGCGGGCACCGGATCCGCCAGTACCGCGGCGGCCACGACGAGACCTACGGCGGGGTGACGATCAACATCGACAACGACTACGTCGAAGGGTCGACCGCCGGCGCGACCGTGGCCAGCGGCGACGACCCCAAGGGCCATCTCGACTCCGTGGCCTCGCCCCAGCCCGGGCAGGTGAGGGTCAGCGGCTGGGCCTTCGACCCGAACGCCCCGACCCAGCCGGTGGCGATCCGCGCCTACGTTGGCGGCAAGCCTGGGCAGCGGGGCGCGGTTCCCTACGAACTCGGCGCGGTTGCGGCGCAGGCGCGATCCGACGTCGCCCTCTCCCACCCGTCGGCGGGCTCCGCGCACGGCTTCGACGTCAGCTTCCCGGTCGTGGCGAGCCGCAGGCAGCGGGTCTGCGTCTACGCGGTCGACGTCGGCGCCGGCTCCGACAAGGCGCTGGGCTGCCGGGCGGTCGGGATCCGGGTGCCGATCTCGCTCTCCTACGTCAAGGGGACGCGGAAGGCGCTCTGGGTCGGGCTCACGTGCCAGTGGCCGGCCGGGACGCAGTGCCCGGGCCAGATTACCCTGCGCGCCCGGGTGCGGCTGCGGCGGGTCGTGCGGCGCAAGGGGCGGCGGGTCGTGACGACCAGAACCGTCAGGGCGCGGATCGCACGCCGTGGTTTCCGGCTGACCGGTGGCAAGGGCCACGCCTTTTCAGTCCGCCTCAGCAGGCGCGGCCGACTCCTCACCCGGGGCGCACCGAAGCTGCGGGCGCAGCTGCTCGTCGCGATCCCCGGCGGTCGCAAGGGCCACGCGCTCACGCTGCGGCGAGGGCGCGGCCTGCCGCGCTGAGCCGCGATGTCTCGCTCGAGCAGGCGATCAGAGCCGCCGCAGACCTCGCAACAATCCGGCAACGCCTTGAACGCCGGATTGCGGCAGTCTTCCCGCCTCGGGATGAGCCGCCGCGACCAGATCAGGCTGAGCGAGGGCGAGCTGCGCGAGCTGCTCGAGGCCGAGCGGGTCGTCGTCGTCTCCTCGCTCGGGCCGCGCGGCTGGCCGCACTCGATGCCGCTCTGGTTCGTGCCCCGCGACGGCGAGGTCTGGATCTGGACCTACGCGAAGTCGCAGAAGGTCCGCAACCTGGAACGCGACCCGCGCGCCACCCTGCTGATCGAGACCGGCTACGAGTACGGCGAGCTGCGCGGCGCGATGATCGAGGCGGAGGCGGAGATCCACCGCGACTTCGAGACCGTGATCGGGTTCGCGGAGGAGCTGACCGTCCGCTACGCGGAGGGGATCTCCTCGGTCGAGGGCGACGCCAAGGCGGCGCTCGAAGCCCAGGCCCCGAAGCGGGTGGCGATCCGCTTCAAGCCGCAGCGGGTTGCGACCTGGGACCACCGTAAGCTGGGCGACTCCTACTGAGCACCTCGATGAGAACCGCGAAGATCGCAGCCCTGCTAGCCGTCGGCCTCGCGCTGGCGCTGCCCGCCGTAAACGCCGGCGGCGAGGCGCCGCGCGCGCCGCGCAGCTTCTTCGGCATCGTCCCGCAGAGCCCGCCGACCGCCGCCGACGCCGAATACATGCGAGCCGGCGGGATCGGCAGCGTGCGCTGGCCGGTGGCCTGGGCCGGCGTGCAGCCGAGCGCCAAGGGCGGCTACCACTGGGACGGCCCCGACGAAGTGGTCGCGACCGCCGCGCGGCGTCACCTCACGGTGCTGCCCTTCCTCTACGCGACGCCGTCCTGGCTCGCTTCCAAGTACACCACCCTGCCGGTCGCCAACGCCCGCCAGCGGGCCGCCTGGATCGCCTTCGTGCGGGCCGCGGTGAGGCGCTACGGGCCGCGCGGCAGCTTCTGGCGCGAACACGGCCCCCGCTCTGCGGAGCCGCTGCCGAGGACGCCGATCCGCACCTGGCAGATCTGGAACGAGGCGAACTTCTTCTACTTCGCCTTCCCGGTCTCCGTGTCCCGCTACGCGCAGACGCTGAAGCTGGCCCACAGCGCGGTCGAGGCCGTCGACCCCGGCGCCACGGTTCTGCTCAACGGCCTGTTCGGCGAACCGGATCAGCGTGGGCGCCGCGGCATGCCCGCCGTCAAGTTCCTCGAAGCGCTCTACCGGGTGCCGGGGATCAAGTCCGACTTCGATGCCGTCGCCCTCCATCCCTACGCGGTTGACGTGAAGGCGTTGGAGAAGCAGGCCGAAGCGATGCGGGAAGTGGCGGTCGCCAACCACGATCCCGGTGCCGGCCTCTACATCACCGAGATGGGCTGGGGCTCGCAGAACGACTTCCAGCAGGTCGCCTTCGAGCAGGGCATCCGCGGTCAGCAGCGCCAGCTGCGCGACTCCTTCGGCTTCTTGCTCAGGAACCGCGGCCGGCTCAACCTGAAGGGCGCCTACTGGTTCTCGTGGCAGGACCTCGCCGGCTCCTGCAACTTCTGCGACTCGGTCGGCCTCTTCCGCGCCGGCAAGCGGCTGAGGCCGAAGCCCGCCTGGCACGCGCTCGTGCGCCTCGCCGGCGGCCGCGCACGCCCGTAGAGGGTGGAGCGGGGCGGACCGCGGGCCGGCGAAATAGCATCTGGCGCCATGTCGCCCGCCGAACGTGGCCCTGCCTGGCTCGTCCTGCCCACCTACAACGAGGCGGGCAACATCGAGGCGTTCGTCGAGGCGGTGCGGGAGAAGCTGCCGGCCTCGGCCCGCATCCTGATCGTCGACGACAACTCGCCCGACGGGACGGGCGAGATCGCCGATCGCCTCGCCGAGCGGCTGCCGGCGGTGAGCGTCCTGCACCGGCCGCGCAAGGAAGGCCTCGGGCCCGCCTACATCGCCGGCTTCCGCCGCGCCCTCGCCGAGGGCGCCGGCTACGTAGTCGAGATGGACTCCGACTTCTCCCACGACCCTGCCTACCTGCCTCGCCTGCTGGAGGCCGGCGAGCGGGCCGACCTGGCGATTGGCTCGCGCTACGTCGACGGCGGCGGGGTCAGCGAATGGAGCGCCCTGCGGCGCGCGATCAGCCGCGGTGGCAGCGCCTACGCTCGGCTCGTGCTCGGGGTCGAGGTGCGCGACCTGACCGGCGGCTTCAAGTGCTTCCGCCGCGAGGTGCTGGAGGCGATCGACCTCGACTCGATCGAATCGCGCGGCTACGCCTTCCAGGTCGAGATGACCTACCGCGCGCTGAAGCGCGGCTTCCAGGTGGTCGAGGTTCCGATCGTCTTCCGCGAGCGCCGGGTCGGCGCCTCGAAGATGGACCGCTCGATCGTCGCCGAGGCGATCTGGCGGGTGCCGTGGCTGCGGTTCGGGGGGGACCGCTCGTGACGCGGCTGCTGATCACCGGCGGCGCCGGCTTCGTCGGCTCGAACCTGGCGGTCTCGCTCGCCGCCCGCCATCCCGACTGGGAGATCGTCGCGCTCGACAATCTCTACCGGCGCGGCTCGGAGCTCAACCTGCCGCGGCTCGAGGAAGCGGGGGTCGAGTTCGCGCGCGGCGATGTGCGCGAGCCCGGCGACCTGGAGCGGTTCTCGGCGCTCGACGCGATCGTCGAGTGCTCGGCGGAGCCCTCGGCGACGTCGGGGACCGACGGCGATACCTCCTACCTCCTGCACACCAACCTGACCGGCGCCTACAACTGCCTGGAGCAGGCGCGACGGGCCGACGCCCAGCTCGTCTTCCTCTCGACCAGCCGCGTCTATCCGGTCGCGCCGCAGCTCGCCCTGGCCCTCGAGGAGGCGGAGACGCGCTTCGAGCTCGCCGACGAGCAGCCCGTCACCGGCGCCTCGGCGGCCGGGATCTCCGAGGAGTTCCCGCTGAGTGGCGCCCGCACCCTCTACGGGACGAGCAAGCTGGCGGCGGAGCTGCTGATCGAGGAGTACCGGGCCGCCTTCGGCCTGCGCGCGGTGGTCGACCGCTGCGGGGTGATCGCCGGCCCCTGGCAAATGGGCAAGGTCGACCAGGGCGTGTTCACCCACTGGGTGCTCTCGCACCGCTTCCGGCGGCCGCTTCGTTACATCGGCTTCGGCGGCGCGGGCAAGCAGGTGCGCGACCTGCTCCACGTCGACGACCTGGTCGACCTGGTCGAGCTGCAGCTGCTCGACCCCGAGCGCTGGGACGGCGGCGTCTTCAACGTCGGCGGCGGCCGCGAGCGCTCGCTCTCGCTGCGCGAGACGACCGAGCTCTGCCGTGAGCTGAGCGGCAACGAGGTGCCGGTCGAGCCTGTCGAGCAGACTCGCGCCGGCGACGTCCCGGTATACCTATCCGACTGTGGGCGGCTGTTCGAGTTCGACGAGTGGCGCCCGCGGCGCAGCGCCAGGCAGGTGCTGGCCGACATCGACGCCTGGATTGCAGCCGACCAGGAACGGATCGGACAGGCCCTGAACATCGAAGCCCCGGTGGCGGGAAGGAATTAGGCGCAGATGCCGGTAGCGATCGTCAGCGGCTCGGGAGGGCTGATCGGCTCCGAGGCCGTCGGCCACTTCGTCCGCGCGGGCTATGACGTGGTCGGGATCGAGAACGACATGCGGGCGGCCTTCTTCGGCCCGGAGGCCTCGACCGCCCACGTCACCGAGCGATTGCTGGCCGAGCACCCCGAGTTCCGCAGCGAGAGCGCCGACATCCGCGGCCGCGACGCGGTCGAGCGGATCTTCCGCGAGCGGGCCGGCCAGATCGAGCTGGTGATCCACACCGCCGCCCAGCCCTCGCACGACTGGGCGGCGAGCGACCCGCAGACCGACTTTGGCGTCAACGCCAACGGCACCCTCAACCTGCTCGAGGCGGCCCGCGCCCACGCCCCCGAGGCCAGCTTCGTCTTCTGCTCGACCAACAAGGTCTACGGCGACACGCCGAACCGGCTGCCGCTCGAGGAGCTGGAGAAGCGGCTGGAGCTGCCCGAGTCGCACCGCTACTTCAAGGGCATCGACACCTCGATGTCGATCGACGCCTCGACCCACTCGCTTTTCGGCGTCTCCAAGGCGGCCGCCGACCTGCTTGTCCAGGAGTACGGCCGCTACTTCGAGCTGCCCACCGTCTGCTTCCGCGGCGGCTGCCTGACCGGCCCCCAGCACGCCGGCGCCAAGCTGCACGGCTTCCTCGCCTACCTGATGAAGTGCACGGTGACCGGCACCCCCTACACGGTCTTCGGCTACGGCGGCAAGCAGGTGCGCGACAACATCCACAGCGCCGACCTGATCGCCGCCTTCGCGGCCTTCCACGAGAACCCGCGCCCCGCCGCCGTCTACAACATCGGTGGCGGGCGGCGCAGCAACTGCTCGATGCTGGAGGCGATCGAGGCCTGCGAGCGGATCGCCGGCCGCGAGCTTGACTGGCAGATGGGGGAGGAGCCGCGGATCGGCGATCACCGCTGGTGGATCTCCGACCTGGCGCCGTTCGAAGCCGACTACCCCGATTGGAAGCTGCGCTACGGGATCGAGGAGATCCTCGCCGAGATGCACGAGCAGAACGCCGAGCGCTGGACGGCGGCCCCGGCATGAAGCTCTCGGTCCTGATCCCCGCGCAGGACGAGGAGGGCTCGGTCGGCGCCACGGTCGAGGGGATCGTCGCCGCCCTCGAGCGCGAGGGGATCGACTACGAGGTGCTGGTCGTCGACGACGGCAGCGAGGACTCGACCGCGGCCGTGGTCGCGGCGATCGCCGAGCGCAACCCGCGGGTGCGCTGCAGGCCCTCCCACAACGAGAAGGGCTTCGGGATGGCGATCCGCGCCGGCCTCGACCTGTTCGAGGGCGACGCGGTGGTGATCGCGATGGCCGACGCCTCCGACGATCCGGAGGACGTCGTCCGCTACCACCGCCTGCTCGAGGAGGGCTGGGACTGCGCTTTCGGCTCGCGCTTCGTGCCCGGCGCCCGGGTGCGCGACTACCCGCGCCTCAAGCTTGCGATCAACCGGCTCGCCAACTGGTTCATCCGGATCCTCTTCCGCCACCGCTACAACGACACGACCAACGCCTTCAAGGGCTACCGGCGCGAGGTGATCGAGACGATCCAGCCGCTGCTCTCCAAGCACTTCAACCTGACCGTCGAGATGCCGCTGAAGGCGATCGTCCGCGGCCACAGCTACGAGGTGATCCCCACCTCCTGGACCAACCGCACGAGCGGCGAGGCGAAGCTGGCGATGCGGGAGATGGGCAGCCGCTACCTGTTCATCGTCCTCTACGTGTGGCTCGAGAAGGCGCTCAGCCGGGGCGACTACCGGGTGCGGGAGCGGCGGAGGAGCGGGCCGGCGGGTCTCACCCAGAGCCTGAGCCGGCGCCCGTCGGGCAGCGTCGTCGCCCAGACCCGGCGGAAGCCGAGCCGCCGCGCGGCCGTTTCGGCCTTGCTCTGTGTGACCAGCGGCGGGAAGTCGTCGGCGTTGCGGCTCATCGTGATCAGCATCCCCGGGTGGACGAATCCGGGACCGCTGAGCTGGCGGACGTAGTTCGCGACCGTGTCGCTCGGTTCGGCCTCGAGCTGGGTGAACGGGATCGAGGTGCGGTGGTCCAGCAGCAGCGCCAGCTCGACGCTGTTGCCGCTGATCGCGCGGTGGCGGGACGCGAAGGCGACCACCCCGGATTCGAGCCCGCCGGCGTAGATCCGCAGCAGCAGCTCGCTCGCCACTTCCTCGTCGGCCTTCGTCCAGCCGAGGTCGCGGTCGACGAACTTGGTCGACGGGCCCGGCACCTGGACGCGGACCGCGTCGATCGGGCGCGGCGTGCCGGAGAGCCAGGCCTGGTAGCCGAAGACCCCGGTGTCGACGACGTGCGGCTTGGCCAGGCCTTCCCAGAGGCTCGACGTGGCGGCGAGGTTGAGCGCCCCGATCGCCGCCACCAGCGCCGCCACCGGCACCGTGGCGAGCCGGTAGTAGCGCAACGCCAGCACCGCCAGCGGCGGCAGCAGCAGCGAGAGGGGCAGCGAGAAGCCGCTTCCCCCGTTGCGCGACGTCATCAGCGCCGCGTACCCGGCGGCGAAGACGAAGCCGACGGCGAACGGGCCGGAGGCGGCGAGTCGCAGCAGCTCCGAGCGCCGGTCCCCGGCGGCGGCCACGCGCCGCGTCGCGACGACCAGGAGGGCGATCAGGCCGGCCAGCACCAGGGCGCTCATCGGCACCAGCAGGTCGTCGTGGACCACCGTTTCCGCGACCGCCCGGAAGCGCCCCCAGGAGACGACCGAGTGGTTGGCGCCGTAGTAGGAGCTCTGCTTGCCGTAGCCGAAGCTGGTCAGGTAGTCCCAGACCGGCTTCGCGTTGTTGAAGTACCAGGTGCCGGCGACGAGCACCGCAGCGACCGCGCCGAGCCCGAGGTTGAGGAAGCGCCGCCTGAGGTCGTCGCGCTCGATCGCCAGCATCCCGATCAGCGCCGCGACGAACAACCCCGGGAGGAAGGCGACGGCCATCGTGCGCGCAAGCACCATCAGCCCGATCGCGACCCCGCAGGCGATCGCCCAGCGCCGCTCCCGCATCCGCTCGCTGCGCAGCAGCGCGTAGACGGCGCAGGACATCAGCGCTGCGGTCGGCAACGCGAAGATGTATTCGCGGCTGAACAGGAGCGCCCCCTGGCTGGTGCCGACCGCCAGCGCGGCGAGCGCGCCCAGCCGCGGCCCCGCCAGCCGCTCGCCGATCCCGTACGCGGCGAAGACGAGCAGCGCGAAGAAGCCGATCAGGACGACGAAGCCCTCCATCACCCCGGCCCTGACGATCAGCAGGACGGAGGTCAGCGCGGGGAGCAGCGGCGCGTTCGGCGTTTGGCTCTGGAACGCCGACCACCAGCCGTGCAGCCCGCCGTTGTGGAAGCCGAGCCAGTCGATCAGGGCGATCGAGAGTGTAGCCGGCCTCGTCGACGTTGAGCGGAAAGCCCTTGCGATAGGTCAGCACCCACCAGAGGTTGACCGCCGGCAAGCAGCAGCACGCCGATCGCGACCGCCAACGTCCAGCGGCCGCGCTCGCTAGCCGGCAGTCGCATGTGCAGTCGGCGCCTGGCCTGCGGCGACCTGCTCGAGCAACCTCGAGACGTCGCGTCCATAGGTCGGGAGGTCGTGGCGGCGCAGCACGATCTCCCGCGCCGCGCTGCCGAGCCGCCGGCGCTCCTCCGGCGAGGAGTTGAGGGCGCGATCGAGCGCCCGCGGCGAGGGCCTTTATGTCGCGTGGCTCGCACAGCCAGCCGGTCTCGCCGTCGTCGATCAGCTCCGGCAACCCGAACACCCTGGTCGCCAGCACCGGCGTTTCGAACGCCATCGCCTCGAGCACGGTGCGGGGCAGCGACTCGATGTCCGAGGCGCAGACGAGCAGGTCGGCGAGCTGGTACCAGGGATGGACGTCGGGCGTCACCGAGATCAGTTCGATCCGCTCGCCGAAGTCGATCGCCTCGACGAAGTCGGCGAGCGCTTCGGAGTCGGGGTCGTCGCGGGCGCCGACGAAGACGAGCCGGGCTCGCGGGTGTGCCCGGGCGATCGAGTCGAAGGCCTGCGCGAGCTGCAGCTGCGCCTTTCGCGGCTCGATCGTGCCGACGCAGAGGACGACCTCGGCGTCCTCGGAAATGCCCGCCTCGCGGCGCGCGGCGGCACGATCGAAGCCGGCGCGGGCGGCGTCGATCGGCGCGAAGTCCAGGCCGTAGGGCAGCACCACCCCGCGCCCCTCGCGAACCGGCGGTTCGAACAGGCGCCGGGTGGCGTCGGCCTCGAAGATCGCCAGCGCCGCTTCCGAGAGCGTCGATTCGGCGCGCCGCCTGATCTCCGGCTCGAGGGGGCTCCAGAGGACGGTCGGCGGGAAGCTCTCGTGGATCGCCCAGACCGCCGGGATCCCAAGCTCCGCGGCCGCCTCGGCGCCGGGGAAGGCGAAGGCGGTCGCGGTGTTGACGAAGGCGGCCTCGAAGCCGCGTCCCTCCGCCCAGGCGGCCAGCTCCTCGACCCGGCCGATGTGTGAGCTGACGTCGTCGATCGGGACGAGGCTCGAGATGTGGACCGGGACGCCGAGCCCTTCCAGGTCCTCGCGAAGCGCTCCGTCGAGCGCGCTGACCACCGTCGGGGCGACGGCTCCCTCGTCGACCAGCGCGCTCAGCAGGTCCATCAGGTAGAGCTGGGCGCCGCCCAGGTTGAGCTGGTGGGTGCAGACCAGCACCGGCCGCCCGCCGCCTCCACTTGGATGTGGCGTACGCGCCGGCGGCGGCGCCAGATCCTCGTCACCGTCGCTTTCCTCGCCACTCGCCGGAATCTCGATCGGGACCGATGGCAGCTCGTGCTGCTCGCCATGCGGACTCGTCGCCACGGCGCGCAGCATCGCCTCGCCCGTGTCGAGGTCGAGCTCGCTGAGGTCGGCCGTCATGTCGAAGCCGCAGACGCCCGCGAGGGGGTCGCCGGTTCGGCTCTCGATGTCCGGCCGCGGCAGCCCGATCCGTGCCCTGCCAAGCGAGTGCTCGCCGAGCCACAGGTCGAGCTGCGCCGGCGGTCCGGACGGGAACAGCGCCCAGCCGCGGACATAGAGCGTGCCGCGGTGCGGTTCGCCACCGCGCGAAGGTTCGTCGATCCTGCCGTGCGTGCCGCCCGGAAGCGGTCCGGGAAGCAGCATCGGCATGTCCGGCGTGACGCCGAAGCTCCACACCCGGCGCGTCGCCCGCAGGCGCCAGAGGAACGCTGCCCAGAAGTGACGGGGACTCCTCACACGCGCTCCGCCGCAGCGGCGCTGAGCCAGCTGTGCGTGAGCTCGATCCCCACCTCGAGCGAGGTCGGCTCGAAGCCGGTCAGCTCGCGCAGCAGGCTCGTATCGAGGTAGATGCCGTGCACATCGAACTTCCGCTCCGGATGCCGCTCGACGATGGCGGTGCGGCCGACCTCGTGCTCCGCCAGTCGCAGCAGCTCGGTCAGCGAGGTTGCGGTTTCGGAGGCGACGTTGAGGGTCGGCGGACCGCCCTCCCGGTCCATCAGGTCGACCGCGACCGCGGCCACGTCGCCGGCGTAGACGTAGTCGCGGATCGTCTCGCCGCCGCCGTAGAGGTCGATCGTCTCGCCGTGCTCGATCCGGTGCAGGAAGGTGACCACCGCGCCCTGGCCGCGGTCGGGCTGCTGGTTCTCGCCGTAGACGGTTGAGCAGCGGAGGATGCGCGCCTGCAGGCCGCTCTCAACCCGATCGCGCTCGATCTCCCGCTCGCAGGCCAGGTGGAGCCGGCCGTAGGCGCCGACCGGCCGGGTCGGCGCGGTCTCCGGCACCGGGAGGCTCTCGGGCTCGCCGTAGACGGTGCCGCCGGAGGAGACGTAGGTGAGCTTCACCCCGGGTCGCGAGCGCAGCGCCTCGAGCACCGACCGCAGCGGTCGGAGGGTCAGCTCGGCATCGCGCTCGGGATCCTCCTCGGAGGCGGCGGGCAGGAGGCCGCCGGCGCAGTAGAAGACGTGGTCGATTCCCTCCAGCGCCGCCTCCAGCGCCTCCGGGTCGGCGGCGTCTCCGACGTGCAGGTCGCCGCTGCCCACAGCAGCGACGACCGTGGCCGCGGGGCGCGAGCGGGTGAGCACGGCAGGCGGGCGGCCCTGAGAGGCGAGCTCGGCGACGACGTGCGACCCGATGAAGCCGCTACCGACGACAAGAGCGCGAGTGACTTGCCCTTTCCTAGCCGCGCGACCTTTCCAGGCGGGCGCGTTTGGCACCACGGCAGCATAGCGTTCGACGCCAATACCGCTGGGACCCGCTCGACGCGCCGTCAAGCGGTCGGCAGCGAGCGCCGACGCACGATCGGCCGGGCGGTCCCGGCGACGGCCAGCGCGGCCGCGTGCTCGCTGCCGACCTCCAAGCCGTGGACGGATACCGGTGGCGCCTCGGGCGGCGGCGGGCCGAGGCCGGTGCCGAGGCACTTGCCGACCGCCTCGCGGCGAACCCAGGCCGCGTAGAAGGTCGCGGCGCGACGCTCGGGCGGGGCCTCGCGGACTTCGGCGGCTGCCGGGGCGTCGAGCCCGACCTCAGCGAGCCGCAGGAAATCGCGGCCGCCCTGCCGCTCCTCGACGTCGATTCCGACCTCGCGCCGCTCGGCCACCGCGATCAGCGCGAGCGCCCCGGAGTGGCTGAGGTTGAAGCGCAGCGTGGCGGCGGGATCGGCGAGCGCCGGCTTGCCCTCGTGGCCGAGCCGCAGCTCGATTCGCTCCGGCGCCTCGCCGAGGTGGTGGGAGAGCGCGCGACGCAGGGCCAGTCGGGCGGCCAACCAGCGCGCCCGGACGGGCGGCGGCCGCAGCCCCGCGGCGCGGTCGCGCTCCGAGGCCGGCAGGCGGCCGGGATCGATCGCCGGCGGCAGGTCGAGGTCGGCGCTCCACACGTCCACCGAGGTCATGCCTCCAGGGCCTCCTCGATCCGCTCCTCCAAGCAGCGCGCCAGCAGCTCGGCGCCGGGCTCGCGCAGCATCTCGACATGGCCGACCGGCAGGGTGCGGCGCTCGACGCCTCCGAGGGCACGCAGCTCCCAGGCCGGATAGGTCGGTTTGCGCTCGAACTCGGGGGAGGTGACCAGCAGCACCGTCCCCGGCCAGGGCTCGGCCCGGTAATCGGCGCGAGCGCGGCGCGCGGCGGCGACGACGCGGCGCTCGATCCGCTCGCGTGCGTTCGGCAGCGGCCGGTCGAGTCGCCGTTCGATCAGGTCCACCGCCTGCCGCTGCGCCTCGGTGGCGGCCTCGCGAGCCAGCCAGGAGCCGAGCGCACCGGCTCGCCGCAGCCGTTCTCGCAGGAGTTCGTCGCGCACCGGCCGCCGCCGCAGCAGGGCGCGCACCAGGCCGAGCTCGCGCGGACCGTGGTCCCAGCCCCACTCGGCGACGGAGTCCGCGTCCTCCCCCAACGGGTCGGGCCACGCCTCGCACAGATCGTCGCGCCAGTGCCAGGCCTCGTGCAGGTAGCGGGAGACGCCCGGTGCGACCGGCGCGGCGAGCCAGTCCGCGAGCCGCTTGGGACCGCCGGGTTCGCCGGGGTCGGGTGCCTTGCCGCCGTTCGCCCGGGCCCGCATCCAGGCTGACTCCATGATCGGGTCGTAGGGAACGCCGGGGGCCAGCTCGTGCGGGGCGGCCGGCGGCGGGTCGGAGTCGAGCGCCGCCAGCAGCGGCACGTCCTCGCCCGCGCGGCGCAGCTGCTGCGCCATCTCGTAGGCCACGGTGGCCCCGTTGCAGCGGCCGGCGAGCAGGTATGGGCCGTGAGGCTGGACGCTGCGCAGCGCGGCCAGGTAGCGCTCCGCCATCGCGCCGATCCCCTCGTCGAGCGGCCTCCGGCCGTCGAGGCCGCTCGGCTGCAGCGCGTAGAACGGCTGCTCGGCGGAGAGGTGCCGGGCGAGCGGGCCGAAGCCGACGATGTTGCCGTCGCCGGCCGCGACCGCGAACAGCGGTGGGCGCTCGCCCTGCGGCTTCAGCGCGACCAGGTTGTCCCAGCGGGGCGCCGGCGCTCCCGGGGCGAGCCGCGCCGCCAGCCCGCGCGGCGTCGGGGCTTCGAAGACGGTCGCCAGCGGCAGCCGCCGGCCGGTCGTCCGCTCCAGCTCCGCGAACAGCGAGACCGCGAGCAGCGAGTGCCCACCGAGCGCGAAGAAGTCGTCTTCGACCCCGGCCGGCCTCACCCCAAGGACCTCTTCGAAGCAGGCGACGACCTGCCTCTCGGTCTCGTTGCTCGGCCGCGCTTGCTCGCCGCCGGTTGCCAGGTGCTCGCGGCCGGGAGCGGGGAGGCGATCGCGGTCGAGCTTTCCGTTCGCGGTCAGCGGAAGCTTCTCCAGCTCCACCCAGGCGGTCGGCACCATCGCGGTCGGCAGTCGGGCGAGCGCGTGGGCCCGCAGCGCCCTGGAGTCGGGCGGCGCGCCACCGGTGCGCGGCGACGACGTACGCGGCAAGCGCCAGGTCGCCCGGGGCGCGCTCGAACGGGACCACCGCGGCGTCGGCGACATCCGGATGGGATCGGAGCGCCTCCTCGATCTCGGCCGGCTCGACCCTGAATCCACGCACCTTCAGCTGCCGGTCGGCCCGGCCCAGGAACTCGAGCGCGCCGTCGGGCCGCCACCGCGCCCGGTCGCCGGTCAAATAGCGGCGGCCGCCGGGCCGCACGGGGTCGGCCTGGAAGCGTGCCGCGGTCAGCTCCGGGTCGCGGCGGTACCCCCGGGCGACCCCGTCGCCGCCGATCGCCAGCTCTCCCACGGCGCCGATCGGCGCCTCGCGGCCGGCCGGGTCGATCAATTCGCAGGAGGTGCCCTGGATCGGCCGCCCGATCGGGATCGGCCCCTCGACCGGGTCGCCGGGGCGCAGATCGTGCGTCGTGGCGAAGGTGGTCGTCTCGGTCGGACCGTAACCGTTGGTGAGGCGGCCGTCCGGGGGCAGCGCCGCCAGCGCTCGTCGCACGTGGTCGGGGGACAGCACGTCGCCGCCGGCGAGCAGCTGCCGCACCCGGCCAAGGCACTCCGGGCGCCTGTCGACCAGCTCGTGGAAGAGCCCGGCGGTCAGCCACAGCGTCGTCACTCCGTGCGCCTCGATCGCCGCGGCGACCGCGTCCGGGGACGGTCGCTCGGTCAGGCAGACGACGCGGCCGCCGTTCGCGAGCGGGCCCCAGATCTCCAGCGTGGAGGCATCGAAGGCCGGCGACGCGGCGTGCAGCATCGCGGTGCCGGGACCGAGCTCGGCGTAGTCGGGGTCGTCGACCAGGCGAGCGATGTTGCGGTGGGTGACCTCGACCCCCTTCGGCTCGCCGGTCGAGCCGGAGGTGTAGATCAGGTAGGCGAGGTCGTCGGGCCCGACCTCCGACCGGCTCGGCCGGGTCCGCTTCGGTGGCCTCGCCAGCTCGAGCGCCGCGACGCCGACCGGCAAGCGCCGGCGCAGCTCGTCGTCGGTGAGCACCGCCGCGGCGCCGGCGTCGGCGAGCACGCGGGCGATGCGGGCCGGAGGGTGCTGCGGGTCGAGCGGCACGTAGGCGGCCCCCGCGGTGAGGATCCCGAGCTGCGCCATCGCCGACCCGGTCGAGCGCTCGAGCAGGACTCCGACCCGGTCGCCGGCCTGCACGCCCCGCTCGCGCAGTGCCCCGCACACCGCCGCGGCACGTTCGGCCAGCTCGCCGTAGGTGAGGCGTCGGTCCTCGTCCGCGACGGCGATCGCCGTCGGGTCGCGGCGCGCCTGTGCTCCGACCAGGCCGGGCACCGTCGCCTCGCGGTCGAACGTCGCCGCGTTCTCCCGCCAGTCGGCGAGCAGCTCGCGTTCCTCCCGGCTCCGCAGGTCCAGCTCCGAGAGGCGGGTATCGGGTCGCTCGGCGAACTGCTCCAGCAACCGCAGGTGGTGGCCGGCAAGGCGGTCGGCGGCTGCGTCGTCGAGCAGGTCGGAGTGCTCCCAGAGGAAGCTGAGGCTGCCGTCGGGCTCCGGGGTGCCGACCACGTTGAGGTCCGCCTTGGCGGTGCCGTTGGGGATACCCGCGAGGAGCTGGAGGTTGAGGCCGGCCCAGCCGTGCCCGGAGCGCGGCGAGTCGTGAAACGAGAAGAGTGCCTGGATCAGGGGGGAGCGGGACGGATCGCGCGGCGGACCGATCGCCTCGACCACCGTGTCGAACGGAGCCTCGGCATTGGCGTAGGCCTCGAGCGCGACGGCGCGCACGCGCTGCAGCAGCTCGGCCCCGGTAGGGTCGCCGCCGAGGTCGAAGCGCAGCCCGACGGTGTTGACGATCATCCCTATCAGCCGCTCGGCGTTTGGATCCTGGCGGTTCGCCAGCCCCGAGCCGATCTGCACCTCGTCGCGCCCCGCGTAGCGCTGCAGCTGCGCGACGAAGGCCGCGAGGGCGACCATGTAGAGGGTTGCGCGGTTCGCGGCTCCAAGCGAGCGCAGGCGCGAGACCAGCTCGGGGCCGATGCGGCGGCGGACGGCCCCGCCGGCGAACGACTCGCGGGGAGGCCGCGGCCGGGCCCCGGGCAGCTCGATCAGCGGCGGCGCGGGATCGAGCGAGCGCCTCCAGTGTTCGAGCTGCCGGCGGACAGCCTCGCCGCTGTGCGCCTCCCGCTCCCAGCGGGTGTAGTCCTGGAACTGGACCGGTGGGTCCGGCAGATCCGGCGGGCGTCCCTCCACCTGCGCCGAGTACAGCTCGGCCAGCTCGTCGGAGAGCAGCGCGAACGACCAGCCGTCGTGGATCAGGTGGTGCTCTCTCTGGAGCAGCGCCCAAGAACGGTCGCCGAGCCGGCCGAGCGTCCAGCGGACGAGCGGCGCCTCGCCCGGATCGATCCGGGCGCGCACCTGCTCGCGGACCACGCGCGGCCAGGCGCCGTGCCCCCGGCCGCGCAGGTCGAGCGTCTCCAGCGGTGGCGAGGGGGCGGCGTGGATGACCTGAACCGGCTCTCCGTCGCGGTCCTCGAAAGAGGTGCGGAGGATCTCGTGCCGCTCGACCAACTCGGCGAGGGCCCCGCGCAGAGCGTCCTCGTCCAGCCGGCCCTCGAGCCGGAAGATCGCGGCCGCCTGGTACGCGATCGACTCCGGGTGCATGCGGCCGAACAGGAGTGCGCGCCGCTGCGATGCGCTGACCGGTGCCGTCCCCTCCCGCGGGCCCGGGAGCAGCGGCGGCAACGCCGGCGCCTGCTCACGCGGCTCCGCGATCCGCTCGGCGAGGCCCGCCGCGTTCCGCGCTTCGAAGACGGCGCCGATCTCGATCCGCGCTCCGAGCCGCTCCCGCAGCCGGCCGGCCAGCTGCAGGGCGAGCAGCGAGGTGCCGCCGAGGTCGAAGAAGTCCTCCTCCGGGCCCACCGCGTCGAGCCGCAGCACCTCCGCCATCGTTTCTGCGATCGGCGCGACCCGCGGGTCGGTGGAACCGTCGCGGGCTTCGTCGCGCTCCCGCCGCGGCGCCGGCAGAGCCGAGCGGTCCAGCTTGCCCCGCTCGTTGCGGGGCAGCTCGTCGAGCAGGACGATCGCGCCCGGCACCATGTAGGCGGGCAGCTGCGAGGCCAGGTGTCCGCGCAGATCGTCAGGCGTAGCGGTTCCGCCCTGCCGCAGGACCGCGTAGGCGACCAGGCGCCGGTGGCCGGGCACGTCCTCCCTGGCGAGGACCGTGGCTTCGCTGACGTCGGGATGTCCGTGCAGCGCCGTCCCGATCTCGCCGGGCTCGATTCTTTGCCCGCCGATCTTCGCCTGGTCGTCGACCCGGCCGATGAACATCAGCTCGCCGTCGGGCCGGATCCGGACCAGGTCGCCGCTGCGGTAGATCCTGCCCGGGCCGAACGGGTTGGAGGAGAAGGCCTCGGCGGTGCGCTCGGGGTCGTTGCGGTAGCCCCGTGCGACCCCGGCCCCGCCGATCCACAGCTCGCCGGACTCGCCTTCGGGTACGGGGGCGCCCGCCTCGTCGACCACGTAGAGCAGCGCGCCGGCCAGCGGACGGCCGATCGGCACGGGCTCGCCGTCCGGATCGGCGACCTCGAAGCTCGATACCGCCATCGTCGTCTCGGTAGGGCCGTAGCCGTTGAGGAGCCGCAGCTCCGGGTGCGCCGCCAGCAGCGTCGCGACCAGCTGCGGCGGTAGGACGTCGCCCCCCGCGACCACCAGGCGGAGGCCGCCGAGGTCGGGCAGAGCGGAGCGAACCAGCTCGCCGAGCAGGCCGGGAGAGGCGACCATCATCGTGACACCTCGCTCGGCGATCAGGCGGCCGAGGCGGGCCGGGTCGGGGAGCCCCGCGGGGAGCGACGACCAGGCGCCCTCCATTGACCAGAGCCCCCCAGATCTCGAGCGTCGACATGTCGAACTCGAGCGGTGCGATCTGGAGGACGGCGTCGTCGCGCCGCGGGACGAGATCGACGCCCGAGCAGAGCAGGTTGGCGAGGTTGCGGTGGCTGATCTCGACCCCCTTCGGCATGCCGGTCGAGCCGGAGGTGAAGAGCACGTAGGCGAGGCGGTCGCCGCCGGGCGCGGGATCCGCAGCGGACCCGTCCGTCCCCGCCAGTGCCAGGGTCCCGGCGTCGAGCCGCTCGATCCCGGCGGGCAGGCGGCTGCCGTGCGCGGTGTCGGTCAGCGCCAGCCGGACGCCGGCCAGCTCGAGCAGCCGGCTCTGCCGCTCCGCCGGGATGGGCCGGGTTGACGGGCACGTAGGCGGCGCCGGCGCGGAGCACGCCGAGGAATGCGCAGACCGCCTGCCAGGAGCGCGGCAGGCAGACGGCGATCGGCTCCTCATCCTCGATTCCCGCCGCACGCAGGGCAGCGGCTATCCGGCTGCCGGCGAGGTCGAGCTCGGCATAGCTGAGGCGCCGCTCTCCGTCTTCGATCGCGACCGCGTCTGGTCGCTCGCCGGCGTGTCGCTCGACCAGCCCGGCAATCGAACGCTCGAGTTCCGTCGTAACCCCCAACAGGTGCGCGATGTTAGCGACAGGGAACCGCTGTGTAGGGGCGTCAACCCGTCCGGTTGCCGATCACCAGGAACTGCTTGCCGAGCAGCCGCCAGGCGGGCGGCGTCTTCAGGTAGAGGCGGGTCAGGGTGCGCGAGGGCGGCAGGATGCCGCGGAAGGAATAGGGGAGGTAGCGGGGGACGATGCGCTGCGGCTCGAATCCGGCTGCGTAGAGGTGCTCGGCGATCGCCACATGGGTGAGGGCGACGTAGTGATCGGCGCAGTCCCAGTACTCGCTGGAGCAGTAACGGAAGTTGGGTCCCATGATTGCGATCCGCCCGCCCGGCTCCATCGCGCCGTGCATCTTCTCCAGGAAGGCGGCGATCGCCTCCTGGTCGCGCAGGTGCTCAAGGAAGTTGGAGACGAAGACGCCGTCGAAGTGCTCGGCGGGCAGCTCGGCTTCCATGATCGGCGAGACGACGACCGTCGTGTCGGGCTTGTGGGCCGCCTCCGGATAGCTCACCTCGTCGACCGCCCAGGTCTCGGCCGCCGGAACGGCGCCGATGAACTCGCCCCGCCCGGCGGCCGGGTCGAGCACCCGCCGCGGGCGGCCCATCAGCTCGTGCACGTGGGGGCCGATCTCCTGCCAAACGGCGATCCGGGCCTCCTGGTCGACGTCGCGGAAGCGGTAGGCGTAGAGGCGCTCGTAGTTCACTAGGCCACCTCCCGGGCGCGGCGCCGCAGCCGCGGTCGGGGCAGGGCGGACAGCAGCGTGGCACCCAGCCGGGGCTCGCCGCGAAGCAGGTTGGGATTCGAGTAGGGGTCCCTTGCGGTGAGCGGCAGCCAGCGGTCCTTGAGCCATTCCTTCTCCCATTCCTCCACCTCGGAGGAGCGGCTGGAGGACTCGAAGTGGTAGAGGAGGGTGTCGGGGTCGTAGACGATCCGCCGCCCGCTCGACCACGCCTTCAGGCAGTAGTCGGCGTTGTTGTAGTTGAGCGGCAGCTGGGTGGTGAAGCCGCCCAGCTCCTCGAACAGCGCCCGCCGGGTCATCATGCAGGCGGCGGTCACGGCGAGGCAGTTGCGGGCGATGCGGACGTTGTTCGAGTAGCCGGGGAAGTCGCCGGCGTAACCGCGGTAGGGGTGGCCTGGAAGGCCCCCTTCGAATCCGATGCCGACGTGCTGGAGCCGGCCGTCCTCCCAGATCAGGCGTGCACCGACGGCACCGACCCCCTCCACCCCTGAGTACATGACGAGCCGCTCGATCCAGTCCGGGGTGACGACCTCGACGTCGTCGTTGAGCAGCAGCAGGTGCTCGCCCTCGCTATGGGCGGCGCCGCGGTCGATCCGCGCCGAGTAGTTGAAGGGCCGCTCGTCGCGCACCACCCGCAGCCGCTCGCCGGCGATCTCACGCAGCTCGGCGAGCACCGCGGCGTCGGTCGCCGCGTCGGCGACCACGACGAGCTCGTAGTCGCCGTAGGTGGATGTCTCGACGATGCTGCGCACGCAGTGGGCGACCAGCACGACGTTCTCGTAGCGCACCTCGCGCGAGCCGCCCGCGGTGGGGATCACGATGCTGACCGGCGGTTGGTCGGTCAGCTCGGGCTGGAGGTGGTAGACGCCCGGGTCGGACGGATCGCGCTCGACCCGGGCCGGCAGCCCGATCCGCTCGCAGTGCGCCTGCACGGCCCGCCCGCCGGCCTCGAAGGCCCACGGCTTCGCCGCCTCGCCGCCGCCCGCGGCCGAGGCCTCGAGCATGCGCCAGTGGTACAGCACCTTCGGCACGTGCAGCACGCGCCGTGCCCGCTCGGTCACCTTGAGGACCAGGTCCCAGTCCTGCGACCCCTCGAACTCGGAGTCGAAGCCACCGACCTCTTCGACCAGCGAGCGGCGCAGGACGCTGAGGTGGCAGCTGTACATCTGAGTCCGCATCCGCTCCGGCGACCAGTCGGGCTTGAAGAAAGGGGCGGAGCGGCGTCCGTCCGCGTCGATCTTGTCCTCGTCGGTGTAGACGTAGTCGGCGTCGGGGTCGGCGGCGATCGCCTTCTCGACCCGCGCCAGCGCCGTTGGGTGCAGCTCGTCGTCGTGGTCGAGCAGGGCGACGAACTCGCCCCGCGCCATCGCCAGCGCGTCGTTGGAGGCGGCGACGATGCCGCCGTTGGACTCGCGGCGGTGCACGCGGATGCGGGGATCGCGCTGCGCGGCGCGCGCCAGGACCTCGCCCACGTGCGGCGAGGTGGAGGCGTCGTCGACCAGGCACAGCTCCCAGTCGCCGCAACGTTGCCCGGCGACCGAGTTCAGCATCGCGCGAAGCACCGGCTCCGGCGTTTCGTAGACCGGAGTGACGATCGAGAACCGAGGGTCCGGCGCCACGCTAGCGGCGGCTCCGCCAGGCGGCGCGCAGGCGGGCGAAGGGCGGGCCAAATCGCCGCAGCCACGCGGCTGCGCCGAGCAGCCGCGTCGTCCTCGCCTCGAGCTGCTCGAGACGGCCGCGAACGCGACCCAGCTCGGCGTCCCTGGCGATCAGCAGGTCGCGCAGCCGCATCGCCTCCTCGCGGCTGCGCGCCAGCTCCTCGCGCAGCGCAGCGGTCTCAGGTGCGTCGGAACCGCCGTTCAGGCGCCCCGCCGGCTGCCTCGACTTCGTCGGCTCTGCCATCGTCGGCGAGTCTATCCTCCGTGCCGCGCAGCAAGAGGACCATCCCCAGGGCCGCATCGAACGATGCGATCAGCAGGGCCAGGTTTCGGATCAGCATGTTCGCCGGCGCCTGGTAGAGGCCGGCGGTGATCACCACCGCGCCGACGACCACCCAGGCCGGCCGGGCCATGCGGCGCGTTCCCGCCGTCAGGATGACCGCCGAGAGGCCGACCAGCCAGATCATGAATTGGGGGCTGAGAACCCTGCTGACCACGACCTGGAGCAGGACGATCGTGAAGACGAAGTCGCGGCTGACCGCCGCCTCGGCTAAGTCGAGGCGGCCCCGGCGGATCGCCCGCTCGCGTGCCAGCCACCACAGCGCGGCGGCGAGGAGGACCAGCAGCCCGAGCCATTTGAGGACGACGGCGATCGCGTCGGCGACGCGGCTGTCGATCTCAAGCGCTCCGTTGCGACCGACCGTCGGGGGAACCTCGCCGGTGACGATCTGCCGCGCGTACCAGGGGATGGTGCCGACCGCCTCGACCTGGAGTCCGCGGGTGTTCTGGTTCTCGAGGAATGCCCAGGGGTCTCCGAAGAGGCTGGTTGCAACCGCGAAGACGAGCCCGATCGCAGCGGCCGCGGCGAGCGCCGAGCGGAGCAGGCGCCGGCGGTCCCACTCGCCGAAGAGGGCGACGATCGGCCAGACCTTGATTGCGCCGCCGAGGCCGGCGAGGGCGCCGAACCAGGCCGGCCGGCGATCGATCGCGACGAGCGCCGCGACCGCCAGGACGGTTGGCACGAGGTCGAACCGCAGGATCGGGAAGGCTTGCAGCATGGGCATCGCCAGCAGCCATACCCAGACGCCGATGTTCCGCCCGGTGCGCCTGGCGAGCAGACCCATCAGGGCCAGGCCGACGAGGTCGACGAGCAGCATCGATACCGCGAACGACGCCCCGTAGGGGGCGCCGAACAGCTTCACCCCGATCCGGGGAGCCAGCATCACGAAGGCCGCGCCGGGCGGGTACTGCCAGGTCTGTTCGACCGGCATCTGGTGCAGGAACGACAGCTGTTCCGACCAGATCTGGTACTCGTTGGCGTCCTGGTAGTTGATTCCGGTCTGGTGGTTCCAGAAGCCGACCTGGACGACCATCAGGGCACGGGTGAGGATCCAGACGCCGATCCAGACCCAGGCCTGGCGGCTGCCGGGGAGCGAGCGGACGATCGCGCGAATTCGGTGCGGCGAGGTCATCGAGCTGCGCCGTCGGGGCTACGCAAGTCGCTGCGAGGGAGTCGCCTGCTCGATCGCGGTCGCGGGAGGGTCGGCGGCAGCGGACCCCTCACGCGGGTCGCGCAGCAGCAGCGACCATCGCCAGGGCCGCGTCGAGCGAGGCGATGAGCAGCGCCAAAGTTTCGGATCAACATGTTCGCCGGCGCCTGGTAGAGGCCGGCGGTGATCACCACCGCGCCGACGACCACCCAGGCCGGCCGGGCCATGCGGCGCGTTCCCGCCGTGAGGATGACCGCCGAGAGGCCGACCAGCCAGATCATGAATTGGGGGCTGAGAACCCTGCTGACCACGACCTGGAGCAGGACGATCGTGAAGACGAAGTCGCGGCTAATCGCCGCCTCGGCTAAGTCGAGGCGGCCCCGGCGGATCGCCCGCTCGCGTGCCAGCCACCACAGCGCGGCGGCGAGGAGGACCAGCAGCCCGAGCCATTTGAGGACGACGGCGATCGCGTCGGCGACGCTGCTGCCGATCTCCAAGGTGCCGTTGCGCTGCACGGTCGGGGCCGCTTTGCCGGTGATCGTCTGCCGCACGTACCAGGGGATGCTGCCGACCGCCTCAACCTCGAGGCCGCGCACGTCCTGGTTGTCGAAGAAGGTCGACTGATTGCCGAAGAAGGCAAACGCGGCGGCGAAGAGGAAGACGCTGACGCCGGCCGCGGCGGCGGTCGACTTGAGCAGGCGCCGGCGGTCCCACTCGCCGAACAGCAGGACGACGGGCCAGACCTTGATCATCGCGCCGAGGCCGGCGAGGGTGCCGAACCAGCCGGGGCGGCGGTGGATGACAGCCAGCGCGGCCATCGTCAGGACCGTGGGAACGAGGTCGAAGCGCAGGATCGGGAACGACTGCAGCAGCGGTATCCCCAGCAGCCAGACCCAGACGCCGACACTGCGCCCAGTGCGGCGGGCGAGCTTGACCATCAGCGCAAGGCCGGCCAGATCGACGAGCAGCATGAGGACCATGAACGAGGGCTGGTACTGGGCGCCGAACAGGCCGATCGCGAGGCGCGGGACCAGCAGCAGGAAGGCGGCGCCTGGCGGGTACTGCCAGGTGTCTTCGATCGGCATGATGTGCTGGTGGGCGAGGATTTCCGACCAGAGCAGGTACTGGTCGGTGTCCTGGTAGTTGATTCCGGTCTGGTTGTTCCAGAAGCCGACCTGGACGACCATCAGGGCCGCCCCCAGGACCCAGACCCCGCCCCAGATCCAGAGCATGCGGTCGCGTAATAGGGAGCGCAGGGCCATGCGAGACCGGTCACCCTAGTGATAGCCGGCGACGGGCGCGTGCGCCGCCGATAGCCAGACCGGGATGGCAGGCAGGCCACCTCCACCCTCCGGGGAGGGCCGTGGGGGATGAGCGACAGGGGAGAACTGCTGCTGCTCCTTCTCGCGCGGCTCGCGCTGACCGGGGCTGCCGGGTGTCGCCGCGGGGTTGTTCGCCGCCCGCTGCGGGCTGCGGCCGGTTCCGCTGCTGCTGGCAATCGCCCTGGCGGCGAGTGGCGGCGTCGCGATCCTCGCCTTCTGGGCCTACTACGCCGATCCGAGCGTCGGGCAGAGCTTCGCCTGGTTCGTTCTGCTGGGCTCGCTGCTACTCGCAGGCTGGTCCCTCCGGGGCGGCGGCGTCGACCGGTCCCTGCTGCGGGCACTGGCGCGCGCTGTGGGCGCTCGGCTCGGGCTTCGTCCTCTTCCTCGGCTTCGCTCACGGCGGCAGCGACACGCCGCTGGCGATGGCCGCCAGTCGCTTCTCCGGCCCGCTCCCCGCCGACAACGACATCCCGCGCTTCTTCTCGGAATGGTTCTTCTACCACGGCCATGAGGCGCCGCCGCTGTACCCGGGCGGCTGGCTGGCGAGCGACCGGTCGCCGCTGCAAATCGGCTACGTGCTCTCGCAGCGCACCTTCGGCTGGGACGGCGTCCGCGGTCTCGACTACCAGGTGCTCGGGGTCGTCCTCCAGCAGCTCTGGATCGTCGGATTGTGGGCGCTTCTGGCCGCGGCGCGCCTGGACCGGGTCACGCGGGGGCTGGCGATCGTCGCGGTGCTGGTCAGCGACGTGGCGATCGTCAACGGCTTCTACGTCTGGCCGAAGCTGCTGCCGGCCGCGTTCCTGCTCGCAGCCGCGGCGCTGGTGCTGACGCCGCTGTGGGGCGAGCTGCGGCGCGACTACCGCGCCGCCGCGCTCTTCGCCCTGGCGATGCTCGGCCACGGGTCGAGCGTCTTCGCGATCGTCCCGCTGGCCCTCGTCGCGGCGCTGCGTGGTCGCCCGAACGGGCGCTGGATCGGCGTCGTGCTGATCGCCGGCGCGGTGCTGATCGTGCCCTGGCTCGCCTACCAGCGCTACGGCGACCCGCCGGCCAACCGGCTCACCGAGTGGATGCTGGCCGGCGTGACGCGAATCGACGACCGCCCGACCGGCGAGACGATTGTCGACAGCTATCGCCGCGTCGACCTCGGCGGCGCCCTCCACAACAAGGCCGAGAACTTCGCGACGATGGCCGGCGGAGCGCCCGCCTGGGAGCTCGGCGAACGAGCTGCACGGGACGCCGGCGACGGCGAGCTGGGCGACGCGGTCGCCTCGGTTCGGGAAGTCTCCTTCCTCTACCTGCTCCCATCGCTCGGCCTGCTGCTGCTCGGCCCGTTCGTCGTCGTCCTCCGCTGGCGCCGTCGCGGGCGCAGCCCGCGCGACTGGGGTTTCGCCCTGCTCTGCTTTGCGGTCGTGCTGGCCGGTTGCGTGTTCTGGGGGCTGCTGCTGTTCGGCAACCTGCCCTCGCGCACCGTGATCCACGTCGGCAGCCTGGCCCTGCCGATCCTCGCGATCTGCGGCTGCGTGGTCGGACTGCGCGCCGTGCTTCCCCGCTTCGGGACCTACTACGTGGCCGCCGCCTCGCTGCTCTCGCTGGCGCTCTACGTGCCCGTGCTGAGGCCGCTCCCCGGCACCGCCTGGTCGCCGTCGGCAGTGGTGCTCGCGGCGGCGGCCCTCAGCGGTTTCGTGCTGATCGCGCTGCGAGACCCTGGCGCCTCTGGGGCGCCGAATACACTCGCCCGCTGATGGCCTGGCCGAAGCGGAACGCCCCGGTCCTCCTCCTGGCCGCGGCGCTCCTGGCGTCGGCCCTCCTGCTGCTGGCGCTGGAGGCGAACCTCACCTTCTTCCAGGACACCTGGGCCTTCCTGTTGCACCGGCAGGGGCTCAGCGTCGACGCCTTCCTCGAACCCCACAACGAGCACATCGTGGTGATCCCGGTGGCGATCGAGAAGCTGCTGATCGCCGTCTTCGGAATGGCCTCGGCGACGCCCGAACAGGTGGCGATGACCCTCGTCCTGGCGGCGACTGGAGCGCTCGTCTTCGTCTACGCCCGTCGCCGGCTCGGCCCCTGGCCGGCGCTGATCGCCGCCGTGCTGCTGCTGTTCGTCGGCCCGGCCTGGGAGGTGCTGCTGTGGCCGTTCGAGATCGCCCTGGCCGGCTCCGTCCTGTTCGGGGTGGCGATGCTGCTGGCCTCGACCGCGGCAGCCGCCGGGGCGACCTCGCCGCCTGCCTCTTCCTGATCGTCGCGATCGGCTTCTCCAGCCTCGGCGTCGCCTTCGCCGTAGCCGCCGCCGTCGACGTCCTGCTGCGCCGCCGCGACCTCGGTCTGCGCCGCGCCTACCTCGCGGCGATCCCGCTCCTGCTCTACGCGGTCTGGTGGGCCGGCTGGGGGCACAACGCCGAAACCCACCTCTCCCTGCACAACGTCCTCGTCTCGCCGCTCTACGTCGTCGAGGGTCTCGCCGCCTCCCTCTCCTCGCTGCTCGGCCTGCAGACGATCGGCAGCGTGGGCGAGGCGCTCCTGGGGGCGCCGGCGCTGCTGGCGCTGGTCGTCGCGGCGGCCTTGCGCATGGCCCGCGGCTTCCGGCCGAGCCCGCGCCTCTGGCCGGTTGCGCCGCCGACCGCCGTCTACTGGTTCCTGGCCGCCTTCAACTACATCCCCGGCCGCGAGGCCTACGCGAGCCGCTACATGTACGCAGGAAGCGTCTTCATGCTGCTGCTCGCCGCCGAGCTGCTGCGGGGGGTGCGCTTCGGCCGGGCGGCCCTGGCCGTGGGCGGCGTCGTCACCGTCGCCGCCGTCGCCTCCAACCTGGTGCCGCTGCGGGACGGCAAGGAGTGGCTGCGGGAACAGACCGTGCTGACCCGCTCGGACCTGGCTGCGATCGAGATCGCCCGCCGCACCGTCGAACCGAGCTTCGGCCTCACCCCGGAAGTCGCCGGCACCGCCTCGCTGATCGACGTCCAGGCCGGCGACTACCTGCCCGCCGCCCGCGACGATGGCTCCCCCGCATACACGCCCGCCGAGCTGGCGAGGGCTCCCGCAGCGGGGCGGCGGCAGGCCGACATCGTCCTTTCCCAGGCGCTGCCACTGAGCACGAAGACGTTCACCGGGACCGACTCGCGCGCCGCCGGCCGCTGCGTGCTCGTCGCCGGCGGCCGGCGGTCCGGCCGCGGCGAGGTTCGGCTCGGGTTCGGGGCGACCGGGATCGAGGTCGCGCCCGGCGGCCACGCCGCCTTCAGCCTGCGGCGCTTCGCCAGCGGCGAATACCCGGTCCCGACCGAAGGCGCCCCCGGCGACTCGACCACCTTCCTGCGGGTTCCCCGCGACGGCGTCGCGCGGCCGTGGCGCCTGCACGTCGAGGCGGCGCAGCCGGTGCGGGTCTGCCGCTGAGCCGCTCGGGCGTCAGCCCTCCTGACGCTCGCGCGGGCGCGAAGCTCGGCCACCTCCGCCCGCAGGTGCAGGACGTCGTGGTATAGGGCGGGCGCCTCGCGCGCCTCGGCGGGGTCGATCCGTTCGAGGTCGACCGCCTCGCTCGCGCCGTCGCACTTGCGCAGCACGACGACGCCCTGGTCGTCCTGCCCGGGCCTATCGTGCTCCCGTAGAAGCCCCGCGGCATCAGGCGCTCGATCTCGAACAGCCGTCCCCAGTGCTCCTCGATCCACCAGGGGGAGTGGAGGACCATCGGCCCCCCGAGGCTCCAGTCCTGCCCCGCCTCGTACACGCTCATGCCGACGTTCCGCTCGTCCCACGCCTCGCCCGAGACCGCCTCGCCCATGCCCTCGCTCATGATCGTGACCAGGAGGCGGCCGCCGGGCGCCAGCAGCCGGTCGAGCTCCCGCAGCCAGGAGGGCCAGTGCGTGGAGATGTGGGTGAAGACCGACAGCGCGTAGATCAGGTCGAACTTGCCGTCGGGGAAGGGAAGCGGCGGGACCTCGCCGTTGCCGACGAACGAGGCGGGCGGGCTGAGGTGCTGCTCGTTCCAGGCGATGCAGCGAGGGTCGATGTCGCTGCCCCAGAGCTCGCATTCGGGAGCGACGGGAAGCAGGTGCCTGATCACGCGCCCCGCTCCGCAGCCGAAGTCGAGGACGCTCTTACCCGTCCAGCTCCAGTCGTCGGGCAGCACCCGCTCGATCGCCTCGCGGCTCTGCGCCCCTCTTACCAGGTACTCGGCCCGGGCTGCCTCGAGCCCCGACCCGTGCATCATCCGGGCTGTGAGGGAGAAGGGGGGGATCGGAATCTCGCCGGCCACGGCCGATCGCGCTCCTAGAGCTCCTCCGCGATCCGCGGCGCCTCGCGCTTGAAGACCCAGATCCCGAGTCCGCACACGGCCAGGAAGATGAGCAGGGCGGGCAGCAGCGCGAGGGTGCCTCCCGCGGCCTCGGCGGCGGTCGGCGCGCTCGGTTCGAGGATCCAGACCCGCACCTGCTCGAAGATCACTGCCAGCGGGTTGATCAGCAGCAGGTGTTCGATCGAGGGATCGTCGAGGCCCCCCTTGCCGAGCGGATAGAGGATCGGGGTCGCGTAGAACAGCGTCTGCGCGACGACCGCCCAGATGATCGCCGCGTCGCGGAAGCGCACGTAGAGAGCCGAGAGCATCATCGCCACCCCTGCCCCGAGCACGAAGAGGAGCAGCAGGGGGATCGGGAAGAGCAGCCAGGTCCAGGCCGGGTCGACCCCCCAGGCGAGGATGAAGACGACGACGACGACCAGGTTGAGGAGCAGGTTGAAGCAGCTCGTGAGGACCACTGAGAGAGGGATGACGAGGCGCGGGAACTGCGTCTTGCGGACGACCCCCTCCTGCGCGACCACCGAGGTCACCGCGTTGTTGGTCGCCTCCTGGAAGAACGAGTAGAGGACGATGCCAAGCAGCAGCAGCACCGGGTAGTAGTCGAGCCCGCTGCCGACCCGGATGATCTTGGTGAAGACGAAGAGCAGCACCGCGAACAGCAGCAGCGGTCGCACCAGCGACCAGAGGTAGCCGAGCACCGTGCCGAAGTAGGCGCGCTTGAACTCGGTCGCCGACATCAGCCAGAGCAGGCTGAAGAAGCGGCGCCAGCCGCCGCCGACCGCCGACGGCCCGCTGACCTCGCGCAGCTCCGGCGCGGCGGCCGCCGGGATCGAGCTCACGGGCCGTCCCCCCGCTCGACCTTGGCCTCGATCTCGTGCTCGAGCGCCAGTACGCCGCCGGAGCGTTCGCCGCCGAATACGACGAAGTCGACGGCGCTGTGGACGAACAGGTCGATGTCGCCTTTGCCCTGGTCCTGTCGCACCCCGCAGTGAGTGAAGTAGCGACCCGGCGCCAGCGGATTCTGCAGCCTCGCGCTGACCCGGGCGCGGTCGCCGGCCCGCAGCCGCCCCGATCCGTCCTCCGCTTCGATCGGCGCCCCGAACTGGAACATGCCGACGCCCTCGGCGTTGGCGACGATGAAGAAGACCGAGATCCCGAGCGCGTCGCGGCTCAGCTCGACCTCGGCTCGCAGGCGGATCGGCTCGCCGTGCTCGACCCCGGTGGCGCGCTCTCCGTCGGCGTCCTCGATCCAGGCGTCCAGCAGGCGAGCGCCCTCGGCGACCGCCGCCTCCCCGCCCGCCTGCGGTCCGGGTTCGGCTCCCGGCTGGAAGTTGAGTCGCATGTACTGCCTGCCGATCTCGGCGGGGTCGCCGAGCCGGCGAATCTCGCCGGCCTCGATCAGCATCGCCCGGTGGCAGTATTCCTCCACCGTCTTCATCTCGTGGGTGACCAGCACGATCGTCTTGCCGGCCGTTTTCATCTCGTGGAACGCGTCGGCGCACTTCTGCTGGAACGCGGCGTCGCCGACCGCCAGTACCTCGTCGATCAGCAGGACGTCGGCGTCGGCCTGCATCATCGTCGAGAAGGCGAGGCGAACCAGCATTCCCGAGGAGTAGTTCTTCAGTTTCAGGTCGGCGAACTCGCGCAGCTCGGCGAAGTCGAGCACAGCGTCGAGCCGGGCTCGGGTCTCTCTCTGGGTGAGGCCCATCATCACGCCGTTGAGGATCACGTTTTCGCGCGCGGTCAACTCGACGTTGAAGCCCACCCCCAGCTCGATGAAGGGCGCCAGCCGGCCGGCGATGCGGATCGTCCCGGCGTCGGCCCGGTAGATGCTGGCGAGGATTTTCAGCAGCGTGCTCTTGCCGGAGCCGTTGCGGCCGACGATGCCGAAGAACTCGCCCCTGTGGATCTCGAAGGAGACGCCGTCGAGCGCCCGCAGCTCGCGAAAGTCGCGCCCCGCGAACGGGCGCACCACGCGCTCCTTCGCCGAGTCGACGCGGTGGGTGGGGATGCGGAACGACTTCCTCAGGCCCTCGACCTGGATCGCCAGCGGGCGCAGCGCCGGCTCGGCGGGCAGCGGCCCGGTCGGCGGGGTCTGGGCGGTGGCGTCGTCGACGGGCATCGCTGGTCGGTCACCGGCTCCGCGAGCGCAGGGCGGCGCGAATGCGGCGCCGGATCTTCCCCACCAGCCGTCGCGCGCCTCCCGCCGCGGCGCTCGGGCTGCCCTGCGGCGGGGGCAGCGGTCCCCGCTTGCGCAGGACGACGACGAACTCGATCCCTTGCCTGGCCGCCGCCTCGATGTCGAACGCCTGGCCGAAGCGGCTGCGGCAGTCGAGGACCATCGCCAGGAACTCGGCCTGGGTCCAGGCGTGCATGTGGATCGAGTAGCGGGCGTCTTCCAGCTCGCGCGCCCGGCTGAGCGCCCGCTCCTCCGGCTCGTTCTCCTCGACCAGGACCAGCCGCGACCACTCCTCGTAGTGCACGCGGCGCGAGTCCTCCGGGCCCTCCTCGTGGTCGGCAACCATGTGCTCGAGCGTCACGACGGGGCGGCGGAAGTCGAAGGTGTAGCGCTTGTCGGGCACCGCGTAGAAGAGGACTCCGCCCGGCTTCAGCTTGCCGAGGTGGGTCTCGATCGTGCCGATCGGGTCCTCGCAGTGCTCGAGGAAGTGGTTGGCGACGACGAAGTCCTGCGACTCGGGCGCGACCGTCGTCAGCGCCTCGCCGTCGTCGATCACGTCGACCGGGGTCAGGTCCCAGCCGGCCAGCTCCGGGTACTCCTCGCGCAGCCGCTCGACCGGCATCCGGTCGACATACTGTGCCTTTGCGTGCGGGGGCAGCGCCAGCGGCAGGTGCAGCGGGCCGATCTCGAGCCCCTCGCCGAACAGGAAGCGCGCCGCGAACTCGGCGCGGGCGTCGAGATAGACGGGTGGAGCCTCGGCGGGGCCGGCCTGCGCCGTCGCCTCCTTGCCACGGAGCACGCTCATCGCCTGGGAGGCTACCTGCCCGGCCTGGCGTCTCGCGCGACCGGCTGTCAGGCTTGCGGCCGTGAGCGAAGCCCACTCGGCAGCCGTAGTGATCCCCAGCTGGAACTCCCTGGACCTGCTGACGCGCTGCCTGGGCTCGCTGAGCGATCAGGGCGTCGAGATCGAGCTGCTGGTCGTCGACAACGGATCGACGGACGGTTCGGTCGCCTACCTGGAGAGGGAGGGGGTACCGCACCTCTCGCTGCCGCGCAACGTGGGCTTCGCCGCCGCGGTCAACCTCGGCGCCGCCCGAACCGAGTCGGAGGCGATCCTGGTGCTCAACGCCGACACCGTGCTGGAGCCGGAGTGCATCGGCCGCCTGCACGGAGCGCTGCAGGCAGACGCGTCGCTGGGCGGCGTGCAGCCGCGCATCCTGCAGCTCGAGGGAGGCGTCGAGGCTCCGGCGGCCGGCTCTGCCCGCATTTACAGCGCCGGCCAGGCCCTCAGGGCGTCCGGCCGCGCCTTCGAGCTGGGCGTCGCCGAGCCGCAGCGCCCGGAGCGCCTCGCGGGGCGCGAGGTCTTCGGCGTCTGCGGCGCCGCCTGCCTGCTGCGCCGCCAGCTGTTCGCCGAGCTGGGCGGCTACGACGAGCGCTACTTCGCCTTCTACGAGGACGTCGACCTCAACGTACGGGCGCGGATCGCCGGCTGGCGCTTCGAGTACGTTCCCGAGGCGGTCGTCTGGCACGTCGGCAACGCGTCCTGGTTGGCGGGCTTCGAGCGGCCGAGCGCCGAGAACGCGAGGCTCGTCGCCCGCAACCGGCTCGCCACCCAGGTCAAGTTCATGCCGGCGGGCGCTCTGCCGAGGATCGCCGCGGTCGAGGTGGTCTCGCTGGCGCGGGCTGCCCGCCAACGCCGCTTCCTCGCCACCCTGCGGGGCAAGCTCAGCGCCCTGCTCTGGATCCGGTCCCTGATCGCCGAGCGCCGCCGCCTGCGCCGCGAGGGCGACGTCTCGGCAGCGCGACGCTGGTTGCGGCTCCGGGCGGAGCGACCCTGACTGCGCCGTCGGGCCGGGCGGTCAGCGACCTCCCGCGTGTGAGGCGGGATCGTCTTCGGGTCTACCCACGCCGCCGTCGCCGCATCCGCAGCGCCTCGCGCAGCGAGATGTCGAGCAGCGCCGCCTCGTCGACCTGGCGCCGCTCGAGGCGATTGGCGTCGCGCCAGCCGCGCAGCCGCCCGCCCAGGCCGGCGGCGGTGCGGTCGATCGCCAGCTGGCCGGCGCAGATCGCGGCCTCGGCGGCAAGCGCGCGGAGCGCTCTGCCGGGGCTCGACATCACCCCGTAGCGGCGCAGCATGTAGCCGCGGCTCCAGCCGCTGTGGGAGTACTTGAAGCCGCTCGCCGCGCCGCTGCTGGCCGAGTAGGCGTGCAGCGCCCGCGCCTCGCCGGCGAGGCGGCAGCGGGCGCCGGCGCCGCGCAGTCGCAGCGCCAGGTCGAGGTCCTCGTAGTAGAGGAAGATGCGCTCGTCGAAGCCGCCGGCCGCGCGGAACGCGTCGAGCCGGTAGAGCGCCGCGCCGCCGCTCGGGCCGAGCGGCGGCGCTGCGGCCGGCGCCGCCTCGAGCGGCTCGCCGTGCAGGTAGTCGAAGCCCATCAGGGTGCGGTCGGCGACCACGCCGGCCGAGTCGATCAGCCCGGGGTGGGCCTCCTGGACCAGCACCCCGGCGACCGTCTCGGTGCCCTCCGCGGCGTCCAGCATCGCCTCGGCGAAGCGCGGCTCGCACTCGACGTCGTCGTTGAGCAGGAGCACCGGGTCGCCGGGCCGCTGCTCGATCGCCCGATTCAGCGCCGGCCCGAAGCCGAGGTTGCGTCCCAGCTCGACCAGCGCGACCTCGGGAAAGCGCTCCCGCACCATCTCCGCCGAGCCGTCGGCCGAGCCGTTGTCCGCGACGACCGCGTCGACCGGGTGCGTCTGCTCGCGCAGGCTTTGCAGCGCTTTCTCCAGGCGCTCGCGGCCGTTGCGATGGGGGATGTAGATAGTGGGTCGCATGCCCTTCGGCCCGGTAGGGTTGCAGCCTCGATGGAGGCCCTGAAGGGATTGATCCTCTCCGGCGGCGCCGGCACGAGGCTGCGCCCGATCACCCACACCTCGGCGAAGCAGCTCGTTCCGGTCGCCAACAAGCCCGTGCTCTTCTACGGAATCGAGGCGCTGGTCGAGGCCGGGGTGGAGGAGATCGGGATCATCATCGCCCCGGAGACCGGCGATGAGATCCGCGAGACGGTCGGGGACGGAGCCCGGTTCGGCGCCGAGATCACCTACATCCTTCAGGACGAGCCGGCTGGCCTCGCCCACGCGGTGCTCACCGCCGAGGAGTTCATCGGCAGCTCCCCCTTCGTGATGTACCTCGGTGACAACCTGCTGGCCGAGGGGCTGCGCGGCCTCGTCGCAACCTTCCGCGAGTCCGAGCCAGATGCCCTGATCCTCCTCACGCCTGTCTCCGACCCCAGCTCCTACGGGGTCGCCGAGCTGGACGGCGACCACGTCGTGCGGCTGGTCGAGAAGCCCAAGGACCCGCCCTCGAACCTGGCCCTGGTCGGGGTCTACCTGTTCGGCTCTCCGATCTTCGATGCGGCGCGCTCGCTGGAACCCTCCTGGCGCGGTGAGTACGAGATCACCGAGGCGATCCAGAAGCTGATCGAGGACGGGCGCAATGTCCAGTCCGAGGTGGTCGGCGGCTGGTGGAAGGACACCGGCCAGCTCGCCGACATGCTGGAGGCGAACCGGCTGGTGCTGGAGGAGATCGAGACCCGGCTGGAGGGCGAGATCGATGAGCGCTCGCGGGTCGAGGGCCGGGTTGTGGTCGAGGCGGGGGCCACCGTGTCGGGCTCGGTGGTCCGCGGCCCCGCCGTGATCGGCGCCGGCGCACGGATCGAGGATGCCTACGTCGGCCCCTACACCTCAATCGGCGAGGACGTGCGGATCTGCCGCTCGGAAATCGAGCACTCGATCGTCCTCTCCGGCTCGGTCGTGCAGGATCTCGGTACCCGCATGGAGGCGAGCCTGCTCGGCCGCGACGTGAAGCTGACGCGCAGCGACGGGATGCCGAAGACGCTGCGCATGCTGGTCGGCGACGAATGCGAGATCAAGATCGTCTGATGGGCGGGGTCCGGTGAAGCTGCTCGTCACCGGTGCGGCCGGGATGCTGGGCCGCGACGTGATGCTCGCCGCCGGCAACGCCGGCCACGAGGTGGTCGGCTTCGGCCACGCGGAGCTGGACGTCACCGACACCGCGGCGGTGGCGGCGAAGCTCGAGGCGGAGCGCCCCGGCGTGGTGATCAACTGCGCGGCCTGGACCGACGTCGACGGCGCCGAGCGGGCCGAGCGGGAGGCGACCGCGGTCAACGGCGAGGCCGCCGGCAGCCTCGCCGCCGCCGCCGCCGCGGTCGACGCCGCGGTCGTCTACGTCTCCAGCGACTACGTCTTCGACGGCAGCAAGGGCGCGCCCTACGTCGAGACGGACCAGCCCGCGCCTCTCTCCGCCTACGGCCGCGGCAAGCTGGCCGGGGAGGAGGCGACCCGGGCGGCCAACCGGCGCCACTTCGTCGTCCGCTCCGCCTGGCTGTTCGGCACCGGCGGCCCCAACTTCGTCGAGACGATGCTGCGGCTCGCCGCCGACCACGGCGAGGTGCTGGTCGTCCGTGACCAGGTCGGCTCGCCAACCTACACCTGGCACCTCGCCTATGGCATCGTGCGGCTGATCGAGGGGGTCGAGTTCGGCATTCACCACATGGCCGCGGCGGGGGCGTGCTCCTGGTACGAGTTCGCGCGCGAGATCTTCGACCAGGCCAAGGTCGAGTGCAATGTGATGTCGGCGACCACCGAGATGCTCGGACGCCCCGCCCCGCGGCCCGCCTACTCCGCGCTGGCCAGCCAGCGCGAGCACGCGATCGAGCTGCCCTCATGGCAGGACGGCCTTGCCGGCTACCTGGCCCAGCGCCGCGCCGAGACGGAGGCGCCAGCGTGAGGATCCTGGTAACCGGCGCGGCAGGCTTCATAGGCTCGACCTACGTCCGCCTGATCGGCGACGAGCATCAGGTGCGGGTGCTCGACAAGCTGACCTACGCGGGACGCCGCGAGAACCTGCCCGGGGACGTCGATCTGGTGGTCGGCGGGATCGAGGACCCCGCGGTCGCCCGCGAGGCGATCGAGGGGTGCGACGCGGTGGTCAACTTCGCCGCGGAGTCCCACGTCGACCGCTCGATCGACGACCAGGACGCCTTCGCCCGCACGCATCTGATCGGCACCGGTGTGCTGCTCGACGCGGCGCGCGAGCTGGGCGTCGGCCGCTACCTTCAGGTCTCCACCGACGAGGTCTACGGCTCGATCGAGTCCGGCTCCTTCACCGAGGACTCGCCGCTCGACCCCTCCTCGCCCTACTCGGCGACCAAGGCGGCCGGCGACCTGCTGGTCTCCGCCCACGTCCACACCTACGGGATCGAGGCCTCGATCGTGCGCGGCTCCAACAACTACGGCCCGCGCCAGTACCCCGAGAAGCTGATCCCGCTGATGGTCCTCAACGCGCTCCACGGCGACCCGCTGCCGGTCTACGGCGACGGCCGCCAGGTGCGCAACTGGCTCTACGTGGAGGACTTCTGTCGCGGCATCCACGCGGTCCTGCTCGGCGGGCGCCCCGGCGAGGCCTACAACGTCGGCGGCCCCGACGAGTGCGAGAACATCGAGGTGGTGAGGCGGGTGATCGAGCTGACCGGCGCCGACGAGTCGCTGATCGAGCACGTCGACGACCGGCCGGGCCACGACCGCCGCTACTCGCTCGCCTCCGACAAGCTGCGCGAGGAGCTGGGCTGGGAGGCTCAGGTCGACTTCGCCGAGGGCCTCGAGCGGACGGTGCGCTGGTACCGCGACAATGAGGAGTGGTGGGGCCCGATCCGCTCCGGCGAGTACCGCGAGTACTACGAGCGCCAGTACGGCAAAGCGCTGAGCTGATGCCGCGCCGCCTCGAGACGAAGCTCGACGGAGTCGCTCTGATCGAGCCGGACGTGCACGGCGACGATCGCGGCTTCCTGGTTGAGACGTTTCGCCGCGACGCGTGGGCGGAGATGGGGATCGACGTCGAGTTCGTCCAGCACAACCAGTCGCGCTCGGCCCGCAACACGCTGCGGGGAATCCACTTCCAGACCGCGCCAGGCCAGGCGAAGCTGGTCCGCTGCCCGCGCGGCGCGATCTTCGACGTGGCGGTCGATCTGCGCCGCGACTCGCCCACCTTCGGGCAGTGGGAGGGCCACGTGCTCGACGACGAGAGGCACCGCCAGCTGTTCGTCCCGGTCGGCTGCGGCCACGGCTTCGCCGTGCTCAGCGACTCGGCCGACGCCACCTACCTGCTCTCCAGCACCTACGACCCCGCCACCGAGGCCGGGATAGCCTGGGACGACCCCGACGTGGGCGTCGAGTGGCCGGTTGACGAACCGCTGCTCTCAGACCGCGACAGGAGTGCCCCGACCCTCGCCGAGGTGGCGAAGACGCTGCCGTTCTAGGGCCGATGGGCCGAAAACCGACGCATAGCGACCGCAATCGTCCCGTCGGCGGGCGGGGGATGCGGGTGACGCTGGCGGCGATGACGCTGGCCAGCAGCATGATCCTGGTCGACCAGACCGCGGTGCCGTTGGCCAGCCCGGACGCGATCGAGGGGCTCGGCGGCTCGGTCTCCCAGGGCCAGTGGCTGATGACCGCCAACATCCTGCCGCTGGCGGCGCTGATGGTCTTCGGCGGACGGCTGGGCGACCTGTTCGGCCTGCGCCGGATCTTCGTCTACGGCGCCGTCATCTTCGCGGTCGCCACGGCGGCGGTCGGATCCGCGCAGGACATCGAGTGGGCGATCGCCGCCCGGGCCGTCCAGGGGGCCGGCGCGGCGCTGATGATGCCGACCGCGCTGGCGATCGTCAGCGCCGTCTATCCGCCGCAGCGAAAGGGCGCGGCGTTGGGGATCCTCGCCGGCGCCTCTGCCTTCTTCGCTGCCCTCGGACCCGTCCTCGGCGGCCTGTTGACCTCGATCGACTGGCGCCTCGTCTTCCTCGTCAACGTGCCGCTGGCGGCGATCGCGGTCGGCCTCACGCTGCGGGCGACCCCGCGTCTCGATCCGGACCCGGACGCGCCGCGCGACCTCGACCTGTCCGGGGTGGCCGTGTTCGCGCTCTCGGTGGGCTTGCTCGTCTTCGGCCTCAGCCAGGGAGCGACCGAAGGCTGGGGGGACCCCGTCACGGTGATCCCCCTGATCGTCGGCGTCGTCCTCGCCCCGGTCTTCGTCGCGGTCGAGCGGCGGGCCGCGGACCCGATGATCCAGTTCCGACTGTTCCGCCACGAGAACTTCCTCGCAGCGAACATCAGCCAGGTGCTCGCGGGGATGGTGGAGCTCGGCCTCGGCTTCCTGACGCCTTTCTTCCTGCTGCTCGTGGTCGGGATCTCGCCGGCCGCGGCGGGGATCGCGCTGATCCCGGCGACGATCCCGATCATCCTCGCCGGCCCGCTGGCCGGGCGGGCGTTCGACCGCTTCGGGGGCCGCTGGCCGCTGGTCGCCGGCTTCCTCGTCCTCGCCGCGTCGGGGATCGTCCTCGCCGTCTCGGTCACCGCCGAATCCGCTGTCGCCCTGATCCCCGGCCTGTTGCTGCAGGGGATCGGGCTCGGCATCGTCCTCACGGTCAACGACCCGACCGGCCTCACCGCCGTGTCGAGCGACGACAGCGGCGAGGCGGCGGGGATGATCAACACCTCCGAGCAGATGGGCGGCGCGCTCGGGATCGCCGCCCTCACCGCGGTCGAGCTCGGCGTCAACTTCCACCAGATCCACGCGAAGGTGGCGGCCCGCGGGGTCCACCTGACGGCGGATCAGGAAGAGCGCTTCCGGGAATTCATCCTCCACGCCGAGCAGGCGGGCCTCAAGCACGTTCCCGAGTCGCCGCTGATCCGCAATGGGATCGACATCGTCGTGGCCGCCCACGTCGACGCCTTCCAGGTCACCTTCGCTGCCTCCGCCGCGATCGCCCTGCTCGGCGCGATCGTCACCGCGATCCTCGTCCGTCGCAGCGACCGCGTCGCCAAAGGCCCGATCTTCAGCCGCCGCTCCCGCTGGATCTACGCCCACTCGGGCCGCTCGCCGGCGATCACCCGCCGGCCGGCCCCCTGAGGGCGTGGACTCGACCCGCTTCGGCGGGTCTTGTCGTTGTGGGCCGCTACCGTCCCTTGGCTGCGCCGATCGCCAGGCTGGTCGCCAGTTTGGCGCCGATCCCCGCGTAGACGACGGCGTTGACGAGGGGGTTGTGGGAAGGGGCCTCGAAGCGCCGGTAGAAGCGGCCCATGCCGCGGTGGAAGGCGATCTCCTGTCGCGGGGCACGGCGGGCGCCGCTGGAGCCGCCCTTGACGTGCAGGGCGACGCCGGCCGGCTCGTAGAAGACCTTCCAGCCGGCCCCCCAGAAGCGGCGGCACCAGTCGAGGTCCTCCATGTAGAGCCAGTAGCCCTCGTCGAGCAGGCCGACCTCGCGCACCGCCTCGGCCCTGACAAGCATGAAGGCGCCGTTCACCGCGTCGACCTCGCCCGGCTCGTCGTCGCCCAGGTGGGTTGCCCGGTACTGGCTGAGGGACGCCGAGGCGCCGTCGCCGCGGCCGACCCCGGTGAAGTGGGCGAGGGCGCTGAGCGGTGTCGGGAAGGAGCGCTTGCAGGCGTGGTCCAGGTCGCCCGTCTCGGTGACCAGCTTCACCCCGACCATCCCGATCCGGTCGTCCGAGCGCAGCCGCGCCAGCGCTGCGTCCAGCGTGCCCGCGTAGACCTCGGTGTCGGGGTTGAGCAGGAGGATCGCCTCAGCCTCGCTCTCGCGCAGCGCAAGGTTGTTGGCGGCCGAGAAGCCGACGTTGGCGCAGCGCGTCATCCGCACGGCCGGGAACTCGCGCTCGACCATGTCCGGGGTCGAGTCGGGGCTGCCGCTGTCGACCACGGCGACGCGCATCTCGCCGATCGGCGGGTGCTCTTCGAGCGAGCCTAGGCAGCGTCGCAGCAGGTCTTCGGCGCCGTGGCTGACGACGACGACCTCCAGCTCGGGCGCACCTGCCATCGCCGGCTCGCTCAGTGGGCGCCCTCGCCGCGCACGATCGCGGCGGGGGTGCGCAGGAGGATCGCCAGGTCGCCGGCGAGGGAGATGTTGTCGAGGTAGTCGCGCTCCATCGCGAGGCGCTCCTCGAAGGTGAGGTCGCCGCGCCCGTAGACCTGCATCGGTCCGGTCATCCCGGGCCTGACGCCGAGTCGGAGGCGCTGGCGCTCGTCGTAGAGGGCGACCACCGCCTCCTCCTCGGGACGCGGCCCGACCAGCGACATGTCCCCCCTGACGACGTTGAGGAACTGCGGCAGCTCGTCGAGGCTGAAGCGCCGCAGCAGGCGGCCGGCGCGGGTGACGCGGGGGTCATCGGCGAGCTTGAAGGCCGGCTCGTCGAGCTTCTCGAGGTCGACCAGTTCGCGCAGCTGCTCCTCGGCGCCCTGGACCATGGTGCGGAACTTCAGCATCGTGAACGGCACCCCGTCCTTGCCGGCTCGGCGCTGGCGGAAGAGGACGGGCCGGCCGGAGTCGAGAACGATCAGCAGCGCGAGCAACCCGATAAGCGGCGAGAGCAGCAGCAGCAGCGCGGCGCCGATCGCCAGGTCCATCGTCCGCTTGATCGCCACGGTCGAGCGCGGCGGATCGGAGAAGCGGAAGTCGAGCACCGGCAGCTCGGCGAGCCGGTTCAGCTCGATTCCCGGCCCGAGCAGGCCGAAGTGCTGGGGGAGGAAGGTGAGCGCCAGGCCCGCCGCCTTGCACTCCTCGATCAGACGCTCGGCGGCCGGCTCGCTCATCTCCTGCTCGGTGACGATCACCCGCTCCACGTCGCGCTCGCGGGCCACCCGGGCTAACTCGGCGACCGAGCCGAGCCGCGGCAGGCCCTCGGGCGCGGCGGGGTTCTCGGCGGGCGGCGAGAGGTAGCCGACCAGGTGCAGGCGCGTCTCGGGGTGGGTCGCGACGCGGCGCGCCACCACCGCGACCGCCGGCGCCGGCCCGACCACGATGCCGGTCGCCGCGCCGGCGAAACGATGCCAGGCGAAGCGGATCACGGCGCGCGAAGCGAAGCTGCCGAGGAAGGCGCCGAGGCCGACCGCGATCGCGCTGGAGGCGGCCAGCGGCCCCACCGGGCTGAGCGCCAGCAGCCCGTCCAGCGCCAGCGTGCCCAGCGCCGTCGCCGAGACCAGGCTGGAGAGCTCGTCCAGCGTGCTGTGGCGGATCCTGCGGTGGTCGTTGTCGTAGAGGCCGTGCAGCTTCAGGACGAGGATCCACACCGGGCTGAACATCGCCGCCCAGAACAGGGTGCCGATGTCGGTCTTCGGGCTCGCCGCGGTGACTATGCAGAGCGTCGCGACCAGGGTCAGCCAGTCGCCCGTGGCCAGCGAGCGGCGCAGCAGGGAGCCGCGTCGCTTCGCCCCCCCGGCCCCGCTCAGCCCCAGTCGCGCCGCGGCATCGGTCCGGCCGGCCGGCGGCGGCGGTCCCGGCGGAGCGGGCGCCTGTGCCTTCCGGGGGGCGGTCTCCTGGGCGTTTCGGGCCATCTCGTCGCTCACCCGCAGTTCCATCCCGAGCGCAGGCAGCCGAGACGCGGATTCAGCCGCCTGGCCCGTTCGAGGTCGGCCCGGGCCGCGGATTCGTTGCCGGCCTCATGCTCGACTCTAGAGCGCAGGTAGTAGAGCTGCCAGTTGCCGTCCTCGCGGGCGATCGCTTGCGTGAGCCGCTGCGACGCGGTCTGGTAGTCGCCCTGGACCTCGGCCAGCAGCGCCAGCTGCACGTAGGGCGAGGCGGCGAACGGCTCGATCGACCGAGCCGTGTCCGCGTGTTCGACCGCCGAGGCGATGTCCCCGTCGGCGGCGGCGCTCTGGCTCGTTTCGATCTCGTGTTCGACCAGCAACGGGCCGATCAGCGCGATCGCCGCCACCCAGGCGACCGCGAGCCCGGCCACGGTGAGGCCGAAGCGCCGATCCTCGCTGCGTCGCTCCTCGCCCGGGAGGGCGAGCGGCGCCAGCTGCGCGCACCTGGCGGCGACCAGCGTCCCGGCGGCGAGGAAGAAGACCGCCCCCAGCCCGGCGATTTCCCAGAACCAGTCGAGCCCGGCGCCGACCGCGAAGGCGAGGGTCGCCGCGAACAGCACCGCGTAGCGCTCGCGTTGTGGATGGGGAGCCGCCCGCCAGGCGGAGAAGCCGGTCCAGAGCAGCCCCCCGACCAGGGCGAGGACGATCAGGCCGCCGACGACCCCCAGCTCGGCGAATGACTCCAGGTAGAGCGAATGCGCGTCGTGCACCGGCCGGTTGATCGTCCTGTGCTGCTCCCAGGCGAACTGATAGGTGCCCGCGCCGATCCCTACGAGCGGCCTTTCTTCGAAGGCGTCGATCGCGACCCGGAAGAAGTCGTTGCGACCGGCGCTGCTGAGCTGCGAGAAGTGCTGTTCGGGCCGCGCCGGGAACTGGACGTCGGAGCGGGTGAACTGGTCCCAGGCGCGACCGCCGATTGCGATCGCGACGGCGATCGCGGCCAGCGCGGCGACCGCGGCGGTCCCCTTCAGCACGGTCGGGTTGCGCGACAGCGCAACGGCCCGCCCGGTCAGCCCGCCGCCGCGCCGCTCGGCCCAGCGCAGCGCCGCGAAGAGCGCCAGGACCAGGGCGATCCCGGCGAGCAGGATCAGCAGCACCGTCACCCCTTGATGGACGGACGTTTGAGTGTCGATGTTGTCGGCGAGGCTGCGGCGGCCCTGCACCGCGAGCACCGCCGGCAGCGCCCCGAGCGCGCCGATCCCCAGCGTCGCAAGCATCCACAGCCGGTCGCGGGAGAGGGCGATCGTGCAGCCGGCGGCGATCAGGAGCGCCAGCAGCCCGCCGCGCGAGTAGGTGAAGTAGAGGGCCAGCAGGACGGCGGGCATCGCCGCGACCGAGAGCCAGCGCAGGCCCGTCCATGCGGCCCGCCTGCTCGTCCAGAGCAGCAGCGCCACGGCGATCCCGAACATCGCTCCGTTGGCGTTCCAGTAGCCAAGCGGATAGCGCAGCCGCGGCCCGCTGCCGAGCGAGCCGCTGACCTCGAGAACGTGCGGAAGGAGGCGGCTTGCAAGGCCCAGCAGGGCGACGAGCGTCACCGCAATCGTCAGGCCTTCAGCGAAACGTTGGCGCCTTTCGTCGGTTTGGGCGATCAGGAAGGCGGCGAGGAAGAAGCTGAGGTAGACGAGGAGGCGGTCCGCCTCGATCACGCTCAGCTCCACCGACCCCGACCAGAACGATGAAAGCGCAGACCACACCGCCAGAGCGCAGATCGAAGCCGCTGCCCAGTAGAACGGGCGGCCCAGCGTCGCCCGCGACGCCGCGCCGAGGACGAGCAGGCCAACGACCACCAGCCAGACGGCGAGGCCTGCGACATGCCGGTCGGTCACGTCGAAGCCGCCCCCGGCCAGCGCCAGGCCGGCGATCAGGGCGACCGGCGCGAGCAACGCCGCCGTTTGGTCTAACCTTCCGCGCGATGAACGGGACGCGTCACCCCTCGACCCGGGTCTCGGGCCGCCAAGCGCTTGCTGTGTCAGTGCTGGCTCTGCTCGCATCTGCCTGTCTTCCGGTACTCGCCTACGCGGATTCCAGCGGTGTCCAGTACTCCGATTCCCCGCCTACGGTAACCGGCGGCAAGGTCCACAACGGGCAACAACCCCCGGCCAAGTCCTCGACGACCAAGAACGGCGGCCAGCCGGCACGGGAAGGCGCCGGCGGCAAGAGTTCCTCGCATTCTTCCGAAACGGCTGCGGCGGCGGGCGGCTCCTCGAATTCGAGCGGAGGCTCGGGCGCCGCGAGCGGCAGCGGCAAGGCGCACGGGAACGCGAACGCGCAGGGCAACCAGTCCGGGCACGGATCGGCCTCGCCCACGCGAGCGACCGGAAGCAACGTCGAACCGACGCCCACGAAGAGCGGCGGGGGCGGCTCCTCGCCGCTCGTGCCGATCCTGATCGCCGTCGCCGTGCTGGCGGCGCTCTCGCTGGGCGCCGTGATGTACAAGCAGCGCCGCCGCCGCGGCGCCCCGCCCACGTCCGTCTCGCCGAAGGCAGGCTGAGCGATGGGCCCACGCCGAAAGCGCCGCGCAAGGCGGATCAGGGTCGGGTTCGCCGCTCTGGCGGCCGCCGCCCTGGTCGCCGCCGTGTCGGCCTCCTCAGCCGTCGCCCTTCCCGGCAAGTTCTGGGGCGTCGTGCCGCAGACGGAACCGACCCTCGAACAGCTTCGGCGGCTGAAGCGGGGGGGCGTCGACAGCATGCGCATCGTGATCTCCTGGCCTGCCGCGCAGCCCCGCCGGAACGGCCCGATCGACTTCGGTGCCTTCGACGCGGTTGTCGGCAACGCCGCCTCGGCGGGGATCGAGGTGCTGCCCTTCCTCTACGGAGCGCCCCGCTGGGCGGTCCCGGAAGTACCGGTCCCCGGCTCGGGCGGCAAGGTCAAGGCCCCGAAGTTCCTCCCGGTACGCAACGGCAGGCAGCGCTCCGGCTGGAAGCGGTTCGTCAAGGCGGCGATCAAGCGCTACGGGCCGAACGGCAGCTTCTGGGCGCAGAACGTGGCCGTGCCGAAGCGCCCGATGCGCACCTGGCAGATCTGGAACGAGGAGAACTTCAAGTACTTCGTGGCAAGGCCGAACCCAGGCGAATACGGGAAGCTGGTCAAGCTCTCCTACGCCGCGGTCAAAGGCGCCGACCGCGGCGCCCGGGTCGTGCTGGGCGGCATGTTCGCGCGGCCGGTCGAGGCGACCCGAAAGCGCAAGCCCCCGCAGGCCTACTTCGCAGCCGACTTCCTCGAACAGATGTACAAGCGCACGCCGGGGATCAAGTCGAAGTTCCAGGGCGTCGCCCTGCACCCTTACACCGGCCGCTACCAGCGCCTCACCCCCTACATCGAAGAATTCCGCCGCGCGCTGAAGGCCAACCGCGACGCAGGCAAGGGCCTCTGGATCACCGAGCTGGGTTGGAGCTCGCAGCGCCCGACCCGCAACAACTCCTTCGCCAAAGGCAGGGCCGGCCAGGCGGCCCAGCTGAAGGGCGCCTTCCGCGTGCTGCGCAACAAGCAGCGCAAGTGGCACGTCCAGCGCGTCTACTGGTTCTCGGTAGGCGACCTGAGGGGCTCCTGCAACTTCTGCGACGGCTCCGGCCTGTTCGGCGAAGGCTTCGTGCCGAAGCCCGCCTGGAACGCCTACGTCGGTTTCGCCGGCGGCCGCGCCTAACGGCGACCGACGGTCGGGCGTAGGATCGGTGGGTTGACCACCGACGCGAAGAAGAGCGCGGGTTCCGATCCGCTGGCGCCGTTCAGCGCCCCCGTCAGGCGCTGGTTCGAGGCCTCGTTCGAGGAGCCGACGCCCGCGCAGGCGGGCGGCTGGGAGGCGATCTCCGGCGGCGCCAACGCGCTGATCTGCGCCCCGACCGGCTCCGGCAAGACCCTCGCCGCCTTCCTCTGGGGGATCGACCGTCTCTGGCGCGCAACCGACGACGGGACGATTTCGGACGATATGCGCCCGAAATCGGCCCGTCGGCGGGGAGAGGGCGTGAAGATCGTCTATGTCTCGCCGCTCAAGGCCCTCTCCTACGACATCGAGCGCAACCTGCGCGCGCCGCTGCGCGGCATCGGCGCCGACATCTCGGTCGGCCTGCGCACCGGCGACACCTCCCAGGCCGAACGCCGGGCGATGCGCAAATCGCCCCCCGACATCCTCATCACCACCCCCGAGTCGCTCTACCTGATCCTCTCCTCCGACGCACGGGAGATGCTCGGTGGCGCCGAGGCGGTGATCGTCGACGAGATCCACGCCGTCGCCCAGAGCAAGCGCGGATCCCACCTCGCCCTCACCCTCGAGCGACTGGAGCACCTGACTGAGGCCGAGAAGCTTCAGCGGATCGGGCTCTCGGCGACGCAGCGGCCTCTGGAGCGGATCGCCAAGTTCCTGGTCGGCCCGAAGCGGGAGTGCGAGATCGTCGACGCCGGCAGCGGCAAGGAGCTGGACCTCGAGATCGTCGTCCCCGTCGAGGACATGAGCGAACCCGGTGCGCCCAGCTTCCCCACGGAGGACGGCGTTCCCGCCGACGGCGAGCCGAACGCCCACGTCCGTTCGATCTGGCCCGCGATCTACCCCGAGCTTCTCGCGCTGGTCCGCCAGCACAACTCGACGATCGTCTTCGTCAACGCCCGCCGCGCCGCCGAGCGCCTCGCCAAGCGCCTCAACGAGCTGGCCGAGGAGGAGATCGCGCGGGCGCACCATGGGTCGCTCTCCCACGAGGAGCGCGCCGTGGTCGAGGAGCTGCTCAAGTCCGGCCAGCTCCCCTGCCTGGTCGCGACGTCGAGCCTGGAGCTGGGGATCGACATGGGCGCCGTCGACCTGGTGATCCAGGTCGAGTCGCCGAAGTCGGTGAGCCGCGGCCTGCAGCGGGTCGGCCGGGCCGGCCACTCGCTGGGCGAGGTCTCGCGCGGCCGCATCTTCCCGAAGTTCCGCGCCGACCTGCTCGAGTGCGCGGTGGTCGCGCGGCGGATGCGCGAGGGGGCGATCGAGGAGACGATCGTGCCCCAGAACCCCCTCGACGTGCTCGCCCAGCACCTGGTCTCGTTGGCGGCGCTCGATCGCTGGGAGATCGACGAGGTCGAGCGCCTCGTCACCGCGGCCCAGCCGTTCGCCGAGCTGTCCCGCGAACAGCTCGAGAACGTGCTCGACATGCTCGACGGCCGCTACCCGTCGGACCGCTTCGCCGAGCTGCGGCCGCGGATCGTCTGGGACCGCACCAAGGGGACGATGCACGGCCGCAAGGGGGCCCGCCAGCTGGTCGTCACCAACGCCGGCACTATCCCCGACCGCGGCCTCTACGGCGTCCACCTGCCGGACGGCCGCCGGGTCGGCGAGCTCGACGAGGAGATGGTCTACGAGGCGCGCCCCGGCCAGACCTTCCTGCTCGGCGCGACGACGTGGCGGATCGAGGACATCACCCGCGACCGGGTGATCGTCACCCCGGCTCCCGGCCTGCCCGGCGCGGTGCCGTTCTGGAAGGGCGACGGGGTCGGCCGCCCCGCCGAGCTGGGGCGGGCGATCGGCGCCTTCGCCCGCGAGGCGGTCTCGCGCAAGCCGACCGAGCTGGCCGGCGAGTACGACCTCGACCGCCGCGCCGCCGAGAACCTCGTCGCCTACCTGCGCGAGCAGCAGGCGGCTACCCGGGTCGTCCCCTCCGACGAGACGATCGTCATCGAGCGCTTCCGCGACGAGATCGGCGACTGGCGCCTCTGCGTGCTCTCGCCCTTCGGCGGCCGCGTCCACGCCGCCTGGGGCCTGGCGCTGTCGCAGAAGATCCGCGACGAACGCGACCTCGAGGCGGACGCGATCTGGTCCGACGACGGCATCGTCGTCCACCTGCCCGACGCCGACGAGCCGCCCCCCGCCGACCTGGTGATGGTCGAGCCCGACGAGCTGGAGGACCTGGTGGTGCGCGAGCTGTCGGGCTCCGCCCTGTTCGGCGCCCGCTTCCGCGAGAACGCGGCCCGCTCGCTGCTCATCCCGCGCGCCTACCCGGGCAAGCGCACGCCCCTCTGGCAGCAGCGGCTGAAGTCGCAGAGCCTGCTCGAGGTGGCGCGCGACTTCCCCCGCTTCCCGGTCGTCCTCGAGACCTACCGTGAGTGCCTTCGCGACGTCTTCGACCTGCCGGCGCTGCGCGAGATCCTCGCCGACCTGCACTCGCGCAGGCTCGGCCTGATAGAGGTCGAGACGCCGACCGCCTCCCCCTTCGCCTCCTCGCTGCTCTTCGACTACGTCGCCACCTACATGTACGAGGGGGACACACCGAACGCCGAGCGGCGCGCCGCCGCCCTGGCGCTCGATCGCGACCTGCTGCGCGAGCTGCTCGGCCAGGAGGAGTTGCGCGAGCTGATCGACCCCGAGGCGCTGGCCGAGGTCGAGGCGCAGCTCCAGCACCGTGCCGAGGCCGGGCGGGCCGGCGACCGCGACGCCCTGCAGCAGGTGCTGCGCAACGTCGGGGACCTCAGCGCCGAGGAGTGCGCCGAGCGGGTCGCCGAGGGCTACTCGGCCGCCTCGATGCTGGAGAAGCTCGTTGCCGAGCGCCGTGTCGCCGCGGTCCGGATCGGCGGCGAGGAGCGCTTCATCGCCGGCGAGGACGCGGGTCTCTACCGCGACGCGCTCGGCGTGCCGCCGCCCCCGGGCCTGCCCCAGACCTTCCTCGAGGACCACCCCGACGCGATGCGCGCCCTGGTCCGCCGCTACGCCCGCACCCACGGCCCCTTCCCGACCGCGCAGCTCGCCGCCCGCTACGGCGTCGACCCCGCCCCGGCGCTGCGCGAGCTGGAGCGCGAAGGCGCCCTGGTGCGCGGCGAGCTGCTGCCGGGCGGCGGTGAGCGCGAGTGGTGCGACGCCGAGGTGCTGCGGCGGGTGCGCCGCGCCAGCCTCGCCCACCTGCGGCGCGAAGTCGAGCCGGCCGCCCGCGATCGCTTCGCCCGCTTCCTGCCGAGCTGGCAGAACGTCGACGCTCACCGCGCCGCCGGGGCCGGCCCGGACCGCCTGCGCGACGCGCTGGTCCCGCTGCAGGGCGTCGCCCTCACCCCGAAGGTCTGGGAGGACGACGTGCTGCCGCGCCGCCTCGGCGCCTACTCCCCCGCCTGGCTCGACGAGCTCTGCACCAGCGGCGAGCTGGTTTGGATCGGCGCCGGCTCGCGCGGGCGCAGCGACGGCCGCGTCGCCCTCTACTTCCGCGAGGACGTCCGCCTCGCCGGGCCGCCGCCGGCCAACGCGAAGCTGGAGACCCCCGCGGGGGCGGCGCAGGAGGCGATCCGCGAGCGCCTCGCGGCCGGCCCCTCGTTCTGGCTCGACCTGCTCGCCGACCTCGACCTTCCCGCCGAGGAGCTTCACAACGCCCTCTGGGACCTCGCCTGGTCGGGCGAGGTGACCAACGACGCCTTCGCGCCGCTGCGGGCGCCCCGCCTGCGCGCCGTGCCCTCCCACGAGCGCGGCGGCCGCCGCTTCGCCCGCCGCCGCTCCGGCGCCGGCGGCGCCGTGCAGGGCCGGTGGTCGCTGACCGCGCCGCTGTTCGCCGACGCCCCCGGACCGGGACCGAAGCTGCGCGCTCAGGCCGAGCTGATGCTGGAGCGCTACGGCATCGTCACCCGCGAGACCGTGCTCGCCGAGGGCGTCCCCGGCGGCTTCTCCACGCTCTACGCCGAGCTGGGCAACCTCGAGCTGCTCGGCACCGTCCGCCGCGGCTACTTCGTCGAGGGGCTGGGGGGCGCCCAGTTCGCCCTCCCCGGAGCGGTCGAGCGGCTGCGCTCGCTTCCCGAACCGGACGGCTCCCTCCAGGTGCTCGCCGCCACCGATCCGGCCAACCCCTACGGCGCCGCCCTGCCCTGGCCGAAGCCGCCCTCGGGCCGCCGCCCGGCCCGCACTCCCGGCGCCCACGTCCTGCTCCGCGACGGCGAGCCGCTCGTCTACGTCGAGCGCGGCGGCCGCAGCATCCTCCGCCTGCTCGAGCTCGACGGCGCCGAGCTCGCAGGCGCCGCGCAGGCGCTCGCCGAGGCCGTCTCCGCCGGCCGCCTGCCGAAGCTGGCGGTCGAGAAGCTCGACGGCGAGCCTGTGATCGGCTCCGGCCAGGAGGAGGCGCTGCTCAGCGCCGGCTTCAGCCGCGGCCCCCGCAAGCTCACAGCCAGTGGCGGCTGAGGGGGCGTTGGGGGGATAATCCGGGGATGGCCGATCCGGAGGAGAGCCTCAGCCCGGTCGAGCTGCTGCGCAGCGTGCCGCTCTTCTCCGACCTCGAGCAGGGGGAGCTGGAGCGCTTCTCGCGGGTCGCGGTGCCGCGCTCCTTCCCCGCCGCGACGCGCGTCTTCCACGAGGGCGACCATTCCGACGCCTGCTACATCGTCCGCTCGGGCAGCTTCCGGGTCACCCGCGAGCACTCCGACGGGCGGGCGATCACGCTCGCCACGCTCGGTCCCGGCGACATCTTCGGCGAGCTGGCGATGCTCGACGGCGAGGTGCGCTCGGCCAGCGTCGAAGCCCTCTCCGACGGCGAGCTGCTGGCGCTGCCGGCCGGCGAGGTGCGGGCGCTGCTCGCCCGCCACCCGGAAATCAGCGTGAAGCTCGTCGCCGCCCTGGTGCGCCGCCTTCGCGGCGCCAACGAGCGGATCGCGCGCCAGTCCTTCCAGACCGTGCCCAGCCGCGTCGCCGGCGTCCTCTCCCAGCTGGTCGCCGAAGAGGCGCCGCGCGGCAGCGAGGGGGGCGAGGTGACGATTCGCATGACCCAGGCCGATCTCGCCCAGCTCGCCGGCACCTCGCGGGAGAGCGTCAGCCGCTTCCTCGCCGATCTCGAGCGGGCCGGCGTCGTCCGACCCGGCCGGGGCCGGGTCACGGTCCTGGCTCCCGAGAAGCTGCGCAACTACGTCTTCTGAGCGCGGCTACTGGTGCATCGCGTTGCGGCGGCCATTGCCGACCAGGCGGTCCACGCCGGGACCGCCGACCAGGTGGTTGCCGCTTCCGCGCGCTTTGAGGACGTCGTTGCCGCCCTTTCCGAGCAGCGAGTTGGCGTGCCCGTTGCCGATCAGCACGTCCGGGCCGGGCGAGCCCTCCAGGTCCTCGACCGAGGGCATGATGCGGCCGGGGGTGCAGGGGCTGCCCGCGCGGGTGACCGGGCCGCCGATCTGGGCCTTGACGCCGGGGGTGAAGCGGAAGAAGTTGGCGTCGTCGTTGCCCGGGCCGCCGTCGAAGACGTCGCCGTCGCAGGGGTCGCCCCCGACCAGGACGTCGGAGCCGGGCCCGCCCATCAGGGTGCTCTTGCCGCTGTGCACTGGGACGCGCAGGTCGGTGCGGGCGCCGACCAGGGCGTCGTCGCCGGGCCCCCCTTCGAGCACGTCCGGGTCGGCGTCGTCTCCGGCCTCGATCACGTCGTTGCCCCGCCCGCCGTGCAGGCGGTCGGCGCCGGGCCCTCCTTCGATCCGCACGTCGACGTTCGCCGGGACGCTCGCGTCCACGGTCACCTGGTCGTCGCCGGCGCCGGCGTCGATCAGGATCGTCTGCACGTCTGCCGGGCAGAGGGCGGCGCCGCCGCTCGGGGTGCAGCCCTCGACGTTGTTCGCCGGGAAGGGGTTGCCGGCGTCGGAGACGACGTAGGCGCCGCTCTGGAGGGAGATCGCGATCGAGTCGTTGGCCGGCGTTCCGCGGACGCTCAGCGAGCCGTTTCCGTCGATGCTATGCACCCGCGATACGGCGGGGCCGGCGCCGCCCGCCTTGGGCGGTTCGCAGGACTCGGTCAGCGAGGCAGGGCCGCAGCTCGCCCCCTCGGGGCCGCCGAGCAGCTGGTCGCCGCCGCCGCCCCCCTGGAGGCTGTCGTAGCCGGCGCCGCCGTCGATCCGGTTCGGGCCGGCGTCGCCGACCAGGGAGTCGTTGTAAGCAGAGCCGACGAGGTCCTCGATCCCGGGCCCGACCGTGTCGCGCCCGTCTCCGTGCGCGTAGCCGGTGGCGAGGTCGACGGCCACCGCTTCGGAGGCGGTCGCGAAGGAGGCGATGTCGCGGACGCCGGGGCCGCCGTCGAGCCGGTCGAAGCCGATGTCGCCCCGCAGCACGTCCTCGTCGCCGGCGCCGCCGAAGAGCGCGTCGCGGCCGTGGTCGCCGTAGAGCCGGTCGCTGCCCCCGTCGCCGTTCAGCGTGTCGTCGCCGAGCCCGCCGTCGATCGTGTCGTTGCCCGGCCCGCCGCTGAGCGTGTCGTTGCCCCGCCCGCCGTAGATCTGGTCGTTGCCCGCTTCGCCGTCGACGACCCGCTCGCTGGCCTTGCCCGCGTAGAGGACGTCGTCCCCGCCCCCGGCCTTCAGCGTGTCGGGCCCGCGGCCGCCGTACAGCTCGTCGCCGCCGCTGCCGCCCAGCTCCGTGTCGGGGCCTTTGGCGCCGAACAGCCGGTCTTCGCCTTCGCCGCCGCTGAGCGTGTCGCCGCCGGTTTCGCCGAGCAGCCGGTCATTGCCGCCTTCGCCGTAGAGGGAATCGTTGCCGCGCCCGCCGTGGATCGTGTCATTGCCCGGCCCGCCACAGATCGTGTCGTTGCCGTTCGGCCCGCCGTAGATCTTGTCGTTTCCGCCGCCGCCGTAGATCACGTCGCTCGCCTTCTTGCCGACGATCACGTCGTTGCCGGAAGTGCCGACGATCGTCGCGTGCTTGCCGGCGCAGCTCGCCGCCGCGGCCTGGCCGGCCGCGGCGATCGACAGCAGGCCGGCGGCGCAGGCGAGCGCGGCGAGAAATCGGCTGGCCAGGGGCACGGCGAGTCTCATCGCCCCTCTTCATCGACCGGTTTCGCAGCCCCCTGCACCCCCGTGCAAACAAACGTCCAGCTGTCAGATACGCTGGCGCCGCGATGCGCGGTGGCATCTACGTACTCAACTTCTACTCAACGGTGTTCGTCGACCAGCTGAAGCGTGGCCGCAAGACCGCGACGATCCGCCTCGGCGACAAGACCACCAAGTACGAGCGCGGCCAGGTCGTCTGGATCACCGTCGGCTTCCGCCACAGCCCGCGCGAGAAAATCTTCGCGGCGGTGATCGACGACGTCGAGGTGAAGAAGGTCGACGACCTCTCGCCGCGCGACATCGAGCACGACAACCCGGAGTTCCGCCGGCTCGAGGACGAGGTCAAGTTCCTCGAACAGATCTACGGCCGTACGGTCGGTCGGGACGACATCGTCACGGTGATCCGCTTCTCGCAGATCGTCGAGCCGCCCGGGGCCCACTTCGGCAACGGGGAGACGCCGCGCCACAACTGATCGCCCGCCTCCCGCGCGGCCCCACCGGTGGCCCACTACTCCTTCCTCACGACCTGGTTGCTCGACTCGCCGCGCGAGCCCGTCTGGGAGGCGATCTATACGCAGGAGCGCTGGCCGGAGTGGTGGCGCGGGGTGGAGGCGGCCGACGAAGTGCACCCTGGCGACGACGGCCGGGTCGGGGCGGTGTCTCGCATGGTCTGGCGCAGCCTGCTGCCCTACCGGGTCCGCTTTGAGGTGACGACGACCCGGGTCGAGCGGCCCTGGCTGTTGGAGGGCGACGCCGTCGGGGAGCTGACCGGCGTCGGCCGCTGGCGCCTCTACGAGGAGGACTGCTTCACCGCGGTCCTCTACGAGTGGAACGTGGCGACCACCAAGCGGTGGATGAACCTGCTCGCACCGGTCACCCGGCCGGTCTTCGAGTGGAACCACGACTGGGTGATGGCACGCGGCGGGGAGGGAATCGCGAGCCTGCTCGGCTGCAGGCTGCTCACCAGCCACTGAGCCGCTTTGCCCCGTCCGCTATCTTTCCTGCCGTTGGCACTCTCTCTTTCAGAGTGCCAAGGGCCCCGGCAGGGCCGCGAGGCGGCCGCTGTGGCGGGAATCCCAGACTCTGACCAGTAATCCACCGACAACGGAGGTCCACGGATGAAGCTGAAGCCCCTCGGGGACCGGCTGATCGTCAAGCCGATCGAGGAAGAGGAGACGACCGCGAGCGGCATCGTCCTCCCCGACACGGCCAAAGAGAAGCCGCAGAAGGGCAAGGTCGTCGCCGTCGGCGACGGCGCGATCAAAGAGGACGGCACCCGCCAGCCACTGGACGTGAGCGAGGGCGACGAGGTCCTCTACTCCAAATACGGCGGCACCGAGGTCAACGTCGAGGGCGACGAACTTCTCGTCATGCAAGAGAAAGACGTCCTCGCCAAGCTCGGCTGACCCCCGCCCAACAGGACTTAGAGAGACCAAGGAGGAAGGAATCGAATGGCTCACAAGGAGCTGAAGTACAAGGAGGAGGCGCGGGGAGCGCTGCAGGACGGCGTCGACGCCGTCGCCGACGCGGTCAAGGTGACGCTCGGGCCGAAGGGCCGCTACGTCGTGCTCGACAAGAAGTTCGGCGCGCCGACGATCACCAACGACGGCGTCACGATCGCCCGCGAGATCGAGGTCGAGGACGTCTTCGAGAACCAGGGCGCCCAGCTGGTCCGCGAGGTCGCCACGGCGACCAACGACGTGGCGGGCGACGGCACCACGACCGCGACCCTGCTCGCCCAGGCAATCGTCCGCCAGGGCCTCAAGAACGTCGCCGCCGGCGCCAACCCGCTCGCCCTCCGCCGCGGCATCGAGAAGGCGGTCGAAGGCGTGGTCGAGAACCTGCGCGACAAGCAGTCCAAAGAGGTCGCCGGCAAGGAGCAGATCGCCCGCGTCGCGGCGATCTCGGCCGCCGACGACGAGATCGGCAACGTGATCGCCGACTCGATCGAGAAGGTCGGCAAAGACGGCGTCGTCAACGTCGAGGAGGGCCAGACCTTCGGCATGGAGCTGGAGTTCACCGAGGGGATGCAGTTCGACAAGGGCTACATCTCCCCGTACATGGTCACCGACCAGGACCGCATGGAGGCAGTGCTGGAGGATCCCTACGTGCTGATCGCCAATCAGAAAATCGGCAACGTGCGGGACATCCTGCCGGTGCTCGAGCAGGTCATGCAGGGCGGCAAGCCGCTGCTGATCGTCGCCGAGGACGTCGAGGGCGAGTGCCTCGCGACCCTGGTGGTCAACAAGCTGCGCGGCACTTTCACCGGGGTCTCGGTGAAAGCGCCGGGCTTCGGCGACCGCCGCAAGCGGATGCTGGAGGACATCGGCATCCTCACCGGCGGCGAGGTGATCACCGAGGAGATGGGCCTCAAACTGGAGAACACCCAGCTCTCCCAGCTCGGAAAGGCGCGCCGGGTCGTCGTCTCCAAGGACACGACGACGATCATCGACGGCGCCGGCGACGCCGAGGACATCAAGGGGCGGATCAACCAGATCAAACAGGAGATCGAGAACACCGACTCCGACTTCGATCGCGAGAAGCTCCAGGAGCGGCTCGCCAAGCTGGCCGGCGGCGTCGCCGTGGTCAAGGTCGGCGCCGCCACCGAGACCGAGATGAAGGAGAAGAAGCACCGCGTCGAGGACGCCCTGCAGGCGACCCGGGCGGCGCTCGAGGAGGGAGTCGTGCCGGGTGGCGGCGTGGCGCTGCTCAACGCGCAGGATGACCTCGACCCCGACAAGCTCGACGACCCCGACGAGGCGACCGGCGCCCGCATCGTCCACCGGGCGCTGGAGGAGCCGACCCGCCAGATCGCCGAGAACTCCGGCCTCGAGGGCTCGGTCGTCGTCAACGATGTCCGCGACCTGAAAGCCGGCGAAGGACTCAACGCCACCACCGGCGAGTACGGCGACCTGATCAAGGCCGGTGTGATCGACCCGACCATGGTGACCCGGTCGGCGCTCCAGAACGCCGCTTCGATCGCCAAGAACATCCTCGTCACCGAGGCGGTCGTCGCCGAGCCGCCCGAGAAGGAGGGCGCCGGCGCCGGCATGCCCGGCGGAGGCGGCATGCCCGACATGGGCGGCATGATGTAATTCGCCGCAACAGGCGAGTGTTTTTTCGAGGGGCCCGGGCGACCGGGCCCCTCTGTCTACGGGGTCGCTTCGGTCTTCTTCGGCTTCGGCGGCAGCGGCGGGTAGACGCCGGTGTTGTATTCGGCGTACTGGATGAAGTTCGGCCGGCGGAGCTTCAACCGCAGGGTGTTGGTGGTGCGCGGGTAGAGGCTGAGGTTGTAGGGGTTTTCGGCGCCTTCGCCGAAGCCGTCGTAGTAGACGAACATTCGCACCCGCGGCCGCTTCGCGGTCCAGGCGACGAGCTGCTTGACGAAACGCGGTTCGTCTTCCCCGTAGACGGCCCACTCGGCGACCGCGAACGGCTTGCCGCGCCAGAACTTGCCGTGGAAGAAGCGGTTGAGGTCTTTCCAGACGGGGTACTGGGAGTAGAAATCGGTGCCCACCCAGTCGACCCAGCGCCGCCCCGGCCAGTAATTGCCGGGGAAGTTGCCCTTGACCCGCGGCGAGCCGCCCGGCAGCGGGCTCCAAACGGTGGCGATCGGCGCCGCCGGCAGGACGGTCGGCGGCGGCCCTTTGGCCCGTTGCACCGGCGGCAGGCCGATTTCGGCCAGGGTGGCGTCGATCCCTTCCAGGGTGTTGCCGCCGCGGACGATCGTGACGATCCGCCGGAATGCCTGCTTGTACCAGAGGGGCGCGTGTTCGCCGCCTTTCTGGCTGCCGTCGCAGTTGACCGCGGACCAGACGTTGAGGCAGCGGTTGGGCTCGCCGAGCGGCCTGATGTAGGCGAGCAGGCCGTATTTAGCGAAGAAGTCGTTGAGCTGGAGCAGGTAGTCGTCGCCCGCCCCGAGCGCGATCTGCTCGGGGGTGATCAGCTCGGTCAGCGTCTGGTCGTCGGCGGTCGAGATGTGCAGGATCGGCCGCGTCCCGGTTTCGCGCCACCGTTCGAAGGCGTTGTTGAGGCTGTTCCCCCAGGGGTGGAAGGTCTCCAGCAGCGCCGGGTGCTTGTCGAGCAGGGTCGCGAATTCTTCGTAGTCCTCGACCGTGCCGCGGTCGCTGACCCCGAAGAAGACGCCCGGCTTCGGCGGAACCAGGGTTCGGGCGGACGCCTGCCCCGCGCAGAGCACGGCGAGGACGATCGCCAGGATCGCCGCGCCCCTATGGCTCCGCCAGGACATCCCCCATCCTTCTCGGCTCCACTCCCAGCTCCTCCACGTCCGCGCTGCCGCGCTCGGTGGTCATCGAGACCTCCATCAGCTCTGCCTCCTCCCAGGTAGCGAACACGGCCTCGCCGAAGACGTTGCGGAGCGCGATCAAGCCGGCGCGGACCAGCGGCAGCGGCAGGTGGACGAGCGGTCGCGGCCGCCCGGCGACCCTGCTGACCAGGTCGGACATCTGGTCGTAGCTGAGCGTTTCCGGTCCGGCCAGCTCGTAGCGGTCGCGCTCGCCTTGCTCCAGCGCGGCGAGCGTGCAGCGCGCGGCGTCCTCGGCCCAGATCGGCTGGAAGCGCGCCTGCCCGCTTCCCGAGACCGGCATCACCGGCAGGAAGGAGAAGCGGCGCAACAGGGTCACCCAGGGGTCGCTGCGGTCGTAGACGAGCGACGGAGCGAAGACGATCGTCTCTAGTGGCGAGGACGCGACGGCCCGCTCAGCCAGCCACTTGGCGCGGAACAGGCGCGTGCGCTGGGCGGCGGCGGCGTTGAGAGCGCTGAAGAAGACGAAGCGGCGCACCCCGCTGCGCTCCGCGGCGCGCAGCAGCCGCACCGTGGCCAGGCCGTTCAGCTCCTCGATCCGGTGCGGCGGCTGGTCGCGGATCGTCGCCGCCAGGTGGACGACGGTGTCTACCCCGCGCAGCGCCTGGCGCACCAGATACGGGTCCGACATCTCGCCGAGGTCGCCGAGCGCGATCTGCACGTCGACCCGGCGCTCGCCGAGCCGCCGTGCCTCGCGCACCAGGCAGCGCACGTCCTCCCCCCGCTCGAGCAGCAGCGGCAGCAGCCGCGATCCGACGCTTCCGGTCGCCCCGGTCAGCAGCAGCATCGTCACATCATCCCCGAATCCCTAAAATGTCGGCTCGCCGTTTGGTGGGGGCGGAGCCCCGCCTGGCACCGAAAAGACGACTTCAGGAGAAAGCCTCGAATGACCTACGTCATCGCCGAGCCGTGCATAGGCACCAAGGACAACTCGTGTGTCGAGGTCTGCCCCGTCGACTGCATCCACCCGACCCCGGACGAGCCCGACTACGACGAGACCGAGATGCTCTACATCGACCCGGACGAGTGCATCGACTGCGATGCCTGCGTCGAGGCCTGCCCGGTCGATGCCTGCTTCGCCGAGGACCAGCTCCCCGCCGAGTGGGCCAAATACGCCGAGATCAACGCCGACTACTACAAGAGCAAGAGCGCCGCGTAGCCCCGACAACCACCTGAGCCGCCCCCGACGGTCGAAGGCGGCGAGGCTAGGTCCGCGCGCCGCTCTGGATGACCGGGAGCGGGGTGCCGCCGACCTCGGCGGGCTGGGCGCTCGGGGGGGTGCTCTGCAGGACGGGCAGCTCCTGCGGCGTCGCCGCGACGATGCCGCGTGCCGCCTGGCGGATCGCCTGGGAAGCAGGCGAGTCCGGCTCGTCGACGGCCAGCGGGGAGCCGCCGTCGGCGTGCTCGCGCAGCGGCTCGGATAGCGGCACCTTGCCGAGCAGCGGGATGTCGAGGTCGTCGGCCAGGAGCTGACCGCCGCCCTCGCCGAAGATCGTGAAGCGCTCGCCGTCGGGCGTGGTGAAGCCGGACATGTTCTCGATCACGCCGAGCAGCTCGAGGTCGAACTTGAGGGCCATCTCCGCGGCCCGCCGGGCGACGCTCTGCGCCGCCGGCTGCGGCGTCGTCACAAGCACGAACTTGGCTTGCGGCAGGAGCTGGGAGAGGGTCATCGAGACGTCGCCGGTTCCCGGCGGCAGGTCGAGCAGCAGGTACTCCAGCTCCCCCCAGGCGACGTCCTCGAGGAACTGCTGGATCGCCTTGTGGAGCATCGGGCCGCGCCAGACGACCGCCGAGTTCTCCTCGACGAAGAAGCCGATCGACATCACCTTGACGCCGCCGGCCGCCTCCAGCGGCAGGATCTTGCGCTCGGCGTTGACTTCCGGTTTGCGGTTGACGCCGAGCATGCGCGGGATCGAGTAGCCGTAGACGTCGCAGTCCAGGGCGCCTGCCGAGTGCCCTTCGGCGTTCAGCGCCGCCGCCAGGTTGGCTGTCATCGTCGACTTGCCGACGCCGCCCTTGCCGGAGGCGACGCAGATCACGTTCTTGACCTGGGCCAGCGCTCCCTCCGGCAGCTTGCCGCGGCCGAGCGTCTGCTGCAGGTTGCCTTTCTCCTCGTCGGAGAGGACGTCGAAGCCGACCGCGACCCCTGTCACGCCGTCCAGCTCGGAGACCCGCTGGGCGACCGCCGTTTCGAAGTGGGAGCGGATCGGGCAACCGGCGGTGGTCAGCGAGACGACCACCTCGACCCGGCCGTCGTCCTTCACCTCGATCGAGCGGACCATCCCCAGCTCGACGATCGAGCGGCGCAGCTCCGGGTCGATCACCGCGCGCAGCTTCTCGGTCACCTGCTCCTGCGTTGGAAGTGGCATCGGGAGTCATTCTGGCAAACGACGCGCGGCTGGCGAGCGGTGCGGAACACGGACGTTCGCGGCGAGGGGGGAGAGAATCCGCCGCTGCGCCCTTGGTCCTCCAGATGCCGTCGAGCGAAGGAGGGCCGATGCCGGGGATGCGCGTTGGATTGGGCCGGGCTGTCGCGCTGGGGATCTGCCTGGCGCTGGCGCTGCTGCTGCTGGTCGCGGGCAAGGCGGAGGGGTGGCTGTTCGACAACCTGCCGCCGACGGTCGCCTTCGCCGTGCCTCCCGGCGAAGGGGTGCCGGCGACGGTCGAGGCTGAGGTCGCCGACGCGCAGTCCGGGCCGGCGCGGGGCGAAGTCCACCTGCGCCGCCTCGGCACCGACCGCTGGGTCGAGTTGCCGAGCAGGCTCGAAGCGGGCGGCGCTCCCGGGGTCGATCGCCTGATCGCCGCCATGCCCGATCGCCTCGACCCGGGCACCTACGTCTTTCGCGCCGACGTCGTTGACGCAGCCGGCAACGCCGCCTCGACCACGCTGCGCACCGATGGGAAGGAGATGGCGATCCGTACGTCTGCGGCGTCCTCCGGGCGGGACGACCCGGCTGCGCCCCCGGCGTCGGCGGAGGCGGCGCCTGCGGGAAAGCGGCGGCCGCGGGCGAGGACACGGGTCTTCGCCCGGCTCGGCTGGCGCCGCCGTGGCGGCCCGCGAGTCACGGTTCCCTTCCGCGCCGCGGCAACCCTGTCCGGGCGCCTCGTCACCGCTGCCGGCGCCGGTCTCGCCGGCCGCAGCCTGCGAGTCGTCTCGCGCCCCTCCCCAGGCGCCTTCGCCCGCCGCCGCGTCGATGCGATCGCCACCGGCCCGCACGGCGGCTTCCGCCTGGCGCTGTCGGCGGGGCCGTCGCGCCGTATCGCCGTCGCCTACGACGGCGGGTCGCGGTGGGCGCCCTCGCAGCGGCCGGGCCTGGCGCTGCGGGTGCGCGGCGCCGTTCTCCTGCAGGCCGCGCCGCGAACCCTGCAGGTTGGCGAGTCGCTCCGCCTGCGGGGCCGCGTCCGCGCTCGCGGCGCGTCGCTGCCCCACCGCGGAAAGCTGGTCGCGATCCAGTACTACGAGGCCGCTGCCCGCCGCTGGCGCCCGGTGATCGTCGTCCACAGCGACCGCAGCGGCCGCTTCCACGCCGCATACCGGTTCCGCTACGTGACCGGCAGCGCCACCATCCGCCTGCGCGCCACCGCCCTTGCCGAGGAGCGCTGGCCATACGCCCCCGGCGCCTCGCGGCAGGTCACGGTTCGGGTGCGCGGGTGACGGCCCTGCTCGGATAGGGTTGACGGCCGTGTCGCAGGCGACCCTCTACACGAATGCCGGCCCGATCGTGCTCGAGCTGCACGATTCCGACGCGCCGAAGACGGTCGAGAACTTCCGCAAGCTCGCCGCCGACGGCTTCTACGACGGGCTCGTCTTCCACCGGGTGATCGCCGATTTCATGATCCAGGGCGGTTGCCCGGAAGGAACCGGGCGGGGCGGCCCCGGCTACACCTTCGAGGACGAGATCAACGAGCACAAGATCGTCCGCGGCGCGCTGGCGATGGCAAACGCCGGGCCTGACACCAACGGCTCGCAGTTCTTCGTGGTCACCACCGAGGCGGCGCCCTGGCTGGACGGCAAGCACACCGTCTTCGGCGAGGTGGTCGACGGGATGGAGACGGTCGACGCGATCGAGTCGACCGCGACCGACGCCTCCGACCGGCCGCTCGAGCCGCAGACGATCGAACGCGTCGAGCTCTCCGAGTAGCTACGCCCCGAAGCGGGACCAGAAGCGGAGCCACTGCCGCTCGGCGCCGATGCCCGCTTCCAGCGAGACGCGCGCGCCGTCAGGCAGCGTCTCTCCCGCCTGCTCCATGATCTTTTCGTACTCGGCCAGCTTGGCCCGGTGCGCCGGCGCCTGCTCCGCCGCCAGCAGCTCGGGATCGGCGCCGAAGAAGACCTTGAGCAGGGCCAGGTCGCGCAGCTCGGAGAGCTCCGCGGTTGGCTCGGCGACCCAGTCGCGCATCGCCCTGCGCCCTTTCGCTGTGATCTTGTAGTGGCGCCGCCGCCGCCCGCCCTGCTCGCGGCGCTCGCTCAGGTATCCGGCTACCGCGAGGCGCTCGGGCTCGGTGTAGAGCTGGGCGTGCTGGAGGGACCAGAAGTTGCCGAGGCTGGCGGCGACCATCCGTTTCAGGTCGTAGGGGGTCGCCTCGCCGGCCGCATCGAGCAGGCCCAGCACGATGTAGGAGGTCGGGGTGAGGCGGGTCTCGCTTGACATCGGGGCAGCGCTGATGCTATCTCTTATACGGTCTAGGTTGAACTATCGGATCGGGAGGCTGACGATGCCGGAGCCGCAGACCGTATCCCGCCCCGGCTACCGGGTGGGCCTGACCACGCTTGATTCCGAGGTCGAGGTCGACTCGCTGCCGCTCGAGGGGTCGATCCCCGAGTGGCTGACCGGGACCCTGTTGCGAAACGGCCCGGCCAAGTTCGAGGTGGGCGAACGGCCGCTGCGGCACTGGTTCGACGGACTGGCGATGCTGCACAAGTTCTCCTTCGGCGGCGGACGGGTCTCCTACGCGAACCGCTTCCTGCGCAGCGACGCGTACCGCCAGGCCGAGCAGGGGCGGATCGCCTTCAGCGAGTTCGCCACCGACCCCTGCCGCTCGCTGTTCAAGCGGGCCGCGACGCTGTTCCGGCCGCAGCCGACCGACAACTGCAACGTCAACCTGACCCGGCTCGGCGACGAGTACGTCGCGATGACCGAGACCCCGCTGCCGGTCGCCTTCGACCCGGACACCCTGGACGCGCTCGGCGTTGCCTTCACCCCGCCCGGGATGCACGCCACCGCCCATCCCCATCACGATCCCGAGCGCGACGAGCTGATCGCCTACGTGACCCACTTCGGCCCGCGCTGCGAGTACCGAATCTTCGCCCAGCGCGACCGCCACCGGCAGCGGCGCATCGCCTCCGCGCGGGTCAAGGAGCCCTCCTACATGCACAGCTTCGCGCTCACCGAGCGCTTCGCGATCCTCGCCGCCTTCCCGCTCGTCGTCAACCCGCTGCGGCTCGCCGCCGCCGGCCGTCCGTTCATCGAGAACTACGAGTGGAAGCCCGAGCTGGGAACGCGCCTGCTCGTCTTCGACCGCGAGGACGGCGCGCTGCGGGGCGAGTACGCGGCGGAGCCGCGCTTCGCCTTCCACCACGTCAACGCCTTCGAGCGCGGCTCGGAGCTGGTCCTCGACCTGGCCGCCTACGACGACGCGTCGATCGTCGACTCCCTGTACGTCGACCGCCTGCGCGAGGCCCCGCCGCCGCCCTCCGCCTACGCCCGCCTGCTGCGCTACCGCGTCTCGCTCGACGATCCCCGGGTTGAGGAGGAAGAGCTGAGCGAGGTCAACCTCGAGCTGCCGCGGATCGACTACCGCGAGCGCAACGGGCGCCCCTACCGCTACGTCTACGGCGCCGGCGCCCACCCCGACGGCGACGCCCCAGACTTTCTCGACCAGCTGGTCAAGCTCGACGTCGAGGGCGGCGAGTCGCAGGCCTGGTTCGAGCCGGGCTCCTACCCGGGCGAGCCGGTCTTCGTCCCCTCGCCCGAGCCGGACCGGGCCGAGGACGACGGCGTCCTGCTCTCAGTCGTGCTCGACGGCCGCGACGCCCGCTCCTACCTGCTGGTGCTGGATGCCGCCAGCCTCACCGAGCTAGGCCGGGCCCGCGTCCCCCACCACATCCCCTTCGGGTTCCACGGGCAGTACTTCGGCTGAGCCGCGATGCCCGAAGTGGACTTCGGGCAGCAGCCGGTCGAGCCAGCCGGGCAGGTACCAGGCGGCGCGCCCGGTCAGCCGCAGGAAGACGGGCAGCAGGGTGAGGCGCACCAGGAAGGCGTCGAGCAGGACGGCGACGCCGAGGATCACCCCCATCTCCTTCGGCGGCAGCGGTCCGGAGAGGGCGAAGGTGAAGAAGACGGCGACCATCACCGCGCCCGCGGCGAGGATCACCCGGCCCGAATGGGCGAGGCCGCCGACCATCGCCTTGCGGGCGTTGCCCGACTCCTCCCAGTGCTCCCGCGCGGAGGAGAGCAGGAAGACGGTGTAGTCCATCGCGATCGCGAAGATCATCGCGAAGAAGAAGATCGGCCCCCAGGCGTCGAGGAAGCCCTGCGATTCGAAGCCGAGCAGACCGGAGAGGTGGCCGTCCTGGAAGATCAGCGTCGCTACGCCGAAGGCGGCGCCGGTGGCGAGCAGGTTGGTCAGCACCCCGATCGCCGCGATCAGCGGCGCCTGGAAGGCGACCAGCAGCAGAAGGAAGCCGAGCGCCAGCACGACGCCGATCGCCAGCGGTGTCTTGCCGCTCAGCGCCGCTTCGAGGTCGTGGTTTTCGGCTGCCGGCCCGCCGACCAGGACTCCGTCGGGAAGCGCGGCGCGCAACCGGTCCACGGTGTCCCCGAAGGCCGGGGTGGAGGGTCCGGCGGCGGGGATCGCCTCGGTCAGTGAGAGCCCGCCAGCGGGACTGGTCTGCGCGGGCAGCGCCGCGGCGACGCCCGGATCGGAGCTCAGCACCGACGCCACCCGGCCGGACTCGGAGCGCGGCGAGACGACCTGCAGGGCACCGGGAGCGCCGGGGCCGAAGGCGTTGACGACCTGGTTGTAGCCGAGGCGCGAGTGGTCGCCGCTCGGCACCACCTTGATCGACGGCATCCCGGTCTTCAGCCCGAGCACCGGCAGCGCCAGGACGAGCAGCGCGGCCAGCGCCGCGCCTCCGAACAGCAGCGGCCGGCGCCAGAGGCGTTCACCCCAGCGGGCGAAGCGCGGTGAGCGGTGGTCGCTGCTGTGCGCCCACGGGAGGCTCAGCTTGTCGACCCGCGGGCCGAGCTTGGCCAGCACCGCCGGCAGCAAAGTCAGGGTCGCCGCCAGCACGAAGAGCACCGAGATCATGATCCCCAGCGACATCGAGCGGAACGCCGGGCTGGGGACGAGCAGCACCGCTGAGAGCGAGATCAGCACGGTCAGCCCGGAGAAGAGCACCGCCTTGCCTGCGGTGTCCATCGTTATCCCGGCTGCGTCGGCGGGCGAGAGGCGCTGGCCGAACAGCGCGTTGCGGAAGCGCATCACGATGAACAGGGCGTAGTCGATGCCCAGCGCCAGGGCGAACATCAGCGCGAAGTTCATCGCCCAGATCGAGATCGGCGAGAGCAGCGTGCCGAGGTACAGCACGCCTGCCGAGGCGATCAGCCCGACGATCGTCAGCATCAGCGGCAGCCCGGCGGCGACCAGCGAGCCGAAGGCGAGCACGAGGATCGCCAGGGTGACCGGCCAGGAGAGCAGCTCGGACTTCAGCATCGCGTCTTTGTTGGCTTCGTTGAAGTCCGACCACATCCCGGCGGCGCCGGTCAGGTTGACCTCGACGCCGTCTGCGGCGGTCGCGGCGAGCGGACCCTTGAGGTCGTTGGCCGCGGCGACCATCCGGTTCGGGTCGCGGGCGGCGCCGGCGCGGATCACCGCGGTGTGGCGGTCGCGCGAGATCGAGACGCCGGGACGCGGCGGGATCACCCGGCTAACCGCCGGGTTGGCTGCGAGCAGCCGCTCGGAGCGGCGCAGGGTGGCGCGGAAGGCCGGGTCACCCGCGGTCAGCTGCGGCGAGTGGACGGCGACCTGCAGCGCGTAGGCGCCGCCGCCGGCGAAGGCGCGGTCGACCTGTTCGCGCACCGCGACCGACTCCGAGCCGTTCGCCTGCCAGCCGGCTCCGGAGAGCGCCGTCTCGACCTTCGGCGCCAGCGCGCCGAGACCCACCGCGATCACAGCCCAGGCGGCGAAGACCCAGCGCGGCTGGTTGGCGGCGAAGCGGCCGAGCCGGCCGACCGGCCCGAGCCGGCTCACCGGTCGCACGCTGCCTTGATGCCGAAGCGGCGGCGCAGCACCAGCGAGCTGGGGCAGTTGCCAAAGGCGACATAGGCGAGCTGGTTGAGCGCGACGAACCCGGTCAGCAGCAGGAACCAGGGGCTGACGAGGGCGCTCAACACGGCGCTGAGGCCGACCATCGTCCCGGCCATCAGGAAGAGGATCCGCTCCAGCGGCCAGCGGCCGGCCGGCTCCTGGGAGGCGGAGCCGGCGTTCGAGGCGGGAGTGCGGGGAGCTGCAAGGGTCGGCATCGCTATCCTTTCTCTTACGATTTACAAGTTAACAACTTAACAGTTGTGAATAGGTAAGATAGCAGACCGAGAGGTAGAGAGCGATGGCGATGAAGAGCCCCCTCGAGAACGATGCGGCCGAGCTGATCGCCCGCCGCTTCCGGGCGCTGTCCGACCCGACCCGCCTGCGCATCCTCGACCTGCTGCGAGTGCGCGAGGAGGCCTCGGTTGGCGAGCTGACCGAAACGCTGGACTCCTCCCAGCAGAACGTCTCCAAGCACCTCGCCGCCCTGCACACCGAGGGCTTCGTCAGCCGCCGCAAGCGGGGGACCAGGACGCTGTACCGGATCTCCGACCCGGGGGTTCTCGAGCTTTGCGACCGCGTCTGCGCGGGGATCGAGTCGCAGCTCGCCGAGCTGGAGGCGCTGCTGAGCGGCTGACCCGGCGTGGGCTCGATGCTCAACCCTCGGTGCGTTCGGCCCGGCGCTCACGCAGCCGGCTGCCCGGCCGCCAGAGGGTGACCAGCCGCGCGACCAGGGTGACCAGGAAGATCTGGCCGATCATCATCTCCAGGCCGGAGAGCATCCGGCCCGGCTGCCCGGCCGGCACCAGGTTGCCGTAGCCGGTCGTGGTCAGCGTGGTGAAGCTGAAGAAGAGGAAGTCACTGCTCTGCGGTTCGCTCAGGTGGCCGAAGAACGGCGTCCCCTGGATCCGCTCGACCGTCCCGTAGAGGAAGGTGAAGAGGAGCCCGAGGATCGCGTAGACGCTGATCGCGCCGAGGATCGTGCGAGAGTCGACCGCATCCGAGATCGCCACCCGGTACAGCACGGCGAGCATCGCGGCGGTCAGCAGTGTGACCTCGAGCAGCGCGCCGGCGCTCAGCCAGCCGCGCGCCCCGGTGATCGCGGCGACCGCCGCGAGCGCGATCGCCAGCCCGGTTAGGCCGATCGCCGCGCGGACGATCCGCGCCGGGGCGTGGGCGCTGACCAGCGCCACCAGAGCCGTCCCGGTCCCCGCGCCAAGCTCGATCACCGCAGGCCAGCCATGGTTGTCCAGCAGCGAGGCGAGCACATACGTGGCCAGCACGAGCAGCAGCACCAACCCGAATGCATCGCTGGCCCGCTGGGCACGCCGCAACCACCGCTCCCGGTTCATCCCTGAGAGTTCGGCCGCCTCGGCCGCGTTCCTGCTCCTCCCGCCACGCGCCACCGCCCAACCTGGAGCGGAGGGGGGTGGGATTCGAACCCACGCGACCGCATGCAACGCCTCAGGTGAACATCGTCCGCCAAAGTGAAGCGCCGGAATCTGCGCCCCCAAACACCCACTACTACACAACGATCCAGGCTGCCGTCAACAATTCGGAATCGGGAGCTTGGGTGCTTATCGAACCAGGGGCGGGTCGTCGGCGATCGGCCTGGCGTTGAAGTCAGCTCCGGTGGGCGCCGACCCTACGCCGCTTTCGTGTTGAGCGCGTCGAGCACGGCGTCGATGTCGCACGGTGCTGCCTGGTTATAGGGCAGCTTCGAAACGAGCGGTGATACCGGGCAGGTGTCCGTGACTGCCATGTAGAACAGGCCGGCACCGACCCCCGCCGCGATCCACTTCGCCGGGGGGAAGAACCGGCTCGCGAGCACGCTCGTGATCGCGACGGTCCCCGCTCCGAGTCGAACTTGGCGGTCGAGCGCCCAACGCTGCTTGCCGCTGCTCGTCAGCTCGCCTTGCGCCGCGATCCAGGCGTTCATGCCACCGTCCAGAATGTGGAGCGTCGACTTCCCTTCCGCCGCGAGCCGCTCGCGCGCCTGGCTCGCGCGGCTGCCCGACTGACAGACGAGCACGACCGGATCCTCGACCAGCACGAACTCTCCGACGTGCTCGACGAGCGTGTCGAGCGGGACGTTGTACGACCCGGGGATGTGCGCGCTCTCGAACTCGCCTCCGCTGCGCACATCCAACACGCGGACCATCGGATCCTTCTGCAGCTGTCGGAAGGTTGCGACGTCAATCGTGTCCATGGCGGCGATGGTAAGGCACGGTCGCCGAGCGGCGGGCTGACGATGGCCTGAGCGGCCCCGCGCCCGACGCGACGGCGGCGGAGCCTTTCGACCCGACGACGGTCGTCACGTTTTCCGTGGCCGGGAGTCGCCTCGCTTTGACCTGGAACCTGAGGCGGCCGCCCCCCCTCAGCGCCCTGCCGCTGATCCGGGCAGTGGCGAAGGTGCTGCCGGAGCCGCGGGTCGTCTTGATCGCGAGCGGGCGGCCGCGGCGCATCAGCACGAACCTGGTCGGTTTGATGCGGTAGCCCGGTTCTTCCCAGGTGAGGGTGACGTCCACCGACTTCGTGCCCCTTGCGATGCCGGCCCCGTGAGGCCGGACCTGTCCCTGGTCGCGGAAGGTGTCGACGAACGCCCGCGTCCTGAGGCAGCTGAGCCGTTCGTTGATCCTTTCGGCCACCTGCGGCAGCAGTTCGCGCCGGTCTTCGACAGGGTAGAAACCGCCGCCTGTGTCGGCGGCGATCTGTTTCAGCACCGGGGCGGAGGCGTTGCGCTTCCCGAACCCGATTACATAGGTCGGCGGGCCCGGCGTGTGGAGGCTGGGGTAGGGGCCTTCCCTACCCCCGGTGTGAGCGATGAAGACGCGGGCACTTGCGGTCGGGTCTGCGGCCGCCGCCGCTGCGAAGACGGGGTTGTAGTCGACGCTGTCGGTGGCGGGAGGTTGGTCTCCGCTGAACATCGCCTGTTCGACCAAGAGGTTGAGCGTCCTCCGGTTGGCGGGGGTGAGCAGCTGGGGCGCGAGGAAAGGGCTGAACGATGCCGCGCCCTTGCCCGCTCCGAAGACCGTGCGGGGCTTGCGGGTAGCCGCCTCCGAGAGCAGGATGTTCGTTGCTTCCTTGCGGTGCTGGTAGGTGGTGGCGCCGACCGACGTCTTCCAGTTGTAGACGATTACGTAGACGTTCGTCGCCGGCACGCACGGGAAAGGGGCTGCCCTGGCGAGGTCCGTTGCGACCGGCCTCGTGTCCGTGGCTCCCAGCAGCGTGAACGCGCCGCCGAGTATCGCGGTCGCCACTGCGATGAACCACACGCGGCCCCTCCGCTGGACCACAATCGCCTACCTCCTCGTCTACCGCGACTTCCTCACGGCTTCGTTCGAATTGGTTCCTGCCGGAGGTAACCAGATTCGCGGGCGATCCGTTGACGGTCGAACTCAGGTGCCGGGGCGCGAGCCGCGATGACCTCGCGAGCCGCAGCTTCGCCGCCCGGGGCGACGGGCGAGGCTTCCCGAGCTCGAGGGTCGCCCGGCGCCAGGGAAGGCTAGCCCGGTTTGACGGCGGCCTGGATGCCGGCGCCCGGCGATGTCCGCAAGGGGATCGCCCGACGCGGATGGAGCCCAGCCTGACGCTGCCAGTCGGCGATCTCCTCCACGGCCCAGGTGCCTGACTGGCTCGTGAGCGCGAAGTAGAACTCGAGCAGAGCGCCCAGCTGGCCGGTGTCCTTCGCCGTCCGTGGACGAAACGTCTCGAGGACCGCGTAGACGCCACGGGGGCGTAGGGCGCGGGCCACCTTGCCGGCCAGGTCACGATTCTCGTTCTCGGAGAAGTGATGGACTAGCTGCGCGACAAGGACCAGGTCGTAGGCTTCGGTTCCGAGCTCGGCGGTGAGCGCGTCGCCGGCGCGATGCACCACGCGATCCCCCATCTCCTCGGCTGCCAGCAGCGGCGCCGCCTGCTCGACCGCCTGCGGCAGATCGAGGATCGTCGACCGCAGACCTTCGTGGCGCCGGCAAAGAGCGACCGAGTAATAGCCATGAGAACCGCCGATGTCGAGCATGTCCGCTGCCCCTTTTGGCAGCGGCATCCGCCGCACCGCCTCGCCGGCGAAGGCGTTCGCCATCGCCCGCATACCACGTTGGTAGAGGTCCCAGTCCTCTGCATCTGTCATCGAGTGAAGGTCGAGCGCCTCGCCGCTGCGGACGTAGTCCTCGGTGCGCTCAAGCCAATCCCACTCGAGGAACTGGAGCAAGAGCTTGTCGACAATGGAGTGTGGGCTCTCGCGCAACAGCCATTTGCGCGAGACCGGGGTCAGCTCATAGCTACCGTTCTTGGCCCGCAGGTAACCGATCCCGGCGAGGGCAAAGAGGAGCTTCTCGGTGCCGACGGAGCTCGTTTCGCAGCGCTCGGCGACCTCCGACGCCGTCGCCCCTCCATCAGCGAGCGCCTCGAATACCCCCACCTTGGTTGCGACCATGATCAGCCGGGCCAAGGTATAGGCCATCTGGGTCTCCAACAGCGGTCGGGGCGCCACATTGAGCCGTCCGATCACCCACTCGATCGGGTTCTCTGGGATCGGCCCTAGCCTCATTCGCTCACCCTAGCTTCTTTCTCGCGCCTCTCGTTGCTTTGCATCGAACCGCATGGGTGCCGCAGGGGTTCGGCGGGGTCCTGGCGCGCATCGGCTCGACCTGGAGCTGGAAAGCCGGTCCGCCGCCTTCACCGCTTGCCCCGTGGCGCTCAGATGGGCGAGCCGCACTCCTGCGTTCGGGACATCGGAGCGGGGGCGCTGTCTCCTTGCGATCGGCGCGACCGTGCTCGGGCGGTCCTTGGCGGCGTTGACCGGTCTGTCCTCCGCGCCCTCGAGAGCCTGGGCGCTACCCGAGACTCCGCTTGGAGCGGCGGAATTTGCTCTGGATAGCGGAGGGGGTGGGATTCGAACCCACGAGACCCCTTGCGAGGCCTAACGGCTTTCAAGGCCGCCGCATTCAACCGCTCTGCCACCCCTCCGGGGTCTGGGCTTCGTTATCGATGCTAACTGCAAACATATGAACGAAAAGGCACCGAGTAAAAGCCGCGATAGTGATTGGATTCATGGGCCGTGCGCCTGCTGCTCATCCTCGCCTCGACCATGGTGTTCTTCGATGTCGCCTTCTACGCGGCGATCGCTCCGCTGCTGCCCGACTACGTGGCGGAGTTCGGGCTCAGCAAGGCCGAGGCGGGGATCCTCGCCGCCGCCTACGCGGCCGGCACGCTGCTCGCCTCGCTGCCCGCGGGGCTGGTCGCGACCCGGGTAGGCCCGCGCCGCACGGTGATTTCCGGGCTGTTGCTGCTCGGCGGTTCGAGCGTCGTCTTCGGCTTCGGAGGTGAAATCGCGCTGCTCGACGCGGCGCGCTTCGCGCAGGGCATCGCCGGCGCCTTGATCTGGTCGGGCGCACTGACCTGGTTGATCACAGCCGCCCCGCCCGAGCGTCGCGGCTCGGTGATCGGCACAGCGCTGGGAACGGCCATCGCCGGCGCCCTAGTGGGCCCGGTGATTGGCGCGGTCGCGGCCAAGGTGGGCACCGAAGCGGTGTTCGGCGCCGTGCTGGCGATCGCCATAGCACTCGCCGCCGTCGCGGCGCGCCTGCCGGAAGCCGGACCGCCCGAGCGGCAGCCGCTACGTGAGGTGGCGGCGACGATCGGCACCCGCCCGATCCTCACCGCGACCGCGTTCGTCGCCATCCCGTCGTTGATGTTCGGGGCGACCGAGGTGCTGGTGCCGCTGCGCATAAGCGAGCTCGGCGGCGGCTACGTGGCGATCGCCGGCGGCTTCATCGCCGGCGCGGCGCTCGAGGCTGTGCTCGCCCCGGTCGCCGGCCGCTACTCGGACCGGTTCGGGCGCCGCGGCCCGTTCGTGATCGGCACCGCCGTCTGCGCCTTCGCGATGGTCGGGATAGCCGGGGCGCCGACGCTGGGTCCGGTTCTGGCGGCGCTGATCCTCGCTTCGCTGGGAGCCGGGATCTGCTTCGCGCCTGCCCTCACCACGCTCTCGGAGACAGCCGACGCCAGCCGCCTGCACCAGGGCTACGCCGCCGGCCTCTCCAACATGGCATGGGCGGCCGGGCAGACGGCGGGTGCACTGGCCGGAGGGGGCCTCGCCAGCGCCGCCGGCTACGCCGCCCCCAGCGTCGCGGTCGCCGCTCTGCTGCTGGTGACGTCGGCCTACGCCTACCGCGCCCTGGCTCCGCCGCTGGTCCAGCCGGCCGAGGGCTAGCTTGGCCGCCTCCGGATAGCCTGCGTTGTCGATGGGTCTTGGGAGAAGCGGGTGAGCGGCGGCGCTTGGAGCAACTGGACCGGGGATCAGCGCTGCCGGCCGGCCGAGCTGGTCCGCCCGCGCGACCGCGACGAGCTGGCCGCCGCCGTCACGGCCGCAGCCGCCGCCGGCCGCGAGGTCAGCGTCGCCGGCTCGGGCCACTCCTTCACCGCGACGGCGCTGACCAGTGGCACGATGGTCGACGTCGGCGCCCTGCGCGGCACGATCGACGCCGATCGCTCCTCCGGCCAGGTCAAGGTCGCGGCGGGAACCGTCCTCGCAGAGCTCAACGAGGAGCTGCACCGGCTCGGCCTGGCGATGGAGAACCTCGGCGACATCGACCGCCAGACGATCGCCGGGGCGATCTCCACCGGCACCCATGGCACCGGCGCGAATCTGCGCAACATCTCCGCCCAGGTCGGGGCGGTCGAGATGGTGCTGGCCGACGGCAGCGTGCGCGAGCTGGGCGCGGCCGAGCCCGACCTGCTGCGCGCGGCGCGGGTCGGCGTCGGGGCGCTCGGCGCGATCTCGGCGGTGACCCTGCGCTGCGTCCCGGCCTTCGTCCTGCGCCGGATTGACTCGCCAGCACCCCGCGAGGAGGTCCTCGACAGCTTCGAGGAGCGTGCCGCGGCCAGCGATCACTTCGAGCTGTTCACCTTCCCCTACGCGGACTCGGCGCTCGTCCTCGAGCGCAACCGGGTCGAGGGGCCGCCGCAGCCGCGCGGCCGGCTCGCCTCCTACCTGAACGACGTCGTGCTCGAGAACTGGGCGCTGGAGGCGTTCTCGGCGGCCGGCCGGGCATTCCCGGCCGCGATTCCCCGCCTCTCCCGCCTCGCCGCTGCGCTCGCATCGGGTGGCAGGACGATCGACCGCAGCGATCGCGTCTTCGCCAACCAGCGCCGCGTGCGCTTCACCGAGATGGAGTACGGAGTGCCGCGCCGGCACGGTCCCGAGGCGGCCCGCCGCGTGATCGAGTGGGTGCGGTCGAACCGCTATCCGGTCTTCTTCCCGATCGAGATGCGAGTCGCGGCGGGTGATAACGCGCTGCTCAGTCCCTCGCACGAACGAGATACCGCCTACATCGCCATCCATCAGTACCGGGGAATGCGGTGGCGCCCGTACTTCGAGGCGGTCGAGGCGATCATGAACGACTACGAAGGCCGCCCCCACTGGGGCAAGCGCCACTTCCAGACCGCGGCGACACTGGCGCCTCGCTACCCGGCTTGGGCGAGGTTTCAGTCCGTTCGCGACGAGCTCGACCCGGAGCGGGTCTTCACCAACGAGTACGCCTCTGCGGTGCTCGGGCCCTGACCGTCCGCTGCGCCATTAGAGGAAGGCCCGGCCCTCGCCGCGGTAGGTCGGGACGACATCGACGATCTCGCCGCCCTCGACGAGGTGGAGGAGGTCGAAGCGCTCGCACAGCTCGCCCGCCTTGGCGTGGCGGAGGTAGACGCGGTCTCCGATCGAGAGCCGGGTCGCAGGAGGCCCGAGCAGCGGCGTCTGCACCTCGCCCGCCCCCTCCTCGGGGTCGAGCTTCAGGCCCGGCGGCAGCCAGGTGGCCGGGAGGCACCCCGCGTCGCCGCCGCCCGAGGCGAGGTAGCCGCCGCCCAGGGCGGTCGCCACCCCGGGCGCCGGCTTTCGCACCACCGGCAGCGCGAAGCCCGCCGCCGGGGTCAGCGAGAAGCGGCCGTAATGGTCGAAGAGAGCGGGCGCGTAGAAGCCGGATCCGGCGGTGACCTCGGTGACCGGGTCCTCGGCCGCGGTCAGCTCGAGGCTGCCGGTGCCGCCGCCGTTGACGATCGGCAGCTCGGCGAACTCGCGGATCGCAGCGACGATCGCGGCACGGCGCTCGGCAAGCTCGGCGGCGGAGCGCCGCTGCATCCAGCGGATCGCGGCGCCGCGCAGGCGGCGGCCGGGCGGGCGGTCGCCGACCCCGGCGATCTGGCCCTCGTACGCCATCAGCGCCGCCAGATCGAGCTGCGGGCGCCGCTCGATCTCCTGCGCCAGGGCGACCGCCTCCTCCACGGCATGGACCGGCGAGCGCTTCGGGCCGATCTTGATCCGCCCGCCCAGCGCCCACCAGCTCGCGTCGACGTCGAGGCAGACCCGGACCGGCGCCGCCCCGGCCCCCAGCACCGAGTCGATCGCATCGAGGTGGTCGGTGCAGTCGACCATCACGATCGGCGCCCCGGCCGGGTTGGCCACCGAGCGCAGCGCCAACTCGCCCAGCGCGCCCTGGTCGGCGGTTGGGTAGGCGAGCAGCAGGTCCTCGAACCCCCGCTCGGCCAGCCACAGCGTCTCCGGCAGGGTGAAGGTCATCAGCCCGCGGAAGCGCTCGTCGCTGCGCAGCACCCGCTCCAGCAGCGTGCGGCAGCGCAGCGACTTGCTGGCCACGCGGATCGGCTTGCCGCGCGGCGCGCTCCAGCATCGCCGCCGCGTTGGCGCCCATCGCATCGAGGTCGACGAAGGCGAACGGCGCCTCGACTTCGGCGAAGACCGCCTCGTAGCGGGCGTGCGACTGGTCGAGGCCCGGATTCATACAGAGCCGAGCCTAACCGCGCCGCGCCCGGGAGGCAGCGCTATGTTTTGAGGCCCCGGAGAGGTGGCCGAGCGGCTGAAGGCACTCGCCTGCTAAGCGAGTAGGGGGCGCAAGCTCTCTCGAGGGTTCGAATCCCTCCCTCTCCGTTGCGCGGGCGAAGTCAGTCGTGCCGCGCGCGGATCACGACGCGGGCGCCCCGCGCGGGGATCATCGTCACGTTGCGGTGCAGGGCGCGCTCCGGCTCGGGGTCGGCGGCCTCGAGGTCGAGGCGGCGGGCCATCGCCTCGAGGACGACGCGCTGCTCGGCCATCGCCAGCTCCGCGCCGAGGCAGCGGCGGATGCCGCCGCCGAACGGGATCCACTCGTAGGTGCCGGGTTTGCGGCCCAGCCAGCGCTCGGGCAGGAAGTCGAAGGGGCGCGGGTAGAGGTCCTCGCGATGGTGGACCAGCAGGATGCTGATCGTCAGCGGCGTCTCCGGCGGGACCGCGTACTCGCCGAGCCGCCATGGTGCCTTCACCCGGCGGCCGATGATCGGGATCACCGGGCGCGAGCGCATCCCCTCGACGATCGTCGCCTCGATCGCGCTCGGTGGCGTCCTCGCCGCAGCGGACCGCGTCGCGCAGCGCCTCGTAAGCGTGCGGCGTGCGGACCAGCCGCTCCCACGTCCAGGCGAGCGAGTTGGCGGTCGTCTCGTGGCCGGCGAGGACCAGGGTGATCAGCTCGTCGCGCAGTTCTTCGTCGCTCATCGCCTCGCCGCTCTCGGTGCGGGCCTGCAGCAGCAGCGAGAGGATGTCGCGGCGCTCCGCCAGGTCGGCGGCGCGGCGGCGCTGCTCGATCACCGCGTAGATCGCCCGGTCGAGCATCCCCAGCGCGACCTTCATCGGCCCGACCGGCTCGGTTCGGCCGAGGTTGACCAGTTCGCCGATCTGCGCCAGCGGTTTGGTCGAGGCGGCGACCAGCTGCTTGGTCGTCCGGCGCAGCCGCTGCTCCGGCGTGCCGCGCTGCGGCCTGCCCTCGATGCCGAAGATCCCGGCCATGATCACGTCGAGGGTGATCGCCTGCATGCGCGGCGCCAGGGCGAAGGGCGTGCCGAGCGGCCAGCGGTCGATCTCGCGCTCGGCGGCGTCGGCGATCATCTGCGCGTACTGCCCGATCGCCTCGCCGTGGAAGGCCGGCAGCAGCAGCTTGCGCTGGCGCATGTGGCGCGGCCCGACCGCGGTGAGCACCGAGTTCGGGCCGACGACCGGGCGCAGCGGCGACTCGCCGGTCAGCGAGGGCGCCTGCTCGGGTTTCGCCGTGAACAGCGAGCGGACGTGGTCGGGGTGGCTGGTGATCACCGGGCCGGGGCCGGGGAGGGCGCCGCGCATCCCGAACACCTCGCCGAGCTCGCGGCGGGCGCGGAAGACGAACTGGATCTGGCGCTGGTTGAAGCGCAGCGTCTGCAGCAGTGGGTGAAGGGCAACGACCGGGGGCGGGGCGAGGCCGGCGGCCTCGCTCGGCTCGATCGGGCCGGCCGGCGACGGGGGCGCCTCGCCGACCAGGTCGGGGGCGGCCGTGGGCGCGGCGGCCTCGGCCGAGTGGGGCGGCGCGGCAGGTTCGGCCAACTCGCTCATCGGAGTGATTGTCACACAGATCGATGTCATATCCGCCAGCCTCTACATTCACCTTGACGCATGCACGAGAGGCGCACCAAGATCATCGCAACCGTCGGACCCGCGAGCTGGGACGACGACGTGCTCGCCGCGTTGATCGAGGCGGGTGCCGACGTCCTCCGCCTCAACTTCTCCCACGCCGATCGCGAGCGGCACGCTCGCACGGTCGCCTCGATCCGCGCCGCCGCGGAGCGGGCCGGGCGCGAGGTCGCGGTGCTCGGCGACCTGCCGGGGCCGAAGCTGCGGATCGGCGAGCTGCGCGACGACGTCGCCGAGCTGGAGACGGGAATGCACGTGCAGCTGACGCCGCGCCAGGTCGAGGGGGACCGGGAGACGATCCCGGTCGACTGGCCCGGGGTCGGCTCGCTGCGCGCAGACGAGCTGGTCTACCTGGCCGACGGCTCGATCCGGCTGCGGGTGCGCGAACCGGAGGACGGCGGTGTCGGCTGCGAGGTCGAGGTTGGGGGGACGCTGTCCTCCCACAAGGGGATGAACGTCCCCGGTGTCGCCGCCCGCGCCACGAGCGATGGCGACCTCGGCTGGGTCGAGTTCGCTGTCGAGCAGGGGCTGGACCTGATCGCGGTCTCCTTCGTCTCCTCCGCGGCCGATCTCGAACCGGTCGCGGAGCGGCTGCGCGCGCTCGACTCCGACATCCCGCTGATCGCCAAGATCGAGAAGCCGAGAGCGGCCGAGAACGCCGAGGAAATCGTCCGCGCGGCGAGCGGCGGGATCATGGTGGCGCGCGGCGACCTCGGGATCGAGCTGCCGCTGGCCGAGGTGCCGGTCGTGCAGAAGCGGTTGATCCGCACCGCCGGCCAGCGCTCCAAGCCGGCGATCACTGCGACCCAGATGCTCGCCTCGATGGTCAGCGAGCGGCGCCCGACCAGGGCCGAGGTGACCGACGTCGCCAACGCGATCTTCGACGGCAGCGACGCGGTGATGCTCTCCGAGGAGACCGCGGTCGGCCGCCACCCGGTCGAGGCGGTGCGGACGATGGACAGGATCGCCTGCGCCACCGAGCCCGACCTGCCCTACGGCGACTGGCTCTTCGCCCGCACCGACCAGACGACGCAGGACGTCGCCGACTCGGTGGCACAGGGCGCGGTGGGCGCGGTCTACCGACTCAACCTGGCGGCGATGGTCGTGCCGACTACGAGCGGCCGCAGCGCCCGGCTCGTCTCCGCCCACCGGCCGAACGTGCCGGTGCTGGCGATCTCGCCGCGGATCGAGACGGTGCGCCGCCTCAGCCTCCTGTTCGGCGTCACCGCCGTCCACAGCGAGCACGGCACCGAGGTCCGCGGCCTGCTCGACGACTGCGCCGCGCTCGCCGCTCTCCACGGCGTCGCCGAGTCCGGCGACCTGATCGCGATCGTCGCCGGCGCGCCCGACCAGGAGCTGGGGACGAACCTCTTCGAGGTCCACCGTGTGCCTTGAGGCCTTCGGCGGGGCGGTTTAGGGCACGCGGACCGCGATGTTGAACTGGGCGGTCCCCAGCGAGCCCATCAACCGCAGCCACAGCGGCAGGTACATCTCGGGGCCGCGCGCGGCGCTGATGTCGCCGAGGTCGATCAGCGCGTCGCGCGGCCAGCCGAAGCTCTCCAGCAGCGCGGTGGCCTCCGACTTGGCGGCGGCGTCGCTCACCGCAGACGAACAGGTTGTGATCGCCGGGCACGCTGTCCGGAGCGACCATGACCGCCGCGTTGACCGTGTTCAGCGCCTTCACGACTCGCGCCTGCGGGAAGGCAGCCTGGATCCGCTCGCCGAGGCTGTCGTCGTTGCAGACCGAGAGGGTCGGCGGCATCCCCTGCGAGAAGTCGAGCGGGTTGGCGACGTCGATCAGCGTCTTGCCGGCGAGGTTCTCGGCTCCGGCTGCGGCGAGGGCTTCGAGCGAGGCCCCGCCTGCCGTGCAGTTGAAGACCAGCTCGCCCGCGGCCGCCGCGTCGGCGAAAGTGCCGCCGTTTCCCCGCGCGCCGGCCTCGCCGACCCACTCGAGCAGGGCCGCGTTGTCGGGCGAGCGCGAGCCGATCGTCACCTCGTGTCCCAGCTCGACCAGCTTCGAGCCGATCGTCTTCCCAACTGTTCCGGTGCCCAGGACCGCGATCCGCACGATTCCCTCCTTTGCTCGACCCCTCTATTGTCGCGCGGGTGAAGAATGGGGGACGACGTGACTGACTCCGGCGCGGTTCGCCTCGAGCGCGACGAGGGCGCCCTCGCGGTCGCAACCTTCGACAAGCCGCCGCTCAACCTCTTCGACCGGGAGATGTTCGAGGGCCTGCAGGCCGTGATCGAGGCGATCGAGGCCGATCCGCCGCGGGCGCTGCTCTTCCGCGCCGAGGGACGCGCCGTCTCCGGCGGGGTCGACGTGCACGAGTTCGAGACCCTGACGCCGGAGACCGGCAGCCGGCTCTGGGACGAGCTGATCGGCACGGTCGAAAGGGTCGAAGCACTGCCGCTGCCGGTCGTCTTCGCCGCGCACGCGCTCACCCTGACTGCGGCATTCGAGCTGGCGCTCGGCTGCGACCTGATCGTTGCCGCCCGCTCGGCCAAGTTCGGCCTGGTCGAGAAAGTGGTCGGCCTGACCCCGTCGATGGGCGGCACGCAGCGCCTCGCGGAGCGCGCCGGCAGCGGCCGCGCCCGCCACTTCGTGATGAGCGGCGAGCTGTTCGGCGCCGAGGAGATGGAGCGCTGGGGCGTCGTCAACCTCCTCTTCGAGGACGACGGCTTCGACGAGCGCGCCCGCGCCTTCGCCGCCGACCTCGCCGCCGGCCCGACCCGCGCCCACGCGATGACCAAGCACATCCTCCGCCGCTTCCGCGAGGGCGGCATCCCCGCCGCCGACGACGCGGTCCGCGAGGACGCCGCCGACCTCTTCGCCACCGAGGACCTGCAGCGCGCCGTCAAGACCTTCCTCGAGCAGGGTCCCGGCAACGCCGAGTTCGAAGGCCGCTGACCCCATAGAATCCCCACGACAGGGGCCAGCCGGCCCCACCCCGCGCCCGTAGCTCAGTTGGATAGAGCGTCGGTCTACGAAACCGAAGGTCACAGGTTCGAATCCTGTCGGGCGCGCTACGAATTCCCTGGTAATCGCGACGTTCTGCGGATCGGCACAGCCGGGCGGTACGGGTCGCGCCCCGATTACGCCCTTCCGAGAAGGACCGGGCAACCCCGCGTCAGCGAAGGGCCGAGAGCCACTGCATTGGGCGAATCCGGGATCCTCACGGATGCGCGCTCTCCCCGCCGTCTCGACAATGGAGCTCAGCGGATGGAAGGGACGATGATGGCTTCAGCTGACGAATCAAGATTGCGAGCGGCCCCAGGCGATCGCCTCGTGGTCCGGGGGCACCACCAAGGGGAACTGCCGCGCGACGGCGAGATCCTGAAGGTTCTAGGTGACAATGGCGCGCCGCCTTACCTGGTGCGGTGGAGTGACGGCCACGAGTCCGAGGTCTTCCCGGGCTCCGACATGTCAGTTCAACACTTCGAGGACTCCTCGGAGTAGTAGCTGCACCGAGCCGTCGGCCGCTCGCCGATGCTCAGGTAAGTCTGTGTGTCTATGCAAACCCAGCCCTCTTTAGGCGGAGGCGCGGAGCGGCTCAAGCGACCTGTCAATCACCTGAGCGGCCTCGGAGTCCGGGCGGTCCTAGGGCACCGGGGAATGGCGTAGCGAGGCGCCGGAGCACCCGCAGTTCGGGTCCTGGGCGCCAGTACACTTTTACTCGCAGGCGAGGGATTGCCGAAATCAACTCCCGCTTCTCATATAGCCGAATGGCGCATGGATCCGGCGAGAAGCCCTCGCCGAGGCTGCTGGTGGCGCTGTCAGCGCTGGTCTGGGTGTTTGTGCTGATCATCGCGGCGCGTGCCGCGGCCGCGACCCAGGGATCGACTCCGTCCGGCACAGCCGCAAAGCACGGCATCTCTTGGCACCGCTGTGGCAAGCGTCTGCAGTGCGCGCGCGCGCGAGTGCCGCTGAACTGGGACCGCCCCCGCGGGCGCAAGATCAGGCTCGCCGTGATCCGCCACCTGGCCAGCCGGCCCGAACGGCGGATCGGATCGCTGTTCATCAACCCGGGCGGCCCGGCTGGCTCGGTTCAGAGGGTGAGAGAAGACGGCGGGACTCTCGACGCCTTGGGCCAGGGGCGATTCGATGTCGTCGGCTGGGACATCCGGGGCGCCGGCGAAAGCACCCACGTGCGTTGCTTTCGTAGCGAGAAGCGCCGGGAGGCATTCTTCCGCGGCTGGTCGATTCCGACCACGAGCGAGGCCTCGCGGCGCTATGTGCGCAAGACCGCCGCGCTCGCCCACCGCTGCAGCGAGGTGAGCGGAGCTCTCCTCCGCCATATCTCCCTTGCCGACACCGCCCGGGACCTCGATCACCTGCGCCGGCTGGTCGGCGACGGGCGGCTCACCTACCTCGGCGTCTCGGCGGGCACCCTGATCGGCCAGACCTACGCAAACATGTACCCGCAGCGGGTGCGGGCGATGGTGCTGGACGGCGTCGTCGACCCGATCACCTACACCCGGGGCAACGAAGCCGGCTACGCGAACGAGCTGCGCTATACGGATCGAGCGTTCGCCGGCTTTCTGTCCCTGTGCCAGCGCGCCGGACCTGGCCGCTGCGCGCTGGCGGGCCACGGCGAGCCGGTGACCAGGCGAGCGAGTCGGTTGCTGGCGCGGCTGCGGAGCGCTCCGATCCCGGCACCATCCGCCTCGCCGCCTGGCGAGCTGACCTACGGCGATGCCCTCTCGGCGATCGTGGTCGACATGAGCGCCGGGCCGGCGGAGTGGCCGGCAATGGCTGCTCAACTCAATGCAGCCGTGCGCGGCGACGGCTCAGACCTGGCGACGAGGGGTCGGGTGCTGACGGATGTGTTCTCCTCCCAGACGCTCACCCCCGGTTTACCTGCCGTGGCGCTTATCTGCGTGGACAGCCCGGCACGGCGCGGCCCCCGGGCGTGGCGGAGAGTTGTAGGCCGGCTGACCCGGGTCAGCTATACCTACGGACCGGTGCTCAGCTGGTGGCGGTGGGCGCCCTGCGCCTCCTGGCCCGTCCGCAGCGAAGATCGCTACACCGGGCCCTGGGACGCGACAACCAAGAACCCGATCCTGGTGATCGGCACCACCCACGACCCGAACACGCCTTACGCCAACGCTCGCCGCAGCGCTCGCCGGCTCGGCAACGCCGTGCTGTTGACCCACGAGGGCTACAGCCACACCAGCCCCCTCGACCCCAGCACTTGCGTCGAACGTGCGACCAGCAGCTATCTGGTCGAACTCGCCACCCCACCGCGCGGGACCCTCTGCCACTCTGACCGGCAGCCGTTCGACCCGGAATTCGGGCAGCCACTCGGTGCGGACCAGTGACCTCCTAGGCTGGCGTTCGCCGAGTCCGCCCCGGTTCCGCCCTTCCGAGAAGGGCGAAAAGGGGTCGAAAGCGGTATCGGGCGGGGCGCTTCGGTAAATGCGAAAGTCACCGTTTAGCAGCGCTATTTCGCCGGAAACGCCCCTGTAGAGCCAAATGCCGTGCCACGGCCGAATCGGTCTACGGCTAGGTCGACGGCTACGAGAAAATGAAACTGGCGCAGAAGTTCGTTCTCAGCCGCGCTGACGCCAACCGCATCTCCTGTCCAGTCGGAATCCTCTCGGCCCAGCGCGAGCAGTTCTGGCCCGGTCAGGCCAGGACCCTGCACGAGTGGCTTCGCAAGCAGAGCACCCTGCTCGAGTTCACGATCGCCGAAGGCGCCGAGCTGCACTGCGAGCCGATGGCCCCTCAGCGTCGCAACGAACGCGTCTTTGACTGGCTGGAAACCCACGCCCGGCCGCCGCGGGCCCGCTAGCCCACCCGGCCGTGAGAACTGACTCGGATTCTTGAAGTAGTCCCGGGCTGGACGCTGAATCTGTCAGCGATGGCACGCCCGCCCTCCAGAAGGTCCTGCGCCCTGGCGAGGGCGCGAACGCCGCTCACGGCTTAGCCGACTGCCAAACTGCGGCCTGTGCTCACCGCCTTCGGAGCCAGCGCCGTGACGTTCATGATGGCCATGTACGCGCTTGAGCGTCGGCACAGGCGGTTCGTTCTCGGCTTCGCCTTCGGCTGTGGGCTGTCCAGCATCTACGGGTTCCTCGCTGGAACGTGGCCATTTGGGGTTGTCGAGGCCATTTGGGCCGTCATAGCGCTGCACCGATACCGAACGGGGCGTTTCGCTAGTCGTTTCGCCAATCCCTCCTAGCTCAGCTCCTTGTCAACGGTAGGTCCCTACGGGGAGAGCAATTCCGCCGATCGCCGCCTGCACGGCGGCGACCAGCTCTTTCAGCTCCGTCTCATGCTGCGCCTCGACCCAGACGCCGGTCCCGTACCGTTCGCTCAGCACGCCCGGGTCCCGGGATTACCCGCCAGCTGGCGGGGGTGCTTCCGAGAAGGGCGAGAAGGGGTTGAAGCACCGTCGGCGAGATTGCTCGCGCTGCCAGGCTCAACTCCGTGGATCACGACGAGACGTCAAACCGACCGTCCTGTGTTGCGCAAATCGAGGGGCGCGCTAACGTTGATAGAGCAACAGGGAAAGCTGGGGAGCCGGGTCGCTTCCCCGCGCTGGGTCCTTGGGGGGAATGCCCAGGTCTCGACATCGAGCAAGGAGGATTGCAATGAAGCGCCGTCTCGTCCCAGTCGCAGTCGCCGTGGCTGTGATGCTCGCCCTTCCCAGCGTCGCCGTGGCCGCGCCGGGCGCGCATCGGCTCCCCGGCCTCGAGCAGCCGGTCAAGGTGGTGCGTGACGGGCAAGGAGTCCCCCACGTCTATGCGCGTAGCGAGAACGACGCTTACTTCATGGTCGGGTACCTGCACGCTCAGGACCGGCTGTTCCAGATGGACCAGAGCCGTCGCCAGGCGAGCGGCACGCTGGCGGAGCTGCTCGGACCGGGTGCGCTCCCCAGCGACGCGCAGCTGCGGACGCTCGGCCTTCGCCGGGCGGCGGTGCGATCGCTCGCTGCGCTATCGCCAGAGGGCGTCGCGACTCTTCAAGCGTATGCGGACGGGGTCAACGCGTGGCTCGCCGCGAACCCGCTTCCCTCCGAGTACCAGGCCCTGGAGCTGACCAAGGCAAGCGTGCCCCAATGGACACCGCTCGATTCGGTCGCGGTCGGAAAGCTGCTCGCGTTCGGGCTCTCCTTCGATCTCGGCGACATCGAGAGAACCCAGCACCTGATCGCCTACCAGGAAGCCGGCGCAATGCTTGGCTTCGACGGCCAGAAACTCTTCTCGGAGGATGTGAACCGAAGCGCGCCGTTTGCTCAGGCGCCGTCGATCTTCCCCGGCGATACCTCGGGGCCGCTCCGCACCCACGGAGGCCCCGATTGGTCGTCGGCCTTTCTCGCACCCAGCATCGGCGCGCTCGCAAAGCAGGCGCTGAAGCAGGCAGACGCCGCGAACTTGCCGACCGAACCCGACGACCGAGGGTCGAACATCTGGGTGGTCTCCGGGAAGAACACCACGACCGGCCGGCCGATTGTGGCCAATGACCCGCATCTGTCGCTGTCCTCCCCGTCCGTGTTCTACGAGACCGGCATCGACGTTGCCGGGAAAGGCAAGCTGACTCTGTACGGGGTCACCTTCCCCGGCACGCCGTTGATGGTCCAGGGGACCAATGGCCACGTGTCCTGGGGGTCGACGGTCAACCCCACCGACGTCACCGACGTCTACCAGGAGCAGCTGGTCGTGAAAGAAGGTGTCCCGGTGGCGACAACCTATATGGGCGAACCGGAACCGACGACGATCATTCCCGAGAAATTCCAGTTCAACCAGCCCGGCAGCGGGACGCAGGACGACCTCGTCGTGGCGCCGCCCTCGGCCGGTGTGCCGCCGGCAACCGTCGTCGTACCCCGTCGCAACGACGGGCCGCTGATCAGCGTCATGGGGGGCACCGGGCTCTCCGTCCAGTACGCGGGCTTCAGCCCCACGCGCGAGCTCGACTTCTTCCGCCTGCTCTCGCAAGCCAAGACCGTGGGGGAGGCGATCGACGCGCAGCGCTACTTCGACGTCGGGGCCCAGAACTGGATGTATGCCGACGACCGCGGCAACATCGGCTACAAGACCAGCGGCGAGATCCCGCTGCGGGAGGATCTGCAGGCCGGGACGGTCGCCGGGCTGCCGCCCTACTTCATCCGCAACGGCACCGGCGGCAACGAGTGGATCGCCGATCCCACCCCTGCCGAGGATCAGGCGCTCCCCTACAAAATCCTCCCCTTCGACGAGATGGACGGGCTGGTCAACCCGCCGCGCGGCTGGATCTCGAACGCCAACCAGGACCCGAACGGCCAGACCTTCGACAACGACCCGCTCAACGAACTCCGCCCGGGCGGCGGGATCCGCTACATCACTCCCGGCCACTCCGACGGCAACCGCAACGCCCGGATCACCAAACGAATCCAGGCGGCGCTCGCCGACGGCAAGGTCTCCTTTAACGAGATGCAGTCGATCCAAGCGGACGTGAAGCTGAACGACGCCGAGGTGCTGGTCCCCTACATCACGGCTGCACTCGAGGCAGCGCAGGAACCCGGAGCGCCCGCCGGCCTTGCCGCCCTGGGCTCCGATCCGGACGTCCAGGAGGCCGTCGGGCGGCTCGATGGCTGGGACTTCTCGACGCCGACGGGAATCCCGGAGGGCTACGACGCAAGCGACCCCCCGGGCATGCCCTCCTCGCCCACCCAAGGGGAGATCTCCGCCAGCGTCGCCGCCACGATCTACAGCCTGTGGCGCGGACGCGCGCTGTCCGAGATCGTCGATGCGCCGCTCAAATCGCGGGGACTGGGCGAATACCTCCCGGGCGGCGATCAGGCGATGAGCGCCCTTCGGCACCTGCTTGAAGGAGGCGGGACCGGCGCCTCCGGCATCGTATTCTTCGCCGGTCCGGCCGAGCGCGACACGGCGATCCTGCAGGCCCTCAAGGACGGGCTCGACCTGGCTGCGAGCCCGGCCTTCGCAGCCGCCTTCGGTGGTTCGACTGACCAGGCCGACTACCGCTGGGGCAAGCTGCACCGGATCGTCTTCCGCCATCCGCTCGGCGGGCCCTTCTCGCTCCCGCCCGGTGCGGGCTTCACCGATCTCGGACCGAGCCTGCCGGGGGTCGCAACCGACGGCGGCTTCGACGCGGTCGATGCGTCGTCGCACAACCCGCGCGCCTCGACCCTGAACGGCTTCATGTTCGGGAGCGGGCCGGCGCGGCGCTTCGTGGCCGAAGCGCGACGATCCCACCCCAACGCGGTCCAGGTGATCCCCGGTGGCGAGAGCGGCAACCCGTCGGGCCCGTGGTTCGGCAACCAGCTCGGCCTCTGGCTCACCGACGACTACCACCAGGTTTCCACACAGGTGGGCCAGGTGAAGCGCGAAGCGACGCTCCGGGAGCAGTTCGTGCCGTAGCCCCCGGCCGCCTACAGCGCAGCCAATAGCCCCGGCGTCCCGAACGAAGACGGAAGGAGCGCTCGACAGCCGTCGAGGTCCTAGTGAGGCGCCGGCTCGGCGGTCGCCGGCCGCCGAAGCACTCGCGCCGGGACCCGGCCCGACCACTCCCGCTTCGCGCAGAGCATCTGGACGTCGCTCAGTCGGGCCTCGCGGAAGCCGGCCTCCGAGATCGCCAAGTAGAGTGCCCACAGCCTGCGGAAGGGGCGGTCATAGCCGAGCTCCTCGAGCCGGGAAGAGGAGGCGGTGAAACGCTCGCGCCAGGCGCGTACCGTGAGCGCGTAGGAGGGGGAGATGTCCTCCAGCCACACGTCACGCATGTCGGTCTGCGAGGCGAGGCAGCGGTGGATCCGCTCCACGGAGGGCAGACAGCCGCCGGGGAATATCAGCTGGTTGGCGAAGCTGCGGGTGGACTTCTCCGCCTCATAGGCCCGGTCGTCGATGCAGATCGCCTGCAGGAACATGAGGCCGTCCGGCTCTAGCAGCTCCCCGCAGCGGCGGAAGAAGAGGTCGAAGTACTCCCAGCCGACCGCCTCGATCATCTCGATCGAGGCGAGCTTGTCGAAGCGGCCCTGCAGCGTGCGGTAGTCGGCTCCGAGAACCGTGACCAGCCCCTCGAGGCCGGCAGCGCGCACCCGGGTCTCCGCGTACTCGCGCTGCTCGCGGGAGATCGTCGTCGTGGTGACGCGGCAGCCGTGCTCCCGTGCCGCGTGGACCGCGAGCCCGCCCCAGCCGGTCCCGATCTCGAGCAGGTGGTCGTCCGGGCCGAGCTCGAGGGCGCCGCAGATGCGCTCCAGCTTGTTGCGCTGCGCCTCCTCCAGAGATTGGTCCTCATGCTCGAAGCAGGCGCTCGAGTACATCATCGACTCGGTGTCGAGGAAGGTCTCGAACATCTCGTTGCCGAGGTCGTAGTGGGAGGCGATATTTCGCCACGCCCCGCGCCGCGTGTTGAGCAGCGGGAGCATCGCGAGGCGGTGGATCGGCCGGGCGAGGGGAGCGAGGCGCCGCCGCGCCGGGTCGAGCCGGAACATCTCCTTGGCGCCGATCCGGAGCAGATCGACGAGGTCCGGGGAGTCCCAGAGCCCGTCGGCGTAGCTCTCGCCCAAGCCGACGCTCCGCCGCAGCGCGACGGCGTCGTAGAAGCGCGGGTCGTGGACCTCGACCGCCGCGCGAAGGGAGGCGTCGTCCGGGCCGAAGCGCTTCATGCTCTGCGAGCGCGTCTCCCGCAGCTCGACCCTTCCCGACCGGATCCGCGCGAGGACGGCATGGACGGCGCCGCGCGCGAGGGCGCTCATCGCGCCGCGCTCCTCGGGTGCGGGTGGAAGCGGGCGCCCTTCATCCGCAGCTTGGCGGCGTTGGCGTAGATGCGGGCGAGGGTGGCGATCGTGGACGGCGGATAGCGCAGCAGCAGGCCGACCATCCGAGCCCGGGTCAGCTCGCGGCGGCGCAGCGCCATCGTCGCCGTGAAGACCTCGCTGCCGCCCTCCAGGTTCCGGATCACGACCCGCAGCTCTTCGCTGGGGTCGCTGACCGAGATCTCGTAGCTCTGCTCCATCGGCTGGAAGGGCGAGACGTGCATCCGCTTCTCGAATCCGGCCTGGATCGCGCCGGAGGGATCGCGGGTGCGGCCGTCGAGCACATAGGACTGACGCTCGCCCCATGGGGTGTTCGTGACCTCCGCGATCACGGCCTCGACACTACTCCCGTCGTGCCCGTGCAGGAAGAAGAAGGAGACGGGGTTGAAGCCGACGCCGAGGTAGCGCGGGCTGGCGAGCAGCCTGACGGCGCCCGCTGGCCGGCGCCCGATGCGGTCGAGGGAGAGGTCGCGAGCTCTCTCGGCGAGCGGGAAGGCGCTGTCGCCGAGAAAGTCGTCGCAACGGAACCGCGCCGGCGCCGGCCGGCGGGCCGACCAGAGAGGGATCGGATCGAGCAGCCCGGGCAGCTCGCCGAGGTCGAAGAGCGGCATGAAGACGCGATAGCGGAAGGAGTGGGGGACGGGGGCCCGCCGCCGATGCGCCACCCAGCCCTCGTAGATCGCCGAGTCGCTCATGCAGCCTCCACTGCCTCGAGCGGGGCGGGCTCGAGCGGGGTGGTTACGTCCACTCGCTCGCCCGGCCGGCGGAGAGGCCCCCGCCCGCCGAGCGCCTCCGAGACCCGCAGGGCGGACCAGACGCCGTCCTCGTGGAAGCCCCAACCCCAGTAGGCGCCGCAGAAGTGGGTTCGCCGTACGCCCGAGATCTCGTCCCAGCGCTCCTGCGCTCGGACTCCCTCCGGCGTGAAGACGGGGTGCGAGTAGTCGATCACCCGGATCACCTCGCCCGGATCGATCGCTTCGGTGCGGTTGAGCGTGACCATGAACTCGCGGTCGGCCGCGAGCGACTGCAGCCGGTTCATGTGGTAGGTGACCGTGGTCCGGTCGGCCTGCTCGTCGCTCAGGTGGTAGTTCCAGCTGGCCCAGGCGGCGCGGCGCCGGGGCATGATGCGGGTATCGGTGTGAAGGACGGCCTCGTTGCGCTGGTAGGGGATCGAGCCCAGGACCCGCGCCTCGGCGGGGCTGGGGTCGGCGAGCAGCGCCAGCGCCACATCGGAGTGGACGGCGAGCACCACCTGGTCGAAGCGCTCCGACCCGTGGTCCAGCTCAAGCGTAACCCCGTAGGGGCCACGCACGACGGACTGGACCGGCGCCGACAGGCGAAGGCGCTCGCGGAAGGGCTCGATCAGGGCCTCCACGTACCGCTCCGAGCCGCCAGTGATCGTTCGCCAGGACGGCCGCCCCCGCAGCTGTAGCACTCGGTGATTCTCGAAGAACTCCGCGAGGAAGCGAGCCGGAAAGCTCCACATCTGGCGGGGGTCCGCGGACCAGACCGCCGAGGCCTGCGGCACCAGCAGTCGCTCGACGAAGTAGTCCGAGTAGCCGCCGTCGGTGAGGAACCGGCGCAGGGACGGCCCGTCGCCGTCCCTGCCGACCAGCTCGCGAGCCTCGCGGTTGAAGCGAACGAGGTCGCGCAACATCCGGTGGAAGCGCGGATCGAGAGCATGCCCGGGCTGGGCGAAGAGTCCGCGTGCCCCTCGAGTCGCCCACTCGAATCCTCCGTCGCCGTCGGAAACCGAGAAGCTCATGTCCGCGGGCTGGGAGCGAACCCCGAGCTCGGCCAGCATGCGCTCGAAGTTGGGATAGTTGCGCTCGTTGTAGACGATGAAGCCGGTGTCGACGGCGCAGCTGCCATTCTCGGTCTCCACCCGGATCGTGTTGGTGTGGCCGCCCGGGTATGACCCGGCCTCGAAGACGCGGACGTCGTGGCCGGCGCGGTGCAGCTCGGCGGCCGCGACCAGGCCGGACACCCCGGCGCCGACCACGGCGACCCGCTCTCTCTGCCGCAACTCGCTCACGCACGCACCTGCTCGACCGGGTGCGGCATGGTGAGCTCGTTGAGCCGCTCGCTCAGGCCGCGCGTGGCCCGGCTGCCCAGGAGGTTGAAGGCAAGACGGAGCAGCGGATCGAGGAGCCGCCGGGCGCCCTTGAGGCGCAGTTCGGCGTCCCAGGTCAGAGAGCTGCCGCCATCGGCGTTCGGCCTGACGCGCGCCTCGTCGCGGACCACGACGCTCTCGGTCTCCGCGGCGAATACCAGGCGGGTTGGTGGCTCCACCGTCACGGCGACGTAGGGGAGGCTGACGCGACTGCCGAGGAAGCTGACCTCGAGCTGATAGCGCGCGCCGACCTCCTCGGGATCCCCCGAGACGAGCCGGATGCTCTCGACGCTCGGATCCCACTCCGCGATCGAGCGGAGGTCGGCTAGGTAGCTCCAGACCTCCGGGGCGGGGTGGGGCGAGGTGACTGTTGCCGTGTATCTGGCCATTTCGTTCTCCTTTCGAATGTCGGTTCAGGCGGTCGGGCTCTGGAGGCCCGGCGGTTGGCCAGCGAGCCTCGACAGCCGCTGGCAGTAGGCCCAGAAGCGCTCGCGCTCCGCGTCCGTCTCCCGCGTTCGGGGAAGCCGGTGCTCCGGGCGAGGGGCACGGTCGTGCCAGAAGCCGCCCGTGGCGGGCTCAAGCGCCTGGGCGGTCGCGAGCCAGACGATCGTGTCGGCAGCCTGGCGGGCGTCCCGCAGCAGCGGACGCATTAGGCGGTGGAAGCGGGGCAGGGAGGTCCGAAGGCCGCCGGTGTCAGCCCAGCCGGGGTGCATTGCATGAAAGGCCACTCCCTCGGCGGCGTGCCGCTGCGACCAGAGGCCGTTCAGCACCACCTCGGCGCGCTTGCTGTGGGCGTAGAAGTCGGGACCGTCGAACTCGTCGGCGTCGAGCTGCGGGTCGTCGGCGTCGAGTCGCGCCGTGTACATGCCCCCCGAGGAGACTGTGATGACGCGCGAGGGGGCGGCGGCGCGGAGCGCCGGCAGCAGGAGCTTGGTGAGCAGGAACGGCCCGAGAACGTTGGTGGCGAAGGTGAGCTCGAGTCCCGAGGCAGTGCGCTCGCGCCGCCGGGTGAGAACGCCGGCGTTGTTGACGAGGACGTCCAGTGCCTGCACTCGCTGTCTGAAGGCGTCAGCGAACTGTCGCACCCGGGCGGGGTCGGAGATGTCGCAGAGCTCGGGGACGAGCCGGCCGGGAGCGTCCGCAATCCGCGACTCAACCCGGGAGACGGCCTGGGCGGTGCGCTCCTCGTCGCGGCCGAGCAGGTGGACGGTCGCGCCGGCGGCGAGCAATCCCTCGCAGGCGGCCTCGCCGATCCCGGAGCTGCCTCCGGTGACCAGGGCGGTCCGCCCGCTCAGGTCTCCCGCGATCGCGCTCTCATGGTCGAGGCCGCGCAGTGCGAACCCCAGCCGCGAGTAGCCCGGCAGCACGGCGACGTCGAGCGCTCGATCCAAAAGGTGCGAGATCATGGGGTCGCTGCTCCCCTCTCACTCGAGCCGTGCATCGCGGCGGTTGGCTCGCCGAAAACTTCGCGGCCCTGGTCGAAACGGATGCGATCATGCCGCTCGTTGACGATCCCCCAGGCGAGCAGGGCGAGGGCGGCCGCGACGATGGCGAACACGACCGTTCCGTAGATAAAAATTACCAGGGTCATCGCTCGCCGCCCCGCTGGTCGGCTATGCGGTCCGGCTCGCGGCGCGGTGCCAGGAAGGCGCCGAGCGCGAGGATCGAGGGGACCCAGAGCCCGACGAAGATCCCCTCGCTCTCCTTGCCCGAGAAGAAGAGGGCGACCGAGAGCCCGAAGGAGAGCAGGGCCGCGGTCAGAAAGAGCCCACGGGCGGCGAGGCTCCGCCTGGGCGCCTCGTTGCCACGGAGTGCCGTTGAGATTGTGTCAAGAGACTGTCTAAAGTTCATCCTTGCTTTCTAGCACCACGATCGGTTATTGTCAAGCTTCTGTCCAATGTCTGCTGATCCAGGAAAACTGAACGACGCTCCCCGCCTCAGGATCGGGGAGCTCAGCCGGCGCACGGGCGTGGCGCCCGACACCCTGCGCGCCTGGGAGCGCCGTTACGGCCTGCTGCGGCCGGAGCGAAGTGACGGCGGCTTTCGCCTCTACGGACGCGAAGACGAGCAGCGGGTGCAGGCGATGAAGACGCTGATCGACTCGGGCGTCTCGGCAGCGGAGGCCGCGCGGCTCGCCGCCAGCGGCGTCCCTCAGGCGGGGGAGGCGCCGCCCGAGGTCGGGCCAGCGCCCCTGCGCGAGGCGCTCGAGCGCTTCGACGAGGCCGCGGCCCATGCGATCCTCGACGCGGCGCTCACCCGGCTCACCGTGGACGGCGTGGCCGACCAGGTCGTGCTTCCCGCGATGCGCGAGATCGGGAAGCGCTGGCAGAGCGGAGAGATCTCGGTTGCCCAGGAGCACTTCGCGACGGGCGTGCTGCGCGAGCGGATGCTGGCGCTGGGCCGCAACTGGGGCGCGGGGGTCGGGCCGCGGGCGCTACTCGCCTGCCCGCCGGGTGAGCTCCACGACCTCGGCCTTGTCGCCTTCGGCGTCGTCCTTCGAGATCGGGGCTGGCGGATCACATACCTCGGGCCGGACACGCCGATCGAGACGATCGCTCGGACCGCCGCCGATCTGAGCCCCGCGGCCATCGTGCTGGCCGCCTTGGACGCTGAGGTGTTCGAGGCGGCCGCCGATCGGATCGCCGCGCTCGCCCGTGAGGCGCCGGTGCTGATCGGCGGGGAAGGGGCCGACGTTGAACTGGCCCGGCGGCTTGGGGCGCAAGCACTCGATCCAGACCCGGTACGCGCGGCGCTGCGGCTCGCCGCTCCTTCGTCGCAGAAATGAAGTCGCTCGCGGATGAGGCCGGCCCCACCAGCCCGGTCCACGGGTGGCCATGGCGGCTCAAGGTGGGTGCCTTTGCCCCTGGACCTGATCAGACCCGCAGGGTGTGACTCTGGCCGAGATTCGCGAGTACCCAGCTCCGGTCCCGGACGGCGCGACGAGCGTCGCAGCGCTCGACCGGGGCTTGGAGACAATGGAGCACGACGCCGTTGGGCACCGGGGAGAGGAAGGGTCTAGCCTCGGACAATGAAAGTAAAGCTGCTCCTCGCACCCGTCCTTGCCCTGATGGCGTTTTCCTTTGCCGCCTGCGGGGGTGACGGGAAGTCAGGTGACATCGCCACGCGCGATGAGAGCGCCGGCGCCACGTCCCCGACTTCAGATGGCAACGCCGCGGCTCCCAGCGGCGAGGCGGTGCGCGCGGCCAAGGTGGAGATAGTCGACTTCGCCTATGACCCCGACCCGGTGACGATCCAAGTCGGCGGCAAGGTGATCTGGACGAACCGGGATTCCGTCCCCCACACGGCGACGGCCGAAGATGGGACCTTCGACACCGGGGCCATCGAGCAGGGAAAGCTCAAGTCGGAGACCTTCAAGGAGCCCGGCACCTACGCCTACGTCTGCGAAATCCACCCAACCATGCACGGCACGGTGGAGGTGGTTGAAAAGGTGAGCGATTAGGTGCCGCCCTCCGGGCTACAACCGCGCGCTGACGTGGTGGCCGGTCACGCACCTACCTCGGCGTGCCGCGCGAGACGCGCCTGGCGAAAGCGCCTCGGGATGCTGAAGCAGCCCAGCTTCGCCGCCGCCGTCAACCGCGAGGAGCTGCAGCAGGGCGTCGCGGCGCTCGGCGAGGACTTCGACGAGCACATCGAGGGCAAGAAAGGGTCGGTTGAGTGGCGCAGGGGCGGCCGCTCTCATACAATCGCCCGGTGACCGCGAAGTACCTGCTGGACGAGTCTCAGATCCCGACCAGCTGGCTCAACCTGCTGCCGGACCTCCCCGGGGAGCCCTTGCCGCCGCTCAGCCCCGCCACCGGAGAGCCGGCCGGGCCCGACGACCTTGCCGCGATCTTTCCGATGGGACTGATCGAGCAGGAGGTCTCCGCCGAGCCGGAGATAGAGATTCCGGAGGAGGTGCGCGAGGTCTACCGGCTGTGGCGGCCGACGCCGCTCTACCGCGCCCGCAGGCTGGAGCGCGAGCTCGATACCCCGGCGCACATCTATTACAAATACGAGGGGGTATCGCCGGCCGGCTCGCACAAGCCGAACACCGCGGTTGCGCAGGCCTACTACAACAAGCAGGAGGGGGTGCGCAAGCTGGCCACCGAGACCGGGGCGGGCCAGTGGGGCTCGGCTCTGGCGCTCGCCTGTCGCATGTTCGGGCTGGAGTGCGAGGTATTCATGGTTGGGATCTCCTACGATCAGAAGCCCTACCGTCGCGCGATGATCGAGACCTGGGGCGGGACCGTCCATCGCAGCCCCTCCGAGCTGACCGATGCCGGGCGCTCACAGGCCACGCATCCGACCGGCAGTCTCGGGATCGCGATCTCCGAGGCGGTGGAGGTCGCGGCCGGCAGCGAGGACACCAACTACTCGCTCGGCTCGGTCCTCAACCACGTTTGCCTGCACCAGACGGTGGTCGGACAGGAGTCGATCGCGGCGCTCGAGCTTGTGGGCGAGTATCCCGATGTGGTGGTCGGCTGCGTCGGTGGCGGATCCAACTTCGCCGGACTGGCCTACCCGTTCGTGCGGGCCAACATCCGCGAGGGCAAGCGGACCCGTTTCCTGGCCGCCGAGCCCGCCGCCTGTCCGACCTTGACCCGCGGCGCCTATGCCTACGACTTCGGCGACACGGTGGGCATGACCCCGCTGATGCCGATGTACACGCTGGGCCACGACTTCGTGCCGCCGCCGGTGCATGCAGGGGGGCTGCGCTACCACGGCGACGCACCCAGTCTGTGCGCGCTGGTCAAGGAGGGGATCGTCGAGGCGACCGCGGTCCCGCAGACGGCGGCCTTCGAGGCAGCGGTGCGCTTCGCCTCCTGCGAAGGGATCATCCCCGGTCCCGAGCCCGCCCACGCGATCAAGGCGGCGCTCGACGAGGCCGAGGCGGCCAAGCAGGCGGGGGAGGAGCGGGTGATCCTGCTCGGCCTCTCCGGCCACGGCCACTTCGACATGGCCGCGTACGCCGCCTACCACGGGGGCGAGCTGGAGGACCTGGAGTTCTCCGAGGCCGAGATGCGGGCCGCCCTCGAGCGGCTGCCCGAGGCCCCGGCGATCGCCTAGTCCGATCGGGACGTTTGCGCGGCCTTGGTCAGACGGTGGCGTGGAGCGGCTCGAGCCAGGCTGCCGGCAGCAGCGGCGGGATCCTGCCCGGGTAGTCGGGGACGACCCGGAGGGCCAGCGCGCCCGCCGGGCGGTGCTCGATCGCCGGACGGAGGTCGTCGAGGCTCATCGCCAGCCGCAGGCAGGTGGCGATCTGAAAGTCGGCGGCGTTCGGCTGCTCGCCGCCGAGGACACCCTCGGCGATCCAGTCGTCGATTCGCTGGAGCATCGTCGGCAGGACCGAGATCGCCTCGCGGACGCTGACGTCGTTGGTCCCCACCGAACGGGCGTCGAGGGCGACGAACGGACCCGCGGTCTTCACCGCAAGGCCAATCGGGATGCCGATTCTCGACCCCTCGGCGAAGCTGGCAAACGGCGCCGTGTCCTTGCTCAGCGCCCACAGGAGGATTCGGCGGGTCGCCTGCTGGAGGTCCTCGTCGCCGAAGCGCTCGGCCTCCTCGACCGCGGCCCTGTGGTCCGGGTCGGCCGGGAAGAGCGGGGGCTGCGGCTGGATCCGCTCCAGCTCCCGGGCGATCTCAAGCGAGCCCTGGACCCTGCGGCCGTCGATCTTGATCGCCGGCACCCTGACGCCGGGGAACCGGAGCGCCCTCAGCACGGCCCAGGAGAGGACCGGCAGCAGGTCGGTGCGCCGGTGCTCGATCCCCTTGTGGTCGAGCATCAGCCGCACCGCCGTTCCGGGGTGCGAGCCGGGAATCGTGAAGAGGCGGACGTCGATCGGCGCGGTGTGGGCCGCGGCGGGAGGCGTCTCGGTCTCGAGTGCAGTCATCTCAGTCCTCCGTGTAAGCAGCCCGGATAATCGTCATACAGGCTTGGTGTGCCATTTCTACACGGTTCCCAGCCGCTTGTCAAATTGGACATACAGAGATGTGGAGCGATTATCCTGCGCAGCGCACGATCCCGGCCATCAGCTCCGCGGCCTGCTCGGCGGAGAGGCCGCTCTCGCGGGCAAGCGAGCGCCAGGTGTGGAAGCCGACCGCCAGGTCGACCGCGGCGCGCGTCTTCCGCCCCCGCGCCCAGCCGGCTGCCAGCGCCGCGCTCAGCTCCGCCACCGCGGGGGCTATGTGCTGCGTCACGACCTCCCGAGTGGCCTCGTGGAACTCGGCGTCTCTGAGCACTGACGAGAACATCGCCTCGTTGGCCTCGTAGTAGGCATAGGTCTCGGCGAGCCCATGGCGAATGCGCTGCTCGGGATCCTCGATCTGCCGCCACAGGCCGGCGTCCGGCAGCGGGTTCTGCTCCATGTAGAGCCCCGAGCAGGCCGAGAGCAGGGAGCGCTCGTCCGGGAAGTGGCGGTAGTACGTCTGGCGCTCGACCCCGGCGCGCTCGGCAATCGAGCTGAGGCTGGTCCTCGCAGGGCCGACCTTCTTGTGCAGTTCGACGGCCGCCTCGACGATCCGCCGCCTCGTTTCCTCGACGCGCTTGGCGCGCTTTCGCATCTCGTACTTGCGGGCCACGGCATAATGATTCCACATCCATGTGTCGCCAATTGATTTTCCGCAACGTGACCGCATCACGCGCTGCCGCCGTCGAAGGGCGTGCTCCCCCGTTCGGATACGGGCTCAGCTTCCCGTAGAGCGGATTCGCCGCTCCGCGGAACCGGAATCCGCAATCGCGCCGGCGACCACCCGCGCGTCGTCGCCGACCCCGATGAAGAGGGAGGACTTCCGGGTGCGCAGGAAGTGGACGCCGACGAAGTAGAGGCCGGGCGCGACGGTGCTGGCCCCTTCCTCGTGGACCGGGAACCCGAGCTGGTCGAACGCTCCGGGGATGCGGACCCAGGAGGCGTAGTCGGGGCGGAAGCCGCCGGCGAAGACCACGGCGTCGAAGCCGGATAGGTCGACGTGCTCGGGGGTATCTGCTTCGAGTGGTGCGGGGTCGGGCAGCTCGGGGGCCGCCCCTCCTCGCTCCGCGGCGAACTTCGTGAACAGCTGCTTCAGCTCCCTGAAGCGCTGATCGCCCCACTCGACCGACCGCCCGAGATCCCCCTGGAACCGCGCGTGGCGCCCCTCGGCACCGGCGAAGTGGCCGAGCAGGTTGACGCCCATGGCGCGCGTCCGCAGGAGAGGAAGACCTCACGCCCCGACCCGTGCAGCTCCTCGGCGATCTGGCAACCGGACTGGCCGCTCCCGTCGGCGGTCGGGTCGAGGGCCCTCACCTCGACACCCTCGCGCAGCGGCGTGCCGTCGTCCGCTGCGTAGCGCTCCAGGAAGGCGACGATCTCGTCGCGGGGTTCGAACGCGTCGGGGTCCTCGCCGTCGTACGGCCGACCGGGGAGCTGCATGCTCCAGTTCGGCGTCACCAGGCAGAAGCTCTGCCAGCGCTCCCGCCAGGTCTGCCCGACCCGCCCTCTCTCCAGCACGACGTGCGGCACGCCCCGCTCGGCCAGCTCGTGGCTGGCCGCCAACCCGGCCTGACCGGCGCCGACGATCGCCACCTCCAGCCGCTCGCTCACCCCGTTCACCCCTCGAGCCGGTAGAAGCGCCAGAAGTCGTTCTCGATCGGAAGGACCTCGAACTGCGTGAACCCCGCCGCGTCGGCGTACTCGCGCAGCGTGCCGGCTCGCATCGCCGTGCCGGTGGCGGCCGAGGGCTGCTCCTCGCGACCGACGGCGAGGCAGTGGAACACGCTGAACCCGTACATCAGCCGCTCGACCTCGTCCCCCGGTGCGGTGAACCGATCGGCGACACGCTCGTCCGCGACCAGCAGCACGCCGCCGTCGGCGAGCAGCGAGCGCATGCCCCGCAACGACTCGACCGGGCGCGCCATGTCGTGCACCGCCTCGAAGCAGGTGACCAGGTGGTAGCGGCCGCTCAGCCCCGGATCCGCGGCACCGCGCGCCTCGAAGCGAATCTCCATCCCCTCCCGCGCGGCGTTGGCCCGGGCCAGCTCGATCGATGCCGGGTCGAGGTCGAGGCCCTCCACCTCCGCGTGGGGGTAGGCGCGTGCGAGGGCGATCGTCGACCAGCCGGTGCCACAGGCGACGTCTGCAACCCGTCCCCCCGACTGCAGGAGCCCGTGCACGTCCGGAAGGGCAGGCATCCACTCCGTCGCCAGCGAGTTGACGAACTGAACGCGGTTCATCTCGCCCTGCCCCTCGAGGAAGTCGGCGTCGAACGTCGCGTAGGGAACGCCCTCGCCGCTACGGAACGCCCCCATGACCTGCGGCAGCGGGCGGACCAAACCGACCATCATCCGAGCGAACGCCGCCATATAGCTGAGGCTGTCGCGGTCGAGGAGCACCTCGGCGTGGGCCTCCGGCAGCCTGTAGCGCCGCTCCTCGGCGGGCTTGGAGGTCTCGTCGACCTCGATCAAACCGGCGACGGCCTGCTGCTCGAGCCACTCGCGCACGTACCGTCGGTCGGCGCCGGCGGCGGCGGCGATCTCCCCGTCCGTCGCCCTGCCCTCCGCCAGGGCCCGGTAGAGCCCGAGCCGGTCGCCCATGTAGACCGTGTAGACGTCGGTCATTCCGAGCACCCCCTCGAAGAGGCGCTCGACCAGGGAGTCGCGGGCGGCGGCGGTTGAGGGAGGCCTGGCCATTCGATGCCAGCCTAGACCGAGAATCGATGGCGCGCGCCGATTTCCGGAGCGGCCTCGCCTCAGCCATTTCGGCAGGGCGGCGCTGCGCAGACGGTCGAATCGGGAGCCACGATCGAGGTCGCGCATAAGATCGCCGCGTGGGTGCGAAGCGGGAAGCCGCGGAATGGGCGGAGACGGTGCGGCGCTACGGCGAGCGCCGCGGGGTGACCTACGAGCCGGTGGGGGGGATCAACCCGAAGGACGGGCCGGTGGCGCTCTGCGTGGGCGGGGCGAATCGGCTCACGGGGCAGCTGACCGAGGGCTTCTGGGGGTCCTCGTGCGACGCCGACGAGCGGGAGGCCGGCGGGCTGTTCGGCAAGGCGGTGCTGCCGACCGCGATCCTCGCAAAGGCCCACATGCCCGACCTCGCCAAGGTCGTGCCCGCCTTCAACGTCGAGTCGATCGAGGGCCACGAGGTGGTCACGCAGCGGCTCGCCCGCAAGGTCGAGTTCGAGTCGATCGACTTCAACAGGCGCTTCCTCGTGACCGTGCCGCGCGAGTACGACCCGGTCGCCCTGCGCGAGCTGTTCAGCCCGGGCTTCCTCGCCTGGACGACGACGATGACCGGCGAGATCGATTTCGGCGTCAACGACCGCCAGCTGTGGTTCCTCTGGCGCCTGCGCGAGCGCAGCGAGGCGGAGCTCAAGGAGGCGCTGAAGAACGCCGGGCAGCTTTTCAGGCGACTGCACAAAGAGATGGACGAGGAGAACATCCACACCTACCCGCCGGGCCCCTGGCACGCCGGCCTGGAGCCCTTCCCCGGTTAGGCGGCGCGGGCGGCGATTCAGGCCGGGTAGTCCGGGTCGCCCGGCAGGACGACGCGATGCTCCTCCGGCGTGCCGATCACCTTCGGCAGGATCGGCTCCACGGTCCGGCCGCGGTGAGCGTCGATTGCTTCCGCCGCGGTGCGGAAAGGCAGCAGCTCCTTGAGCTGTTGAACGGTTGGGAACGCGAGCGCCAGCTCGCCCGCGTGCTGCGCCTCCAGCGCCGCCCGCGGCTCGAACCAGCGAGCCTCGACCGTCTCGACTCCGTCCGGCTGCGGCGGCGAGTGGGCCGGCGCCAGCGCCAGGAAGAACCAGGCGTCGAAGCGGCGCGAGACGACCTCGGGGGTGATCCAGCGCGAGAAGAGCACCAGCTCCTCGTCGTCGGCGAGCGCGATGCCGGCCTCCTCCTCCAGCTCCCGCACCGCGCAGGCTCGGTGCCCGGCCTCGCCCTCGCCGTCCTCCGGGTCGACGCCGCCCCCGGGGAACACCCATACCCCGGGCATGAACTTGGCGCTCTCGGTCCGCTTCAGGAGCAGCACCTCGAGAGCCCGTTCGTCGTGCTTCCCGCCCCGCCTCAGCAGCACCACCGACGCGGACGGTCGCGGCACCGCCGGTGCCCCCAGGTTGGGAGCCTCGGCTGGGCCCCTCACTCTCTCATCCATCCAGCCAGCGTATCTCGGGAGGACCCGCCCGCCCTACGCCGCCTGCGCGAGGGGAACTGAGTCTTCGAGCGAAGCCACCGCCGCCCGGATCGAGTCGGCGGTGATCGCGACCAGCCTCCGCAGCTCCGCTTCGGAGATCGCCAGCGGCGGCATCAGCACGACGACGTCGCCGAGCGGGCGGATGATCGCGCCGCGCTGCCGCGCCTCGAGCGTCACCCGGTGGCCGAGCCGCAGCGCCGGGTCGTGCTCGCCGAGGTCGATCCCGACCATCATCCCCCGCCCCCGCACCTCGGCCACCTCGGGCATCGCTTCGACGCCGGCCAGCAGCTCGCTGAGCAGCTGGATCTTCGGCTGCAGGCGCTCGATCGTCCGCTCCCGTTCGAACGCGTCGAGGCTGGCGCGCGCGGCGGCGCAGGCGAGCGGATTGCCGGTGTAGGTGTGGCCGTGGAAGAAGGTGCGCCTCTCCTCGGGGGCGCCGAGGAAGCGCTCGTAGACCCGCTCGGTGGCCAGGGTCGCGGCCAGCGGCAGGTAGCCGCCGGTCAGCCCCTTGCCGAGACAGAGAAGGTCGGGCGCGACGTCCTCCTGCTCGCAGGCGAACATCGTCCCGGTGCGCCCGAACCCGGTCGCGACCTCGTCGCAGATCAGCAGCACGCCGAAGCTGTCGCACAGCTCGCGCACCGCGCGCAGGTAGCCGCGCGGATGGGTCAGCATCCCGGCCGCTCCCTGGACCTGCGGCTCGAGGATCACCGCGGCGACCTCCTCTTCGTGGGCGGCGAGGACGCGCTCCAGGTCCGCGGCGTCGCCGGGCTCGGCCGCGTGCGTGTCGAACAGCAGCGGCCGGTAGGCGGCGTGGAAGGTGTCGATCCCCCCCACCGAGACCGAGCCGAGCGTGTCGCCGTGGTAGGCGTCGCGCAGGTGGACGAAGGAGGTGCGGCGGGCATGCTGGCCGCCCCGCTGCTGCTGGTACTGGAAGGCCATCTTCAGGGCGATCTCGGTCGCCGTCGAGCCCGACTCCGAGTAGAAGACACGCGAGAGCCCCGGCGGCGCCAGCTCGACCAGCCGCGCCGCCAGCTCGGCGCCGCCGGCGTGGGAGAGGCCGAGCATGGTCGAGTGGGCGACCCTGCCGAGCTGCTCGCGGACCGCCGCGTCGATTCCGGGGTGGCGATGCCCGTGGACGTTGCACCAGAGCGAGGAGACCCCGTCGAGGTAGCGGCGCCCCGCGTCGTCGATCAGCTGCGAGCCCTCGGCCCTCTCGATCATCAGGGGCTCTTCCTCGACCCAGCCAAGCTGCTGGGTGAACGGGTGCCAGAGATGGTCGCGATCGAGCTGCGCGGGGTCCACCGACATCGCCACGAGCCGACTGTAGATCGACCCCCGGCCGGAACCCCCGCCGCCGAACGCCGCAGATTGCGGGGTGCCGTGCGACAACGTGATATGGCTCACAGGAGCAACTATTGCGGTCGAGAAATAGTTGCGGTTGTGCAAGGATTGTTCGCATGCAAGCGAGCGAGAGCGCAGCGATCGCCGCGAAGACCGAAGCGGGCACCGAGGCCCAGGACACGGCGGCGCGGCTCAGCGCGCTGCTGCGCCACCTCTTCCTCTACGACCGCGGCAACATGCTGCAGGTCATCGAGGACAGCGGCCTCTCGATGACCCAGACCAAGGCGCTGCTCGAGCTGGGTGGCCTCGGCGAGGCGGCGGAGCCGTGCCAGGTGAGCGACCTGGCCGAGACCTTCGGGGTCTCCGTGCCCTCGATGAGCCGCGCAGTCGAGTGCCTCGTCAAGCAGGGGCTCGCGACCCGGGTCGAGGATCCCCAGGACCGGCGCGTGCGCCGCGTCGAGATCACTCCGAAGGGCAAGCGGCTGGTCGAGACGCTGCTCGTCGTCCGCCAGGCGGGGATGGAGGCTTTCGCCGCGAGCCTCAGCGCCGAGCAGCGGCGCAATCTGGACGCGGCGATCGACTCGCTGATGGAGCGGGAGGACATCGCCGAGACCTACGAGCACCTGAGAGAGGTTCGGCCCACTTGACCCGCTACCGCCACCTGATCACCGACGACAACCGCAAGTGGTGGACGCTCGGGGCGATGTGCTTCGCGCTGTTCATGATCATGCTCGACAACACGGTCGTCAACGTCGCCCTGCCCTCGATCCAGCGCGACCTCGGCGCCTCGATCTCCGGCCTCGAGTGGACGATCAACGGCTACATACTCTCCTTCGCGGTGTTGCTGGCGACCGGCGGGCGGCTCGGCGACATCTTCGGTCGCCGCCGCATGTTCCTCGTCGGCGTCGTGATCTTCGCCCTTTCCTCCGCTACGGCCGGCCTCGCGGTCACCTCCACCGACCTGGTGCTCAGCCGCGTCGTGCAGGGGGTTGGCGCGGCGCTGATGATGCCCGGCACGCTCTCGATTATCACCGACGCCTTCCCGGCCCACGAGCGTGGCAAGGCGATGGGGACCTGGGCCGGCGTCTCCGCCCTCGCGCTGGCGGTCGGTCCGGTGCTGGGCGGTTTCCTCACCGAGCACGTCAGCTGGCGGGCGATCTTCTACCTCAACCTCCCGGTCGCGGCTGGCGCGGTCGTCGCGACCCTGTTCGCGGTGCGCGAGTCGCGCGACACCACGGTCGGCCGCGAGGTCGACTACCTCGGGGTGGCGGTGCTGACCGGCGCGCTGACCGCGCTGGTCCTCGCCCTGGTCGAGGGCAACAGCTGGGGCTGGGGGTCGCCCGCGGTCGTCGCGCTGCTGGCCGGCTCGGTGCTGGGCGGGATCGCCTTCGTCGCGGTCGAGAACCGCGCCAAGGCCCCGATGGTCGAGTTTCGCTTCTTCGGCGACCGCAACTTCCTCGGCGCGGTGGTCGTCGCCCTGATAATCACCTTCGCGATGATGGGCGTCTTCTTCTTCCTCGCCCTCTACATGCAGGACATCCTCCGCTACTCGCCGCTCGAGGCGGGCGTGCGGTTCCTGCCCTCGACGCTGATGATCGTCGGCGTCGCGCCGGTCGCCGGCCGGCTCGCCGACCGCTTCGGCCCGCGCTGGCTGATCGTAGCCGGCCTGCTGATCCTCACCGTCTCGCTCTACACGTTCACGGGGATCGCGGTCGACTCCAGCTATCCCGAATTGCTGGCCGGCTTCATGCTGCTCGGCATCGGCATCGCGCTGACGATGTCGCCGATGACGAGCGCCGCGATGAACGCCGTCGCGGTCCAGAAAGCCGGCATCGCGTCCGGCGTGCTCTCGATGTTCCGCATGGTCGGCGGCAGCCTTGGCGTCGCGGTGACCGGGGCGATCTTCCAGGCGTCGGTGGGAGGGAAGACCTTCGAAAGCGCGAGCCCGCAGCAGTTCGTCGACGGGCTCAGCAACGCGATGTGGGTCTCGGCGGCGGTGGCGCTCACCGGCGCCGCGATCGCCGCGGTGGCGATCCGCGCCAAGCCGAAAGCCCGCCGGATCAGCCTGGAGGCGGTGGAGGCCGCGGTCAACCCGGGCGGCTCGGAGCTGGCGGCCGAGGAGGCCGAGGCGGCCGCCGAGCCGGTCGGCTGAGCCGTCGCGGGGTGAGCTCCGGCCAGGTCTCGGGCTCGCTCAGGTCGAGGTGCGGCAGCGTCTCGACCTGGACCTCACCCAGCGCGGCGATCGTCTCGCGGTTCGAGCGCTCGATCTCGGTTGGCTCCTCCGGCCAGGGGGTGAGGACGACCGCGGCGACCTCCAGCCCGGCGGACCGCGCCGCTTCCAGCGTCAGCAGTGTGTGATTGATCGTGCCGAGGCCGGGTGAGGCGGCGACGACCAGCGGCAGGCCGAGATCCACGGCGAGGTTCCGCACGGAGTAGCGCGGCGCCAGCGGCACCAGCAGGCCGCCGACCCCCTCGCAGACCAGCGCGTCAGCTCCGTCCGCCGCAGCGCGAGCCGCATCGAGCAGTCGCCGGCGCTCGATCGTCTCGCCGGCCAGCTCGGCGGCGAGGTGCGGCGACACCGGCGGCCCGAACCGATACGGCGCTATCTCCTCGTCCCTTTGGCTGCGGCCCGCGGCTCGGCGCAGCAGCGCATGGTCGGGCTCGCCTTCGTCTTCGAGCCCGGTCACCGCGGGCTTGAAGACGGCGACCTTCCGTCCGGCGGTCGCCAGGGAGCGAGCGATCGCCGCCGCGACCACGGTCTTGCCGACCTCGGTGCCGGTGCCGGTGACGAAGAGCCCGTTCACGACCGCTCAGGCGGCAATCGGATGCCGTTCGGCGCCTGCCGCCCCGCCGACCCCCAGCTCCCGTGCCGCCTCGCCGACCAGCCTCGCTGCCCGCCGCAGCTCGGCCTCCCGGTGGGTCGCCATCACAGTGAGGCGCAGCCGCGAGGAGCCCTCCGGGACCGTCGGCGGTCGGATCCCCTGGGCGAACACGCCACGCTCCAGCAACCGCTCGCTCAGCGCCATCGTCCGCCCCGCGTCGCCGACCTCGACCGGGACGATCTGGCACTCCGATCGGTCGACCCCCAGCCCTTCGGCGGCAAGCGCACTGCGCAGGGTCGCGGCCTTGGAGCGCAGCCGCTCGACCCGTCGCGGCGCAGACTCGAGCAGCTCCAGAGCGGCCTGCGCGGCGGCGAGGACGGGCGGGGGCGGCGCGGTCGAGAAGACGAAGGGGCGGGCGGCGTTGAGAAGGTAGTCGCGCAGCTCGCGGCTGGCGCAGACGTAGGCGCCGTAGGAGCCGAGCGCCTTGCCGAGCGTGCCGACGATCAGGTCGACCTCCCCGCTGAGGCGGGCGGCGGCGACGGTGCCGCGCCCGCCCGGACCGAGCGCCCCGGTGGCATGCGCCTCGTCGACCATCAGCCGGCAGCCGTGGCGGCGAGCCGTCTCGCCCAGCGCCTCGAGCGGCGCGACGTCGCCGTCCATCGAGAAGACGCCGTCGGTGACGATCAGCGAGCCTCGCCCCCCGGCCCGCTCCAGGCCCCAGGCGAGGTGCTCGGCGTCGGCGTGGCGGTAGACGAAGGTCTCGGCGCGGGAAAGCCGGCAGCCGTCGATGATGCTGGCGTGGTTCAGCTCGTCCGAGAAGACGACCTCGCCCCGCCCCGCCAGCGCGGAGATCGCGCCGACGTTCGCCAAATAGCCGGAGCCGAACAGCAGCGCCGCCTCGTAGCCCTTGAACGCCGCCAGTCGCTCCTCCAGCCGGCGGTGCGGCTCCATGTTGCCGGAGATCAGCCGCGACGCCCCGGCTCCGGCCCCCCAGCGCATCGCCGCCTCGGCCGCTGCGCGGCGCACCTCCGGGTGGTCGGCCAGGCCGAGGTAGTTGTTGGAGCAGAGGAGCAGGACGGGGCGGCCGTCGAGCAGCACCCGCGGGCCCTGCCGCCCCTCGACCAGGCGCAGCCGCCGGTAAAGCCCCCTGTCGCGAAGCTCCTCCAGCCGCTCCGTGACGTCGGTCATGCCGCCTTCGACGGGACCTCGGGGTAGGGCGGAGGCCTCTTCGCCTTCTTGACGACGCGCAGCTGGGTCGAGGGGTCCCAGAAATTGGCCTCCTCCTGCCGGTCGACCAGCTCGTCGATCGGCGTCCTAGGCGTCGTGCCCTCGAGCCAGCCGGAGCGGTTGTCGGGCCGTGGGTTGGCGCCGTTGTCGGTCTGGCGCGCGACGTTCAGCCCCAGCTGCTCGAACATCGCGCGGTCCTCCTCCGGCTCGGCGCCGAGGGTGGTCAGGAAGTTGCCCATCATCACGCCGTTGAGGCCGGCCTTCACGGCCAGCGGCTGCAGCTCGCCGAGGTTCTCGACCCGGCCGCCGCAGAGGCGGAAGAGGGCGCCGGGGATGACGAGGCGGAAGATCGCCACCCACTTGACGACCTCCCAGGGGTCCATCAGCGGCCGGTCGCCGAACTTCGTCCCCGCCCGCGGGTTGAGCAGGTTGATCGGCACCGAGGTCGGTTCCAGCGCGGACAGCTCGAAGGCCATCTCAACCCGCTGCCGCGGCGACTCGCCGAGGTTGAGGATGCCGCCGACGCAGGTCTCCAGGCCGGCCTCCTTGACGGCGTCGATTGTCCGCAGCCGGCCCTCGTAGCGGACCGTCGTCGACACCTCGGGGTAATAGGAGCGCGAGGACTCGACGTTGTGGTGGACCCGTTGGATCCCGGCTTCGCGCAGCCGCTTTGCCCGCTCCGCCGACATGTGGCCGATCGAGGCGCAGCGCTTCAGGCCGGTGTGCTCGGCGACCAGCTTCGCCCCCTCGAGGACCTTCTCGAAATCGCGGTTCGAGAGGCCCTGGCCCTGGGTGACCATGCAGAAGCGGTGGGCACCCGCCGCTTCTGCCGCCCGCGCGTGCTCGAGGATCTGCTCCGGGTCCATCATCGCGTGCATCGGCGTGTCCGCCTCGGCGTAGCGCGACTGGGCGCAGAAGCCGCAGTCCTCGGCGCAGCCGCCCGACTTGGCGTTGACCAGCGAGCACATGTCGGTCGAGTCGCCGAAGTTCTCCTCACGCACCTTCCAGGCCCGTTCGACCAGCTCGCCGATCTCCTCGTGATCGCTCAGATCGCCGAGCGCCAGGGCCTCCTCGAAGGTGATCAGGGGCTGCATTGCGGCGCAAGGCTAGGAGCCCGGCCGGACGCCTGAGCGCCGGAGTCCCGGTGCTCGTAAGATCGCGATGCGTGGCGGCGGCGACGGCCAAGAGGAGGCGGCGGGTCGCAGCCGCCGCCGTGTGCGGCCTGGCAGCCGGTGCCTTCGCGCTCGGGGTCGCGCTCGGCGACGGCGCTCCACCGGGGCCCAGCGCCGCCAGCCGGCTCACCGCGAGCCAGCTCGCCGGCCAGCGGATCGTGCTCGGCTTCTCCTCGGCACGGCTGCCCGCGTCGGTCGAGCGGATGATTCGGGCCGGCCGGGTCGCCGGCGTCGTCCTCTTCTCCCAGAACCTGCCAAGCCGGGCCGCCGGCCGGCGCCTGATCGACCGCCTCCAGGCGATCCCCAGGCCAGCGGGGCTGCGCGACCCGGTCCTGGTGATGACCGACCAGGAGGGTGGGTCGGTGAAGCGGCTAGACGGGGCGCCGAGCGCCTCGGCACGGCAGATGGGGGCCCGCGGAGCCGCCTTCAGCGGCGAACAGGGATCTCGTACGGCGCGCAATCTGGCCAACGTCGGCGTCAACGTCGACCTCGCCCCGGTGCTCGACGTCACTCGGCCGGGCGGGACGATCGCCGAGACCGACCGCGGCTTCGGCTCGACTGCCGGCCGGGTCGCCGCGACTGCGGTCCCCTTCGCTGCCTCCCTGCAGGCCGGCGGGGTGGCGGCCACCGGCAAGCACTTCCCGGGCTTCGGCTCGGCGCGTCTCAACACCGACGATGCGGTGCAGCGAATTCCCCTCTCGAAGCGAACGCTGCGGCGGGTCGACGAGGCTCCTTACCGGAGCTTCATCGCTGAGGGCGGTGAGATCGTGATGCTGAGCACGGCGATCTACCCGGCCTTCTCGGCGAAGCCGGCTGCTTTCGCCCCCTCGATCGCCACCGGCGAGCTGCGCTTGCGGCTGGGCTTCGAAGGGGTCTCGATAACCGATGCGCTCGGCACCGTCGCCGTCCGCTCGTTCGGCGGACCGGTGAGGTCCGGGCTGGCCGCGGTCCGGGCGGGCGTCGACCTGCTGCTCTTCACCGAGCCCGGCGAAGCGAGCCGCGCGCAGCGGGCCCTGATGCTCCGGCTTCGCTCCGGCGCTCTGCCGCGCGCTGCCTTCGAAGAAGCCGCCGGCCGCGTGCTCCGCTTGCGCCACCGCCTCGCCGGCGGCGGGGGCTAGGCGACCTTGCCGCTGTCGCTGAGACGCTCGCCGAGCGGCACGATCTTCTCGCCGGCGACGCGCACCGCGTCGCGCCCCGCCCGCTTCGCCTCGTACAGGGCGGCGTCGGCCTCCACCTCCAGCACCTCGCTGCTCAGCTCAGGCTCGGCGCGGAACGTCACGATTCCTACGCTGGCGGTGATCGGCGGCACGCCCTCCTCGCGCGGCGCGTGCTCGCGGATCGCCGTCGCGATAGCTTCCGCCACCGACCGCGCCTCGGCGGCGTCGCAATGCGGCAGCACGATCGCGAACTCGTCGCCCCCGAGGCGGGCGACCACGTCGGTTACGCGCATCCGCATCCTCAGCACGTTGGCGATCTCGGCGATCACCCGGTCCCCGACCGGGTGCCCGAGGGTGTCGTTGACCCGCTTGAAGTTGTCCAGGTCGAGCATTAGCAGCGCCGCTTCGCCGCCGTCGCGCCGATTGCGCGCGATCTCGGTCCGCAGGTCCTCTTCGAAGCGGCGCCGGTTCTTGAGGCCGGTCAGCGGGTCCTGGCTGGCCTGCCGCTTCAGCTCCTGCATCCGCTCGTTGCGACTCCAGATCAGCACCAGGGCGGTGAGCAGCGCCGCCAGCGAGATGCCGACGACGGCGATCAGGGCCGGCAGGCCGATCCCCGGGCGGCTGGGGTCGCGGACGACCAGCAGCCAGGCCCGATCGGCGATCCGGATCGGAGCAGCCGCAGCTTCGCCGCGAGCGAGCGAGTCGCCGGTCACAGTCCGCCCGCGTTCGCGGAGCTGCACGTCGACCTGGTCCGGCAGCGCGGTGGTCGCCGCCGCGGCGAGGTCGGAGACCTCGAAGCTGCCGACCGCGAAGCCGACCAGCGCGGCGCGGCGCTCGGCAACCGTCGCGGTCGGGGAGCCGTCGCGGTAGATCGGCCAGAACACGTTTATCCCGGTACCGCCGAGCGGCAGGTGGACCACCGGGGTGGCGGCCGGTCGCCCGCTGTCGCGGGCGTCGAGCAGCTCGGTGGCGCGGATCGGGTCGGCACCGAGGTCGTAGCCGAGCGGTACCGTCACCGGCGGCTTGGCTCGGGTGGCCGAGAAGGTCAGAGGGAAGTAGGCGCGCCCGCGCCCCTCGCGGCGAAGGGTGCCGAGCCGGGTCCGACGGACGATCGGGAAGTCGTGGGTTCGCTCGAAGCGCCGCCGGGCAGAGCCGGGCACCGCCTGCACGAAGGCGGTCGCGCGGAGGGCGCCGGTTTCGAGCAGCGAGCGTGCGATCACCTGGAACTCGTGCGCGCTGACCTGCTCGTCAGCTTGGAAGAAGGCGGCGGAGCTGGCGAGCTGTCTGACCGAGAGCGCCGCCAGCGCTTCAGCCTGGCGCGCCGAACGGACGGCCTCGTCGCGCTGCATCCGTTCGAAGCTCTGGTCTTCGCGGTCGTGGACGAGCAGCGCGAGGGCCAACGAGGCGATCGCGATCGCGGCGACCACCGCGTATCCAAGCCAGAAACGAAAGCGCATGCCTCTCTTGTCGGCAGCCACTCGCCACTCGTTTACCCGGCAGGAACGTTTGCGAGCGACTCCCAGAGGTAGAGCGAGGCGAGGCTGCGGTGGGGGCGCCAGGCCTCGCCCAGCTCCTGGACGCGCTGCGGCGCCGGCATCTCCGCCAGCCGGTACTCGATCTGCACCGCCTTGCGGATGCCGAGGTCACCGCCGGAGAGGACGTCGGGCCGTTCGAGGTGGAAGAGCAGGAACATCTCGGCGGTCCAGCGGCCCAGCCCGCGCACCGCGACGATCTCCTCGACGACCTCCTCGTCCGAAAGCTCGCCGAGGCTGTCCAGCTCCAGCTCGCCGGAGAGCACGTGCGAGGCCAGGTCGCGGACGTAGGAGACCTTGCGGCCGGAGAGGCCGGCGGCGCGCAGATCCTCCTCGTTCACCTCGAGGAGCTGCTCGGGCGACAGCGTCGTGCCGCCGAACAGCTCGCAGACCCGTCGATAGATCGTCCGCGCCGCTTTGGTCGAGAGCTGCTGGCCGACGATCGCCCGCAGCAGGGCCCCGTAGGCGTCGGTTGGCCGCTCCTCGCTGCGGCGCCGCAGCCGCGTCTCCAGGTCGATCTCGCCGATCCGCTCGATCAGCGCCGCCATCGTCGGGTCGGCGGCGGCCAGCTCGGCTCGCGCGGCGGCGCTCACGGCGACGGCTGCCGCTTCGCCGTCACTGTCCCTTCCAGCGCGGCTTGCGCTTCTCGGCGAAGGCGGCGATTCCCTCGCGGAAGTCCTCGGAGGCGAAGCAGGACTCGCGCAGGGCGATCAGGCTCGCCTCCTGCTGCTCGCTGAGGGTCGCGTTCTCGTTGAGCACTTCGATCGCCCGCTTGTTGCCGCGCATCGAGAGCGGCGCGTTGGCGGCGATCCGGCTCGCCGCCTCGACCGCGGCGTCCTCGAACTCCTCGGCCTCGAACACCTCGTGGACGAGCCCGATCTGCTCGGCGCGCCGCGCCTCGAAGTTGCGCCCGGTCAGGAACAGCTCCTTGGTCCGGGCCAGGCCAACCGTGTCGAGGAACTTGCGCAGCCCGGTGTGGCCGTACACGAGGCCGAGCCTGGCCGGCGGCATGCCCAGCTTGGCGCCGGCGGCGCAGAGTCGCAGGTCGCAGGTAATCGCCAGCTCGAGGCCGCCGCCGAGGCAGTGGCCGTTGATTGCGGCGACGGTCGGCCAGGGATGCTTGGCGATCGCCTCCATTGCCGCGTGGAAGGGGTGGGCGACCAGCGCCTCGGCGTCCCGCTCGAATGTCTGGCTGGGAATCGAGGCGATGTCGTAGCCGGCAGAGAAGGCCGGCGGGTCGCCGGTGATCAGCACGCAGCGGGTCTCGATCTCCCGATCGAGCAGCGGCAGCGTCTCGGCCAGCGCATCGAGGATCTCGTGATCGAGCGCGTTGCGCCGCTCCGGGTTGGAGATGACGATGCGTGCGACCGCCTCGGCGGGGGTGTCGAGCAGGAGCTTGCCGCCGGCGAACCGCTCGCTCGTCACAGCGGTTCCCGCCTCACTCCAGCACTACGAGGACGTCGCCTTCGCTGACCGACTGACCCTCCTCGCAGCGGATTTCCTTCACGGTGCCGTCGTCCTCGGACTCGACCGGGATCTCCATCTTCATCGACTCGAGAATGACGACCGTGTCGCCGTCTTCGATCTCGTCGCCGACCCCGACCTCGATTTTCCACACGTTGCCGGTGATGTGAGCCTCGATGTCCGCCATGGGGCGGGACAATATCCGCCGCCCCGGTGGCTCGGACGGACGTGCCGGCGATTCAGTGCCCACAGCGGTGTCTAACTCCCGGCGCGTCTACCGGGAGAATGCCTGCCGTGCCCGCCGACCGCCCCGACGAGCCGCTCGCCGTGATCGTCGCCGCGCGCGACGAGGCCGACCGGATCGGGGAGACGCTGGCGGCGCTGCGCGAGGCTTTCCCCGGGGCAGCGCTCTGGGTCGCCGACGACGCCTCCGGCGACGGCACCGCCGAGGCGGCGCTGGCGGCCGGTGCGCGGGTGGTCAGCCGCGGCCGCCCGCATGGCAAGGGCGCCAACGTGACGGCGGCGGCAGAGGCGGCGCTGAGCGAAGAGCCGGCGCCGCAGCTCATCCTCCTCTGCGACGCCGACCTCGGGGCCTCGGCGGCGCAGCTTCTGCCCCTGGTCGCGGCCGTGCAGCGGGACGAGTGCGACGTCGCCGTCGCCGCCTTCAGTCGCCGGGTCGGCGGCGGCTTCGGGGTCGCTCGCGGCTTCGCCCGCTGGGCGATCCGCCGCCGCTGCGGGCTGGAGGCGGCGGCGCCGATCTCCGGCCAGCGGGCGATGCGGGTCGAGGTCCTTCGCGCCATGCTGCCCTTCGCGCGCGGCTACGGGATGGAGGTCGGGATGACGATCGACGCGGTTCGCGCCGGCTATCGCCTGCGGGAGTACGAGGTCGACATCTCACACCGCGCCACCGGCCGCTCCGTCGCCGGCTTCGCGCACCGCGCCCGCCAGCTCGCTGACTTCGTACTAGCCTATTTTTCCCGCCGCTAACGCTTCTGTCCGCTCGCTGGTCGAGTGGGTCGACGGCCGCTCCGAGAGCGAGCACGGAAATCGGGCCGCCCGGATAGCCTGTCGGCGGTGCTCCCGCCCCCTCCCGCCTCGCCGTGATCCTCTCGATCGACCAGGGGACGACCGGGACCACCTGCCTCGTCTTCGACGCCGAGGGGCGGGTCGCGGGACGGGCCTACTCGGAGTTCGAGCAGCACTTCCCGCGGCCAGGCTGGGTCGAGCACGATGCGACGGAGATCTGGGAGGTGACGCGGCGGGTGGCGGCCGAGGCGATCGCCGCCGCCGGAATCGACGGGGCGGAGCTGGACGGGATCGGGATCGCCAACCAGCGCGAGACGGTGGTCGCCTGGGACCCGGAGACGGGCGAGCCGGTCCACCGGGCGCTCGTCTGGCAGGATCGGCGCACCGCGGCGCGCTGCGACGAGCTGCGAGCGGCGGGGCGCGAGGGGCTGGTCCGGGAGCGGACCGGCCTCGTCCTCGACCCCTACTTCTCCGGCACGAAGATCGAGTGGCTGCTGCGCAACGCCGCGGGCGCCGAGCGGGCGGTCTTCGGCACGATCGACGCCTGGCTGCTGTTCAAGCTGACCGGCCGCCACGCGACCGACTACACGAACGCCTCGCGGACGATGCTGTTCGACGTTCACCGCCTCGCCTGGAATGCGGAGCTGTGCGAGATGCTCGGCGTCGAGGAGGCGCGGCTGCCCGAGCCGCTGCCTTCCGCCCACCTCTACGGCACGACGGGCGAGTTCGGCGGCGCGGTGCCGGTGGCGGGGATCGCCGGCGACCAGCAGGCGGCCCTGTTCGGCCAGGCATGCCACGCGCCGGGCAGCGCCAAGAACACCTACGGCACCGGCAGCTTCGTCCTGCTCAACACGGGCTCGGAGCCGCCGCCGCCGGCCGAGGGCCTGCTGACCACGGTCGCCTGCGCGCCCGCGGAGCAGGCCGCCTACGCGCTCGAGGCCTCGATCTTCGTCACCGGGGCAGCCGTGCAGTGGCTGCGAGACGGCCTCGGGATTCTCGGCGATGCTGCGGAGAGCGAGGCGCTCGCCGCTTCGCTGGACGGCAACGATGGCGTCTACTTCGTGCCGGCCTTGACCGGGCTCGGCTCGCCGCACTGGGATCCCTACGCGCGCGGCACGATCGTCGGCCTCACCCGCGGCAGCGGCCGCGCCCAGCTGGCGCGGGCGGCGCTGGAGGCGATCGCCTACCAGACGGTCGACGCGGTGCGCGCCGAGGAGGCGGTCTCGGGGCGGCTGCTGGCCGAGCTGAAGGCGGACGGCGGCGCGGTCGCCAACCGCTGGCTGATGCAGTTCCAGGCCGACCTGCTCGGCGTCCCGGTGGTGGTGCCGGAGATCGCCGAGACGACGGCGCTCGGCGCCGCCTACCTGGCCGGGATCGCGACCGGGCGCTGGAGCGCCGAAGAGGTGTCGCGGATGTGGCGCGAGGCGGCTCGCTACGAGCCACGGATGGGGGAGGCGGAGCGCGCGCGGCTGCTCGGCGAGTGGCACCGCGCCCTCGAGCGGTCGCGGGCCTGGGCATCCTGAGCGTCGCCAACCGCGGCGAGGGCCGCGTAACCGCCGCCTGGGCAGGGGGTAGCCAGTGCGACGGCCGCCCGGCCGCCACCCGTCCCCGTCCCGCCACCAATGCCCGACATCAAGCCACAGGTCTACAAGGACGACCGCCCGGCGGAGTACTTCGATCAGTTCCACGCGGCGGCCCGCAGGGGGGTCGGCTGGACCTACCCCTTAGTCCGCATCCTCGTCACGCTGCCGACCCTGCTGCTCTACCGGGTGCGGGCGATCGGCGTGGAGAACGTTCCGAAGAGCGGTGCGCTGGTCCTCGCCCCCAACCACTTCAGCCAGATGGACCACTTCTTCGCCGGGGTCTTCCTGCGGCGGAAGATCCGCTTCATGGCGAAATCGCAGATGTTCGGCCCGCCCGTCCTCACCTACGTCTTCAAACACGGCGGCGTCTTCCCGGTGCGCCGCGGCCACCACGACGAGGAGGCTTTCAAGACCGTCTTCGAGCTGATCGACCAGGGCGAAATGCTGCTCGTCTACGTGGAGGGGGGACGTTCGCGCAGCAGCGAGCTGGGCGAGCCGAAACCCGGGATCGGCCGGATCGCGCTGGAGTCCGGGGTGCCGATCGTGCCGGTCGCGATCCACGGCTCGGCCAACGTGCGGCGCTGGAAGCGCTTCAGCTTCCCGAGGATCACGGTGCAGTTCGGCGAGCCGCGCAGCTTCCAGGTCGAGCACTCGCCCAGCCGCGAGCGCCAGATGGAGGTTGCGAGCGAGGTCTTCGCCGACGTGCGGAGGATGTACGAGGGGGTCGCCGCTACTCGTAGCGGGCGCCGAGCTTCTCGTAGAAGCTCGGATCGTGCCCCGGCGTGACGACCGCCTGCGGGAACTCGCGCCGGAACAGCTTCAGCTCCTGGATCGAGCGGCGGTAGTTGTGCGGATCGAAGGGGCGCGGCGCCAGCGGCGCGGTGCCCTCGAGCTGGCCCTCGGTGTAGACGGCGTCGCCGCCGATCACGAAGTCGCGCTCCTTGAGGTGGGCGATCACCGACGTGTGGCCGGCGCTGTGCCCGGGCGTGTAGGCGAGCCGGATCGAGCCGTCGCCGAACAGGTCGAAGCAGCGGCCGAAGCTGGCGTAGGAGTCGATCCCGCCCCGGTCGAAGTCGACCGTCCGGTAGTCGAAGGCGAAGTCGAAGTGGGCGCGCCGGTAGCCGTTCAGCAGCGGTTTCGGGCCGACCGTCGCGGCCTCCCACTCGACCTCGCTGACGACGAAGGTCGAGTTGGGGAACTCGGAGATCGCCGAGGTGTGGTCGATGTGCATGTGGGTCATCACGACCACCGGGACCTCGGCTGGGTCGAGGCTGCGCTTGCGAAGCTGGGCCGGCAGGTCGGCGCCGGGCTCCAGCGACGGCTTGGCGAAGCGGGCGCCGAGCCGGCCGAAGTTCTCCCGGCCGTCGGTTGCGATCGAGGGGTGCAGGCCGGTGTCGACCAGGATCGCCCCGGCGCTCGGGTGGCGGATCAGGAAGGCCGGGCAGGGGACGGTCGTGTCCTGCCTGCCGGTGAGCAGGTCACGCAGCAGCTTCAGCGTCTCGAAGCGGCCGCCGGGTCGTTCCATCATCGTGCGCGGCCAGCCGACCGCCCCCGCGAGGATCGGTTCGATGCCGACCGTCGCCCCCGGGGTGCCGCCGGCGAGCGGCTCGTGCAGCGGTTTGGCCTCCACGTGCACCTTCATCGCGGGATCACATTACCCGGCCTCGAGTCGCCTATAGGCTGAGCGGCGATGGCTGGCAGCCCCCGTTCGCGCATCTTCAGGCCCGGCCTGCTCGACGGGCAGGTCTGTCTGGTCTCCGGCGCCGGCAGCGGCCTCGGCAGGGCGACGGCGCTGGAGCTGGCGCAGCTCGGCGCGACCGTAGTCGGCTGCGGGCGGCGCGAGGAGCCGCTGGCGGAGACGGCGGCTTTGGCCGCCAAGCTGCCTGGCGGCTTCGAGCGCGAAGCGATGGACATCCGCGACGAGGACGCGGTGGAGCGGCTGTTCGACCGCCTGCTGGAGCGCCACGGTCGCCTCGACGTGCTCGTCAACAACGCCGGCGGCCAGTTCATGAGCCCGGCCGAAGCGATCACCCCGAAAGGGTTTCGCACGGTGATCGAGCTGAACGTGCAGGGGACCTGGCTGATGACCCACGCGGCGGCGACCAAGGCGTTCATCCCGCAGGGCGGCGGCAAGGTTCTCAGCGTCACCCTCTCGCCACACAACGGGATGCCGGGGATGGTCCACTCCGGCGCTGCCCGGGCCGCGGTCGAGAACATGATGCGGACCCTGGCGATCGAGTGGTCGCGCTTTGGGATCAGGCTCTGCGCGCTGGCTGCGGGGCAGTTCGGAACCGAGACGCTGCGCACCAAGTACCCGCAGGCGGTGGTCGAGAATGTCGAGCGCTCGGTGCCGCTGGGCCGGGTCGGCGAGCCCGAGGAGATGGCCTGGCTGGTCGCCTACCTGGCGTCACCGGCCGGCGACTTCTTCTCGGGGACGACGATCACGATCGACGGCGCCCGCGACGACTGGGCCGGTCCGTGGCCGCCGCAGGCGATCGCCGGCGAGGGCGGCGAGCCGATCGCGGAGGAGCGGCGTTAGCGCGGCTCGAGGATGACCAGCGGGATCTCCCGCCCTTTGCTGCGCGCCTGGTAGTCCGCGTAGCCGCTGTATCCGTCGACCACCCTGGGCCAGAGCCGCTCCCGCTCCTCCGGCGTCGCGACGCGGGCGTGGACCGGGCGCAGCTCGGGGCCAATCTGCGCCGTCGTGTCCGGGTTGGCCTTGAGGTTGTGGAACCACGCCGGGTGCTTGGGGTAGCCGCCTTTGGAGGCGACGATCACCACGTCCTCGCCGTCGGGGATGTAGAGGAGCGGCGAAGTCCGCTTCGCCCCGCTCTTCGCGCCGACGTGGTCGAGCAGCAGCATCGGCGGGCCGACGCCCGGCACCCGGTGCCCGAGCCGCCCGCCCGTCTTGCGGTAGAGGAACGTGTGCACCCCCATCAGGCGACGGAGGGCAGGCCAGATCCTGTCCCCAACGTCCAGGTAGCGGGGCGGGCGCCTGCCCTCTGTCGCTGTGGGGCTCAGGTGTACATCCCCCCGAACTGGCCGCCGGTCACGTTGAGGATCTGTCCGTGCACGTAGTTGGCGAGCGGCGAGGCGAGGAAGAGGACCGGGCCGGCCGCCTCATCGGGCTGGGCGGGACGGCCGAGCGGGATGATCGCGGAGGCCATCGCCCGCATCTGCTCGGGGATGCCCAGCTCGATCTTCTCGCCGCTCGGCGAGGTCATCTCGCCACCGGCCTCCTTGGCCGCCGTGAGGCGGGTCTCGACGAAGCCGAAGGCGACCGCGTTGACGTTGACCTTGAACTGGCCCCACTCCTTGGCCAGCGTTTTGGTCAGTCCGACCACCCCGGCCTTGGCGGCCGAGTAGTTGACCTGGCCGGCGTTGCCCATCGTCCCCGAGATCGAGGTGACGTTGATCAGCTTGCGGAAGATCTCCTTGCCTTCGCCGATCTCCGCCTTCGCGGCCTCGCGCCAGTGCGGGGCGAGCGCCCGGGTGATCCGGAAGGGGACGACCGTGTGGATGTCGAGCATCGCCTGGAACTGCTCGTCGGTCATCCGGTGGACGACGCCGTCCCAGGTGTAGCCGGCGTTGTTGACGACGACGTCGACCGCGCCGAAGGCGTCGACCGCGGCGGCGACCAGCTGGTCGGCCGCGTCGGGCTTGGTCAGGTCGCCGGCGTGGACGGCCGTCTCGCCATCGATCTCACCGGCCGCCTGCTCGGCGACGTCCGCGTCGAGGTCGTTGATCAGCACCTTGGCGCCCTCGCTGGCGAACAGCTCCGCGGTGGCCCGGCCGATCCCCCGGGCGGACCCGGTGACGATCGCCGCTTTCCCATCAAGAAGTCCCATCGGATTCCGCTCTCCTTCTAGATCGTCAAATCGGCCGCTGAGGCTACAAGGAACGGAGCGATCCCGGCTGGCCGGCCAGTCGAGCCGGAAGTCGGCCCTGACAATCGAGCACCCCCATCGTTTCAGGGTTGAGGCCGACGAAGGTCTAAGATGGCTGACGGAAGCCGACCTTACTGATGAGGTCCGACAAGGAGGTAGCGGACGTGAACGGCTTCAAGAGGAGCTTGATGGTCGCGCTGGGCGTTGCGGCGCTCGCCGGCCCGGCAGGGGCTGTGGCGAGCAATGGCCAAGGCAAAGGTCACCAGGGCGATCACGGGAAAGGGAAAGGCCACGGGCTCAACGAAGTCGCCTGGGTCTTCAAGGGCTACTACGCCGGCAAAAACTCGATCGACGTCAAGCACGGCAACTCGCGCGTCCGCAAGGGGGGCTTCGTCGGCCAGACGGTTTCCTTCGACCTCTCCGGTGCGCGGATCGTCGTCCGCGACGTCAACGGCGACGGCCAGCGCGACCAAAGCGATGTCGCGGTCGGCGACTGGGTCCTTGTCAAGGCGCGCCTGCCACGCAAAGATCCCGGTGACCAGCCCTTCGAGGCGAAGCGTCTGATAGACAAGGGATCGCGCAACGGGAAACAGGGCAAATAGGCGTCAGCAGAGGTTCCGACAAATCGCGTCCCGGCCGTTCGACCTCCCATGGGCGGCCGGGGCACCTCCACAGATTGGCGGCGAGGCGCCCCTCAGGCCGAAGCGCCTGCGATCGCGGCCAGCTCGGCAGGCCGCAGCAGGGCCAGCAGCGTGCCGTCGTCGACGATCGCCAGGCCGCCCTTGCGGAGCTTCGCCGCGGCCCCGGTGAGGCGAGCGATCTCGTCGGCGAAGTCGGGGTTGTGGCCGACCAGCATCGTCTCGCCGCGGCCGGCGACCAGCCCCTGCGAGTCGAAGCCGCCTCCGCTCAGCTCCTCGGCCACCTCCGGCTCGATTCCCAGGGCCCGGCAGGCGAGCCGCGCCGTATCGGCCGCTCGCACCTTGGGGCTGGTGATGCAGGCGTCGATCGAGATGCCGAGCGCCGCCAACGCCTGCCCGGCCGCCTCCGACTGTCGCTCGCCCTTCGGGGTCAGCCGCCGTGCGGCGTCGTCCCCCTCGCCCCGCTCGGCGTCGCCGTGTCGCAATAGGTAGATCACGCCGGGATCGTAAGGGCCGCCGCCGCTCGAACACTCCTTCGGGAGACGAGCGAGTCGCGGCAAGCGCTCAGCAGGGCCCCAGCCGCCGCAGCTTGCGGCGGTAGACCTGCATCGAGCCGTGGCTCCAGTCGCCGTGGGTCTGGTGGCGCAGGCGGGCGATGCGCTCGCGGTGGAAGGGGGAGCGCAGGCTCTCGCTGTGGCCGATCACGTTGCGCACACGGATTCGGAAGCGGCAGCGCAGGTACTGGGTCAGCTGCAGCGAGGCGCGGAGCTGGCGGCGATCGCCGAGCACGTCGGCGTCGCGGAAGCCGGTGTGCTCGATGCCGATCGCCGTCCAGTTGAGCCCGACGGTGTGGCGGCAGCGGGTGCGCAGGTTGACGAGCTGGAAGATGCGCCCGGTGGAGGAGACGACGAAATGGGCGCAGACGTTGGGCAGCTCGTGCAGCTCCGGGTCGGGGACGTCGGGGGCGAAGGCGTTGTAGACGCCGCCGGCGCCGGCGGCCACCGCGACGTGCTCGACGATCGCGCGGGGATGTCGCAGGCGCCAGGTCCGTTCGCCGTAGTGGCGCAGCGAGTAGGCGGCCATCTGGTGCTTGCGCTTCGGCCCGAAGGGGATCGGCCAGCGGGCAATGCGGGGCCGCAGCCGCTGCGGGGGAGCGGCGCCGGCTGAGAGGCCGGCCGACTGCGCGATAACGAGCAGGCATGGGGCCAAGGCGATCGCTCCCAGCGCGGCACGGCCGCGGCGCGGCCGAGCGTCGCCTCGGTTTCGGGTAGGGCCGGTCAGGCGTCCCCCTCCTTCGTCGGCTGCCCGGGCAGCTCGCCGATCGACGAGAGGTGGTGGTCGAGCGCTTTGGCCTTCTGCGTGTCCTCGTAGACCTCGTACTCGCGCAGCAGTCCCCAGGAGATGCGCCCCCAGATCACGTAGCGGTTCTCGTACACCCGCTCGCCCCCCGGCGAGTCGAGGTGGTCGCGGCCCCGGACGCAGATCGTCTGGTTCCAGGGAAAGCCCTTGAGCACGACCTCGTCCGGGTAGATCTGGATGCCGACGTCGGCGAACCGCCGCAACCAGGGCTCCAGCTCGGCCTTGCCGCTGAACTCGCCTCCCCAGGAGCTGTCGCCGGGGAAGCGAAACCGGATGTCCTCGGCGTCCAACCTCAGGGTCGGCCCAAGGTCTCCGGCGCTTGCCCTCGCCATGTTGCGGGCGATCATCTTCTTGGCCAGCCAGGACAGCATCGGCGCCTCCTCATCGCGGTGGATCGGTTCCGCGGAAGCTAGCGCGGTGGGTGGGAGGCCTCAGCCCTCGGCGACGGACCGGAGGGCGTCGGGGCCGCCGCCGATCAGCGGATCGCCGTGGGCGAAGAGCAGGTGCTCGAAGTCCTCGTCGAGGAGCGCGGCACAGCGCGCGCGGATCTGGCGCTTGACGCCCTCGGCGTCCTCGCCGATCAAGCTGTCGGGGACGAAGCCGACCGCGCCGTAGCTGATCAGGCTATCGGCAAAGAGCAGGGCGCCGCCGTCCGCATCGATCCGCAGCACCGTGTCCTCCGGGCAGATCGCGTCCATCTCCAGCGCGACGACGTCGTCGGCGAGCCGCTCGCCGAAGGCGAAGCCGTCGACCTGCGGGCCGTCCGCGAACTCGTGCAGCCCCGCCTCGTGGCAGAGGATCGGGCAGGAGAAGCGCTCGGCCAGCTCCGGGGCGTGCCGGAGGTGGTGTCGGTTGGAGAGCACGACGCGCTGCACGCCGCGGTCGTCGAACCACTCGATCCCCTCGGCCGGCAGCAGCGGGTCGATCGCCGTCCCCGAGCCGGCGACGAAATGGCAGCCGACCTCCATCTTGAGGTTGGGGTGGACCGCTTTCCAGTGGAAGACGCCGGGAAGGATCTCCTCCATGCGCCAACGTTACCTGCCGGCGGTCGGCCCTACCATCGGTCGATGCCCCTCGCCCTCGGCCAGCGCCTGCTCTTCCACCAGCTGTTCGGCCGCGGCCTGATCGCGATCGTCGCGATCGTGGCCGTGATCCTGCTGATCCGCTTCTGGCCGCTGGTCGTCGCAAGCCTCGAGCGCTGGTGGCGCTCGCGGTGAAAGACGCTTGGGCGGGGCTCAGGTCAGGCTGACGCCGCCGCCCTCGGTGACGGTCCAGTGCGGGTTGTGGGCGATCTCCCAGGGGTGGCCGTCGGGGTCGATCATCACCGAGCTGTAGCCGCCCCAGAAGGTCTCGGCAGGCTCGCGGCCGATCGTCGCCCCGGCCTCTCGCGCTTCCTCGGCAACCCGGTCGACTTCCTCCGGCGAGGCGAGGTTGACGGCGAGCGTCACGCCGCCCCAGCCGGGCGAGTCCTCGACGCAGCTGTCCTCGGCCAGCCTGTCCCGATCCCAGAGCGCCACGACCATCTCGCCCGCCTGGAAGAAGACGACGTCGGCTTCGGGCTCGGCCTTGGTCTTCCACCCGATCGCCTCGTAGAACTGCCGCGCCCGCTCGAGGTCGGCGACGCCCAGCGTGATCACGTTGACCCGCTGCTTCACCCTCCCCCTCCCGGCTCGGGGCAGAGGTACAGCCGGTAGTCGTAGATCGTCTCGAACCCCATCCGCCGGTAAAGGCTCTCACCCATCGGAGAGGCCTGCAGCGAGGCGAGCTCGGCGCCGATCTCGAACCCCGCGTCGATCGCCGCCGCGGTCACCGCCCAGCCCAGGCCTCGGCCACGCGCCTCCTCGGTGCTGCCGACCCAGTAGATGCCCGCCACGCCGTGGCTGACGACCGTCATCGCGATCCCGGCAGGGCGGCCCTCGCGGCGGGCGAGGAAGGCCGCGACCCGATCGGCAGAGAGCCCGTCGGCGTCCTCGTAGTAGGCGAAGACTTCGGGCGGGAAGCCGATGCTGGCGTAGGCGGATGCGGCGACCTTCCAGTAGTCGGCTGCATCCTCAGCGGTGGCGACGCGCCGCAGCTCGAACCCCTCCGGAGCGGGCCGCTCCCCGAGCGGGGTGCCGAGCACCATCTCCGGCATCTCGTAGACGGCTTTCAGCCCGCCGCTCTCGCAGGCCGCGACCAGGTCCCGGTCGGCGGCCTCGCCGGCCCGTGCCCAGACGGCGAACCCCCGTCCCCGGGTGCCGAAGAACGATCGCGCCCGCTCCAGCAGCTCGCCCGGAGCGGTGCCGTCCTCGCGGCGAAACGCCACGTTGGAGACGACCGGATGGGTCGAGCGACCCGCCCCGAACATCCACCCGTCGCCGTCCTCGATCTCCGCTCCGGGGTCCAGCTCGAACAACCGCCGCGAGCTCTCGACCAGGTTGAGATGCGCGTCGCGAGCAGGGACGGCCACCCGGCAATCCTATGCCGTCCGGCGCTGCCAGCTCCCCCTACAACCCCAGCTGTTTGCCGAGGATCTCCTTCATGATCTCGTCGGTGCCGCCGCCGATCGGGCCGAGGCGGGCGTCGCGGACCGCTCGCTCGATGCCGTACTCGCGCATGTAGCCGTAGCCGCCGTGGATCTGGAGGGATTGGTCGGCGATCTCGAGGACGGCTCGCTGGGTTAGGAGCTTCGCCATCGTGACGTCGCGGATGCAGTCGTGGCCCTCGTGGAAGAGGCGCAGGGCGTTGTAGGTGAGGGAGCGGGCGGCCTCGGCCTGGGTCGCCATCTCGGCGACTTGGTGGCGGATCGACTGGAACTTGCCGATCGGGCGGCCGAAGGCTTCGCGCTCGAGGGCGTAGGAGACCGTGGTCTCGATCAGGCGCTGCATCGCCCCGACCGCGCCGATCGACATCAGCAGCCGCTCCCATGCGAAGTTGGCCATGATCAGCCTGAAGCCCTCGTTCTCCTCTCCCAGTAGGTTCTCGGCCGGCACCTCGACGTCGGTGAAGGACAGCTCGCCGGTGTCGGAGGAGTGCCAGCCCATCTTCTCCAGCTTCTGCGCCACCTCGTAGCCGGGCATCTCGCGCTCCAGCACCAGGAAGGAGATGCCGTGGTGACCGCCCTCCTGCGTCGTCTTGCAGGCGCAGACGAGGAAGTCGGCGCGGACGCCGTTGGTGATGAAGGTCTTGGCCCCGTTGACCACGTAGCCGCCGTCGACCCGCCTCGCGAAGGTGGAGATGCCGGCGACGTCGGAGCCGGCGCCCGGCTCGGTGATCCCCAGCGCGCCGACCTTCTCACCGGCGATCCCGGGGACCAGCCAGCGCTGCTTCTGCTCCTCGCTGCCGAAGTTGAAGATCGGCGGCATCGCGATCGAGGTGTGGGCGTTGAGCCCCGCACCGACGCCGCCGGAGCCGCCCGAGCGGGCCAGCTCCTCGACCCAGATGGCATCGTGCAGGTAGGTGCCGCCCTGGCCACCGTAGCGCTCGGGGAACTTCAGGCCGAGGAAGCCCAGCTCGGCGCAGCGCCCGTACAGCTCGCGCGGGAACTGGCGCGCCGCCTCCCACTCGTCGACGTGCGGCGCGATCTCCTTGGCGACGAAGCGACTGATCGTCTCGCGCAGCTCCTCGTGCTCCTCGCCGAAGGGCGGGGGGATTGCCCGGACTCCGATGTCCTTGATCACGGTCAGGGCTGGGAAGGTAGCCCCTCTGTACCATCGAGCCTGGTCTCGTCTGCGGCCTGGGGGGGCGGCGGAGCCGCATCGCATGGATGCAACCGAACGCAAACCGGATAACGGCTCGAACCACGACACCGCGCCCTCGCGGCCGCTGCTCCTCGCGGTCGACGAGGACGGCGACTGTCTCGCCCGCTGCGAGGCGGAGCTGACCCGGCGCTACGGCGGCGACTACAGCGTCCGCGCCGCGCGCTCGGCGGCCGAGGCGCTCGAGGTGCTCGAAGCGGCGCGGGACTCGGGTCAGCCGGTGGCGCTGGTCCTCGCCGACCAGTGGCTGCACGGGACGACCGGTGCCGAGCTGCTGGATCGCACCAAGGCGCTGCACCCCGCCGCCAAGCGGGGCCTGCTCGTCGCGTGGGGCGCCTGGGGGGACACCGCAACCGCCGAGGCGATCTTCGAGGCGATGGCGCTCGGCCGCATCGACTACTACGTGCTGAAGCCGCAGGCCTCCCCGGACGAGCTCTTCCATCGCACCGTCGCCGAGTTCCTCTTCGAGTGGGCGCGGGCGGAGTCCTCGGTGCAAGGCGAGATCGAGCTGGTCGCCGAACCCGGTTCCCGACGCACGCACGAGCTGCACAACATGCTCAGCCGCAACGGGGTTCCCTACGCGTGTCACACGCCAGACTCCGCCGCCGGGCGGGCGCTGCTCGCCGAGGCCGGGCGCGAGGATGCCTCGGTTCCGGTCGCCCGCGTGCGCAACGGGCGGATCCTGGTCGATCCCAGCAACGTCGACCTGGCCTCCGCCTTCGGGGTCAGCACCGAGCTGGGTGAGGATCGCGAGTTCGACGTCGTCGTGGTCGGCGCCGGGCCCGCCGGGCTCGCTGCCGCCGTCTACGCCTCCTCGGAGGGGATGCGCGCGCTGGTGATCGAGCGCGAGGCGATCGGCGGCCAGGCCGGCTCCAGCTCCTTGATCCGCAACTACCTCGGTTTTTCGCGCGGGGTCAGCGGCGCCGAGCTGGCCCAGCGCGCCTACCAGCAGGCGTGGGTCTTCGGCACCTCCTTCCTGCTGATGCGCGAAGCGGCCGAGCTGGTCCCCGGCGAGCGCCGGCACACGCTGAAGGTGGCCGACGGGTCGGAGGTGAGGACGCGGGCGGTCGTCTTGGCGTGCGGCGTCTCGTACCGGAGGCTGGGCATCCCGGCGCTGGCGGAGCTGGAGGGCAGCGGCGTCTTCTACGGCGCCTCCGCGGCCGAGGCAAAGGCGCTGAGCGGGCGGCGGGCCTTCGTGGTCGGTGGGGGCAACTCGTCCGGCCAGGCGGCGATGCACCTCGCCCGCTACGCGCGCCAGGTGACCGTGGTCGTGCGCGGCCCGACCCTGGCCGAAAGCATGTCCAGCTATCTGCGGGACGAGATCGATGCGGCGGATAACATCGACGTCATGCTCGAGACCGAGGTGGTCGACGGTACTGGCGAGGGAAGGCTCGAAACCCTCACACTGCGCGACAACGTCTCCGGCGAGACCCCCACGGTGAAAGCCGACGCGCTGTTCTTGCTGATCGGCGCCCGGCCGGGGACCGAATGGCTGCCGCCGGAGGTCGAGCGCGACCGCCGGGGCTATGTGCTGACCGGCCGCGAGCTGACCGAGAGCGGCGCGGCGCAGCCGGGGCAGGAGCCGCAGATGCACGAGACGAGCCTGCCGGGTGTGTTCGCGGTCGGCGACGTGCGCCACGGCTCGGTGAAGCGGGTCGCCTCCGCCGTCGGCGAGGGCTCGGTCGTGATTCAGCAAGTCCACCGGCACATCGAAGCGGCCGCGGAGGCTGGCGCCGCGAGGGCTGCGTAGGGGGGAGCGACAATGGCTCTGACGATCTACGAGCGGGTCGGCGGCTTCGGGTCGGTGCGGCGCGTCGTCTCCTCCTTCTACGACAAGGCGCTCGAATCGTCGATCATCGCCCACCACTTCGAGGACATCGAGATGCCGAAACTGATCGATCACCAGACCCGCTTCATCTCCTTCCTGATGGGCGGCCCAGCGAGCTACACCGACGAGCACATCGAGCATGTCCACGCCCGTCTCGGGATCACCCTGGCGGAGTTCGACGAGATGATCGAACTGCTCACCGAGACGCTGGAGGACTTCGAGTTCGGATCGGACGACATAGCCAAAATCGGACAGGAGCTGCGCAAGCGTGAGTCCGCCATCGTCACCGGTCGTTGAGGCCGAGTTCCTCCAGGAACTGCTGAAGACCCTCGGGCTGGGGGTCGCCGTCGCCGACCCCGAGAGCTGGGAGATCGTCTTCGAGAACGCCCAGTTCTTCAGCTGGTTCGGCCCCGACGAGGAGGTCGATGCCGGCCTCGATCACCGCCTGCCCGGCCTCGACACCGAGCGCGCCGGCGCCCGGCTGGAGAAAGGCCGCGCCTTCAAGTTCGAAGCCGAGTCCGGGGAGGGCGCGCGCAAGGTGCCGATCGAGATAACGCTGCGCAGCTGCGAGTTCGGCGAGCGCAAGCTGGTCGTCGCCGAGTGCGAGGACATCGCCAAGCGCAAGGAGGCCGAGTACATGCTCGACTCGCACACTCGCATGGTCGAGAAGTACACCCGCGACCTCAAACGGGAGAAAGAGCGGGCGCAGAAACTGCTCCTCAACATCATGCCGCGGGCGGTCTACGAGGAGATGAAAGACTTCGGCTCCGTCACGCCGCAGCGTTACGACGAGGCGACCGTCCTGATGCTCGACTTCGTCGGCTTCACCGACATGGCGGTCTCCCGCGACCCGGGCAGCATCGTCTCCGAGCTGAACGACATCTTCTCCGCCTTCGACCGGATCGTCGAGCTGTTCAACTGCGAGCGGATGAAGACGATCGGCGACGCCTACATGGCGGTTGCCGGGATCCCCGAGGAAAGCAGCGACCACGCCCAGAGCATCGCCCGGGTGGCGCTGCGGATGCGCCGTTACCTGGAGCGCCGCAACACCTCCCACCGCGAACCTTGGCTGGGCCGGATCGGCATCCACTCCGGCCCGGTGGTCGGCTCGATCGTCGGCGTGCAGCGCTATGTCTACGACATCTTCGGCCCCGGGGTGAACCTTGCCTCGCGGATGGAGACGCTGGCCGAGCCGATGGAGATCGCGATCACCGAGCCGACCCACGAGCTGATCCGCGAGGAGTTCATCTGCAGCGAGCGCGGGGTCGAGGAGGTCAAGGGCTTTGGCGAGCAGCGCATCTTCACCCTCGACGGTGAGCTCGAGTCGCGCTGATCCGGCGCCGGCGCTGTTCCTCTGCCTGTTCGCCGTGCAGGCGGGGGTGATCGCCCTCTCGCCGGTGCTCGCCCAGGTCGCCGCCGACCTCGGCGTATCGACCGCGACCGCCGGCCAGCTCCGCTCGATCTCCGGGCTGGTTGCGGGCTTCACAGCGGTGGGGATGGGCCGGCTCTCCGCGAGGCTCGGGCTGCGGGAGCTGCTGCTCGCCGGGCTCTGCGTCCTCGGCGCCGGCTCGCTGCTCAGCGCCGCCGCGCCGAGCTTCGCGGTGCTCGCCGCCGCCCAGGTGGCGGTTGGGGCCGGCCTGGCGATGGTCCTCTCCGGCGGCCTCGCCGCGGCTGCCGAGTGGTCGTTGCCCGAGCAGCGCGCCCGCGTCCTCTCCTGGGCGCTGCTCGGACAGCCGGCGGCCTGGATCGTCGGCATGCCGACGATCGGCCTGCTCGGCGGGCTGAGCTGGCGCTGGGGCTGGCTGGCGGTGCCGTTCCTGGCCAGCGCGGTCGCCCTGGCCGCGGTCGCGATGCGCCCCACGGACGACCGCCGCGAGCCCCCGGTCGGCGCCTGGCGCCTGCTCTCCCACGACCGCCGGGTCGCCGGCTGGGCGCTGGGCGAGCTGTTCGCCTGGTCGGCCTGGGCGGGGACCCTGGTCTTCGCCGGGGCGCTCTTCGTCGAGTCCTACGGCGTCTCGACCGCCACCGCGGGCTTCCTGCTCGGGCTCGCAGCGGTCGCCTACCTGCCCGGCAACCTGCTCGCCCGCCGTCAGGTCGACCGCGCGGCGCACCTGCTGGTCGCGGCGCTGCCGCCGCTCGCCGCGCTGCTCGCCGTCGCCTTCGGTGCCTACCGCCCCTCGGTCGGGGTCAGCGCCGCGATCCTCGCTCTGCTTGCCTTCGTCGCCGCGGCGCGGACGATCGCCGGCAGCGCCCTCGGCCTCGCGGTCTGCTCGCAGCGCCGCGTCTTCGCGATGCGGATCCGCACCGCGGCCACCCAGTTCGGCTACCTGCTCGGCTCGGCGCTCGGCGGCATCGCCCTCGTCGCCGGCGGCTACGCGGCGCTCGGCGCCGCCTTCGGCGTCATGTTCCTGCTCGCCGCGGCGCCGCATGTGGCGGCCCTCTCGTCATGGACAGCCAGACGCTCAGCCTGATCACGATCCCGCTGTTCACCGGCGCGATCGGCTACGTGACCAACTGGACCGGAGTGTGGATGCTCTTCTACCCGGTCCGCTTCGCCGGGTTCAAACTGCCCGGCCTCGCCGCCTTCGCCAACCTGCTGCCCCGCCGCATCCAGCAGATCCCCGGCGTCGGGCAGGGCGGGATCGGCTGGCAGGGGATCGTCCCCTCGCGGGCGGCGAAGATGGGCTCGATCGCGGTCGACAAGGGGATCGCGAAGCTCGGCGGGGCCAGCGACTTCTACGCGCAGCTCGACCCGGAGGCGATCGCCGAGCAGATCCTCGCGACCGCCCGGGGCGACATCCACGACCTGGTCGAGCGGATCATGGAGCGAGAACGCCCGCAGCTCTGGCACGACCTGCCGCCGCGCCTGCGGCTGGCCGTGCACGCCCGGGTCGAAGAGCAGCTGCCGGAGATCGTTCGCTCGATCACCGAGCGGATCGGCACCCACATCGACGAGCTCGTCGACGTGAAGCTGATGGTGATCCGCCGGATCGAGGCGCAGCCGGAGCTGGCCAACCGGATCTTCCTCGAGGTGGGTCGCAAGGAGCTCCGCTTCATCGTCAACTTCGGCTTCTTCTTCGGCTTCCTGCTCGGCGTCCCCACCGCCTTCCTCACCATCCTGGTCCTCACCCAGTGGTGGGTGCTGCCGATCGCAGGCGTGCTGATCGGCTACACGACCAACCTGCTCGGGATCCGGATGATCTTCGAGCCGGTCCGTCCGCGGCGGGTGGGCTCGCTCAGCGTCCAAGGCCTCTTCCTGAAGCGCCAGCCCGAGGTCGCCGGGGTCTACGCGGACATCATCGCCGACGACATCGTGACGATGGGCAACATGGCCGAGGACTTGATGCACGGGCCCAACTCGGACCGCACCCGGCAGATGATCGAGGTCGTCCTGCGCCCCGTGATCGACCGGGCGGTGGGCCGCACCCGGCCGGCGGTGCGCGCGGCGGTCGGCCGGCGCGAGTACGACGCGATCCGCTCCTCGGTCGCGGTGGAGGCCGCCGACCACACGGTGGCGCCGCTCGCCGAAGCGGGGTTCAACAAGGCCCAGAGCGCCGGCATCCGCGAGTTCGTCGCGGCGCGGATGCGCAAGATGGACCCGGCCGACTTCTCCGAGATGCTGCGCACCGCGATGCGCGAGGACGAGTGGCTGCTCTACCTGCACGGCGCCGTGCTCGGGTTCGGCGCCGGCCTGCTACACCTGGCGATCTTCGGATGAGCGACAGGCCGGGAAGAGAGCTGCTGCAGGCGGCGCCGGGGTTGGGGCGGATCGTTGCCGCCACGGGGTGGCGCGGGGTCAGGTCGGTCGCCGCGGCCTACGGCAGGGCCGCTTCGCGCTTCGCCCGCGAGGTGCTCGACGGCGAGCCGCCGCCGGAATCGGCGCCGTCCCGGCGTGAGGCGCCGGACTTCTCGACCGAGGCGCTGCGGCGGCGCGGCGATGAGCTGCTGCGCGAGTCGGCGGACGTCACGCTCGACCAGGACTCGCACCCCGCGTACATGCGGATCCTCGACGCCCTCGCTCCCGACGAGGCCCGCATCCTCCGCTTCCTCGCGCAGAACGGTGCGCAGCCCTCCGTCGACATCCGCTCCGGGCTGCCGCTCGCCTCGGAGCTGATCGCCCAGGGCCGCACGATGATCGCCGAGGAGGCGGGCTGCCGGCACGCCGACCGCGTCTACGCCTACCTCAACAACCTTCACCGGTTGGGGCTTGTCTGGTTCCTGCGCGAGGTGCTCCGCGACACGTCCCGCTACCAGGTGCTGGAGGCGCAGCCTGAAGTCGTCGAGGCGCTGAAGCGGGGCGGCCGCACGGCGCGCACCGTTCGCCGCAGCATCGTGCTGACGCCGTTCGGCGAAGACTTCTGCGCCACCTGCCTGCCGCCCGACGGTCCGGCACCGGGTGGCGGCGAGCCGGGCGCTCAGCCCCCGAGCATGGTGTAGCCGCGACCGGCGTGGTCGAAGCCGAGCAGGTTGCCCTGCCGGTTCTTCGGGCCGCTGTGGTGGTAGGCGCGGACCTCGGCGATCTTGCCGTCGCGGAACAGGAACCACTCGGTTCCGCGGTCGAGGCGCGGCTCGCCGCTCTCGGCGTGGCGCCAGGTCATCGTCCACTCGATCGCTGCCTGGTCGCCTTCTTCGATCGCGTTCTCGATCTGCCACTGCGCTTCGATGTTGGCGACCGCCCACTCGGTCGTCTGACCGATCGCGGCCGCTCCGCGATGCGGGCCGAGGCGCGTGTAGTAGTGGGTTGCGTCCTCAGTGAAGTGGGACGCGACCTCCTCGGCGCCGCCGCGGTTCAGCGCCGCGTAGTAGGAGCGGATGTGATCTATCTTGGGCGTCGTGGCCATCAGCCGGCGGGGTGCTCACAGCCCGTAGCTGCGGCCGATCACCTCGAGCATGATCTCGTCGGTACCGGCACCGATCCGGTTGAGGCGGACGTCACGGTAGGCGCGCTCGATCTCGTACTCCTTCATGTAGCCGTAGCCGCCGTGGATCTGGATGCACTCGTCGGCTACCTCGCAGGCAATGCGCGAGGTGTAGAGCTTCGCCTCGGAGATCTCGCGCACCGGGTACTCGCCGTTGGCGTAGCGCCAGGCGGTCGCGTAGGTGAACTGGCGGGCGGCCTCGATCTTGGTCGCCATCTCGGCGAACTTGTGGCGGATCACCTGGAAGTTGCCGATCGGGCGGCCGAAGGCCTTGCGGTCCTTGGCGTACTCGAGGGTGCGGTCGAACATCCGCTGCGCCCCGGCGACCGCGCCGGCAGCGGCGACCATCCGCTCGCTCTGCAGCTCCCAGGCGATGTGGTAGAAGCCCTTGCCCTCCTCGCCGAGCAGGTTCTCGGCCGGGACGCGGACATCCTCGAAGCTCAGTTCGGCGGTGTCGGAGGAGTGCATCCCCATCTTCTCCAGCTTGCGCGAGACGCTGAACCCGGGCACGGTCTCGCCGCTCTCGTCGCGCAGGTCGACGACCAGCAGGCTGATCCCCTCGTGCGCCTTCTCGGGGTCGGTCTTGACGACCAGCACGATGAAGTCGGCCCTGGCGCCGTTGGTGATGAAGGTCTTCGAGCCGTTGACGACGAATTCGTCGCCGTCGCGGATCGCCGTCGTGCGGATCCCAGCCACGTCGGAGCCGGCCTCGGGCTCGGTGATCCCCAGGCAGCCGATCCGCTCGCCCCGGATCGCCGGCGGCATGTAGCGCTGCTGCAGCTCCTCCGTGCCGAGCATCTCGATCGGCGGCAGCACCATGTCGGTGTGGACGACGAAGCCCATGTTGAGCCCGCCCGACCCCGAGTAGCTCATGCACTCGGCGCGGACCAGCGAGTAGTAGTAGTCGCCTCCCTGGCCGCCGTACTCCTCGGGGAAGCAGAGGCCGAGGAAGCCGAGCTCCCCGGCCCGGGTCATCACCTCGCGCGGCCAGGTCGTCTCCTCCCACTCGTTGCGGTGGGGGAAGAGCTCCTTTTCGACCCAGGACTGCATCGACTCGCGCAGGTCTTCGTGCTCCTGGGTGAAGAGCATGTGCTTGCGCTCGGCCGCGTGGTCGGGCTTGATGACTTTGGAGCCGTTGCCGGTGGTTGCCGTCGCCATGTCTCTCCTCGTGTCGCTGGTCGGCCGCGTGGACAGTAGCACTTCTCACTTTCTGCGCGGGTCGGCTATGGTGCTCGGCCGGGATGGACTACGAGGTCGTCAAGTACGAGGTCGCCGACGGGGTCGCGACGGTGACCCTGAACAACCCGGAGAAGCGCAACATGCTCTCCGGGCAGATGCTGGCCGAGCTGGTCGAGGCGATGAAGCGGGCACGCGAGGATGAGGAGGCCCGCGCCGTCGTCCTCACCGGCGCCGGCGAGAAGGCGTTCTGCGCAGGAGCCGACCTCGGCGGCTTCGCGGCCGAGGTCCCGCTCGTCGCCAAACACTTCGCCACCGACCTCTTCCTCGAGTTCTTCCGGCTGATGCCGCGCCTCGGCAAGCCTTCGCTGTGCGCCGCCAACGGCCACGTGCTGGCGGGCGGGATGGGCCTCGCCCTCTCCTGCGACCTGCTGATCGCCAAGCAGGGAGCCACCTTCGGCACGCCGGAGATCAACGTCGGCGCCTTCCCCTACATGATCATGGCGATCATCTACCGCAACGTGCCGCGCAAGAGGGTCAACGAGATGATGCTGCTGGGCGAGCGGCTGAGCGCCGAGCAGGCGGTCGAGTACGGGCTGGCCAACAAGGTCGTGCCGGCGGAGGAGTTCGACTCCGCGGTCGCCGATTGGGCCGGCAAGCTGGCCTCGAAGAGCCCGGTGCTGATGCGGCTCGGACACGACGCGATGTACCGCCAGCAGGACATGGCGGTCGACGACGCGCTCGACTACCTGCGCTCGCAGCTCTCGCTCACCTTCAGCACCGAGGACATCGTCGAGGGCGTCAGCGCCTTCTTCGAGAAGCGCGAGCCCGAATGGAAAGGAAGATGAGTGGCTGAGCAAGGCGATGGGAACCTCCTCCCCGGCACCGCGCCGCTGGACGAGCTGACCGAGCAGCTGCACGAGCGCCGCGCCAAGGCGAAGCTGGGCGGCGGCGAGGAGAAGATCGCCAAGCAGCACGAGCGCGGCAAGCTGACCGCCCGCGAGCGGATCGAGCTGCTGGTCGACGAGGGCAGCTTCGTCGAGATGGGGATCCACGGCCGGCCGCACTTCGCCCAGCGGGCGATGGAGGGCAAGGAGGCGGCGGCCGACGGCGTGATCACCGGCTGGGGCGACGTCGACGGCCGGCCCTGCTGCATCGCCGCCTACGACTTCACCGTGATGGCCGGCTCGATGGGGATGACCGGCGAGCTGAAGGTGACCCGCCTGCGCGAGATGGCGCTGCAGAAGCGGATGCCGTTCGTCTGGCTGCTCGATTCGGCGGGCGCCCGCATCCAGGAGGCGGCCGGCTCGCTGTTCGCCGGCTCCGGGCACCTGTTCCGCGAGGAGGTCGAAATGTCGGGCGTGATCCCGATGGTCGCGGCGATGATGGGGCCGTGCGCGGCGGGCACCGCCTACATCCCGGCGCTCTCGGATTTCGTGCCGATGGTCTCCGGCCAGGGCGCGATGGCGCTTGCCGGCCCGCACCTGACCAAGGCGGTGACCGGCGAGGACATCTCGATGGAGGACCTCGGCGGCGCCAAGGTCCACTGCCGCAAGTCGGGGGTGGGGGACCTCGAGGTGAAGGACGACCCGGAGTGCATCGACGCGGTCAAGCGCTACCTCGCCTACTTCCCGCCCAACTGCGAGCAGCGCCCGCCCCTGGCGGACACGGCCGACCCCGACGACCGCACCTCGGAGAAGCTGCTGGAGATCGTTCCCGAGTCCTCGCGCCAGCCCTACGACATGTACGACGTGATCGGCGAGATCGTCGACGACGGCGAGTGGTTCGACATCAAGCCGAAGTTCGCCAAGACGCTGATCACCTGCTTCGCCCGCTTCGGCGGCCAGCCGGTGGGGATCGTCGCCAACCAGCCCAAGCAGCTCGCCGGCATCCTCGACAACGACTCGTCCGACAAGGCGGCGCGCTTCATCAATCTCTGCGACGCCTTCAACATCCCGCTCGTCTTCCTCCAGGACGTGCCCGGCTTCATGGTCGGCTCGAAGGTCGAGCACGCCGGGATCATCCGCCACGGGGCGAAGATGCTCTACGCGGTCAGCCGCGCCACGGTGCCGAAGGTGACGGTGATCGTCCGCAAGGCCTACGGCGCCGGCTACTACGTGATGTGCGGCAAGGCCTATGAGCCGGACCTGATCGTCGCCTGGCCCGGGGCGGAGATCTCGGTGATGGGCCCGGAGGGCGCCGTCAACATCATCGGCCGCTCGGCGATCGAGGCCTCCGAGGACCCGGAGGCGACCCGGGAGGCGATGCTGGACGCGGTCCGCGAGCAGATCGACCCCTACATCGCGGCCGGCAACGCCGTGATCGACGACATCATCGACCCGCGCGAGACGCGGCCGACGATCGTCGGGGCGCTGCGCATGGCGCGGACCAAACACGTCGAGAAGCCCGTGAAACGGCACGGGGTGATGCCCGTATGAGCGGGAGGGGGTTGTGATGAGCTCTTTCGACGATCCGGTGATCATCAGCTGCTCGATCAGCGGCGTGATCGCCAACCGCGACCAGTGCCCGGCGATCCCCTACACGCCGCAGGAGTACGGGGCGGAGGCGCGGCGGGCGGTCGAGGAGGGCGCCTCGCAGATCCACATCCACGCCCGCAAGCCGGACGGCACGCCGTCGTACGAGGTCGAGGACTTCGAGGCGATCACCGAGGCGATCCGCGCCGAGGCCGGCGACGTCATCGTCAACTACTCGACCGGGGCGATCGGCATTCCGATCGAGAAGCGGATCCAGTACCTGCGGGCGCTGCGGCCCGACGTCGCGGCGCTCAACATGAGCTCGATGAACTACGCCAAGTACTCGAAGCGGCGCCGGGACTTCGTCTTCAAAGCGGTGTTCGAGAACAGCTTCGACACGATCATCGAGTTCCTCACCGCGATGAAGGAGCTGGGGATCAAGCCCGAGCACGAGTGCTTCGACGCCGGCCACGTCGCCAACCTCGACCCGCTGATCGACATGGGGCTGCTCGAGCCGCCGTTGCAGATCTCGCTGGTGATGGGGGTGAACGGTGGCATCCGCCCGACCGCTCGCAACGTCGCCCTGATGTCGGAGCAGATCCCCGGTGGGGCGGAGGGCGAGAACCAGTGGCAGGTGATCGGCATCTCGCGCGACCAGTGGAAGCTGCTCGGCGCCGCGCTGGTGCTGGGCGGCAACGTGCGGGCCGGGGTCGAGGACAACCTCTATCTGCCGAACGGGGAGATGGCGAAGTCCAACGGCGAGCTGATCGCCAAGGCGCGCCAGATGGCCGAGGACGTCGGCCGCCGCGCGGCGACGGTGGGCGAGGCCCGCGAGCTGCTCGGCGTTCCGGTTCGTGACGATGACCGATCTCCCGCTTAGCGACGTCAGGGTCCTCGACCTGACCCGGTTGCTTCCCGGCGGCTTCTGCTCGCTGCTGCTCGCCGACCTCGGCGCCGAGGTGCTGAAGGTCGAGGACACCGGAATGGGCGACTACATCCGCTGGGCTCCGCCCTACTACGGCTCCGACGAGGAGCAGGCATTGGGGACGCGCTCCGCTCTCTACCTCGCGCTCAATCGGGGCAAGCGCTCGATCCGCCTCGACCTCAAAACGGAGCGAGGGCGGGAGGCGCTGCTGCGCCTGGTCGAACGCTACGACGTCGTTCTCGACGGCTTCCGGCCCGGTGTCCTCGACCGCCTCGGGGTCGGCTATGAGCGGATGCGCGCGGCCAACCCCGGGATCGTCTTCTGCGCGATCACCGGCTACGGCCAGGACGGCCCCTACACGCAGCGCGCCGGCCACGACATGAACTACCTGGGGCTGGTTGGGCTGCTCGGCCTGACCGGCGCCAGGGGCGGGCCGCCGGTGCAGCCGGGCGGGCAGATCGCCGACATCGGCGGCGGTGCGCTGACGGCCGCCTTCGGGGTGATGGCGGCGTTGCACGAGCGGCGGCGCTCCGGAGAAGGCCAGATCGTCGATGTCTCGATGGCCGACGGGGCGCTGTCCTGGCTGGCGCTGGTCGCCGGCCGTTACTTCTGCGACGGCGAGGTGCCGCGCCGCGGCGAGCAGCAGCTGGCCGGCGGTCTGATCTGCTACCTGCCGTACGAGGCCGCCGACGGCTGGGTGACCTGCGGGGCGCTGGAGCCGAAGTTCTGGGCTGCCTTCTGCAACGGGGTGGAGCGGCCCGACCTGGTCGAGGCCCAGTTCGAGGCGCCCGGCTCCGACGCCTGGCGCGAGGTCGCCGGCGTGTTCCGCTCGCGCACGCGCGGCGAATGGAAGGCGTTCAACGACGAGCACGACTGCTGCATAGAGCCGGTCCTCGATCTCGACGAGGCGCTCGACTCGGAGCTGGTGCGGGCGCGGGAGATGGTCACCGCGCTGGAGCAGCCGCGGCTCGGCACGGTCCGCCAGCTGGGCCCGCCGGTGAAGATGAGCCGCACCCCGGGCGACCCCGGCCGGCCCGCGCCGGCCTTTGGCGAGCACACCGACGAGGTGCTGCGCGAGGCCGGCTACGACGACGAGCAGATCGCGGCGATGAAGGAGTCCGGCGCGGCGGCCGGCCCGAGCGCCGACTCGGCGACCACGTTCCGCGCATGACCGCCGACGGGACGAAAACGGACGCCTATCGCCGGAAATCGGCCGATCGGCAGATGAGGATCGGCCAGCTGGCCGAGGCCTCCGGCGTGCCCGTGCCGACGATCAAGCACTACCTGCGCGAGGGGCTGCTGCCGGAGGGCGTGAAGACCAGCCGCAACATGGCCTACTACCCGCCGGAGCTGGTCGACCGGATCAAGCTGATCAAGCAGCTGCAGGAGGAGCGCTTCATGCCGTTGCGGGCGATCAGGTCGGTGCTCGACGAGGGCCCCGAGCGGGCCCGTGCCCTGGTCGAGCTGGAGGACCGCATCCTCGAGCGGGCGCTGGCGGAGGAGCGCACCCGCACCAGCGTCGCCGCGGTGCGCGAGCGCTACGGCATCCCCCGGGAGGTGCTCGACCGGCTCGAGGAGATCGAGGTGCTGAGCCCCAACAGCCGCGGCTACTCGCCCTCCGACGTGAGGATCATCGAGGCGATCAGCCGCTTCCGCGCCGGCGGCTACGACGAGCAGATCGGCTTCACCGTCTACGACACCCTGCGCTACAAGCAGGCGCTCGAAGAGCTGGTCGGCCAGGAGGTCGAGATGGTTATGGATCGTCTCGCCGGCGAGGTTCCCCTCGAGCGCGTGGTCGAGATGCTCGAATCCGGCGTCCAGCCCCTGCAGGACCTGATCGCCGCCCTGCACACCAAGCTGCTGGTAGCCGAGCTGGAGCGCCACCGCGTCGGCCGCGGCTGACGCTCAGGCGCTTCCGCCCAGCTCCGCCAGGCCCTGCTCGCGGGTGACCACGGGCGCGTAGCCGAGCTTGGCACGGGCCTTGGAGATGTCGATCGTGCACTCCTGGGTGAGCAGCCAGGAGCGGAAGGCGGTCATCGGCGGAGCGCCGCGCAGGGGCAGCAGCCTCCAGGCGGTCTCCGCGATCAGGGCAAGCGGCGCCGCGGTCCAGGCGGGGATGCTGCGGTCGGGCGGCTCGACGTCCTGCGTCCGCAGCAGCGCCGTGACGAAATCGCGGAAGACGACCGGCTCGCCGTCGGTGACGAAGTAGGCCTCGCCCGGTGCGCCCTTCTCGGCCCCCAGCAGCAAGCCCTCGACCACGTTGTCGACGTGGGTGGTGGCGGTGAGGTTGCGGCCGCCGCCGACCCAGGCCCATTTGCCCGCCTCGATCGTCGCGATCATCTCCGGCAGCAGCGTCGTATCGCCCTTGCCCCAGACGAAGCGCGGCCGCACGACGATCGTCGCAAAGCCCTTTCGGTTGGCGTCGCGAACGGCCTGCTCGGCTTTGGCCTTCGTCGCCGGGTAGGGTGCCCGCGAGTCCGGTCGCAGCGGTGCGGTCTCGTCGACGTCGACCAGCGGCTCGCCCGCCATCAGCGCCGCCTCGGTCCCGCAGTGGACGAAGCGACGCACCCCGGCCTCGGCGCAGGCCGCGAGCATGTTGCGCGTTCCCTCCACGTTGCCGCGCTCGAAGTCCACCCAAGGCCCCCACTCGCCGAGCTGCGCTGCGAGATGGAAGGCGACGTCGGTGTCCCGAGCCGCAGCGGCGAGCGACTCGCGGTCGCCGATCTCGCCTCGAACCGGCTCGGCGCCCAGCTCGGCTACGCGCCGGGCCGCCCCCTCGGAGCGCGCCAGCGCCCGCACCGCCCGTCCTTCGGAGACCAGCCGCTCGACCAGCCGGCCGCCGATGAACCCCGATCCCCCGGTGACGAAGGCCGTCTCGGTCATCGGCGCCGATGTTAGCCTGGGCCGTCGTGAATTCGGTCTTGGTAACCGGGGCGTCGACGGGGATCGGGCGGGCCACGGCGCTGCGCCTCGACGGGAAGGGCTGGCGGGTGTTCGCCGGCGTTCGCCGCGACGAGGACGCCGAGTCGCTGCGCGAGGCCGGATCGGAGCGGCTGACCCCGCTGATGCTCGATGTCACCGACGCGGCGCAGATCGCCGCCGCCGGGCAGCGGGTTGACGAGGAGGTGGGGGAGGCGGGGCTCGACGGGCTTGTCAACAACGCCGGGATCGCCGTCTTCGGCCCGCTGGAGACGATCCCGATCGAAGACTTCCGTCGCCAGGTCGACCTCAACCTGACGGCGCAGCTGGTGGTTACGCAGGCGATGCTGGCGGCGATCCGCCGCGCCCGTGGCCGGGTCGTCTTCCTCAGCTCGATCGGCGGCCGGATGGCGCTGCCGTTCGGCGGTCCCTACCACGCCGCGAAGTTCGGGCTCGAGGCCGTCGCCGACTGCCTGCGCCAGGAGCTGCGTCCCTGGGGGATCGACGTCGTGGCGATCGAGCCGGGGTCGATCGCCACACCGATCTGGGAGCGCGGCCTGCGAATCGCCGACGAGCTGGCGGAGCGCGCCCCCGCCGAGCAGGAGACGCTGTACGGCGAGGCCATCGAGCGCCTCCGCGAGGCGGCGAAGCGAACCGCGCAGCGCGGCATCGCCCCGGAGAGGGTCGCGGAGGCGATCGAGCGGGCGCTGACCGCGAGGCGGCCGCGCACCCGTTACCTGGTCGGCGCCGACGCCCGCGCCCAGGCGCTGATCAGCCGCCTGCTCCCCGATCGACTCGTCGATCGCATCGCGGCCCGGGCGATGGGTCTCTGACGCGGTCCCCCGTGCTCAGCCCCAGCCGGCCGCGCTGCCGGCGAGCGAGGCCTGCTCCTCCTGGATCTCGCGCAGGGTGAGCAGGGCGCCGGTGCGCTCGGCGACCTCGGCCGCCTCGTCGAGCGCCTCGCGGGCGCCCTCCTCCTTGCCGCTCGCCGCCCGCGCTGCGGCGAGCGCCTTCAGCGCTTTGGGCAGCGGCCACAGCATGCCGTTCTCGCGCGCCTCCGCCGCGGACCACTCGGCGACGTCGAGCGCCTCCTCCGTCCTGCCAAGCCCGAGCAGCGCCTCGGCGCGCAGCGCGGCTCGCCAGGATGCGACCTCGCCGCCGCTTCCCATCGCGCCGCGGTAGAGGTGCTCGGCCTCCTCGAGCGCATCGAGCGCCGCCGCGTGCTCCCCGGCGGACCGCAGGGTCACCGCCACGTGGGTGAGCGAGAGGCTGCGCGAGAAGACGTCGCCGAGACGCTCGGTCAGCTCGTGGTTGCGGCGCGCCATCGCCACCGCTGCCTCGACCTCTCCTCTGTTCCCCTGGAGCATCGCCAGGTTGCCGCGGGTCCAGCTAGCGGTCTCCGGGTCGCCCTGCTCGGTGGCGATCCGCAGGGCGTTTTCCAGGAGCCGCTCCGTCTCGTCGAGCTTGCCGCGCTCGCGGGTCACCACGCCCTTCTCCATCAGCGCCCAGGCGACCGGGCAGCCGAGGATGATCCCGGCCCCGGCGGCGTGGTCCACGCCGGCCATCTCGAGCACCTCGTCGCAGAGTCGTTCGACCCCGTCGAAGTCGGCCACGCAGAGGTGGGCATAGGCGATCGCCGCGCGGATCGCGACCTGCAGGTGGTGATCGCCCGATTCGGTGGCGAGGCGGTTCACCTCGTCGGTCGTGGCGATCCACTCCTCGCCCTTGCGCACCCGGCCGGGACGCCCCCCGGCCAGGGTGCGCAGCAGGGTCAGCGAGCGCAGGTCGCCGCTGCGCGTCGCAATCTCCTCTGCCTCGGCGATCAGCCGCGCTTCCTCCTCGGGCTCGATGCCGAGACGCCAGGCGTAGTCGAGCTGACGCAGCCGCGCGGTCACCGCCAGCGCATCCTTCTCCTCGCCCTCCTCCAGCTCGGCGGCCAGGTCCATCGTCTTGCGCCAGAGGCGCATCGCGTCGCGCGGCTGGCTGTGGCCGGCCCAGTAGGCGGCGCGGGCCGACCAACGCGCCGCCTCGAGGGTCTCGCCGCCTGCCTCCATGTGGTCGGCGATCAGCGCCGCCAGCTCGTCGTGCCGGTCCGGGTTGAGCTCGATCGTCGCTCGCGCCGCGGCAGCGTGGATCGCCCGTCGCTGCTCGGAGAGCTGCGTCCCGTACGCGACCTCGCGGGTGAGCGGGTGGCGGAAGGCGAGCAGCCGCTCCGGGTACAGCTCCGCCTCGTAGAGGAAGCCGCCCTCGATCAGCTCGTGCAGCGCCGCCTCGCACTCCTCGCTCTCGCCCAGCCCGGAGATCAGCGCCAGCGCCGGCTCGGGGATCTCCTTTCCGGCCACCGAGGCGGCTTGGAGGAGGCGCTTCGCGTCGGGGTCGAGCCGGTCGACCCGCGCCGCCAGCACGGCCTGGACGCTGGCCGGCACGCCGGCCTCCTCGATTGGGCGCACCAGCCGGCGGGCGCCCCGCTCGCCCTCCAGGTGGCCCGCCTCGACCAGCTCGCGGACGATCTCCTCGATGAAGAACGGGTTGCCGGCGGTGCGCTCGTGGAGGTGCTCGGCAAGGCCGTCGAGCGAGGGATCTTCGCCGGCCAGGTCGCGAATCAGCTCGCGGCTGTCGGCCAACCCCAGCGGCGCCAGCTCGATCTCGTGGTAGTCGGGCGGGCCGGACCAGCTGGGCTCGTACTCGGGCCGGAAGTTGACGATCACCAGGGTCTGCGTCCCCTCGACTGCGTCGAGCAGCTCGCCGAGCAGCGTCTCGCTGCCCTCGTCGACCCAGTGCAGGTCCTCGACCACGATCGCCGTCGGCTCGCGGCGGTTGGGGGCGTGCACCAGCTTGCAGACGACGCCGCGCAGCGCCCGCTGGCGCGCATCGGCGCTGAGCTGCGGCAGCGGCCGTCTGGGGTCGGGCACGCCGAGGAAGTCGAAGAGCAGCGGCAGGTCGTCGATTAGCTCGGGGTCGAGCAGCAGCGCGCGCCCGGCGATCTTCTCGCGCACGATCCGCTCCGGGTCGGCGTCGGCGATCCCGAAGTAGGCGCGGAGCATCTGCAGGACCGGCATGAAGGGGATGCCGCGCCCATGCGACTGCGCCTGCGCTTCGAAGACCTCGATCCCCTCGTCGCGGCAGCGCTCGGCGAACTCGTGGCAGAGGCGGCTCTTGCCGATGCCCGGCTCGGCGACGATCCCGACCGCGGCCCCCTCGCCCGCCTTGGCGCGGTCCAACGCCTTCGCCAGCACGCCCAACTCCTCGGCCCGCCCGACGAAGCGCGAGAAGCCGCGCTCGCGCGAGAGGTCGAGCCGCGAGCGGGCGCTGCCCACTCCGGCCAGCTCGAAGACCCGGACCGGTCGACTCGCCCCCTTGATCTCGAACTCGCCCAGATCGTCCAGCTCGAGGAAGCCCCGCGCCGCCTCCGCAGCCGCCTCGGTCAGGTAGGCCTTGCCGGGTTCGGCCAGCGCCTCCATCCGCTGCGCGAGGCCGACCGTGTGACCGATCGCCGTGTAGCCGCCGTCGCCGGCCTCGCCGATCGCTCCTGCGATCACCTCGCCGGAGTTGATCCCGATCCGCGCCGAGAAGTTGAGCCCGTGCTTGCGGCGCAGCTCGGCTGCGTACTCCGCGATCTCGTCGAGCATCCGCAGCGCCGCGTAGCAGGCGCGTCGCGCGTGGTCCTCGTGGGCGATCGGGGCGCCGAAAACCGCCATGATCCCGTCGCCGGTGAATTTGTCGACCGTGCCCTCGAAGCGGCGCACCTCGTCGGCGAGGATCGAGAAGAAGCGCTGCATGATCGAGCGCCACTGCTCGGGATCCTGCCGCTCGGCGAGGTCCATCGACCCCTTGACGTCGGCGAACAGCACCGTGACCTGCTTTCGCTCGCCGTCCGCCTCGATGCGCGTGTTCGCCACTGCTCCTGGAAGCTTACGCACCTATACTGGCCGACAAGACCGATTGACTGGTCAGTCAGCCGGGCTCGGGGCCCGGCGTTGTGAGGAGCGCATGCGCGTAGCCGTCGTACAACTCAACTCCGACGCCGACAAGGGACGGAACCTCGCTGCCGCCGAGCGGCTGGTGCGCGCAGCGGGGGTGGACGGCGCCGAGCTGATCGCCCTGCCCGAGAAGTGGAGTCTGCTCGCCTCCGGCGAGGAGATGGCAGCCGGCGCCGAGCCGCTCGAGGGACCGAGCCTCGCCGCCGCTCGCGGCTGGGCGCGCGATCTGGGCATCCACCTGCTCGCAGGCAGCATTGCCGAGCGGTGCGAGGACGGGGGGAAGTCCTTCAACACCTCGGTGCTGATCGGTCCCGGCGGCGAGGACCTCGCCGTCTACCGCAAGATCCACATGTTCGACGTCGACGCGGGCGGCGTCTCCTACCGCGAGTCCGACCACGAGCGGGCGGGCGACGAGATAGTCGACGCCGCGATCGGCGACCTGCGGATCGGGATGACCGTCTGCTACGACCTGCGCTTCCCGGAGCTGTACCGGATCCTCGCCGTGCGCGGCGCCCGCTTGATCGCGGTCCCCTCCGCCTTCACCCTGGCGACCGGCCGCGACCACTGGGAGACGCTGCTGCGGGCGCGGGCGATCGAGAACCAGGCCTTCGTTCTCGCCCCCAACCAGGTAGGCGAGGCGCCGCCCCACTACAGCTCCTACGGGCGCTCGGCGATCGTCGACCCCTGGGGGGTGGTGCTGGCAACCGCCGCCGACGGCGAGCGCTTCGTCGCCGCCAACCTCGACCTGGCAGCGCAGGAGCGGATTCGCGAGACGCTGCCCTCGCTCGCCAACCGCCGCCCCACGGCATACGTTTGGCCGCACACCATGGAGGCTTACGCCTGATGGCCAGTTCCAAAGAGGCGCCGGCGATCGACCGGCGCCGCCAGATCCTCGATGCGGCGATCCGCGTCTTCGCCCGCCAGGGCTTCCACTCGACCCGGGTCGCCGACATCGCCGACGAGGCGGGGGTCGCCTACGGGCTCGTCTACCACTACTTCAAATCCAAGGACGAGGTGCTGAACGAGCTGTTCAGCGAGCGCTGGTCGCTGCTGCTGACGGCGATCGAGGAGGCCGACAGCAGCGAGGCGACTCCGCGCGCCAAGCTCGAGGCGGTGGCCGGCTTCATCGTCGACTCCTATCGCCACAACCCGGAGCTGATGAAGGTGATCATCGTCGAGGTGACGCGTGCCGCCAACTCCTTCGGCCGCACCCACCTGCCGGAGATCCGCCGCGCCTACGACTCGATCGCCAAGATCGTCGCGGACGGGCAGGAGTCGGCCGCCTTCCGCCGCGACATCGACCCGAACTTCGCCTCGATGTCCTTCTACGGCGCGATCGAGCAGCTCCTCTCCGGCTGGATCTTCGACCTGATTCCGGCTTCCGCCGCCGACTTCGAGCAGGCAAAGACTCTTGTCACGGCGACGATCTGCGACGGCCTCGAGCCGCGATAGGTATGGTCGGGCCGCGATGGACAACGACCTAGTCAAACGCCTCCTCTGGAGCGGCCTGCTCGCTGCGAGCAGCGCGCTCGCCAGCATCGCGGCCACGAAGCTCGCGTCGATCGTCTGGCGGCGAGTCTTCGAAGAGGAGCCCCCGGAGTAGCCGGCGCGATGGCCGAGCCGACCGCCACGCCGCCCACCGACCCGGACGACAAGTCGGTCGCCGAGCTGGTCTTCGACGTCTCCGAGCGAACCTCGTCGCTGGTCCGCGACGAGGTTCAGCTGGCCAAGGCCGAGATCTCCGAGAAGGTCGGCAGCATCCTGCGCGGCTCGGCGGTCGGGATCGCCGCCGGGGCCTTCGCCTTCCTGGCGCTGATCCTGGTCATGGAGGGCATTGCCTGGCTGCTCAATGAAGAGGTCTTCGACGGCAAGACCTGGCCTGGGTTCTTCATCGAGGCGGGGATCTTCCTGCTGATCGCCGCCCTGGCCGGGCTGGCCGCCTTCCGCGCCGTGCGGTCGGGCTCCCCGCCGGTGCCCGAGCAGGCGATCGAGGAGGCGAAGCGGACCAGGGCCACGCTGGAAGGGGATGACGAATGACCGCCGGCACCCCCGGTCGCTCGGCGGCAGAGATACGCGCCGACATCGAGGTCCAGCGCCGCGATCTGGGCCGCTCGGTCCAGGCCCTGCGTGGCCGGGTAGCCGAGCTGACCGACTGGCGCCGCCAGGTCCGCGAGCACCGCTCGCAGCTGATCGTCGGCGCCGCCGTGGCGGGCTTCGCTATCGGCGGCCTGCTGGCGCTTCGCCGCCGCGGCTAGCTCAGCACCGATTTGGTCGCGCTGCCGACGCCGATCAGGCCGGGGCCGACATGGGCGCCGATCACCGGGCCGATCTCGGAGACGAAGGCCGGCTCGCAGCCGAAGATCTCGCGGCAGTCGTCGGCCAGGGCGTTGGCGGCCTCCTCGTCGCGGATGTGCTGGACGACCCAGGCGTCGGCCCCCGACTCGTGGCGTTCGCGTGCGTAGTCGTGCAGCCGCTCGATCGAGCGGGTGCGGGTCCGCAGCCGCTCGATCGGAGTGATCTCCTCCTCCAGCGTGAGGATCGGCTTGATTCTCAGCGCCGAGCCGATCCAGGCGCGGGCCCCGCCGATTCGCCCGCCGCGCCGCAGGTACTCGAGGGTGTCGATCGCGAACCACATCTTCAGCTCCTCGCGGGCTTGGCGGGCGCGTGCCAGCGCCGCGGCGCCGTCCTCGCCCGCCGCCGCGGCCGCGGCCGCGGCCAGGGCGCAGAGCCCAGTGCCGCCGCAGGCCGAGCGGGAGTCGAAGAGGTGGATGCGCTCGCCTCCCTTCTCCTCGGCGATCAGCCGCTCGCGCGCCTGGCCGGCCGCCTCGAAGGTGCCGGAGATGCCCGCCGAGATGTGGACCGAGACGACCTCGCGCCCGGCGTCGAGCAACGGTTCGTAGACCGAGACGAAGTCGCCGACCGAGGGCTGCGAGGTGGTCGCCCCGCCCTCCGAGGCGCGGAGCCGCTCGAAGAACTGCTCGTAGTCGTCGATCTCGCCCTCGGGGCGCTGGTCGCCGTCGATCGAGACGTAGAGGCTGATCACCTCGATGCCACGCTCGGCGACCAGGTCGGGGGGGAGGTATGCGGTGGTGTCGCAGACCACGGCAGTGGCGGTGGCGGCGCTCAAGACAAGCGATTCTCGCAGACCTGGCGCTACACTTGGTGAAGTGACGGATACCCCCAAAGAGGCGATCACGCTTACCGGCAAGGCGGCCGAGAAGGTCGGCGAGCTGCTCGGCGGTCAGGAGGGCTCGGAGGGCCAGGCTCTGCGCGTCGCGGTTCGCGGCGGCGGCTGCTCCGGCTTCCAGTACGCGCTCGCCTTCGACAGGCCCAAGGACGACGACCACGTCTTCGAGGTCGACGGCGTCGCCGTCGTCGTCGACAAGGTCAGCATGCAGCTCGTCTTTGGTTCCGAGGTCGACTACGTCGAAGGCCTGCAGGGGGCGGGCTTCCAGGTCAACAACCCCAACGTCGTCGCCGCCTGCGGCTGCGGCTCGTCCTTCCAGGTCAAAGAGGACGCGGCCGAGTCGGCCGCCGTCTAGTGCCGCATTCTTCTGGCGGTTACCCGCTCCGTTCTCAGCGGTTGACCCGGTCTTCCTGCAGGGGTACATTCGGCTAGGAATCCGATCTCGATCCAGAGGAGGCGATATGCCCTGGAATCTCGCCGGTTCGTACTTTGAGACCTGCTCGTGCGATGTCGTCTGTCCCTGCACCGCCTCGCTTTCGCTTGAGGCTACCAAGGACCGCTGCAAGGTCGTCCTGGTCTTCAACGTCACGGACGGCGAGGTGGAAGGCACCGACGTGAGTGGGCTGACCGTCGCTGCGGTGTGCGACACGCCGAAGGTGATGAGCGAGGGGAATTGGCGCCTCGGCGTCGTGATCGACGCCGCTGCGTCCGCCGAGCAGGCGGAGAAGCTCGGCGGGGTCTTCTCCGGGGCGCTCGGGGGTCCGATGGAGGCGCTGGGGCCGCTGATCGGGGAGAACCTCGGCGTCGAGCGGCTGCCGATCGAGGTCCAGGAGGACGGCCTCAAGCACTCGATCAAGATCGGCGACGAGGTCGACTTCGAGATCGAAGACATCGTTCCGTTCGGCATCGAGAGCGGCGAGCCGGCCAGGATGACCGGGATCTTCCACCCGGTCGGCTCCGAGCTGACGGTCTCCCACGCCACCCGCTCGCAGATCAACGCTTTCGGTATCCAGTACGAGGCCAACGCGGGCTTTTCGTCCTCGGAGTTCGCCTGGGCAGCGTGAGTGCGCGGCACCAGAGCGCATGGATTTGACCCTAGCCCGTCGGGCCCCACCGCTTCCGGGGCTGATCCAGCTCGGCCTCGTCGGCATGCTGGTCGGGCTAGCGGCTATCGCCTGGGCACTCACCAGCGAACAGATGAGCGGCATGGACGCCGGACCCGGCACCGACCCCGGCACGCTCGGCTTCTTCATCGGCGTCTGGGTGGTGATGATGGCCGCGATGATGTTCCCCTCGATCGCGCCCATGGTGATCATGCACACGCGGATGCAGGAGGGGAGGCGGGAGCGCGGCCAGGAGGCGGCCTTCGGCGCCACGACCCTGTTTGTCGCCGGCTACCTGGTGGCCTGGTCCGCGGCGGGCCTCCTCGCCTACGGGCTCTACGAGCTCGGCCGGGCGGCGACCGGCGACGCCTTCGCCTGGGGCAACGCCGGCCCCTACCTGGCCGGAGCGATCCTCTTAGGCGCCGCCGCTTACCAGCTGACGCCGCTGAAGGACGTCTGCCTTCGCCACTGCCGTAGCCCGCTGATGTTCCTGGTGAAGCACTGGCGGCCGGGCCAGTTGGGCGCTCTGCGCATGGGGGTGATCCACGGTGGCTGGTGCGTGGGCTGCTGCTGGGCGCTGATGGCGGCACTCTTCGCGCTCGGCGTCATGAGTCTCGGCTGGATGGCCTTCATCGCCGCCCTGGTCGCGCTGGAGAAGCTGCTGCCCTGGAAGGAGGTGGCCAACCGCGGCGTCGCGGTCGCCCTGCTGGCGCTCGGGGTCAGCGTTGCCTTCACGCCGGCCAGCGTGCCGGGCCTGACCCTGCCCGACTCCGCTCAGGCGATGCGCGCGATGGAAGCGATGGATGGCGGTTCGACGGACCCGGCGAGGGACGGCTCGGTGAAGAGCGAACGCATGCGGGTCGGCTCCATGGGCGGCGGGCGGGCGCCCTGAGGTGGTCGGTGCGCCGTTTGAAGGCGGCTACCCGATCTGCAGCGGCGGCGACTGCGGTGGCGGCTCCTGCTGCGGCGCCGTGGCCGGCTGCTCGACTCCGAGCGCCTCGGCCAGCTCGCCGGACGCGAACATCTCCTCGACGATGTCGGCCCCGCCGAGCAGCTCGCCGTTGACGTAGAGCTGCGGGAAGGTCTGCCAGTCGGAGATCTCCGTCGTGACCTCACGCAGCGGCTGCAGCGCCGGCAGCACGTCGATCGCGCCGTACTCGACGTCCATCGCGTCGAGCACCTGCACTAACCGCATCGAGAATCCGCAGCGCGGCATCTCCGGCGTCCCTTTCATGAACAGCAGGATCGGGTTGCCGGCGATCAGCTCCTCGACCTTCTCCTTCAGCTGTGGATCGGCCATCGCCACAGGGTAGCTACTCCGGCAGCTCGGTCTTCACCGATAGCGCATGTATCTGCCCGTCGTCGAAGCGCTCCTTGACCGCGGCCTTGACCAGGCGGTGCTGGTCGATCCGCGAGAGGCCCTCGAACTGCGGCGCCTTCACGGTCGCCCGCAGATGGTCGCCGGCCCCGGTCTCGTCGACCACCTCGACCGCGGCGCCCGGCAGCGCCGCCTCGATCATCGTGCGGATCTCTTCCAGGTCCGCCACCGGTTAGCCGGAAACCTTCTCGCCCAGCGTCTCGAGCATCTCCTCGACCCGGACGAACTTGACCCGCGGCCGTCCGTGCGGCTCGCCGCGGCCGACCTCGGCCTGGTCGATCGCTTCCCAGTCCTCGAAGCTGACGAAGCGCACGCCGCGCTCGGCGAGCAGGCTCTCGACCGCCGCCGGATCGGGGCTTTCGGGCGCGAGCAGCTTGCCGTCGGCGATGTCGGAGAACAGGTGCCGGACGGTCTCCAGCGCGTCTTTCTTGTTGGTCCCGATCACGCCCGAGGGCCCGCGCTTGATCCAGCCGGCCGCGTAGTGGCCGACCTTGTGGCCGGCGTCGTGGGAGTCGAGCACCCGGCCCCCCTCGTTGAGGATCAGGCCGCGCCCCTCGTCGAAGGGCACGCCCTCGATCGGGATCCCGGTGTAGCCGACCGAGCGCAGCACCAGGCCGCACTCCAGCTCCTCCCGCTCGCCGCTGTCGCGGGCGCGCAGCGTGCCGCCTTCGTCGACCAGCTCGTTGCGGCCGATCACGATCTTCTCGACCTTGCCGTCGCCCTGGATCTCGACCGGCGAGGCGAGGAAGCGCAGGACGATCCGCTTGCGCTTGCCGCTCGGCTGGCGCTGGGCGAACTCGCGCAGGATCTCGACGTTGACGCGGGAGGTCTTGTCGGCTTCGTCGGACTCGATGAATTCCCGGCTGGCCGGGTCGAGCTCGACGTCGGCGGGGTCGACCACCACGTCGGCGTCCTCCATCTCGCCCAGCTCCTTCACCTCGGGGTTGGTGAAGGCGGCCTGGGCCGGTCCGCGCCGGCCCAGCACCACCACCTCGCGGACCCGGCTGCGGTCGAGCATCTCGATCGCGTGGTCGGCGGTGTCGGTCTGGCGCAGCTCGTGGTCGGTGAGGGCCAGCATCCGCGCCACGTCCGTCGCCACGTTGCCGTTGCCGATCACCACCGCCCGCTCGCAGGAGAGGTCGAACTCCTCCCCGGCGTAGTCGGGGTGGGCGTTGTACCAGCCGACGAAGGCGGTGGCCGCGTGGCTGCCGGGCAGCTCTTCGCCGGGGATGCCGAGCCGGCGGTCGGTCTCGCAGCCGACCGTGAAGACGATCGCGTGGTAGAGGCGCTCGAGGTCTTCCACCTCGACGTCGTGGCCGACCTTGACGTTGCCGAAGAAGCGGAAGCCATCGCGCGCCGCGGTCTTCTCGTAGACGCGGATCACCGACTTGATCTTCGGGTGGTCGGGGGCGACGCCACCGCGGACCAGGCCGAACGGGGTCGGCAGGCGGTCGAAGAGGTCGACCTGGGCGTGGACGTCGCCGTCCTTGAGGATGTGCTCCGCCGCGTAGAAGCCGGAGGGGCCGGCGCCGACGATAGCGACGCGGACGGGGTTCTGTTCGGTTCCGATCTGGGCCATGTCGATAGGTGGTGCTCGGTGCTCGCCGAGCACCGAGCCGGGGACGCGGAAGGATAGGGAAACGCGCCCCGAACTCGTCTACGCGCTGAGCAGCGTGCCGCCGCACCGCGGGCAGATCCCGTGCTCGAGCGTCGGCAGCACGCTGCGCCGGAACAGCTCCAGCCGCTTCGCAGCCTCCTCGACCTCGACCCACTCGCCGTCGACCAGGAAGCGGTCGCACCAGGCGCACATCGGCAGGAAGTCGGCGTCGTCGCGCGGCACGCTCGGGTCGAACAGCGGCTGCGGCTCGGAGCGCGGCTCCTCGGAGCGCAGCCGAGCGGAGAATAGGACCACCCGCCCGGTGCGGTCGGCGGTGATCTGGATGTCCATCTCGCGGCGCAGGGCGGCGCTGTCGCAGCGGAAGGGCAGCTCGACGTCGTGCAGCTCGTCGCGGACCCGCCGCAGCAGCAGTCGCTGCAGCTTGCGTACGTCGCCGCCGGCGACGAAGTCCCAGAGCAGGCGGCCGAGGCTGTGGCCGCCGTCCCAGCCGTTCTCCTCCGCGAAGCGGTAGTAGCCCTCGTCGACCCTGATCAGGCGATCCTCGTCGTCGATCGCGTAGCTGAGGGCCTCAACGGTCATTGGATGACACCGATTATCGGCAGCGTAACGGTACGGTCGAATGCTCGAGCGTGAACGATCGGCGCACTCAGCCGGCCGCCGGCGCCGCGGCGGCGACGCTCGCGGTGCCGTCGAGTGCGTCCAGCGCCTTGCGCATCGACATCGCGACGCAGGTGAAGATCGGCGTCTCGCGCTCGGTGTAGGCGCTCGATTCGGTCGGCCGCAGCTCGTTCACCAGGTCGAGGAACATACCCGGGTCGTCGCCCTCGAAGGCGACGACGAACTCCTGGTCGTCGAGCCCGAACGAGTAGGAGGTGTTGATCGTGATCTCCGGGTAGCGGCGGCCGACCTCGATGTGACTCTTCATGATCCGCCCCCGCTCCTCCTCCGGCAGCCCGTACCAGCGGCGCTGCTTGACCATCGGGTAGAGGAACAGGTACTTGCGCTCCGAGACGCAGATCTCCGCCCGCGCCCGCTCGTCGGAGTAGGGCGAGCGTTTGGTCATCGAGAGGAACGAGTAGGGCGTCTCGGCCCATTTCGCCAAGCCGCTCTGGCCGAGCACCACGTGGAAGGTGTGCAGGTCGTCGAGGTTGGGGCTCTGGCCGAGCAGGACCAGGTCGACGTCGCCGCGCGTGCCTATGGTTGAGTAGGCGCGCAGCGAGCGGTCGAGGGCAAAATCCTCGCAAGCGGCCAGGAACTCCTGCTTGTCGGCGGCGCGCAGCTCGGGGTCGCGGCGGCGCCACTCGGGGTCGATCTTGAAGAAGCTGAACTTGGCGAAAGTGCGGTCGGCCATCGGGCTCACGATAGCGCCGGCGGCGCTCGTGGCGGGGGCGATCGCGCTGCTGCTGGCGCTGCACGCCGCCGGGGCCGGCTTCCGGGGCGACCCGTTGGCCGTGGTGCGGGACGCAGCGCCCGACAGCCGGCTGTGGGACGTGGCGGGGCGGCGGGCGCCGGTGATCGGGGTGACGCTGCTGGTCTGGCTGGCGGCGTTCGGCGCGGTGCTGGCGCTGGATCGCGAGCGGGCCGGGCGGGCCGGGGCGCGCCTGCTGGCGCTCTCGCTCGTCTACCTGCCGCTGCTCTGCCTGGCGGGCGCGGCGCTGGAACCGAGCGTCGGCGCCGAACGACTGCTGGTCATGCTCGGCTCGCCCGCGCTGGCGGCGCTGACCATGCTGGCGCTCGGCGGTTACCGGGCGCTGGCCTTCGCCTGCGGCGTCACGTCGATCGCCTACGCGATCGACGTGATCGGCGGCTCATCGCTCACGCAGCTCTCGATCGTCGGTCCCAATCCGGCCGGAGGCCACCGCTTCTACGGGATCGGCAACGAGCTGGAGGCCTGCCTGGTGGTGCTGATCCTGGTGGCGACCGGCGCGGCGCTGTCGAGCCTTTCCGAGCGAGGGAAGGGACCGGGTTCGGGGCGGCGCGCCGCGGTCCGCGGCCCCGCTGCCTTTCTCGTCGCCGCCGCGGTCTTCGCCTTTGTCTTCGCCTACGGGCGGTACGGGGCCGACGTCGGGGCGGCAATCTCGCTGCCGCTCGGCGCAGCCGTGGCCGCGGCGCTGCTCGCCGAGCGCCCCCGCCTCGCCCTGCTGGCCTTTCTCCTCCCGATCCCCGTCCTGATTGCCCTCTCTGCCGTCGACCTGATCACCGGCGCCAACGCCCACCTCACGAAGTCCGTGCTCGACGCGAAGAGCGGCGGCGACGTGCTCGCGGTCCTCGGCCACCGCCTGGGTGAGACCGCGCGCAGCTTCGGCCGACCCGTCCTGATCGCCGGCCTCGCCCTCCTGGCCCCCGCTGCCGCGCTCGGCTGGCTGCGTCGCGACCGGCTTGCCGCCTGGCTCGAGGGCCGCCCGGCGATGCGCGCCGCCCTCCTCGGGGCCCTCGCTGCGACCCTCGTCGGCACCCTCGCCAACGACTCCGGCGCCCTGCTGCTCGAGGTGGGCGGCGCCTATCTGCTTGCTTTCGCCGGCTTCGCCTGGGCCGAAGCCGGGAACCGCTCGCGAGCGTCCGCCTCAGACATTCGTCTGCCAAGACAATAAATTACACTCTTGCGATCCCCCGCGTATGACCTTGCCCTCTAGGGTGGGGCGATGGAGGCGACGACGGTGCGGCCGAGCTTCGGACCGAAATGCAGGCAGGGGAACCTGCTGTAGCGGTCCGGTTCGCCCACGGCGGCTCCGCCGCATCCTCTAGGCTTACCGCTTCGTGCGGATCGCTCTCGTTTCACCATATTCCTGGAGCTACCAGGGCGGTGTGAACCGGCACGTCGAGGCGCTCGCCGAGGAGTTTCTCGGCCGGGGCCACCACGTCCGCGTCCTCGCTCCCTTCGATCCCCCCGGCCGCCTCAGCGGCGCGCTGCATCGCGGCGAGCCCGAGCCCCGCGAGGTGCCCGACTACCTGATCCCGCTCGGCCGCACCCTCGCGATCGGCGCCAACGGGGCGGTCTCCAACCTCTCGCTTTCGCCCGCCGGTGGCTTTGCCGCACCGCGTCGCGAGCTGCGGCGGGGCGGCTACGACGTGATCCACGTGCACGAGCCGCTGGCCCCGCTGGTCGGCTGGAACGCGGCGCTCGGCGCCCGCACCCCGGCGGTCGGCACCTTCCACGCCTACTCGACCAAGCCGGTGCCGAACTACATCGCCACCGCCCTCGGTGCCCGCCGCGTCTTCAACCGTCTCGCGGCGCGGATCGCCGTCTCCGAGGCGGCAGCCTGGACCGGCCGCCGCTGGTTCGGCGGCCACTATGAGATCGTTCCCAACGGGGTCGACGTCGACGCCGCCCCGAGCAGCCCGAAGCCGCCCGACGAGGAGCTGCGACTTCTCTTCGTCGGCCGACCGGAGGAGCGAAAGGGGCTGCCGATCCTGCTGACCGCCTTCGACGCGCTGGTCGAGCACGTCCCGGCCCGCCTCACCGTGATTGGGGCCGAGCGCGAGGACGTGCTGCGCTACCTGCCCGACCCTGGGACGATCGAGCTGATCGATGCCCGTGGCCGGGTCTCCGGCGAGCGGCTGTGGGAGGCGCTGCACGGAGCCGATTTGCTCTGCGCCCCGTCGCTCGCGGGCGAGAGCTTCGGCATGGTCCTCACCGAGGCCTTCGCTGCCGGCACCCCCGCGATCGCCTCGGCGATCGCGGGCTACAGCGACGTGGTCAGCGACGGGGTCGACGGCGTGCTGGTGCCGCCGGGCGACCCGCAGCGACTCGCCGAGGAGCTGCAGCGCGCCCACCACGAGCCGGAGCGCCTCGCGGCGATGGGCGAGGCGGCACGCGAAAGCGCCCGGCGCTACGCGTGGCCGCGGGTCGCCGACCGGGTCACGGAGGTATACGAGCGGGCAATCGAGGCGCCGGCTCCGTCGACGGCCGGCGAGCGGGCCGCCCACTGGATGGGCGTCCGACCCGCCGACGGCGGCCCCCCCAGCCCTGCGCGGCGGCTGCCGTCGCTCGATCCGCCCCTGGCCCGGGCGGGCGGCCGGGGGCGCCGCGTCGCCCGCCGGGTCGGCCTCGGCGTCGCCGGCACGCTCGGCGTCGGGCTGACCGCGCTCGCCGCGCAGAAGATCGGGGTCGACAACGTGCTCGCCAGCATCGTCCGTTCCGACATCGCCTGGGTGCTTGTCGCCTGCGCCCTGATGGCCTCCTCGCTCTTCTTCCGCGCCGCCTCCTGGTACTGGATCGCGCGGGCGGCGCTGCCCAACCGCCCGATCCGCCGCCGCGACGTCACCTCGGCGACGATGATCGGGGTGCTTATGTCGGCGACCCTGCCGGCCCGCCTCGGCGAGCCGGCGAGGGCGATGACCCTGGCGAGGCGCACCGGGCGGATGCGGGAGACGTTCCCGGTCCTGCTCGGCACGCTCGTCTCGCAGACGATGCTCAACATCGTCGCCCTGGCCCTGCTCGGGGCGATCATCGTCTCCAGCACCGATCTCTTCCACTCGAGCACCGAGAAGCTCTTCGTCTTCAGCTTCGTGCCGCTGGTCCTGCTCCTGGTCGTCCTGGTCGGGCCGGTGCTGATGCGCCGCAACGGCAACGGCCGGCTCGCTCGGGCTGGCACCGCAATGCACCGCGCCCTGCTCCAGGTCCGGGCGGGTCTCGCCGTCTTCCGCAAGCCGCGCCGCGGCATTGCCGCCAGCGCCGCGCAGCTCGGCGCCTGGGCGATCCAGCTCGCCGCCTGCTGGACTCTGCTCGTCGCGCTCGGCCTCAACGGCGAGGCGGGCATCGGCGCCGCGGCCGCCGTCCTCTTCGCGGTCAACGTGACCGCCGTCGTCCCGGCCACCCCCTCCAACATCGGCGTCTTCCAGCTCGCCGTGATCAGCGTCCTGCACACTGGCTGGAACATCGGCACCGCCGACGCGCTCGCCTACGGCGTGATCCTCCAGGCCGTGGAGATCGCCACCGCGGTCGCCCTCGGCCTGCCCTCCCTCGTGCGCGAGGGCCTCACCTGGAGCGACCTCCGCGTCCAGGCCCTCTCAGCTTCCCCGGTGCGCTTGCAGCCCCATCCCCGCTCCCGCGAGTCCGGCGAACGGGTGGGGATATAGGGATCGACCCTCAGCTCTCGACCGGCTCGCGCTCCGGCGGCAGCACCCCGCCCCGCTCGGTCCCGGCGATCAGCTCGTCGGGCGACTTCCGCTCGGGGACGAAGCCGGACTTCATCCCGAAGTAGACCGCCTGCGGGTGGTGGGCGACGATCGCCACCGTCGACTGCTCGGGCATCACCGCGTAGCCGTCGGAGAGGGTCATGCCGATCTGCTCGAGGCCGAGCAGCCGCCAGACCTTGAGATGCTCGGACTGATCCGGGCAGGCCGGGTAGCCCCAGGAGTAGCGGCGCCCCCGGTCGAGCTCGATGCCCAGCTGGCGCCGCACCTCGGAGTGCAGCCACTCGGCCAGCCCCTCGGCGGTCTGCACGCCGAGCCCGTGCACGTAGAGCTGCTCGGCGAACTCGCCCTCGCGCTCCAGCCGTTCGATCAGCTCGGTCACCTCGGGGCCGACCGTGACGCCCTGCAGGGCGACCACGTCGCGTTCCCCCGAGTCGAGCGGGCGGAAGAAGTCGGCGAGGCAGATGCGGTCGTGCTTGGGCTGGCGCGGGAAGACCAGCCGCTCCAGCTCACGCTGCGGCTGCTCGGGATCGAAGACGATCAGCTCGTTGCCCGCGGCGTTGCAGGGGAAGTAGCCGAGCCGCGCCCGCGGATGGAGGTAGTCCTGCTCACGCCACATCCGCTCCAGCCGCGGCGCGAAGCCCTCGTCGCCGTCGCTGCCCTCGACCAGCGCCCGCCAGGCCTCGCCCTTCACCCCTTTGCCGCCCCAGTGCAGCTTGAACAGCACGTGGCGGTCGAGGTACGGGAAGAGCTCGTCGAGGTCGATGTCGACGTCGCGCACGCCGAGATAGGGCGGCTCGGGGATCGGGTTGTCGGTGCGGGCGGCTGAGCGCACGCTCGCGTCGCTGGTCGGCGGCCCCTCGTCCTCGACGGCCGGCTTCTCGCGAAGCTGCTTGGCCTCGCCGCGGATCCGCTCGACCAGCGCCGCCCGGGCCTCCTCGTCGACCAGCGCGTCCATCGTGTCGAGTCCCTGGAAGGCGTCCTTGCAGTAGAAGACGCCGGGCTCGTAGACCTCGTCGGAGTCCTTGCCGTGCGGGTACAGGGTGCGGCGGCCGAAGTCGCGGTTGATGGCCGCCCCCCCGATCAGCACCGGGAAGTCGAGCTCCCGCTGGTGCAGCTCCTGCACGCAGATCGGCATCTGCTTCGAGGTCGAGACGAGCAGCGCGGAGAGGCCGATCGCGTCGGCCTCGTTCTCCACCGCGGCCTCGATGATCGTCTCGACCGGGACTTGCTTGCCGAGGTCGACCACCGTGTAGCCGTTGTTGGTGAGGATCGTGTTGACCAGCGACTTGCCGATGTCGTGGACGTCGCCGAAGACAGTGGCGATCACCACCTTGCCCTTGCTGTGCCCCTCGATCCGGTCGAGGTAGTTCTCGAGCTGGGCCACGGCGCGCTTCATCACTTCGGCCGACTGGAGGACGAAGGGCAGGATCAGTTCGCCGGCACCGAACTTGTCGCCGACCTCCTTCATCGCCGGCAGCAGCACCTCGTTGAGGGTCGGGACGGCGCCGATCTTCTCCACTGAGCGGTCGATCCACTCCTCGACCCCGTCCTTCTTGCGCCGCAGGATGTGCCAGTGCAGGGCCTGCTCGGGCTCCATGCCCTCGGTTGGATCGCCCGCCTCCTCGCCCGCCTCCTCGCCCTTCGACTCGAAGTGGGCGATGAAGCGCTCCAGCGCGTCCTCGCGCCGGTTGAAGACCAGGTCGTCGGTCAGCTCGCGCTCGGACTCGGGGATCTCGGCGTAGGGCGTGATGTGGTTCGGGTTGACCATCGCCAGGTCGAGGCCGGCCTCGACGCAGTGGTGCAGGAAGACCGAGTTGAGCGCCGCCCTGGCGGGCGGCGAGACGCCGAAGGAGACGTTGGACACGCCAAGCGACGTCTTCACGCCGGGGACCTCGGCCTTGATCCGGCGGATCCCCTCGATCGTCTCCACCGCAGAGGGCTTCCACTCGTCCTCGCCGGTGGTCAGGGTGAAGGTGAGCGCGTCGAAGATCAGCGCCTCGGGGTCGAGGCCGTGCTCCTCGCAGGCGATCTCGCGGATCCGCTTGGCGATCTCCAGCTTGCGCTCCGCCGTCTTCGCCATCCCCTCCTCGTCGATCGTCAGCGCGATCAGCGCCGCGCCGTGCGCCCTGGCGAGCGGCACGACGACGTCGGCCTTCTCGCGGCCCGCCTCGAGGTTGATCGAGTTGACGACCGCTCGGCCCGGGATCTTCTCCAGGGCGGCGCGGATCACCCCCGCCTCGGTCGAATCGACTTGGATCGGCGCCGGCTGGGTGAGCGATATCCGCTCGACCACGGCCTGCATCTGCTCGTCCTCGTCGGAGCGCTCGGTCAGCGCCACGCAGACGTCGAGCACGTGGGCGCCGCCCTCGACCTGGTCTTCGGCGACCTGCACGAGGCCGTCGTAGTCCTCGGCGAGCAGCAGCTCCTTCGCCTTGCGCGAGCCCTGCGAGTTGACCCGCTCGCCGACCAGGGTCGGGCGCGGCTCCTGGACCAGCGGAGTCGAGGTCATCATCGAGGAGACCTGTGGCGGCCCGGGCGCCGGGCGCTCACCCGGCACCAGTCCCTCGACCCGCTCGCGGACCGCCGCGATGTGCGCCGGGGTGGTGCCGCAGCAGCCGCCGACGATCCCGACTCCGTAGCGCTCGACGAACTCGCCCAGCGTCGCCGCCAGCGGCTCGGGCTGTTCGGGGAAGATCGTCTCGCCGTCGGGCCCCTGCAGGGGCAGGCCGGCGTTGGGGATGCAGTGGACGGGCAGCGGGCTGTGCTCGCCCAGGTAGCGGATCGCCTCGCGCATGTCCTCCGGGCCGGTCGAGCAGTTGAGTCCGATCACGTCGACCTCGAGCGCCGCCAGCGTCGTCAGCACCGCCTGGATGTCGGTCCCGAGCAGCATCTTGCCCCCCTGCGGCAGCAGCGAGACGCTGGTCTGGATCGGCAGCCGGCGGCCGGTCTGCGCGAACGCCTCGCGGGCGCCGAAGATCGCCGCTTTCACCTCGAGGATGTCCTGCGCGGTCTCGACGATGATCAGGTCGGCGCCGCCCTCGACAAGGCCGCACGCCTGCTCGGCGAAAACCTCGACAAGCCGGGCGAAGGAGATGTCGCCCAGGGTTGGGTCGTCGGAGGCGGGCAGGAAGCCGGTCGGCCCGATCGAGCCGGCGACGAAGCGTTGCTCGCCCGCCGCCTTGCGGGCGATCTGCGCCGCCTGCGTGTTGATCTCGAGCGTCTGGTCGGCGAGCCCCCACTCGTCGAGCTTCAACCGCGAGCCTTGGAAGCTGTCGGTCTCGACCACCTCGGCCCCGGCCTCCAGCATCGAGGCGTGCACGCCCTCGATAACGTCGGGCCGGTGCAGGACCAGCGCCTCGTGGCATTTGCCCTCGAGGCCGCCGTAGTCGGCCTCGCTGAGGTCGAACTGCTCCAGGGTCGCGCCCATGCCGCCGTCGAAGACGACGACGCGCTCCCTCGTTGCGGCTATGTAATCGCGCTCGGCCACGGTGAAAAGAGGCTACCGGGATGGGCGCGGTGGACTTTTCAGCTGCTATGTGAACCAAAAGTCGACCGCAGCGGTTGAACTAGGCTGCGGCGTTGATGATCGACTCCCATACGCATCTGTTCCTCTGCGACCCTCCGGAGGACGAGGTCGTGGCGAGAGCCCGCGGCGCCGGAGTGGCGCGGATGCTGAACGTCGGTCTCGGGGGCGACGTGAACGTGACCGCGATCGCCGCCGCCGAGCGCCACGACGACGTCTTCGCCAGCGTCGGACGCCACCCGACCGAGGCGGAGGGTTTCGACGACGCCGAAGCGGAGCGGATCGCCGAGCTCGCGAAGCACGAGAAGGTCAGGGCGATCGGCGAGACCGGGATCGACTACTACCGGGACTCAGCCACCCCGGCCGCGCAGCGGCGCGCCTTCGAGGCGCAGGTCGAGATCGCCCGCAACGCCGGCCTGCCGATCGTGATCCACGCCCGCGACCCGGAGGGCGAGACGAGCGCCAGCGACGAGATCTTCGAGATCCTCGACGCGAGGGCGGACGGGCACCCTGTGATCCTGCACTGCTTCTCCGCGCCGCGGCGCGCCGCCGACGCGGCCGAACGCGGCTGGTACTGCTCGTTCGCCGGCCACACCACCTATCCCGCCTCCGGCGAGCTGCGCGAGGCGGCGGCGGTGCTGCCCGCCGAGCTGATCCTGGTCGAGACGGACGCGCCGTACCTGGCGCCGCAGCCGGTGCGCGGCAAGCCCAACGAGCCGGCCCACGTGGTCGAGACCGCCCGCGTCGTCGCCCAAGCCCGCGGCGTCTCCTACGAGGAGCTGGAGGCGACGGTCGAGGCAAACGCGCGTGCCGTGTTCGGCTGGTGAGGCTGCGCTTGTGGTCCGGCTGGGGCAGAACTTCCTCGCCGACCCGAACCTGCTGAACGCGATCGTCCGCGACGCCGGCCTCGACTCGGCCGACGTGGTGCTCGAGGTGGGGGCGGGGGAGGGGGTGCTGACCGAGCGGCTGGCCGGTGCCGCGGCGCGTGTTCACGCGATCGAGCTGGACCGCGGATTGGAGAGGGCATTGGGCGGGGTCGCCGCGCTGCCCAACGTCGAGCTGCACTGGGGCGACGCGATGAGGCTCGACCTCGCCGCGCTCGAGCCCCCACCCACGGCGGTGGTGGCCAACCTGCCCTACTCGATCGCGACGCCGCTGCTGCTGCGGACGATCGAGCGGCTGCCCTCGGTGAGGAGCTGGACGGTGATGGTGCAGCTCGAGATCGCCGAGCGGCTGCGGGCAGGGCCGGGCAGCCGCGCCTACGGCTCGCCGAGCGTGCTCGTCCAGCTCGCCTGCGAGGCGAGGCTGCTGCGCCGCGTCGACCCGGCGGTATTCCGGCCGCGGCCGCGGGTCGAGTCGGCGATCCTCGGCCTGCGCCGCACCGGGCCCGGCGCCGACGCCGCGACCCGCGAGCTGGTCCGCGCCGCCTTCGCGCACCGTCGCAAGTCGCTGGCCCGCTCGCTGGAGCACGTCCGGCCCGGCTCGCTCGACCGCGCGCGCGCCATGCTGCGCAAGCTGGGCCTCTCCGAGAACGCCCGCGCTGAGCAGCTCTCGCCGAGCGAGTTCCGATGCCTGGGGAAGGGCCTGTCCCGGTAGGGGTTGACCGGCCTATGCGCATCCTCGCGCCCGCCAAGATCAACCTCTGCCTCTTCCTCGGGCCGGCCCGCGAGGAGGGCTTGCACGAGCTCTGCTCGCTGTTCGAGCCGCTCGCGCTGGCCGACTCGATCGAGGTCTCCGAGGCGGAGCGCGACCAGGTGCTCTGCCCCGGGATCGAGGGCGAGAACCTCGCGGTGCGGGCGCTGGCGGCGCTGCGCGACCGGGGCTGGGAGGGATCGCCGCTGCGGATCGAGATCGAGAAGCGCACTCCGGTCGCCGCCGGGTTGGGAGGCGGCAGCGCCGACGCGGCCGCAGTGCTGCGGCTGGCGCGCGGCGCGATCGGCGAGTTGGAGGTGATCGCCGCCGAGATCGGCGCCGACGTGCCCTCGCAGCTCGTGCCGGCGCTTTCGCTGGTACGCGGCGCCGGCGAGCGGGTCGAGCGGCTGCCGCAGCCGGCGCCCCACGCGGTCGTTCTGCTGCCCGGCGGCGGTGGGCTGAGCACCGCCGGGGTCTTCGCCGAGGCCGACCGGCTCGGCCTCGGGCGCTCCGCCGTGGAGCTGGACGAGCTGGCCGCGCGCCTGCGCGCGGCGGCTGGCGCCGGCGCCTCGCCGCTCGATTACGCGGAGCTGCTGGCCAACGACCTCGAGCCGGCGGCGCGCTCGCTGCGCCCGGAGATCGGCGCCGCGCTCGACGCCCTGCGCGAGGCCGGCGCGCCGCTCGTTCTGCTGAGCGGCTCCGGCCCGACCGCGGTCGGGGTCTTCCCGAGTCTGGGGGAGGCAAGCCGGGCGTCGTCGCAGCTCGGCCGCGACGACGCGATCGTCTGCGAAGCTGGCCGCGCGCCGTGAAGCTAAAGATCCCAGAGGACCGTCGCCGGCGCCGCCTGCTGCTGATCGCGATCGTCGCGGCGATCGTCGCCGGCTACTACCTGATCGGCCGCGTCGTCCCCCACGAAGACCTCCAGCAGCTGCTGGACGACATCTCCAACACGCTGGGCGCTTGGACCTACCTGCTGGTCGGCGTCTTCGCCTTCGCCGAGACCGGCGCCTTCGTCGGCCTCGTGGTCCCCGGCGAGACGGTGATGCTGCTCGGCGGCGCGGTCGCCGGGCAGGGAGCGATCGACATCTACCTGCTGATCGCGATCGCCTGGTTCGCGGCCTGGGCTGGGGATACGGCCAGCTTCTTCCTCGGCCACCGCCTCGGCCGCGGCTTCGTGATCCGCCACGGGCCGCGCTTCGGGATCGGTCGCGAGCGCTTCGAACGGGTCGAGGCCTACTTTTCCCGACACGGCGGCAAGACGATCTTGATCGGCCGCTTCGTCAGCCTGGTGCGCGCCTTCGCGCCATTCATCGCCGGCAGCTCCGGGATGCGCTACCGAGCCTTCGTCCCCTACAGCATCCTCGGCACCGGCCTCTGGGCCAGCGCTCACATCCTGATCGGCTACGCCTTCTCGCGCAGCATCGACACGGCGGCGAAGTACGCGGGCCGCGGCGCGTTCCTGCTGGGCACGCTGATTGTCGTCGTGGTCGGCTCGATCTTGCTCTACCGCCACTTCAGGCAGGCTGAGAACCGGCACGCGGCGCTCGCCTGGATGGAACGCCATGCCGGGAGCCGCCAGCTGCTCGCGCTCGGGCGCCGCTTCAGCCCGCAGCTGCGCTTCGTCTGGGAGCGGGTGACCCCCGGCGGCACCTTCGGGCTGGAATTCACCTCGCTGATGGCGACCCTCGCGGTGGCCCTCTTCGTGCTGGTTGCCTACGCGGTGATCCTCAGCGGCGACCCTGGCCCGACCCCCGGCGACCTGACGGCGGCGGAAATCGCCGAAAGCGTTCGCACCGGCTGGCTGACAGCCTTCGTCAAGGTGTTCACCGCGCTCGGTTCGGCGCCGGTCACCTGGCCGCTCGCCCTGCTCGCCGCGGCGGCGCTCGCGGTGCGCCGCCGCTGGGCCGAGTTCTGGGTCCTCGTGGTCGGCATGCTGCTGGTGATCGTCGGCGTCCATGAGCTGAAGGCGACGGTCGACCGTCCGCGACCGCTCGGCGGGCTGACTGGCTTCCGCGGCTCCTCCTTCCCCAGTGGCCACGCCGCCTACGCGACCTTCTACGTCTGGCTGGCAGTGACGATCGTCTTGCGGCTGCGTCCCGGAATGGCGCGGGGCGCAGTCGTCGTCGCCGCCGGGATCGCGCTGACCGGCCTGGTCGGCCTCTCCCGCGTCTACCTCGGTGTCCACTTTATGAGCGACGTCAGCGGGGGTTGGGCGCTGGGCGCAGCCGCGTTTTCCTCCTGCGCGGCCGTCGCCCTAGTCGTCTCGACCTTGCGGTCTTCGGGCGGACCCGTACGGCACAATTGGCCCGATGCTCCCGTTGGCGTTGCAGAAGATCCAGAATGAGTACCTGCTGTTCGGCGGGGCCGGGCTGGTTAGCCTGGTTGCCTTTGTCGGCTTGATCCTCGTGCCCGCGCTGGGCTCCTACGGGCGGCTCTGGGAGAAGGCGGCGGCCGGGCTTCTCTCGCTGGTCGTGCTCGCCGCCTTGGTCCTGACCGGCGTCGTCATCGGCCTGGCGGTCGTCTACTACTACAACGACATCGTCGCCCTCTTCAAGTAGGCCGCGATAATGGGGCCATGTCGGCCACGTCGAAGGGGCGGGAAGCCCCTGCAAACCAGGGTGAGGCGGGGACGCTCGACGCGCTCTCGGAGGCGGTCGAGTCCGGCGCCGGCCTGCCCGCGGTGGCGCGCGCGGCGGCGCGGGTACTGGATGCCAGCGTCGCGCTGATCGAGCGCTCCGGTGCGGTGCTCGCGGTGGCCGGCGCCTCGCCGGACCAGGAGCAGAAGCTGCTGGAGGGCGGAGAGCGGGTGACCACGGTCGAGCTGCGGGTCGCCGACGCGGCGGTCGGGGAGCTGCGCTACCGCGCCAAGGCCGCGCCCGAGCCGGCGATCGCGCGCATGGTGACGACCTTGCTGGCGCTGGAGCTGGAGCGCTCCCGCGCCCCCGAGTGGGAGAGCGAGAAGGCGGCGGGGGTCTTCGTCTCCGCGGTGCTGAACCGCGAGGTGACGGACCGTGGCGACATCGTCGCCCGCGCCGCCGAGCTGGGAGCCGACCTGGAGAAGGGGGCCGGGGTGGTCGTCCTGCGCGCCGCACCGCGCGCGGCGCAGACCGGGGAGTGGCGCGACCGGGTGCTGACCCTGGCGATGCGGACGCTGCGCTCGCTCGCCCCGGGCGCCCTGGCCACCGCCCAGGCCGGCGAGGCTGCGGCCGAGATCGCGGTGATCGTCCCTGCCGAGGACGAGGACCGCCTGGGCCGTGCCGGCGCCGGCCTGGGGCGCGAGCTGGAGGACTCCCTGCCGGGCGTTCACCTGACGATCGGCGTGAGCCGCCGCGTCACCGACCCGGTCGACCTCTACCGGGCGGGCAGCGAGGCGCACCTCGCGGTCAACGTCGGCGAAGCCGAGGGCCGGCCGCTGCTCGCATTCGAGGACACGGGCGCCTACCGTCTGCTGCTGCCGGCGATGAGCGAGGACCCGGGCGAGCTGGAGCGCTTCTTCGCCGAGACGATCGAGCCGCTCACCGCCTACGACGAGCAGTACGAGACCGAGCTGGTGGCGACCGTCGAGGCCTACCTCGGCAACGACGGCAACGTTGCGGCGACCGCGAAGCAGCTCTTCACGCACCGCCACACGATCCGCTACCGCCTCGAGCGGGTCCGCGAGCTTTGCGGCCACGACGTCTCGGCGACCGAGGGCCGCGAGAAGCTCGGCCTCGGCCTCAAGGCGATGCGGGTCCTCGGCATCGCCTCCCCCCGTGGCCCGGCGCTGGAACCGGGCGCCAAGGGCGGCAAGGTCCCCCGCAGCCCCGACGAGTA
>CAVSRD010000005.1:0-399582 GCA_963730315.1 uncultured Solirubrobacterales bacterium | reverse complement strand
CTCTCGGTGCTGACCGACGAGCCCCACTTCGGCGGCTCGCTCGAGGACCTGCGCGCGGCCCGTGCCGCCTGCGGACTGCCGATCCTGCGCAAGGACTTCATCGTCGATCCCTACCAGCTCCTCGAGGCGGCGGTGAACGGAGCCGACGCCGTGTTGCTGATCGTCCGCGTCCTCGACGACGGCGAGCTGCGCGAGCTGTACGAGCGGGCGCGCGGACTCGACCTCGACTGCCTGGTCGAGGTCCACGACGGGGAGGAGCTCGAGCGGGCGCTGCGGCTCGACGCCGACGTGATCGGGGTCAACAACCGAAACCTCAACCAGGGCACGGTAGAGGTCGCCACCACCTATGAGCTGATGCCCGACGTGCCGGCCGGCAAGACGGTGGTCGCCGAGAGTGGCATCTCCTCCCGCGACGAGCTGGCCGAGCTGGAGCGGGTCGGGGTCGACGCGGTGCTGATCGGCGCGGCGCTGATGGGCGCCGAAGACCCGGAGGCGCTGACCCGGGAGCTGGCGAGAGCCGACGAGAGCACCCGCGAGCACCACCTGCCCTGAGGGACCGCGGCCGCGCGCCCGATGCCCCGGATCGTCTTTAGGAAATCTTTCATGAGCATTAACTGCTGCCTCAGGGCCACCCGGAACGATTTCGGGCCATATGAGTAAGGCACGACGCTTCTTCCGCACCTCGTTTGGCTCCGCCCTGCTTGGCGGCGCGGTCGTCGCTGCCTTCGGCTGGGTCGCGATCGCCAGCGGCCTGATCGAGTCGCAGGGCGGCGACTCGACGCCGGTCACCGTCTCGCAGCCGCTTTCCGCGCCCGTCGACTCGCAGGAAGGGGAAGGCGGCGACTCGAATCTCATCAACCAGATCTATCGCCGCGACGGGCAGGGCGTCGCCTTCATCTCGGCCCAGCGGCCGGCCCAGGGATCTTCCGGGCTGGCGCCGTTCGGTCAGCCGCAGCCCGAAGGCGAAGGCGGCGGCACCGCGACCGGCTCCGGCTTCCTGATCGACACCGAAGGCCACGTGGTCACCAACAACCACGTGGTCGAAGGTTCCGACCAGGTCGAGGTCAAACTCGGCTCCTCCGACAAGACCTACACCGCCGAAGTGGTGGGTACCGATCCGGCGACCGACGTGGCGCTGCTGAAGATCGACGCGCCGGCCAACAGCCTCCACCCACTGGCGCTCGGGGACTCCTCGAAGGCCCAGGTGGGCGAACAGGTCGTCGCGATCGGCAACCCGTTCGGGCTCGACCGGACGGTGACCAGTGGGATCGTCTCGGCGCTGCAACGGCAGATCCAGGCGCCGAACGGCTTCTCGATCTCGCACGTGATCCAGACAGACGCGGCGATCAACCCCGGCAACTCCGGTGGCCCGCTGATCGATTCCTCGGGCAGTGTGATCGGGATCAACTCGCAGATCCAGACCGGTGGCAGCAGCGGCAACGTCGGCATCGGCTTCGCGGTGCCGATCAATACGGCTCGCGAAGTGGTCAACCAGATCGAGCAGCACGGCGAAGTCAAGCACGCCTACCTAGGGATCAGCGGCGGCAGCATCACCCCCGACCTGGCCAAGGCTTTGAAGCTGCCGGTCGAAGAAGGGGTGCTGGTCAACGAAGTCGTCAAGGGCGGCCCGGCCGACAAGGCGGGCATCAAGGGCGGCGACACCTCGGCGACGATCGAAGGCGCCAACGTAAGGCTGGGCGGCGACGTGATCACAGAGATCGAAGGCAAGAAGGTCGAGGGGATGGAAGAAGTGATCAACGCGGTCAACGCAGCGGCGCCGGGCGACAAGATGAAGCTGACCGTCGATCGCAACGGCGACACGAAGACGATCACGGTGACCCTCGGGGTGCGGCCGGCGTCGGCCGACGCGCCCGAATCGCCCGCGCGGTAGAGCCGGGGGCCGGGCGCCCGGCCGACAACCGCCCTGCCTTAACCTGAGCTTGATATGCGCGTGAAGATCTGCGGCGTCACGAATCTGGACGATGCGGCCGAGGCGGTGCGGCTGGGCGCCTGGGCGATCGGGCTGATCCACTTCGAGGAGAGCCCGCGGTTCTGCAGGCCGGACGAGGCGGTGGGGATCGCTGCCGCTTTTCGCAGGAAGTGCGAGGTGGTCGGGGTGTTCGTCAATCCCGAGCTGGACCAGGTCGCGAAGGCGGTCGAGGACGCCGGCTTGACGATGGTGCAGCTGAACGGGGAAGAGGGGCCGGCGTTCTGCGGGGAGGTGGCGCGGCGGACCGGCGTGAAGGTGGCCAAGGCGATCCACGTGGCGAGCGCCGCGGATGTCCACGCCGCCGAGGCGTTCCGGACCGACTTCCACTTCTTCGACCGGCGCGGGGACGGGCTGTGGGGCGGCACCGGCGAGTCGTTTGACTGGGGGCTGCTGGCCGATCGGCGCTCCGAGGTGCCGGCGATCGTCGCCGGCGGGCTGCGGGCGGAGAACGTCGCCGCGGCGATCGAGGTCGCGCACCCGTACGCGGTCGACGTGGCGAGCGGGGTGGAGGCCGAGCCGGGCCGAAAGGACCACACCGCGATGACCGCTTTCTTCGAGGCCGCCAAGACGGCTAGCGTTAGCGCCGGATGAGCACGGCGATAGAGGAGCGGTTCGGCCCGTATGGCGGGCGCTACGTCCCCGAGACGCTGATCGCAGCGCTGGACGAGCTGACCGCGGCCTGGGCCGAGGCGCGCGAGGACGAGAACTTCAAGCGGCGCCTGGCCAGCCTGCACCGCGACTTCGTCGGCCGGCCGACGCCGCTCTACCTGGCCGAGCGGCTCTCCGAGCGGGTCGGCCGGCGTGTCTACCTGAAGCGGGAGGACCTTGCCCATACTGGCGCCCACAAGATCAACAACGCGATCGGCCAGGCGCTGCTGGCCCAGCGGATGGGCAAGCCGCGGGTGATCGCCGAGACCGGCGCTGGCCAGCACGGCGTCGCGACGGCCACCGCCTGCGCCCTGTTCGGCCTCGAGTGCGTCGTCTACATGGGCAGCGAGGACATCCGCCGCCAAGCGCCCAACGTCGAGCGGATGCGGCTGCTCGGCGCCGAGGTGGCGCCGGTCGAGGCCGGCGCCCGCACCCTCAAGGAGGCGGTCAGCGCGGCGATCCGCGACTGGGTCGCCAACGTCGGGACGACCCACTACGTGATCGGCTCGGCGGTCGGCCCGGCTCCCTTCCCGGCCCTGGTCCGCGACCTGCAGCGGGTGATCGGCGATGAGGCGCGCGAGCAGGCGCTCGCCGCCGAGGGCGAGCTGCCGGCGCGGGTGATCGCCTGCGTCGGCGGCGGCTCCAACTCGATCGGCATCTTCACCCCGTTCATCGAGGACTCCGGGGTCGAGTTGATCGGCGTCGAGGCTGCCGGCGAGGGCCTGGAAAGCGGCCGCCACGGCGCCTCCTTGGTCGCCGGGGCCACCGGCGTCCTGCACGGCTCGCTCTCCGCGGTGATCGCCGACCCCGAGGGGCAGATCCTCGAGGCCCACTCGGTATCGGCCGGGCTCGACTACCCGGGCGTCGGCCCCCAGCACGCCCAGCTGCGCGACAGCGGTCGCGCCACCTACACCGCGGTCACCGACGCGGCGGCGCTCGCCGCCTTCGCCGAGCTGTCGCAGCTGGAGGGGATCGTCCCGGCGCTCGAGCCCTCCCACGCGATCGCCTGGCTGCTCGAGAACGGCGGGGGAGAGAGCTACGACGTCCTCTGCCTCTCCGGGAGGGGCGACAAGGACCTGGCCGAGGTGCTGGAGCAAACGGGTGGCTGAAGGGACGCTGACCGGCGTGAAGCGGATCTCCGCCGCCTTCGACGCCGCCCGCGCCGAGCGCCGCGCGGCGCTGATGCCCTACGCGATGGCCGGTTTCCCCGACCTCGAGTCCTCGCTCGCGGTCGCCGCCGCCTACGCGGACTGCGGTGCCGACCTGGTCGAGCTCGGGGTGCCCTTCTCCGACCCGCTGGCCGACGGACCGACGATCCACGCCGCCGCCACCGCGGCGCTCGCTGCCGGCGCCACCCTCGACACCGCGCTAGAGGTCTGCCAGTCGATCGCCGAGCGCGTCCCGGTCGTGCTGATGGCCTACGCGAACATGGTCCTGGCGCAGGGGGGCGCGACGGAGTTCTCCCGCCGCGCCGCCGCGGCTGGCGCCAGCGGGGCGATCGTGCCCGACCTGCCGCTGGAGGAGGCCGCCGAGGTGAGCGACGCGCTCGCCGCCGCCGGCCTGGCGCTGGTGCCGCTGGTTGCCCCGACCACGCCGGAGGAGCGCCGTCGCCGCATCTGCGCCGCGGCCGAGGGCTTCGTCTACGTCGTCTCGACCGTCGGCACGACCGGGGAGCGTGAGCGGCTCCCGGCCGGCCTCTCCGAGCTGGTCGCTGCGACCCGGGCCGAAGCGGAGGTGCCGGTCGCGGTCGGTTTCGGGATAGGCACCCCCGAGCAGGCGGCCCAGGTGGGAGAGATCGCCGACGGGGTGATCGTCGGCAGCCGGCTGGTTCGCGCCGCCGGGGAGGCCGGCTCGCCGGACGCCGCAGCGGGAGCGGTCGGCGAGTTCCTGCGCGAGGCGCGCACCGCGCTCGCCGCGTGAGCCGCCGCTTCGACTAGGATTCCCGCCGCATGGGACTGGTCGTCAGCCTCTTCCTGGCGCTGGGCGCCACAACCGTCGTCTACGCCTGGCTGGGCCAGGGCGGCGGCGTCTCCGGCCTGATCTTCTTCGGGATCCTGCTGCTCGGCGCGACGATCCGCGTCTTCCGCCCCAGTCCCTGACCGCGCTCAGGCGCGGGTGGCGATCACCTCGACGTATTCGGGCTCGAGCACCAGCGCTGCGCCGCCGGCGGTATTCGCCCGCTCCAGGAGGTCGCGCAGGTCTGCTTCGAGCGCCGCCTCGCCCTCGGCGCTCACCTGCTCGAAGGCGACCTTGACCGGGCCGAAGTAGGTGCGGAAGAAGTCCAACCAGGCGTCGACCGAGGGGAAGGTCTGCCGGAAGACGCGACGCTCGACGCTGAGCGCGGAGATCCCGTCGCCGAACAGCTCGCGCAGCTGCTCCTCAACCCCCCAGAGCAGCGGCGGCTTGATCCCCGGTGGCGGCGGGACGTGCTTGGCGATGGTCATGAAGATGTTGCCGACGCCGCTGTCGGGCACCCAGTTGGCCATCCCGATCCGACCGCCCGGTTTGCAGACCCGCAGTAGCTCCGCCGCGGCCTTCTCCTGGTCGGGGGCGAACATCGCGCCGAAGATCGACATCACCACGTCGAACCGCGCCTCCTCGAAGGGGAGCTCCTCGACGAACTCGGCCTCGAGCCGCTCGACGGCGGCTCGCTCCCGCGCCCGCTCCAGCAGCGCCGGCACGAAGTCCACCCCGACCACGCTGTCCCAGGCGCTCCGCGCCGCGGCGATCGCCCCGTTGCCGCTGCCGCAGGCGACGTCGAGCACGCGGTCTCCCGGGACGATCCGCAAGGCTTCGGCCAGGTGCTCGGCGACCGACATGATCCTCCCGGCGACCATCGCGAAGTCTCCCTCCGCCCAGGTCTTCTGCTGAGCCTCTTTGACCCCACCCAGGTCCACCGACTCGTTCATGTTCCCTCCTTCGCTGGTCCGCGTAAGCTGAAGGGTAATGCGGATCGGTGTGCTCACCGGCGGGGGAGACTGTCCGGGCCTCAACGCGGTGATACGGGCGATCGTACGCAAAGGCTCCGAGCACGGCGATCACCAGTTCGTCGGCTACCGCGACGGCTGGCGCGGACCGCTGGAGAACGACATCTGCCCGCTCGGAGTGCCGGAGGTGCGCGGCATCCTGCCCCGCGGTGGCACGATCCTTGGCGCCTCGCGAACCAACCCCTTCAAGGAGGAGGATGGCGCGAAGCGGATCGTCGAGCACCTCGAGTCAGCCGAAGTAGACGGCCTGATCGCGATCGGCGGCGAGGACACGCTCGGCGTGGCTTCGCGGCTTCACTCCGAGCACGGCATCCGGGTGGTCGGCGTTCCGAAGACGATCGACAACGACCTCAGCGCCACCGACTACACGTTCGGCTTCGACACGGCGGTCAACATCGCAATGGAGGGGATCGACCGCCTGCACACCACCGCCGACAGCCACCACCGGGTGCTGGTCGTCGAGGTGATGGGCCGCCACGCCGGCTGGATCGCCTTCCACGCCGGGCTGGCCGGCGGCGCCAACGTGATCCTCATCCCCGAGCACCCGTTCGATCCCGACCGGGTCTGCGAGCTGGTCGGACAGCGCCTCGAGGCGCGCTTCGCTCCGATCGTCGTCGTCTCCGAGGGGGCGCAGCCGGTCGGCGGCATGCCGGAGGTCAAGGACGAGCAGGTCGACGCGTTCGGTCACGTCCACCTCGGCGGCATCGCCCACTGGCTCGAGCACGAGATCGAGGAGCGGACCGGCAAGGAGACGCGCGCCACGGTGCTCGGCCACGTGCAGCGCGGCGGCACCCCGACCGCCTTCGACCGTGTCCTCGCCACGCGCTTCGGCCTGCATGCGATCGACGCGGTCGACGCCGGCAAGTGGGGCATGATGACCGCCCTGCGCGGCACCGAGATCGAGCTGGTCGAGCTGGCCGAGGCAACCGCGGAGCTGAAGACCGTGCCGGAGGAGCTGTACGAAGAGGCCGAGGTCTTCTTTGGGTAGATCGGGGCGGGGCCGCCGCTGGAACGCCACCGCCGGCCTCGCAGCACTCTTCGCCCTGGCTGGCTGTGGCGGCGGCGAAGGGGTCGCCGAAGGAGCCACTGTCTCCGTCTATGCCGTGGCCCCGTCCTGCGCTGGCGCCAAGCGGGTCCTGGCGCGCCACGGGGCCCGTTCCGGCGAGGTCCGCGTGCGACTGGTATGCGTCGGCGACAGCGAATCCGGCAGGGTATGGACCCTCGCGGCGGTGGGCGCCAACGCCCGCCGCGCGAGCGAGGACTCGAGCACGGTCGCCTACGTCGCCGACCGCGATCCGACCGCCGCCAGGTTTTCCCGCCCGATCCTCGAATCGGCCGGAATCGCGCAGCTTTCTCCCGGCCCATCGGGCGCCGCCGCGATGACCAAGATCCTCGCTGCGATTGGCGAAGCCGACACCTCGGGCAGCATCCGCGAATCTGTCAACGAGTCCCTCCCCTCCGGTTGACGGGAAGAGGGCGGGGCGCCCTCCTAAACCAAGCTCTCGAGGGCCTCGCCGATCTCCGCATGCCGGAACTCGTATCCGAGATCGAGCGCCCGCCGCGGCACCACGCGCTGGCCGCCGCGCAGCACCTTTCCGAACTCGCGCCCGAATTTGAGGTCCAGCACCAATCCGGGCACCGGCACCACCGCTGGCCGCCCCAGCGCCCGCCCGAGCGCCTGCGAGAACTCGCGGTTGGTGACCGGCTCGGGCGCGGTCGCGTTGACGACGCCGCGCACATCCTCGTTGTCGAGCGCCCAGAGCACCAGCCCGACCTCGTCGTCGATGTGGATCCAGGACAGGTACTGGTGCCCGCCGGCCAGCGGCCCGCCGACGCCCAGCTTGAACGGGGTCAGCAGCCCGGCCAGCAGGCCCTCGCGCGCGTTCAGCACCGGGCCGCTGCGGAGGATGACGAGGCGGACTCCGCCCGCCTCGACCTCACGCGCCGCCGCCTCCCACTCGCGCGTCACCTCGGCCACGAAGCTCTCCCCCGGCCCGGCCGACTCGTCGACGATCGCGTCGCCGCGAGCGCCGTAGTAGTCGACCCCCGACTGGCTGACCAAGACGCTCGGCTTGCGCTCCAGGCCGGCGATCGCCGCGACCAGGTTGCGGGTGCCGGTGCGGCGGCTCTCCATGATTCGCCGCTTGGCGTCCTCGGTCCAGCGCTGATCGATCTTCTCGCCCACCAGGTTGACCACTCCGTCGACCTCCTCGAAGGCCGCCGCCGGGGGCCGTTCGAGGGCCGGCTCCCATGGGTGCCAGACGACGCTCGGGTTCGTGCGGCGCGCCCGCTGCGGGTTGCGTGTCAGGCCGGCCACGGTGTCGCCCCGGGCGAGCAGCGCGTCGCAGAGCGCGGCGCCGATCGCCCCGCTCGCCCCGCTGACCAGGACCTTCATCGTCTCGGCGCCCGCACGGTCAGCCGACCTCCACCGTGGAGAAGCTGCCGGTCTCCTCGCTGAACCGGGCGATCCCCGCGCGCTTCGCCTCCTCGACGACGGCCGCGGCGACCCGGGGCGCGACCTCGCGGTTGAAGACGCTGGGGATCACGTAGTCCTCGGAGAGGTCGTCGCCGGTCACGACCTCGGCGATGCCTCTGGCGGCCGCCAGCTTCATCTCCTCTGTGATGTTAGGGGAGCCGGCGTCGAGTGCGCCGCGGAAGATGCCGGGGAAGCACAGCACGTTGTTGATCTGGTTCGGGTAGTCGGAGCGACCGGTGGCCATGATCCGCACGTAGGGGGCGGCGTCCTCGGGCATCACCTCGGGGTTGGGGTTCGCCATCGCGAAGACGATCGCGTCGTCATTCATCCTGCCGAGCGCCTCCGCCGGGATGATCCCCGGCCCGGAGAGGCCGACGAACAGGTCCATGCCCTCGATCGCCTCGGCCGGCGCGCCGGCGATCTTCTCCGGGTTCGAGTTCTCCGCGTACCAGCGCTTGATCGAGCTCATCTCGCCCGACTGGTAGTCGTCGCGCTCGGTCGAGACGGCGCCGTTGCGGTCGCAGCCGACCACATGGGTGACGCCGGAGGCGAGCATCATCTTGGTCACCGCCACCCCCGCGGCACCGAGGCCGACGACCAGGACGCGCAGGCTCTCGATCGGCTTGCCGACGATCTTCAGCGAGTTGAACAGCGCCGCCATCACGACCACGGCGGTGCCGTGCTGATCGTCGTGAAAGACCGGGATGTCTATCGATGCCTTCAGCCGCTCCTCTATCTCGAAGCAGCGGGGGGCTGAGATGTCCTCGAGGTTGATGCCGCCGAAGGTGGGGGAGATCAGCTCCACCGCTTTGACGATCTCCTCGACGTCCTGGGTGTCGAGACAGATCGGAAAGGCGTCCACCCCGGCGAACTCCTTGAAGAGCATCGCCTTGCCCTCCATCACGGGCATCGCCGCCTCGGGACCGATGTCGCCGAGGCCGAGCACCGCGCTGCCGTCGGAGACGATCGCAACCGTGTTCTTCTTGATCGTGTACTCGAAGGCCCTGGCGCGATCGACGGCGATGTCTTGGCAGACGCGGGCCACGCCGGGCGTGTAGGCCATCGAGAGATCGTCGCGCGTCTTCAGCGGGTACTTGTTCTCGACGGTGATCTTGCCGCCCCGGTGCATCTGCATCGTGCGGTCGACGTAGTCGAGTACCTTGGCGCCGCGGGTCGAGCCGATCGCCCGCAGGATCCTCTCCCAGTGCGGCCGATCCTGGGCGTCGATCGTGAACTCCCGCACCCGCTTGCCCTCGCTACCGGCACCGGGCACCAGGTCGACCCCCTGGAGCTGCCCGCCCGCCTCGGCGATCGAAGCAGTTAGCTTGCCCAGGGGCTCCTGTCGGGCATCGAGTTCGACCCTGATGGTGACGCTGTACTGGGCGCTGACGGGCATGGGCAGCAATCGAATCAGATTCGCTGCCTCGGACTCCCTGTGGCTCGCTATTGCACGAACGCGCTGAGGGCGCTGCTCACGTCAGCGGCGATCAAGCGGTCCGAAGCGCAGCGTCGAGCCACCGCCCAGCTCCTGGCGGAAGGAGTGCGGGACTTTCGCAGCGTGCCGCGTGAGGCGAGCCACGGCTACCGGCGCCTTAGAGTGGGCGGCGATGGCCGCGAAGGAGAAGCCAAAAGAGGCGGGAGCGCCAAGCGCCGAGAAAGGCACCGCTGGCGACGGCGGCGAGCTGTTCCTGATCGACGGCAACTCGCTCGCCTACCGAGCCTTCTTCGCCCTGCCCGAGTCGATCGGGACCAGCGACGGACGGCCGACCAACGCGATCTACGGGCTGGCCTCGATGCTGACCAAAATCGTCACCGAGATGCGGCCGGCCGGCGTCGTCGTCGCCTGGGACGCGGGTATGTCGGGGCGGGAGAAGACCTACGACCTCTACAAGGCGCAGCGGCCGCCGCGCCCAGATCTGCTCGCCGAGCAGTGGCCGCACCTGATGCCACTGGTCGAGGCTTTCGGCTACGCCAACGTCAAGGTCGAGGGCTACGAGGCCGACGACGTGATCGGCGCGCTCGCCAAGCACGCACAGGAGCGGGGGATCCCGGTGATGGTTGTCTCCGGCGACCGGGACGTCTACCAGCTGGTCGGCGAGGGGGTCCGGGTGATGAGCACCTCGCGCGGCGTCACCGAGACGAAGGTCTACGACCGCGACGGCGTGCTCGAGCGCTACGGCGTGCCCCCCGAGCTGGTCACCGATCTGATTGGGCTGAAAGGCGACACCTCCGACAACATCCCAGGCGTTCCGGGGATCGGCGACAAGACGGCGGCCCAGCTCCTCCAGGAGTTCGGCTCGCTGGAGGAGGCGCTCGCCAACGTCGAGCGGGTCTCCGGCGCGAAGCGCAAGCAGAACCTCCTCGAGCACGCCGAGGACGCCCGTGTCTCCAAGCAGCTGGCGACGTTGCACTGCGACATCGACCCCGGCGTCGACCTGGACGAGGTGATGGGCGCCCGCCCCAACCGCGGCGCGCTGCGTGAGTTCATGCGCGAGTTCGAGCTGCGGGCGGTGCTGGAGCGGCTCGAGGAGGGCCTGCCGGAGGGCGAGGCGGTGCCCGGGCGCAGCGTCGAGACCGAGCTGCAGGTCGAGGCGGTGGAGGGCGCGCCGGGCGACCTGGGCGAGGGCCCGGTGGCGCTGGCGATTGCCGGCCAGCGCTGGGCGGCGGCGAGCGGCGAGCGGATCGTCGCCGGCGCCTCGTCCGCCGACGAGCTCGCCGTAGCGCTTGCCGACCTGCCACTGGTCGCCCACGACGCCAAGTCGTTGGGGGGCGGCCGCCACGGACTGCTCGCCGGGGCCGCCCGCGAGGGCGTCGACCTGGAGCTCGAGCACGACACGATGCTCGCCGCCTACCTGCTCGAGCCCCAACGCCGTGCCTACGAGCTGACCGAGCTCGCGGCCGACGCCGGCATCGGCCTCGCCGAGCAGATCGCAGGGGTGCCGGCCGGAACAGAGGAAGACGCCCAGCTCTCGCTCGACGCGGACGAGGGCGGCCTCGAGCCGGCCGAGGAGGCCCGCCTCGTCGCTGCCCTCGCCGACTCGCAGCGACCGCGCCTCTCCCAGCTCGAGCTGGAATTGCTGCTGCGCGAGGTCGAGCTGCCGCTCGTCCACGTCCTCGCCGCGATGGAACGCGAGGGCCTGAAGCTGGACGCCGGGCGGCTGGCCGAGGTCGGCGCCGGCTTCGGCGAGCGGATCGCGACCCTGGAAAAGGAGATCTTCGAGCTGGCCGACGAGGAGTTCACGATCGGCTCTCCGCAGCAGGTGGGCCGCGTCCTCTTCGAGAAGCTCGGCCTGACCCGCAAGCGGCGCGGCAAGACCGGCTTCTCGACCGACGCCCGCGTCCTCGCGCAGATCCGCGACGAGCACCCGATCGTCGAGAAGATCGAGCACTGGCGCGAGCTGAGCAAGCTGAAGAACACGTACCTCGACTCGCTGCCCGACCTGATCGACTCCGAGACGGGACGGGTGCACACCACCTTCAACCAGGCGGCGACCACCACCGGCCGCCTTTCCAGCACCAACCCGAACCTGCAGAACATCCCGATCCGCACCGAGATCGGGCGCCCGGTGCGCGGCTGCTTCGTCGCCGAGCGCGGTGCCCGGCTGCTCTCCGCCGACTACAGCCAGGTCGAGTTGCGCGTCCTCGCCCACGTCGCCGACGAGGAGGTGCTGAAAGCGGTCTTCCGGGCCGGTGACGACGTCCACGCCGCCACCGCGGCCGAGGTCTTTGACATCTCGCGTGAGGACGTCGACGTCGGCCAGCGCTCGAAGGCGAAGATGGTCAACTTCGGGATCGTCTACGGGCTGACCGGCTTCGGCCTCGCCGACCGGCTCAACATCCCCCGCAAAGAGGGAGAGGAGTTCGTCGCCCGCTACCTGGAGCGCTTCCCGGCGGTGCGCGCCTTCCGCGAGCAGGTTGTCGAGCGCGCCCAGGAGGAGGGCTACGTGAAGACGCTGATGGGCCGGCGCAGGTCGATCCCCGAGCTGCGCTCGGGCAACCCCAACACCCGCCGGCTCGGCGAGCGGCTGGCGGTCAATACCGTTATCCAGGGCACCGCCGCAGACATCATCAAGGTGGCGATGGTGCGCTGTCACAACGCCCTGCGGGAGGCCGGGACGAAGACCCGCCTCGTCTTGCAGATCCACGACGAGCTGCTGTTCGAGGGCCCGTCCGGCGAGATGGACGGCGCTACCGAGCTGGTGCGGCGCGAGATGTGCGCTGCCTACCGGCTCGACCCGCCGCTCGAGGTCGACGTCGGCATCGGCAAGGATTGGTTGGAGGCGAAGTGAGGGTCGCCGCCTCCAACCGGGCCGCCGCTAGACACCGAGCGTCTTGACCGTCTCCGACTTCGGCACCGTCCGGTGGTCGGGGCTGGTGCCGAGAACCTGGTCGGCGGCGTCGGAGCTGACTCCGAACCAGTAGTGCTCGTTCTTGAAGTGGTGGAGCCGGTGCGAGCGCCAGATCCTCCGGTAGTAGCGGCTCCGCGGCCTGTATGGGGTGTGGATCAGGAAATGGCTCCACTCGTAGACGCCGACCAGCACGCAGCTCACCGCCATCAGGATTAGCCAGAGGGCCAGGTGATCGCCGCCGAGCAGAACCCAGGGCCAGGAGAGCAGCCACATCGTCAGCATCACCGGCAGCAGGAAGCCGGCGATCATCCAGCCGGGAATCAGCACCCCCTCCAGCACGCTCGGGTTGCGGTGGTGCCAGCGGTGCGCCCGGGCGGTCGGGAGGTCGAGGGTGACGCGACCCAGCCTGCGCGGTTTCAAGTGCAGCAGGAAGACGTGGATCACCCACTCGGTGAACGGCTGCAGCGCGACCAGCAGCGCGGCAACGACCGCGTCCAGCCAGCTCCAGCCCCCGACCGCGATTCGCGCCGCGACGATCGCCGCCAGAGCCAGCGCGAGGATTCGCGGCGACTGGAAGCGCATGAAGGCCCGGCCGCAGGCAAGCAACGTGAGATCGCCATCGGCACGACCGGTGACCTCGACCGACGCTGCGGTCAGCGGGTCGGCCGCTGCTGTCGCCTCCCTGTCCGGCACGACAGGGAAGCTACCGGGGCTCCCCGAATTCGGACGGACGCTCGATGCAAGGCACCCGCGCACATGGATAAGGGGCTGGCGGTCCTGCTGACCGCGGTCGCCGGCGGCCTGATCGCGCTACAGGCGCCGATCAACGCCGGGCTCGGCCGCGCCACTGGCAGCCTGCCCGCTGCCCTCGTCTCCTTCACCGTCGGCACGGTCGCCCTCGCCGCGATCGTCGTGCTCAGCGGCAAGGCGGGCGGGGTCGGTTCGACCTTCGACGTCAGCTGGTACTACCTGCTCGGCGGCCTGCTCGGCGCCATCTACGTCGCAAACGCGCTGATCGCGGTCGCGGCGATCGGGGCCGGCGGCGTCGCCGCGGCGACGATCACCGGCCAGCTCACGGCCTCGGTCGCGATCGACCGGCTAGGGCTGTTCGGCCTCGAGCAGGTCCCGATCGGCCCGGAGCGGGCGATTGGCGTCGCGCTGCTCTTGATCGGCACTGTGCTGGTCGTGCGCTGAGCGGGTCGCCGGGAGCGGTGGGGCGATGCGCAGGTAGTGCCCGAACGACCAGTCGACGACGCGCTTCGCGCTGAGCGCGCGGAGCAGCGGCGAGAGCAGCCGCGGCGGGATGCGCGGCAGCAGCCTCTGCACCCTCAGCATCCAGCGGAACTTCCGCTCGTGCGAGTCGTGGAAGCGGGCGTACTCGGCCGCCGCCTGCTCGCGACTCTGGCTCCCCTCGACCACGCGGCGCAGCTCGCGTCCCAGGGCGATCCCGAAGTAGAGCGCCGTCCTGATCCCCTCGGCGGTAAGCGGCAGGCAGTGCCCGGCCGAGTCGCCGACGAAGAACACCCCGCCCTCGGTGGCGGGTCGCAGCTTGTGGGGGATCCAGTTGCCCTGGAAGCCGACCCGGTCGCGACCGAGGTCTGCGGCCAGCAGCTCGGTCGTCTCGCGGACGTGAAAGCGCGGGTCGAAGGAGCCGATGCCGATGCGCACCTCGTCGCGAGCCGGGAACGACCAGCCGTAGCCGGCCGGTACGTAGCGGCGGTCGATCCATATCTCGAAACTCTCGCCGGCTCCGCCCGGATGCACCTCGAGGCCGCGCGAGAGCGGCGCGTCCGGCGGCTGGTAGCCGTCGCCCCGGGCAAGCACGCGGCGCCAGCCGAGCGCGTCGACGACGAGCGGCGAGGAGAGCGTTCCGCGGTCGGTGGCGACGGCGATCGCGCCGTCGCCGTTGGCCGGCGCGGCGAGGCCGTCCACCTTGGCGATCTCGAAGCGAGCGTCGCAGCCGGCCCACAGCAGCTCGCACAGCTCGCGGTAGTCGAAGGTCGAGAAGGCCCAGGGAAGCCGGTAGTGCTTGGTTCCGTGCGGCGTTCGGATCAGCAGCGAGTCGAAGCGCTGCCGCTCCGCCTCCATCAAGCCCGTGGCGCGCAGCCAGTCGGTGGGGATCCCGCAGGCGGAGGTCTGCCGCTCGCCGAGCTCGTAGCGATCGACGACCATCACCTCGGCCCCCGATCCGGCCAGCTCCCGCGCCACCGCCAGCCCGGCGAAGCTCGCCCCGCAGATCAGCACGTCGTAGGTTCCGGAAAGGGGCGTGCGCTCCCCGCCTCGCTTCGTCGCTCTGGCCGGCATTTGGCGCCAGGGTACAGGCCACCCGTCGCCTGCGACCGCGGGAGCGGGCGCGCGTGCATGTCTGATTCTTCGCGCGCGAGCGGGAGCCGAGCAGGCGGCGGAACCTGTAATCATTGGCCGCCGTGCCTGCGACCGACACGCTGACGCCGCCCGCTGCGGCCGGGACGCCCGTAGAGGGCTCCGGCGGCCTGCTGGTCGAAATCGACGGCAAGGTCGTCCCGAACTATGCGGCGACGATGGTCTCCTTCGACGAGGGCGACGTCGTCAAAGGCCGGGTCGTGCGGATCGACAAGGACGAGGTCCTGGTCGACATCGGCTACAAGTCGGAGGGCGTCATCCCCTCCACCGAGCTGTCGATCCGGAAGTCGGTGGACCCGGCCGACGAGGTCGAGCTGGGCGAGGAGATCGATGCCCTGGTCCTCACCAAAGAGGACTCAGAGGGTCGCCTCGTGCTTTCCAAGAAACGCGCCCGCTTCGAGAAGGCGTGGCGCCGCATCGAGGCCGCCGCCGAGTCCGGCGAGCCGGTCGAAGGAACGGTGATCGAGGTCGTCAAGGGCGGCCTGATCCTCGACCTCGGGGTTCGCGGCTTCCTGCCCGCCTCGCTGGTCGACATCCGCCGCGTCCACAACCTCGACGAGTTCCTCGGCCAGACGCTCGAGTGCAAGGTGATCGAGTTGAACCGCAGTCGCAACAACGTGGTCCTCTCGCGCCGCGCCGTGCTCGAGGAAGAGCGCAAGGAGGTGCGCGAGCAGATCCTCGGCCGGCTCCAGCCGGGCCAGGTCGTCGAGGGCAAGATCTCCAACATCGTCGACTTCGGCGCCTTCGTCGACCTCGACGGGATCGACGGCCTGATCCACATCTCCGAGCTTTCCTGGAGCCACGTCAACCACCCATCCGAGGTGGTCTCGATCGGCAACACCGTGCGGATCAAAGTGCTCGACATCGACCGCGACCGGCAGCGAATCTCACTCGGCCTCAAGCAGACACAGGAGGACCCGTGGCAGCGCGTGATCAGCACCTACCGGTCGGGCGACGTGCTCGAGGGCACGGTGACCAAGGTGGTCGCCTTCGGCGCCTTCGTCGAGATCCTGCCCGGCGTGGAGGGCCTGGTCCACATCTCCGAGCTGGCCGACCATCACGTCGAGAACCCGAGCGAGGTGGTCGAGCCGGACTCGAAGCTGAACGTGAAGATCCTCGAGATCGACGAGGAGCGGCGGCGGCTCTCGCTGAGCATCAAGCGGGTCGAGGGGGGCAATATGCCGATGGGGGACCTGGGGGAGCAGATCCAGGACGCGGAGGCTTCGGCCGAGGGACCAGAGGAATCGGCCGCGGGTCCTGTCGGCGAAGGGGACCCACCTCCTCCTGCGGTAGCTGAAGCTTCCTCGGAGGAGGTCCCCCCTACGCCGCCACCCGCGGCAGAGGCGCCTCAGGAGGACGCTTCGGAGGCCGAGGCCGCAGCGGAGGAGCCCGCTGCCGAGGAGCCTGTCGCTGAGGAGGCTCAGGCCGAGGAGGCGAGCGCCCCGGCGGCTGGGGAGCCCGTGACCGAGGAGGGGACCCCTCCGGCTGCTGACGAGCCTGAGGCGCCGTCAGAGGACTGAGCGATCGGCGGTGGGCCGGCCGCTGACGATTGGGCTGACCGGCGGGATTGCGGCCGGGAAGTCGGAGGCGCTCGCAGCTTTCGAGCGGATGGGGGTGCCCACGATCTCCAGCGACGCGGTCGTCCACGAGCTGCTCGAGACGAAGCCGCTGCTGCCGCGCCTGGTCGAGCGCTGGGGAGAGGAGGTGGCGCCCGGGGGGCGCGTCGACCGCGAGCGGATCGGGACGATCGTCTTCGCCGACCGCGAAGAGCTGAGCTGGCTGGAGGCCCAGATCCACCCGCTGGTCGGCGGGCGGATCGGCACTTGGTTGGGGACGCTGCCCAAGGACAGCCAGATCGCCGTGGTCGAGGTGCCGCTGCTGTTCGAGTCGGGCATGCAGGACGCCTTCGATACGACGGTCGCGGTGGTCGCCTCCGACGAGGTCCGCCGCGACCGGGCCGAGGCGCGCGGTCATACCCTGGTCGGCGCCCGCGAGGCGCGTCAGCTCCCCCAGGAGGAGAAGGCGGAGCGGGCCGCCCACGTGGTCGAGAACGACGGCAGCATCGAGGAGCTGGAGCAACAGCTGTCCGCCCTCGTCGAGAAGCTGAGCGAATGAAGCGCAAGGCGAGGCGGCGGCGGCTGCTGGCCGGCGCCGCGGCGGTCGTGGCCGGCGTCGCGGTGGGCGCGGTCCTCGGCCTGTCTGGGGTGTTCAACCACGTGATCGACGAGCTGAGCCTGCCCCTGCGCCATGAGGACATCATCCGCCAGCAGGCCAACGACAAGCAGGTCGACGCCTCGCTGATCGCCGCGGTCATCTACGCCGAGTCGCGCTTCCGCGACCAGACCTCGCGGGCGGGCGCTCGCGGCCTGATGCAGATTACGCCGCAGACTGCGAACGAGATCGAGAAGCTCAGTGGTGGCACGACCTTCAAGCTCGCCGACCTCGGCAACCCCGACATCAACATCCGCTACGGCACCTTCTACCTGCACGAACTGCTGAACCGTTACGACGGCAACGAGATCGCGGCGCTGGCCGCATACAACGCGGGACCGACCCAGGTCGACAGCTGGGGGGGTGCCGGCCTCAGCCTCGACGAGATCCCGCTCGAGGAGACCCGTGCCTACGTCGCCGACGTGCTCGACAAGCAGCGCGCCTACCGCGAGACCTACGCCAAGGAGCTGGGCTACTGACCGTTGCGCCCCGGCCTCGCCTCACCGCGCTCGCCTTCGCCGTGGGGCTCGTCCTCGCCGACTCCTCGGTCGTCGTCCTCGCCCTGCCGCAGATCTACCGCGAGCTGGATACGAGCGTCGCCGGCGTCACCTGGGTGCTGGTCTCCTTCAACCTGGTGATGGCGCTGGCCGCGGTGCCGGCCGCCCACCTCGCCCGCCGCATCGGGCCGGGCAGGGCCGCCGCGCTCGGGCTCGCGGTCTTCGCGGGGGCCGGCATCGCCTGCGGCCTCGCCGCGCAGCTGAGCACGCTGATCGCCGCTCGCTCCGTGCAGGCGCTGGGCGGCGCGGCGGCGGTGACCGCGGTGCTGGAGCTGCTGCCGGCAACGGTCGGCTCGGAGCGCCGCGCCGTCGCCATCTGGGCGACCGCCGGGGCGACCGGTGCCGCGCTCGGCCCGGCGGTCGGCGGCCTGCTGACCGAGCTGGTCTCCTGGCAGTCGATCTTCCTCGTGCAGGCGCCCCTGGCGATCGCCGCCGGCGTGCCGCTTCTGGCCGTCGCCAGGCACGAGGCCTCGACCGGGATCGTCGCCGCGGTGCTGCGCCGCACCGGCCGGCCGCACCTGCTTGCCAACCTCGCCCTCGCGCTGGTCTCCTCGGCGATCGCCGCCGCCCTCTTCCTTCTCGTCCTGCTGCTGATCGAGGGCTGGCGCCTCAGCCCGATCGGGGCCGCGATCGTCGTCACGGCGATGCCGCTGGCGGCGCTGCTCGGCGCCCGCATCGGCCCGGGTGCCGGCAGCGCCCGCGCCCGCGCCGCCGCCGGGGCGATCCTCGTCTCCGGCGGGCTCGGTGGCCTGGCGCTGCTTCCCCATGCCGAGGTGGCGCTGACCTTGCCGCCGCAGCTCCTGGTCGGGGCGGGCTTGGCGCTGGTCCTCTCGGCGCTGACCGAGACGGCACTCGTCGGCCGGGCGCCGCAGGCGATCCACGGCGGCTGGACGATCTCGGCCCGCCACGCGGGGGTGGCGGTCGGGCTGCTGCTGGTCACGCCGCTTTTCACCGCCGACATCGCCCAGCAGCGCCGCGACGCGATCGACGCCAGCACCGCGGTCGTCCTCGACTCGCGGGTCGAACCCCTGCTGAAGCTGGAGCTGTCGGGGCGGATCGAGGATCGGCTCGAAGGCGAGCGGGGGAAGGTGCCGACACTTGGCCCGGCCTTCGAGCCGTTGCCCGAAGACCCGGCCGACCGCGCCGACGTGCTGCGCCTGCGCGAAGAACTCCAGGACCAGCTCGACCGCGCCGCCACCCACGCGTTCAGCCCCTCCTTCGGGCTCGGCGCCCTGCTCGGCCTGCTCGCCCTCGTCCCGATCGGCCTGGCGCGGAGGGTCGAGCTTTGAGCGCGGAGCGAGCAAGCCTGCATATCTGGTTCTTCGCGCAGCGAGCGAAGCGCGAACACTTGTGATGGGCGCGGAGCGAACAAGAGGAAGGCTTCTGGTCTTCACTGCGGCCTCCGCCTCGCTGGCCCTGGTCGGCATCTACCTGGCGGTCGGCGGCTCCTCATACGCGCCGGCGAAGACGCAGGACCCATGCAAGCAGCGCCCCTGGCGAAATCCGGAAGGCCTGCAGCAGATCGCCGAGCAATTCTCGCTCTCCGCCCTGGACGGCGCCGCCTGTCAGCTCGGCGTCAGCCGCGAGACGCTGGCCCGGGCCCTGTCCACGCCGCAATCGCGGGCGCGCTTCACCCGCCGCTACGGGATTGACGATGCCGAGCTGGCCCGGGCGATACGCGCCGGCCTGGTGCGGGCGGTCGACGACGCCGAACGGGCCGGCGCCCTCAGCCCGCTGCTGGCCGGACCGCTGCGCGAGACGCTGCGGCGAATCCCGCTCGAACAGGCGATCGAACTGATCCGGGACGCCCGCTCGCTGCTCGACAAAGCGCAGACCTTCCTCGGTCCCGCCCAGGGTTTGCTTGAACAGATCCTGCCCTAGCCCCCGGGCGCGGGAGCGAGGAGGCGACTGCTATTTCTTGAACCGGAAGCGCTGTTTCTTGACGCTCCAGTCGATGCCGGAGCAAAGCGATTCCGGCGTGACGCCGAGCGCGCTGGCCAGCTTGACGATCGTGCCGAGCCGCGGCTCGCGCCCGCCGCGCTCCAGCAGCGAGATCTCGGTGCGGTGCAGGTCGCAACGAAAACCCAGCTCCTCCTGGGAGATCTCGGCCTTCAGTCTCGCCCTGCGCAGGTTTATGGAGAAGCGGTCGCGTGGTTTCATGCCGGGATTCTCTGTGTCTGATGACAGAACCTCTACAGACAAGACGTCGTTGCACGAACTACCATGTTCATCAAGTTCGAGGCAGCGCCCACGGAGAGCTGGGAGGCGCCCCCGCTAAGGTGGCCGGGTGCCCGAGTTCGAGCTGAATCCGGCCTACACGCCGACCGCGGACCAGCCCGGGGCGATCGCCTCGCTGGCCGAGGGGTTGGAGAGAGGCGAGCGGTTTCAGACGCTGCTCGGCGCAACCGGCACCGGCAAGACCTTCACGATGGCCGCGACGATCGCGGCTGTTCAGCGCCCGACCCTGGTGATCGCCCACAACAAGACCCTGGCCGCGCAGCTCTGCAACGAGTTCCGCGAGTTTTTCCCCGACAACGCGGTCGAGTACTTCGTCTCCTACTACGACTACTACCAGCCGGAGGCCTACGTCCCGGCGCAGGACCTCTACATCGAGAAGGACTCCTCGATCAACGACGAGATCGACCGCCTCCGCCACGCCGCGACGGCGGCGCTGTTCGCCCGCCGCGACACGATCATCGTCGCCTCCGTGTCCTGCATCTACGGGATCGGCTCGCCCGAGGTCTACAACGAAAAGATGCAGCTGTTCAAGGTCGGCGAGCAGATCGACCGCGACGAGGTGCTGCGCAAGTTGGTGAAGATGCAGTACCAACGCAACGACTCGACCCTCGGCCGCGGTGCGTTCCGGGCGCGCGGCGAGCTGTTGGAAATCATGCCCTCCTACGCCGAGTCCGCCTACCGGATCGCCCTGTTCGGCGACGAGATCGAGGCGATCCAGCACTTCGACCCGCTGACCGGCGAGGTGCTCGACGCGATCGACCACGTCTCGGTCTGGCCCGCCTCGCACTACGTGACCAAGGACGAGACGCTGGAGCGGGCGGTCGAGGAGATCCGCCACGAGCTGAATGCCCGCACCGCGGAGCTGGAGGAGGAGGGCAAGCAGCTCGAGGCGCACCGGCTGCGCCAGCGCACCGCCTACGACATCGAGATGCTGAAAGAGCTGGGCTTCACCTCGGGGATCGAGAACTACTCGCGGATCCTCGACGGCCGCCCGCCGGGCAGCCCGCCGCACACCCTGATCGACTACTTCCCCGACGACTTCGTCGTCTTCGTCGACGAGTCCCACCAGACGATCCCCCAGATCGGCGGCATGTACGAGGGCGACAGATCGCGCAAGCAGACCCTGGTCGACTACGGCTTCCGGTTGCCCTCGGCGATCGACAACCGGCCACTCAAGTTCGACGAGTTCCTCGACCGGGTCGGCCGGCTGGTGATGGTCTCGGCGACGCCCGGCCCCTTCGAGCGAGCCGAATCGACCCGGGTGGTCGAGCAGATCGTCCGCCCGACCGGGATCGTCGACCCGGAGATCGAGGTGCGCGAGACGAAGAACCAGATCGACGACCTGATGAACGAGATCAAAGCCCGCGCCGAGGCCGGCGACCGGGTACTGGTCACGACGTTGACCAAGAAGATGGCCGAGGATCTGACCGGCTACCTGCTCGAGTACGGGGTCAAGGTCCGCTACCTGCACTCCGAGATCGACACGCTCGAGCGGATCCAGATCGTCCGCGAGCTGCGGCTCGGCGAGTACGACGTGCTGGTTGGCGTCAACCTGCTGCGCGAGGGACTCGACCTGCCCGAGGTCTCTCTGGTGGCGATCCTCGACGCCGACAAGGAGGGGTTCCTGCGCGGCGAGACCAGCCTCGTCCAGACGATCGGCCGGGCCGCCCGCAACGTCGATGGCCGGGTGCTGATGTATGCCGACCGCGAGACCGAGGCGATGCGCGCCGCGATCCGCGAGACCGACCGCCGTCGCGCGATCCAGCTCGCCTACAACGCCGAGCACGGGATCACTCCCGAGACGGTCCGCAAGGGGATCTCGGAGATGACCGAGTTCCTGGCGATGGAGGACCGGGCGCCGAAGCGCCGGCGCCGCAAGCGGGGCGAGGCGCTGTCCGATCCGGCCGAGCTGGAGCGGACGATCGTCGCCCTCGAGGAGGAGATGCTCGTCGCCGCCGACGACCTGCGCTTCGAGGAGGCGGCGCGGATCCGCGACGAGTTGAAGGAGCTGCGGCGCGACCTCGACGGGATGACCGCCGGCGCTTAGGTCCGGCGTGAGAGCATCGGCCGGATGACGATCTGCGGTGAGATTGCGGAGTGGGCGACCGGGCTGCGGCTCGCGGACGTCCCCGAGGACGCCGTCGAGCGGGGCCGCCTGCAGGCGGCGAGCGTGCGGGCCGCGCGGGCGGCCGGCGAGGAGGCCGCCGCCCCGGTCGCCGCCGTGGCGCCGCACGGCCCGGTCGGCGAGGTCTACCGCTCGGCGGCCGCCTCGATCGCCCACGACTGGGACGACTACCTGTTCATGGGGCACACCGGGCACTCGGCGGTGCCGGCCGCGGCGGCGTTCTGCGAGGGGGACCCCGAGCGCGCCCTGCTCGCGCAAATCGCCGCCAACGAGGTCGCCGGCCGGCTCGGGGCGGCGCTCTTCCTCGGTCCCCACAACGGCCAGTTCTGGGCCTCGATCCACTGCGCCTCGGCGGCGCTCGCCGCGGCGCTCGGCATCGGTCTCGACGCGGAGCGCACCGCGCACGCGCTCGCCGTCGCCCTCTACCAGCCGCCCTACGGGATGTGGCCGGGGTTCATGGGTCCGGAGAGCAAGCTGGTCACCGCGGCCGAGCCGGCGGCGGCGGGAGCGAGGGCGGCGCAGCTTGCCGCGGCGGGGATGGCCGGCGCGCTCGACGTGATCGAGCACCCGCGCGGCGTGCTCGCCAACCTCTCCTTCGCGCCCCGCCCCGCGATGTTCGGCGCCCTCGGGCGGGTCTGGCTGACGGAAACGCTTGCCTTCAAGCGACTTCCCGGCTGCGCCTACCTGCAGTCGATCGGCGAGGCGGCCTGCGCGGCCGGGGTCGAGGCGCGAGCGGTGGCGGGGGTCGAGATCGAGGCCAGCTGGCTGACCTGCGAGATGGAGGCGCTGGGTAGCGGCCCCGACCTCTCGGCGGTGCGGGTCAACTTCTCGGCCGCGCTGAGCACGGCGATCGCCCTGCTGGCCGGCAGGCTCACCCCGGCCGAGCTGGACCCCGCCTGGCTGGCCCGGAACAAGCGCCGGATCGGCGCCCTGGCGGAGCGGGTGCGGCTTCGCCATGACCCGGGCCTGACCGCCGAAACGCTGCTGGGGACGCTCGAGGCGGGCGCCTCGCCGGACGACATCAGGCTGCGTGAGCTGCTGCGCGTCCGCCGCCGGCTCGGCGACCTCAACATGGCCGAGGCCAGCCCGGGGCCGGCGCTGCTCCGGGCCGCCAGCGCCGACCCCGACCTGCGGCGCGCCCTCCGCGGCTCCCTGCGGCGGCGGCTGACGGGGCGCAAGCGAGCCGGGATCGAGAGCATCGACACCGGGGCGCTGCGGATGACCTTCCCGAGCCGGATGCGGATCCGCCTGCGCGATGGCTCGGAGCGGCTGTTCGAGGGCGACGAGCCCGGCTCCTGCGGCCGTCCCCTTGCCGAGCAGCGCGCCGTCGTCGAGGAAAAGCTCGAGCTGGCCGGGGAGGGTTTGGCGCTCGATCCTCAGCCGGGCTGATCGAGGAGCGGCGCTCCCCCGGAGCGCTACATTTGACGACGATGGCGACCAGCCCGGCCGCGCCGGCCCACACCTCGCTCTCCCAGCCCTACGGATCGCTGCAGGAGACGGTCGAGGCGTTCGCGCGCCACGTCAACCCCGGCAAGGCCGCCTTCTTCGCCGAGCAGGGCCTCGAGCTGGTGATGGGCGCCCGCGAGGGGATCCGCTTCGAGGATGCGTTCAGCGGCCGCTCCTACGTCAACTGCCACTGCAACGGCGGCGTCTTCAACCTCGGCCACCGGCCAGCCGGGGTGGTCGACGCGGTCCGCGCCGCGCTCGACGAGCTCGACGTCGGCAACCACCACCTGATCTCCGGCTGGCGGGCGAAGCTGGCCGAACGGCTGGCGGAGACGACGGGGGGGAGGCTGAGCGGCACGGTCTTCGCGGTCGCCGGAGGCGAGGCGATCGAGCTGGCCTTGAAGCTGGCCCGCGGGCACACCGGCCGGCAGGGGATCGTCAGCGCCGAGGGCGGCTACCACGGCCACACCGGGCTGGCGCTCGCAGCCGGCGATCCCGCCTATCGCGACGCCTTCGGCCCTAACCTGCCCGGCTTCGCCCAGGTGCCGTTCAACGACATCGAGGCGCTGCGCGGCGCGGTCGACGAGAGCACCGCGGCGGTGATCCTCGAGTCGATCCCGGCGACCCTCGGCTTCCCGATGCCCGAGCCGGGCTACCTGGCGGCGGTCGGCGAGCGCTGCCGCGAGGTCGGCGCGCTGCTGATCGTCGACGAGGTTCAGACCGGGCTGGGGCGCACGGGGACCGTCTGGTACTACCAGCAGGAGGGCGTCGAGCCGGACATGGTGATCACCGGGAAGGGGCTCTCCGGCGGCGTCTACCCGATCGCGGCGACGCTGATGACGGCGGAGCTGCTCGAGTTCTTCCGCGAGCACCCGTTCGTCCACGTCTCGACCTTCGGCGGCGCCGAGCCGGGCTGCGTCGCGGCGCTCGAGGTGCTCGACACGATCGCCGAGCCGGCCTTCCTGGAGCGCGTGCGGGCGGTCGGCGAGCGGTTCGGGGAGGCCTTCGCCGGGCTGCCGTTCGAGCTGCGCCGCCGCGGGATGACGATGGGCTTCAAGTTCGACGACCCGGCCGGCGGGTTCGAGGCGATGCGGCGGATCGTCGCCGCCGGGATCCTCGCCGTCGCCGCCAACAACGACCCCTCCGTGCTCCAGTTCAAGCCGCCGCTGATCGTCAGCGACGAGGAGGTCGAGGAGATCGTCGCCATCGTGCGGAGGGTGTTCGGCTGATCGGCGACGCCGAGCTCGCTCAGCTCGACGCCACCGTCGAGCGGGCACTTGCCAGCGGCCACGAGGGGGGGCTTACCCTGGTCGGCTACGGCGAGATCTCGCTCGGCGTCGGCTGGCCCCCGGACGAGCCGCGGTTCGTCGCCAAGCGGTTGCCTCCGTTTCGCGACCGCGCCGGGTTCGAGGCCTACCGCGAGACGGTGCGCGACTACATCGAGCGGCTGGAAGGAGCCGGCGTGGGGGTGGTCGAGACCGAGGTGCTGCCGGTCGAGCGACCCGACGGCACCGCGATCGCCTACGCGGTGCAGCCTCTGCTGCCAGCTTCCTCGCTCGGCCCGGTCGTGCTGGCGGCGGCGGACGCCGCCGCTGGGCACCCGTTGGTCGAGCGGATCGTCGAGGGGACGCTTGCTGTCGTCGGTCCCGACCTCGGGCTCGATCCGCAGCTCGCCAACTGGTCGTGGAGGGACGGGGAGATCCTCTACTTCGATATCACGACGCCTTTCCTGCGCGACGAGCGAGGGCGCGACCGGATGGATTTCGAGGTGCTGCTGGCCGCCTTCCCGCGACCGGCCCGAGGGTTCCTGCGCCGCTTCGTTGCGCCGGGCATCGTCGCCCAGTACCACGACCCCCGCGTCGCCCTGATCGACGCCTGCGCCAACCTGATCAAGGAGCGGCTGGAGCCGTGGATTCCCCGCTTTCTGGCGCTCGCCAATCGGCGCCTCGAGCAGCCGATCGCCGCCGAGGAGGTGCGCCGCTACTACCGTTCCGATGCCCGCACCTGGAGCTGGATCCAGCGCTTCCGCAAGGCCGATCGCGCCTGGCACCGCCTGCGCGGCAGGACCTACCCGTTCCTGATCCCCGGGGAGATCGAGCGCTGAGGCCAGCGCCTAATCTCCAGGCATGGCCGTAGACGTCAGCGAAGCGAGCTTCGAGCGCGAGGTCGTCGAGCGTTCACGAACGACCCCGGTGGTGGTCGACTTCTGGGCCGAGTGGTGTGGACCGTGCCGCACGCTGAGCCCGGCGTTGGAGGCGGCCGAGGCGGCCCGCGACGGCAAGGTCGTGCTGGCCAAGGTCGACGTCGACGCCAACCAGGGCCTCGCCGCCCGCTTCGGCGTGCAGGGCATTCCTGCGGTGAAGGCGTTCCGCGACGGCGCCGTGGTCAGCGAGTTCGTCGGCGCCGTGCCGAAGGCCAAGGTCGAGGAGCTGTTCGACTCGTTGGCCCCCTCGCGGGCCGACGAGCTGCTGGCGGCCGGCGACGAGCTGTCGCTGCGCGAGGCGGCCGAACTCGAGCCGCGGCGGACGGACGTCGCCGTCGCCCTGGCCCGAACGCGGCTGGAGAGGGGCGCGGAGGACGAGGCGCTGGAGGCGGTTGAGGGTCACGAGGGCGACTTCGCCGCGGACGGGATCGCGGCGCGGGTCGAGTTGAAGAAGGCAGGCGTCGGCGCAGAGGCGTTCGAGGCGCTCGATCGCGGCGACCGCGAGTCCGCCCTGGACGCGCTGCTCGCCGAGATCCCGAGCGCCGGCGAGGAGACTCGCGAGCAGATCCGCCGCGCCGTCGTCGGCATCCTCAGCGAGCTCGACCCGGCCGACCCGGCCGCCCGCGAGTACCGCAAGCGCCTCGCCGCCGCCCTCTACTGATCGGCTCGAAGCAGCGGGAACATCTGTTCGCCCCCCTAGAATGGCAGTGAGTGGCTGCCTCCGAGCGGATCGTCATCTCCGGTGCCCGTGAGCACAACCTGAAGGACGTCGACGTCGAGCTGCCCCGGAACGCGCTGATCGTGATCACCGGGCTGTCGGGTTCGGGCAAGTCGAGCCTCGCCTTCGACACCATCTACGCCGAGGGGCAGCGCCGCTACGTCGAGTCGCTCTCCGCCTACGCGCGCCAGTTCCTCGGCCTGATGGAGAAGCCCGACGTCGACTCGATCGAGGGGCTCTCGCCGGCGATCTCGATCGACCAGAAGACGACCTCGCGCAACCCGCGCTCGACGGTCGGCACGGTGACCGAGATCTATGACTACCTGCGGCTGCTCTGGGCGCGAATCGGCGTTCCCCACTGTCCCAGCTGCGGCGAGGAGATCACCGGCCAGTCGCAGGAGCAGATCGTCGACCGGCTGATGACCCTCGAGGAAGGGACGAAATTCATGGTGATGGCCCCGGTCGTGCGAGGCCGCAAAGGCGAGTACGGCAAGCTGCTCGAGCAGCTGCGGCTGGAGGGCTACTCGCGGGTGAAGGTGAACGGCGAGCTGCGCCGCCTCGACGAGGAGATCGTCCTCGACAAGAAGTTCAAACACGACATCGCGGTGGTCGTCGACCGCCTTGTGATGAAGCCCGAGCTGCGCCGCCGCCTCTCCGAGTCGGTCGAGGCGGCGGCGGGCCTGGCCGGGGGCTTGGTGGAAGTCAAGTTCGTAGACCACCCGCCCGCGCCCGGACGCGGGAGCGACCGAACGTCGAAATCTGATTCTTCGGAGGGAGCGGGAGCAGAGGAGGCGGGCGGAACTGATGTCCTGCTGTTCTCCGAGCAGTTCGCCTGCCTCAGCTGCGGCACCTCGATCCCCGAGCTGGAGCCGCGGATCTTCTCCTTCAACTCGCCGCACGGCGCCTGCGAGCGCTGCCACGGGCTCGGCTTCCAGCGGGTGATCGACCCTGAGCTGGTCGTCCCCGATCCGACCCTCTCGCTGGGCGAGGGCGCCTTGCAGCCCTGGAACCGCGGCATCACCGCCTACTGGAAGCGGCTGGTGGCGGCGGTCGCCGAGGAGTACGGGGTCGACCTCGACAAGCCGTGGGCGAAGCTGAAGAAGTCGGAGAAGGAGGTCTTCCTCTACGGCACCGGCGAGGATCGCCACCAGGTCAGCTACACGAACCGGTTCGGCCGCCGCCGCTCCTACAAGGTGCGCTTCGAGGGGATCGTCAACAACCTCGAGCGGCGCTACGAGGAGACCGACTCGGAGAGCAACCGTGAGCGGATCGAGGGCTACATGGCCGAGCAGCCCTGCCCGCAGTGCGACGGCGCCCGGCTGCGCCCCGAGAGCCTCGCGGTCACGGTCGGCGGGCTGAGCATCGCCGAGTTCACCGAGCGCTCGGCGCGGGCCGCCGGCGAGTGGGTCGCGACGCTGGAGCTGAGCGAGACCGAGCGTGCGATCGCGCGGCTGATCGTGCGCGAGATCTCCGAACGGCTCGCCTTCCTCGAGAACGTCGGGATCGGCTACCTCTCGCTGGCCCGCTCGGCCCGCTCGCTGTCGGGCGGCGAGGCGCAGCGGATCCGCCTCGCGACCCAGATCGGCTCCAGCCTGGTCGGGGTGATGTACGTGCTCGACGAGCCCTCGATCGGCCTCCACCAGCGCGACAACGAGAAGCTGATCGGGACGCTCGACCGGCTGCGCGACCTCGGCAACACGGTGATCGTGGTCGAGCACGACGAGGGGACGATGCGCGCCGCCGACCACCTGCTCGACCTCGGGCCCGGGGCCGGCGAGCACGGCGGCTACGTGGTCGCCGCCGGATCGCCCGCCGACGTCGCCGGCGACCCGGCCTCGCTGACCGGCCAGTATCTGGCCGGCAAGCGGCAGATCGAGGTGCCGGCCGAGCGCCGCGAGCCGCGCGGGGCGCTGCTCGTCCGCGGCGCCCGCGAACACAATTTGAAGGGCATCGACGTGGCGCTGCCGCTCGGCGTCTTCTGCTGTGTCACCGGCGTCTCCGGATCGGGCAAGTCGACCCTGGTCAACGAGACCCTGCACCACGCGATCGCCAACCGCCTGCACCAGGCGAAGCTGCGGCCGGGTGCCCACGACGGGATCGACGGGCTCAGCCAGATCGACAAGATCATCAACATCGACCAGTCGCCGATCGGCCGCACGCCGCGCTCCAACCCGGCCACCTACACCGGTGTCTTCGATCACATCCGCCAGCTCTTCGCGCAGACCCAGGAGGCGCGGGCGCGCGGCTACAAACCGGGCCGCTTCAGCTTCAACGTGAAGGGCGGCCGCTGCGAGGTCTGCCGCGGCGACGGCCAGATCAAGATCGAGATGCACTTCCTGCCCGACGTCTACGTGCCCTGCGAGCAGTGCCACGGCAAGCGCTACAACCGCGAGACGCTCGAGGTCCGCTTCAAAGGCAAGAGCATCGCCGACGTGCTCGAGATGTCGGTCGAGGAGGCGGTCTCCTTCTTCGAGAACGTGCCGAAGATCGCCCGCCGGCTGCGCACCCTGCACGACGTCGGGCTCGACTACATCCGGCTCGGCCAGCCGGCGACGACGCTGTCGGGAGGCGAGGCGCAGCGAGTCAAGCTGGCGACCGAGCTCTCCAAGGTAGCCACCGGCGACACCCTCTACATCCTCGACGAGCCGACCACAGGTCTGCACTTCGCCGACGTGCAGCGGCTGCTCGACGTGCTCGGCCGGTTGGTGGACGCCGGCAACACCGTGGTCGTGATCGAGCACAACCTCGACGTGATCAAGACCGCCGACCGGATCATCGACCTCGGCCCCGAAGGCGGCGAGGAGGGGGGAGAGGTGGTCGCCACCGGCACCCCCGAGGAGATCGCCGCAGCCAAGGCTTCCCACACCGGCCGCTTCCTGGTCGAGCTGGTCGAGCCGGCTCGTCCGAAGCGCCCCGCGCGCAAGCGCCGCGAGCCGGTCGCCGCCTGAGGCGGCACGGACCGGGGCAGGCCCTTACACCAGCAGCGAGGCGCCGATCGCGCCGCCCAGGTCGCCCAGCTCGGCGACGTGCATGCGGGGCGGGTTGTCGTCGACGAAGAGGTGCTTCTGCATCTCCTTGACCAGGTGGTCCATGAAGCGGTCGCCGAAGCGCGAGCCGAGGCCGCCGCCGATCACCACCGCCTCCACATCGAGCAGGTTGACGGCCGAGGCGATCCCGGTCCCCAGGTAGCGGACCGCACGGCGCAGCAGGCTCTCGGTCAGCGGGTCTTTCTCGCGCATCGCGTGCTCCCAGACCGAGCTGGTGAGCCGGTCTTTGCCGCGCTTCTCCATGATCTTGAAGAGGTCGGTGTCGACTCCCTTGGCGAGGTCGCGCCGCGCCCGCGCCTCCATCGCGGCCCGTCCGGCGTAGGCCTCGAGGCAGCCGCGCCGCCCGCAGGGGCAGCGGGCGCCGTTGCGCTTCACCACGGTGTGGCCGATCTCGCCGGCGGCGCCGCGGCCGAGCCACGGCTTGCCCCCCAGCACGATCCCTCCGCCGACCCCGGTCCCCCACCACACGCCGAGCAGCGAGTCGTAGGGCTTGCCCGCGCCGAGCCGGTGCTCGCCTTCGACGGCGACCTGGACGTCGTTGCCGATTCGCACCGCGGTCCCGAGCGCCTTCGACAGCGCCTCGCCGAGCGGGAAGCTGCCGTCCCAGCCGGGCAGGTTGCGGGCGCCGGAGACGATTCCGGTGCCGCCGTCGGCGTCGCCGGGGGAGCCGACGCCGACGCCGCTCAGCTGCTCGGGCTTGACGCCGGCCGCCGAGGCCGCTTCGCGCAGGGTGTCCTCCATCGCCGCGGCGACGTCGGGAGGTCCGCCCGAGGTCGGGGTGGGCTGGCGCGCTTCGCCCCGCAGGCTGCCGCCGGGCTCGACGACCACGGTCTGGATCTTGGTGCCGCCGAGGTCTATGCCGCCGCGCAGGGCCGACCCGTCCGAGTTCACGGCTTCAGCCCGAAACCGTCGGTCAGGTAGTAGGCGATTACGAAGATGGTTCCCCCGACGACCACGAGCCAGTAATACCAGTAGCGCCCGCCGGGCGGGCTATGGATCGCCATCTCAGGCGGCCGCGGGCGCCGCTCCCTGCAGGACGTCGATCAGCTCCTGGCTGAGCGGGTCGTCCTTGATCCCGATCCCGACCAGGGTCGCTTCCTCGCCCTCGGCCGGCGAGGCGATCGTCAGCGTGGTCATCCCCGACGATCCCTTCTTCGCGTCGATCCGCAGGCCGGCCCGGTCCCAGACGGCCGCCTCCCCCTTGACCTTGTAGTCGCGGCCCCGGAAGCCGAGGTCCAGCGCGTAGAGCTTGCCGGGGGTGACGACGAGCATCACCTTCTCGGGCAGCCCGCCGGCTTGGCGCTTGCGCAGCAGCTTGATCGCCGAGTAGACGATCCCGCCCAGCTGCGCCTTCGAGGCGGCGTAGCTCGCCGTCGCGCTGCCATGGCGGAACGCCGCCGCCGCCACCACCTCTTCGCCGTGAGCGTGCTGACCGGCCAGATCTTTGAACTTCTGTCGCCACTCGACGACCTGCTCGGGGGACATCTCGAATCGTGACATTGCCTTCCTCTTTCCTCCCTGCCGAGGCCAAGCAGCCTACTCGCCTCCACTCTGAAAAGCTAGATGCGTGTCGGGGCAACGCGGCTGGCGAGCATGGTGGAGGAAGCGGCGCTGGTACGAGCGCAACCGCCGCCCGCTGCGCCGCTGGCGGATCGACCGGCACGCCGCCCGCGGCGGCTTCTTCGTCCGCTACCCGGTCGAGGGGGAGATCCTCGAGGCGCTCGACGAGGGCCGGTTGGCGATCGGAGAAGGGACGCTGCTCGAGCCCGGCTGCTGGCTGACCCTGGCGCCCGAGGGGCGGATCGAGATCGGCGCCGGCTGCTTCCTCAATCGCAACACGATGCTCGCCGCCCAGCGGCTGATCGAGATCGGCGACCACACGATGTTCGCGAACGGATGCTTCGTCGGCGACGCCGAGCACCGCTTCGACGACCCCGGCACGCCGATCACCTGGCAGGGCTTCGCCGGCAAAGGGCCGGTGCGGATCGGCGCCAACTGCTGGTTCGGGGTCAACTGCGTGGTGACCAGCGGCGTGACGATCGGCGAGCGCTGCGTGGTCGGCGCCAACTCTGTGGTGACCGGCGACCTGCCCGCCGCCACGGTCGCTGCCGGCGCCCCGGCTCGTGTGATCAAGCGCATCGAGTTCCGCGACTGAGGCCCTATAATTGGCCGCGGCCGTGACCCCAAAGGGCATGGACCCCAAAATGAGCCTCGTACTGACTGAGCCCTCCCATGCAAGCGCAGGCGTGAAGATAGTTCGCGCCCGGGATGAGCTGCGCGACGCGCTGGCCGCGCCCCGCAGCGAGGGGCAGGCGATCGGTCTGGTGCCGACGATGGGCGATCTGCACGAGGGCCACCTCTCGCTGCTGCGCGCCGCCCGCGCCGCGTGCGACGTGGTGGTGATGAGCCTCTTCGTCAACCCGGCCCAGTTCGGTGTCGACGAGGACCTCGAGCGCTACCCGCGCGACGAGCGGCGCGATGCTGCGCTGGCCGCCGAGGCCGGCGCCGACCTGATCTACGCGCCGTCGGTCGAGCAGGTCTACCCGCAGGGCTTCTCCACCACGGTTGAGGTCGGCGGCCTGACCGAGGTCCTCTGCGGCGACCCGGAGCGGCGTGGCCCCGAGCACTTCCGCGGCGTGACCACGGTCGTCGCAAAGCTCTTCAACTCGGTCCAGCCCGACGTCGCCTACTTTGGCCGCAAGGACGCCCAGCAGCTGGCGGCGATCCGCCGCATGGTCCGCGACCTCGACTTTTCGGTTCGGGTCGAGGGGTTGCCCACCGTCCGCGAGCCGGACGGCCTGGCGATGAGCTCGCGCAACGCCTACCTGAGCGAGGCGGAGCGGAAGCGGGCGACGGCCGTCGCGCGGGCGCTGGCGGCCGTCGCGCGGGGCGCCCGGGCGGGCTCTCTCGCGGCCGGCATCGAGGCCGGCCGGCGGGAGCTGTCTGCCTCCGGGATCGAGCCCGAGTACCTGGAGGCGCGCGACCCCGAAGACCTCACCCCGGTTGCCGAGCTGGGCGACCGCCCCATCCTCGTTGCGGTCGCCGCCCGGGTCGGTGAGGCGCGGCTGATCGACAACGTGACGATCGACCCCGAGAACCTGAAAACCGCAACTACGACTGGAAAGTGAGCCGATGCATAGGCAGATGTTGAAGTCCAAGATCCACCGGGCGACGGTGACCGACTGCGACGTCGAGTACGTCGGCAGTATCACGATCGACACCGAGCTGATGGCCGCTGCCGACCTGATGACGAACGAGCAGGTGCACGTCTGGGACCTCGACAACGGCGCCCGTTTCGTCACCTACGCGATCGATGGCGAGCCCGGCTCTGGCGCGATCCAGGTCAACGGCGCGGCCGCCCACCTGACCCGCCCCGGCCACAAGGTCATCGTCGCTTCCTTCGGCGCCTACGACGAGAGTGACCTCGAGTCCTACTCGCCGGTCGTCGTCCACGTCGGCGAGGACAACTCGGTGACCGCCGTCGACAGCCACCCCGAGGTGCTTCTGTCGTGAGCACGGGCGGACGCTCCCATGCCGCACCGCCGCCGGCCGGACGGGCGGCGATGACGCTGCCGCGCCTCGCCGAGATGAAGGAGGCCGGCGAGCCGATCGTGATGGTCACCGCCTACGACTACCCCTCGGCCCGAGTCGCCGAGGCGGCCGGCGTCGACCTGGTCCTGGTCGGCGACACGGCGGCCATGGTCGTGCTCGGCTACCCCGGCACCGAGCCGGTCTCGATGGACGAGATGGTGATGCTCGGCAAGGCCGTGCGCCGTGGCGTGAAGACGCCGCTGATGGTCGGCGACATGCCGATGGGCAGCTACGAGGCGAGCAACGAGCTGGCAGTGGAAAGCGCCCAGCGGCTCGTCAAGGAGACCGGTTGCGAGGTCGTCAAGCTGGAGGCGGGGGGGACGTCGGTCGAGCGCGCGCGGGCGATTGTCCGCTCCGGCATCCCGGTGATGGGCCATGTCGGCCTCACCCCCCAGACGGCTACCGCGCTCGGCGGCTACAGGACCCAGGGCAAGACCGCGGAGAGCGCGATCAAGCTCTATGAGGACGCGCTCGCCCTGCAGTCGGTTGGCTGCTTCGCGATCGTCTTCGAGGCGGTCCCGACGGCGATCACCGAGACGATCGTCGCCAAGCTCGACGTGCCGACGATCGGGATCGGCGCCGGCCCGGCGACGGCCGGCCAGGTGCTCGTCTTCCACGACCTGCTCGGGATCACCACCGGCCGCGCGCCCAAATTCGTCAAGCGCTACGCGGAAGTCCACGACGCGATGCTGGCCGGGGTCGGGCAGTACGTGGCGGAGGTCCGCTCGCGCCACTTCCCCGAACCCGACCACGTCTACGGCGTCGAGCCGGCGGAGCTGGCCGAGCTCCGCCGCTACCTCGACCAGGAGAGCCTCGGCTCGCAGAAAGCCTGGGACTGGGAGCCGCTTCCGTAAGGACTATCCCGGTAGGGGTTCCGCTTGGCTTTTCCGAAGACAGTTGTCGGCGGTCCGCCGACGGCGCCGCGGAAGAAGTACAAGACGCTCTACCCCTACCGGGATAGTTCTCGAGCGTCGTTAGCATTGCCGCGATGACAGCCGAGGAGCGGCGGGCGCAACTGGTCGAGCTGTACGAGGAGGTCAAGGAGTGCACCCGCTGCCCGCTGCACGAGACGCGGACCAACGCCGTGTTCGGGGCGGGCGACGCCGACGCCGACGTGATGTTTGTGGGTGAGGCGCCGGGCGCCGAGGAGGATCGCCAGGGGCTGCCCTTCGTGGGGCGCGCCGGCCAGCTGCTCAACGAGCTGCTGGGGGGGATCGGGATGACGCGCGAGGACGTCTTCATCGCCAACGTGCTGAAGAGCCGCCCGCCAGGCAACCGCGACCCGCAACCGCTCGAGATCGAGGCCTGCCGGCCCTACCTGTTCGAGCAGGTGCGGCTGATCGAGCCGAGGGTCGTCTGCACCCTGGGCAACTTCGCCACCAAGCTGCTGAGCGGAAACCCGGCGGGGATCACCAGGGTGCGGGGCACGCCGCAGGTGCACGAGCTGGGCGGGCGCGCCGTATTCCTGCTGCCGCTCTTCCACCCGGCGGCGGCGCTGCGCACCCCGGCGGTGAAGGAGACGCTGCGCGGCGACTTCGGGCTGCTGCCGGGGCTGCTCGCCGGCCCGGCCCCCGGCGTGCCGCGCGAGGAGGAGATCGAGGAGGAGGAGGAGGCGCCGTCCGATCCCCCGCAGCCGCCGGCCGACCAGCTCGACCTGTTCGGTTGAGCGGAGCTGCGATGGCAGAGCCGTCCCCGGAGCGCTTCACGACGGCCAGCGCCGCGGAGACGGAGGCGGTCGGGGCGCGGATCGCTGCCCGCCTGCGCCCGGGCGACGTCGTGGTGGTCAGCGGCGACGTCGGGGTGGGGAAGACGACGCTTATCCGCGGCGCCTGCCGCGCTCTCGGTGTCGAGGACACGGTCACCTCGCCGACCTTCACGATCGGCCAGCGTTACTCCGGGCCGGTCCCCGTCTCCCATCTCGACCTCTACCGGCTGACCGACTTGGAGCGGGAGGATCCGGCGCTGCTCGAGGACTACCTCGATGCCGCCTCGATCGCCTTCGTCGAGTGGCCGGCGATCGCCGAGCCGCAGCTTGCCGGCCGCGAGGCGTTGGAGGTGCGGATCAGGCACGCTGGTGGCGATCGGCGGGGAATTGAGGTGCTGGCCGCATCGGGCCGCGAATAGGTGTGTTTCGGTCAGGGCACCTGCGGTGTAGCATCGCCGGCCAAACTCGACCCAAGGAGGAAGCGCCGAGATGAAGGGACTGAAGACGCTCGCGGCGATCGGGCTGGGTACGGCGCTGCTCCTCGTCAGCGCCGGTCCCGCCGCGGCCCAGGGCGCCGCCTACAGGCATTACGTTGCCTGCGGCCTGTCGAAGAACGCGAAGCCGTCGCACACCTGCCCGAAGTCGCGCAAGAAGGGCGCCTTCTTCCGCAGCAACAAGGCTGACGTCTACTACACGGTCTGCGTCAAATTTCCAACCAAGAAGCACCTCTGCGCGCCGAAACAGCAGGCCGAACAAGGCACGCTCTACGTCAACAAGATCACCTCGAACATTCCCGGCAGGCACCAGGTGACCTGGTTCGTGAAGGGCAAGCGGGTCGGCCTCTTCAAGTTCTTCGTCTCCGAACGCAGCGGCAAGCGCAGCAGCGGGAAGTAGCCGCGGCGGACCTTGGCTGTCGTCGGTTTCGATACCGCGACCGGCGACGTTGCCGTTGCCGCGACCGGCAACGGCGAAGTCATCTTCGAGACGCTGCTCCGCCCCTCCCAGGAGGGCGAGCCGCAGCACGCCACCGCGCTGCTCGGCGAGGTCGAGCGGGCCGCCGCCGCGGCAGGTGGCTGGGAGGCCGTGGAGCGGATCGCGGTCGGGCTGGGGCCGGGCTCCTTCACCGGCGTCCGGGTCGGCGTGGCCACCGCGCAGGGGCTCGGGCTGAGCCGCGGCCTGCCGGTCGGCGGCGCTTGCACGCTCGACGCCCTCGGCTGCGGGCTTGGCGAGACGGCCGGCGATAGAAACCGTCTCGCGGTCCTCGACGCACGCCGCGGGGAGGTCTTCGCGGCCCTCTACTCGAGCGACGGCGAGCGGCTCTGGGGTCCGCTGGTTAGCTCGCCCGAGGGGCTTGCGGAGCGGCTTGCCGGTCTGCCCCGAGCGGCGCTGTGCGGCGGATCGGGCGCGGTACGATTTCGCCAGCAGTTGGCGAGTCGGGGCGCCGAGATCCCGGACGATGTCGACCCCGTTCACCGGATCGCTGCGCGGCACGTCTGCGCCCTGGCGACCGGCCCGGGCGGCGGCAAGCCCGGTCCCGGCGCGCCGATCTACCTGCGAGCTCCCGATGCGGAACGTTGGCGTGAGCGAGGCACTCTCAAAAAGGCCGAGTGAGTTGAGCAGCGGGTTCCCGGTGCGGCGACTCGCCTACAGCGACTTGCCGGCGGTGATCTCGATCGAGCGGCGCTCCTTCCCGGCGCCCTGGTCGCTGGCGATGTTCGTGCTCGAGCTCTCGAAGCCGTCGGGAATTTGCCTTGCGGCGACCGAGGGAGACGAGCTGCTCGGCTACCTGGTCTGCTCGCGCTACGACCGCGTCTGGCACCTGATGAACGTCGCGGTGGCGCCGGAGCGGCGGCGGCGCGGAGTCGCCAGCGGGCTGATCGGGCGGCTGGTCGAGGTCGGCGGCGGCGACCTACCCTTCACGCTCGAGGTGCGAGTCTCCAACCGCGAGGCGATCGCGATGTACGAGCAGCTCGGGTTTCGCTCGGCGGGGGTGCGCCCCCGCTACTACCAGGACAACGGCGAGGACGCCCTGATCATGTGGTTGGACTGACCGATGATCCTGGCCATCGAGACCTCCTGCGATGACACGTGTGCGGCCGTGGTCGATCGGGCCGCGATCCTCTCGAACGTCATCTCCTCTCAGGATGCGGAGCACGCCAAGTTCGGCGGGATCGTCCCCGAGGTCGCCTCCCGTCGCCACCTCGAGCTGACCGTGCCGGTGGTCGAAGCAGCGTTGGCCGAGGCCAGTGCCTCGCTCGACGACGTCGAGGCGGTCGCGGTCACCACTCGGCCGGGCCTGATCGGGGCGCTGCTGGTCGGGCTCAGCACCGCGAAGGCGCTCGCCGCGCCGCGGCGGCTGCCGTTGATCCCGGTCGACCACCTGCAGGGGCACGTCGCCGCCAACTTCCTCGCGCCGGAGCCGCTCGACCCGCCCTTCCTCTGCCTGGTGGCGAGCGGCGGGCACACGCTGCTCGCCGGGGTGCGCGACCGGGCCGGGCACGAGGTGCTCGGGCAGACCCTCGACGACGCCGCCGGGGAGGCCTTCGACAAGGTCGCCCGGATGCTCGGGCTCGGCTTTCCGGGCGGGCCTGCGCTGGAGCGGCTGGCCTCCGCCGGGGACCCCGAGGCGTTCGAGCTGCCGGTGGCGATGGCCCGCGACCCGGGACTCGACTTCAGTTTCAGCGGGCTGAAGACGGCGCTCGCCTACCTCTGCCGCGACCTCGGCCCGGAGGGAACCGAAGAGCGCCGCGCCGATCTGGCGGCCGGTTTCCAGGCGGCGGCGGTCGGGCAGCTCAGCTCGAAACTCGGACGGGCGCTGAAGCGGGGCGACTGGCAGGCGGTGGCGCTGGGCGGCGGCGTTGCCGCCAACAGGGCGCTGCGCGAGGCGGTGGCGGAGCTCTGCGAGCGGCGCGGGGTACGGCTGAAGCTGGTGGCGCCGCGGCTCTGCACCGACAACGCGGCGATGATCGGCTCGGCGGCCCGCTTCGTGCCGCGCCTGCCGTTCCCGGAGTACCTCTCCTACGACGCCGTTCCCAGCGCCCGCCCGCCGATCGCAGCATGAGCGCGAGGCCTCCATGAGTGAGGTCGTCGTCTACTCCCGTCCCGGCTGTCACCTCTGCGAGCAGGCGCTGGAGGCGATCGTCGCCCTGCACGACGACGGCTACCGCTTCTCGCTGCGCGAGGTGAACATCGACAGCGAGGAGCTGCTGCTGCGGCGGATGCTCGAGCGCATCCCGGTCGTCGAGGTGGACGGCGAGATCGTCTCGGAGCTGGCCCTGGACCGCGACTCCGTGCGGGCGCGGCTCGATACTGTGGAGTTCGACGATGATCGAGCGGGCAGTGGATGAGATTGACGTGGGGAACGGATTGATCGCCGAGGGCGAGCGGCTCTCGCTCGGCGTCGCGGCCCGCCTCTCGCGCTACCTGCAGGTGCTGACGCAGGCCCGCAAGATGGGTCGCGAGACGATCTCCTCGCAGGAGCTCTCGGACTACACACACATCAACCCGACCCAGATTCGCCGCGATCTCTCCGGTTTCGGCAAGTTCGGCAAGCGCGGGGTTGGCTACAACGTCGAATCGCTGGTCTCGGAGATCCGCAAGATCCTCCGCACCTCCGGGCAGCACAACATCGCTCTGTTCGGCGCCGGCCACCTCGGCCAGGCGATCGCCAGCTCTGACATCTTCGCCGACCACGGCTTCCAGGTGGTGGCGATGTTCGACGTCGACCCCGAGGTTGTCGGCAGGCAGGTGGGCAACCTGGCGGTGCGCGACTTCGCCGAGCTGGACACGGTGGTCGCCGAGCAGGAGATCGTGGTCGGCGTACTCGCCGTTCCGGCCACCTCGGCGCAGGCGGTCGCCGACCGCTTGGTGGAGGCCGGCGTGAAGATCATCTTCAACTACTCCGAGCAGCTGCTCCAGGTGCCGCCGGAGGTGACGGTGCACACCTCCAGCCCCGCCGTCGACCTCCTCTACGCGCTCTACTTCTACCTGGCCTAGTGGCCTGTCTCAGAACGTCCGTGCCGGAGCCCCTGTGACTCCCCTCGACCTCGACCTCGCTCGGGAGAGATTCGAGTCGTCGGTCGACTTCACCATCGGCCTCGAGGAGGAGTTCGCGATCGTCGACCCGGCGACGTTGGAGCTGGAGCACCGCTTCGAGGACGTGTTCGCCGCCTGCCAGAAGGACGAGGTGCTGGCCGGCTCCGCGGCGGGCGAGCTGATCGCCTCGGAGATCGAGATCCGCTCCGGCCGGTCCGCCCGCTTCGCAGAGGCGGTCGCCGCGCAGCGCGAACGCCGTGCCCGGCTCTTCGAGCTGGTCGACGGGATGGGCCTGGGGCTGGCTGCGATGGGCGTTCACCCCTGGGCCAGGTACCTGGACCAGCGGATCATCGACACGCCCCATTACAACCGGCTGCGCAGCGAACTGGGCTGGGTCGCGCAGCGCAACAACACCTGGAGCCTCCATGTCCACATGGGTGTCCGCGGCGCCGACCGGGCGATCGCCGTCTGCGACTGGATGCGCGAGCTGCTGCCGCTGCTGCTTGCGGTCTCCGCCAACTCGCCCTTCCTCGACCGTCGCGACACCGGCCTGCACACGGTGCGCACCGAGATCTTCACGCGCACCTTCCCGCGCTGCGGTGTGCCCAGCCCGTTCGGCGACTGGGACACCTACGCCGACTTCGTCGCCATGCTGCAGCGGACCGGCACGGTGGTCGAGTCGACGCAGCTGTGGTGGAGCGTGCGCCCGCACCACGAGTTCGGCACGGTCGAGGTGCGCGTCTGCGACGCGCAGACGCGCGGCGAGGAGTCGTTCGGCCTGGCCGGGCTGATCGCCGCCTGCATCGCCCAGGCCGCGCTCGACTTCGACCAGCACGGCTACGACGGCGCCGGCTCGCCGCTGGCCGACCGTGAGATCGAGGAGAACTTCTGGCGGGCGATCCGCTACGGGATGAGCGGCAAGATGATCGACTTCCGGCGGGGCGAGGAGGTCGAGGCGCGGGGAGTGCTGGACGGGCTGCTGGGATGGACCGAGCCGGCCCGCACGCAGCTCGGCATCGAGGTGCGGTTGCCGGAGCGCAACGGCGCCCAGCGGGCGCGCGAAGCCTTCGACGCGGGCGTCGCGATCGAGGATGTCTATCGCGACGCGGTGCGCGAGACGCGGCGCACGTACACGGCGGCGAAACAAGCCGCGTAGGCGGCCTCCGGGGCCGGGGGGCGCCGTATCCGCGGGCCCTTATAGAGTCCCGGACCGCCAAAACCAGCGGAGGAACTCACTTGACCAGCTTCTTGACCGAATACGGAGTCGTCGTCGCGCTCGTCTGCGCCGGGGCGGCGGTTGTCTACGGACTTGTCATCACCCAGCGCCTCCTCTCCCGCTCCGCCGGGAACGAGCGGATGCGCGAAATCTCGGGAGCCGTGCAGGAGGGCGCCGGCGCCTACCTGCGTCGCCAGTACACGATCATCGCCGCTGTCGCGATCCCGATCGCGATCCTGCTCTGGGTACTCCAGGACTACAAGACGGCGATCGGCTTCGTGCTCGGCGGCGCGCTTTCCGGCTCGGCCGGCTTCATCGGCATGAACCTCTCGGTGCGGGCGAACTCTCGCGTCGCCGAGGCGGCTCGCGGCGGCGTCCCGCCGGCGCTCGACGTCGCCTTCAAGGGCGGCTCGGTGACCGGCTTGCTGGTGGTCGGCCTGGCGCTGTTCGGGGTGGCTGGCTACTACGGCTTGCTGGTGCTGACCGGCAGCGGCGACAAGGAGGCGGTCGACGCGGTCGTCGGCCTCGGCTTCGGCGGCTCGCTGATCTCGGTCTTCGCCCGCCTCGGTGGCGGCATCTTCACCAAGGCCGCCGACGTCGGCGCCGACCTGGTCGGCAAGGTCGAGGCCGGGATCCCCGAGGACGACCCCCGCAACCCGGCGACGATCGCCGACAACGTTGGCGACAACGTCGGCGACTGCGCCGGGATGGCGGCCGACCTGTTCGAGACCTACGCGGTCACCTCGGTCGCGGTGATGCTGCTCGGCGTCCTCACCTTCACCGGCTCCGGGGGAGACTTCTCTCGCGAGGTGGCGATCTACCCGCTGGTGATCGGTGCCGTCGCGATCCTCGCCTCGATCGTCGGGGCGCTCTCGGTGCGGACCAAATCCGACCGGGTCGAGGGGGCGCTCTACCAGGGCCTGATCGTCTCCGGGATCCTCTCGATCGCCGCCTTCTACCCGATCACCGACTGGCTGATGAGCGATCCGGTGAGGCTCGGCCTCAGCACCGCGGCAAAGGCGGTCAGCACCACCGACCTCTGGCTCTGCGCGATGATCGGAGTCGCGGTGACCGGGCTGCTGTTCGTGATCACCGACTACTACACGTCGACCCGCTTCCGCCCGGTGAAGACGATCAGCCAGGCCTCGGTGACGGGTCACGCGACCAACATCATCCAGGGGCTGGCCCAGGGCTTCCAGTCGACCGCGGCGCCGGCCTTGGTGATCGCCCTGGCGATCCTCGGTGCCAACGAGCTGGCCGGGATCTACGGGATCGGGATCGCGGTGATGGCGCAGCTCTCGCTCTGCGGCCTGATCGTCGCCCTCGACGCCTTCGGGCCGATCACCGACAACGCGGGCGGGATTGCCGAGATGGCCGACCTGCCCGAGGACGTCCGCAACGTCACCGACCCGCTCGACGCGGTCGGCAACACGACCAAGGCGGTTACCAAGGGCTACGCGATCGGCTCAGCCGCGCTGGCGGCGCTGGTCCTCTTCTCCGCGTTCAAAAGCGAACTCGCAGACGAGGCGCCGGCCGGCTTCGACCTCGGCGGCCTCTTCCACCTGACGACGCCCGCCGTGCTGATCGGCCTGCTGATCGGCGGCATGATGGTCTACCTGTTCGCGGCGCTGGCGATCGAGGCGGTCGGCCGGGCCGGCGGGCAGGTGGTCGAGGAGGTGCGCAAGCAGTTCCGCGAGCACCCGGGGATCATGGAGGGGACCGAGAAACCGGCCTACGGAAAGACCGTTGCGATCGTCACCGCGGCGGCGCAGAAAGAGATGATTCTGCCCTCGCTGATCCCGATCGTCGTGCCGGTGGTAGTCGGCCTGCTCAGCGTCGACGCGCTAGGCGGCCTGCTGATCGGCGTGATCGTCGTCGGGCTCTTCGCGGCGATCTCGATGACCGCCGGCGGCGGTGCCTGGGACAACGCCAAGAAGCTGATCGAGGACGGCGCCCACGGCGGCAAGGGATCCGACGCCCACGCCGCCTCGGTGACCGGCGACACGGTCGGCGATCCCTACAAGGACACTGCCGGCCCGGCGATCAACCCGATGATCAAGGTGGCCAACATCGTCGCCATCCTGATCATCCCGATCGTCCACTTCTAGGAACTGGAAGCGGGGGGAGGGGCAGGGTGCCCCTCCTTTCAGGTCCGCCGCCCTGCAACCGGGACACTCTGCCCCCTCTTTGGGGCGGACTCCGAGCGGCTCAGCCGCCCGAGTTGACCCGCTTGCTGAGCTTGGTCACCCGTTCGTTCGTTGCGGTCACGCGGGAGTTGAGCGTGTTTATCTGGTTCTGCAGCGAGCCGACCTGCTTGGTCAGCGAGGCGGTTTGTTCGGTCGACTTGTCGAGGGCGGCGGTTTCCCGCTCCAGCTTGTCGACGCGGTTGGAGAGGTTGGTGACCGCGCTGCGCGATTCCTCTTCGACCCGCTTCGCCTTGCCCTGCAGTTCCTTCTGTTCGCCGGTCAGGCTCGCCTCGGCGATGCCGAGCCGGTCGACCAGGTTGGAAAGCTCGGTGGAGACTTCGTCGACGGAATTCTGGCTGGCGGCTTCGTCGCTCGAGCTCTTCGCATTGAAGGCGACGATCAGCGCGATGACGCCCAGCACCAGGCCGAGCGCGGCAATCCCGATCAGGATCCAGGACTGACGGCTTTCGTTCTCCACGTTCTACCCCCCGGGGTGGTTGGGAGCTCGGACGAGCTCACGGACAGAAGCATTCTGCCGCGATCCTTTCACCCCCGCCGGTCGCCACCGCCGCGAAGTCGGCTAGGGTCGCGTGACTGTGATCGAGGGCCTGGTCAGCGTCGCCGACTTCGAGCGGGTTGCGGGCGAGAAGCTGGACACCGGCGTCGCCGGCTACTTCTTCGGCGGGGCCGGCGACGAGCTGACCCTGGCCGAGAACGTCGCCGCCTGGCGCCGCTGGCGCCTCCGCCCGCGGGTGCTGGCGGGGAACGGCGAGTGGCGGACGCGCACCGAGTTGCTGGGCGAGGAGGTGTCGATGCCGATCCTCGTCGCGCCGGTCGCCTACCAGGGGCTGGTCGAGCCGGCTGCCGAGCCGGCGATGGCGCGCGCCGCAGCCGGCGCCGGCACCGTGATGTGCCTCTCGACCCTGGCAACGACGCGGCCGCGCGAGGTCGCCGCCGGAGCGCCGGGGGGGCGGCGCTGGTTCCAGCTCTACTGCTTCAAGGACGAGGGCGTCACCCGCGCTCTGATCGACGAGGCGGTCGAGTGCGGCTTCGAGGCGATCCTCGTCACCGTCGACGCGCCGCGCGGCGGCAATCGCGAGCGCGACCTGCGGACCGGCTTCGAAGTCCCCGAGGAGATCGGCGTGCCGAGCGTCGAAGCGGCGCTCGGCTCCGGACGGGCGGTGACGATCGAGGAGACCTTCGGGCTGATGGACCCGGCGCTCGGCTGGTCAGACCTCGAGGATCTGGCGGCCGAGTGCGCCGTGCCGGTCTTGGTCAAGGGCGTGCTGACCGCCGAGGACGCCGGGCTGGCGATCGAGCACGGCGCCGCCGGAGTCGTCGTCTCCAACCACGGGGGCCGCCAGCTCGACCGCTCCCCGGCGACCGCGGAAGCCCTGCCGGAGGTGGTCGACGCGGTCGAGGGGCGCGGCGCCGTGCTGGTCGACGGCGGCATCCGCCGCGGCGTCGACGTGGCGATCGCCCTGGCTCTCGGCGCCGACGCGGTGCTGGTCGGCAGGCCCGCGCTCTGGGGGCTCGCGGTCGGGGGCGAGGACGGGGCGCGCCGGGTTCTGGAGTTGCTCCGCGAGGAGCTGGAGCTTACCCTCGCCCTCTGCGGTTGCGCCTCGTCGGAGGAGCTGGGCCGCTCTCACGTGAGGCGGGCTGCGCCAGCCTCCGTATATTCGGGCTAGTGCTCCGTCTCCCAACATCAGACCGGAAATGACGGCCCCAGATCGCCGCCATACTACGTCCTCAGTCGCCCAAATAGAGCTGCTATTCGAGCTCCCTGCGTCCTTGTCTGGCGACGATTGGACCTCGTCATTTCACGGCCTACGTTACGAGACAGGGCACTAGTCCTCGCGGGATCGTCCAGATGGCCCAGCGCATACCCAGAGACGAATCGCTGAGCCGGGTCCACGGCGTCGGGGCGCTGTTCTCGGCCGCCTACGGCAATGTCGGCTCCTCGATCTACTACGCGCTAGGGGTGACCGCCGCTTTCGCGCTCGGCCTCACCCCCGTCGCCTTCGCGATCACCGGCGTGATCTTCATGTTCACCGCCGCCACTTACGCCGAGGCGACCGTGATGTTCCCGGAGGCGGGCGGTTCCTCCAGCTTCGCCCGCCACGCCTTCAACGAGCTGATCAGCTTCGTCGCCGCCTGGGGCCAGATGCTCAACTACGTGATCACGGTCGCGATCTCGGCCTACTTCGTGCCCCACTACCTGGCCGTCTTCTGGCGGCCGCTGCACCACGGGCCGGGCGACATCATCCTCGGCGCGGCGCTGATCGCCGGCCTGGCCCTGCTCAACATCCGTGGCTCCCAGGAGTCGGCGAAGCTCAACCTTGTCCTGGCGATCGCCGACCTCGCCACCCAGGTGGTGCTGGTCTGCATCGGCATCGTCCTCGTCCTCAACGCGCAAGTGCTGGTCGACAACGTCCACCTCGGGGTTGCCCCGAGCTGGAGCGACTTCGCGCTCGGGATCGCGGTCGGGATGATCGCCTACACCGGCATCGAGACGATCTCCAACATGGCCGAGGAGGCGAGGGACGCAGTGCGGACGGTCCCGCGCAGCGTCGGCTTCACGGTGGTCGCCGTGCTCGGCCTCTATTTGCTGATCCCGGTCGTCGCGCTCTCGGCGATGCCGGTCACCGCCGACGCCGCCGGCCACTACACAACCGAACTCGGCAAGGAGTTCGCCAACGACCCGATCCTCGGCATCGTCGAGAACCTCGGCCTAAGCGGCGGCCTGACCGAAGCGCTGCGCTTCTACGTCGGAGTCCTTGCCGCGGTGATCCTCCTGATTGCCACCAACGCCGGCCTGATCGGAGTCTCCCGCCTCACCTACTCGATGGGCCAGCACCGCCAGCTGCCCGAAAGTCTGCGCCAGGTCCACCCCCGCTACCGCACCCCCTACATCGCGATCATGGTCTTCGCCGCGGTGGCGATGGTCACCCTGGTCCCGGGGAAGACCGAGTTCCTGGCGACGATGTACTCGTTCGGGGCGATGCTCTCCTTCACGGTCGCGCATGTCTCGGTGATCCAGCTGCGCCGCGCCCGCTCGGAGGCGGAACGGCCTTGGAAGCCGCGCCTCAACGTTCGCGCTTTCGGCTTCCTGGTGCCGATGACGGCTGTGCTGGGCGGGCTCGGCACCTTTTCGGCCTGGATCGTCGTGATGGCGCTGAATCCGCGCACGCTCGCGGTCGGCATCGGCTGGATGGCCCTCGGGATCCTCGTCTACGTCCTCTACCGGCGCCAGCAGCGGCTTCCGTTGACCGAGACCGTCAAGGTGCTTCTGCCCGAGCCGCTCGGGGTGGAGGAGATCGAGTACCGAAGCGTCCTTGTGGCCTTCGAGGAGGCGGAGCCGTTCTCGGAGGAAATGGTCGCGACCGCGGTCAAGCTCGCCTCCAAACGGCGCCGGGGCATTCACGTGCACTCGATGCTCACGGTGCCCACCCACCTGCCGCTCGACGCGGAGCTGCGCGATGAAGAAGGCGAAGCGCAGAGCAAGATCGAGCAGGCGAAGCTGATCGGCGGCAGGCGGGTCACCGGCCACGTCGAGCGGGTGCGGCCCGGGCAGGCCGGCTACTCGATCGCCGCGGAGGCGAAGCTGATCAACGCGGCGGCCGTGGTGATCGGGCTGCGCTACCGCAACGGAACGCCGCTCTACGACAAGACGCTGCAGACGGTGCTGGGCGAGCGACCGTGCCGGGTGATCGTCGTCTCGGAGAAGGGTGCCCAGGACGGCGCCGAGCTGACCCCGTCGCTGGCCTAGAATCGACCAGATGTACCAGCGCTCCGTGCGGGTCCTCTCGGCCGTCTTCCTCGGGCTCGGCGCGGTTCTCGTCGTTTCCACCCTGCTCAGGGGCGGCGGCCCGGCTTCGGTCGGCGTCCTTATGGGCCTCGCGTTCCTTGCGGTCGGCGCTGCGCGACTCTGGCTGGCGGCGCGGATGAGCCGGTGAGCGCACCTGGCGAGCGCGGGTCCGACGGGGACGCACCGCTTCAGTCGCAGCCACCCCGATCGCGGCTGGAGCCGCTGCTGCGGCGAGGAGTCGGCGCCCCCGGCCTGTTCGTTGCCGTCTACTCCGCGGTCGGCTTCTCGATCTACTTCGCGCTCGGCGTCGTCGCCGACCGTGGCCTCGGCCTGACGCCGCTGATCTTCCTTGCCGCCGGGGTGATGTTCGTGCTGACCACCCTCAGCTACGTCGAGGGCGGCGCGATGATCCGCGAACGCGGCGGCTCCTCCAGCTTCGCCCGCCATGCCTTCAACGAGCTGATCGCCTTCATCGCCGGTTGGGCGATCCTGATCGACTACCTGATCGTCGCGGCGCTAGCGGCGATCTCGGTCCCCCACTACCTCGAACCGGTCACTCCCGACCTGACCGAGGCCTGGCGGCAGATTGCCGTCGCCGGCCTGGTGATCGTCGCCGCCTGCGTGCTCAACGTCCTCAACGTCACCGGGCGGGGGCGGGAGCGGCTGCTCAGCGGGCTGGCGTTGGCCGACATCGTCCTGCAGCTCGCGGTGATCGCGGTAGGCGCGCTTGCGGTGCTGCACCCCGAGCGGCTCACCGACCAGATCGATTTGTTCGCCAGCCCGACCCTGAGGGACATCATCTACGCCTCGGTGATTGCGATGCTCGCCTACGCCGGAATCGAGGCAGCCTCCGACCTCGCGCCCGACATCGACGTCCGCCCTCGCGACCTGAAGCGGATCGTCTCGGTGGGCGCGGTCGCGGTGCCGCTCGTCTACGCAGGGATGGCAGCGATCGCGCTGATGGCGGTGCCGGTGGTGGCCGGGCCGAGCGGGCCGGAGACGGCACTGGGAGGCGAGTACGTGCGGGCGCCGATCCTCGGCGTGGTCTCCGCCTACCACCCTTCGTGGGTGGCCGAGGTGATGCGCTGGATAGTCGCCGTGGTTGCCGCGCCGGTCCTCTTCTGGGCGACGACGACGGCGATGCTCGGCGTCTCTCGCCACATCTACACGCTGGCGATCAACCGCCAGATACCGAGCTGGCTCGGCAAGCTGAACAGCCGCTACGCGACCCCGCACGTGGCGATCGTTCTCTCCGGCCTGATCGCGATCGGGCTGGTCGCGCCCACCGACGTCAAGCTGCTGGCCAGCTTCTACGCCTTCGGCGCCGTCCTGGCGATCACGATCGCGCAGCTCTCGATCCTGCGCCTGCGCTTCACCGAACCCGAGCGGCCGCGGCCCTTCCGCGTTCCGGGCAACGTCTCCTGGCGCGGCGCCCAGCTGCCGCTGCCGGCGCTGTTCGCGGCGGTGCTCAGCGCCCTGGCGTTCGTCAGCGTGCTCGTCCTGCACGAGACCGCCCGCTGGGTCGGGCTCGGCTGGATGGCGTTCGGCCTGCTCTTCTACGTCGTCTACCGCAAGGGCGTCGAGGGAACCTCGCTGACCCGGCGCGTCTCGGTCACCGAGCGGGCGCTGACCAAGCGGGTGCCGGAGATCGCCTACCGCAGCATCCTCGTGCCGGTCTTCGGCACCGAGCTGGACGACGACATCGTCGCCACCGCGGGGCGCCTCGCCGCGGCCGAGCGGCGCGGCGCGGACGGGGAGGGGGACGGGGCCAGGCTGGCGCTCGCCTACGTGGTCGAAGTGCCGCTAACGGAGCCGCTGAACGCCGCATTGCCGGCGGATCGCGAGGAGGCGGCGCGCGCCGCGCTGCAGCGGGCGAGGGAGGTGGCGGAAGAGTACGCGGACGTGGCGGTCAGCACCGAGACGGTCCGCGCTCGCAAGGTCGGCGCCGGGATCGTCGACGCGGCACGGCGCAACGCCGCCGAGGCGATCGTGATCGGCGGCGAGCCGCCGACGAAGATCCGCGGCGGCGCCACCATGGGAGGGGTCGGGGCGGCCAAGCCGGCCGAGATTGGCGCGGCGACCGAGTACGTGCTGAAGAAGGCGCCCTGCCAGGTCCTGCTCACCGCGCCTCCCGAGGACGCCCAGGTCCCCAGCGCTTGACATCTAGTATCCGTGGGGTGTTCATCTTGATCGTCGGTTGCGGAAGGGTCGGGTCCTCGGTCGCCCGCACGATGCTGCACGAGGGCCACGAAGTCTCCTGCCTCGACGAGGACCCCGAGTCCCACAGCCGGCTCGAGGTCGGGCTGGAGAAGGGCTGGGAGGACCTGGGCGGCCAGTTCACGGTCGGCACCGCGCTGGAGACGGATGCGCTGGTCGCCGCCGGGATCGAGCGGGCGGACGCCTTCATCGCCTCGACCAACGGCGACAACACCAACATCGTCATCTCGCAGATCGCCCAGCGCCGCTACCAGGTCCCCAACGTGATCGCCCGCATCCTCGACCCGCTGCGGGCCGAGTGGTACCGGCAGCAGGGCATGCACACGATCTGCCCGACCCGGGTGGCAATCGACATGCTCGAGGGCGCGGTCCGCGAGGGCGCCGCCCGCGAGGTCGCCTAGGGCCTATGTACATCATCGTCGTCGGAGCGGGGAAGGTGGGCTGGAACCTGGCCCGGGAGCTGCTTGAAAAGAACCACGAGGTGACGGTGATCGAGAGCAACCGGCGGCGCTACCTGACCGTCGAGCAGGAGTTGGAGCACAACGTCACCTACGGCGACGCCTCGGAGCTCTGGGTGCTCGAGCGAGCCGGGATCCAGCGGGCCGACATGGTGATCGCGGTGACCGGCGACGACGAGGACAACATGCTGATCTGCCAGGTGGCGCGGGAGAAGTACGACGTGGAACGGATCATCGCCCGGGTCAACAACCCCCGCAACCGTGCGCACTTCGACCTGCTTGGCGTGAGGCCGTCCGTCTCGGCCACCGACCTGATCCTCCGCCTGCTGGAGCACGAGGTGCCCGAGTACGGGCTGGTTCACCTGCTCGACTTGCAGGAGGAGCAGCTGGAGATCATCGAGATGCTGCTCGGCGAGGACTCGCGGGTCACCGGGAGGCGGGTCGGCGACCTGGCGATGCCCGAAGGCAGCCTGCTGATCTCGGTGCTGCGCAACGGCAAGGGCTTCGTGCCGGGGCCCGAGACTGTCCTGGAGGCGGGAGACGAGGTGCTCGCGGTGCTCGACCCGGGCCGCGAGGAGGACCTCAAGAACCTTTTTGGTCCCGAGATCGGCGGCAACGGGGCCGCCTGAGCGGTGGATTCCCGCGAGGTCGACTTCCTCCTGGTCGGCGGCGGCATGGCCTCGGCCCACTGCGCGGCTGAGCTGCGCAGGCGGGGTGCCGAGGGCTCGATCCTGCTGGTCGGTCGCGAGCCCGAGCCGCCCTACGAGCGACCGCCGCTCTCCAAGGAGTACCTGCGCGGCGAGGCGGAGCGCGCCGACGCCTTCGTCAACCCCGCCGGCTGGTACGAGGAGAACGGAGTCGAGCTGCTGACCGGCGTCAACGTGATGTCGCTCGACCCCGCGGCGCGCACCGCGAAGCTGCAGGGCGGCGAGGAGGTGGCGTTCGGCAAGGCGCTGCTTGCCACCGGCGCGATGGTCAACATCCTCCGGGTAGAGGGCGCCGAGAACGAGGGAATCCATTACCTGCGCGCCTTCGGCAACTCCGACGCGATCCGCGCCGACGCCGAGGCGGCGGAGCACGTGGTGCTGGTCGGGGGCAGCTACATAGCCAGCGAGGTCGCCGCCTCGCTGACCGCGAAGGGCGTTCGCTGCACGATGGTGATGCTCGAGGAGGTGGCGCTCTCGCGGACCTTCGGCGAGGACGCCGGGCGTTTCTTCCAGCAGAGGCTGGAAGAGCACGGGGTGACGGTCCACGGCGGCGAGGAGCTGGCGGCGTTCGAGGGCGACGGCCGGGTGAGGGCGGTGCTCACCGGGAGCGGCCGGGCGATCGAGTGCGACGCAGTGGCGGTCGGCGCCGGCGTGCGGGCCGACGCGATGCTCGCCCAGCGGGCCGGGCTCGAGGTCGGCGACGGGATCGTCTGCGACGCGAAGCTCCGGACCTCGGCGGAGGCGATCTACGCCGCCGGCGACTGCTGCTCCTACGACAGCGTCGTGCACGGGCGGCGGCTGCGGGTCGAGCACTGGGACGTGGCGATGCAGCAGGGCATGCACGTGGCCGGCAACATGCTGGGCGAGGAGCGCGACTACGACGTGGTCCCCTACTTCTTCAGCGACCTCGCCGACTGGGCGAGCCTCGAGTACGTCGGACCCGCCCATGGGTGGGACGAGGAGCTGTGGCGCGGCGATCGCGACGCCGGCGAGTTCTCTGTCTGGTACCTGAAGGACGGCCGCGTCGCCGGCTGCCTCAGCGTCGGCCGCCCCGAAGACCTTGCCGAGGCGCGCCGCCTGCTGGCCGACCGGGTGGACGTCTCAGGCGCCCGGGAGCAGCTCACCGACCCCGGCAGCGACCTGGCCGAGATCTCTTAGCTGCGACGATCTGGAGTTGACCCCGAAGCCAAACTTGCTGCTCTGTGCCGTGATGCCAACTCAAGGTAGCTCCCACCCGAGAATGGTGCATACACCCTCTCCTGGCGTCTGCATCCATGCCGAGGGAGCACTGGCTGAGGCGGCCGTGCCGCTTCTGCTCTTCGTCCATTGCGGGTGCGTCGAAGGATCCGCGGCCCGCGCTCGCAGCTCGCGCAAAGCAGCACTGCGCCCAGGCTGGAGCACTGCTTCTCGTCGCACGAAGCTGCTCAGGGCTGCCTCCTTCTGTGCATCCAGTCTCATCCACATGCGCCCAGTCAGGACTGTTGGGCCACGCTGGGTGGTCGCTATCTCCCTATCGACCATCACAGGCAAGCTTGGCCGCAACAGGCGGTTGCGGCGCTGTAGGAGACCTCCGGTGAGGAGGCTAGGATGGTTGTCCTATGAGTCTTCAAGTACAGGACACCGAACTCCTGAGCGGCTGTCATCACGACGGCGATCCGTTTTGGGACGGCGATCTAACCCTGTGGGAGCTTAGGGTCCTCGACGGGGATCAGAGCGCCAAGCAGCTAGTCGTCGTGCCGCGCGGGAACGCGTTCATCCCCGCCGAGAAAGTGGCGAGCTATGTCGAGACTCGATTCTCCTCACTGAGCAATCTGCAGAGGGGAGCACGAAGCTCAGGCTCTGGTCGGAGTCCTGCAGTAACACTCCCGATCGAGCCCGGCAGCGTCTAGCGCATCTCGCGCAAAGCGAGAGCGGGCCGACCTCAAGCGCCACCTTCGCTCGTCGTCAAGGCCTCCCGACCCGACCACCCCTTAGGCGTGAAGTAACCCTCCGAACGGGGTAGTGGCGGGGATGCACACTTGACCGTGCGCACCAATCGTGCGAGTGTCCCGGCCGGGAGAACGCCGTGGGTCTGCTGAGCGCCAACGTCTTCGAGTCGTCGGTCACCTTCTCGGGGGTGAGGGACTACGCCAGTAGCGGGGACGAGGACAAGCCGATCGTCGCCCAGGTCGCCTTCGGCGAACTCGACACCCTCGACCTCGGCGCCCCACCGCTGGCTCTGCTGATTCCGCTAGCGGGGGCACGCTTGCTCGGCCTCCTGCGTCGGGAGCCGCGGTATGCCGAGCCGGTCGCGACCGTCTTGTCGCTCGCGGGCGCGGCGCTGCTCCCCGACGACTGCGACGCTGCCAACTTCCGCATGCGCGACGTCGTGGCGACCGACTCCGAGACGCTCGGCCGCGAAGCCTTCGGCCTCGAACGCGAACGGGAACGGGCCCGTCGAGAGGCGCAGATCAGCGACTTCGACCTACTCGCTCAGGAGATTTACGAAGCGCGGGCCGAACACCCCAATGTGTTCGCGCACTGGAAACAGACGCATCCCGAAGCGATCGAACGGGCCGAAGAACGGGCGCACGCGAACCGTCGCGGCGGCGGGCAGACGAGCCGCCGCGGCGGCACTTCCGCGGCGGCCATAGACGGCATCGAAGGAGGAGGCACGGGACGTTCCTCAACGCAGGACTCGGACCTGTCGGTCGCCGAGGTGAACGGCTCCATCCCTGTCGTCGAGGCTGAGTCGGATCGCCCCGTGGAACGGCGGACCCAAATTCGGCTCCTCGCCCGCAGGAGCAACCGCAGGCCCAGGGTGAACTTCAAGTTCCCGATGCGGTCTGCCAACCCGCTCGTCACCATTAGCGCGCTGTTCGCCACCATCGAGCAGGCGGCCCGGCGGGAGTCCTTCCGGGACGTCACCCAACCCGCTGCCGCCGGCCTCGTCATGCTGGCGCGCATGTCGGAGAGGTTCAGCGGGCACGCCGGGTTCGACCTCGCCGACGAGGCCCAGGCTTGCGACCTGCTGACCAGGATGCTCGTCGAGGCGGAACCTGTGGGCATCGCGATAGCCGCGCTGATGCCCGAGGAGTCATTATCCGAGACGACTCTATCGAGTCTCGACCACCAGAGCGACGACGAAATTCGGGAAGCCGCGGAACGGCTCGGCTGGAAGCCAGAGGGCGACGGCGGCACCTAGTTAGACCCTTACCCGCAGCGGGGGCAGCCGGAGATCCAGAAAGTGGATCACCTGGGAAAGTCTGGCTCTTAGAGGGACTGTTCGCAAAAGCGGACACACCGCTCTGCACGGAGAGTGCAAGCCCAATCCTCGGCTGGACCTGCGGCCAAGTCAGCAGGTTGCGAATCGCCTTCCGCCTATTGAGCCGCAATAATCCAAGATATGGAATCAAGGCGATCGATTGAAGATTTCTCAGAGGACGAACTACGTGAGTACGCGTGCGAGCACGTGCTTTACGAGGTCACGCACTTCGTCCGTGCGGCCCAAGCCGTAGAAGCGGCACGCGCGGGAGTCTTCCCGATGAACTTTGCCATCGAGGTCTTTGCTCTTCACCTTCGCAACCTGCTCGACTTCTTTGCTCCGCGCAGCACGCGCAAGACCGACGCATGCGCCAGACACTTCTACGAGAAGTGGGAAGAGCCCGAGCTGGACCTTTACCTGCGGGAGGCCAGATGGATGGCGGACAAGCACATCGCCCACCTCACTACAGACAGGACAACCGACATCGACACCAAGATATGGGCCGTCGAACCGATCGTCCAATCCCTCACGCCCGTCATCGAGTGTTTCGCGAATGGCGCTGATCTCGTCTGCGATCGCTTCCGCCAGCGTGCAGCCGAACGCGTTGCGGAGCTTCCGCCTCTCCGTGATCGGACGAATCTACCTCCGGGACCCGATCTCGCGCCGGGCCAGTAGTGGTATTTGTGCATACCGGTCACTTCTGCTTCCGCGTGGTTGCGAGCGCGTCGAAACGCCATGGACGATAGGCATGCCGTATCCGCTGATGCCCAGCTCGCACTCGTCGATGAGGCGGCTCAGCTAACGGCGTCCGATGCCACCCGAACTCACGATTGGGATCGGCCCAAACAATTGACGCCAGACCAAGGCCAACCGCTTTGCCGTCGAGGGCTGCGCGGCCGTTCGGACCAGCTAACCGTCGAGGGGGGGACCGGCAAGGCGTCCACCGATGCCGCTGCAGGCCACCCGGGAGCACGATGTGCGATCACGGGACGACCCCTCCTCGTCCAAGGCAGAAGCGGGGCGGAGGGACGGCAAAGAAACCGAAGCCGCAGACTGGTGGGTCGAGCGCTCACAGCCGCGCGGATTGGCGTCACCTGACCATGTGGCGAACTCGGTCCACGTAAGGCGGGGCTATGGGGCGGTGGGGGCTGCGATTATCGACTTCGATGAACGAGAAAGCGCGGCAAGCGGAATGGGAGGAGGTGGTGGCCAGGCTTCCAGTCCACCTTGAGACGCTCCTTGCCTGCGAGCCCTTCGGCCGCGGCCCTGGCCGGGAGCCGCCGCCCCGCGAGCACGGCGTCTATCTGTTCACCGAGGCCGGCCGCCATCTCTACATCGGCCGCTGCGGGCTCACCGAGCGGGCGGCGAAGAAGGGAGCCGGCCACTCGAACTTCCGCACCAGGCTCGCCGGCCACACCCGCCCCTCCTCTGGCCACAACCAGGCGACGTTCGCCTGGCGCCTCACGATTGAGGCGGTCGAGGGTTGCTGGGAGGACCTGCCGACCACCCGACTGGACCTGGGCCGTGACAGCCGCTTCCTGCAGGAGTTCATCCGCCAGAAAGAGCGGGCCACCGCGATGGAGTTCCGGGTCGTGGCGATCGCAGACGACTTCGAGAGCTACGTCTTCGAGCCCTATGCCGCGATGATGCTCAACACCCCGTACAACTCCTGGGCGACCAGCTAGAACACTGAACTTGCGGGCATGCTTCTAGGGCGGAAGCCGATCGATGGAGCTATTGGAGTGACCGTTCGAACGCTGCGAGCCAGCACTACCGGGGTGGGTGCCGCTAGGAGGGCTCTCGTTGAGAAGTTTCTCGACCTACGCCGAAATGTCGGCCGGGGTTTGCGGCGCAAGTTGATCCAGCAAGCCAAGGCGACGGTGCGGCCGCCTCGAGACGAACTTCGCCGGAGCCTCCTGCGCCGCGGGGGCGAAGGCCAGCGGGCTGAGAGATGCCTGGTTGAGGCTGCCCGCCAGCTCGATCTCGATGGTCCAAAGCAAGGCGAGATAGCCGCGTATCTCATTCGAGAGGCCCACGATGGTCTGCTTGACATTGGCGGCGTCAAGCGCAACTTGCTCAAAGTACGAGCCGAAAAGGTGATCACGACTTGGAAGCTGCCGCGCGACGAAGGGGGATCGGAAGAGAATCTTGAGGCAGCTGTTGGGGGCTTGGAGCTCGCCCTAGGGAACCCAAACGAGGAAAGGCTCGAAGACGCGGTTCGCATCATGGCGCGCCGCAAGCCCCAGCGCGGCGATGCCGACTTGATCAGGCAATTCTTGGACAACCTGGAAGATGCAAACAGAGGGCTCCACCGCGGCATCGATCTAACTCGAGCGACAAAGCTCTATGAGCGCACGGTCAGGGTGATCGACAGGCTCTTTGGCCCGATCAGTGACCGTTTCGACGAGATCGACCGGCTCCTCGCGATTTCGGATCCCACCCAAACTGATGTATCCCGTCTAACGGAGTTGGTGGGCGATGATCGGCACCTCAATTACTTCTTCGAAAAAGTTGAGGGGTCAGCCTGGATGCAGGCGCTTGCGGAGGAGCAAGTTCTCAAGCCTCCAGCCGAGGGCGGTTGGCCCGCAGGTTCCTACATCTTCCGGCTTGTCGACAGCGATCCTGCTCTAGTGCGAGAGTGGCTTGTTGCCAGTGGAAAGGAAGACCTGAGTCCCCAGCAGGCGGGCTTCTTGCTGCGAATTGCCATCCGGCTTGACGGTGTTGCCTATCTGATCGCGGACCTATCCAAAGGCAATCTCGACTCACCCGAAGTGGAGTTCCAGGTGGAGAGCTATCTCTCCAAGCTCTCAGAGCAGGAGTTGCGCGAGCCGGGCCTCCAACGTTTGGTCATCGAGTCGCTGAAGGTACTCCTCTCCGCCGATGAGGGAGGCATCGATCTGCATCTGGCCGCACGGATTCTCGAAGTCGCACTGAATGCACTTCGCCTCGGGGACCAAAAACGTTGGCTTCAGGCCCTGATGTATCGACTGCGGGATGTCTCTGTAAGCGAGAATGAGTTAAGGCTGCGGGCAATGAAGCCCCTGCCAGAGCTGAGCGTCGATGCCCGTAGCCGCTCGGGACTTGAGCTGGTTGCTGCGGCATTACGTGATGGGGCCGAGCAGGCCACCGAGGCGGGCCTTGCCCCCAATGAGGTTGTTTCGGTCCTTGAGGACTTGGAGGAGCCGCTACGCGCACGCTTCGTCGTCAACTACCTACGCGAGCGCAAGGGGGCGCAAGACGCCGAAACCCACGGATTTCTGCTCCGCCAGATCGGGACCAATCGACTCCCTAGCCCTGAGGAGCTCCAGCTGCTTCGCGAGACTTTTCAGTTAGGCGATGGAGACCTTGGTGCACTGGTTCGGCAGGCGCTCGGGCCGGCGCCAAGTGACCTACAGATCGATCAGATCCCGGCCGAGGACCGTCTTCCCGACGAGCTGTTTCGGCCCCACAGGTGGTTGGTAGCGGTGCCAGAGGCAGAGCGAGGCGATTGGCGCGAGGTCGATCGTCGTCTCGACGAGCGTTTCGGTGCTGCTCCCGCCGATGGCGTGATCTTCCGGGTTGGACCTGCGCGATTCGGTGGCGCGATCAGCCCGATTTCAACGGAGGAGCTTGCTCTGCTCGACCCCCAGGATGCAGCGGAGCGGATCGGGGGCTGGGAGCCTCCGCCAGAGCGCTCCTTTCTCGACCCTTCGGCCGAGGGCCTTGCCGATGCCCTGACCGAGCTTATATCTGGGAATGCTGAGAGTTGGCTCAAGGCGGATCCAAGGGAGATTGTCACCGCCTTGGGAGCGCCGCACTACGTCAGTGCCTACCTCAAAGGCATGGAAAAGGTTGTCAACCAAGCAGAACGAGGTCAGGCGGACTTGCTTGTCCAGGCCATCGCCGATATCCAGGTCGTTTCAGAAACCGCGTTTGGTGAAGATCGTGGCGACGCAAACGATTGGGTCGGGGCTGCCCATCTAGGCAACAGGCTGATCCGTGCCCTAAAGGAGCATGACCTGCTGGAGCAAGAGATCCTCGACCTGGCATGGGGAGCGGTCGTGGCGGCGGTCCGCTTCCGTGGCCCCGGTTCTGGTGGGAACGGAGATCCACTCTCTCGGGCGATCAACCGGCCGTGGAGCTCAGCGTTGGAGACGGCAATTCTGCTCGCTGACCATGATGGGTCTATTGACCCTAGGCTCTTGGAGCTCTTCGAGGAGATCCTCGGGCTGGAAGGTGACGATGCCGAACTGGGACGCGCGATCATCGCGACCCGGTTGCCGTGGATACGGCACATTGCCCCGGAGTGGTTTGCGGATAACGAAGGAATCCTGATCGGCAACCAGGCGCCTGATCGCCTGGGCGACCTTACCTTTGCGATCTACCTTGAGTGGGGTAGGCCCGAGAAGACGATCTTGATCGAGCAGCGCGAGCGGCTGATCGGCTCGCTGCAGGGGTCAAAGGCCGAATTCGCATTGCGGCACCTCCTCCATGGCCTCACATGGGGTGTCGAGGGTTTCGATCCTGCCGATGTCGGGGACATCCTCGCCGGATACCCGGAGTTGTTCAGTGAGGCGGGGAGGACGCTCGGCATCGAGCTTCGGGAGTTGGAGGGGCCTTCCGCGGAACTTGACCGCGCGATCGATCTTTGGCGAGAGGCGCTTGACCGTGAGCTTCCGGCGGGGGCCTACAGCGGCTGGGGGTGGTTCGCCATCAACGAACATCTCGAGGACTCGACTTGGCTCGACCTCACCCTGCAGACTGCCGCGCGGGAAGATGTCAATCTCGCCGAGCCCGAAGAGATCGCTGAACGCGCCGAGCGTCTCATGCCGGATCCACGGGTGCTTCACTTGGTCTCCCTGCTACTGGACGCTGACCCCAAGGCTTGGGAACTCGAACAGATAGGTGCCGTCGGTCTGCGCTTGCTCCAGACGGGTACTACCGGCGACGAGGAAGTGCGCAACGAACTACGCGAACGGCTTCTTGAGCGCGGCTTTCATGATGCAAGAGAGATTCCCTAGCTAGGAAGGTGAACATTCCGACCTACCTCCCTGGTGCATGTTCGGTTCGTTCCGGCGCCGTGCCTGGCGCGCGGATCGGGCCTTGCCTGGCCCGGAGTCAACCGGATACGCACGGCCTCCCTAATCTCGTGGCGTCGGCTCCTGCTTTGCGCGACTTGCGAGCACCTACCGCCTCCGCCCAAGCGCCCGCAATGGACGAGGAGCGACAGTGGCAGGCAGCCAGCGAGACAAGCAACTTGCACACGGAGCTAGCCGGGCGACCCTTGAGCTCCCGAGAGCGCCTGCGGTGGCTGTCGCCCAGGGATTCAGCTGGCAGACAGCGGGTTCGATTGGGTAGCCTTGCGAGAAGCGGTTGCCAAATTGGTGCCCGGTCGTCCAGCGGCAGGACGCTCGGCTCTGGACCGAGAAACGGTGGTTCGAATCCATCCCGGGCAGTAATCCACTTTACTTAATCAATAGTCTTTCTGTCCGGCTCATGATCGAACATAAGTTCGATGAGAGAGCGGGTCAAGATGATGTTGGAGATGGGGTGGTCGCGGCAGCGGATCGCGAGCGAGCTCGGCGTTGACCCCTCCACGATCACCCGGCACGCTCGTTTGCTTGGGTACCCGGATGTGCGCCCGCGGCGATCGCCCATCGACTGGGATGCGGTCCAGGAGCACTACAACGAAGGTCACACGATCGATGAATGCGGTGATCGTTTTGGGTTCTCTTACGGTGCATGGGATAAGGCCGCTGTAAGGGGGGATATCGTAAGTCGCCCGCGTTCCAGGCAGCAGCTATCGGCCGCAACGCACGATCGTGTCGAGCTCCTTCTGGCAGACGGATCGAAGCCGGCTGAGATCGCCAGGGCTCTCGACATCTCGAAGTCAACCGTGGCATTTCATTGTCGGCGGTTGGGTCTCGGAGCGGACCCCCGCTTTTCGCGCCGGTACGACCGGGCTGACGTCCAGCAAGCGATTGACGAGGAGGGGCTGTCGATGCGGCGGTGCCTGGCTCGGTTTGGCTTTTGCCGCGCGACATGGTACGAGGCGGTCAAGCGGGGCGACATCGTTCCCCGACCGGCCAAGATTCCTATCGAGGAGCTGCTGGTGGTCGGGCGCAAGGGCACGAGTCGGACCCATCTCAAGAGCCGGCTGATCAGCGAGGGGTTGAAGGAGAACCGCTGTGAGGAGTGCGGGATCACCGAGTGGCGGGGGAGGCCGCTGAGCATGGAGTTGCACCACGTCAACGGCGACGGCTCGGACAACCGGCTGGGTCGGCCTGCTGAGGCGTCGAGTCGCTCTGCTACGTTCGCCACCGATGAGGAGGCTCTGGTTCTATCCTGGGGCACTTGCGTTGGTTGCTTTCGCGCTCGCCGGCTGCGGCGGCGGGGGGGAATCGACCGCGACCACGCAGGCGGCGACGACGACCGCGGCGCTCAGCAAGGACGAGCTGATCGCCCAGGGCGACGCGATCTGCGCCGAGGTCAACGCCGCGGTTGGGACGGTCGGCTCGACCAGCTCCGACGCCGGCGGCCAGGCAGCGCAGGTGGCGGGCCTCTACGGCGGCATGGTCGAGCGGCTGAAGGGGCTGGGCGCTCCCAGCGGCGAAAGCGCCGGCTACGCGGAATTCATCTCCAGCGCCGAAGTGCTCGCGCAAGCTGAGGACGACGTCAAGCTGGCCTCCGAACGTGAAGAAAGCGAAGCGCTGACCGCGGCCGAATCGAAAGCCGCCTCGGCGCTTGCCTCGTTTCAGTCGGCGGCCAGGTCGTTTGGCTTCGAACAGTGTGCGGAAGCGCCCGCGGCGCCGACGCCCAGCTCCTCAGGTGGCGGCGAATCGTCGGGCGGAGAAGCCTCCGGCGGGGTCGAAGAAGAAGCGGTCGAAGAAGCGGCGCCCGAAGAAGAAGCGGCGCCCGAAGAAGCGGGCGGGGCTGGCGCGGTCGAAGAAGAAGGCGCCGGGGGCGGTGTCGGCGGCGGCGGCGAAGGCGGCGGGGAAGCTGGCGGGGGCTCCGGCGGTATCGGTCCTGGCTGAGCCGATTCAGGCCGCCGAGGACTCCGCCCAGGTCCCGTAGAGGCGCGAGTAGGGCCCGCCTGCGTCGATCAGCTCTACGTGGCTGCCGCTCTCCGCGATTTGCCCGTTCTCCAGCACGACGATCTTCCCGGCGCGGCGGATCGTCGAGAGTCGGTGGGCGATGACGATAGCCGTTCGCCCCGCCAGCAGCCGCTCGAGGCCGCGCTCGATCGTCCGCTCGGTCCGCACGTCGACGTTCGAGGTGGCCTCGTCGAGGATCAGGATGCGCGGCTCGGCGAGTAGCGCCCGCGCGAAGGCGACGAGCTGGCGCTGCCCGGCGGAGAGCTGAACGCCCCGCTCGCCGACCTCGGTCTCGATGCCCTCCGGCAGGGCGGCGATGAACTCGCTCGCGCCGACCGCTGCGGCGGCACTCTCGATCTCCGCCAGGCTCGCTTGCGGCCTGCCGAACGCGATGTTCTCGCGGACGCTGCCGGAGAACAGGAACCCCTCCTGGGGGACGATGCCGAGCTGGCGGCGCAGTGCCTGCTGCTGCAGCGAGCGCAGGTCGTGCCCGTCGATCGAGACCGAGCCTCGCTGGGGATCATAGAAGCGGGCCACCAGCTTGGCGATCGTCGACTTGCCGGCGCCGGTCTCTCCGACCAGCGCCAGGGTCTGTCCCGGCGGCACGCTGAGCTCGATCTCGCGCAGCGCCCAGGAGCTGGCTGGATCGCTCTCATACGAGAACCAGACGTCGCGCATTTCGATCCCGCCGCGCAGCACCCCCGGGTCGATTGCGTCGTGCCGGTCGACCATGTCGGGTCTGGTGTCGAGCAGCTCGAAGATCTTGTCGAGCGCCGCCATCCCCTGCTGGAAGGTGGTGTAGAGCTGGGAGAGTTGCTGGATCGGTTCGAAGAAGACCTGCAGGTAGCCGACGAAGGCGACGATGACGCCGATCTGGATCGCCCCGTCGATCGCCTGGCTGCCGCCGTAGAGGAGGATCGCCGCGGTGCCGGCCGCGGCCATCAGCTCGACCGCGGGGAAATAGCTGGCGTTGAGGTAGACGGTCTTCATGTTGGCTTCGCGGTTGGCCTCGTTCAGGTCGGTCATCGCCGCCGCGTGCCGTGGCTCCTGGCCGAAGCTGCGCACCACCCGCACGCCGCTCAGCGTCTCCTGCAGATAGGCGGTGACGGCGGCGATCCGCTCGCGCGTCGCCCGGTAGGCCCCGTGGGAGACGATCCGGAAGACGATGCTGGCAGCGGCGAGCAGCGGGAAGGTGAGGAAGGTGACCAGCGCCAGCTTCCAGTCGAGCAGCAGCAGGATGACCACCACCCCGATCAGCGTCAGGGTGCTGGAGAACAGCGTCACGACTCCGCTGGTGACGAGCTGGTTGAGTGCCTCGATGTCGTTGGTCATGCGGCTGATCAGCGCCCCGGGGCTGCGCCGCGTGAAGAAGCCGATCGACATCGCCTGGAGGTGCGAGAAGAGGCGCTCGCGCAGGTCCTGCAGGGCGCGCGTCCCGATCCAACCGACCAGGTAGGTCTGCAGGAAGGTGGTGCCCGCGTATAGCACCGCGACGGCGACGAAGGCGGCGACGATCCAGTCGAGTGCCGCGATGTCGCCGGTGACGATGCCCGAGTCGATCGCCCTGCCGGCCAGATAGGGAGGGGCGAGGCCGGCCCCGGTCGCGGCGAGGATCGCGAGGGCGGTCAGCGCAACCCGGCCGCGGTGGGGGCGCAGCAGCGCCAGCATGAAGCGCGCCTTGCTCATCGCACGGCCCTCACAGCCGCGCCATCTCCTCGCGCCGCTCGAGGTCGTGCTGCAGGAAGACGGCGTCGGCGAGGCCGTGTTCGGCGATCTCACGGTAGAAGCCGCAGCCCTCGAGTAGCTCCTCGTGGCTGCCGCGGTCGACGATCCGGCCGCCGTCCATCACCACCACCTCGTCGGCCAGCGAGACAGTCGACAGCCGGTGGGCTATGACGAAGGTGGTTCGCCCGCCCATCGCCTCCTGCAGGCCGGCCTTGATCGATTCCTCGGTCGTCGCGTCGACCGCCGAGGTGGCGTCGTCGAGGATCAGGATGCGCGGCTCGGCCAGCAGCGCGCGGGCGATCGCCACCCGCTGGCGCTGCCCACCCGACAGAGTCAAGCCGCGCTCGCCGACCAGCGTGTCGTAGCCGCCCGGCAGGTCGCGGATGAACTCGTCGGCCTGGGCGCGCTGCGCTGCCGCTTCGACCTCCTCGCGGCTCGCTCCGGGCCGCGCGTAGGCGATGTTGTCGGCGACGCTGGCGCTGAACAGGAAGCTGTCGTCGGCGACGAAGGAGACCTGTGAGCGCAGCGAGGCGACGTCGACCGAGCGCACGTCGGCGCCGTCGAGGATCACCGCGCCCTCGCTGGGGTCGTAGAGCCGTGCGATCAGCGCCACCAGGCTGGTCTTGCCGGAGCCCGACGGGCCGACCAGGGCCACCGTCCGGCCGGCCTCGACCGCGAGGTCGACGTCGGTCAGGGCCGGCACCGAGCCGTCGTAGCGCAGGGTCACGCCGCGCAGCTCGATCCGGCCGCCGCCGGCCGGCAGGGGCGGCGCCCCGGGCGGGCTCTCGATCCGCGGCTCGCGGTCGAGCACCTCGAACAGCCTGTTGCCGGAGGCGATCGCCCGCTGAGCCATGCCCATCGCCATCCCCAGCATCCGCATCGGCGCGGCCAGCATCACGACGTAGGTGTAGAAGGCGGTGAAGCTGCCGAGGCTGAGGCTGCCCGCGATCACCTGGCGGCCGCCGACCAGCAGCACCAGGGCGATCCCGAACTGCGGCAGCAGCCCGATCAACGGCGAGAAGGTCGCCTGCAGGCGGGTCGAGTAGACGCTTTGGTCGAAGACCCGGGCGACGGCGCGCCGGAAGCGGTGGAGCTGGTGCTCTTCGCGCGCGAACGCCTTGACGATGCGGATCCCGGAGACGTTCTCCTCGGCCTCCGCGGTCAGCTCGGCGATCCGCTGCTGCACCTCCTGCAGGGCGGGCCGCGAGATGCGGTTGTAGCGGGAGGCTATGTAGACGACGAACGGTGCGGGGGCGAGCGCGATCAGCGCCAGCAGCGGGTCGAGCGCGATCATCACCGCACAGGCGAGGGCGATCGTCAACAGGTTCTGGGTGATGAAGATCAGCCCGTAGCCGAGGAAGAAGCGGATCGACTGCAGGTCGACCGTCGCACGCGACATCAGCTGCCCGGTCTGCTGGGAGTCGAAGAAACTCAGCTCGAGCCGCTGCAGATGCGCGTAGAAGCGCTGGCGGAGGTCGAATTCCACCGCCAGCGAGACCCGGCCTGCGACCACGCGCCTCACTCCGGTCAGCCCGAGCCGCAGGAGGCCGGCGCCGACGATCGCCAGGGCGAGCGGCAGCAAGGCGGGCCGGTCGCCGCTCTCCATCGCGTTGACGGCACGGCCGATCAGCCAGGGGATCAAGACGGTCATCCCCATCGCCGCCCAGGCGAAGGCCAGGGAGCCCCAGAGCTGGCGGCGATAGGGGCGCAGGAAGCCCATCAGGCGGCGATAGGTCCGCATCCGGGTCACTATACAAAGTGAAGTAAGGGATGCCGGAGGGGTGACGCGTAACGTGTGCGGCGTGGGACGCGGCGCGAGCAGAGCAGCGGCGGCAGCGTTCCTGCTGCTGGTGGTGCCGGTGCCGGCAGCGCCGGCCGCAGGCCTCGCCGGCCGCGTCCATCCGCTCGCCGGAACCCGGCCCGGGCCCGGCACGTTCGGCGGCGGCCACAACTTCCCCGGCGCCGCGGTCCCCTTCGGCATGGCGCAGTGGAGCCCGGACACGACCCCGGCCGACCGCAACCAGCGAGCCGGCTACGACTACCGCGACCACCACCTGCGGGGCTTCAGCCTCACGCATCTGAGCGGCGCCGGATGCTCGCTCTACGGCGACTTCCCGGTGGTGCCGACGACCGAACCGCTGCGCTCCTCGCCCGCGCGCCCGGGCACGAGCCTGCTGGCCGGCAGCCTCCAGCCGGGCTTCTCGCACGCCGCCGAGCGGGCGCGGCCGGGCTACTACGCGGTCCACCTCAACCCGGTCCGCGGCCCCGGCATCGAGGCCGAGCTGACCGCGACGACGCGAACCGGCGTCGGCCGGTTCACCTTTCGCGCCAATCCGCACGCCAGCATCCTGATCAACGCCGGCGGCAGCGCCCAACCCGACGACTTCGCAGCCGTGCACGTCGTGCCGGGGCGCCACGAGATCGACGCCACCGCCTCGAGCGGCCTGTTCTGCGGCCAGCGGCCCCGCTACACGGTCCACATCGCGGCGGTCTTCGACCGGCCGTTCGCGGCATACGGCACCTGGGAGCGCAGCCGGCTCGGCCGCGGCTCGACCGAAGCGAGCGACGCCCAGGCCCCGGCGGCCAACCCGAAGACCACCGCCCAGGCGGGTGCCTACGCGACCTTCGACACGCGCCGGGACCGGCAGGTGCTGGTCCACGTCGGCCTCTCCTTCGTCAGCGTCGAGGACGCCCGCGCCAACCTCGCCGCCGAAAGCGCCGCCAGCGGCTTCGGCGCGGTCGCGAAGCGGGCGCGGGCAGCCTGGAACCGCTCGCTCGGGCGGATCAGGGTGTCCGGCGGGCCGCGTCGCCTCCTCGGCACCTTCTATACGGCGCTGTACCACGCGATGCTGGCGCCCCGCACCTTCAGCGACGTCGGCGGCTCCTACCCCGGCATGGACGGGCTCGTGCACCGGGCGCGGCACCGCATCCAGTACGCCGACTTCTCCGGCTGGGACATATACCGGAGCGAGATCCAGCTGCTCTCGATACTGGTGCCGAAGCGGGTGACGGACATGGCCCGCTCGCTGCTCGCCGACGCCGCGCAGAGCGGTTGCCTGCCGCGCTGGCCCTACGCGAACGGCCAGAGCATGACGATGGTCGGCGACTCGGCCGACCCGATCCTCGCCTCGGCCGCCGCCTTCGGTGCCGGCGGCTTCGACTCCGCGGCGGCGCTGGCGGCGATGCTGAAGGGCGCGAGCGAAGAGTGCCGCAGCTCCAACGGCGAATACCTCGAGAGGCAGGGCCTCGGCGGCTACCTGCGACTCGGCTACGTCCCCTTCGACCTCGACACCCGCACCCGCAACGCGAACTCGATCTACGGCTCGCCGGAAGCCGTCTGGGGATCGGCGGCGGCGACGCTCGAGTACGCGATCGACGACTTCGCGATCGCCCAGTTCGCCGCCCGGGCGCTCCATGATCGCCGCACCTACCACGCCTTCATGAGCCGCTCGGCGAACTGGAGCCACCTCTACAACCACCACAGCGGCATGATCGAGCCCCGGTTCGAAGACGGCTCCTTCCCGTCCCCGTACGACAGCCGTCGCGGCGCCGGCTTCGTCGAGGGGAACTCCTTCCAGTACAGCTGGATGGTGCCGCAGGACCCGGCCGGCCTGATCGCCGCGATGGGGGGACCGGCCCGAGCGGCGCGCCGGCTCGACAGCTTCCTGCGCGTCCTGAACGGAGGGCCAGGCGGCACGCACACCGACCATGCGCTGCTCGGCGACGAGCCGAGCCTCGGGGCGCCCTGGCTGTACGACTGGATGCGGCGGCCCTACCGGACCCAGGCGGCTGTGCGCCGCGCCCTGTTGACGCTCTACGACACCTCGCCCGACGGCTACCCGGGCAACGACGACCTCGGCACCCTCTCGGCCTGGTACGTGTTCGGCGCGCTTGGCCTCTACCCGGCGGTCCCCGGCGTCGGCCTGCTGGCGATCGGCAGCCCGCTTTTCGAGCGTGCGCAGATCGCCCTGCCGCACCGCCAGCGGACGACGATCGTCGCCGCTTCGCGCGGGAGGAAGGGCGCCTGGGCCATGCCCTACGTCCACTCGCTGCGCCTCGACGGCCGTCCCTACGGTCGGCCCTGGATCGCCTACTGCGCGCTCGCCCACGGCGCCCGCCTCGCCTTCTGGCTCGGCCGTCGGCCGAGCCGCGGATGGGGCGCCTCGGCGGCGGCTGCACCGCCCTCCTTCGGCCCGCGCCGCGCCATGCCGAAGGGCACCTGCGCGCCGTGAGCGACCGCCGTTCCAAGGCGGCGGTGCTCTGGGCGCTCGGCGGACTGGTCGCGCTCGGACTGGCGGTCCGCTTCGCCAGCCTCGGGGTGCAGAGCTACCACCACGACGAGGTGATCACCGTCGGGCGGGTGATCCCGGGCAGCTTCGCCGAGATGATGCGCGCGGTGAAGCACAGCGAGTCGAACCCACCTCTCTACTACGTGCTCGCCTGGGGCTGGGCGAAGGCGTTCGGCACCGGCGAGGTGGGGATGCGCTCGCTCTCGGCGCTGCTCGGGGCCGCCACCGTGCCGGTCGCCTTCCTGGGCGCCCGCGAGGCGGCGAGCGTGCGCGCCGGGCTGATCGCCGCGGCGATCGTCGCCGTCAACCCGATGCTGATCTGGTACTCGCAGGAGGCGCGCTCCTACGCCCTGCTGGTCCTGCTCGTCGCCGTCTCGCTGCTCTTCCTGCTGCGTGCCCTGCGCACCCGCGCAACGAGCGACCTGGCGTTCTGGGCGCTCGCCTCGGCCGGCGCCCTCTGCAGCCATTACTTCGCCGCGTTCGCGGTCGCGCCCGAGGCCGCCTGGCTGCTGATCGCGCTGCGCTCCAGGTGGCGCGCCGTCCTTCCCGCGGTCGCGGGTGTCGGCCTGGTCGGCCTGGCGCTGCTGCCGCTGATCGCCGCTCAGGTCAACCCCCGCCACATCGGCTGGATCGACGGCACGCCGCTCTTCGGCCGTCTCCTGCAGACCGGCATCACCTTCCTGGCGGGCGAGACCGGCCACGTGATCGCCGAGCCGCCCCGCGTGCGCTATGCGCTGATCCCGGCAACGCTGGTCGGCCTGGCGCTGCTGCTGCTCGTGCTGCGCGGCTCCGGGCGGGAGAGGCGGGGCGCGGTGGGGCCGCTCGCGGTCGGGTTGGGGGTCGCGCTGCTCGCATTCGTCGCGGCGCTGGCCGGTAAGGACTACGTGGTCGAGCGCAACCTGCTGCCCGCCCTGGTTCCGCTGGCAATCGTCGTGGCGATCGGCTTCGCGGCGCGCGGGGCGCGCCGCGTCGGCCTCGCCTGCGCGACCCTCCTTTGCGCCTACTGGCTGGGCTTCGCCGTCTACGTCGCCCGCACCCCCAACTTGCAGCGCCCCGACTTCCGCGAGGTCGCCGAAATTCTCGGCCCGCCGTCCGTGCCGCGGGCGGTCGTCAGCTGGAAGCTGGCGGGGGATCCGCTGCGCTTCTATCTCCACGACGATTCCGGGCGCGTCTACAGCGGGGTCATCCCGCTCCGCGAGATCGACGTGGTCGGCAAGCCGGTCGCGAAAAGGCAGCTGGTCAGGTTGCCGCGGACCTTCCATCAGGTCGAACGGATCCGGCTGGAGCGGCTGACGCTGATCCGCTACACGTCGCGGAGCACCCGCGAGGTGCCCTTTCGGGTGCTTCGCGAGCTGCCGACCGGCTTCGGCAGCGATGCGGTCATCATCGATGGTCTGCCCGCCGCTGCCACGGGGAGGCCCTAGTCGAAGGCAGCCGCCTTGGCGCTCGAGACCTTGCCGCCGCTGCACGGCAGCGGCTCGTGGCCGGGGCGGGGGAGGATCTGGAAGTTCGTCACCGCGTGGTAGGGGGTGGTCGCACCGTTGTTGAGCGCCAGCGTGATCACCAGCCGGTAGAAGCCCGCCGGCAGTTCGTGGTAGTAGATCTCCGGCCGGGTGGCGGGCGAGTAGCCGCCGCTGGAGCCGATTCGCTCGGCGAGCACCCCGTTGGGTCCGGAGTAGCGCGGGAAGTCGAAGGAGGCGCCGACCAGGCGCCCTCTTCCGACTGGGCTTGTCTCCGCGCGCCGCAGCTTTGCGGGGTCGACGCAGTCGGGAACCCGGTTGAGCGCGAAGCGGATATGCCCCTCACCGAGCTGCGGCTGCCCGCCGAAGTGACGCGGCGCGAGCTGGAAGTTCCGCACCTTCACCTTGACCACCACCGCGCGGCTTGTCTGGCGGGCGCCGTTGCGCGGCGAGATCACCTCGACGCTCGGTTCCCCCGGCAGGGCCCTGCGCTGCCCTCTCCCGGCGTCGCCTCCGCAGCCGTTGAGCACGGCCGTGCAGGCGGCGATTGCCACCACCGCCGCCAGGGCTGCAAAAATGCCCGCTTCGCGTTGCATCGCGGCGGAACATTACGTGCCCTCGATGCATAGCCTCTGGCAGAGATGACCCCGGCCACCGGACTCGCATACAGGATCGGCGCCGCCGCTCGCAGACCGGCGAGCTGGGTGCAGCTGCTCAAGTTCGGCCTCGTCGGCGGCTCGGGCTACCTGATCAACATCGCCGTGTTCGCCCTGCTCACCGGAAGCCTCGGCGTGCATCATGCGCCCGCCGCGGTCGGTGCCTTCTGCGTCGCCGTCTTCAACAACTTCCTCTGGAACCGCTACTGGACGTTCGGTCCGGGCGAGGACCACCCCGCCTTCCAGGCGGCACGCTTCTTCGCGGTCAGCGTCGCGGCGCTGGCGATCAATCTGATCGTGCTCGAAGTGCTGATCTCGGCCGCAAAGCTGGGCGATCTTCCGGCCCAGGCCATCTCCGTTGCGGTGGCGATGCCCTTCAACTTCCTCGGCAACAAGCTCTGGACCTTCGCCAACTGAGCGAGCCCCCGCTCACCACCGCCCTTCCAACCACCGGGTCAGCTCGGACCGGCGACCGCGCAGATCCGGATTCGCCGAGGACAGCTCCGAGAGGGCGAGCTGGATCGCGGCGCCGAGCCTGAGCGTTGCCTGGTCGGCGTCGCCGTCCAGGCAGGTCTCGACGCGGGCCAGGGCACGGGGGTCGCTGCGCAGGCCGCACAGCGCCGACCGGGCGGCGGCGGGATCGGCCTCGGCAATCTCGATCACTGCCTCCAGCCCGGTTGCTATCCGATTCTCGAGCGGCGCCCCGGCAGCGCGGCGACTCGGTCGGCAATCGAAGCTAGGCCCGCGCCCGGACAGCGAAGGCGCCGAACACCCCCCATCCACAGACTTCTTCATTCTTTTCACACTTCCACGACACATTGGTGCCTCTCCACCGCTTCGAAGGCACCTGAGTATTGTGTTTCCAGGATAGGTCCCCGCGGCCCGGCGGTCAACGGTCCGTGGCACTATGCGGGTCGATGAGCAGCGAGACGCCCAGCTACGACGCGGGGAAGGTCGAGGCGGGCCGGCAAGCCGCCTGGGCCGAGCGTGGCGCCTTCGTGACGCCGCAGCCGGCCGAGGGACAGGCCGCGGTCTACGTGAAGCCGTCCAGCCCGTTCACCTCCGGCAACCTCCACATGGGCCACGTTCGCGACTACGCGATCGGCGATGCCTACGCGCGCTTCCGGCGTGCCCGAGGCGACGCGGTCCTCTTCGGGTTCGGCTTCGACGCGTTCGGCCTGCCGGCCGAGATGGCGGCGATCGAGCGCGGCGTGCGGCCCGCCGACTGGGTCGAGCGATGCGGGGAGCGGATGCTGGTCCAGATGAAGCGGCTCGGCTTCTCCTTCGACTACGGGCGGGCTTTCTACAGCTCCGACGAGGATCAGTACCGCTGGTCGCAATGGCTGTTCATCACCCTGCATGAGGCGGGGCTGATCTACCGCGACGACGCCACGGTCGATTGGTGCGATACCTGCCAGACGACGCTCGCTGCGCTGCAGGTCGAGGACGGGCGCTGCTGGCGCTGCCACGAGCCGGTGCGGCTGATCCGCCGCCCGACCTGGTTCCTGCGGCTCTCCCCCTACCTCGATGAGAACGACCGCAACCTCGACCGGCTGGCGAACTGGGACGAGCTGTCGCTGAAGACCCAGCGCTACATCCTCGGTCGCACCGACGGCGTCGAGGTCGACCTCCAGGGCTCTCAGGGCCTTGCTCTTACGGCGTTCAGCCCGCACCGCGGATCGCTGGCCGCGGCGCGCTTCGTGCTGCTCTCGCCCCGCCATCCCGAGGTCGAGCTGTGGGCGGCCGACGCCGCGGTCGCCGAGCGGCTCGAGGAGCTGCGCTCCGGTGGCTGGGAGCGCAGCGCCCGCGACGCCGCGGCGGTGCCGCTGATCGACACCGGCGCCTCGGTTGCCGGCCCGGCCGGGGGTGAGCTGCCGGTGTTCGTCTCGCCGCTCGTCGACGCTCGCTACGGGCCGACCGCGGCGCTCGGCATCCCCGAAGTCGACGAGGCCGACGAGGCGATCGCGGCGCGGATGCCGCGGGCCGAGGGCGCGGGGGGCGGCGCCGGCGCGGCCGAGGTCTCGGGAACCCGCGAGGCGACCCGCTACCGGGCCTACGACTTCTCGATCTCCCGCCAGCGCTACTGGGGCACGCCGATTCCGGTCGTCCACTGCGAGGAGTGCGGGGTGGTGCCGGTTTCGGCCGAGGAGCTGCCGGTGCGGCTGCCGCGCGACGTCGAGCCGACCGGCGAGGGCAACCCGCTGGCCGAGCGAGCTGACTTCCTCGAGGCGCCCTGCCCGCGCTGCGGAGGCGCCGCGCGGCGCGAGACCGACACCCTCGACTGCCACTTCGATGCCCTCTGGCTCTGGGTCCCGGCCGCGGTGCCACCCGAGGATCGCGCCACGGAGATGTTCAGCCATCCCGACCTGAGGCGCTGGCTGCCCTCCGAGCGCCTCGTCGCGGGCAACGACAGCGGCGGCTTCGTCTTCGACCAGCGGGTGGTGACCAAGGCGCTGCGCGACATCGGCCCCTTCTCCTTCCTGCCCGACGGCGAGCCCTTCGCCGGTTGCCTCTTCCACGAGATGGTGATCGCCGACGGCCGCAAGATGAGCAAGCACCTCGGCAACGTCGTCGATCCCGACGAGCTGGTCGCCGAGCACGGGGCCGACACGGTGCGGCTGGCCGTCCTCTACGCCGCCGGCCCGGCCAAGACCCTGAACTGGAACGAGGGCGCGCTGCGCTTCGCCTCACGCTTCCTGAACGGCCTCTGGGTATACACGCACGACCGGATCGCGGCCGCCGCCGCGGCGCCGGAGGACGCCGAGGCCGCCGCCGACACCGCCTTCATCCGAGAGCGGCTGGGCAAATGGTGCGACAACGGGGTGGGGCGGATCACCGCCGACCTCGAGCAGCTCCAGATGCATAAGGCGGTGCGCAACGTGACCCGCCTGTTCGAGCGGATCCAGGACTACGAGAAGCGGATCGTGAAGCGCCGCGGAGCGCTCAGCCCCCCCGACTTCGAGGCTCTGCTCGAGGCGCTCGCCCTGCTGGCTCGCGTGCTGGCGCCCTTCGCCCCCCACCTCGCCGAGGAGCTGCTGATCGCGCTTGGACGGGATACATCGCTAGGATTCCCCTCACAGGGGGAAGAGGTCCCGCTGGCAATGAGCAGCAAAAATTGATCGATATCCAGGCATCTGCTATACACCGCGGCTCATGATCAGGCGCCAGCACGGAAAGCGCAGGAGGCGATTCGCGAAGGCCGGAGGCCTGCCCTCGCGAGCCGGAGGCATTGAGGGGCGATGAGCCTCTCGGCCGACCAGCGCACCCGCTCCTGCGCGACGGAGCTGGTCTGCCACGATTGCCGGCTTCGGCTGCCCCTTCTTGATACCACCTTCAGGTGCCTCGGCTGCGGCAAGACGCTCGACATCGACTACGACTACGAGCTGGCGAAGGAGCGCATCGCCAAGCGACCGATCGGCGAGCGTGAGCTCAACATCTGGCGCTTCGAGGAGCTGCTGCCGATCGTCGACGCGCGCGCCCCGGCGCTGGTCGGCCGCTACAGCGGACGCACGCCGCTGATCCACGCCGACCGGCTCGGGGCCGAGCTGGGCCTTCGAAAGCTCTACCTGAAGGACGACAGCACCCAGCGTCCCAGCCTCTCCTACAAGGACCGCGTCGTCTCGATGGCCATCGCCCGGCTGCTCGAGCTGGGCAAGGAGGAGATCGGCTGCGTCTCGACCGGCAACGTCGGCACCGCGGTCTCCTCGATGGCGGCCAAGGCCGGGGTCCTCGCCTACGTCTTCTATCCCAGCAACCTCGAGCCGGGCAAGGCGCGCGCTTGCCGGGCGCTGGGCGCCGCGGTAATCCAGCTCGACGGCAACTACGACGAAGCGAACCGCGCCTGCCGCGAGCTGGCGCTGGCGACCGGGATCCAGTTCGCCAACATCACCCTGCGGCCGTTCTACGCCGAGGGGGCGAAGACCGCGGCCTTCGAGGTGGTCGAGCAGCTCGACTGGGCCTCGCCCGACCACTTCGTCATCCCCGCGGCCGGCGGCACGCTCTCCTCGCGCGTCCACAAGGGGCTGCGGGAGATGGAGACGGTCGGGATGGCGGAGACCGCGGCGACCAAGATCCACATCGCCCAGCCGGAGGGCTGCGGGCCGATCGCCGCCGCGGTGCTCGACGGCAGCGGCGAGATCGAGGCGCAGACGCCGCACACCGCGGCCCACTCGCTGGCGATCGGCGCGCCCGGCGACGGGCCGCTGGTGGTCGACGCGGTGACGTCGCGGGGCGGCTCCGCCGCCACGGCGACCGACCCGGAGATCTTCGAGGCGCTCGACCTGCTCGGCGCCACCGAGGGCATCCTCACCGAGCCGGCTGGCGGCACGACGGTCGCCGCGACGATCAAGCTGGCGAACGAGGGCAAGCTCGGCCCCGACGACACGGTCGTCGCGATCATCAGCGGCAACGGCTACAAGACGCTCGACGAGCACCCCGACAAGCCCTGGCCGGAGATGGTCGCCTGCGAGATCGAGGCGATGGAGGAGACGCTGGCCGAGTTTCGCCGGACGGGCACCGGCGCGGCGCTGCCCCGCTAGGAGCCGGCCGCTACTAGGAGATCGTCTGCACGACCACGGTCCGCTCGCGCGGCCGGTCGTCGAAGTCGATCAGGACCAGCTGCTGCCAGGTGCCAAGCGCCAGGCGGCCGCCGACCACCGGCACCGCCTCCGAGGGCCCGATCACGGTCGCCCGCTGGTGAGCGTGCGAGTTGGTGTCGGCGTTGAGTCGGTTGTGCTCGTAGTCGCCGACCGCCGGGATCAGCCGCTCGAGCATCGCCTGCAGGTCCTGCACCCCTCCGGGCTCGTGCTCCATGGTCGAGACGGCAGCGGTCGACCCGCAGACGAAGGTGACCGCCTGACCCTCCTGCACCCCGGCCTCCTCTACACAGCGCGCCACCTCGCCGGTGATGTCGACTACGTCGGTGTCCCCCCGGGTGGAGAACCGCAGCTCCGCGGTGTGAGCGGCCACGACGTCACGCTACCGGAGCCGCCCGAGAACTGGTCTATGTTGGGCCGATGCTGGAGCCGCGCCCGAGCGTCAGACCTGCGACGCAGGACGACCACGAGGCCGCAGCCGAGGCGCTCGCGCTGGCCTTCGCCGCCGATCCGGCCTGGGCCCATCTGCTCCCCGATTCCGACACGCGGGCCGATCGCCTGCTCACCTTCTTCGCGACTGAAATCGGCAACCTGGTGCCCGAGCACCGCGAGGTGTGGGTGGCCGGGGACGGCAGCGGCGCGGCGGTGTGGGCTCGCCCCGGCCGCTGGCGGGTGCCGTTGACGCGGACGCTGCGAGCGGCGCGCCCGATGACGCAGGTCTTCGGCCTCCGCCTGCCCTTGGCGAGCTGGACCCAGCTCCGATTCGAACGGCGCCACCCGTCGGCGCCGAGGCATTGGTATCTCCACTACCTCGGAGTCGAACCGCGCCGGCAGGGGCGCGGCCTGGGCGGAGCCCTGCTGGCGCCGGTGCTCGAGCTCTGCGACCGCGAGGGGCACCCGGCCCACGTCGAGGCGAGCACCGACCGCAACCGGGCGCTCTACGAGCGCAACGGCTTCGCCCTGACCGAAACCTTCGACCTGCCGGCCGGGGGGCCTCCGATACGAGAGATGTGGCGCGAGCCGAGCTGACGCTCTCATGCGGTCGCGATCGCGGCCGTACGATGCAAGGAAAACCCGAGGAGGGGAGCAGCATGGGCACCATCACCATCGAGCAGCGCGGCGCCGTCCTGATCGGCAGTTTCGACAACCCACCGCACGGGCTGCTCGATCGCGGCTCGGTCGAGGCGCTGGAAGGGGTCGTCGCGCGCGCCGAGGAGGACGACCGAGTCGATGCCGTCGTTCTCACCGGTTCGCACCCCGAGAGGTTCGTCGCCCACTACGACGTCGGCGAGATCCTCGCCGGATCGCGGTCCAGTCCCGCGGTGGGAGCCGGTTTCGCCGGTGCCTCGCTTCGCACCGTGGCGGCGGCGCGGCGGATTCCGGGTGCCGACCGAGGGCTGCTGCGAACCCCCCTGGCGGGCCTCGTCGAGATCGGGCGCTTCCAGGAGATCCTGCTGCGGATGAACCGCTGCGGAGCCGTCTTCGTGGCCGCGATCAACGGCTCGGCGCAGGGCGGAGGCTGCGAGCTGGCGCTGGCCTGCGACCTGCGCCTGATGGCCGCCGGCGATCACGGCATCGGCCAACCGGAGATCTTCCTCGCCTTTCCGCCGGGCGGCGGTGGAACGCAGCGCCTCAGCCGCATGCTGGGCAGCGCGAAGGCCCTGCGGGTCGTCCTCGAGGGCTCCCCCATGAGTCCCGAGCAGGCAGCTGAGCTCGGCCTCGTCGACCGCGTCCTTCCGCCCGACGATCTGCTCGAGGCCGCCGTCGCCGATGCCCGGCGGCTAGGCGCCCGGCCGAAGGCGGCGATCGCAGCCGCCAAGCGCGCGGTCTACGAGGGCGGCTCGCTGCCACTCTCCAGCGGCCTGCGCTTCGAGGCCGCGCAGTTCATGTCGACCGCCGCCGCGCCAGAGGCGGTTCGGGCGATGGAGGCCTACGTCGATCAGACCGCGCGCACTGGCGAGCTACCGCTCTACGAGCGGGAGACGATCGAGCGCGTCGCGGCGGAGGGCCACTTCTAGCGATGCCGGAGGAGGGACTCGAACCCCCGACGCGCAGATTATGATTCTGCCGCTCTAACCAGCTGAGCTACTCCGGCCGGGAGGGGGATGCTAGCGAGGGGGGTGCTGGTTCTGCCGGGCTTCATGGAAGTTGCCGGCTGGCCGCAATGCAGGGGGCTTGAGCGGCGAATAGCCTTAGGTGGGCGATGTCGGGGGCACTGGATAAGGCGGTGGGCACCGTGATCAAGGAGTGCATGGGACTGGAGCCCTCCGATGAAGTGCTCGTCATCTGCAATCCGGTCACCGAGGAGCTGGGCGACCTGATGCGGATCAACGCGCAGGGCGAGGGCGGCGAGGCGACCCTTGCGGTCATTTCGGAGCGCGACTCGCACGCCGCCGAGCCGCCGGCGACGGTCGCCGCGGCGATGCTCGCGGCGGACATCGTCCTGGCGCCGACCCTCCAGTCGATCTCGCACACCGAGGCCCGCAGGGCGGCCAGCGATGCGGGCGCCCGGGTCGCCTCGATGCCGGGCCTGACCGGCGAGATGCTTGCCCGCGTGATGGGCGCCGACATGTCGCTGCTGCGCAAACGGGGCGCCCAGCTCGGTCGCGCTCTCGGCGCCGGCGGCGAGGCGCGGATCACCTGCGCCCGCGGCAGCGACCTGAGGATGGGGCTCGAAGACCGGACGGCGATCGTCGACGCGGGCCAGCTCAACAAACGGGGCGCATTCGGCAACATCCCCTGCGGCGAGGCATTCATCGCCCCGGTCGAGGGCACCGGCGAGGGCAGCCTGATCGTCGACGGCTCGATCGCCGGGATCGGCAAGGTGGTGACACCGGTCAAGCTCGACGTCGAGGAGGGCCTGCTCACGGCCGCCAGCGGCCCCGACGGGGCGCGGCTCATGAACACGCTCGAGGAGGAGGGGGGGTTGGAGGGCTTCAACCTCGCCGAGCTGGGGATCGGCACCAACGAAAAGGCGATGCTCACCGGGAGCGTCCTCGAGGACGAGAAGATCCTCGGCTCGGCCCACGTCGCCTTCGGTGCCTCTGCCGCGATCGGCGGTACGGTCCAGGTGGAGGTGCACCTCGACTGCGTGATCCTCGAGCCGACCGTCGAGGTCGACGGCGAGACGATCGTGCGGGCCGGCAAGCTGGCCATCTGAGCCTTGGCTGCCGGGCCGCTCCTCGCCGTCCCCAACGTCTCCGAGGGACGCGACGCAACCCGGATCGCCGCTCTGCAGCAGGCTTTCTCCGAGGGCGTCATGCTGCTGGATCGCCACTCCGACGCCGACCACAACCGGACCGTCTTCACGCTCGCCGGCGAGCCCGACGCGCTGCGGACGGCGCTTGCCGGCGGTGCGGCCGAGGCGATCCGCTCGATCGACATGACCGGTCATCAGGGCGTCCATCCGGCGATCGGCGCGCTCGACGTCTGCCCGATCGTCTGGCGCTGCCCGGAGGACCGCGAAGCCGCGGGGACGGCGGCGATCGAACTGGCCGGCGAGGTCGGCTCGCTCGGTGTCCCCGTCTTCCTCTACGGCGAGCTGGCGACCGAGCCCGAGCGCGCCGAGCGATCCCACTTCCGCAACGGCGGTCTCGACGCGCTGCGGAGGCGGATGCGGTCGGGCGCCTTGCGAGCGGACCGTGGCCCGGACGCCCCGCACCGCACCGCCGGCGCGACACTGGTCACCGCACGCCCGCCGCTCGGCGCCTTCAACGTCGCGCTGGACACCGACGACGTCGACCTCGCCCGCGCGGTCGCCGCCGGGTTGCGCGAGTCGGGCGGCGGCCCGCCCGGCGTGCGGGCGATCGGCCTGCCGCCGGCCGGCGGCGGCGCCCAGGTCTCGATCAACGTCCACGACCCGGTCGCGACGCCGCTCGGCGAGGTGGTCGAACGGGTCCGCGCCCTGGCGGCGCCGCTCGGCGCCCGCCCGGTGGAGACCGAGCTGATCGGCCTGATCCCCGCGGCGGCGCTGGCCGGCTACCCGGGGGACGTGCCGATCCGCGGCTTCGACCCCGAGCTGCACACGATCGAGCGCCGCATCGCGTCACCGGGGTGAGCGCGGCCCAGCGCGTGTACTAGATTCACCGAATGGCCCAGACGAGGAAACGGCGTCGCCGCAAGCATCGCGGCACGCAGGGCGGCCGTGTGGATTCCGGGCGGCGCGCCGGCCGGCCCCGCAGCCGGGAGGAGGCGAAGGCGCGCGCCCGCGCCGGCCGCAAGACCGCGCCGAGCAAGGACGCCCCGCCCACCTGGCGCAGCTCGATCACCCGCGGCGTGGTCGCCGCGGCGATCTTCGTCGTGCTGTTGCTGGTGCTCTTCAAACGCCCGCCCGCCGCCGCCCTCGGGCTCGGCGCCTTCATGCTCGTCTTCTACATCCCCGCCGGCTACTGGATCGACACGATGATGTGGCGACGGCGGGAGCGGGCGCGGATCCGGGGAGGGAATCCGAAGTGAGCCTCGACGTGCAGATGGTCACCGTCGGGCCTGTCGCCGAGAACTGCTTCTTGCTGCGGCGCGAAGGCTCCGGCCGCGGCCTGGTCGTCGACCCCGGCGACGAGCACGACAAGATTCTCGCCACAGTCGGCGACATGGGGGTGAAAGTCGAGGCGATCCTGATCACCCACTGCCACTTCGACCACATCGGCGCAGTCTCGGAGGTGGCGACGATCACCGGCGCCACGGTCTACTGCCCGGAGCTGGAAACGCCGCTCCTCGCCGACATCATGGCCTACGTGCCGATCCCCGGGATCGGTCCCTACGAGAGCTACGAGGCGGACGAGACGGTGAAGGGCGGCGAGACGCTGGAGCTGGCGGGGATGACGATCGACGTGATCGCCACGCCCGGTCACAGCCCGGGTCACGTCACCTACTCGATTCGCGACGAGGAGGCGATGTTCTCCGGCGACGTCCTCTTCCAGGGATCGGTCGGAAGGGTCGACCTGCCCGGCGGCGACGGCCCCACGCTGCTGCGCTCGATCCGCAACCTGGTCGAGACGCACTCGCCGGACACCGGCGTCTACCCGGGGCACATGGGAGTGACCACACTGGGCGCCGAGCGGGCCAGCAACCCGTTCCTGGCCGAGCTGACGGGCTAGCCGACAGCCGGGGAGCGGCCCCGCGCAGGTAAGGTCGCAGCCACTGTGGCGAGCAAGTATCAGGCCCCGCGGGGGACCTTCGACGTGTTGCCCGGCGACGCCCGCGGGCGGGCGCGGATCGAGCACGGCGCCGCGGCGATCTTCGCCCGGGCCGGCTACGAGCGGATCGCCACGCCCGCCTTCGAGGACACCGAGCTGTTCGAGCGGGGCGTCGGCCGCTCCACCGACATCGTCCGCAAGGAGATGTTCACCTTCGAAGACAAGGGCGGACGCAGTATCACCCTGCGGCCCGAGGGCACCGCGCCGATCTGCCGCGCCTACCTGGAGCACGGCATGCACAAGCTCGCGCAGCCCGTCAAGCTCTGCTACTCGGGGCCCTTCTTCCGCCACGAGCGCCCTCAGGCGGGCCGCTTCCGCCAGTTCCACCAGATCGGCGTCGAGGCGATCGGCACCGACTCCCCGCTGGCCGACGCCGAGGCGATCATGCTGCTCTCCGACCTGCTCGGAGAGCTGGGCGTGCCGGGGGTCGAGCTGCGGCTCGGCAGCCTCGGCTCGCCGGGCTTGCGTCGCGCCTACCTGGACGACCTGAGGGCCTACCTGCGCAGCCACGAAGACGAGCTGTCGAAGGAGGTGCGCGAGCGGATCGACCTGAACCCGCTGCGGGCCTTCGATGCCGACGACGAGGCGACGCAGGCCGCGATGGCGAGCGCCCCGACGCTGGTCGAGCGCCTCGACGGCGAGGACGCCCGGCACTTCGCCGAGGTGCGCGAACTGCTCGATGCGGCCGGGATCGCCTACACGATCGACGCCACCCTGGTTCGCGGCCTCGACTACTACACGCGGACCATCTTCTCCTTCGTCTGCGAGGAGCTGGGCGCGCAGTCGGAGGTCGGCGGCGGCGGTCGCTACGACGGGTTGATCGAGCAGCTGGGCGGGCCGCCGACCCCGGCGGTCGGCTGGGCGGCCGGGATCGAGCGCATCCTGCTTGCCCTCGGCGAGGCCGAGGGGGCGCCTCCCCGCGACGCCTTCGTCGCGGTCGCCGACGAGAGTCAGCGGCGGCGGGCGATGACCCTGGTCGCCGAGCTGCGCCACGCCGGCATCTCGGCCGAGGTCGACCTGGGAGGGCGCGGGCTTAAGGGCCAGCTCAAGCACGCCGACCGGATTGGCGCCCGCCGCGTCCTCATCCTCGAGGCCGACGGCAGCGCGCAGCTTCGCGACATGGAGAGCGGCGAGCAGCGCTCGGTCGAGGCGGGAAGGCTGGTCGACGAGATCGGCCGGGCGGGATCGTGAGCGAGCTGCCGGCACCCAGCCCAAACCGCTACCGCGACACCTGGTGCGGCCAGGTGCTCGGCGAGCTGGTCGGATCCGAGGCCCGGGTCGCCGGCTGGGTCCACCGCCGTCGCGACCATGGCGGCCTGATCTTCATCGACCTGCGCGACCGCACCGGGATCGTCCAGCTCGTCTTCCACCCCGACTCCTCGGGCGAGGCTTTCCAGCTCGCGCACCGGCTGCGCGCCGAGGACGTGCTGAGCGCCGCCGGCAGCGTGACGCGCCGCTCCGAGGAGACCGTCAACCCGGAGCTGCCGACCGGCGAGTTCGAGCTGAGCGTCCGCGCCGCAGAGCTGCTCGCCGACGCCGAGACGCCCCCCTTCCAGATCGAGGGCTTCTCCGGCGAGGTCGGCGAGGACGCCCGCCTGCGCCACCGCTACCTCGACCTTCGCCGAGAGCAGATGCGCGAGGCGCTGGTGCTGCGCCACCGGGTGACGGCGGCGATGCGCGAGTTCCTCGACCGCGAGGGCTTCCTCGACATCGAGACGCCGGTGCTGACCCGCTCCACCCCCGAGGGCGCCCGCGACTTCCTCGTCCCAAGTCGCCTCCAACGGGGCTCCTTCTACGCGCTGCCGCAGTCGCCGCAGCTGTTCAAGCAGCTGCTGATGGTCGCCGGCTTCGAGCGCTACTACCAGATCGCCCGCTGCTTCCGCGACGAGGACCTGCGTGCCGACCGCCAGCCCGACTTCACCCAGCTCGACCTCGAGATGTCGTTCGTCGGAGTCGACGACGTGATCGAGCTGAACGAGCGGCTCCTGGCGCACGTCTTCGCGCGGACTGGCGGGCCGGGGGTCGACCCGCCGATTGAGCGGCTCGGCTACGACGACGCGATGGACCGCTTCGGCACCGACCGTCCGGACATGCGCTTCGGCCTCGAGCTGGTCGACCTGTCCGAGGACCTGGCCGAGACCGAGTTCAAGGTCTTCCGCTCGGCGATCGAATCCGGGGGGGTGGTGCGGGGGCTGAACGCGGGCCGACGGGAGCTGCCGCGCTCGGAGCTGGACGGCCTTATCGCCCGTGCCCAGGAGTTGGGGGCGAAGGGGCTGGTCTGGGCGTTTCGCGAGGGCGAGGGCTGGCGCTCGCCGACCGCCAAGTTCCTCAGCGCGGAGGAGCTGCGTGCCCTCAACCAGCTGCTCGGCGCCGAGCAGGGGGATTTGCTGCTGCTGGTCGCCGATCGGCGGCGCGTCGCCGACGCGGTGCTCGGCCAGCTCCGGGTAGAGCTGGCCGAGCGCTTCGAGCTGATCGCGGCGGGCGAGGACCGCCTCGTCTGGATCGTCGACTGGCCGCTGATGGAGTGGAACCCGGGCGAGGATCGCTGGGACGCGCTGCACCATCCCTTCACCGCGCCGGCGGGCGACTTCGACCCCGAGCGGCCCGGCGAGGCGCGCGCGCTCGCCTACGACCTGGTCTGGAACGGACAGGAGATGGGCGGCGGCTCGATCCGCATCCACACCGCCGAGCAGCAACAGCAGGTCTTCGCGGCGCTCGGGATCGATCCCGGGGAGGCGGAGGCGCGCTTCGGCTTCCTGCTCGAGGCGCTTCGCTACGGCGCCCCGCCGCACGGCGGCATCGCCTACGGGCTCGACCGGATCGTCCAGCGAATCGCGAGCGCCGATTCGATTCGCGACGTGATCGCCTTTCCCAAGACCGCTTCGGGCGCCGACGCGCTGACCGGCGCCCCCGCCCCGGTCGACCAGATCCAGCTGCGGGACCTGGGTATCGCTCTGCACAAGCCGGGCCTGGCGGGGCATTGACCGCGCCTGGCGAGCGATGAGGCTGATCGACCGGCTCCGTCGCGCCTTCGCGCCCGGCCCGGGGGCGACGCCGGTTCACGTCGACGATCCCCGGTTCGACCCCTGGGAGGTGGTGCGCGACTTCGGCGACGTGCGGACCGCGCGGGCCTGGCACCAGGCGCTGGAAGAGGCTGGGATCGAGGCGGCGCTGACCGCCGATTGGCCGATCGACCGCTTCGGCCGCGGCGACATCGCCCTGCGGGTGCGGCCGGAAGACTGGAGCGAGGCCGAGTTCCTGCTGTCCAACATGGATTGAGCCGCAGTGCTACGGTTGCTCCGAGGCTCGAGCCCGTGCGCGAGCCGTCCCAACGTTTGACCCAACACAAACGGCTTGGGGGCCGATCTCTCTCGGTCTCGTGGGATCGCGAGGAGGCGCCCGCCCTTCACTTCAAGGGATCAAAGCCAGGGGCGGCAACGGCGGACTGGAGCCTCGATTATTTGCGGCGCATAATGGACCTGCCATGAGTCGCGACCTGTTCGAGAGCTACCTGCGGGACGAGAGTCGGCTGGGTTCGCCGCCCGACGGTGCCTTCAGTGGCGCTGCCGGCGGTGCGGCCTGCGGCGATCTGTCGCGCGTCTCGGTAGTCCTCGAAGACGGCCGGATCGCATCCGTGACCGTCGACACCGAGGGTTGCGGTGCGACCAGAGCGGCCACCGCCGCGGTTGCCGAGATGGTCGAGGGGGAAGCGGCGATCGACGTCGCGCGGATCGGCACCGAGGAGGTCGACGCGGCGATCGGCGGCCTGACGCCGGCGAAGCGCCACGCGGCGCAGCTCGCCGCCGACGCGTTGCACCGAGCGCTGGCCGGCGCCGCGGCGGCGGCCGAGCGGCTGGCCGAGCCGCGGCCCGGCCGGGTGCTGGTGGCGATGTCGGGCGGGGTCGACAGCGCGGTTGCGGCGCTGCTCGAACGTGAGCGAGGGGCGGACGTCGTCGGGGTGACGCTGAAGCTATGGGCCGACCCGGAGACCGACGGGGCAAAGGCCTGCTGCTCGCCCGAGGCGGTGCTCGGGGCGCGCGCCGTTGCCCACTCGCTGAACATCCCGCACCTGACGCTGGACCTCGAGGAGGAGTTCCGTCGTCGGGTAGTGGGTACCTTCCTCGCCGGCTATGGCGCCGGCGCCACACCCAACCCGTGCATCGTCTGCAACGGCGAGGTGCGTATTGCCGCGATGGTCGACCTGGCCGAGCGACTCGGTGCCGACCGCCTGGTCACCGGCCACTACGCGCGAATCGTCGAGGACGACCGGGGTCCGCTGCTGGCCGCGGCCTCCGACCGCTCGAAGGACCAGAGCTACATGCTCGCCGCGCTGCCGCCCGGCCTGCTCGGCCGATTGCGCTTTCCGCTCACCGAGCTGAGCAAGTCCGAGGTGCGCGAGATCGCCGCCCGCCACGAGCTCTCGGTGGCCCGCAAGCCGGAGAGCCAGGACCTCTGCTTCCTCGCCGGTCAGGGCAAGGCGAAGTTCCTGCGCCGGCACGGCGGCCTGGGCGAGCGCGAGGGCGCCGTTCTCGACCGTGCCGGCCGCGGGATCGGCCGCCACCGCGGCCACCACAACTTCACCGTCGGTCAGCGCCGCGGGATCGGCGTCTCAGCCGACGAGCCACTCTACGTGCTGGCTACCGACGCGGCCGCAAACACGGTTACGGTTGGCACCCGCGAGGAGCTGGCGACGCGGCGGGTGAGGATCCGCAACGTGATCCTGCACCGCGATGGCGAGCGGGTCGACGGCGTCAAGCTGCGCTACCGGGCGACCGCGGTCCCCGCTTCGCTAGCGGCGACCGCGAGCGGGCGTCACCGGGAGTTGGAGGTCGAGCTCGAAGAGCCGTTCGACGCCGCCTCGCCCGGGCAGGCCGCGGTGCTGCTCTGCGGCGAGGCGATCGTCGGGCAGGGCACCATCGCGTCTGTGGTCGGGCCATGGCCGAAGTAGGCGAGTACGGCTGACCAGAAGCTCATAGCCGCTCAAGAACGGCGCAACGACCCACCCGTCAGCCGCGAGGCGCGCGGTCGGCCGCTCCCTGGACGGACGTTGGATCGGAGAGCCGGCCCTATGGCGGGCCACCCTGGCCGGGCGGCGGACCGGCGAGCGGATCGTCGTTGGGCGGCGGAGCGGAGTCGACGGGTGGGGCCCCGCCACCCTGGCCCGAGGCCGGCGGTCCGGGTGGCGGTATCGCGGCCCCCGAGCCCGGACCCGGAGAGGGGTTGGCCTGCGGCGCTTTGTGCGCGGTCGAGACCTGCTGCCCCTGGTTTGCCGCTTCGGGCAGCCCTTCAGGCGGCCCCTTCTGGTTCGGGGCGGAGTGTCCACGGCCTCCGTCGTGCGAGCCGGAGGAGTGGCCGGGCGCCGCGTTCCCGCTCCGGGTGGCGGCCGGCCGGTCCGCGGCGCCGGCACCGGGCGTATCGGTTTCGTCTCGAGGGCCGGTCCCGGCGCCCGCCGTCGCGGCCGAAGAGCGATTGGCTGACTTGCCCGAGGGGGTGCGCCGTCCCTTGCCTGCGTCCGCCTCTACCGGTGCACCCGGCTTCGCCGCTGCGCCAGCCCCGGCCCCGTGGGTTGCCTGCGGGCCGACCGGTTCGCCGCTCCCGCTGCGCGAGGACTGCGCCCGTTGGCCGTCCGCCGGAAAGTGGAGATCAATCAGCCCGCTGCGGTCCGCCGCCGTGGCGCCGACCGCCGCGGCCGCCGCGATCACGGCGACAGACTTGACGATCGCCGGGGTCGCCACCGCGGAACCGGCGCCCGACCCGACCGCCCCGCCAACGCCGGCTGCGCCCGTCCCCGCAGCGCTGCTTGCCTGGCCGCCGAGCAGGCCGTGTAGAAGGGCGGCTGAGGCAGCGAGGGGAAGCGGGGCGAGTGCGGCAAACTCGCCCCGGCGCTCCGCGATCTCCTCGCGGAAAGCTCGGCAGCTGGGGCAGTTGCGCAGGTGAGCGCGCAGCTCGCGGCGCCGGGTCACCCGGCCATCCGCGTCGGAGAGCTCCCGCATCGCCCCCTCGCAGCGCATCTCACGCCCCGCTTCCATCTGGCGCAGGCTCAGTCGCGCCTCGTAGACGGTCTGCCGCGCCACCGCCGCCGAGGTGTCGAACGCGCGGGCGATCTGCTCGAAGCCGAGGCCCGACAGCTCTCGCATCACCAGGGCGCTCCGCTGCCGCTCCGGCAGCTCCGAGAGGTCGGCGAGCAGTTCGCGCAGGCGCTGGCGCTGTTCGGCCGTGTCGAAGATCTCGCGCGAGTCGACGGTTTGCTCGGGCGCCAGCTCGGCGCTGTCGCGACGCCGGCGCAGCGTTTCCACAGCCTCGTTGCGGACGACCCGGTACAGCCAGGGCTTCAGCTCGATGCGCCGTTCCTCCCCGGGCAGCGCCCGCAGCGCCTTGAGCATCGCGTTCTGGAGCGTGTCCTGGGCGTCCTGCGGGTTGCTGACCATCGCCAGGCAGAAGCGGTAGAGATCCTGGCCGTAGCGTCGGTAGATCGCCTCGAAGGCCCGCCCGTCGCCGCGCGTCGCGCGTCGCGCGAGACGCTGGTCCGTGTGCCTGGTCATCTCCGTACCGTTTCGGCATCCGGGGTCATCCACTCAAGGCTAGGGAGAGTCCGGTCACCGCACGAACGGTGCAAATCCACGGGCGTCAGCCCTTGTCTTAGGCTCCCTTGGGCATGAAAGCCACCGAGATTCGCGACACGTTCCTCTCGTTCTTCGCTGAGCGAGGGCACGAGATCGTGCCCTCGGCTTCGCTCGTGCCCTCCGTTCACGACCCTTCGGTGCTCCTCACCACCGCCGGCATGCAGCCCTTCAAGCCGTACTTCCTGGGCCGCGAACGGCCGCCCGCCCCGCGCCTCGCCGACGTGCAGAAATGCTTCCGCACCACCGACGTGGAGGAGGTCGGAAACACCGCCCGCCACCTCACTTTCTTCGAGATGCTCGGCAACTGGAGCTTCGGCGACTACTTCACCGCGGAGTCGATTCCCTGGGGTTGGGAGCTGTCCACCCAGGGGTTCGGGATGGACCCGGAGCGGATCTGGGTGACGGTGTTCGGCGGGGACGAGGAGCTGGGGCTCGGACCCGATGAGGAGGCGATTGCGGTGTGGCGGGAGGTCGGGGTGCCCGACGAGCGGATCGTCCGGCTCGGCCGCGAGGACAACTTCTGGCAGGCGGGGCCGAGCGGGCCGTGCGGTCCCTGCTCGGAGCTCTACCTGGACCGCGGCGAGGACTTCGGCGCCGCCGGCGATCGACCCGGCGACGACACGGACCGCTTCCTGGAGTTCTGGAACCACGTATTCATGACCTACGACCTGAGCGAGGACGGCGAGCTGAGCGAGCTGCCGATGCGCAACATCGACACCGGCATGGGCCTCGACCGGATGGCGGCGATCCTCCAGGACGTCTCCTCGGTCTTCGAGACCGACCTGCTGCGGCCGCTGGTCGACCTCGCCGAGGAGCTCTCGGGTCGCAGCTACGGGGAGGGCGGCGCGGTCACGCGGGCGATGCGGATCGTCGCCGACCACTCGCGCGGCGCCGCCTTCCTGATCGCCGACGGGGTCGTCCCCTCCAACGAGGACCGCGGCTACATCCTGCGGCGGATCATGCGGCGGGCGATCCAGCAGGGCCGCACGCTCGGCCTCGAGGCGCCCTGGCTGGGCCGCTTCGCGGAGCGCGCGATCGAGATCATGGGCGACGCCTACCCGGAGCTGGTGGCCGAGCGCCGGACCATCGCCCGCTGGGTCGGCGACGAGGAGGAGAGCTTCGGCCGCACCCTGGAGCGGGGCACCGACCTGCTCGAGTGCCTCGTCGCCGAAGCGAGCGGGTCGGGGACCTCCTGGATCGACGCCGCCGACGCCTTCAAGCTGCACGACACCTACGGCTTCCCCTATGACCTGACCAAGGAGCTGCTCGCCGAACGGGGTCTCTCGGTCGACGACGCCGGCTTCGAGGAGCTGATGGAGGAGCAGCGCCAGCGGGCCCGGGTCGGTGCTGCCACCGCGCACGGTTCCGAGAACCGCCACGAGAAGGTGATCGCCTTCGCCGCCGAGTCCTCGCCGACGCGTTTTGTCGGCTACGAGACGCTGCGCGCGACGACCGGCCTCGCCGCCGCCTCGCCCGACGACGGCCGGATGCTGGTCAAGCTCGAGGAGAGCCCCTTCTATGCCGAGGGTGGCGGCCAGGTCGCCGACTCCGGGCTGCTGCGCTGGGCGGGCGGAGAGGCAGAGGTCGTCGACGTGTACCGCCTCGGGGACGACCAAGCCCTGGAGGTGGAGCCGACCGCCGCGGTGAAGGCGGGGGTCGCGGTCGAGGCGCTGGTCGACCGCGAGGCGCGCCACGCGACGATGCGCAACCACACCGCCACCCACCTCCTGCATGCGGCGCTGCGCGAGCGGCTCGGCGACCACGTCCGCCAGGCCGGCTCGGCGGTGCGCCCCGACAAGCTTCGCTTCGACTTCACGCACGGGCAGGCGCTGGGAGCAGAGGACCTGGCGGCGATCGAGGACCGGGTCAACGGCTGGATCAAGGCGAGCCGCCCAGTGCGCTGGCTGGAGATGGGGCGCTCCGAGGCCGAGGCGCTGGGCGCGATGGCGCTGTTCGGCGAGAAATACGGCGACTGGGTGCGGGTGGTCGAGGTGGAGGAGGTCTCGCGCGAGCTGTGCGGGGGCACCCACGTCTCGAACACCGCAGAGCTCGGCATCTTCAAGATCGCCTCGGAGGGGTCGAGCGCGGCGAACGTGCGGCGGATCGAGGCGCTGACCGGTCCGGCCGCGATCGACTGGTACCGGGGGCGCGAGCAGCGGCTGCGCGAGGTCGGTGAACTGCTCGGCGCGCCGCAGGATCCGCTGGGCGGCGCCAGGCGCGCCGCGGAGCGCATGCGCGAGGCCGGGGAGGGGGCGAAGAAGGCGGAGAGGCAGCGCCTTGCCGGCGAGGCGGAGCGGCTAGCGGACGCCGCCGAGCAGGTCGGCGACCTTCGGGTCGTAGCCGCAGAAGTCACGCTAGACGATTCCAAGCAACTGCTCGAGCTGGCGAACCGCGTCCAGTCGAAGATCGGTGGCAACGCCGCTGTGATCATCGGAAGGAAGGGGTCTGGAAAGACCCACATCGCTGCCCTGATGGCCAAGAAGGCGATCTCGCGCGGTCTTTCCGCGGCGGCGATCATCGATGAGATCGCGCCAATCGTCGGCGGTGGCGGCGGTGGCCGAGACGAGATGGCCCAGGCAGGAGGCAAGAACCCTGAGAAGCTCGACGAGGCGCTCGCCACCGCGCGCCAGGCGATCGAGAAGGCGCTCGCCTAGTGCGGGTCCTGGCCCTCGATCACGGCACGGCGCGGATCGGCTGCGCGATCTCCGATCCCAGCGGCACTCTGGCGACGCCGCTGCCGCTGATCGAGCCGCCCGTCCCGAGCGCCGTCGCCGCTCTGGTCGAGGAGCACGAGGTCGAGCGCGTCGTGGTCGGCCTGCCGCTGCACCTGAGCGGTGGGGAGGGGGCGCAGGCGGCCTTGGCGCGAACCTTCGCGACGGAACTCGAGGCCCTGCTCGATGTGCCGGTCGAGACCTACGACGAGCGCCTGACGACGCGGATGGCGGAGACGAGCAGGCGCGAGGGCGCCGCCGCGGCGCCGGACTCGCTTGCCGCCGCGCACCTGCTGCAAGGCTACCTGGCCGGTCGAGCCGCGCTCGAAGGTGACGGCGACGATGGCTGAGGGCCCGAGTGCGGTGGCCCAGCGAGAGCGGATGCGCCGCGATCGGCGAGCGGGGCGCGCGAGAACGGTGAGACGGCGCCGGCGCCTGGCGCTGGCTGCGATCGTCGCGATCCTCGCCCTGCTCGCGGTGGGCGCGGCGGCCGCCTACCGGCATTTCCACACGAGCACGCCTCCGCCGGTGGAAATGAAGACGGTCACGGTGACGATCCCCGAGGGCTACGATCGCAGGCAGACGGCCGCAGTCGCGAAAGAAGCAGGCCTGCGCGGCAGCTACCTGAAGGCGAGCAAGGGCCGCGAGGGCTTTCTCTTCCCCGACACCTTCGAGCTGGAGAAGGGCGCCCCCGCCTCCGATCTGGTGCGGTTGCAGCTCGAGGATTTCAAGCGGCGGATCGAGGGCGTCGACATGAGCTACGCACGCTCGAAGAACCTGACCACGCGCGACGTGGTGACGATCGCCTCGATGATCGAGCGCGAGGCGGCGCTGGAAAGCCAGCGCAAGCTGGTTGCCGCGGTCATCTACAACCGCCTGCACGAGGGGATGCCGCTGGGAATCGACGCGACCACCCGCTTCGCGACCGGCAACTACGACAAGCCGCTGACCGAATCCGAACTGGCGATCGACTCCCCATACAACACCCGCACCAACGCCGGCTTGCCGCCGGGGCCGATCGACAGCCCCGGCCTCGCCTCGATCGAAGCGGCCGCCCACCCGGCCAAGCGCGACTACCTGTACTACGTGACCGAGCCCGGCACCTGCGGCAAGCTGGCCTTCTCGAAGACCGCGGCCGAATTCGAAGCCGACGCCGCCCGCTACAACGAAGCGCGCGAAGCGGCCGGCGGCGAATCGCCCGACACCTGCAAGGAATGAGCCGGGCGATGAAGCGCCTCGCCGTGCTCGGCCATCCCGTTGCCCATTCCCGCTCGCCGGCGATGCACAACGCGGCGCTGGCCGAGCTGGGTCTGGCCGGCGAGTGGAGCTACGAGGCGATCGACCTCGCCCCGGAGGGGTTCGAGCCGCGGGTGCGGGCGATGCCGGACGAGGGCTTCGTCGGAGCCAACGCAACCGTCCCGCACAAGGCCGCGGCCCTCGCCCTCGCCGATACGGCCTCCGCAACGGCGCGAGAGATCGGCACCGCCAACACGCTCAGCTTCGCGCTCGGCGAGGTCCGCGCCGACAACACCGACGCGCAGGGCCTGCTGGCGGCGCTGCCGGCTTCGCCACAGGGTCGGCCGACGCTCGTGCTGGGGGCCGGCGGCGCCGCTCGGGCAGTCGTCTGGGCGCTGCTGCGCCAGGGAGCCGAGATAGACGTTTGGAACCGCACGGGGGAGCGCGCCCGCCAGCTCTGCCAGGAGCTGGGGGGGAGGCCGGTGCCGGCGCCCGACCCGACCGCCTACGAGCTGATCGTCAATTCGACCACGGCCGGCCTGCGCGGCGAGGACCCGTTTGCGGAGCTGCCGCTGAGAGCCGAGGGCTTCGTCGCCGGCCAAACGGTGGTCGACATGGTCTACGGCGAGCAGCGCTCGCGGCTGCTCGCAGCCGCCGAGTCCGCGGGGGCGAGCACGGTCGACGGCATCGAGGTGCTGGTCCGCCAGGGCGCTCTCTCGCTCGAAATCTGGACCGGCCGCGAGCCGCCCCTCGACACGATGCGCGCCGCAGCGCGGGCCCGCCTATAGCCTTGCCGGCATGAGCACGCGCTTCCGTTTCACGACCGCGGGCGAGTCGCACGGCCCCGGCCTGGTCGCGATCGTCGAGGGCATGCCGGCGGGCCTGGAGCTGGATCGCGCCGCGCTGGACCGCGACATGGCGCGGCGCCAGCTCGGCCATGGCCGCGGTGGCCGGATGAAGATCGAGTCCGACGCCGTCGAGGTGCGCTCCGGGGTGCGGCACGGCCGCACCCTCGGCAGCCCGATAGCGGTGCTGATCGCCAACCGCGACTACGCCAACTGGGAGGAGCGGATGAGCCCTTGGCCGGTCGAGGCGGAGATCGAGGAGGTGCACCTGCCGCGGCCCGGCCACGCCGACCTGGTCGGCGCCCAGAAGTACGGCCACCGGGACGTCCGCAACGTGCTGGAGCGGGCCAGCGCCCGCGAGACGGCCGCCCGCGTCGCCGCCGGCTCGCTGGCGCGGGAGCTGCTCGCTGCGCTGGGCGTCACTGTCCACAGCCACGTCACCCAGATCGCCTCGGTGCAGGCGCCGGAGCGCGCCGAGCTGAAACCGGAGGACTTCGACGGGGTGGACGCGGACCCGGTGCGCTGTCTCGACCCGGAGGCGAGCGCCGCGATGGTCGCGGAGATCGACCGCCTGCGCAAGGCCAACGAGAGCCTCGGCGGCAGCTTCGAGGTGCGCGCCTTCGGCCTCGTGCCCGGGCTCGGCTCCCACGTCTCCTGGGAGGAGCGGCTCGATGGCCGACTTGCCGGCGCCGTCGCCTCGATCCAGTCGGTGAAGGGGGTCGCCATCGGCGAAGCCTGGGAGGTCGCCGGCCGGCCCGGGTCCGAGGCGCACGACGAGATCTTCTGGTCGCAGGAGCGCGGCTACCACCGCGAGACCAACCACGCCGGTGGGCTCGAGGGCGGGATGACCAACGGCCTGCCGCTCTCGGTGCGGGCGGCGATCAAGCCGATCTCCACCCTGACCAAGCCGCTGCGCTCGGTCGACATCTCGACCGGGGAGCCGGCGCAGGCGCTGCGCGAGCGCACCGACTCGACCGTGGTGCCGGCCGCCGCGGTGGTCGCCGAGGCGATGGTCTGCCTCACCCTGGCGCGCTGCTACCGCGAGAAGTTCGGCGGCGATCACATCGACGACGTGTTGGCCGCGCTCGGCGCCTACAAGAAGCGCATCGACTGGCGGGGTTGAACCGGTGAGGCGGCCCGCTGTGGTCTTCATCGGCTTCATGGGGGCCGGCAAGTCGGCGGCGCTCGATACCGCCCGCGCCGCCGGCCTGGCGACAACCGAGTCCGACGAGCTGATCGAGCGCGAGCTGGGCAAGCGGATCGCCGACGCCTTCGAGCAGGACGGCGAGCAGACGTTCCGGGAACGGGAGGCCGAGGTCGTCGGCACGCTGCTGGAGGGCGCCGACGGCGGCGCGATCGCGCTCGGCGGCGGCAGCGTGCTCTCCCCGCGGGTGCGCGAGGCGCTGCGCCGCCACATCGTCGTCTGGTTGCAGGTCGACGCCGCCGAGGCGTGGGAGCGGGTGACCGGGAGCGACCGGCCGCTGGCGCGCGAGCGCGCCCCCTTCGATGCCTTGCTGGTCGAACGGGAGTCGATCTACGAGTCGCTCGCCGACGCGGTCCTGCCGCAGGGAGAGCGCGGGCAGGTGGCCCGGTCCCTGTCCGCGATCCGCGCGCTCGCCGAGCTTCCGGCCGGGACCAAGCTGCTGTGGGCCGCCAGCGCCTCCGGCGAGTACCCGGTATTCGTCGGCCCCGGCCTGCTCGAGGCGAGCTGGTGGCCGCTGGAGGGGCGCCGCTTCTGCGTCACCGACAGCGCCGTCGGGCCCCTCTACGCGGACCGCCTCTCCCCGCTCGAGGCGCGGATCGAAGTCGAGCCGGGCGAGCGGGCCAAGTCGATGGCCGAGGCCGAGGCGGCTTTGCGCGAGCTGGCCCGCGGCGGGATGACCCGCGAGGACCACGTCGTCGCGCTCGGCGGCGGGGTGGTCGGAGACCTTGGCGGTCTGTGTGCGCATCTCTATCAGCGAGGCGTACCGATCGTTCACGTGCCGACCACCCTGGTCTCCCAGGTCGACTCCGCCTACGGCGGCAAGACCGGGGTCGACCTGCCCGAGGGCAAGAACTACGCCGGCGCCTACCACCTGCCGGCGGCGGTGCTTGCCGACCCGGCGACTCTTCTCAGCCTGCCGCGCGAGGAGCTGGCCGCCGGCTTCGTCGAGGTCCTGAAGACCGGGCTGCTGGCCGGCGGCGCGCTCTGGGAGCGGGTGCGGGCGATCGAGTCGCTGGACCCCGGCGACCTCGCTGACGTCGTTCTCGCCTGCGCTCGCTACAAGTGCGAGGTGGTCGCTGCCGATGAGCGCGACTCCGGGCAGCGCCAGCTTCTCAACCTCGGCCACACCGTGGGACACGCGATCGAGGCGGCGAGCGGCTACGAGCGCTACCTCCATGGCGAGGCGATCGGCCTGGGGTTGCTGGCGGCGCTGCGGCTCTCCGAGGCGCCGGAGCTGCGCGAGGAGGTCGAGGCGACGCTTCGTCGTCACGGCCTTCCGGTCGCGCTCGATCGAGCCGTCGACCTCGATGCGATCCTCGACGCCCTCCAACGCGACAAGAAGCGCACCGCGGCCGGGGTCGGCTTCGTCTTGCTCTCGGAGCCCGGGGAACCTCGCACCGGCCAGATTCTCGATCCGTCTAAGGTCGAGGCTGCCGTGAGGGAGCTACTCGAATGACCAGCGCCCACAACCGCGTCGCGGTGCTGCACGGGGTCAACTTCGACGTGCTGGAGCGGCGCGACCCCGAGGTGTACGGCGGCCTCTCGCTGAGCGAGCTGGAGATGCGGATCCGGCGCGACGCCCGGGCGCTGGGGCTGGAAGCGATCTTCTTCCAGACGAACTCGGAGGGCGAGTTCGCCGAATATCTGCACCGGGCGCCGGAGCTGGCCGACGCGATCGTGATCAACGCCGGCGCCTGGACCCACTACAGCAGGGCGATTGCCGACGCGCTCGAGCTGACCGGCCTGCCCATCGTCGAGGTGCATCTCTCCGACGTCGAATCGCGCCAGGACTGGCGCCGCGTATCGGTCTTCGACGGGTTGGTGCTGGAGAAGGTCTCGGGCAAGGGCCCGGAGGGCTACGGCGAGGCCCTCGCGACCCTCGCCGCCGAGCTGGGCGTCTCGGGCCCGTGAGAGGGCGCGGCGACCGGCTCGCCGCCGGGCTGGCGGAGCGCGAGCTCGACCTGATGCTGGTCACGGAGATCGTCAACGTCGGCTACCTGACCGGGTTCGGCGGCACCAACGGCGCCTGCGTCTGCGGCCCCGAGACCCGCCTCTTCTTCACCGACTTCCGCTACGGCGAGCGCGCCGAGGCGGAGGTCGAAGGCTGGGAGGTCGTCACAGTGAAGGACGACTGGCTGGGCGGGATCGCCGAGCGGCTTGACGGCAGGGTGGGCTTCGAGGACGACCACGTCTCGGTCCGCCTCTTGGAGCGGCTTCGGGCAAAGCTTCCGGAGGGCGCTGAGCCGGTCGCCGCCGGTGGCGCTGTCGAGCGGCTGCGCCGGGTCAAGGACCAGGCCGAGCTCGAGGCGATCGCGGCTGCCGCGGGGATGGCCGACGAGGTCTGGCGCTGGAGCCTGGAGTGCGGTCTGGCCGGACGCAGCGAGCGCGATGTCGCCCGGGTCGCCGAAGCGCGGATCCGCGAGCTGGGCGGCGCCCCGTCGTTTCCGGCGATCGTCGCCGCCGGGCCGAACGGGGCCCTGCCGCACGCCGAGCCCGGGGAGCGCGAGATCGGCGGCGGCGAGCTGGTCGTCTTCGACCTGGGAGCGAAGCTTGACGGCTACTGCTCGGACGGCACCCGCACCTTCGCCACCGGCGAGCCCGGCGAGCAGGCCCGCGGGGTCTACGAGGCGGTGCGCGCGGCGCAAGCGGCGGCGCTGGACGCGGTCGCCGCCGGGATCGGCGGGGAGCAGCTGGACGGCGTCGCGCGGGAGAGGATCGCGGCAGCCGGCCATGGCGAGCGCTTCGGCCACGGGCTCGGCCACGGGGTGGGGTTGGAGGTGCACGAGGCGCCCCGCGTCTCGCCCCGCTCGGAGGACGTGCTCGAGCCGAACGAGGTGGTGACGATCGAGCCGGGGGTCTACCTGCCGGGCGAGCTCGGGGTGCGGATCGAGGATCTCGTGGTGGTGACGGAGACCGGCTGCCGGAACCTCAGCGGTCTGCCCAAGGATCTGCAGCTGGTCGACTGAGCACGCGCGGACCTCGCTCGTTACGCGGAATCTCCAATGCAACCTCAAGTCTGCACTCCGCCGGGTCGATGTCCATCAGATGACACTGGCCGCAGGAAGATCGCGCTTGCGGGTGCCGGCGGGCGATGCGGCCGACGCCGGGCCGAAGGAGTCGCTGGTTGCCATCCGCGCCGACGCCCGTCGCGAGCGCCTGCGCGACATGGAGATCAGGTTGCGGCCGTACCGGTTCGCCTCCTTCGCGATCCTCGCCGCGGCGCTGATCGCAATCGGCTCGGAGGTCGGATGGTGGTGGATCGCTCCGCTGTTCGTCGGTCTGGCCGGCTTCGCGGTCGCCGATCGCTTCATGCACAACAGCGACCGCCCCGCCGTCTGGGTCGGCGCCGCGTGGGGGATCCTGCCGCTGCTGCTGGCCGCCGCCGTGCTCAGCACCGGCGGCGCCGCAAGCCCGGTGCTGATGTGGTTTGCGCTGCCCGCCGTGACGCTCGGCGCCCGCTTCGAGCCGCGCGGCATCGTGGCCGGCACCGTCTACATCGTGGCGCTGCTGCTGCTCAGCACCTACGGCCAGGATCCGGCGACCGCCGCCGAACACCACCAGCAGGTGATCGCCTCGGTCGCCCTGGTGCTCAGCACGGTGCTCCTCTCCGGGGCCCTGGTTGAGTCCGATCGGGCTCACCGGCGTCGCTCCACCCTCGACCCGCTCACCGGCCTGTTCAACCGCAACGCCCTCCAGCAGCGGCTCGGCGAGCTCGACGGGCTGCCGACGAGCGAGGAGGAGGGACTCTCGCACGCTCTGCTGCTCTGCGACCTCGACCACTTCAAGCGGGTCAACGACCGGCTCGGGCACGCGGCCGGCGACGCGGTCCTGCAGGACGTCGCCTACACGATGCGGGCGGCCCTGCGGGCGGGCGACTCGATCTACCGCGTCGGCGGTGAGGAGATCCTCGTCGTGCTGCCGGGAGCCGGCGAAAGCGGCGCGGTTGAGATCGCCGAGCGGCTACGCAGCGCGGTGCGCGAGCGCCGCCCGGTCGGCGTGTCGGTGACGCTCAGCGTCGGCGTTGCGGTCTCCCGACCGGGGTCGGTCGACACCGACGAGCTGGTCAGCTGCGCCGACGCGGCGCTCTACCTGGCCAAGGCGGCCGGGCGCGACCGGGTGATGGTCAGCGTCTGAGGTCGACGCCCTGCTCGAGCCGCGCCGCGAAGGCGGCGATCAGCTCGACCGCCGCCTCGACGTCGCCGAGGTCGACCAACTCGACCGGCGAGTGCATGTAGCGGAGCGGGATCGAGACGAGCCCCGTCGGGATGCCCGAGCGGGAGATCTGGATCGCATCTGCGTCGGTGCCGGTGCTGCGCCCGCTGGCGCCGATCGTGTGCTCGATCCCGGCCTCCTCGGCGGTCTCGACCAGAAGCTCGAAGACCTTCGGCGAGAGGGTCGAGCCACGGCCGATCGCCGGGCCGGAGCCGAGCGGATGGCTGCCGAGCTGCTTCTCGTCGATTCCGGGAACGTCGGTGGCGTGGGTGACGTCGATCGCCACCGCCAGATCGGGACGCAGCTCGAAGGCGGAGGTCCGCGCCCCGTAGAGGCCGATCTCCTCCTGCACGGCGGCGACCGCGGCGAAGCTGCCGCTCAGCGAGCCGCGCTCGTGGCACCGCCGCAGCGCCTCCAGCGCCACATAAGCTCCGAGCCGGTTGTCCATCGCGCGAGATACGAGGCGCTCGCCGGCAAGGCGGGCGGGCTCGGCGGCAACCGTCACCGGGTCGCCGACCCGGACCAGCGCGGCGGCCTCGTCCCGGTCGGCGCAGCCGATGTCGATGTGAAGCCCCTTCAGCTCGACCGCCTTCTTGCGCTGGTCGGGGTCGAGCAGGTGGACCGGTTTGCGCCCGACCGCGCCGAGCACGACGCCCTCGCGTCCGCGCACCGCGACCCGCTGGCCGACCAGGATCTGTGGGTCCCAGCCGCCGATCGGCGAGACCCAGAGGAAGCCCTTCTCGTCGATGTGGGTGACGACGAGGCCGATCTCGTCTATGTGGCCGACCGCTGCTAGCAGCGGGGCGCCCTTGCCGATCCGGGCGATCGAGGAGCCGAGCCCGTCGGTGCCGAGCGAGGCGAAGGCTGCCTCCTCGCGCCAGACGCCCGCGGCTGGCCCCTCGTGACCGGACGGGGCTGCGGCGCGCAGCAGCTTCTCGAGCATGGGGGGGGTTTCGGCCATCGGGACCGGTCAGTATGTCGGGTCGAACGAGCATCCGCACGATGGCGATTCGACTAGCCTTGCGGGCATGGCAGAGAGTGGGCTGAGCGCGCTCATCACCGGCGCTTCGAGTGGGATCGGCGAGGCGACCGCGCGGCGGCTCGCCCGCGAGCCCGGCGCCGAGCTGATCCTCGTCGCGCGCCGCGAGGAGCGGCTGCGAGCCCTCGCCGAGTCGCTGCCCTGCGAGGCGACCTGGGTCGCGGTCGACCTGACCGAGCCCGAGGCGCCAGAGCGGGTCCGCGCCCACGTCGACTCGCGGGGCGGCCGGCTGACTTTGCTCGTCAACAACGCCGGCGCGGCCTGGCGCGCCAACTTCGCCGACGAGGGCTACGCCAACGTCCGGCGCCACATGGAGCTCAACTTCGACGCCGTCCTCCGCCTCACCGAGGCGTTGCTGCCGCTGCTGCGCTCCTCGGCGCCGAGCGCGATCGTCAACGTGGCGAGCGTTGCCGGCAGGGTCTCGCGCGCCGGCAGCGGCGCCTACTCCGCGAGCAAGTTCGCGCTGATCGGCTGGACCGAGTCGCTCCACCTGGAGGAGCGCCCGCACGGCGTCCACGTTGGCATGGTCCTGCCCGGCTTCGTCGCCACCGAGGGCTTCCCGGCAACCGAGTTGCGGGAAAAGGCGCTCACCCGCCGGCTCGTCTCCGAGCCGCAGAAGGTCGCCGAGGCGATCGTCGAGGCTGGTCTGGGCGGCGCGGCCGAGCGCTACGTGCCGCGCCCCTATGCGCTCGCCGTTGCGGCCCGCATCCTCGCCCCGGGTCTGGTCCGCCGCGTCCTCTCCGGCGGTGCCGCCTCGGGCCTCACCACCAGCACGGGCGCCGAAGCCGGCGACTGATCGTGCCCGCGGCGCGGCGTGGCGCTACAGTCGGCTCGGAGGTTCCAGGGATGGAGACCCCGACCCGCTACGTCAAATCGTCCGGAGTGAGCATCGCCTACCAGGTGCACGGCGAAGGCCAGCTCGACCTGATCTTCGTGCCCGGCTTCGTCTCCCACGTCGAGCTGCTCTGGGAGTATCCGCCGGCGGCCCGCTTCCTGCGCCGCCTCGCCTCCTTCGCCCGCCTGATCGTCTACGACAAGCGTGGGCAGGGGCTTTCCGACCGGCCCCCCGATCCACCGACCCTGGAGGACTCGATGGACGACCTGGGGGCTGTGATGGAGGCGGCAGCCTGCCGGCGGGCGGCGATCTTCGGCATCTCCGAGGGCGGGCCGATGTCGGCCCTATTCGCGGCCACCTACCCTGACCGGGTCTCGTCCCTGGTCCTATACGGGACCTACGCGCGCATGGTCAACTCACCCACCTACACCCTGGGCATCCCGAACGATGCGCTCGATCGCTGGGCCAAGATGCTGCGCGAGGAATGGGGCGGGCCGCTCGGCGTGCGGATCTGGGCGCCGGGCTGCGACGGCGACCCCGAGTTCGAACGCTGGTGGGGACGCATCCTCCGTCACGGGACCAGCCCGGCGGGCGCTATCGCGCTGATCGACCTCTACCGGGAGCTCGACGTGCAGGCGGCCCTGTCGAGCATCGGCGCGCCGACCCTCGTCCTGCACCGCAAGGAGGACAAAATCGTGCCGGCGCGGCAGGCCGCCTATCTGGCCGAGCAGATCCCCCTGGCCCGCCACGTCGAGCTGGACGGCGCCGACCATCTGCCGATCGTGGGGAACCAGGACGCGCTGCTCGACGAGGTCGAGGAGTTTCTCACCGGCAGCAAGAGGGCGCGCGATCCCGAGCGGGCGCTGGCGACGGTGCTGTTCACCGACATCGTCGGCTCGACCGAGCGGGCCGCCGAGCTGGGCGACCGGGCGTGGCGCGATCTGCTCGAGCGCCACGACGCGATCGTCAGGCGGCAGCTCGCGATCCACCGCGGCCGCGAGGTGAAGACGCTGGGCGACGGCTTCCTCGCCGTCTTCGACGGGCCAGCCCGGGCGATCCGCTGTGCCGCCGCGATCCGCGACGAGCTCGCCGCGATCGGCGTGCAGGTGCGCGCCGGCATCCATACCGGCGAGGTCGAGCTGATCGGCGACGACGTCGGCGGCATGGCGGTGAACATCGGCGCGCGGATCGGCGCCATCGCCGGCTCGGGGGAGGTGCTGGTTTCGAGCACGGTGCGCGAGCTGGTGGTCGGCTCGGGGCTCGAGTTCGCCGACCGCGACCGGCATGCGTTGAAGGGCGCCCCCGGCGAGTGGCACCTGTTCGCCGCCGAGGCCCCGGTCAGCTGAAGCGCGAGCGGGTGAGGCGGCAGTAGCGGAACTTGAAGGCGAAGCTGACGTTGTTGGCGGCGTTGGCGCTGCGTCCGAGCTGGATCTTTTCGTGGGTGGCCTTCAGCCGTTCGCCGCCCTTCAGCGCCTGGCCTAGGTTCAACAGCCTCTGCCTGACGATCCGCAGGAACTTGAACCACTTCTGCAGCTTCGCCTCGTCGGCGGGCGGCCTCGGCACCGCGACGATCTGGCGAACCCCGTCGCCGAACGCCCGCGACGCCCGGATGAACTGCTTGCCGGCGGGCTCCAGCTTGCGCTTCTTGATGCGCTCGCCCGCTCCGGCGAGGATGCGCTTGCTGGCTTCGGTGTCGCGCTGGCAGATCGGTTCGACTGCCGCCACGTAGCCTGCACGGGTCTGCGGTTCGGCGGCGTGCGCGAGGGCGGCGGCGGCGGCGAGGGTCGCGATCACCGCAGCGATTGTCCCAAGCATCCGTTTCATCCCTGACCAGATGGAGGATAGAGACCGCCGATGGCTAGGATTCGCGGCCGTGATCTCGACCAGCCAGTTCAAGAACGGCAGCCATATCGAAATCGACGGGTCGGTCTACAAGATCCTCGAGTTCCAGCACGTCAAGCCCGGCAAGGGCGGGGCGTTCGTGCGGACCAAGCTGCGCAAGATCGACGACGGATCGGTGCAGGACAAGACGTTCAGGGCGGGGGAGAAGTTCAGGCCGGTCCACACCGAGTCGCGCAAGATGCAGTACCTCTACGACGCGGGCGAGGCGGCGGTCTTCATGGACAGCCGCGACTACGAGCAGATCGAGATCCCCAGCGAGGCGATCGGCGAGGCGATGCGCTGGGTGCTGCCCAACGACGAGGTCGACGTGCTCTTCGTCGACGAGCGGCCGACCGACGTGCAGGTCCCGAGCGCGATCGAGATGAAGGTCACCCAAACCGAGCCGGGCGTCAAGGGCGACACCGCCTCGGGCGGCGGCAACAAGCCGGCGACGCTGGAGTCCGGGGTGGTCGTCCAGGTGCCGCTGTTCATCGAGGAGGGCGAGAGCGTCCGGGTCGACACCCGCAGCGGCGAGTACGTCTCGCGCGCCTAGCGCGCCGCCGGCCGCTCAAAGCGCGAGAATAGGGCGATGCGCAGATCCGACCAGCGCCGCGCCGCCGTGTTCGCCTGCTACCAGCGCGACGTCACCGGCCGGCCGTTGTCGGAGCTGCTCGCCGAGGCGCGGCCCTTCACCCGCGAGCTGGCGGAGGCGGTCGAGGGGCGTCGCGAGGAGCTGGACGCGATGATCGCCCGCCACGCCAAGGGCTGGGAGCCGGACCGGATCGCACCGCTGGAGCTGAACGCGATGCGGGTGGCGCTGTACGAGATCGAGCACAGCGAGGACGTACCCGACGAGGTGGCGATCGACGAGGCGGTCGAGATAGCCAAGCAGTACTGCGGGGCCGATGCGCCCGGCTTCGTCAACGGCATCCTCGGCGCTGTGGTCCGCGAGCGGCAGGGGGTACGGTGAGCAGTCGCCTGGGCGAGATCTCCGCCCGGCTGAAGGAGATCGCCGCCGAGCTGGAGGGCTCCGAGGCGAGCGACGAGCGCTCCGCCGAGCTGGCCCGGGAGGCGGCTGAGCTGTCTACCGAGGCGGTCGAGGAGGCGAACCGCCGGATCCGCGAGTCGCGGGGCCGGGGTGAGTGAGCGGCTCGCCGCGCCGGTGTACCCGGAGGACCTGCGCGAGCTGGTCGACGCCGAGCTGGGGCGGCTGGACTTCTCGGCCCAGCCCGCCGCCGCCGGCCTGGAAGAGGCGATGCGCTACTCGCTGCTCGCCGGCGGCAAGCGGGTGCGGCCGGTGCTCGTGCTCGCCACCGCCCGCTCGCTGGGAGCGGACCCGAGCCGCTACCTGCCTGTGGCGGTGGCGATCGAGCTGATCCATACGTACTCGCTGATCCATGACGACCTGCCGGCCATGGACGACGACGAGCTGCGCCGCGGGATGCCCACCGCCCACGTCAAGTTCGGCGAGGACGTGGCGATCCTCTCGGGCGACGGCCTGTTCGCCGAGGCGATCCGCATCTTCTGCAGCCAGCCGGGCGAGCCGAACCGGGTACTGGCGGCGCTCGGCGAGCTGACCGCGGCGACCGGGGTCACCGGGATGGTCGGCGGCCAGTATGTCGACGTCGCCGGAAAGGCGGCCGATGCGGAGGCGCTCCGCTCCCTGCATGCGCTGAAGACGGGCCGGCTGATAGCGGCAGCGGTCGGCGTCGTCTTGATCCTCGAGGAGCTCGGCGAACCTGAGACAATTCCCTATCGGCGGTTCGCCGGCGAGCTCGGAGTGCTGTTCCAGATAGTCGACGACATCCTCGACGTGATCGGCAGCGACGAGCAGCTCGGCAAGCCCCACGGAAGCGATGAGCGACATGGCAAACTCACCTACGTCAGCCTCTTCGGGCTCGAGCGGGCGCGCGAGCTGGCGGCCTCCTCACACGCGAAGGCGATCGCCGCGCTGGCCGAGGCCGGCGGCGAGACCGGCGACCTGAGGGGAGTCGCGGACTACATCTTCACCAGGAACGAATGAGCGACGAGCGGCACAACCCAAGCGACGGAGTCGCCCCCCTCCCCTCGTTGCTGGAGGGGATCGACGGCCCCGCCGACCTGCACGAGTTCGACGACGAGCAGCTGGCCCAGGTGGCGCAGGAGATGCGCACATACATCATCGACACGATCGGCGAGATCGGCGGGCACTTCGGGGCGAACCTGGGCACCTGCGAGCTGGCGGTCGCCCTGCACAGCCTGCTCGACTCGCCGCGCGACAAGGTCCTCTGGGACGTCGGCCATCAGGCCTACCCGCACAAGATCCTCACCGGCAGGCGGGAGCGGCTGTCGACAATCCGCCAGTACGAGGGCTTGGCGCCGTTCTGCTCGATCTCCGAGTCCGAGCACGACATCATGGGCGCCGGCCACGCCTCGACCTCGATCGGCTACGCGGTCGGGCTGAAGGAGGCAATGCGAAAGGGGATCGGCGAGGACGGCCGGGTCGCCGCGGTGATCGGCGACGGGGCGCTGACCGGCGGCGTCGCCTACGAGGCGCTGCACGCCGCCGGCGGGCTGCAGACGCCGATCGTGATCGTCCTCAACGACAACGGCATGTCGATCTCGCCCAACGTCGGCGCGCTCTCGCGCTACTTCAACCGGGTGCGGCTCAACCGCCGCCTATATCAGGCCCGCGAGGGGGTCGAGGACCGGCTGACCAAGCTCCCGCTCGGCCTCGGCCGACGGATCGAACGGCTCGGGCCGGAGATCAAGTCGATGGTCAAGGCCTACTGGGCGCCGGGCCTGTTCTTCGAGGAGCTCGACTTCGCCTACATGGGGGTGATCGACGGCCACGACGTGGGCGCCCTGCGTGGGGCGCTGCGCGAGGCCTTCGCGGCCGACCGCCCCGTCGTCGTCCACATCCACACCGTCAAGGGAAGGGGCTTCGCGCCGGCCGAGGAGGGCGGCCTGGAGGGGATGGAGAAGTGGCATGCCGCCAAGCCGAAGTCGATCGTCGACGGCGCACCGGCGCCGAAGCCGGTTCCGGTGAAGGAGTCCGACTCGCCGGAGGCGATCGCGCCGGAGCGGTTGGAGAAGCCGCCGCCGCCGAGCGCGCCGCCCCAGTACACGCAGGTCTTCGCGGAGGCGGTCGTCGCCGAGGCCGAGCGCGACGCGCGGGTGATCGGGATCACCGCGGCGATGGCCGGCGGGACCGGTCTGCAGAAGCTGGCCGACCGGCTTCCGGACCAGTACTACGACGTGGGGATCGCCGAGCAGAACGCGGTGCTTCTCGCCTCGGGCCTGGCGCTGCAGGGGGCGAAGCCGGTCTGCGCGATCTACTCGACCTTCCTGCAGCGCGCCTACGACCAGATCATCCACGACGTCTGCCTGCAGCGGCTCGACGTCACCTTCGCGATGGACCGGGCGGGGCTGGTCGGCGACGACGGGCCCACCCATCACGGCGCCTTCGACGTCTCCTACCTGCGGCCGCTGCCCAACATGGTCGTGATGGCGCCGCGCGACGAGGCGATGCTGGTGCATATGCTGCGCACCGCGATCGCCCACGACGGCCCGGCCGCGCTGCGCTACCCGCGCGGCGGGGCCGAGGGGGCCGAGCTGCCGGCGGCGCCGCAGGCGATCCCGATCGGCTCGGGTGAGCTGCTGGCGAGCGGCGAGCGGGTGGCGCTGCTCGGCTACGGCTACGGCGTGGCGGTGGCGTTGCAGGCGGCCGAGGCGCTCGCCGCGCACGACCTGCGCCCGACCGTCGCCGACGCCCGCTTCGCCAAGCCGCTCGATGCCGAGCTGCTGGAGCGGCTCGCGCTGGGCCACGACCTGGTGGTGACGATCGAGGAGAACGTGCTGCCGGGAGGCTTCGGATCCGGAGTGCTGGAGCACCTCGAGGACTCTTTCGCCGAGCGCCCCGGCGAGCGAGCGCGGGTGCTGCGGATCGGCCTGCCAGACCGCTACGTCACCCACGGCAAGCCGGCTCTGCTGCGCGAGGAGGTCGGCCTGACCGGCGAGTCGGTGGCCGAGCGGGTGCTCGCCGCCCTGCGCTCCGGCGAGCCGGCGCTGAGCTGATTCCGAATCGAGCTTGCGCCAAAGCGCGCAATCGGTTAGCCTGCGCGCGGCCTTCTTGGTGACCGAGGAATGAGCCGGTACAGGCTGGACGTTTCTGGGGTAACTACAGGGAGAGAAGGCGCGTATCTCCGGATATGCAGGTCCGTCGGCAGGCGGACCGCTGCGCAATTCCCGGGGAGGTTGCCGGATAGGGCCCGGCGGTCCCTCAGGACGAGACCGCGAAGCGCAGGCCGGCGTGCTCGAAGCGGTCGAGGCTGCCGGTGCCGAGCGCGGCGGCGGGGGTGAGGCAGCCGTACAGCGCGGAGGTGGCGCCGTCCTCGGCGAGCATCAGGCCGGCCTCGCCGAACATCCGCGAAGTCGTCAGGTAGCCGGGGTGCCCGTCGGCGTCCAGGTCGACGCGGACGTAGTGGCCGCCAGCGGTGCGCGCGTCGACGGCGACCTGCCAGGTCCAGTCCTCCATGCGCTGCCCGGTCGGGCCGAAGCCCGACGAGGGGAAGACCCGGCGCAGCGCGCCGGCGGCGCGCCGGCGAACGGAAGGCCGCGCCCGGCTCAGTACAGCGAAGCCGGCCTGCGTGGCGCCGAGCACCGCTGCGGCCGCGTAGCGCAGCGGCAAGCTGGCGCCGCCGCCGGGCAGCGTCACCCCCTCGAGGTAGCGGAATGGCTGCGCCTCGGCGCCACGATCGGCGGCCAGCAGCGCCATCGTCCTGTGGATCACGGCGGGGTTGATGTACGCCGCCGGCGTCATCGGCGCGAGCACGTCGCCGCGGGCGTTGAAGCGCGGGGCGAGCGGAATCGGGCTGCGGCTGCGGACCGCGGCGGCCAGCGCCGGGTCGACGATCAGCGCCGCCGGGTCGGTGAGCCCCCCGGCGCCCTCGCCGCCGATCGCCTCGGCGGTGCTCTGCAGGGTGCCGCCGGAAATCAGGTCGGAGAGACCGATCCTCCCTTCGGGCTGCTGGGTTGCGACATCAAGGTCGACCTCGGCGAGGTCCTCTCCCCAGCGCTCCCGCGCGGTATCGGCGGCGAGCAGCACCGCGAGGTCGGGTGGCAGCGCCTCGAAGCCGCTCACCTGCATCACCTTCACCTTCGCCGCTGCGGCCCGCTCGTGGAACGTGTCGATCGTCCGCCGCACGAAGGGCATCTCGCCGGTCAGGTCGGCGTAGTGGGTGCCGCTGGCGACGCACGCCTCGATCACCGGTGTGCCGTAGAGGGTGTAGGGGCCGACCAGGTCGAGCACGACCCGCGTCCGCGCGGCCATCGCCGCCAGCGAGCCGGGATCGCCGGCGTCGGCGACGATCGTCTCCGGAGCAGTGACCCCGAGCTCGCCGAGGACTCGCTCAACCTTCGCCGCGTCGCGCCCGGCGACCGCCCAGCTTGCCCCGGTCTCCGACGCCCGCTTGGCCAGGTAGGCGGCCACGCTTCGGCCGGCGATGCCGCTGACGCCGAAGACGACGACCGAGAGGTCGCGCTCGCCTGGGGGGGAAGCCTCCATCGCACTTGCAGGCTACCCGTAGCCGCCCGGTTCGGGTCGGCTCGCGCCACGACCGCTCTTAGCGGTGGTGGCGATGGTGATGCTTCCTCTCGCAGTCCCTGCTCGTCTTGCCATGCAGCTTCTTGCAGTGGTGGTCGTTCCTGTGGCCGCTGTGATCGGGGCTCGCCTGGGCAAGGCCGGCTCCGCCGATGGCGAGGGCCGCGCTCGCGCCGATCAGGGCGAGGATGGTTGAGATTCGCTTGCGCATGAGTTCCTCCATGTCCTTGGTCTTCGGGCCCGCCGGTGGTGGGCCCCGCGTGAGGACGAGGGTGGCAAGCAGCTCTCCAGCCCCAGGCCAAGCTGAGGGAAAGGTTTGGTAAACGGCGCGGCGAGCTCAACGCCGCCGCGATACGGATCTAGCAGATGGCGGTGATCATGAACGACGTGTCGACAACAGCCCCCAGTTCGGAGATGAAGGTAACGTCGACCTGATCTCCGCTCCCCGCGGACATGTTGACCAGCGGGATGCGGGCCCCCGCCGCGAGGGGGAGCACCCCCGGAGGATTGCCGACGCCCGACGTCGCCTGGACGACGCAGTTCACGAGGCTTCGGTCGAACCTCACCCTGTAGCCGCTCGCCCCGGGAGGGTCGTCGATTGCGGCGATGCCGCTTCCGTAGATCCCGGTCGCGGTAGCGCCGCTCCCACCGTCGCGGACGTAGCCAAAGAGCTTGACGGCGTCCTGGCCCGGCGAACCCGGCCCGCCTTCGGGGCCCTGCGGTCCCTGCTCGCCCCGGGGTCCCTGGGGGCCAGGTTGTTTCGACACCGTTTCGAGCCGATGCTGCAGCCTCTTGACCTTCCGGTTGAGCCGCTTTAGCTGCTTCGCTACGCTCGCGCTCGTCGTTGCCCCCGGGTTGCCGGAGCCGCCCGCCGTGGCGACCTGGCCCACCAGCAGGCAGAAGACGGCCGCGGCGCCGATAAGCAGGCGCGGGCGCCTGAGTGCCTCATCCATGGAGAACCCCTCTCTGTGGAACTCGATGCGGCTTGTCCGCTTCGGTCCTGCCTCAAGGATGGCATGCCGTCAAAACCGCGCCCCGCAGCGGCCCTGTGGTGCCGGAGGGGGGCGCCGGTTGCGGACCTTGCATCGCGTAGAGTCCAAGGCATGAAGGTGCCGAGCTGGCCCAGTGGTTACCTGGGCTTCGACGGTGCGATCTTCGAGTTCGGCGCCGGAGAGCTGACCCGGGTCCCGATCGAGAACGTCCGCAAGATCGAGGTGAAGCCGCCCAAGAAGGGTCGGCTCAACGTCAAGCTCGAGTATCAGACTGGTCTCAACAAGAACAAGTCCGGCGTCTGGGTCGAGGAGGCCCACGAGGCCGAGCTGAACGAGCTGGTGAGCGCCGTGCAGGCGAAGATCGGCGGGGCCGGCTGAGCGCAGCCCAGGCCGGCGCCGAGCAGCAAGGGATCAGTCGGGCTTACCGCTCTCCCTCGAAGTAGTCCACGCTATCCCCGCGCCGGAAGAAGGCTCGCAGCCCGCCGCCTCGTGGCAGGCGCTCGCCGACGCCGATCTTGTCGGAGTCCGGATAGACGACTACGTCGGGATGCCCATGGCTGGAGAGCGCGAGGAAGGTTGCGGGCTCCTCGGTGCGGTTGAGGATCTGGTGCGCACCCTCCTCGCTGAGTGGGAAGCGGATGGCCTCGCCCGGTTCGAGCTCGCGCACACCCTCCGGCGTGCGAAGGCTGGGCTGTCCCGAGAGCACGATCACCAGCTCCTGCGAACTTGGGTCTGAAGATGTTCGACATGCTCGGCACCGGTCTATGAGCCTGTCGAAGACCGTTGGGCAAGAAAGCCGCGCATCCCAATCCCGGGCTTCTCGCCTTGCTCCTCAGCAGTAGACGTTCAGTTCCGAGCAGAGGTCGGAGACGGTCGATTCGAGATCACCGAGGTCGGAACCGGTTTCTTCCGTAAAGCCCGCACCGGGGAGTCGTCGGGGCCTGTTACAGCGCCGCCGCCAGAGCGTGCCCGGCCGCCTCAGACGCGGTCGCCAGCGCATCGCGGGCTTCGCGCTTGGCGTCCTCGAGCTCGTCGCTCAACAGGTTGATCTCGATCAGCTCCATCGCTGCCCGCGCACCCGCCTCGGCCTGCGTCGCCGCAACGGCGGCGTCCGCCTGGGCGCCGGGCTTGCCCTGCTTGGCGACTAGGTTCGCCAGAAGGCAGACGTCACAGGCGACCTCCAGCAGTCTCGAGAGGGCGTCGCTGGTCCTGGCTAAGGCGTCGCGGATCTCCAGGTCCCGATCCTCACCGCCGTCGGCCGGCGTCGGTGGCTTCTCGCCCTCAGCAGACGAGGCGAGCGTCGAGATCGCGAGTTCGTAGGCCTCGGCGTTGAGCGAGGCGAGCGCCAAGGCGCGGCGGCGCAGCGAGTCGGCCTGAGCGGCGGTGGCCGCGGCCGATTCCATCTCGGCCGCCGAGCGCCGCGCCGCCTTCGCCGTCAGCGCCGCCGCAAAGGCGATGCTCATCGCGGCGACCGAGGAGGCCGCGGGGCTCAACGACTTGGTGGCGAGATCGTCGAGCAGATCGCCGACAAGGGCCCCGAGGCGGTCTTCGCGCTTCCCCGGTGCCGGCTCAGCCGTCATCTTGAACGGGATCCTCACTTGCGCCGAGTCGCTCGCGAAGTTCAGCGAGGGAGCGGCGCTCGGACGCGTCGCTTGTCTCGGCGAGGGAACGCTCCATCGCTTTGATCACGGCCTTGCGGAAGGCGGCATCTCGAGCGGCACGGCGGACGATCTCCTCCCAGTCGGCTTCCGAACGCATTCGCGGCAGCTCCTTGGCCGCCTCGACCCATGCCGAGGGAGCCGGAGGCAGCGTCTCCAGCGCTCTGGCGAGATCGTTCTCGTCGTGGTGGGTCACCTGGCCTCTATTCCTTGGACGGATGGGGAGTCAATGATCTTCCTCCTCGAGCAGCGCCCGGAGCTTCTCGAGCCCGCGCGAGATCCGGCTTGCGATCGTACCCGGCGGAAGATCCAGCGCAGCGGCGATCTTCCGGTAGCTCTCGCCGCGGGCGAAAAAGCGATCGAGGATCTCCCCGAAGGGCTCGGGCAGGCGACCGAGCATCTGTTGCACGTTCAGCGCGGCCTCGATCTCGGCGATCGCGTCCTCGGCCGCCTCGGGCTCGGGTACCTCCCCGAGGCCCACCTCCGCCCTGCGGCCGCGCAGTTGATCGACCGCGAGGCGGCGGGCGAGCTGGCCGATCCAGGCGCGCAGAGCACCGGGGTCCCGAAGCTGGTCGAGCCGCTCGTAGGTGCGCGCGAAGACCTCCTGGAAGAGGTCCTCCGCGGCGTGCTCGTCGAACTGGAAGCCGCGCACCGCGATCGCATAGACATAGCTCGAGTAGCGATCGACGAGCTCGCCCCAGGCTCGCTGATCGCCCTCTAGGCAAAGTGCTACCAGCCGGGCATCCTCTCGGGAGGTTGCATTGGCAGCCGCAGTTTGGGATCTCAAAGCCGGCCCTGGGCCGGCGCCGGCCTTCTTCATGAACTCCTCACCCCACCGGGTCCGATCGGGGCCAGGTCGGACCGGTCGCGGGACCGCGAGGCGGCCAGCCCGGCGGCGCCGCAGGCATCCCCGCCGTCACCTTCCATGCTGAAGGCTGGCCCAGTTGAGCGCTGCGCGCCGGCTCCCGCTCTGTTCATGAAGCTCCTTGAATTCCCGCATACCAAGGGTAACCCGTTGACCTGCTTGCTGCAGGCGCCGCTGGGTGGCAGTCACCTTAGGGTGAGGACGAGACCAAGGTCCTTAACCGCCTCGAGCAGGGCGGTTATCATTGACGTTCCGCGCTGGCGACGAGCCATGGAGGCGAGGATGGCTGGATCGGATGGTTCTACTCAGGTCGGGCGGCGCAGGATCACGTCGTGGCTCGTGCTCCCGCTGGTCCTGTCCTTCGCTGGCCTGCCGATCGCCTGCGGCGGGGGTGATGAAACCTCAGAGGAGGCGATCACGAAGGCGCAGTTCGTGGCGCGGGCCAACCGGATCTGCGTCAAGGCCGCCGAAGTGGTGGGACAGCGCCAAGCCAATGTGTTCCGCAAGCGTCCACCGGAGACCGATGAAGTGCTCACGTTCTTTCGGGAACTGGGCCCGCTGATCCACAAAGCGGTCGACGAAATCGACGCGATCCCAGCGCCCACGGGCGACGAGCAGCAGGTTGCCGCGATCGTCGACGCCGGCAGCGAGGATGCCGACCGGATCGAACAGGCGGTGACCGACCCCAGCGTCCTTCGGACGCTGCATGTCGAAGGGCTATACCGAAACCTGTTCAGGGCTTTTCGGGCATATGGGGTAGATGAATGTGCCCGCGAAGTGAATCCCTTGCTCACCACCGAAGGGAAAGGCGGGTAAGGCGGCACCCCGTCCGGATCGTCGGCCCGATAGGCGCGAGCTCAGCGCCCCCCGTCCAGGAACTCGGTTCGCTCGGCCGCGGTCAGCTCGCGGGTCACCCGCTCTTCGGCGAGTTCCCGCAGCGCGGCCGGCGTGAGGCACAGCTCGCAGGAATACAGCAGGGCGGTCTCGCTGTCCTCGGCGCCGATCGCCACCGCTCCGTCGGGGGTGAACTCGGCCGTGGCGACGAAGCGGCCCGGTCCGTCGAGCGTCGCCACGGGCTCGCCGCTGCGGGCCTCCCAGACGCGCGCGGTGCCGTCTAACCCCCCCGTGAGGACGAGCTCGCCGTCGCGGTCGAAGGATGCGGTGATCACGCGCCAGGTTTCCCCCCGCGGCCCCTCATGACTGCTCAGCAGCTGCAGCTGCTCGCCGCTGCGGGCGTCCCAGACTCGCGCCGTGCCGTCGTCGCTCGCGGTCACCACGGACTCGCCGTCCGGCGAGAAGCGCGCGTCGTTGACCGCGCCGGCATGGCCCTGGAGCACCGCGATCCGCTCGCCGCTGGCAGCATTCCAAACCACCGCCCTCCCGTCATCGCCCGCGGTGACCGCGAGCTCGCCGTCGGGGCTGAAACCGACGCGGGTGATCAGGCCATCGTGGGCCGGGAGGGAGCGCTCCAGCCGACCGCTCCCAGCGTCCCAAATCCGCGCGACCCCGTCGTCGTATCCGGCGATCACCCGCTCCCCCGCTGGATCGAACGCCGCCGTCCTCACCGCGGCGCTGCCCTCATCATCACCTTGTCCTTCTCCACCCTCACCACCGAGGACCCGCTCGGGGCTGCCATCCAGGCCCCAGAGCCGCACCGTCCCGTCCTGGGCGGCGGTCAGCACCCGATCGCTGGCGCCATCCACTGCCACCGCGTTGATCGGCCCGACGTGTCCACGGAGTACCCTTGCCGATCCATCCCCGGCAAGCGCGTAGATCCGGGCCTGCGACGAGTCGCCGGCGGCCACCAGCGCCTTTCCGTCCGGGGCGAACGCCAGCGAGCGAATCGCGCTCCGGCCGGCGTTTAGGGCAGCCACCGGGGCGCCGCTCATGGCGTTCCAGAGGCGGATGTTGCCGTGGGTGTCGCCTGTCGCGATCACCCTGCCCGCCGGGGCCGCGGCGAGGGCAGTCACCTCGGCGTCGCCTCCTCCCGGCAGGCTGACGGCGTCCTCGCCGGAGCTCACCGACCAGACGCGGGCCGTCATGTCGAGGCTCACGGTTGCGAGCAGCGAGCCATCGGGGCTGAAGTCCACTCGCTTGATGGCGTCCCGGTGCCCGCGCAGCACCGCAACCGTGCGGCCGTTGCGCACGTTCCAGAGGCGGGCGGTCTGATCCTGGAACCCGCCCGCACTTGCGACCAGGCGCCCGTCTGGGCTGAATTTGGCGCTGCGCACTTCCCCGCGATGCCCGCGCAGGCTCCGCACCAGGCGCCCCTCGCTGCTCCAGATCTGCACTGTCCCGTCTCCCTGCGGCACCACCACGAGCGAGCCGTCGGGGCTGAAGTCGACGCTCTCGACCTTTCCGTGCCGGCCGCTGCGAAGCACGGCCAGCTCCGCGCCCGAACTCGCGTCCCAGAGCCTCGCGCTGCCGTCTTCGCTCGCGGTTGCGATCACCTCGCCGTCCGGGCTGTACTCGATGTCCGTGAGCCGTCCGTTGTGGCCGCGGAGGACCACGCTCCGACCGCTTCCCTTGACGTTGCCGCCTCTGCCTTCGACAGACCAGATCCTTGCCGTGCCGTCGATGCTCGCGCTAGCCAGGTGCTTTCCCGGTGCCCATGCCAGCCATATGGCCCACTGGGGGTGGCCTCGCAGCGTCCGCAACCGCTTCCCGGTCCACGGGTCCCAGATCCAGATCACTCCGCTGCGAAACGCCCCGGCGGCGAGCAGGGAGCTGTCGTTGGAGAAGGCCAGGCCAACAGCCCCCGGGATCCTCGAGAGCTCCCTCCCGGTGCGTGCGTCGAGGATCCGATCCTGGTGGTTCTCCCCGATCGCCACCATTGTGCCGTCGGGGCTGTAGACGGCAGGTTCGGCGAAGGAAAAGGGCTTGCCCCTCGAGACGGCCAGCAGCTTCCAGCTCTTCGCGTCCCAGAGGTAGGCGTTGCCCTCCGCGATCGTCGTCAGGGTGCGGCCGTCGGGGCTGAAGATGGCATTGTCGCGCCCGATCAGGGTCGCCCGCACCCGCGAGGCGCCGAGTGCGCGCTTCAGGCTTTCCCGTGCCGCGCCCGTCTCGGAGCGGTCGAGGGCCTGGAGCGCGAGCAGCAGGCTCCGCTCGGGATCGACCCGTAGCTGGGAGTTGGCGACGGCCGCGAGCTGCTGCGATTCGGCTCGCTTCTGGTTCTCGATCGCGGCGCTCCGTTGCGTCAGCGCCAGGATCGCCAGACCGATCGCGATGACCAGGGCTACGCTGACCGCGGCGAGGAAGGACCGCTGCCGCCGCCCCGCCGCCCGCCGGCTGGCCAGGATGAACTCCCGGTGGGCCGCCGTCGGCTGCTGGCCGCCCCCGGCTCCGGAGCCGAGCCAGGCCTCGGCCTCCCCCAGCTCGGTACCGCGAAGCAGCGCGCTGGCCCGCCGGCCGCCTCGCTCCCACGCCAACGCCCTCCTCAGCAGCTCGGCGTGGGCGTGCAGCCAGTCGAGGTCGGTGTCGAGGGCGTCGTTCAGCGCCGTCACGCCCGAGTCGAACTCCTCGTCGTCGCGGCAGAAGATCCAGTTGCGCTTTGCGAGCGGCTCGGGCACCAGGCGCTCGTCCACGTCGCCGCGGACCACCGGGACGATCCGCTTGTTCAGCCCCGCTGCGTGCGCGACCTCGGTCTGGCACACCTCCGAGCCGATCGAGTCGGGGCTGATCACGAAGACGAACGTTTCCGCCGCCTCGATCCCCGCTTTGACCTCGGCGAGCCAGTCCGCGGTCGGCGGGATGTCCTCGAGGTCCACCCATATCTCGCGCTCGGAGCGCTGCAGCTCCTCGAGCAGCTTGCGAACGAAGCCAGCGTCGCTCCTGGAGTAGGAGATGAAGACGCTCGCTCTCTTGGCAACCTCCCCGATTGCAGAATGATCCGTTATCGCCTTGGGCCGTGCAAGCCCTTGAGCGGTGCGGCAAGCTAGCGTGATGGAGAGGTCCGCTGCAGAGTGGGTCGAGGCCGTGAGGGAGGCGGAGCGCCGCGGCGAGCTTCTGCTCGCCGTTGACCTCGGCGAGCGGGGACTGGCTGAGCGTCCCGGGGACAGCGATCTCGCCCACCGCGCCGTGCTGGCGCTCGCGCGCTCGGGCTCCACGGCCGAGGCCGCCCGGCGCTTAACCGAGCTGGGTCTCGACGGCAGCGAAGCCGAGGACGTCGGGGCGCTGGCCGCCAGGATCAAGAAGGATGAGGCGCTTGCCGTTCGTGGAGACGCGCGCCGCCGGTTGGCCGCCGGTGCCGCAGCGGCCTACCGAAGGGTCTACGAGCTAACCGGGGGTTACTACCCGGCGATCAACGCCGCGACCCTGGAGCTGGTCGCCGGGCAGACTGGGGAGGCCGAGACGACCGCTCGGGAGGTCCTCGGGCTGCTTGAGGGAGAGCCCGACGACTCCTATTACGCGCTCGCCACCGAGGCGGAGGCCCGCCTGATCCTGAGCGACGTGGCCGGCGCAACCGCAGCTCTCGAGCGTGCCGCTTCAAGGCACGGCGGCGATCATGCGGCGCTGGCGACGACGCGCCGCCAGCTCGGGCTCATATGCGAGCTGAAGGGGATCGACCCAGAGGTTCTCGCCCCGCTGGCGGGTCCGCCGGTCTTTCACTACTGCGGCCATCGCATCGGCGCACCGGGCCGCGGTGGCCGCTTTCCGAATGAGGCGGAGGCCGAGGCCGCCGAGAACATCCAGGCTGAGGTGGGGCGCCATCCCCCCGGGTACGCGTACGGGTCGCTGGCGGCCGGCGCGGACATCCTCTGGGCGGAGGCGTTGCTCGAGCGCGGCAGCGAGCTCAACGTCGTCCTCCCCGTCGAGCGCGACGAGTTCGTCCGCCGATCGGTAGGTCCCTCGGGCCCGGACTGGGTTGACCGCTTCGAGCGCTGCTTGGACGCCGCGCGCGAGGTCGCCTGCGCGACCGAGGACGCCATTTTGGACGACGACGTGCTTCACCGCTACGCAGCAGAGCTCGCAATGGGCCGCGCGCTGCTGCGCTCCCGCTTCCTGGGCTCAGAGGCGCGGCAGCTCGCACTCTGGGACGGAGGCCGGGCCGCCGGAGATGCCGGGACGATGATCGACGTCGAAGCCTGGCGGCGCGGCGGCCACCCCGCGTCGATCATTCGCCTCGATCGCGCGCGAGCGCCGGACCCCACTCAACCTCGGGATCGACAGCGGGCGCGCCGAGTCGTTCGGGCGATGATCTTCGCGGACGTCAAGGGATTCTCGAAGCTGAACGACGAGCAGCTCCCGGGGTTCGCCGACCACGTCCTGGCCGCGTTCGCACGCTCCCTGGCGCAGTATGCGGCCGCGGTCAAGCACCAGAACAGCTGGGGGGATGCCCTCTATGTGGTGCTGACCGATGCGGCCACGGCCGCGGACTGCGCGCTCGACCTGCAGCGGGCGATGGCGGGCATCGACCTGGAGGCGGCAGGGCTTCCAGCCCACCTGCGGCTTCGGCTCGGCGCGCACGTGGGCCCGGTCTTCGCGGTGCGAGATCCGGTTCTCGGGGAACAGGCGTTCATGGGCTCCCACGTCAGCCGCACGGCGCGCATAGAGCCGGTGACCCCGCCTGGGACCGTGTATGTGACCGAGCAGTTCGCGGCGGCGCTGGCGCTGACCCGGCGCGACGACCTGCGCTGCGACTACGTGGGCCACATGCCCACCGCCAAGGGCTTCGGGAGGCTGCGGATGTACCGCCTCCGGCGCTCCGAGGGCCGCGAGGGGTGAGACCCAGGGGCTTCGCTCTCTGGGTCTCTGGGCTTCGCGAGGGGCTCGCCATCGTCCCCGCGAGCTGAAGCGGCCGGGAAGAAAAGCTGCCGCTGCCCCGTCCTGGGATCAAACGGGTAAATGCCCGGCGAACCGAGGAGGAATGATGTCCCAGCACGGATCCCCCAACCCCGCACCTACTCGCGGTGGTCTGGGCCCTGTCCATCCCCGTGGGCTGATCAGGAAGCTGGCGGTCCTGGCCTGCGCGATCGCCCTGCCGCTCGCCTTCGCCGCGAGCGCTCAGGCGGTCACGGTCGAGACGACCGTCGTGTCAGTTGACGACGAATTCATAGACGAAACCTGCCCAGGACTGCCACTCGACGAGCACGCCACCGGTAGGAACATCACGGTCAAAAAATACAACGACGCAGGCGAATTGATCAGCTGGGTGATTCACGCCCCGCGCAACTCAACGATCACAAACCCAGAAAACGGAAAGACGGCGACTGGCCACCAGGGGCTCACCGTCAAACTCGATCCGGCCAGCGGGGCGCCCCTATGGATCTCGGGGCTGCGGTTCATCCTCACCGCGCCGGGGTTCGGTGTCGTCCTGCAAGACGCGGGGTTGACGGTATTTGGTGAAGAAGGGCCCGAATTCCACGGCAAGCACCAGCTGATAGGTGGCGAAACGGACGAATACTGCGCCTACTTCGAAGACCCCTGAGTCGCAGGAAGAGGCGCCTTCGGCTGCGAAGCCCGCATTCGGCTTGCTAGAGCCTTCCCCAACAGAAAACGCCCCGCCGGTTAGGCGGGGCGTTTCTGGGGTTACTACAGGGAGGAGAGATATGCATCTCTATATATGTGGATCCGTGGGAGGTAGGCGGGCCCTGAATGCGCCGCGGGCGAACCGACGGTTGTCGGTGCGCCATATGAGCGGCGCCGAGCCCAGCCAGGAAGTCTTTGGTTCAACCTCTCAATCGGTCGTCTCTCGCAGATCCTTTAACCAGAATACGAACATATGTGCGATTCGTGTGTGAGGCGAGTCACACTGACCTTGCTCAGCCTCCTCGACCCACGGCGCGATTCTCCTACCCGTTCCTAATGCGCCGCTAAATGCCGCATGGGGGAACGGGCGGCTGTACGGTTGAGCCGTGACCAAGGCTCGGATCGACGCGGTTTTGGCCGAGCGGGGCCTGTTCTCGTCGCGCTCCGCGGCCGCCGGCGCGGTGCGCGCCGGCGAGGTCCGGGTCGGCGCCGACGGGCCGGTCGCGCTGCGCCCCAGCCAGCTGGTCGAGCCCGACGCCGACTTCGTCCTCGATCACGGCCCGCGCTTCGTTTCCCGCGGCGGGGTGAAGCTCGACAACGCGCTCGGCGCGCTCGCAGTCGCGGTCGCCGAGTGCGACTGCCTCGACGTCGGCGCCTCGACCGGCGGCTTCACCGACTGCCTGCTGCAACGCGGCGCCGCTCGCGTCGCGGCCGTGGATGTCGCCTACGGGCAGCTCGACCAGGGCATACGAGAGGATCCGCGCGTGACAGTGCTCGAGCGGCTCAACGCGCGCCGGCTGGCCCCGGCCGACTTGCCCTTCCGCCCGCAGCTCGCCACGGTCGACGTCTCTTTCATCTCGCTGGCCAAGGTGCTGCCCGCCGTCGCCGCCTGCCTGGCGCCGGGGGGCGAGCTGCTGGCGATGGTCAAGCCGCAGTTCGAGCTGGGCCGCGAGCGGGTCCGCAAGGGGGTCGTGCGCAACGCCGCCGACCGCCGCGAGGCGATCCTCGGCGCAGCCCGCGCCGCCACCGCGCTCGGCCTGTCGGTCCGGGGCTTCGCCTCCTCCGGGCTCCCCGGGCCGAAGGGCAACCGCGAGACCTTTGTCTGGTGCGGCGGGGAGGGCGAGGCAGTCGCCGACCTCGAGGCGGCGATCCGCGAGGTCGAACCTTGAGCGAGCGCACCGCCGCTGTGATCACGCACTCGCACCCGCCGGCTACGACGGGCGCGGTTCAGCTCGTCGTCGCCACTGCCCGCGAAGCGGAGTGGCGGCTGGTAGCCAGCGCGCAGGAGGTCGCCAAGCACGGCGACTCCGTCGCCGGGATCGAGGCAGTCGAGGCACTCCCCCGCCAGGTCGACCTCTGCGTCGTGCTCGGGGGCGACGGATCGATCCTCTACGCGCTGCGCCACTTCGCCCGCAGCGGCGTGCCCGTCTTCGGCGTCAACTTCGGCACCGTCGGCTTCCTCGCCGCGGTGGAGCGCGATCAGGCGGAGGACGGGCTGCGCCGTGCCTTCGCCGGCGAGACCGAGGCGGTGGACCTGCCCGGTCTAGAGGTCGAGATCGAAGGCGAGCACCGGGTCGCCCTCAACGACATCAGCTTCCTCCGCCGCCCCCATGACCGGGTCGCCGAGCTGAGCTACAAGATCGCCGGCGAGGAGGTCGGCCACGTCCGCTGCGACGGCCTCGTCGCCGCCACCCCTGTCGGTTCGACCGGCTACAACCTCGCCAACCAGGGGCCGATCCTCGCCTGGGGCGTGGAGGGATACGTGGTCAGCTACGTCGCGCCGCACTCGCTCACGGCCCGCGCCCTGGTCGTCGCCCCCGGCGACGTCCTCCACGTCGGCAACGCCGAGGGCCGCGAGTCGGTCGACGTCGCGATCGACGGCGAACCGGCCGGCGTTCTCACCTCCGGGGCCGAGCTGGAGCTGCGCTTCGCCGAGGACGTCGGCCGGCTCGCCGAGCTCCCCGGAACCAGCTTCTACCAGCGGATCCGCGAGAAGTTCGGCCACCTCGCGGTCTGAGGCAGGCCCCGGTCCCCGCCTGTCTAGGGTGTGCTCGCATGGAGCGCAGGTGGTGGACCCTTCTGCTGATCTCGATCGCGACGTTCATGCTGCTGCTGGACATCACGGTCGTCAACGTCGCCCTGCCCGACATCCAGCGCGACCTGCACGCCAGCCTCTCCAGCCTGCAGTGGGTGGTCGACGCCTACTCGCTGACCCTCGCCGCGTTCCTTCTCACCGCCGGCTCGCTCGGTGACCGGCTCGGCCGCAGGCGCGTCTTCTCGGTCGGATTCGGCATCTTCACCGCCGCCTCGTTCCTCTGCGGGATCGCCGGCGACCCGACCCTGCTCAACCTGGCCCGCGGGCTGCAGGGGATCGGCGGCGCGGCGATGTTCGCCACCTCGCTGGCGCTGATCGGCCAGGAGTTCCAGGGCAAGGACCGGGCGACCGCGATCGGCGTCTGGGGGGCGACGATCGGCGGCGCGGTGGCGATCGGGCCGCTGGTCGGCGGCCTGATCACCGAGCACCTCGGCTGGGAATGGATCTTCTTCGTCAACATCCCGATCGGCGCGATCGCGATCCTCCTCACCGAGGTTCGTCTCGCCAACGTCGCCGCCCAGGACCCGCAGCGGATCGACCTGCCGGGCCTCGCCACCTTCTCCGGCGGCCTCTTCCTGCTGATCTTCGGGCTGATCCGCGGCAACCCGGAGGGCTGGGGCAGCGCCGTCATCGTCGCCTCGCTGGGCGGGGCGGCCGCCCTGCTGCTCGCCTTCCTCGCGATCGAGGCGCGCAGCGACCATCCGATGCTCGAGCTCGGCCTCTTCCGCAAGCCGGCCTTCAACGGCGTCTCTGCCGTCGCCTTCGGCCTCTCGGCCGGGATGTTCGCGATGTTCCTCTACCTGACGATCTACCTCCAGGGCGTGCAGGACTTCTCGCCATTGGGCGCGGGCCTGCGCTTCCTGCCGCTCACCTTTCTCTCCTTCGTCGCCTCGCCGATCGCCGGCTCGCTCTCGAACCGCGTGCCGATCCGCATCCTGCTCGGCGTCGGACTGACGATGGTCGGGATCGGTCTGCTCTTGATGCGCGGCATCTCCGCCGACTCACCCGTATCCGACCTGCTGCCGGGCTTCCTGATCGCCGGAATCGGGATCGGCACCGCCAACCCCGGCATCGGCCAGGCTGCGATCGCCGTCGTGCCGCCGGAAAATGCAGGGATGGGTTCGGGGATCAACAACAGCTTCCGCCAGATCGGGATCGCGACGGGGATCGCCTCTCTCGGCGCCGTCTTCCAGTCGCAGGTCGACTCGAAGCTCTCCTCGCTGCTGCCGAACGCCCCGCACGGGCTCGCGGAGGCCGTCTCCTCAGGCGGCTCCCGCGCCGCTGGCGGCTTCGCCTCGCCTGGGCAGCGGGCCGAGTTCGTCCACGCCGCCAAGGTCGCCTTCGCCAGCGGCTTCAACGAGATCCTCCTGATCGGCGCGATCCTCTGCTTGCTGGGCGCCGCGCTGGGCTTCGCCCTGGTCCGCTCCTCCGACTTCGTTCAAGCTTCCGGCGAGGCGGAGGTCACCGAGCCGGCTCCTGCGTAAAGCCACCCGCCGCGCCGGGTGGTACACAGGGCACGTGCTGCGCGAGCTGCGGATCGAGAACCTGCTGCTGATCGAGCGAGCCGAGCTGCGGCTGGGGGAGGGACTGAACGCGATCACCGGCGAGACCGGGGCGGGGAAGACGGTGCTCGCCCACTCGCTCGACCTCTTGATGGGCGGCAAGGCACGACCGCAGATCGTCCGGCCGGGTGCCGCGGAGGCCTGGGTCGAGGGCGTCTTCGACCTCCCAAACGGCCTGCTGGAGGAGCCGGAGCTGGCCGGGGTCGCCGCGCGGCTGCCCGAGGGCGCCGAGGAGATCGTCCTCGGTCGGCGCGTCTCTGCCTCAGGCCGCACCGCCGCTTTCCTCGCCGGCCGCACCGCCGGCGTCGCCGAGCTGAAGCTGCTCGGCGGTCGACTGCTCTCCTTCTACGGCCAGCACGAGCACCGCAAGCTGACCATCTCCTCCGCCCAGATGGACGTGCTCGACGGGTTCGCCGGTGGCGAGCACCTGGAACTGCGCCGCCGCTACCGCGAGGCGCACCGCGAGTGCGCCCGGCTGGAGGCGGAGCTGGAGGAGCTGCGCAAGCGCGCCGGTACCCGCGAGCGCGACCTGGACCTCTTGCGCTACGAGCTGTCGGAGATCGAGGAGACGACGCCCGACCCGGCGGAGGAGGCCGAGCTGGCGACGGAGCGCGAGCGGCTCCGCCACGCCGAGGGGCTGCGGGAAGCGGCGGCGGGCGCGCGGGCGAGCGCGCTCGGGGCCGAGGAGGACGGCGGTGGCGCGGCGAGCGCGCTGGCCCAGGCGGAGGCGCTGCTGCAGGGGGCCGGCGGGGTCGACCCCGAGCTGGACGCGATCGCCGAGCGGCTCAGTGGCCTGGCGGTCGAGCTGGGGGAGGTGGCCAGCGACTTGCGCCGCTACCTGGAGGGAATCGACGCCGATCCGGCCCGGCTGGCGGCGGTCGAGGAGCGGTTGGAGGCGGTCGAGCGGCTGAAGCGCAAGCATGGCGGCAGCGTCGAGGCGGTGCTCGCCCACGCCGAGCGCTGCCGGGCCGAGGTCGAGCGGCTGGCCGGGGCCGAGGAGCGCGGGGCGGAGATCGCGGCGGCGCTGGCCGAGGCCGAGGCCGCCCGCGCGAAGCTGGGCAAGCGCCTCTCCGAGGGCCGCGCCGGTGCCGCGGAGCCGCTGCGCGAGCGGGTGGGGGAAGAGCTGGAGCGGCTGGCGATGCCGGGCGCGGCGCTCGATGTCGTGCTTGAGCCGCACCCCGGCGGCTTCGGGCCGAACGGCGGCGAGGGCGTCGAGCTGCGTCTCTCGCCCAACCCGGGGATCGAGCCGGCCCCGCTGCGCGACGCCGCCTCGGGCGGCGAGCTGTCGCGGGTGATGCTGGCGCTGAGCGGGCTGGGGGCCGGGGCAGGCGCCGGGACGCTGGTCTTCGACGAGATCGACGCCGGGGTTGGCGGCCAGACGGCCCGCGTGGTCGGCGAGCGGCTGCGGGCGCTCGGCGAGGGTCGCCAGGTTGTCTGCATCACCCACCTGCCTCAAGTCGCCTCCCTCGCCTCGGTCCACTTCCGGCTGGAGAAGGACCTCGGCGCCGAGCCCGCCACCGCCACCGTGCAGCGCCTCGAGGGCGAGGGGGTCGTCGAGGAGATCCGCCGCATGCTGGGTGGCGAGAGCCGCGACGAGGCGGCAACACGCCACGCGCGCGAGCTGCTGGCCGCCGCCTGAAGTCCAGGGATACCGGGTAGTCTCGTGGGGTGGCTACTGCCAGTCGTCGCCGCCTGCCTGCCCTGCTGTCGCGCCGAAACGGGGTGTCCGCCGATCGGGCGATCCGCGGCAGCGCCCGGCTCGGCCGCCGCACCAAGGACTTGGTGAAGCGGCTCGGACCCGGCGACGTGGCCGTCGTCGACCACGTCAACATCGACCGGATCGCCGCCGAGGAGCTGATCGCGACCGGGGTGCGGGCGGTCGTCAACGCCGCGTCGTCGAGCGACGGTCGCTACCCGAATGCCGGCCCGCTGCTGCTGGTCCGCGCCGGCATCGTGCTGATCGACGCTGAAGGCGCCGACCCGTTCCAGCTGCTCGCCGAGGGTGACCAGCTGACGATCTCCGGCGGCACCATCAGGGTCGGACAGCGGGTTGCCCTGCGCGGCCGTCTGCTCGACGTCGCCGAGCTGGAGCGCCGCTTCGATCGGCAGCGCGAGCGGGTCGACGAGGCGCTCGCCGAGTTCGCCGAGAACACCGTCGCCCACGTCCGCCATGAGACCGACTTGCTCACCGGGGGCGTCGAGTTCCCGCCGACCCGCACCTCGTTCCGCGACCGTCACGTGCTGATCGTCGTCCGCGGCGAGCACCACCGCCGCGACCTGAAGGCGCTGCGCGCCTATATCCGCGACGTGCGGCCGGTCGTCGTCGCCGTCGACGGCGGCGCCGACGGCTGTCTCGAAGCCGGCCTCAAGCCCGACGTCATCCTCGGCGACATGGACTCGGCCGGGGACGCCGCGCTGCGCTGTGGCGCCGAGCTGATCGTCCACGCCTATCCGGACGGGCGGGCGCCCGGGTGCGAGCGACTGGCGGAGCTGGGGCTCGAGCACACCGCCGTCCCCGCTGCCGGGACCAGCGAGGACGTGGCGATGCTGATGTCCTACGAGAAGGGTGCGGACCTGATCGTCAGCGTCGGCGCCCACTTCAACCTGATCGAGTTCCTCGATCGCAACCGAGGTGGCATGTCCTCGACCTTCCTCACGCGGCTGCGGATCGGCGAGAAGCTGGTCGACGCGAAGGGCGTTTCCCGCCTCTACAACCCGCCCTCGACGGTCGCTCCCGTGGCCCTCTTCCTGGTCGCCTTCGTGATCCTGCTGGGGATCGTCGTACTCACCTCGCCGGCGCTCAACGACCTCTTCGAACTGCTCTGGCTGAAGGTCAAGATCTGGCTCGGGCTCTAGCCTCCTGGGCGGATGGGGTATAGCGCGCGCTACCACGCGACCTCGCTTATCGCGGTCTTCCTCGCCTTGGCGATCGGCATCCTGATCGGCGCCGAGTTCGGCGGCGACACGCTGACCAGCACCCGCAAGGACCTCGAGCACAGCCTGACGGGCAATCTGCAGGACGCCCGCCAACGGGTCAACGAGCTGAACGGCGAGCTGGGCCGAGCCAATCGGTTCTCCGACGCCGTCTACCCGGTGCTGGTCCGCGACCGGCTGCGCGGCAAGCGGATCGGGTTGGTCGCCCTCGGCGGCCTGCCCGGCGACGTCTCCGGGGCGATCGGCGACGCGCTCGGGCCGACCGGGGCGCGCCTGGTCGGGGTCGGGGTGGTGCGCGAGCCGGTCGACACGCGTGCCCTGGTCGGCGACCTGGCGAAGACCCGCTTCGCGGGAATCGCCGGCAGCCCCGACGTGCAAACCGCCTTCGCGGTCGGGGTGGGGCGGCAGCTGGTCCGCGGCGGGATGCTGCTGGAGCGGGTCCGGGGACACCTTTTCTCGCGGGCAAGCGGCAACTTCGGCGACCTCGACGGGGTGATTGTCGTCCGCGACCAGCCGCAGGACATGGGCCCGCGGCAGCGAGCAACCGCGGCGCGGTTCGAGGCGGGGCTGATGAGCGGCATCGTCTCGACCCGCACGCCGGCGGTCGGGGTCGAGAGCTCGAGCGCCGAACCGTCCTCGATCTCCTTCTTCGCCGGCAACGACCTCGCCAGCGTCGACGACGTCGACCTGGTCGCCGGCCGGCTGGCGACCGTCTTCACCCTGCTCGGCGCCGAGGGCAGCTTCGGGGTCAAGGGCAGCGCCGACCGCCTGCTGCCCGACCTGCTGGCACCGCACCGATGACCTGGATCGGTTTCCCCGCGACGATCGCGGTGGCGCTCCTCGTGGTCCCGGCGGGGGTGCGCGGACTGCTCGACGCCGGCCTGGCGCGCCGCAACTACCGCGGTGCCCTGCTCGCCTTCCCGCTCGGCGCAGTGCTGGTCACCGCGGCGCTGGTCGCCCTCGCGCCGCTCGCCTTCCTCGATGACCGCGCCGGGCTCGAACTGCTCGACCCCGGGCTGCGCCGCTGGCTGCCCTACCTGCTCGGCGTCGCCCTGCTCGGCTTCCTCGACGACTCGCTTGGCCGGGGCGAGGCGACGGAGGCTCCGCGCGGCTGGCGCGGCCACGCGCGGGCGCTGCGCGATGGGCGGCTCTCGACGGGGGCGATCAAGGCGATCGGCGCGCTGGCGCTGGCCGCCTACGTCGTCTCCGGGCGGGGCCTTGAATCGTGGCGCTACCTGGCCGACGTGGCGCTGCTGATCCTCGCCACCAACGCCTTCAACCTGCTCGACCTGCGGCCCGGGCGCGCCGAGAAGGGGCTGGCGCTGCTCGGCGCCGGCCTCTGCCTCGGCGCCTGGACATTCGCGCCGCTGGAGCTGCTGGGGATCTTCGCCGGGCCGGTGCTTGTCGGCGCCGCCTTCACGCTCCGCGAGCGGGCGATGCTCGGCGACACCGGCTCCAACCTGGTCGGGGCGATCGCCGGCGTCTGGCTGCTCACGGTCCTCGGCGGGACGGGGCGCCTGATTGCCCTCGCCCTGGTCTCCGCTCTCACGGTCTACGGCGAGTTGCGGTCGATCTCCGGCTCGATCGAGTCGCTTCCGCCCCTGCGCTGGTTAGACTCGCTCGGCAGAGAATGAGTCGTTCTAAGCCAGGAGACACGCGGTTCATCTTCGTCACCGGCGGCGTCGTCTCGGCCCTCGGCAAGGGCATAGCCGCCGCCTCGATCGGTCGCCTCCTCGTTTCCCGCGGCTTCCGCGTGCAGCTGCAGAAGTTCGACCCCTACATCAACGTCGACCCGGGGACGATGAGCCCCTTCCAGCACGGCGAGGTCTTCGTCACCGAGGACGGTGCCGAGACCGATCTCGACCTCGGCCACTACGAGCGCTTCACCGACGAGAACACCTCGCGCGCCTCCAACGTCACCGCCGGCTCCGTCTACAACACGGTGGTAAACCGCGAGCGCCGCGGCGACTACCTCGGCGCCACGGTGCAGGTGATCCCCCATATCACCGACGAGATCAAGAACCGCATCCTGATCGTCGCCGAGTCGCAGTCGGTCGACTTCGTGATCACCGAGATCGGCGGCACGGTCGGCGACATCGAGTCGCTGCCCTTCCTCGAGTCGATCCGCCAGCTCTACACCGACCTCGGCTCGAAGCGCAGCATGTTCGTCCACCTCACCCTGGTCCCCTACGTGGGCCACGCCGGCGAACTGAAGACCAAGCCGACCCAGCACTCGGTAAACGAGCTGCGCCGCATCGGCATCCAGCCGCACGCCCTGGTCTGCCGCTCCGAGGGACGCCTCGATCGCGAGATTCGCGACAAGATCGCCCTCTTCGCCAGCCTGCCGACCGACGCGGTGATCTCCGCCCACGACGTCGACAACGTCTACAAGGTGCCGCTCGTGTTCCGCGCCGAGGGGGTCGACGATCTGGTGCTCGACCACTTCGGCGTCGAGGCGCCCCCGCCGGACCTGAGCGAGTGGGAGGCGATGGTGCGCCGCGCCGACGCCGCCTCGGGCACGGTGCGGATCGCGCTGGTCGGCAAGTACGTGCAGCTCGCCGACGCCTACAAGTCGGTGATCGAGGCGCTCAAGCACGGCGGCTACCACCACGGGGTCGAGGTCGAGGTCGAGCTGGTCGACTCCGAGGACTTCGAGCCGGAGCGGCTGGAGGGCGCCGACGGCATCCTCATCCCCGGCGGCTTCGGCGAGCGCGGCATCGAGGGCAAGGTGGGGGCGGCGCGGATCGCCCGCGAACGCTCGATCCCCTACCTGGGGATCTGCCTCGGGATGCAGATCGCCGTGGTCGAGTTCGCCCGCTCGGTGGCGGGGATGGGTGGGGCCAACTCGGCCGAGTTCGACCCCGAGACGCCGTTCCCGGTCGTCGACCTGCTGCCCGAGCAGAAGGAGGTCTCCGAGATGGGCGGCACGATGCGGCTCGGCGCCGACCCGGTGAAGCTGCACGAGGGGACGCGGGCCCGCGAGATCTTCGGCGAGGCGGTTATCTACAAGCGCCACCGCCACCGCTACGAGGTCAACGTCCAGCTGCGCCGCCGGCTCGAAGACGAGGGGCTGGTCTGCGGCGGCACCTCGCCCGACGAGCGGCTGGTCGAGATGATCGAGCTGCCCGACCACCCGTTCTTCGTCGCCTCCCAGTTTCACCCGGAGTTCAACTCGCGCCCCAACCGGCCCGAGCCGCTGTTCCGCGAGTTCGTCGGCGCAGCCGCCCGCCAGGCGGGCGAGCGGCCGGTCGACGGCGCCGAGATCGGCGAGCGCGAGGATTCCTCCGTAGCCCACTAGCCTGTCCGTCGTGGAGAGGTTGCACGAGACCTTCGTCCGCCTCTGCGAGATTCGCAGCCCGACGGGCGAGGAGCGCGAGGTCGCCGATACGCTGGCCGCCGATCTGCGGGCGCTCGGCCTCGAGGTGAGCGAGGACGACGCGGCGGGCCCGGCCGAAGCCGGGGCCGGCAACCTCCTCGCGCGCCTGCCCGGTCGATCCGATCGCTGGGCGATGTTCTGCGCGCACATCGACACCGTGCCGCACGAGGGACAGGTCGAGGTGGCGGAGGCCGACGGGGTCTTTCGCAGCCGCGGCGAGACGATCCTCGGCGCCGACAACAAGGCGGCGGTGGCGGTGCTGGTCGAGCTGGTCGCCCGCCACGCGCAGGAGCCGCCGCCGGTTGGGATCGAGCTGCTGTTGACCGTCGCCGAGGAGCAGGGGCTGCGCGGCGCCAAGGCATTCGACCCGAGCGCTCTGCGCTCCGATTGCGGCTTCGTCCTCGACCACGCCACGCCGATCGGCGAGGTGATCGTCACCTCGCCGACCCAGCAGCGGATCCGCGCCGACTTCTCCGGGGTCGAGGCGCACGCGGGGATCCGCCCCGAGGACGGCAACAGCGCGATCGCCGCCGCGGCCGAGGCGATCTCGCGGATGGAGCTGGGGCGGCTCGACGAGAAGACGACCGCGAACGTGGGGGTGATCTCCGGCGGCACCTCGGGCAACGTCGTGCCCGGCCGGTGCCGAATCGTCGCCGAGGCGCGCAGCAGCCACGGCGCCGACCGCGCCGCTGCGGTCGCCGGTGAGCTGACGGAGGCCTGCGCCTGGGGCGCCAGCGAGCATGGCTGCGACGTCGACGTCCGAGTCGGGGAGCTGTTTCGCGGCTACGAGATTCCCTCCACCTCGCCCTCGCTCGGTCTCGCCGAGGCCGGTCTGCGCCGCGCCGGCTTCGAGCCCCAGCGGATCGCGACGGGGGGCGGAAGCGACGCCAACGCCCTGCGCCTCGCCGGGTTCGACTGCGTCCTGCTCGCCAACGGCACGACGGCCAACCACACGCCGGAGGAGAGCGTCCCGGCACGCAACCTCGACGCGATGCTCGAGGTCTGCGAGGGGATCGTCGCCGAGGCCGGCGCCGAGCCGGCAGCGGGGTGAACGGCCGCCTGAAGCTGCGCCGCGGCGTCGTAGTCGACGCGGAGCCGCTGACGGTCGAGATCGACGGGGTGCGGCGGCCGGCCTGGGCGGACGAGACGCTGCTTGGCGAGATGCGCGAGGGGGACGAGGTGGTGGTCAACGTGGCGGCGCTCGACCTCGGCCTTGGATCGGGGGGCTTCGACGTCGTCCACGTCAACCTGACCCGCGGACTGGAGGGGGGTGAGGGCGGCGGCGAGCACGTCATGAAGCTCAACTACACCCCACTCCAGCATCCGGTCGAACCGGTCGAGCGTCCTCCCGGCGAGCCTAGGCAGGGGAAGGCGATGCCGGTCCTAGTCCTGCCGCTGCACGGCCACCTCGCGCCCGCCGCCTGGGCGGCGGCTCAGGCCGCTCCGGACCTGAAGCTCGCCTACGTGCAAACGGCAGGCGGAGCGCTACCCGGGTCGCTGAGCCGCGACGTCGCCGAGCTGCGCGAGCGCGGCCTGCTTTGCGGGCACGTCACGGCTGCGCCGGCATACGGCGGCGAGCACGAGGCGCTCTCGGTCGCCGGCGCCCTCGACGCGGCCGCCAACGGGTTCGGCTGGGACGCGGCGCTGGCCGGTCCCGGCCCGGGGATCGTCGGCTCCGAGACCCGCCTCGGCCACGGCGGCATCGCGGCGCTAGACACGGCCCACGGCTCCCTGGCCCTGGGCCTGCCGACGCTGCTCTCGCCCCGCCTCTCCTCCGCAGACCCCCGCGACCGCCACCGCACGGTCAGCCACCACACGCTGACCGTGATGCGGATGCTGTTGGGCGGCGTCGAGGTTCCGGTGCCGGCCGGGGAGCCGGTGGCCATTGCGCAGCTGGCCGAGGCGGCGGGCTGGCGGCACCGGATCAGAGAAGCCTCCCCCGACCTGACGGGATACTCCGCATCGGGCTTGCCGACGCGAACTATGGGTCGCGATCTTTCGGAGGACCCCCTCTTCTTCGCCGCGGCCCTCGCGGCCGGTCGGGTCCTCGGCGCCGGCGCATAGTCCCTTGCGCTCCAAGGTCTGCCGACCGATTGGACGAATCCTCGCCCATGGCCATCGCGGTCGAGCCACGATCGGCAGCTGCCGCCCGCTTCGAGGGCCTCGTCCTCGACTTCCTCTCCTACCTGGAGCTGGAGCGCGGCCTCTCGCGCAACACGCTGAACGCCTACCGCACCGACCTGCTCCAGTACGGAGAGTTTCTCGCCGACCACGGGCTCGACGCGCTCGAGGTGCGGCCCGCCGACGTCGGTGACTTCCTCGCCGACCTGGCGACCGGCAACGGCCGCCCCGCCTGCTCGGCGGCGACCGTCCACCGCAAGGCCGCCTGCCTGCGCTCCTTCTACAAACACCTGCGCCGCGACGAGCTGATCGGCGACGACCCGACCGCGGCGCTCAGCGCGCCGCGCCGCGCCAAGAAGCTGCCCGAGGTCCTCAACTACTCCGCGGTGCAGAAGCTGCTCGCCGCACCGCGCGGCGGCGAGCCGACCGCGCTGCGCGACCGGGCGCTGCTCGAGGTGATGTACGCCTGCGGGCTGCGCGCCTCGGAGACGATCGGGCTGGAGACGGCGGACGTCGACCTGCACGAGGGCTTCCTGCGAGCTCGGGGCAAGGGCTCGAAGGAGCGGCTGGTGCCGCTCGGCCGGCAGGCGATCGCGGCGATCTCCGCCTACCAGCGCGGCGGCCGGCCGAAGCTGGTCGGCGAACGCCACGAGCCGAAGCTGTTCGTCAACTTCCGGGGCGGGCCGCTCAGCCGCCAGGGTCTCTACAAGATTGTGCGGCGCCACGCTCGCGAGGCCGGCCTGACCGGGCGGATGAGCCCGCACACCCTGCGCCACAGCTTCGCCACCCACCTGCTCGCCGGAGGCTGTGACCTGCGCGCCGTGCAGGAGATGCTCGGCCACGCCGACATCGCGACCACGCAGGTCTACACGCACCTCTCCGGACAGCAGCTCAAGGACGTCTACTTCAAGGCGCACCCGCGGGCGGTCGACGGCTGACCCGGCCGCAGTCGACTTTGAGTCGCCAGGCGGGTCAGATGTCTACCGCGGTCGGGTAGAACTGCGGGATGCCCGAGCTGCCCGAGGTCGAGACAGTCTGCCGGCAGCTCGAGCCGGAGCTGGAAGGGCGGCGGATCGAGCGGCTCGAGGTTTCCGACGAGCGCTGGTCGCGGCCGGTGGCGCCGCGGGATTTGGAGGCGGCGGTGTCGGGCCGGACGATCGCCGGGCTCGGACGCCGTGGCAAGTACCTGCTCCTGGGTCTGGACGGGGGACATACGTTGGTCATGCACCTGCGGATGACCGGCAACCTGGTGCTGGTCGAGCCGGGGGGCGGGGCGATCGACCCGTCCGAGGGGCGGCGGCTGTACGAGGGGGAGCGCTCGACCGAGGAGCTCCACCTGCGGGCCCGGTTCAGGCTCGACGACGGCCGCGAGGTCTGGTTCACCGACCCGCGGCGCTTCGGCGAGGCCCGCCTCGTCGAAAATGCGCGCTTGGATGCCTACCTCGACGAGCGGCTGGGGATCGAGCCGCTCTCGGAGCACTTCACCCCGGAGGCGCTCGGTGAGGTCGCCGCCGGCCGCAGCGCACCGCTGAAGTCGTTCCTGCTCGACCAGAAGGGGGTCGCCGGGCTCGGCAACATCTACGCCGACGAGGCGCTGTTCCGGGCGCGGTTGCACCCGCTCTCGCCGGCCGGGTCGATGAAGCCCGAGCACCTCGAGGCGCTGCGCGACGGTGTGGTCGCCGCACTGCAGGCGGGGATCGACGGCGGCGGCGCCTCGATCGACGACTACCGCGACGGGCGGGGCGAGCGGGGCAGGATGCAGGACGAGTTCCTCGTCCACACCCGCGAGGGCGAGCCCTGCCCGCGCTGCGGGGGGGCGATCGAGCGGATCGTGGTTGCCGGGCGCTCGACCTACTTCTGCCCCCGCTGCCAGGCGAAGCTGCGCCGCAAACCGCGGCGCCGCCGTCCGGCGCGTCGTTCATCGTAAATCGGTCATGCCCGGAACCACGCTGAAGACGGAGGCGATCGTCTTGCGCAGCATCCGCTACGGGGAGGCTGACCGCATCCTCCACCTCTACTCGGCGCAGCGGGGGCGGGTCGGGGCGATCGCCAAGGGGGCCCGCAAGCCGCGCTCGCGCTTCGGCGGACGGCTGGAGCCGTTCTTCCGGCTCGACCTGATGCTGCACGAGGGGCGCGGCGAGCTGCTCACCGTGACCGGCGTCTCCACCGTAGACGGTTATCCGAGGCTGCGCTCCTCCGGACAGGCGCTGAGCGCCGCCGCGCGCGCCTGCGACGCGGTGCTGCGGCTGCTCGACTCGGCCGAGCCCAACCCGCCCGCCTACAACCTGCTCGGCCGCTACCTGGCGCTGCTCGACAACCCGGCGGGCGGGCGGGCGACGGCGCTGGAGACGGCGCTCTCCTTCCGACTGAAGCTGGCGCTCGCCGCCGGCTTCGCTCCGGAGTTCGCCGCCTGCGTGCGCTGCGGCGAGGCGGAGCACCTGGTCGGCTTCTCCGGCGCAGCGGGCGGGGTCGTCTGCGCGAGCTGCGAAGCGGGCGCCTTTCCGCTCTGCGCGGAGGCGCACGGCTTCATGGTCGGGGCGATCGCCAGGCCGCTCGCCGAGGCTCCGGCCGCCGGGGCGGGGGCGCTGCGTCAGGCCGAGCGGGCGATCGGCGAGACGCTCGAGCATCACGCGCACGTGCAGCTTCGATCCGCAGCGTAGGATCGGGCCGTGCAGGTCACGGCGACTCTGGAGGATCGGGTTAGGGCCTGGGAGGCCGAGTTCCTCTCCGACTCGGCGACGCCGTCTTACCCGGCCAGGCGCAGCGTCGAGGAGGCCGACAGCCCGCTGCGCACGCCATTCCAGCGCGACCGCGACCGGATCGTCCACTCGAAGGCGTTCCGCCGCCTCAAGCACAAGACGCAAGTCTTCATCGCCCCCGAAGGCGACCATTACCGGACCCGCCTCACCCACACCCTGGAGGCCTGCGGGATCGCCCGCACCGTGGCGCGGGCGCTCGGCCTCAACGAGGACCTGACCGAGGCGATCGGGCTCGGCCACGACCTCGGCCACCCGCCCTTCGGCCACAGCGGCGAGGAGGCGCTCGACCTGGCGCTGCGCGAGCGCTGCGGCACCGGCTTCATGCACAACGTCCACTCGCTGCGGGTGGTCGACGTCCTCGAGCGCGACGGCCGGGGGCTGAACCTGACCGAGCAGGTGCGCGACGGCATCCTCAACCACACCGGCTCCGACTGGCCGGCGACCCTGGAGGGGCGGATCGTCAAGCTGGTCGACCGCGTCGCCTACATCAACCACGACATCGACGACGCGCTGCGAGCCGGGATCCTGCGCCCCGAGCATCTTCCCGCGGATGAGATCGAGCTGCTCGGCCCGACCGGCTCCGCGCGGATCGACACGTTGGTGCGCGACATCGTCGAGCGCTCGACCGCAGCCGGCGAGATCGAGCAGAGTGAGGAGGTGGGCGGGGCGATGCTGCGGCTGCGCGAGTTCATGTTCGACCGCGTCTACCTGGGCGAGGCGGCGCGCCGCGAGCAGCAGCGGGTCCACGGCGCGATCCGCGGCCTCGTCGACCGCTACCTGGAGCATCCAGAGGAGGTGCCGGAGGGCGAGCCGGGCGCGAGCGACTGCCAGCGGGTCGCCGACTACGTCGCCGGGATGACCGACCGCTACTGCATCGCCCGCTTCGCCGAGTTGACCATCCCCGAGGAGTCCAGGTTCTGATGGCGCTGATCTCTGAGGAGAGCCTGGAGCGGGTGAAGCAATCGGCCGACATTGTCGAGGTGATCTCCGCCCACACCGACCTGCGCCGCCAGGGCTCTCGCTGGGTCGGCCTCTGCCCGTTCCACGAGGAGCGCACGCCGTCCTTCTCGGTCGACGCGCAGGAGAAGCTCTACCACTGCTTCGGCTGCGGGGTGGGGGGCGACACGATCAAGTTCGTCGAGGAGAAGGAGGGGCTTGGGTTCGCCGAGGCGGTTGAGCTGCTCGCCGACCGATACGGGGTCGAGCTGACGCGCGAGCGGGAGGATCCGCAGGCGGAGGAGCGGCGCCGGCAGCGGCGTCGTTTGGGCGAGCTGCTCGACCGCACCGCCGCCTTCTACGCGCACGTCCTCTGGGATGCGCCCGAGGCGGCGAAGGCGCGCGACTACCTGGCCGGGCGCGGGCTGGGCGAGGAGACGCTGCGGGCGTTCGGGGTCGGCTACGCGCCGAGCGCCTGGGACACGGTGCTGATGCGTGGTCAGCGGGCCGGCTTCTCGGTCGAGGAGCTGCGGGCGGTCGGGCTGGCGCAGCGGGGGCGGGGCGGCGGCGAGTACGACCGCTTCCGCGAGCGGATCATGTTCCCGATCCGCGACCGGCGCGGCCGGACGCTGGGCTTCGGGGGCCGGGCGATGCGCTCCGACCAGGGGGCGAAGTACGTCAACACCGCCGAGACCGACTTCTTCCACAAGAGCCGCATGCTGTACGGGATCGACCTCGCCAAGGAGGCGATCGCCAAGGCGGGCCGGGCGGTGGTTGTCGAGGGCTACACCGACGTGCTGGCGCTTCGCCAGGCCGGGGTCGGCGAGGCGGTCGGGGTGATGGGCACCGCGATCACCGAGGAGCAGGTGGCGGCGCTCTCGGGGATGGTCGACGAGGTGGTTCTGGCGCTCGACGCCGACGCGGCCGGGCAGGAGGCGATGCTGAGGGCGCAGCGGGTCGCGGCGGGGCGCAACGTGCGGCTGCGGGTGGCCGCGATGCCGGCGGGCGAGGACCCGGCCGAGATGGTCACCGAGGAGGGTGGAGCGGAGCGCTTCCGCGAACTGGTCGAGGGAGCGGTGGACCTGCCTGCCTTCCAGGTCGGCATGGTGCTGGAGCGGACCGAGGTCGACTCGCCGGCCGAGCGCGACCGGGCGCTCGGCGAGGTGGCGCCGATCCTCGCCGGGATGGGGGAGACGGCGAGCCGCGACGAGCTGCTGCGCCGGGTGGCGGGCCGGCTCGACCTCGAGCCGGCGCTGGTGATGGGCCGGGTGACCGCGGCGCGACCGCCGAGCGGAGGCGGTCCCGCGGAACCGCCTCGGGAGGGCGGCGGGCCGGCCCCCAAGTGCGTCAGGGTGCCGAGCTGACCTCGCGCGAACGGCGCGAGCGCGCTCTGCTGGCGATGTGCATCGCCATGCCGGCGGAGGGCTGCGAGTACCTGTCGCGCCTCACCGATGCGCACCTCTCACCGAGCGGCGTCCGCGCCGCGGCCTGGCTGCGCGAGCATCCCGAGGATCCGGCGTCCAACCTCCCCCACCAGGACGGCGAGCTGTCCAGCCTGATCGCCGAGCTGGTCATCCTCGCCCACGAGGAGCCCGCCTCCCCCGAGGCGATGGAGCTCAACTATCTGCTGCTCGAGCAGCGCCGCCTCGAGTCCGAGATCGCCGCCGCCGGCGAAGCCGACGACTACGAGCGCCGCGCCGCCCTCAGCCGGGAACGCGCCACTTTGGTCGAGCGCATAGCCCGGACGGAGCGGGTCGGGGGCTAGGCGACCATCCTATGCCGATATGTGGGGCACTGCAATTCCATCGTCTCGACCCATCGATGAAATCGTTTCCACTGTCGAGAGTGGTGTGACCAAGCTCGGCCCTAACCGTTAGTGAGCTCCCCCGGGTGGATTCGAACCACCGCGAACTGATTAACAGTCAGTCATGCTGCCGCTACATCACGGGGGACCGAGCCAGCGGGCGTCAAGCGGGCATTCTACGCAGGGGCACCGGCTTTGGGCTCGACCGCAAGCCGCTCCACCAACTTCGCTCCCCGCTCCGCTCCGTCGTGCCCGCGACTCCAGGCGGCCAGCTCGGCGGCGCGCGCGGCGAACGACGGATCGCCGAGGATGCGGCGCACCGCCCAGCGCAGCGGGGCCGGGCGGCAGAGGCGCCAGGGGAGGGAGAGGCCGACGCCGGCCCAGTCGACCCGTATCGCCGTCTCTCGCATGTCGCCGGTGAACGGGCTGGCCAGGACCGGCGTGCCGGCGCCGAGCGCCCGGGCGACGGTGCCGTGGCCGCCGTGCGAGACCACCAGCGAGGCGACCGGCATCACCTGGCTGTAGCTGAGCCAGTCAACCAGCCGCGCGTTGCCCGGCAGCTCGATCGGACGCTGCGGCACGACCCGGTTGGTCGTCGCCACCACCCGCACCGGCTCTTCGGCCAGGGCCCGCAGCGCGGTACGCACCAGGCGGTTGCCGGAGTCGTGGGCGGTGCTCGGCGCGACCAGCACCAGCGGCCGGTCGCCCGGCGGCAGCTCGATCTCCGGGTGCGGCAGCTCGAAGCCCATCGGCCCGGTCACCTCGACCCCTTGTGGCCAGCGCCGCGGGTACTCGAGCTGGGGGAAGGTCCCGACCAGCGCAAGCTCGGGGCTGATCCCGCCGTGGAAACGCTCGGTCGGCGCCAGTCCAAGCCGCTCCCGCTGACGGTTGAGGTCGCGCCGGCCCCGCTCAAGCCCGCCGTTCAGTGCCCGCTGTCCTGCTCTCCACACGCCCCGTCCCAGCGGCGTGCGCGGCAGCCGCAGGCCGACCGCGAAGAAAGGCAGACCCGGTTCGTGCACGGGGTAGATGTGGGGGATCAGCGTCGCCCGCGGCACCCCGGCGACCTCGGCGGCCAGCGCCGGCGCCAGGGTGAGGATGTCACTGACCACCGCGTGCGGTCGCGTTTCCTCCAACAGTGGCAGCAGTGCCCGCGCCGCCTCCGCCGCGTGAACGCCGTCGGCCGAGTCCGCGTCGGGCGGCGGGAACATCCGGTACTCCTCGGCGGCGGCGAAGCCCAGCCCGGCGCCCTCGACCGCCGGCCGCCGCTCCTCCCACGTCTCGATCATCACCTCGTGGCCGCGCCCGGCCAGCGCCCTGCCCAGGGCGATCGCCGGGAAGACGTGCCCGGAGTCGCCGAAGGCTCCGACCAGGAACCGCATCTCGCTCAGGGAGTGTCGAGCCCCTCGCCAGGACGCGTGAAGACGATCTCGGGCACGTGACAGTTGGGCGACGTGCGCAGCAGGAATCGGACCGCCTCGCCGATGTCCTCTGGCCGGATCATCTCCTCCGCAGGAACCTGTTCCTTCGCGAACTCGGTCATCGGCGTGTCGACGAAGCCCGGCGCCAGGGCGGTGCACTGGATCCCGGAGTCGCCCGCCTCGCGGTGCGTCGACTGCGTGAAGTTGATCACCGCGCCCTTCGTCGCGGCGTAGACGGAGAGCCACGCCTGCCCGGCCTTGCCGGCGATCGAGGCGGTGTTGACGATCAGCGCCTTGCCGTGCTCGGCCCCGGCTTCGCGCAGCATCGGCAGTGCCTCGCGGGTGCCGATCACCAGCGCCCGCAGGTTGACCGCAAGCTGCATGTCGAGGTACTTGGTCTGGATTTCCTCCATCGGCGCGCCGATCCCGACCCCGGCGTTGTTGACCAGCACGTCGAGCCGTCCGTAGGCCTCGCGGTGCTTGGCGAAGACCGCGAGCAGCTCCTCCTCCTCGCCCATGTTGGCGGCGACGCTCTGCACCTCGAGCCCGTCGGCGCGCAGGCCCTCGGCAGCGGCCTCGAGCTTCTCCGGGCGGCGCGCCGCGACGGTCAGCGCGTATCCCTCCTCGCCGAGCGTGCGGGCGATCGCCAGTCCGATTCCGCTCGAGGCCCCAGTGATCAGTGCCGCTCTATCCGCCAACTATCTCTCCTTTCCGCTCGATTCCCCTCGCTCGCACCCTACCTGCCGCCCAATAACATGCGATCCCTGGATGTTCTCGCGCCGAGCCACAAGCGCCCTCGCCTGCGCGCTCGCGGCTGCCGCCCTCGCCGCCGGCTGCGGTGGAGGCTCCGCATCGACCTCCTCCTCAAGCCAGGCAGCAAACCATCCGGCGCCGCCGAAGAGTGCCTTTCCCAGCGCGGCGGGCAAGACCCTGGGCGAGATCGTCAAATCGGCGGATGGCCACTCTGAACTGGTCGTCTCGCCGGCGGCGCTCGTCTTCCGCAGCGGGGTGAACCGCTACCCGGTCGGCGTCTTCCACCCGGATCGCAGCCAGGTCGGCGATGCCGAAGTTGCGGTCTACGTCGCCAAGGTACCGCAGCCGAAGACGGGCGGCGGGTCGACCGCCAAGAACGGCAAGCAGAAGAAGGGCGCCGTCGCGCGGGCGCGCAGCGAAGCGCTCGAACAGCCGGCTGCCGGCCCCTTCCCGATGGCGGTCGAAAGCCTTGCGACCAAGCCCCCCTTCCGCGCCCAGACGACGAGCAGCGACCCCGACGCCGCGACCGTCGTCTACACCGCCAACATCGACTTCGCCAGCGACGGAGAGTGGCGGATTGCGGCGCTGATCAAGCAGGGAAGCGAAATCAAGGCCACGTTGCTGCCGAGCGCTTCGGTAGGCGAATTCGAAGACATGCCGAAGGTGGGCGAAAAGGCACCGCTGATCCACACGCCGACCGCGTCCGACGTCGGCGGCGACCTCTCGAAGATCACCACGCGCGTCCCGCCCGACACCCAGAATCGCGTCGATTACGCGGAAGCTCTGGGCAAGGAACCGATCATCCTCTTGTTTGCGACCCCCCAGTTCTGCCAGAGTCGGGTATGCGGCCCGGTCGTCGACGTGGCTGAGCAGGTCAAACAGCAGTACGGCGACAAGGCGGCGTTCATCCATATGGAGATCTACAAGGACAACGACCCGGGCAAGGGAGTGCGACCGCAGGTCAGGGCCTTTCACCTGCCGAGCGAGCCGTGGCTGTTCGCGATCGACCGCCAGGGAGTGATCAAGGCGGAGATCGAGGGTGCCTTCGGCGTCGACCGCCTGACCCGTGTCGTGAAAGAGGTGACGGGGGAATGAGCGAGAAGACCGCGCCCGATCCAGAGCTGTTGAAGTCGTTCGCGGAGGAGGCGCGGCGGCGCTGCGACGTGATCGCCGCGGGCCTGGCTACCGAGACCGACGATTTCGAGACGATGCGGGCGGAGGCCCATGCGCTGAAGGGGACGGCCGCTGCGGTCGGCTTGCGCCGCCTGGCCGAGCTGGCGGGGCTGATGGAATCCGACCTCGCCGAGGCGAAGAAGAGCGGCGTACTGCGCGGAGGCCGCTCCCACCAGATCGCCGATGCGGCGAAGGCGCTCTCCGAGGGCGCCAGCGCCGCCGCCGAGGGGAAGGAGGAGCCCCCGGACGTCGGCCGCTCCCTCGCTCAGTTGTTCAGCGCCTAGCGATGCTGATAGAGCGGGTTCAGATCGCTGGGGGCGGGATCGCCGGCCTGTCCGCCGGGGTGGCGTTGCGCCATCACGGGGTGGAGGCCGAGATCCATGAGAAGTTCAACGAGCTGCAGGGCCGCGCGACCGGATTCTCGGTCTGGGCCTACGCGATCAAGCGGCTGATCGAGTGGGGGTTCGACCAGGCGCGGCTCGACGCGATCGGCCGCGAGATCGTCGAGTCCCACATCGTCGACGACAAGGACCGCCCGCTGATGACGCTGCCGGTCCGCAAGGCATCCGAGGAGGCCGGCGCGCCGAGCATGGACGTCGACCGCCGCCGCCTTCAGGAGGAGATGATCGACCTGTTGGGCGCCGAGCGCTACCGCTTCGGCTCCGAGGTGACCGGGGTGGAGGAGAGCGGCGACGGGGTCGAGCTGCTGCTCGCAGACGGCTCGCGAGCAGCGGGCGATCTGGCGCTGGGCGGCGACGGCATCCACTCGATCGTCCGCGACGAGGTGTTCGGCCAGAGCGTAGACCTGAAGCGATCACGCTACGAGGTGATCGAGGGCATCGCTCCGTTCGACGAGCGTCACCTTCCGCGTGGCCACCACAAGCAGGTGTGGGGCGAGAAGGCGCGCTGCGGGGTGGGATGGGTCAGCGACGAGAAGGTGCGCTGGTTCCTCGGCGGCCGCGGCATCGCCTTGGTCGACGACCCGCCGCTCTCCAAGGACGACCTGCTCGGGCGGGTCGAGGATCTGCCCGAGATCGTCGGCGCGGTGCTGGAGGCGACCGACGAGGATCAGATCGTCCGCACCGAGGTCCGCCACGGCTATCCGCCGAAGAGCTGGCACGATGGCCGCGTTGTCCTGCTCGGCGACGCCGCTCACACCCTCTCGCCGTTCGCAGGCATGGGCGCCTGTTCGACGATCGAGGACGTCGGCCACCTGGTCCGCTTGCTCGACGAGTCGGCCACGCTGCCCGACGCCCTCGCCGCCTTCCAACGCGAGCGCGAGGGCGACGTGTCGGCGATCGAGCGGACCGGCCGCCGCAACGAGCGGATGATGATGCCGACCAACGCCCTCCTCTACTGGGTCCGCAACGAGGCGCTCGGCCACACCCCGGACGAGAAGCTCCTCGAGGTCGCCGAGAAGATGACCGGCGCCGAGTCCTGACGCCCGACCCCACCCGCCGCGCAGCTTCACCGCCTTCGCAGTCGTAGTCCGACGCGTCGGGATCGACGCATGCCCCGTCGTAGTTGGGATCGCATTCGGTCGAGCTCCACAGTCCATGAGCCCGAGTAGAGCTGCTGGATTTCGTCACCGCACGCATCGTTGGCGATCGCGTGAATTCTGATGGCGAATTCGTAGCGGCCCGACCGGCGAGATACCGCGCCATGCCGGTCAACATGGTTGTTTCCGTGAAGCGCTGGCTGTGGGGGAGGAGGGGAGCGCTAATGGCGAAGCGACCAAGCACAAGACGCCGGAGAGGGAGCCGCTGTGGACCCCCTCTCAGGTTTAGGCATCGACTTAAGCGTCCGACCCTGAACAACCTGTTCGTTTAGGACGTGGGCGCTTAGCCACCGAAGCAAGCATCGATGACGAGTCCTTCTCCGATGGCGAACGCGGTGGACGGTTTGTGCAGCGCGCTCGTTTCGAGATTTGATTGGAGCGCCACGCAGGCGGTCTGGACATTGGCCCCCGGCTGCTCAGGGTACGTTTCCCCTGGCGCACCGGCGTCGGCTAGCGCCGGGCTGGCGCTGGCTGCCATGAATGCAGCGGCAACTAGGACTGAGAGGATCCGGCGTTTCATCTTTGGTTTCCTCCTTGCTCGTGTTGGAGAACGCTTGGGGACTCGGCCCCACGACCCCAAGACGGCAGAGGTCGCAGTCTTCTTCCCGCTAGATAACTGCCCGGCTGGAAAACCGTGGCCGAGGTCGATCCGCCGAGAGGGCTGATCGAGGCGCTGAGTGAGTGGAGCCCTCCGCCGCGCAGGCGCCGACGATTCGGTCCTCGCCACCCGCACGGGCGGCGCGACCGGCTCGACGGGGCGTATCGTGAGGCATTCGACGCTGCGCTCGAATCGGCAGGGATGGGCAGGAACCGGCCCAGGACGGCTCAGCCGCCGAGAATGGCAAGTCGAGGGGAGGGCCGCAATCCCTCTCTACAAGCCATAATCAGCACCACCCGGGGCGGTAGCTCAGCTGGTCAGAGCAGCGGACTCATAATCCGTCGGTCGCTGGTTCGAGTCCAGCCCGCCCCATCGCTCTAGCAAGCCAAATGCGCCGCCCCAAAGGGCGGCGCTCTCTCTTGGGGGCAACGCCTGGGGCAACACGAGGTAGGCATGGCGTCGCGCGACCGCAGATGCCGGGAGCCTCGCTAAGCTGGGTTCGGACATGTCGTTGGGGCCGGGGGGTCCCTCTATGCGCCCCCGGCCCCCTACCAATAGAGGGGTAGAGCAATGAGTAGATCAGCACGGCCCGCTGGGGGCGCAGCTATCGAGAAGCCGGAGGGGACGATCCCCGACATCGCCGCGGCCAGCCTGCCTGAGCTGGCCGACGAGATCGGCCGGGAGGTTCAGCAGGCCGCGCGCGCATGTTCACCCGCGCCAGCCCTGGGGTCCAATCAGGTCTTCGGGGGTTATCCAGGCTCGAACGTGAAGCCAGCCAGGCACACCCTCCGCCGCGTTCGTGCTTAGATCGGTCAATGGCGATGGCGTGGTTTCGTGCCGCGAGGCGAATGGCGGTTGCGATCGCGATCATGGCCGCGATCGTCGCCGCGCCGACCCGCGCCCTCGCCGCACCCGGCGATCTCGATCGATCGTTCGGTGCGGGCGGGGTGGTCAACGCCCCCTCCGTTCTCGCGAACGGCTACCGGGAAGACCTCCTGGGCATGGTGGTCGGGCCGCGGGACGAAATCCTCGTACTCGGCCAGGAAACCGAGAGATGTCCCGACTACCGCAGCTGCGCTATCGACCTAGCGGTGACCCGCTATCGCCGCAATGGCTCCCGCGACACGGGCTTCGGCTCGAGCGGAAGCGTCGTCATCCCCCTAGCGCCGCAGCAGAAGCCGATCGACTCCTACAAGGTCGGCTCGATCGCGGTGGGGCACGACGGTAGGATCGTCGTGGCGGCGACGGACGGCGCCGACATCACGGTCGTCCGCCTCGAACCCGGCGGCGCCCCCGACCCGACCTTCGGCACGTTCGGCTCGGTCACGACCGACCTCGGTGGGCGCGAGTCCGTCGCGAGCGTGGCGGTCCAGCCCGATGAGCGGATCGTTGTGGCGGGCGCCCAGGAAATGCCGCCGTCAGACGAGCTGCCGATGATCGTCAGGTATCTCCCGAACGGAAGCCTCGACGGGAGCTTCGGCAGAGACGGCTTTCGCCTCGCCGCCTTCGCGCCCGGGGACTTCCCCGGCAGAATCGGGTTGCTCGGCCGCGGGCGGGCGGCGGTTGGCCTCGCGGGCAGACCCGGCAGAAAGCCGCTCGTCGCCGTCCTGCGTCGCGGCGGCGAGCTCGATCGCGGCTTCGCCCACCGCGGCTGGCGCTCGGTGGGCCGAGCGTACTTCGCCGCGATCGAGGCGGTTCTGGCGGCGCCCAAGGGACGGCTGATAGTGGTGGGCAGGTGGCACCGGAAACAAATCTTCGTGATGCGGCTGCGACGCGATGGCGGGCTCGATCGGAGCTTCGGCGATCGCGGAGTCGTCTGGCCGGGCGGCGCCCCCGGTGTGCGCTGGGCCGGCGCTGCCCTCGACGGCGCAGGGCGCATACTGGTCGCCGCGGCGGGGGAACGGGAGGTCGAATTCGCCCTGGTGCGGCTGAGGAGGAACGGGCGCCCGGACCGGACCTTCGCCGGCGGTCGCGGGGCCCTCTTCGCTGGGATCGGCGAGAGCCTGGACATCGGCCTCCAGTCGAGTGGGCGCATCCTCGTGCTGGGGGGGCATGGCGCATGCTCCCGTACCTGCCCGCCGCACCGGACACTGATCGCTCGCTACATCGGCGGCCGCAGCACCGCCCGCTGCCTGGGCCAGCCGGCCAACATCGTCGGCACCCGTAAGGGGGAGACCCTGGAAGGTACCCCACGCCGCGACGTGATCCAGGCGCTGGGCGGCAACGACAAGGTCCTCGGCCGTGGCGGTGATGACCTCATCTGCGGCGGAGCTGGCGACGATCACCTGTTCGGCGGCGCCGGGCGAGACCGCCTCCTCGGCGGTCCGGGGGCGGATCATCGGCGCCAGTAGGGTCGCGCTCAGATCAGCGAGGGGGCGCATCTGCTGCGTGGTCGGCATCTTCGCCGCCCTCGCCTGGCCCGCCCTCGCCCACGCCTCCGCGCCTCGGAGCTTCTTCGGAGTGGTTCCCCAGGGCCCGCTCTCGTCTCGTGACTTCGACCGCATGCGGGGTATCGTCGGGACGTTGCGCTTCCCCATCTACTGGTTCCAAGCCGAGCCGCGCCCGGGCCGGTTCGCCTTCGCGAGCGTCGACCAGGTCGTGGGTCAGGCCGCCGATCGCGGCATCCGCCTGCTCCCCTTCGCCTACGGCTCACCCTCCTGGTTGACGGCCGCGCCGGCACGGCCACCACAGAGCTCTGCTCGCGGCCGGGCCGCCTGGGCCGCCTTCCTGCGCCGGCTCGTGCTTCGCTACGGCCCTCGCGGCGCCTTTTGGCGGGACAGGCAACGGCGCATGCCGATCCGCAGCTGGCAGATCTGGAACGAGCCCAACTTCCCGCTCTTCTGGCGTCCCAAGCCTTCCCCGGCCGGCTACGCCCGACTTCTGCGCGTGGCAGCCCGCGCGATTCGACACGCTGACGCCGGGGCGCGCATAGTTGCCGCCGGCGTCGCCCCGGTCGAGGATGGCTCCCTGCCGTGGGTCTACCTGCGCCGGCTCTACGAAGTGCCCGGTGCGAGACGCAGCTTCGACGTCGTCGGATTGCATCCGTACGCGTCGTCGCTGCGCTCGCTGCGGTACCAAATCGTCCAGGTGCGAGCGGCGATGAGGGTGACCGGCGATCGGCGAAAGCCGCTCGCCGTTACCGAGTTCGGGGTCGCCTCGGCTGGTTACCCGGGCAGTCCGATGGTCAAGGACCCGGCGCAGCAGGCCGCTTTTCTGAATCGCGCATTCCGCCTGCTCCTGAGGGACAGACGCCGCTGGCGTATCTCCGGGGCCGACTGGTACAGCTGGCAGGACGGACGCGACGACCCGCACTGCGTCTTCTGCCAGCACGCCGGCTTGTTCGACGCCGCCGGCAATCCGAAGCCCGCCTGGCGTGCCTTCCGTCGCCTTGTTGCCGGCGCTGCGGCGAGAAGGGTCCGCTAGAAGCCCACCTTCTGTTCACTGAGATCGGCGCGAGCGGATACGCCAAGCAGGTGGGAGCTGGCGGCAGCGGCCGGCTAGCGAGGGCGCTCGCCTCGCGTTACCGCCCAGGCGGCGGTAGGCCGGCGGGCCGCGACCAGTCGGCCGGGACTCCTGTTGCCCCCTTGGGAGGGGGGGTACCTAGGTCATCGTGAAAAGTTTTCGACGCATGTTCACCCTCGCCATCACTTCTCTCTCCCCGCAATACATAGCTGCCCTAAACTGCTTTGGAAAGTCAAATTATGCCACCTGAACCAAAACGCAAGCGAAAGCGCACCCGAAGGGACCGCGCTAGGGATCGTCGCCGCGTTCGCCCCCCCAACCCGGCCTACGGCAGCCACCACCGAGCGCTGCGGAAGCGGCTCGTGCCTTTCGTTGCCTCGGGGCAGGCGACCTGCGCCCGGTGCGGCGAGCCGATACGAAAAGGCGAATTGTGGGACTTGGATCATGCCGACGATGCCGTGAACTATTTGGGTCCGAGTCACGCAACCTGCAACCGCCAAGCGAAGGGCGGCCAACGTCGGAGGTCTCGCAAGCCGGCCTCCAGACCTTCGCCACGAACCTGCCGATCCAGGCCGGGGACACGATCGGAATCGACAACAGCGCCGCATCGGACAGGCTCGCGGCGATCACCCAGCCAGGCGCGCAGTACCTTGCCTGGATGCCGCCCCTGCCCGACGGCTCGACGGTCGCTGCGGGCCAAACGCACACAGGACGCGAGGTCGCCTTCAACGCCGACGTTCAGCCATTCCCCACCGTCTCGACGCCTCCGGCGGCAGCGACGCCTCCCGCGGCAGCGACGCCCCCGGCGGTGGTTTGCAAGGTCCCGAAACTGAAGGGCAGGAAGCTGAGGGCCGCCAAGCGTGCGCTGAGGAAACGGCATTGCCGCATCGGCAAGGTGATCCGCAAGCGCCGCTCCCGAGCGCCGCGCAAGGCGAAGGTCATCAAGCAGCGTCCGCGGCCAGGCACGATCCGCCCCGCCGGGTCCAAGGTGCACGTGTGGCTGCTCGTCAGGAAGAAAGCAGAGCGAAAAGCGACTCGTTAGATCGGGCTGATTCGCGCCGAGCCGGAGCGAGTGTGGGCAGGAAGGAAAGACGGCGCTACTCTGCTTTGGTCAGCCGCTGGTGAGCTAAGCGGCGGAACGGCTTTCCAGAGCCGAAGTTTGCAGCCCCGGGCGGTTAGCTCAGTTGGGAGAGCGCCTGCCTTACAAGCGTTTCGGTTCGGGCGACTTTCGGCTGTGCTTTTGGCTTTCCAGAGCGGTTCGCCTTGGATCCCGCAACCCCGCCCATCGGATCGGATACGACCGGATACGACGGGATTTGGGCAGGGAGATCGGTTCCCTGCCCAATGGGCATCGGAGACCCGGATGATCTCGGGACTTCTCCGATCAGACGATGAGCCTGCTGACCAAGTTCGGAGGGCTGTTCGTCGCGACGATCGGCGCCCAGTTCGGAGCAGTTGTGGTCGGAGACGCGCCCATTCGGCTCTGCCCGAGGGGGGAAGCACCCGGCGGTCCTCACGGGAGACCGGCCTGACGCGGCGAGATATCGCGACGCGCTCAGGTCCGCTTGGAGGCGGCCGTCTCCTCGCGTTCGGCGGGCGCGTGTTTGCCGGCCTCGATCTCCGCCGGCTGTTCGGGCCGCTCCTCCTTGTCGTTCTCGCCGCTGAGCGAGCCGCGGAATTCGCGAATGCCCCTGCCCAGCGAGCGGCCCAGCTCCGGCAACCGCTTGGGGCCGAAGACGATCAGGGCGATGATCAGGACGACGACTATCTCCAGGGGGCCGACGTTTCCGAACACCGACCCATGGTAACTGGCGCCTGGCCGCCGGAACGATTCGGAATGAGACACCCGCTTAGCGGCAAGCCCTCTCCGGTCTCTCAGGGGTCTCCGGTTCGAGGTCGCCGGTCAGCTCCCCGCAGGCCCCGCCCTGGTCGATCAAGCCCTGCCTGAGCGCCGGCACCGCCCTTGATCCGAGTAGCAATCGAGATGGACGAGTAGCAGGCGGTCGCCGTCAAGTTTCGTCCGCGATCAGCCCACTGTGGTCGACCAGTCGCCGCGCGCCCAGGTGATATTCCGACGCAGCGCGTTGCAGTCGTCGACGGGGATGCAGCCTACGAACCGATGCGGAAGGGCCGCATCATCTCATTGTCCTCATGCTCGAGGATGTGGCAGTGCCAGACGAACAGGCCGGGGCGGTCGAAGAGCGCCTTGACCCGGGTGATCTCGTTCGGGTAGGCGATCACGGTGTCCTTGCGACCGGACTCCCAGCTCTCCGGAGGCCGTGGGCCGCCGCCGATTGGCTGGCGCTCCACCACCTCGAAGGTGATCTCGTGGATGTGAATCGGATGGGCATCGGCGGTGAAGTTGTAGATCTCCCACACCTCGGTTGCCCCCACCGCCGGGTTCTCGGTAATCGGCTCGTCCCAGCCGAGCGGCCTGCCGGTGCCGTTCGGATTCAGCGTCCCGAGGTCCGCCTCGACCGGCCCGAACGGCTCGCCCCCTGCGCATTCGAGGACGACGTTGCCCAAGGGGTCGGTGATGGTCCGCACGGTTGCGGACTCCTGCTCGTTGAGCGAGACCTGGCGCGTGTTGTCGGCGGGCCCGAGCGGGCTGAGCGCCGGCAGGACGAGCTGGCTCGGCGGGGTGCTGGGGTCGGGGTCTGTCGCAGGGACGGTGCGAAAGCGCATCACCTGCCCGGTCGTGTTCGGGTCGGCCGGTTCGAAGTCGACCCCCGGTTCGCCGCCGCCGAAGGGCTCGTCGGGGGCGAGGTTTTGCAGGATGATCTCGCTTCCGCTCGGAACGTTGGTGAAGTCGACGATCACGTCGGCGCGCTCGGCCGGGCCGAGCAGCAGCTCGGTGAGCTCAACTGGTTCTTTCAGGAAGCCGCCGTCGTTGCCGATCTGCCAGAAGGGCAGTTCGTTCGACATCCGCAGGATCAGGAAGCGCGAGTTGCAGCCGTTGAGGAAGCGGAACCGGTAGCGGCGAGTCTGCACGTCGAGCGAGGGCCAGGTGGTGCCGTTGACGACCATCGCGTTGCCGAAGAACTCCGGGTTCCAGATTGGCGCCACGTCGCTGGGGCCATCGCAGGCTTTGTCCGGCGCGAACGGGATCTGCAGCTGGGAGGGCTCAAGGCCCTCGAAGAAGGCGCGGTTGTCGGGGTAAAAGAGCGCCCCCTCCTCGGTGAAGGAGCGGTCCTGGATCACGATCGGGATCTCGAAGTAGTCCTGGCCCGGCGGGTCGCCGGGCGCGGGCGCCGGAGCGGGTAGCGTCCCCCCGACCGAGTCACCGGGCCCGCCGCGCAGCAAATAGAAGCCGGCCGGCCCGGCGTAGACGTTGGAGCGGGTCATGCCGAGGGCGTGGTCGTGGTACCACATCGTCATCGCCCGCTGCTCGTTGTCGTACTGGAAGACCGCGCTGCCGGGTTTCCATGCTTGCCCGAGTGCGTGCTGAGCCTGGGCCTGGTAGCGACGGTAAAGCGAGCCCTCCCTCGCGTACCCCCCGGGTATGTCCCGCGCGTGGGGCAGGTACCAGGCTTCGGGATAGCCATCGCTCTCCTGGCTGGTATGGCCGCCGTGAAGGTGGGTGATGATCGGCACCGGCCCTTTGTAGGGGGCGTGCTGGGTGCCGTGCGTGTCGCGACCATGGGGGCCGCCGGGCGGGTTGGCCCAGTGAAGCGTCTGGTCGATCGGCAGCAGGTGCGGGCGGAATCTGCCGTTTGGCTTGACCAGGTCGTTGATCCACTCAACCCGCACCGGCTTGCGCCACTCCGCCTCGATCGTGAACGCCGGGTAGTTGAACGAATCGGGATGGTCGACCGAGCCGTAGCTCCAGACCGTCGTCGGTTCAAGCCCCATGCTGGGCGGCAGGATGTGCTGGCGGAACTGTCGCACCGCGATCCTGTAGTGCTCAACCCCTCTCGCCCTTTTCCCGGGGGGGCTGCCGCTGCCCGGCATCGCCGGGGGGATCACAAGCGGCGTGGCGTACTTCGGAATCAAGCCGGGGTCCAGCACGCTCACGGCTGGCTGGGCGAACGCCCGGCCGCCGGCGAAGCGCCACATCACCAAACCGGCGCCCGCACCGGCCCCGTACTGCACGAGCTGGCGCCGGGTGATCCCGGCTCGGCGCACATCGCTAACGCCGCCGCCTCGATTGCGCGAGTCACCCATTCGACCTCCCCTCGTCGATGTCTAAAGTCCCGTTCGGTCCACTCCGAAAGTCGCCTCCCTAGTCTAGTCGGGCAGGGGTGGGGCGACAAGGGCCGCCGGGACCTCGCTGAGGGGCCGCGCGAACCACGAGCATCGCGAGGTTCAGGCAACCCGAAAGTCGTCGTTTAGGCAGGGGGGATAGTCGGGGCGTCGCGGCGGGCCTTCTCGGTTGCCGTTGCAACCCAGCGCAGCGACTGCAACCGGCAAAAACGCGCGCGCGAGGAACCAACTCAGCAACGCCAGCGCGCCGTCGAGCTTGTGCGGCAAGACGGCCAGGCGGACGACGGCTGGCTGACGGTCGCAGAGGCCGCCGAGCACATCCGATGCAGTGAGTCGCGCCTCTACGGGCTGATTAGCGCGAGGCGGGTCCCGTTCGAGAAGGACGGTTCGAGGGTGCTGTTCCGCCGGTCCAAGCTGGACCGTTGGGTGGAATCGGGAGGTGGACGATGTCCATGAGGGGGGGGGGCACTATGTCGCTCGTGGGGGCGCGCTCAGGCGGCGGAACCCTCGCCATCACTTCTCTCTCCCCGCAATACGTAGCTGCCCTAAACCGCTTTGGAAAGCCAAATTATGCCACCTGAACCAAAACGCAAGCGAAAGCGCACCCGAAGGGACCGCGCTAGGGATCGTCGCCGCGTTCGCCCCCCCAACCCGGCCTACGGCAGCCACCACCGAGCGCTGCGGAAGCGGCTCGTGCCTTTCGTTGCCTCGGGGCAGGCGACCTGCGCCCGGTGCGGCGAGCCGATACGAAAAGGCGAATTGTGGGACTTGGATCATGCCGACGATGCCGTGAACTATTTGGGTCCGAGTCACGCAACCTGCAACCGCCAAGCGAAGGGCGGCCAACGTCGGAGGTCTCGCAAGTGGTGAAGTTCGAGCCGCTGATCCACTGCCAGGGCGTGGGCGGTGCCGGGTGTCTGGCCGACCCGCCCGCCTTGGTCGAGCGAGGCAAAACCTGCGCCACCTGCCGGCGTCTCGGCGGGTCCAATACCAGCGACCCCGATGCGCCGTCAATCCTCACCGGCGCGCCGAGGAATTCCAGCGGGGCGAACCATGACGGCGTGGAGACAGGACGGTGACGATCACCCCATCTTGCAATGGGGTGTGGGTCCCATGCCACACCGCGGCCCCATTGGAAGGGCCGGGTGATCGGTTGCCAGCAGTGACGAACGATGTACCGCTTCTGCGAGGTCAGTCGGGGGACGCACTACCGGCCGCATGACTTCGGGATAGACCTCCTATGTCTCTCGGCCTTCCTCTGAAGCCGTTCCAGTTGTTCTCTCAGTTCCCGCCGCGCACTTCTCTGCCGAGCGCGTCCCAACCTCTGCCGAATCCTCCTCTTCCTCATTCGGATTCTGTGAAGGTTCGCTCTGTGAGCCTCGCAGAAGTTGAGTCGGTCCACCGTTTCCTGCTCCTCGCGAGTGATGTCAGCGCCCCACGGGGGCGATGAGTTTCTTACCCGGAGGAACCCAAAGTGCCCAGAGATAGCGGTGCGGTTGTCAACTACAACCTCGGAGTAACCCAAGCCGTACCCTTGACATCCTTCGTCGTTCCACTTAACCCATCGGGCAAGCGCGTCGTAGAACGTCCAAGCTGGGGCGGTTCTTGACGGTACGTCATCGACCCGTGCCCACAGCACATTCGCACCCGCAGGAACATTGCATCGACCAACCCTTCCGCCAACCGCTGCATAGCCGCGCAAATAGATACCACCTTCGAATGTGACATTGATGTCCGTTGAAACGAGTTGGGAAGGGATATACCCGTACCCTGGCGGGGTTGGCGCCGTTGATCCGCCTTGCCACAGCCCTTCCATCTGTCTAAATACGAAGGGGACGGGGAGACGCTGTGCCGCGGCTGGAGACGCGACCGCGAGCAGCGCGATGATGGCCAGGAGCAACACGATGCCGATGGATAGCGGCTTTGCCGTGGTCCATTTCGCCTGCTCTGCTTGTCGGGTTTCTCCGGGCGACTGAGTCATATGTGCCTCGCTTTCTCGGTGGGTCCTGATCCCTGATCCGAAGACGGGCCAGCGGCGCTATTTCTTCCCGTTCTGCGAGGCGAGCCTGTCAGCACGAGCGGTCTAAGTCATCGTGGACCCTCCACGATCTTTTCGCCGGTCTTCCGCCGCCATCGAGCAGCCGGCACTCTGCGGCCTGCTTGGCTGACTAGAAGCGCGGGGTTAGCCTATGCGTGCCACCCTGGCGCTTCCGGAAACCCGTCTGATCGATCTCCCATGATCGGACGGTAGAGGCCGGGCGCCGGGGTGCCCCCCAGCCTCCCCCGAGGCGGTCGCGGCCGAGCCAGGTAATGCAATCCCCGACATAGCATGTGAACGATGGCTACACGGCCCTATCCGGAACTCCTCGCCAAGCTGAGGAGCCAGGTTGGCTTCTTGGAGCGTTCGTCGGCACTCTTCGATGGGGGCAATGAGGACGAGGGAGAGCGGCTTGCGCTCGCGACACGGGTGCTTCTTCACGACACCAGCAGCTCGCACTCGCTGCTTGGCCAGCTCGGGGTCAAAACCGCACTTGGCTACACCGACACATCGATTCGCGTCGAGTCTGAAACGAAACACCTGGGCGGTGGGGAATATGTCGCAACTTCCGTCACCCATGCCGGCCTCGTGCTGCTGCAAGCAAACCCGGGCTCAACGGGTGCCGGGGGGTGGAGTTACGCACCCGTGCTTGCGCCGAAGAGCCCGGAGCGGATCAATCCGCCCGCGCGATTTGAGCGCTGGTGGCAGATCCCGTTTCTGACCGACACAGCTGGCGAGCCGGTGACGCGCAAGTCAGTGACCCTCGCTGTCGCCAATAAAGATGGTGGAGCGCACGTTGCACGAGCGATCCCCCAAGCGTTTCGGCGATTGAGCTCCGGTGAGTCAATGCCGTTTCAAACCGGGTCGGACGATAAGTCGGCCGACATCCCTGGTGTCGTTATGGCAACCATGCGACAGATCGCATTCGAGCTACTCGACACCTTCCATCGGGACCTTCCAAACTTCATTGCCGAAGATCCTTTGGCTGAGGCCGCCGAGTTCACGGCCGCCGAGGCGTCAGCGATCTCACGAAACGAGCAGTGCCTCTGTGGCAGCGGTAAGAAGTTCAAGTACTGCCATGGTTCGTGAGGTGCTTCCCGAGCGAAGACTTAGGTGGCCTGCCGGTCAAACGACCAGGTTGCAGCCCGGGGACGCCTCGTCGTCGTTGCCGGGGGTGGCAGCGCCTCGTGCCGACGCCTGAAGCGGCGACCGCTGCAATGCGTAGGCTTATCTGAGAAACGAATGCGCCCCCCGGCGACGTGGTGAGCGTCCACCGAGGGGCTAGACATAGGAGGACCTACTCCTATGCCCTACAGACAAGCCTACGAACAGCGAGGGCGGCGCTGATGGCCGCCAAGCTGACCAAGACCTCAACCCCCGGCATCTTCCGCCGCCACGTCAAGGGCTGCGACGGTCAGGGACGCTGTGAGTGCGCGTATGTGGTCGTCTGGCGGCACCGAAGGCGCCAGCACAAGGAAACCTTCCGCACCTACGCGGAGGCGAGGGAGGCGCAGGGCGACCGCAAGGCTGGCGACCGGCGGCCCACATCGAAGATCAGCTTCGCCGACTACTTCGCCGAGTGGATCGACTCCTACGCCGGCAGAACGGCGCGGGGGTTCTCGGAGACGACCCGGCCCGAGTACCGGCGGCCAATCGAGGCGCACGCGATCCCCAAGTGGGGAACGTGGCGTCTGTCTGACGTCGAACCTGCCGACGTACGGGAGCTGTTCGGGAAGATGCGCCAGGACGGCGCGTCGACGTCGGCGATCCGCAAGCTCCGCGCCGCGCTGTCTGCGATGTTCGCCACCGCCGTTGAGGACGGGCTGCTGCGCTCGAACCCCTGCCAGGGTGTGCGCATCCCCGCTGGGCGCTCTGAGGAGCCGGCAGAGGACCGGGCGAAGGCGCTGACGCGGGAGGAGCTGAGGCTGTTGCTCGCGGCGCTCCCGGAGGACTGGCGGCTGTTCTTCGAGCTGCTGGCCGTCACCGGCCTGCGGATCGGCGAGGCGATTGGGCTGATTTGGGAGCGGCTCGAGCTGGGAGAGAGGCCACATATCCAGGTCCGCGAGCAGGTCTACCGCGGCGAGCGGCGGCGGTTGAAGTCGCAGGATGGCCAGCGAGACGTACCGCTTGCGGAAGGCATGGCGCGGAAGCTGCTCGCCCACCGCCGTGACAGCTACAAGGGTCCACGGGCACCGGTATTCGCGACGGCGACGGGGGGCGAGCTGAACCCCTCCAACGTCGCCGGCCGGTCTTGAAGCCTGCCGCGAAGGCGGCGGGGCTGACCGTCGAGCGCAACGGCGAGGCGGTGCCGTGGGTCAGCTTCCACAGCTTCCGCCACACCTGCGCTTCCCTGCTGTTCGAGGAAGGCCGCAACGTGAAGCAAGTCTCCGAGTGGCTGGGCCATGCCGATCCCGGCTTCACGCTCCGCACCTATGTCCACTTACTCGATGCGGGTGTCGGCGACGGTCTCGACTTGGCTCAGGGCAACACCAAAGCAACACAAGGTCTGCAAACGAGTGCAAATCAGACCGAGACTGAGGAGCCGGAAACCACCTGATAGCGGGGAAAACGTCGAAGCCCTGCAAAGTGCTGTAGACGCCCGCTCAGACTCATAATCCGTCGGTCGCTGGTTCAAGTCCAGCCCGCCCCATGCCCGGTCCGCCTAGGATTGGACGATGCCGACTGCTCGTACACGGAGGTTCGGGTGCACGAGGTGATCGACTATTTGCCCCTAGGGGGCGAGCGCCATCGCGATGGCGCGACGATCCACTCGCACCCGCATCCCGGTCCGCACTCTCACCGAGGACACGGACACAGCCACGGGCTGCTCGATCCGAGCATCAAGCGCTCGCGCGCGGGGCTGAGGGCGGTCGGGCTTTCGCTCGCCGTGCTGGGCATCACCGCCCTCGTCCAGTTGGCTCTCTATGTATTCACCGGCAGCATCGCGCTGCTCGCCGACCTGATCCACAACTTCGGCGACGCCGCGACGGCGATCCCGGTCGGCATCGCCTTCCTGCTGCGCTCCGAGCGGGCGGAGCGGATCGCGGGGCTATTTGTCGTTTTCGCGATCTTCATCTCGGCCTGCGTGGCCGGGGTGGAGGCCATCTCACGTCTTGTCCACCCCCGTGCCCCGACGGATCTGCTCGTGCTCGCCGGCGCCGGTCTGCTCGGCTTCGCCGGAAACTGGGTCGCGGCGATCGTCCGCACAAGGGCCGGCCGCCGCCTCGACAGCCCGGCGCTGGTCGCCGACGGCAACCATGCGCGCGCCGACTCCTATGTCAGCCTGGCGGTCGTTGCCAGCGCCGCGGTCGTCGCGATCGGCTTCCCGATCGCCGACCCGCTGATCGGCCTCGCGATCACCGCCGTCATCCTGAGGATTACCTGGCATTCCTGGCTCACTGTTCGCGGTCTCGATCATGTCCATCGCTAAAGACACACCGATGGCGGCGCCGTGAGCGAGTCGGCCGACAAGCCCGGGTCGCCCCCCGCCGCGCTGTTGGAGGTAATGTCGAACCTGTCTCGTTTTCACCGCGAGCACGAGAAGTTCTACTCGCAGGCGCCGTTGCGCCAGGCCGCAGATGTGCAGGCGGCCTCCCGCGCGCTGAAGGCGCTGGCCGCGCAGTGGGGTGAGGCCACGGCGAGCGAGCACCCGCTGCCCAACCCCTACGCCGGCGCCGAGGATCTCAACGCTCCCGGCCTCGTCGCCGAGAGCGGCATCCTCTTCATGGAGGGGGAGGAAGAGCCAGTCGAGATCGCCCGACTGAAGCGGGACCTGGGAACGGTGGCAGCGGACTGCGAAGCCGCAGGATCATGGCTGACAGAGGCAATGGAACACTCCTGGCAGGTGGCGGGCGCGCTGATTCCCTACGCCGAGCTCGCCGACCTGCTCGGCGAGCGCCACCGGATCATCGCCAACGACTGGCAGACGGCGGCGAGCAGTGCCCTTGCCGGTCGCCTGATGCAACGGGCGATCGAGCTGCTGGACCCGGTCGACTTTGCTCCCGAGGCGTTGCGTGCGGACCTGGGCGGCCCGCGCAACAGCCCGCGGTATCTCACCTCGGCCTCGGAGCTGCTTGACCGCGCATCCGATCTGCTCGCCGAATCGGCGGCGCTTGTGCACGACAACGAGCGGCGGTGGCGCGTATTCGGCAGGCGGGTGGCCGAATTGTCGGCCGGTGCGGACGAGTGAGACCATGTGGGGTGCTGTGCAACAGGGGGTCCTGAAGTGGTCCGCGCGCACCTAGACGGGCTGGCCTGTCGGAGGCGATGTGCCTCCCCTCGTTCGCAGTTCGGAGGCAGAGCGGAGGCAGGCCGAAGCATGATTTCGCTTGAGCAGCGGGGTTGCCGCCCCTGTGTAACCAATCCGCCCCATTGCATTGCAGAGCGGAATAGAGACTTCACGGCAGCGCTCGCCAGGGCCAGGTGTCAACAAGGTGCCAACACGCCGCGCACTTCTCGCCCGGGTGGACGCTTTCGACGGGGCAGGGCGTTTCCCACCGGGGCGAATAGGCACGCTGGCCCGCATGAGACCTCAACCGCGGGCGTGGGTGACCCTCGGCTTGGACCTGACCATCTCCCCCGTCGCGAGTCGTACCCACCCGGTGATTGGCTCATAGATGTCGATCCCGACTTCTTGCTTCAGGTCTTCGGCGAGGAAGTACGTCCATGCCGAGGCGTGGGACGCGATGGTGCGGGGAGAGTCACGCGCGGTGGGACCTGAATCTGATGGAACTCTTTCCCAGAGCCATCCTGCAGGTCGAGGCCGACGCCCGTCACGCGAACGGGGTGGTCGCTGCGGTTGAGGACGTCGATTGAGATGCCCTTGACCATTGGTTCCCTTGCTCTTGCTTCGGTTCCCTCCAGCGCTTCCGGTCAAGATGCGCTCAGCCCGTGTCGCCCATTCCGATCACTCGAAGGCAGGGGCTTGGTGGGACCGACGGCCGTGGTTGGATCGGGCAAACGAGCCCGTCCTGGTTGCCGAGCACGACCACGACCGAGCCGGGGATGAAGCTCACGCCGCCATCGTCGTTCTTTACAGGCTGGGGCGCCTGAACGGCCGGCAGGGCCAAGGCGGGCGCGGCCACAAGGCTACTGACGAACAAAGCGAGCGCGGTCACTACCGCGACCGTCCTCGCACGGATGATCCGGTGCATGGAGCCTCCTTCAATCTGCTTTCCGTGAGTCTCGCGCTGCGGCCAACTGCTCGGGCAGGAACTGGACGAAAGGCTGAGCGCCACCTCCACGGCTGGGGACCCTCGCGCCGGGACCGGCTCGACTCGCGGGCGGCACCGACCGTGAGGACCCGCCCTCCCCTTCCCAGCCCCTACTTTTCGGGGAGAAGCAGCTTCGACCTCAATACGCTTTCGTCTTGGGTTGCCTCGTGCCGCCGCGAATCCTCCGAAGCCACTCCCCCTCCGCGCGGGCGGGCATGCGGAGGATGTAACGCAGTTGTGAAAGCCTTTGGGTATGGACTGGTCGCTGCTGCATGCGCTCAACAACTTCCTCTTCCACCACGACGCGGTCGAGGACCCGCTGCTCTTTTACGTCAATGCCTCCGAGGCGCTGTTCGCCGCGACGCTGGTGATCCTCTTCCTCGCGGCCCGGGGGGATCGGCATGCGGGCTGGCGCCGGGCGGCCTTCGCGGCGGTGCTGAGCACGGCGCTGGCGTTGGCTGTCGGCCAGGTGATCGCCGATCTGGTCGACCGGGTGCGGCCGTTCGTCGCCGACCCGCACGCCGTTCATCTCTTCGCCGCCCACGCCGCCGACGCCAGCTTCCCCAGCGACCACGCGACGGCGTCGTTTGCGATCGCGGTCGCGATCTTCCTGCGCAAGCGCAACTGGGGGATCGTCGCCCTGATCGCCGCCGCGCTGCTCTCGGTCGGCCGGGTCGCGGTCGGCTATCACTACCCGAGCGACGTGCTCGCCGGCGTGGCGCTCGGGACCACAGCGGCGCTAATCCTCTGGGCACCCCCGCTGCGAACCAAGGTGGACGCGCTGGCCGACCGCGCCGGGCGGCCCTTTGACCGTTTGCTCGCCTGGGGAGCCGGGCGCCTGGGGTTTTCCTCTCGTCCTCAGTAGCGGCGGTGCGCTTTGGCCTGCGTCCCTAAGCCGCCCCCCTCTTCTTTCCGCCGGGAACCCGGTTGGCGAGGCGCCCCATCGGCGCCACCGCCCCCTGGAGCGTGTCGACGCTCCGGTTGAGCTCGTCAAGGGCCGATAGGAGCTGCCCCATGGTCTCCGGCAGCTGGTCGAGATGGCGCTGAACCTCGACCAGCACCGGCATCGCCTCCTCGATGGCCGCCATCCTCTCGTCCATCTTGCTCAGAACGCCCGTCGCCTTGGCAACGCGCGCCATGTCCTCGCCGATTGAGGGAAGCGCATCGGTGTCCGCGGTGACCTGCTTCAGCGCCCGAGCGATCTCGCGCAGCAAAACGGTGTTCTGCGCAATCTCGGAGAGCTGCCCCAGCGCCTTGTTCAGGCCGGCGGGCAGATTTGGGAGACGGTCGAGCGAGGGGAGGCCGAGCGGGCTCATGGGCGTTGACCCTATGGCTGAGCATGGGGAAGCGCAAGGCTGGCACGAGCAGCAGCTCACTCGCTTTCGCTCCGTCCTGCTGCGTGGTAGCTTGCGTGATCTGAATCGGGGTTCGGCATTTCTCCTGGGTGTGGGCGCGGCGCTGCTCGCCGTAGGGTGCGGCGGGGGCAATAGCGGATCGTCCTCGTCGGTCGCGGACGTCACCGCCTGCATGGAAGACGCCGGTTTGCAGGTCGAAACCCTGCAGCAGGGCGTGGGCGAAGAAATCGGGGTCGAAGACACGCTCAAGGTGACCCTCCCAAGCGAAGAAGGTGGCCGGCCGAACGGGATCGTCGTCTCCTTCTTCGACACCGAGGAAGCCGCCGCCGAACACTTGGAAGCCGAGGAAGCGTTCCTCAAGGGTGCCGGGGCCGGGGGCTCGAGCGAGCAGCACGGCTCGGTCGTGGCGTCCGTGGCTCGGGGCGGTAACCAGAAGGAGTTCGAACAGGTTCAGGGCTGCCTGTAGGGCTGGGAAACGGTCAGGCCTGCAGTTGCCATTGGAGATGCGTGGCTCCTGGCACTGCCTATTCGTCGCAGACGATCAGCGAGTAGACGGGGGCGCGTAGCCGATCGCGGCCGTGCAGCGCGGCCAGCTCGATCAGGAAGCTGTAGGCGACGATCTCGCCCCCCAGCGCCTCGACCACCTCTCCGATTGCCGCCGCGGTGCCGCCGGTGGCGATCAGGTCGTCGTGAATGACGACGCGTCTGTCGTGCTCGAATGCGTCGCTGTGGACGTGGAGGGCGTCGATCCCGTACTCGAGTTCGTACTCGGCGCCCTCGGTGCGGAGCGGCAGTTTGCCCGGTCGCCGCGCCGGGATGAAGCCGGCCCCCAGCGCCGCGGCAAGCGCGGGTCCGAGCACGAACCCCCGCGCCTCGGCGCCGACCACGAGGTCGACCGGCCCACTCACCCCTCGCAGCTGCTCGGAGAGCAGCGCGATCGCCGAGCGCAGGGCCGCGGAGCTGGCCAGCAGGGGGGTGGTGTCCTTGAATTCGATCCCGGGCTGCGGGAAATCGGGCACCCCGCGAATCAGCTCCTTCAGCTCTGCCGCCGTCAGCTCCGGGCTCATCGGTGCCGGCAGGTTAGCCTGTGCCGGCGCCATTCCACCCGATAGGTTGTGGCGCGTCAACACCCGCGGCAGGGTTCGTATCTCGATCGCATCCAGGAGGTCAACTTGCTCGCTCGCCATCATGCCGCCGGTGCCGCCCTCGGGCTTTTCGCATCCGCCGCGCTTCTCGCGCTGCCCGTCCAGGCGGCAGTCGCGGCCAGCGGGACGGTCCAAGGGCAGGTGCAGGGCAACCCTCTGCCTCGCGCCTTCCGCGTCTCGCTGTACCAGGCCAGCCCCGGCGGGGCGCAGCCGCAGCGGCTCGGCTCCACGGTGACCCGGCGCGGCGGTTCCTTCAGCCTCTCCTTCAGGGGGGCGACCCGGCGCGGCGTCCGCTACCTGGTCGCCGCCAGGCAGGGGGGCGGCGCCGAAGCGGGGTTCCCGGTCCCGGTCAGCTCCTATCGCCTCGCTGCCGCGCTCGGCGACCGCCGCGTGCCGCGGCGGGCGACGATCAACGAGCGCACGACCGTGGCAATGGCCTTCGCGATGGCGCAGTTCTTCAGCGGCGAGGGCATCGCCGGCAAGAACCCCGGGCTGCGCAACGCGGCGGCGATGACCAGGGATCTGGTGGGCCGCCGCAGCGGCGGCGTGGCGCCGATCCTGAGCCGCTTCCCAAACGGCGGCTCCACCTCCACGCTTCAGACCTTCGACTCCCTGGCCAACCTGGTCGCCTCCTGCCGGCGCCCGGGCGCCCGCTGCGCCCAGCTGCTGCGGCTGGCGGCCGGGCCGGGGGCGGCAGCCTCGGGCAACACCCTGGAGGCGATGGTCGCGATCGCCCGCTACCCGTGGCACAACGTGCGCGGCCTGTTCAGGCTCTCGCGCCTGGCGCGCCCCGTCTACGGCCCCTACCTCGGCCGCGGCGAGCGCCCCGACGCCTGGACCCTGGCGCTTCGCTTCGAAGGCGTGCCGCGGACGATGAACGGCCCCGGCAACATCGCGATCGACTCCAGCGGCAGCCCCTGGGTGATCAACAACTACGAATACACGCGACAGATCAGAGGCAACCCCTGCGCCGGCGAACAGCTGCTCCGCTTCACGCCCACCGGACGCGGATACCCGGCGTCGCCGTATGAAGGCGGCGGGATCAACGGCGCCGGCTACGGGGTCAGCTTCGACCCCAAAGGCCGGCTCTGGGTCGGCAACTTCGGCTTCGCGGCGAAAAACTGCACGAAGACGCCTCCGAAAAACAGCGTCTCCCTGTTCAAGCCGAACGGCGAAGCGATCTCGCCCGACTTCCACACGGTGATCGAAAACGGCAAGCGGGTGACGAAGGGCGGTTACGAACAGGGCAACATCGACGCGCCCCAGGGCACCGTCTCGGACCGCAGGGGCAACATCTGGATCGCCAACTGCGGCAACAGCAGCGTCACCCGCTACCCACGCGGCGACCCCTTCGCGGCGACGAACATCGGGAAGGTCCGGACCCGTCTCGCGGCGCCGTTCGACATCGCCGTCAACGCCGCCGGCTACGCCTTCGTCACCGGCAACGGCAGCGACAACGTGGCGATCCTACGCCCCGACGGCACGCCGGCCCCGAACTCGCCGGTCACCGGCCATGGCCTGCACCGGCCGATGGGCATCGCCACCGACAGCCGCGGCTACATGTGGGTCGCGAACTCGGGCAAGGTCGTGGTCGCCTTCTGCCCCGAAGCCCTGCGCTTCGAGGGCGGCCCCACAAAGGGCTCAGTCGTCCTGCTCAAGCCGAACGGCGAACCGGCCCGCCGCAAACCGTTCTTCGGCGCGGGGATGCAGACCCCCTGGGGGATCGCGGTCGACGGCAACGACACCGTCTGGGTCGCCAACTTCGGCGGGCAGCGCCTCTCCCAGGTCTGCGGCACGAGGCCGAAGCTCTGCCCACCCGGGAAACGTCGCACCGGCGCCTCGATCTCACCCCGCAAAACCGGCTACGGCTTCGACGGCCTGGTGCGTGACACGGGCGTCCAGGTCGACCCCTCCGGCAACGTCTGGCTGGCCAACAACTGGAAGCAGAGGCCCGTGCAGACCAACCCCGGCGGCTACCAGCTTGTCGCCTTTCTCGGGGTGGCCGCGCCGATCAAGGCGCCGTTGATCGGGCCGCCGGAACGCCCCTAGCGCCAGAGCGCCGATCGGTCCAGCGCCGCAGGCGACGTCCGACCGGTGAGGGCGAGCGCGGTGTCGATGTCGGCCGTGATCCCAGCAAGGACGTGGCGGACGCCGGCTTCTCCCCGAGCCGCCACCGCCCAAGCCCAGGGGCGCCCGATCAGCACCGCGCGGGCGCCCAGCGCGACCATCTTCACCACATCGAGCCCGGTGCGCACGCCGCCGTCGGCCAGCACCTCGACCCGGTCGCCGACCGCGTCGGCGATCGCGGGCAGGGCCCGCGCGGTCGAGGGCACCGCGTCGAGCTGCCGCCCGCCGTGGTTGGAGACGACGATCCCGTCGACCCCGGCGTCGACCGCGCGGCGGGCGTCGTCGGGGTCGAGCACTCCCTTGACCACGAGCCGGCCCTTCCAGTTGTCGCGAACCCAGGCGACGTCCTCCCAGGTGACACTGGGATCGAACTGCGCGTCGACCCAGTCTTTGAACGAGGCCGGGGAGCGCGCCCCGGGAACCGCCTTCTCGAGGTTGCCGAAGCTGAGCGGCCGGCCGCCGAGCGCCACCGTTGCGATCCAGCGCGGATGGGCGATGAGGTCGAGTCCGCGGCGGACCCTCGCCCAGGTGCCCGGCTGGCCGACCACGGCGTTCCGCGTATCGCGATAACGCGCGCCGACCACCGCCAGGTCGATGGTCAGCACCAGCACCGGCGAGCCGACCGCCGCGGCGCGCCCCATCAGGTCCTCCGCGTAGCTGCGGTCGCGCATCACGTAGAGCTGAAACCAGGGTGCCGCGGCCGTCGCCCTCGCCACCTCCTCGACACCGCAGATCGAGACAGTCGACTCGACGAACGGCACGCCCGCCGCCTCCGCGGCACGCGCCGCCTGCACCTCGGCGCGGCGCGCGAGCATTCCGGCGAGCCCGACCGGCGCCAGCACGATCGGCAGCGCCAGCCGCTGGCCCAGCACCTCGACCGCGGGGTCGCGGACGCTGACGTCGCGCATCACGACCTGGCGCAGCAGCACGGCCTCGAGGTCGGCGACGTTGGCCTGCATCGTCGTCTCCTCGCAGGCGCCGCCGTCGACGTAGTCGAACAGCTGACGCGGCAGCCGGCGGCGCGCCAGCTCGCGGTAGTCGAGCACGGTTGCAGGGGCGACGCCAAGCGGGCGATCGGCGGCGAAGCGCATCGGCATCCGATCCTGCCACAACCGCGAGGCTCCGGTTACCGTTGGGGCATGGCCGAGGCTCCCGAGCCCGACGAGTTCGAATCGTTGGTTGCCGACGCAATCGATCGGTTGCCCGACGAATTTCAGGAGGTGCTGGCGAAGCTCGCCGTGGTGGTCTCCGACCTCGGGGGCGAGGCGCATGCATACGGTCAGTACTTCGGCGACGGCGTGGCGCGCGAGCGCTTCGAGGACCGGATCGTCATCTACCGCGACACGCTGGAACGCGACTTCGGCCATGACCGTGAGCTGCTCGCCCGCCAGGTCGAGCGAACCCTGCGCCACGAGCTTGCCCACCACCTCGGCTGGGGCGAGCGGGGGGTGGGCGGTCTCGGGCTGTGACTCCCGGCGCCCGCCTTGACCGCTCGCATCCCACTGCCTATGGTTGAAAGCTCCCTCGTAAATAGGAGGTTCGCATGGCTGATGCAGGAGTGTTCATCGGATGGGGGGCGCCGATCCACGGGAGGGAGACGGTTGGCCTGGATGTGTTCAACGAAGCTCTCGCGCTCCAGGGGAGGCTGCAGGACGCAGGTGAGATCGAGAGCTTCGAGGCTTCCCTGCTGGGGCCCCACGGAGGGGGTCTGGGCGGGTTCATCTTGATCCGCGGCTCGGAGGAGCAGATGACCGCGCTGAAAGCGAACGACGAGTTCGAACGGATCAACGCCCGCGCCTCGCTGGTGGTCGAGGAACTCGGGGTGGTCGACGCCGCCCTGGGGGAGGGGATGGCGGAGGCGCTGGAGGTCTACCGAGCGGCGGTCGACGACCTGGCCTGAGCGGGTTGGGCGGCCGATGCCGAGGGCGCGCCCCGCGGGGATCGACTCGAACTTCCCGCGGGTGCGTCCGCCAGAGGAGCGGCTACGGCGAGAGGCGCACCGGCAGCGTCTTCAGCTGGTTGATGAAGGCCGACTCGACGAACACAGGCCGGCCGGCCAGCTCCATGTTCGGGTAGCGGGCGAGGGTCTCCTCGATCAGAATCCGCAGCTCGAGCCGGGCCAGAGCGGTGCCGAGGCAGAAGTGACGACCGCCGGCGCCGAAGGCCTGATGCTCGGGGTTGCGCAGCACGTCGAAGCGGTCGGGTTCCTCGTAGCGCGACTCGTCGCGGTTCGATGACGCGTACCACATGACTACCTTGTCGCCCTCGCGGATCTCCCGGCCGTGCAGCTCGGTGTCGCGGGTCGCGGTGCGGCGGAAGTGGGCGAAGGCGGGAAACATGCGAAGCGCCTCCTCGACCGCGCCTGGAATCAGCGAGGGATCGTCGAGCAGCAGCTGGCGCTGGTCGGGGCGTTCGATCAGCGCCCGCATCCCGCTGCAGTAGGTCGCCTTGGTGCTGTCGTTGCCCGCCGCGACGAGGAGGAAGAAGCCCATCACGATCTCGTGCTCCTCGAGCTTCTCGCCTTCGACCTCGGCGTGGACGAGGACGCTGGTCAGGTCGTCGGTGGGGTTCTCGCGACGGGCCGCGATCATCTTGCCGCAGCGCTCGAAGATCTCCGGGACGATGCTCTCGACCGCTTCGTCGATCCCGCCGGGGTTGAGGTCGGGGTCGCTTACGCCGAGGGTCGAGTTCATCAGCTCGGCCCAGATCGCGTCGTCCTCTTTCGGGATCCCCATGAAGCTGCCGATCACGCGGGAGACGGCGGGTTGGGCGACGTCGACGACCAGGTCGCAGCTCTCCCGGCCGTCGAGCTCGTCGAGGACGTCGACGACGATCTTGCGGATCTCCTCCTCGTGCGCGGCGATCCGCTTCGGGGTGAAGCCGGCCTGGAACAGAGCCTTGATCCGGTCGTGCTTGGGCGGGTCCATGCCGATGAACATCGCCCGCATCAGCTCGAGCGGGAAGACCGCGGTGATCGCCGTGATGCCGCCGCGTTCGGAGGAGTAGGTCTGCCAGTCGCGGCTCACCTCGTGCACGTCGTCGGCGGTCGTCACCGACCAAAAGCCGGCGGCCTCCGGGAACTCGGTGACGCGGCTTGTCCAGTGGACCGGGCACTCCGCCCGCATTTGCTTGAACAGCTCGTGGGGTGGCCCGCCGGCCCAGTGCTCGCGCTCGATCACGAGCACGTCTTCGAGATTGCCGTCGGTCGCGGTCATCTGGATCTCCTGTGACTTCGCTGCGCGGACGATTGCTACTGGCTGGCTGGCCAGTATAGGGCAGGGCCGGGCGGCTCAGACGGCTTGCTCGCGCACCTCGTCGAGCGACACCCGCCCGCCCACCTCGACCAGCTCGTCGCCGGCGGGACCGGCGTGGATCACCGAGCCGCGTCCCTGGTGGACGACGATCGGGCGGGAGAGGCGGGCGCAGAGGGCGAGCGCCGCGGAGCCCGTCGCCTCGTCCTCCTCGATGCCCGCCTCGGGGGCGAAGGAGCGGGCCCGGATCGTGCCGGCCGCCTCGTCGATCCAGGCCCAGGCGTAGGTGTTGCCGGCGCCGTTGGGAGGCCCGTCGAGCCTTCCGACCTGGGCCGGCGCTCCGAGCTGCACGTACTCGAACGGCGGCGACCACTGCGGCCGGGCGGTGACGAAAGCGTCGTTCGCATCCACCCGCACGCCGACCCGGCCCGCCGGCGGCTGCAGCGCTTCGACCGGCAGCCCCTCGCGGGCAAGCAGCCACGCGGTCCCCACTGTGGGATGACCGGCGAAGTGCAGCTCGACCGCGGGCGTGTGGATGCTGATCCGGCCGCACGCCGGATCCTCGACGAAGACCGTCTCGCTGAAGCCCAGCTCCGCCGCGACCGGCGTGCGCCTTGCTTCCGGCACCTCGGCTCCCTCGAGGAACACCCCGAGCGGATTGCCCCACTCGCCCTCCTCGTTGACGAAGACGCGCAGGACGTGGAGCTCGGCCATGCATCGATCCTAAAAGGCGACCCGCTGGCGCTCCGGCCCCGCGAGTGCGAAGATCGCATTGACTTGATGCCGCTGCGCGAACGAGAGGAGTCCGTGTGTCCGAGAGAGCTTTGAAGCGCGGCCGGCGCGCCTGGCCGGCGCTTGCCGTCCTGGCGATCGGGATCGCCGGCGTCGCCTGGTCGGGCTGCGGGGGCGGCAGCGACACGACCACCGGCCCGGCCCAGGAAGGCGTCGAAAAGGGCCTGGAAGAAGCCAAGCAGGGCGTCGAAGAGGGCAAGAAGGAAGCCGAAAAGGGGATCGAAAAGGCGAAGGAAGAAGCCGAAAAGGGCAAGGAAGAAGCGCAGAAGGGGATCGAAAAGGGCAAGGAAGAAGCGCAGAAGGGGATCGAAAAGGGCAAGGAAGAAGCGCAGAAGGGGATCGAAGAAGGCGAAAAGTACGCGCCCTAAACGGAGGAGGCCTGGGCCCTGAGCGGCGTCGCCTTGCATTTCTCCCCGCACCCCGACGACGAGCTGATCGGTGCGCCCGCCACCCTGATGGCGCTTCGCGACGCCGGCTGGCGGATCGTCAACGTGGCGTGTGGCCTCGGCAGGCCGGGACAGCACCTGCGCCGCGCCAGGGAGCTGCTCGATGCCTGTCGTCGCGTGCGCTTCGAGCTGCGGTTCCCCGAGCGCCCGATCGCGATCTCACCGGACGACGACCACGCGGCCGCCTACGCGGCGCTGGTTGGGCTCGCCGAGCGGGAGATCGGCCTGCTCGAACCCGAGATCGTCGTCTCGCCGAGCCCGCACGACCGCCACCACGGCCACGAGGTCGTGGCGCGTGCGGTTCGCGACGCACTGCGCACGGGGGAGCCGGCCGGGCCGCGGTGGTGGATGTGGGGACTGTGGGCTTCGCTGCCCCAGCCCACGCTGGGCACGGTGTTCGACCGGGGTCGCCTCGAGGAGATCCTCGCCGCGCTGGCCGCGCATCGCGGCGAGCTGGCCAGGAACGACTACCGCCGCCTCGTCGAGGGCCGAGCCGCGATGAACGCCTCCCTCGGGCCTGAGCTGCTGTTCGGATTCGGCGTCGAAACCCCCCAGGTCTCCTACCTCGAGTTGCTCACCGAGGTCGTGCCCTGCGGCGACCGCTGGCTGCTCGGCGCACCGCGGTGGCTGGACGCCCGCTCGCCGCTGGCGGATCCGCGCGAGGTCCCCATGGACGCCTGGCTGTATGCACCAGGCGAACCGCCAGCCGGCCGTCGCGGCTAGCGAACCGCGCAGTCGCGGACCACCGTGCTGGTGAGGCGTTGCCCGTTGGCGAACAGGAAGTTTGCCCGGGCGAAGGGGAAGAGCGCGCCGGGAAAGCCGGCGGGCGCGGCGCAGCGGGCGCTGAGGAAGCTGAGCCGTTCGCTCCCGACGCGGTAGCGGCGGCCGAAGGAGAGCGTGACGTCGGTTACGTAGCCGACGTCGGAGGCGATCTTCGGGATCGTGGTCGAGAGCACCGTGCCGAACGTGCCGCGGCGCCGGTGGGAGACCTTGAAGGTCAACACCAGCGACGCCCTGACCGGGCTCGTGCCGTAGATGTGGACGAGGATCGCGACTTTGCCGCCGACCCTGCTGTTGAAGGCCAGGACGCTGCCCTCGACCGGAAACGGAGCCAGGTTCGGAAAGGCGACGTCGGCGCCGAAGCGGCCGCGGCCGACCAAGGCGCCGCGGCAGCGCCTCAGTGCCGTGGCGCTGGAGGTCGACTCGAGCTCTCCGCGAGCGCAGGTCGGCAGGCCGCGCGTGGTGAGCCGGCCGTAGCGGTTGAGGGCAATCGAGATGCGGCGGAGCTGCGGCAGGCGGCTGCCATCGTCGGTCGCTACCGAGCCGTCGAGGCTGATCCGCACCGGCGCCGGCCGTTCGCGCGGCAGGGCGTGGGGCGCGAAACCGGCATTGAAGTCGACGCGCAGTCGTCCCTCCTGAACCGATTCCCCACGAGCGGCTGCGGCGCCGAGCAGCACCGCGACCAGCGTGGTTGTGAAGACGAGGCGCCGCATGACGCTTGTTAACGGCAGTCTAGGAGGGTTACTTGGCGAGCACGCCGGACATCGCCCTGAGTCCGGCGTCCATGCCCCGCCAGAAGGCGCCGCCGTGGAATGGCTCGCCGCGTCCGAAGCGCCAGGGGACGGATAGGCCGAGCATCTTCTTGCCGGCCCGCCAGGCCTTCGAGCTGCCCACCCGGTAGTCGCCGTTGGCGTCGGGCCGGACCTCGGTCGGATGCGCCGGGTCGCCGGTCAGCCGCAGCGGCACCTGGGCGAAGGTCGCCTTGTCGAACTGCTCCATCACGCACATGCTGACCGGGTCGAAGCTGACCTGCGGCTCGCCGCCCAGCAGCTCGGCGGCCAGGTGCGCGGCGGCCGCATCTGCTTGCAGGAAGGCGAGGAAGGCCTGCTTGACGGGGAAGTCGCCGGCGTCGCCGACGGCAAAGATCTCCGGGTTGCCGACCAGGCGTCGGCTGCCCAGCTCGGTCGCCAGGAAGCCGCGGTCGTCGGCCTGCAGCCCCGGGAAGGGGGTGGAGGCTATGTAGGGGGGGAAGGCGACCAGCAGGTCGTAGCCGAGCTGCTCGCCGTTCGCGTAGGAGACAGTCCCCGGTTCGACCCGGTCGACCACCCAGTCGGTGTGACCGGCGATGCCGCGCCGCTCGAACTCCGCCGCAGCCACCTCGTGCAGACGCGGACCGAACGCCTGGATGTAGCTGCTCTCGAAGGTCGACCAAACGACCTCGGTGTTCACGCGGGCGCCCTTGCGGCGCAGCCACGTGTCGAGCATCAGGACGATCTCGTACAGGGGCCCGGCGCATTTGTTGTTCGGCGGCACCACGAAGAGGACGCGCTGGGGTCGGCGGGCGCCAGCCGCGTCGAGCAGTCCCTGGAAGCCGGCCCGGAGGCGCAGCATGTCGACCGGGGTCCAGGGGCTGATCGCCAGCTCCGCGAGCCCGGGGATCTCCTCGGCGCGCATCCCGGCGCCAGTGGCGACGACGAGGAAGTCGTAAGGGACGGAGCGGCCGTCGACCTCGACCTCGCGGGCGTCGGGGTCGATCCCGTGCGCCTTCGCCTGGACCAGCTCGATGCTCTTTCGCGCCGCCGGCTTGGCCAGCGGCACCTTGAGGCGCTCGGGGTCGAGTCCGAACGGGACGTAGATCGAGTTCGGTTTGAAGAGGAAGTGGTCGCTCTCGGAGATCAGCGTGATCCGCGCCCGCTCACCGGCCAGCAGGCGCAGGTCGAAGGCCGTCTCCAGCCCTCCGAAGCCGCCGCCGAGGACGACGACGTTCGCGGGGGCGGAACCGTTGCCAGCGGGCGTCTCGCTCACGACTCCAAGGTTGCAGCGCGAGCGTCGACGATGCATCGGGGATTCGCCGCAGGAAAGCGGTGGAGGAACCACGGGGAGCCGCCGCACCCGGGCTCGCCTATGATCGCGCCGTGATCGGGCTGATCGTCCTCAACCTGGTGCGCAACCGGGGCAGGACGGCGCTGACCGCCGCCGGGATCGGAATTGGCGTGGCGACGATCGTCGCCCTGCTGGCTCTGACCCAGGGCCTCAAGCAGAGCGTCGGCGGGCTCAGCAATCTCGGCGGCTCCAGCTTCGGGCTCTTTCAGAGCGGTGTGGCCGACCCGACTGCGTCGGTCCTGCCGAAATCGGTGGTCGCGAAGGTGGAGCGCCAGCCCGGCGTCGAAAACGCGGCCCCGATCCTGCTGGTGACCGAAGCGCTGCCCGAATCGCCCGCGGCGATCGTCTTCGGCCTGCAACCGGGCGGCTTCGTGGCGCGGCGCTTGGTCTTGACGGAAGGGCGGCTGGGGCGCGGCAACGAGGCGGTGGTCGGCGACGGGCTGGCCGGCAGCCTGGGTCTCAGGCCGGGCGATGAGATCGCCTTGAAGGGTGAGCGCTTCCCGGTGGTCGGCGTCTACCACGCCGGGATCGCCTTCGAGGACGCCGGTGCGGTCCTGCCGCTGCCGGCAGCCGAGCGCCTCGTAGGTGGCCGGAGCGGGGTGACGACGATCGCCGTGACCCTGAAGCCGAACGCCTCGCTGGACGCGGTCACGGCGGCGCTGCGCCGCGCCGTTCCCGGGACGATGACGATCGCCAATCCCGGGGAGGCGGCCCGCGCCAACCCCGCTTTCGAGATCGTCACCAAGGCAGTGTTGGCGATCGCGGTGCTAGCCCTCGTCCTCGGGGCGATCGCCGTCGCCAACACGATGGCGATGGCGGTGCTGGAGCGCCGGCGCGAGCTGGCGCTGATGGCGGCGATCGGGTGGAGCCCGCGCCAGGTGGGTTCGCTGGTCGTCGGCGAGGGGGCCGCGGTCGGGCTGCTCGGCGCCGCGCTCGGCGTCGGGGCCGGCGTCGCGCTGGGGCATCTGATCGTCGGCCTGCTCTCGGCGTCGGGCTTCGTCAGCCCGGTGCTGTCGCTGTGGAGCGTTGGGCGCGGATTCCTGATCGGTCTGGCGATCGGCGTGCTGGGCGGGATCTACCCCGCCTGGCGGGTCGTCCGCCGGCCGCCGGCCGAGTTGCTGGGGCGCTTTTAGGTCCTCACGCCGAGCCCTCGGCGAGCGCTCCATCGACCATCTGCACGACGCGGCCGGCGCGCTCGCCCAGGCCGCGGTTGTGGCTGGCGATCAGCAGTGTCGTGCCGCGGCGCTCCCGGGCCCGTTCGAGCAGCGTCATCACGAGCCGGCCGCTTTCGGTGTCGAGCGAGCCGGTCGGCTCGTCGGCGAGCAGCAGGCGCGGCTCGTTGGCGAGCGCCCGCGCCACCGCCACCCGCTGGCGCTCGCCGCCCGAGAGCGTCGCCGGTCGCTCCTCCGCCCGGTCGCCGAGTCCGACCTCGGTGAGCAGCTCTGTGGCGCGGCGGCGGCGCTCGGCGCGGGAGGCGCCGGCGGCGATCAGCGGCAGCTCGACGTTCGCCCGGGCGGTGAGCATCGGCAGCAGGTGGTGGAGCTGGAAGACGAAGCCGACCGTGTCGCGCCTGTAGACGGCCGGGTGCCGGATGTCGACGACCGAGACGCCGTCGACCAGGATTCGGCCCGAGTCGGGGCGCTCGATCGCGGCGATCGTGTTGAGCAGCGTGCTCTTGCCGCAGCCCGAGGGGCCGGCGATCGCCACCACCTCGCCCGGCGCGACCCGCAGCGAGACGTCGCGCAGGGCCTGGATCCGGCCGGCGAACGTCTTCGAGACCCGCTCCACCTCGAGTGCCACCCCGCCGCTCATCGCCTCACGCGAACCCGGTAGTCGAGGTTGCGCTTGCCGAACCGCGTCGTCACCACGGCGCGGAAGGTCAGCGGCAGCCCGGCGGAGCGGGCCGGCCAGCGCAGGGTGTCGTGAAACGTCCCGCTGAACCGGTAATGCGAGCGCCGGGCGACGACGCTGCCGCCGAACAGGAACCGGTAGCGGACCTCGGCTCGAAGCGGGCGGCCGCCGGGTCCGAAGGCGCGGATCGCGATCCGCCAGGGCGCACCCACGGTCGGATGGTGGGTGGGTGCGGCGAGAGTCAACTGCGGCCGCGGTGCCGCCCGCCCGCCCGGCTCCGAGCCGCCGCCACAGGAGGCGACGCCCACTGCCAGGGCGAGCGCGAGCGGCTGGACGAGGAATCGCAAGGCCGCGGACTGCATCGCGGGCCTACGCTAACCGACTGTCTGCCATCGCCAAAGGGGGAACGAGTGAAGTCGCACACCGATTACATGACCTTCGAGACGAGCGAGCGGCGCGAGCTGATCCGCATAACCCCTGACGTTCAGGCCGCGGTCGACGCCGCCGGCATCGCGGAGGGGATGGTGCTGGTCTCGGCTATGCACATCACCGCCGGCGTCTGGGTCAACGACGACGAGCCCGGCCTGCACGAGGACGTCATCGAGTGGCTCGACAAGGTCGCGCCGCCGAGTTGGAAGCCGGCCGCCGACCGAGTCGCAGAGGAACTGCTGCCCGGGGGCGGCGACTACCGTCACCACCGCGGCGGCGAGGACAACGGCGATGCCCACCTGAAGAACCTCCTGGTCCACCACCAGGCGATCGTCCCGGTCACCGCCGGGCGCCTCGACCTCGGCCCCTGGCAGCAGGTCTTCTATTGCGAGTTCGACGGCCGCCGCCCGAAGCGGCTGGTGATCAAGGCGATGGGGGAGTAGGGCCCCCGGGACGACCGCCCTCGCTTTGTAAGTTGTCACTTCCGTAAGGCTGTGCTTAAATATATGAGCGTGAAGACGACGGCCGACGAGCGTGAGTCGCTTGACCGCGTCGCAAGGGCGCTGGCCGAGCCGCGCCGCCGCGAGATCCTCAGCCTGGTCCGCGAGGAGGAGATGAGCGCCGGCGAGATCGCCTCGCGCTTCGACGTCTCGCGGCCGGCGGTCTCGCAGCATCTGGGGGTGCTGCGTGAGGCGGGCCTGCTCGGCGAGCGCCGCGAGGGCGCCCGCCGCATCTACCGGGCGCGACCGGAGGGACTGGCCGGGCTTCGCGACTTTCTGGACAGGTTCTGGACCGAACGTCTCGAGCGGCTGAGGTTGGCCGCCGAGCTGGAGCAGCAGAGGAGGAAGACACGTGGCAAGCGCAGAGACGGGCGCGGCGGTCGAGGTGGAGACCCACATCGCCGCAAGTCCTGAGATCGTTTTCGAGTTCCTCACCGACCCCGACAAGATGATCCAGTGGATGGGTCGCGCCGCGGACCTCGATCCGCGTCCCGGCGGCCGCTTTCGCTGCGACATCAACGGCCGCGACGTCGCCAGCGGCGAGTACGTCGAGCTCGACCCGCCGCGTCGCGCCGTCTTCACCTGGGGCTGGGAGGCCGCGGACTCGACCACCGCGCCGGGATCGAGCACAGTCGAGGTGCTGCTGGAGGCCGACGGCGACGGCACCCGCCTGCAGCTGGCGCATCGTGACCTGCCGAGCGCCGAGGTCGCCGAGAAACACCGTCTCGGCTGGCAGCACTACGCCGACCGGCTGGCGACCGCCGCGGCCGGCGGCGATCCCGGGGCCGACCCCTGGGCGACCCCCGAGGGCGCCGGCGGCGAGGACTGAGCCGGCCGGGCGAGCATTCGAACAAGAAGGCAACCGACCAAGAGGAGGCAGACCGATGGGCAACCCGACGATGTGGTTCGAGGTGGCCGGCAAGGACCACCAGGCGCTGAAGGACTTCTACTCGCAGCTGTTCGACTGGAAGCTGACCGACATGGACGGCGCTCCGTACTCGACGGTCGACACCGGTGGCGAGGGCATCCCGGGTGGAGTCGGCGCGGCGCCCGAAGGTCACCCGGGACACGTCACCTTCTATGTCCAGGTCGACGACCTCGAGGAGGCGCTTGCAAAGGCCGAGCAGCTGGGAGGCAAGCGGGGCATGGGCCCGATGGACATCCCGAACGGCCAGATCGCCCTCTTCACCGACCCCGAGGGGCACGAGATCGGCCTGATGACGCAGAACGGCTAGGGATCTTTCGGGCGACTGCCCGGGTGCGCCACCCGTTCGGCTTGGCTGCGCAGTTCCTCGGCGGCCTCGCGGGTGGCGGCCAGCGCCTCGTCTCTGGCCGCGGCGACGCCCTCACTCGGCTTGCCGCCGACCAGGTCGCGGAAGGCGTTCTTGAAGCGCTCGGTGCGGCGGTCGGGCGGGAAGCGGGCCTCGGCCTTCGCCTGCTTGGCGGGGCGGCGCTCGCCGTAGCGGCGCCGCGCCCAGGGCGAGCCCGGCTTGGCGATCCGGGCGGCGCCGTAGATCGCCAGCGGGAAGAGGAAGAAGCCGACCGTGCCGTGCAGGACCCGCTGCTTCGCGAAGCAGATCGCGACCAGGAGGAACGCGGTCGCCGCGCCGAGGATGCTGCCCACGGTCTGTTCGACCGACCCGGTGTGGAAGCTGAACGGGCTGAGCCCGAGTAGGACGAGCAGCATCCCCGCCGCCGCGATCACCATCGCGTCGATCGAGCTGCGCCCCTGCTCGGCCCAGTAGACGTCGTCCAGGTAGACCCAGAGCGCGAACTCGTCGATCGTCAGGCCCGCTCCGATCCCGAAGAAGAAGGCGCAGATCTCGGCGTAGGGGCTATCGCCCAGGGCGACGAAGCCGAGCGCTCCGGCGACCATCATCGTGACGATGCCGAAGACCAGGTGGTGCAGGTGGACGCCGCTGTCGCTGACCACGCTGCCGGGCCACCAGGGCACCCGCGGGCTGCGCATCAGCCGGGTGCTCATGCGGATGAAGGCGAAGGAGAGGACGAAGCCGGCCAGCACCAGGAAGATGCCCTCTTTTTCGTTAGCGAGGATCTGGTCGTTCCAGAAGTCGCTGAAGATCGAGGCGGTGGTCATCGGCTGGTCGGGGCCGAGTGTAATGGCGGCGCGGCGCCGTCCTTCTCGGCGATCAGGTCGACGGTGAGCAGCACGCAGGCGACGGCGAGGAAGGGTGTGGCGACCAGGTTCGAGAGCGACTCGGCGAGCCAGTCCGCCCAGAGGGTGTGGCCGAGCAGCGCCTGCGCGAGCAGGTCGGCCAGCTCGCCGACGCCCTCGCTCGCCAGCTCGATCGGCGCCAGTACCGCGAAGACGAGCCAGAACCGACCGCGGACCAGGCGGGCGCTGCGCGCGAACGCCGCCCGCACCCCGCGCCGCTCGATCTCCACCACCGGCCCCGCCAGGCCCAGCCATATGTAGGCGAGGACACCGGGCACGATCAGCGCCACCATGCCAGCGATCACCGCGGCGGCGTAGATCAGGTCGACCGCGATCAGGCGTCCGTAGGCGAGGTGGCGGGAGACCTCGCGCAGGGTCGGCGGCTCGCCATCGCTGCGATGGGTAAGCGCCACGGCTACCGCCCCGCTGTAGAAGACCTCGCCGACCAGCGAGGTGCCGACCAGCGCCAGCGCCGCCAGCAGGACGCCGGCCGCGAGCAGGCTGCTGCCGAGGTCGATCGAGCCGACGTCGACGCTGAGGGGGATCGCGTCGAGCAGGCCGAGCGGTACGAAGACGACCGCCGCCAGCGGCAGCAGCGAACGGCCCCAGCCGACGTAGGTGCGCCAGATCCGCGCGTAGAGGGAGGAGGGCGTCAACCTGTCGGTCATCTAGCGGGGGCGTCGCCCGGACGGCCGCCGCCCCCGCCGCTCGAGCTTCGAGCGCGAGGACTCCGAGGTCGGCACCCGCTTGACGCCTCGCAGCTCGGGGACGAGCAGTTCCTTGGCGCACCGCCGGTGCCAGTGGTGGTGTTCGGTGCCGCCGAGCCGCAGCACGTACTGGACGACGGTGTGCTCGGTGCCGATCGGGATGTCGCCGTGGCAGCCGGGACAGCGGTAGAGCTTCTGCCCGAAGCTGCGGATCAACCAGACCTCGTTGCCCTCCTCGTCGCTGCCGCGCAGGCTCCAGCGCTTACTGGGCAGCCCGGCAAACCCGCTCATCGCCTCGCGAGCCAGGCGAAGCCGGCGGCCATCGCCAGGTTGCCGACCCCGGCAAGGCGCAGTCCCAGCTTGGCGCCCGGGCGGCTCACCGCCGGGGACTCCGACCAGAGCGCGTCGGTGGCGATCTCGGTGCCCCGCAGCCAGGCCAGTGCCCACCAGTCGCGCCGCTCGCCGCGCCCGGCGGCCACCGCGTGGGCGGCCGCGAAGGTCAGCCAGATCGGTCCGCAGCGGCGGAACAGGTGAGCGGCGTCGGGCGAAGGCTCGTCGTGGCCGAGCACCCTCAGCGTCGCCTCGGGGGCGGCGATCGCAGCCGATCCGAGCAGCAGGTCGAAGGCGATCATGTTGCGGTTCGTGAGGCGCAGCGCTCGTTCGAGGGTCATCTTCCCAATCCATCCAACCAGATCGGAAGGGAAAGCGTGAGGACCGGCGAAATGGACGGCCGTGACCAAGACCGCGACGAAATCGCCGCAACTCAAGAGCCTCTCCGAGTACATCCAGGAGCGCTTCGACGAGTTTTCCCGCTCGCAGAAAGACGTCGCCCGCTACATCGTCGACCACCTCGACGAGGCAGCCTTCCTCACCGCCGAGGAGCTGGCCCGGAGAGCGAGCACCTCCTCATCCACGGTGGTGCGCTTCTCCCAGGCCCTCGGCTTCGAGGGCTACCCCGAGCTGCAGCAGGCGGCGATCGAGGAGTACCGCAGCGCCACCGGGGCCGGCGACGGCGTCGCCGCCGGCGCCGCTCTCTTCTCCTTCGATCACTCCGAGCTGGAGGGCTCGCTCAGCGCCGACTACTCCAACCTCGAGGAAACCGCCCGGCACCTGACCCGCGAGCAGGTCGACGGCGCTGTCTCGGCGCTGGCCAAGGCGCAGCGGGTGGTGATCGTCGGCGTCGACCAGATGGCCTTCTTCGCGAGCTACCTGCGGCACATCCTCAGCCTGCTCGACATCCGCGCGGAAATCGTCGCCAGCACCGGTGGCGAGTCGTTGCAGCGGCTCGGGCGGATCGACGACGAGACGCTGGTGATCGTCCTCTCCTGCGGCCGCGCCCACCCGCTCCTGCTGCGGGCGATGAAGCTCGCCCTGCACCGCCGCGCTCGCACCCTGGCGATCTCCGACGCCTCGATGTCGGAGGTTGGCGAGCACGCCGAGCAGACCCTCTACTTCTCCTCGAACAGCCCCTCCTTCGCCCGCTCCAACACGGCGCTGATGGCGCTCGTGCAGGGGCTGGCCCACGGGCTCTACGCCCGCGACGAAGCGGCGCATAGGGACCGCATCCGCGCCTACAAACTGAAGTAGCCACCGCCCCCGTAATATGGGGCTCGATGGCTGAGAGAGCTACCTGGCGCGTCAAGACCGGCCTCGCCGAGATGTTGAAAGGCGGCGTGATCATGGACGTCGTCACCCCGGATGAGGCGGGGATCGCCGAGCGGGCCGGGGCGTGCGCGGTGATGGCGCTGGAGAGGGTTCCCGCCGACATCCGGCGGGACGGCGGCGTGGCGCGGATGTCGGACCCGGCGACGATCAAGGGGATCCAGGAGGCGGTGACGATCCCGGTGATGGCGAAGGCGCGGATCGGCCACTTCGCCGAGGCCCAGGTGCTGCAGGCGCTGGAGGTCGACTACGTCGACGAGTCCGAGGTGCTGACCCCGGCCGACGAGAGCAACCACATCGACAAGCTCGCCTTCGAGGTGCCGTTCGTCTGCGGCGCGACCAGCCTCGGCGAGGCGTTGCGGCGGATCGGCGAGGGCGCGGCGATGATCCGCTCCAAGGGCGAGGCCGGCACCGGCAACGTGGTCGAGGCGGTCCGCCACATGCGCGAGATCGTCGGCGGGCTCAAGCGGCTCGCCCAGCTGCGGCCCGAGGAGCTGGCCGGCGCCGCGAAGGAGCACCGGGCCCCGCTCGAGGTCGTTCGCGAGGTTGCGGGGAGCGGCCGCCTGCCGGTGCCGCTGTTCTGCGCCGGCGGGATCGCCACGCCGGCCGACGCGGCGCTGATGATGCAGCTGGGTGCCGAGGGCAACTTCGTCGGCTCGGGGATCTTCAAGAGCGCCGATCCGGAGCGGCGCGCCCGGGCGATCGTCGAGGCGACCACCCACTTCGACGACCCGGAGCGGGTCGCGGCGGCTTCGGTCGGGCTCGGCGAGGCGATGCCCGGGCTGGAGATCTCCGAGCTGGCGGCGGCCGACGCCCTTCTCCAGGATCGCGGTGCCTGAGCTGCGGATCGGGGTCCTCGCGATCCAGGGCGGGTTCGAGGCGCACCTCGAGATGCTGCGGAGCTTGGGGGCGGATGTGCGCGAGGTCCGGGTTGGGTCGGATTTGCCCGACCTGGACGGGCTGGTGATCCCCGGTGGGGAGAGCACGACGATCGTCAAGGGGATCGCGGCGGCGGGGCTGGAGGAGGCGATCCGGGGGCATATCGACGACGGTGGGACCGTGTTCGGGACCTGCGCGGGGATGATCGTCTGCGACGACGCCCACCTTGGGCTGATCGACGCGACGGCGCGGCGCAACGCGTTCGGGCGCCAGCTGCAGAGCTTCGAGGCGGACCTGGCGGTCGAGGGGATCGGCGACGAGCCGCTGCGCGCCGTGTTCATCCGGGCGCCCTGGGTAGCGCGGTGCGGCCCCGGGGTCGAGGTGCTCGCCTCCTACGACGGGCACCCGGTGGCGATCCGCGAAGGCGCTGTGCTCGCCTGCGCCTTCCACCCGGAGCTGACCGAGGACCCGCGGCTGCACGCCCTGTTCATGGCAATGACCACCGGCGCCCGCGAGCGCGGAGTGAGTGAGCGAGATTTCCGGTGATGATTAGCGCGAGCGAACGAAGCGCGAGCCTGTATGGCGAGCGCCAGGAGGCGGAGACGTGAGGGACCCGAGGACGGAACGACTGGCGAGGATCCTGGTCGGCTACTCGACCGAGGTGAAGGAGGGCGAGGTCGTCTCGATCGACGGCGAGGCCGCTGCCCAGCCGCTGCTGCTGGCGGTCTACGAGGAGGTGCTGAAGGCCGGCGCCAACCCGATCGTGAACGCCTCGCTGGACGGCCAGGCCGCCTCCTACTACAAGCACGCCAACGACGCGCAGCTCGACTGGATCTCGCCGGTCTCCGAGTGGCTGCTCGCCAACGCCGACGTGCGGATCGCGATAGCTGCCAGCAGCAACACCCGCGAGCTGTCCGCGGTGCCGCCGGAGAAGCAGATGCGCCGCCAGGCGGCGACCGGCGAGTTGCTCGCGCAGGCGATGGAGCGCAGCGCCAAGGGCGAGTTCCGCTGGTGCTACACGCTGTTCCCGACCAACGCCTACGCCGCGGAGGCGGAGATGAGCCTCGCCGACTACGAAGACTTCTACTACGCCGCCTGCCTGGCCGACGACGAGGACCCGCTGACAGCCTGGCAGCGCGCCTCGGCGGAGACGATGCGGCTGGCCGAGTGGATCGAGGGCCACGAGGAGGTGCGGGTGATCGCCCCGGGCACCGACATCGCGCTCGGCGTCGCCGGGCGCAAGTTCATCCCATGCGACGGCCGCCACAACATGCCCGACGGCGAGTTCTTCACGGGCCCGATCGAGGACTCGGTCGAGGGCGAGGTGACGTTCCACCTGCCGGCGACGATCGGCGGCCGCGAGGTCGCCGGGGTGAGGCTGCGCTTCGAGGCCGGCAAGGTCGTCGAGGCGAGCGCCGAGCGGGGCGAGGAGTACCTGATCGGGCTGCTCGATACCGACGACGGGGCGCGCCGCCTCGGCGAGCTGGGGATCGGAACCAACTACGCGATCGACCGCGGCACCCGCGCGGTGCTGCTCGACGAGAAGCTCGGCGGCACCGTGCACATGGCGGTCGGCCGCAGCTACCCGGAGTCCGGCGGGGTGAACGAGTCGGCGGTCCACACCGACCTGGTCTGCGACCTGCGCCTCGGCGGCAAGATCGTCGTCGACGGCGAGGACTTCCAGGTCGACGGCAAGTTCGTCGTCTGACTCAGCGGTTGGGGAGCGGCGAGCCGGCGAGCAGCAGGAACCAGCAAACGAAGACGAGCACGGCGAGCAGCACGGAGGCCATCAGCACCGCCTCCACCACGGTGGTCGTGCCCGAGGCCCCGCCCGTGTCGCGCATGCTCTTCAGCCAGCTCGGCCGCATCGGCGCCAAGCGGTTGGTGCCGGTGACCCGAACGTAGAGGGCGTTGAGGTGGCCGATCGCCCAGGCGTCGGCGATGATCGAGACGAGGATCCCGACCGCGACCACGGCGTAGGGGCCCTCGGCCGGAAACTGGGACTCGGCGACCTTCGAGCCGATGTATATCCAGCCGAGCGGGATCGCGGTCCAGAGGGCGAGCGCAGCGAAAAGCATCACGGCGAAGATCAGGCTCGCCGCCATTCCCCTGACGGGGTTGGTTTCGCGAGATTGGGTGACGGTGTCCGGACACATCCCCGTATTCATAGAATGGCAGAGATGTCGGGGCATTCGAAATGGTCTTCCATTAAGCACAAGAAGGGCGCCGCAGACGCCAAGCGCGGCAAGCTCTTCACCAAGCTTGCGCGGGCGATCACCGTCGCGGCCCGCGACGGCGGCGGCGACCCGGACGGCAACCCGGCGCTCGCCACGGCGATCCAGAAGGCGCGCGACGCCTCGATGCCGAAGGACAACATCCAGCGGGCGGTCGACCGCGGCTCCGGAATCGGCGCCGATGCCGAGGCGATCGAGCGGGTCGTCTTCGAGGGCTACGGACCGGGCGGCGCCGCGGTCCTGGTCGAGGCGCTGACCGACAACCGCAACCGCACCAGCGCCGAAGTCCGCCACGCCTTCAGCAAGCACAACGGCAACCTCGGCGAGCCCGGGTCGGTCGCCTGGATCTTCGAGAAACGCGGCGTGCTGACGGTCGACGGCGAGCGCTACGACGAGGACGACCTGATCGCGGCGATCGACGCCGGCGCCGACGACGTCCGGGAGGAAGGCGAGGTGCTGCGGGTGCTCTGCGAGCCGGGCGACCTGGGAGCGGTCCGCGAGGCGCTCGAGACCGCCCGGGTCGAGGTCCAGTCGGCCGAGCCCGCGCTGGAGCCGAAGAGCGCGGTCGAGGTGAAGGGCAACGACGCCAAGGCGCTGCTCAACCTGATCGAGGCCCTCGAAGAGGACGACGACGTGAACGAGGTCCACGCCAACTTCGACATCCCCGACGAGGTGCTGCAGAAGCTCGCCGCGTAAAGGCATCCGGCCCGCCTCGCAGAATCACTCCCCATGCAAGTCGTGATGGGGATCGACCCCGGCCTCGCCGACCTCGGCTTCGGCATCGTGCGGGTCGAGGGCAACCGCATGGTCGCTCTCGACGGCGGGGTCGTCGAGACCTCAGCCGGGATGGCGATGGAGCAGCGCCTGGCGCGGATCCACGGCTCGCTCGCCGAGCTGATCGCCTGGCATGAGCCGCGGGCGCTGGCGATCGAGGACGTCTTCTTCGGCAAGAACGCGCAGACCGCGATGGCGGTCGGCCGGGCGAGCGGCGTCGCGATGCTGGCCGCCGCGCAGGCCGGCGTGAGCTGCTTCGCCTACACCCCGCAGGCGATCAAGATGGCGGTTTGCGGCTCCGGCGCGGCCGGCAAGAAGCAGGTCCAGCGGATGGTCGGGACGCTGCTCGGGCTGCCCGAGCCGCCTCATTCCGACCACGCCGCCGACGCGCTGGCCGTGGCGATCTGCCACGGCGGCGGCGCGGCACGGCGCGAGGCGGCCGAGCTGGCGAGCGCGAAGGCGGTGGCGGGGTGATCGCCGCGGTGCGCGGCGAGGTGATGGTGCGCCGCCCCGACCACGTCGTGGTCGACGCCGGCGGGGTCGGTTACCGGCTGACCGTCTCCTCGGAGACGCTGAAGGCGGTGCCTGCCACCGGCCGCGAGACCTTCCTGCACGCGGAGCTGGTCTCGCGCGAGGACTCGCTGGCGCTCTTCGGCTTCGCCTCCGAGGAGGAGCGCGATCTGTTCGGCCAGCTCGTCTCGGTCAGCGGGGTCGGGCCCAAGGTGGCGATCGCGGTGCTCTCCGGCGGCCCGGCGCGCGAGCTGCTGCGGGCGATCGCGGCGGGTGACGCGAAGCGCTTCCAGGCAGCGCCGGGGGTCGGCAAGCGGACCGCGGAGCGGATCATCGTCGAGTTGCGCGAGAAGGTCGCCGGGACGCTCGAGGAGGAGGTCGCGGCGGCGGCGGTCGAGGGCGGCGATGCCCGCGCCCTGGCCCGCGACGGGCTCGTCAACCTCGGCTACGCGCCGCTCGAGGCCGAGCAGCTGCTCGACGGGGTCGAGAGCGGCGACGCCGAGCAGCTGATCGCGGCGGCGCTGCGCAAGGCCGGGACGGGCAAGGCGGCATGAGCCACGAGTCGATCCGCACCCCTGGCGTCGAGGACGAGGTCCGCATCCACGACGCCCGCGCCGACCCGCCCGACGAGGAGCTCGACCGCTCGCTGCGGCCGCCCACGCTCGCGGACTTCGTCAACCAGGAGCAGGTCACCGAGCAGCTGGCGATTTTCATCGAGGCGGCGCGACGGCGGGGGGAGCCGCTCGACCACGTCCTGCTCGCCGGCCCGCCCGGGCTCGGCAAGACCTCGCTCGCCCACATCGTCGCCGCCGAGATGGGCGTGCCGCTGGTCCAGACCGCCGGCCCGGCCCTGGAGCGCAAGGCCGACGTCGCCTCCTTCCTCACCGCGCTCGAGCCGGGCAGCGTCTTCTTCGTCGACGAGATCCACCGGCTCGGCCGCGCGGTCGAGGAGACGCTCTACCCGGCGATGGAGGACGGCGAGCTGCCGGTTGTGCTCGGCCAGGGCGCCGGCGCGCGCACCGTCACCCTGCCGTTGCCGCCCTTCACCCTGGTCGGCGCGACCACCAGGGCGGGCCTGCTGACCACACCGCTGCGCGACCGCTTCGGCGTCTGCCACCGGCTCGAGCACTACGCTCCCGGGCACCTCGCCGAGATCGTCGTGCGCTCGGCCGGCATCCTCGAGGTCGAGATCGACGCCGCCGGCGCGCGGACGATCGCCACCCGCTCGCGCGGCACGCCGCGGGTCGCCAACCGGCTGCTGAAGCGGGTCCGCGACTTCGCCCAGGTGAAAGGCAGCGGCGCGGTCGACGCCGAGGTGGCGGCTGCCGGTCTGGAGATGCTCGAGGTCGACTCCGGCGGCCTCGATCGCAGCGATCGCAACCTGCTCGACACCATCGCGTCGAAGTTCGGCGGCGGCCCGGTCGGGCTCTCGACCCTCGCCGTCGCGGTCGGCGAGGAGCAGGACACGATCGAGGACGTGCTCGAGCCATATCTGCTGCAACAGGGCCTGCTGAAGCGCACTCCACGGGGCCGCGTGCTGACCGAGCGGGCCTACCAGCACCTCGGGATGCCGGTGCCGGATGGAGCAGCATCCCTGTTCTGAGTAACCTGAGCGGGGATGCCGTTCTTCATCTGCCCCAACTGCGGCAACAGGGAGCTGAGCGCCGACCGCACGGCCGGTTTCAGCACCCGTCCGAAGGGCTGTTCCAAGTGCGGCTTCGGCTTCCTCTTCGAGCTGCTCGACGACTACTACCCCGCACCCAACGCGGCCTTCTTCGTCTGCGATCAGAAGGCGCGGGTGATCGACGCCGGCAGGGGCAGCTTCGAGCTGACCGGGCTGACCGACGAGGACGTGATCGGGCGCCCGGTCAAGGACGTGCTCGGTCTGCGCTGGCTCGAACCGGGCGACGGCGGCGAGCAGGCCGACCTCGACGGCGACGGCGTCGCCGACCCGATCGAGACGTCGCTCGAGTGGGGGGTCCGCTCGCTCGGCAAGAAGGTCGCGGTCAACGCCGAGGGCGACCTGCCGGCCGAGGCGGTCGCCGACGTGTTTCCCGCCTACGACGACGACGGCGGCCTGCTGATCGTCCTCACGCCGGAGGCCTGACCAGGGGATGGGGGGGCGGCGCAAAAACCTCTTCGTACTGCTCTTCGTTCTCGGCCTGATCGTCGTCTCGGCGCTGGTCGTCGTCAACAAGCCGACCCGGCTTGGCCTCGACCTGAAGGGGGGGGTCGAGCTTGTCTACCAGGGCACGCCGACCGGCCAGGTGAAAGAAATCAGCGGCGAAGACATCGAACGCTCGATCGAGATCATCCGCCAGCGGATCGACAAGCTCGGCGTTTCCGAGCCGGAAGTCTCGCGCCTCGGGACCAGCGAGATCTCGGTCAGCCTGCCCGACGTGACCAACGCGCAGCGGGCGATCGAACAGGTCGGCACCACCGCGCAGCTCCACATGTACGACTGGGAACCGAACCTGATCGGCCGCGAGAAGACGATCGGCGGCTTCCCGGGCCGCGAACCCCCGAAAGCGGCGGTCGAAGAAGTCGAAGAAGAATTCAAGGAAGCCGGGCGCAGCGCTTCGAAGCAGAAAAACCAGCAGCTGATCTTCTCCGGCGCCTACCCGAGCGCCTACGGCGCGGTCAAGCTCGCCTCCGAACAGAAGCCGGTCGCCGATTGCACCAGCTGCTCGACGACCAAACCGCGCTACTACCTGTTCGCCAACGACGCCAAGCGCACGCTGCTCGCCGGACCGGAGTTCTCCAAGGAAGACCTGTTCATCAGCGCGACCGGGAAAAAACGGTCGCGCAAGGGGACGGTGGTCAAGGTGCCGGCGGGGACGATCGTCGTCTCCCAGCAGCCCTCCGACAACAACGGCAAGGTGATCGAAGGGATCGAAAACGCCGGCTGGTTCGCGCTGAAGGACAACCCGGCGCTCTCCGGCACCGACATCACCAACCCGAAGCAGGAATTCGACGAAGTCCAGCAGCCCAACGTCACCTTCGGCTTCACCGACAAGGGCCGCAAGGCGTTCCAGGACGTTACCCGCAAGATCGCCCAGCGCGGCCAGGCGCGGGCGATCGGCCCGGCCTCCGAAGAAGAAGCGGAACGGCTCTCCGGCCGCTTCGCGGTCATCCTCGACAACGAAGTCAAGACGACGCCGATCATCAACTTCGCGACCAACCCGGACGGGATCGACGGCCGAACCGGGGCCCAGATCTCCGGCGGCTTCAACAGCATCCAGGAGGCGCAGGACCTGGCGACCTTCCTGCAGATCGGTGCCCTGCCGATCAACCTGAAGCTGATCAGCCAGACGCAGGTCTCGGCGACGCTCGGCAGCCAGGCGCTCGACGCCGGGATCAAGGCGGGCGTGATCGGCCTCGCCCTGGTCGTCCTCTTCCTGCTCTTCTTCTACCGCCTCCTCGGGCTGATCGCGGCGATCGCCCTCGGCGCCTACGGGGTGATCTTCTTCGCCCTGATCAAACTGATCCCGATCACCCTCACCCTGCCGGGGATCGCGGGGCTGATCCTCACGATCGGGGTCGCGGCCGACTCGAACATCGTCATCTTCGAGCGGATCAAGGAGGAGGTGCGCGCTGGCCGCCCGATGGCGAGCGCGATCGCCGCCGGCTACCGGCGGGGGATCGGGACGATCGTCGACGCCAACGTGGTGACCCTGCTCACCGCCTTCATCCTCTTCGTGCTGGCGACCGCCGGTGTGAAGGGCTTCGCCTTCACGCTCGGCGTCGGCACGATCGTCTCGCTGCTGACCGCGGTCGTCTTCACCCAGGCGCTGCTGCTCAGCATGAGCCGCTCGCGGCTGCTGCGCTCGCCCAGCGCGCTTGGCGCCGCCCGTCAGCGGATGCGCTGGCACTTCAACTTCATGGGCGCGAGCCGCTGGTTCTTCTCGGTGTCCGGCGCGATCCTGATCGTCGGCGCCCTGGCCCTGGCCACCCAGCAGCTCAACTTCGGCATCGACTTCGAGTCGGGGACGCGGATCAAGGTTGCGCTGGAAAAGCCGACCGACGAGGAAGGGGTGCGGGAAACGCTCGACACGGCCGGGGTCAGCGGCGAGGAGGTCCAGCAGGTCTCCGACCCGGAATTCGGCGAAAACGTCTTCCAGATCCAGACCCGCCAGCTGCGGCCGAGCCGGGTCGAGGAGGCGCAGTCGGCGCTCGATTCCGAGTACGGGGTCGTCGCCAACGGCTTCGACAGCACCAGCGTCGGGCCCACCTTCGGCCAGCAGGTCGCCGACAGCGCGATCAAGGCGCTGATCTTCTCTCTGCTGGTGATCGGCGCCTACGTCGCATTCCGCTTCGACCCGAAGTTCGCGGTGCCGGTGCTGATCGCGCTCTTCCACGACATCCTGATCACCGCGGGCGTCTACTCGCTGACCGGCCGGGAGGTGACGAGCGGGACGGTCGCCGCCTTCTTGACGATCTTGGGCTACTCGCTCTACGACACGATCATCGTCTTCGACCGAATACGCGAGAACATGCCGCGGATGCCCCGAGCCGCCTTCTCGCAGATCGTCAACCGCTCGATGAGCGAGGTGCTGACCCGCTCGCTGGCGACCAGCTTCTCGACCCTGCTGGCAGTGGTGTCGCTGCTCGTCTTCGGCGGCGCCACGCTTCAGGACTTCGCCTTCGCGATGCTGGTCGGGATCGCCTCCGGGACCTACTCCTCGATCTTCATCGCCTCGCCGGTGCTGACCGCCTGGAAGGAGCGCGAGCCCGGCTTCGCGCGGCGGCGGGCGCGGATCGCCGAGGCCGACGGGGCGGTGCCCGCCTTCGCCGACGAGGTCGAGCTGGCCAGGCTGGGCGAGGACACCGAGACCGACGCGGAGATCGAGGAGGCGGTGGCCGCTCGGCAGGAGTCGAAGCCGCAGGCGGTGGCGACCGCCGAGCCGCCGAGCGGCGACGGAGGCGACCCATCCGCGAAGGGCGAACCCGCGCCCCCCGCTGCCGACCCGGCGAGCGCCGAGCGCCGCGAGCGCAACGCCCGCCGCCGCGAACGCCGCAAGCAGCGTCGCAAGCACGGGAGGAATAGATGAGAGCGAAGGCGGTCGTCTGATGGCACTGCTCGTCTGGTTCACGATGGGGATCGCCCTCTGGCACTTCACTGTGTTCCTGCCGGACCGCTTCTGGCAGGGGATAGTCGGCGCCTTCCTCGGCTCCGTGGTCGGCGCGATGGTTTTCGGCGGGATCGTCGAGATCGCCACCGGGCGCGGGCTCGGCACGACCGACGTCGGCACGGCGCTGGTCGCGATCCCCGGGGTGGCGATCGGCCTGGCCGTGGTCTGGGCGTTGGGAATCCGCTCGGAGCGGTTGCCGGGGTAGGGATTTCCGCCGCGGCGCTTCCTAGGTTGGGAGCGTGGCGGAGGCCATCCACGCATACCGGGCAGACCCCTACTCCTACCGGGAGGCGCGGGCGCTCGCCGACGAGCTGGGCCTGAGCGAGCCGGTGGCGGTGACCCTGGTGCGGCGCGGCTACCGCACGCCGCAGGCGGCGCGGGCCTTCCTCGAGGCGGAGGAGTCGCATTCTCCGCACGAGTTCGACTCGATGGGCGTCGTCACGGAGCAGGTTCTCGGGGCGCTGGAGGGGGGGCGGCGGATCACCGTGCACGGCGACTTCGACGTCGACGGCGTCTGCGCCACGGCGCTCCTGGTCGCGGCGCTGCGCGAGCTGGGCGGCGAGTGCGACTGGCTGATCCCGGACCGGATCGCCGACGGCTATGGGCTCTCGGCCGGCAACGTGCGGCGGCTGGCCGAGCGGGGCACTTCGCTGCTCGTCACCGTCGACTGCGGCGTCACCGCGGTCGAGGAGGTGGCGCTGGCCCGCTCGCTGGGAATGGGGGTCGTCGTCACCGACCACCACCGAGCGGGCGGGGAGCTGCCGGACTGCCCGATCCTCCACCCGGCGCTCGACGGCTACCCGTTCGCGGAGCTGTGCGGCACCGCTGTCGCCTGGAAGCTGGCGAGCGCCCTGCGCGAGGCGGCCGGTTCCGCTAGCCGGCCGGAGGACGACCTCGACCTGGTCGCGCTGGCGACCGTCGCCGACGTGGTGCCGCTGGTCGGCGAGAACCGCTCGCTGGTGCGGCGCGGCCTCGAGCAGGCGCGGCGGGCGCGCCGGCCCGGACTGCGGGCGCTGCTCGAGGCGGCCGGCTGCGAGCCGGCCGAGCTCGACGAGGGTGACCTCGCCTTCCGCCTCGGGCCGCGGATCAACGCCGCCGGGCGCCTCTACCGGGCCGACGCCGGGGTCGAGCTGTTCCTGACCGGCGATGCGGCCCGGGCGGCGGAGATCGCCGCTGAGCTGAACCGCGCCAACGCGGAGCGCCGCGCCACCGAGCGAGAGGTGGACGCAGCAGCGGAGGCCGCCCGGCGCGAGCTGCCGCAGCGGCTGCGCGAGGCGCCCGGCCTGGTTCTCGCCGGCGAGGGCTGGCATCCGGGGGTGATCGGGATCGTCGCCTCGCGCCTCGCCGAGCGCCACCATCGCCCGGTCGTCGTCGTGGCGCTCGACGGCGAGGGGGGAGGGCGCGGCTCGGGGCGGAGCATCGCCGGCTTCGACCTGCTGGCCGGGCTGGAGGCCTGCTCCGAGCACCTGGCGCGGTTCGGCGGCCACCGCGCCGCCGCCGGCCTCGAGCTGCGGGCGGGGGACCTGGAGGCCTTCCGCGAGGCGTTCGCCGCGCACGCGGCGAGCGTGCTCGGCCCGGAGGACCTGCGTCGGACCGAGCGGATCGACGCGATGGTCGGCGGCGCGGGAATCGGCCTCGACTTGGCCGAGGAGCTGCAGCGCCTCGCGCCGTTCGGGGCGGGTAACCCCGCCGTGCGGCTGCTCGTCCCCGCCGCAAGGGTGCGCGACGTGCGGACGATGGGGGAAGGCAAGCACGCCCGTTTCAGCCTGCACAGCGGTGGCCACCGGGCGGTTGGGGTGGCCTTCGGGCGCTCCGGTCTCGGGGTCGGCGAGGACGACGCGGTCGATGCCGCGGTGCGGCTCGAGGTGAACCGCTGGAACGGCTCGGTCGAGCCGCGCGTCGTGCTGCGCGAGCTGTACCCGCGTGAGCCCGGCGCCGCAGGTACCGTGGCCGCCGATGCCACCTGGTGGTCTCGCTTCGAATCCGAGCTACGGGCCCCGCCGACCGGACGAAAACGGACGCATAGCGTCCGAAGTCGTCCCGTCGGCCGGCAGGAGGTGCGGCCGCTCAGCTCGCCCGCGGCGGTTGTGGCGGAGCTGGCGTCGTGCGGCTCGGAGGTTCTCGCCGCAGTCGCCGACGTGGAGCGGCGCGTGGCGCTGGGTGGCGGCGGCGTCGTGCTGGCCGACGCCGGCGCGCTCGAAGCCGACCCCGAGCTGGCCGCCAGGTTCGAGCACGTCGTGCTCGTCGACCCGCCCGCCTTCGAGCATCTGGATCAGCTGGCGGCCCTGCCATGCGCCGGTGGCGGCTTCCTTCACAGCGCCTGGGGCGAGCCGGAGCGCCGCTTCGCGCTGGCGATGCTCGACGAGCAGCTGGCGCGACGGCCGGCGCTGATCTCCCTGTTCCGGGACCTGCGCGAGGCGGGCGACGCCGGCGGGAGCGAGCTGCTCGAGGCGCTGCGCGGATCGGGTCCCCATCCCCGCAGTCCCGAGGCGGCGGCGCGCTGCTTCCGGGTGCTCGACGAGCTCGGTCTGGTGCAGGGCTCGCCCGAAGGCGGTGGCGGTTCGGTCGGGGTCGTATCCTCAGAGGGCACAGATCTCGAGAACTCCAAGGCGTTCGCCGCTTACGGCAGGCGCCACCGGGAGGGCCTGCGATACCTGGAACGACGCCAACAGCCCTAGAGCAGAAGGAGCTCCTCGCCGACCTCTTCGCCGTGGTTGAGGAGTTCGACTCGGCGCCCCGAGGCGACGCCGCGGACGACAGCGCCGCCACGGCCAACGGCGGCACCGCGGTCGCCGTCGCGACGATCGACCGCGCGGCGGTGACGCGCGCCTTCGAGTTCGCCTGCGAACGGCACGCCGACCAGCTGCGCCGCTCCGGAGACGAGTTCATCACCCACCCGGTCGGGGTCGCACAGATCTGCGCCGGGATGCGGCTCGACACCGAGACGCTGTGCGCGGCGCTGCTCCACGACACGGTCGAGGACACCAGCGCCAGCCTCGAGGAGATCCGCGCCGAGTTCGGCGAGCAGGTCGCCCAGCTGGTCGACGGCGTCACCAAGCTCACCGGGATGACCTTCGAGAGCCGCGACGAGCGGCAGGCCGAGAACTACCGCAAGATGATGGTGGCGATGGCCACCGACGTCAGGGTGATCCTGATCAAGCTGGCCGACCGCCTGCACAACATGCGCACCCTTGGTGCCCTGCCGAAGCAGAAGCAGCTCGCCAAGGCGCGCGAGACGCTGGAGATCTACGCGCCGCTCGCCCACCGGCTCGGCATCCACGCGATCAAATGGGAGCTGGAGGACCTCGCCTTCGCCACCCTGCACCCGCGCAAGTACAAGGAGATCAAGCAGCTCGTCGCCCAGCAGCGCGATGAGCGCGAGGTCTATGTCAGCAAAGCGGGCGAGTTTCTGGCGAAGGAGCTGAAGACGGTCGGGATCGAGGCCGAGATCTCCGGCCGCGCCAAGCACTTCTTCTCGATCTACACGAAGATGACGAAGAAGGGCCGCGAGTTCAACGAGATCTTCGACCTCACGGCGATGCGAGTGATCGTCGGCTCGGTCAAGGACTGCTACGGAGCGATCGGCGTCATCCACTCGCTCTGGAAGCCGCTGCCCGGTCGCTTCAAGGACTTCGTCGCGATGCCGAAGGCCAACATGTACCAGGCGCTGCACACGACCGTGATCGGGCCGGAGGGCAAGCCGCTGGAGATCCAGATCCGCACCGCGGAGATGCACAACCTGGCGGAGTACGGGATCGCCGCCCACGTCGCCTACAAGGAGGGCGGCGGCGGTGACCCGCAGCGTGAGAAGATGACCTGGCTGCGCCAGCTGGTCGAGGCCGAGGGCGAGCAGGACCCGGCCGAGTTCCTCGAGTCGCTGAAGGTCGACCTGTTCGAGGACGAGGTCTTCGTCTTCACCCCGAAGGGCGAGGTGAAGAACCTCTCGGCCGGCTCGACGCCGCTCGACTTCGCCTACGCCGTGCACACCGACGTCGGCCACCGCTGCGTCGGCGCCAAGGTGAACGGCTCGATCGTGCCGCTGCACTACCAGCTGCGCTCCGGCGACATCGTCGAGGTGCTGACCGCGAAGCAGAAGCGCGGTCCGTCGCGCGACTGGCTGAAGCTGGTGCGGACGAGCCGCGCCCGCAACAAGATCCGCGCCTTCTTCAAACAGGAACGGCGCGAGGACGCCGAGCAGAAGGGGCGCGAGGCGCTCGAGGAGGCGCTGCGCAAGCGCGGCCTGCCGATGCAGAAGCTGGCGATGTCGCCGCTGCTCGCGCAGGTGATCCGCGAGATGGGCTTCCGCAAGGCGACCGACTTCTACATCGCCCTGGGCCAGGGCAAGGTGGCGACCAAGGCGGTCGCCAACAAGCTGATGCAGCGCCTCAAAGAGGGCGAGGCGGTCGAGGAGGACGCGCCGATCCGACTCGGCGACGCTCGCGAGGACCAGGCGCGCCGCACCAAGGACGCCTCCAACTACGGGATCAGGGTGAAGGGTGCCGACAGCGTCGCCGTGCGGCTCGCCAAGTGCTGCCGGCCGGTGCCCGGAGACAAGATCGCCGGCTACGTCTCGCTCGGCCGCGGCATCACCATCCACCGCGCCGACTGCAAGAACGTCAAGGCCCTGAAAAGGTCGCCGGAACGCTTCGTCGAGGTCAGCTGGGACGGCGAGAACGAGTCCTCCTACCGGGTCGAGCTGCAGATCGACGCCTACGACCGCACCCGCCTGCTGGAGGACCTCTCGCGCACCTTCTCGGAGGCCGGGATCAACATCCTCGGCGCCAGCTGCATGACCAGGCACCCGATGGTGAAGAACCGCTTCGTGGTCGAGGTCGGCGACACCGAGCAGCTCAAGCAGTGCATCCAGCGGCTGCGCAACGTCGAGTCGGTGTTCGACGCCTACCGGATCACTCCGACTGCCTGAGCTCAGGCGACGACTGTCAGCGCACCCGGTTCGACCGCAAGCGCGATCTTCGTGCGCTCGCCGATGTAATCGCCGTCGACCTGGACGGGGAAGGGGCGGACGATGCCGTCCCTGGTCTCCGAGATCGAGGCGACGCCGGCGGCGGCGATGTCGTCGAAGTGCTCGATCTGTCGGTGGCGGGCGGCGGGGCGCCGCTCGCTGAACAAGCGCGCGATCAGGGTCGGCATGTCGCGCTGCGCGGCGCGCTTCAGGACCGCAAGCGAGAGCGTGCCATCGTCGATCGCGATTCCTTCGCAGACGCGGATCGGCGAGTCGGCGAAGTAGGTGAAGGGGTCTGAGTTCTGGGCCAGCGCCGTGATCCCCTCGCTGGCCTTGCCGTCGACCTCGACCCGCAGTCGCACCGGGTTCACCATGTAGCGCCGGTAGAAGGCCGAGATCGCCGCCCAGCTGTAGTAGTAGTGGCCGGCCCGCGACTTGAGCCGGGGGTGTGCGTCGACCCGCCTCACCACCGTGGCGTCGACTCCCACCCCGCAGGAGAAGACGAAGCGGCGGTCGTCGACCCTGCCGAGGTCGATCCTGCGCGGCGCCCACTCGTCGGCCAGGGCGAGCAGGTGCTCGGTCGCGTCGACCACGTCGTTGGGGATGCCGAGCGTGCGGCAGACCACGTTGGTCGAGCCGCCAGGCAGGACCGAGACCGGCACGTCGGTGCCGGCGAGGCCGTTCGCGACCTCGTTCAGGGTTCCGTCGCCGCCGAAGGCGACCACCACGTCGTAGCCGTGGTCGCGCACCTCGCGGCCGATCTCGATCGCGTGGTTCTGCGCTTCGGTGGAGACCGTCTCCACCTCGTAGCGACCCTGCAGCGCGTAGACCACCAGGTTCTTCAGCCGGTCAGAGACGGTCGTCGCGTAGGGGTTGACGATCAGCAGCATCCGCCGCTTGGCGGAGCGTCCCCTACCCGGTCGCCTCATAGCGGATCACCTCCCCGTCGTCGAGTTCGCGCACCCGGCCCTCGTTGACCAGCAGGTCGATGTGGCCGATCACCTCCGAGAGGGTGAGGAAGGCCTGGGTGACGGCGACGTTGCCCCAGATCGCCTGCGCGACCTCGTAGCCGCTGCGAGGCTGCTCGGCGATCAGCGCGTAGATCTTCTCCTTGCGGCGCTCGTGCTTGGCGAGGCGGTCGTCGATCAGGGCGACGTGGTCGGCGATCGGCTCGCCGTGACCGGAGAGGACGATCTCGGCCGGCATCTCCCTGGTCTTCTTCATCGACTCGATGTAGGTGACCAGCGCCTGGGTGCGCTGCGCCGAACCGTCCAGCGGCCGGGTGATCAGCGGGTTGGAGGAGATGTGGGCGATTAGGTGGTCGGCGGCGATCAGGATGCGGCGCTCCTCGTCCCAGAAGACCGTGTCGGAGGGGCTGTGCCCGGGCCGGTGCAGCGCCTGCAGGGTGCGGTCGCGAAAGGGCATCGCCTGGCCGTCCTCGAGCGGCCGGGTCACCACTGCCCGCGCGCCCCAGCCGCGAAAGCTGCGCGAGACGCTCTGCAGCGCGTGGGCGACCTCCTGTGGGATGCCGTTGCGCAGCATCAGCCCGACCGCGAACTCGTCCTCGCGCTCGGCTTCCTCGCCGAATCCGGCGAGCCGCTCGGCGGCGAGCCCGAGCGCCGCCACCTCGGCGCCGGAGTGCTCGACGACGATCTCGACCAGGCCGAGGTGGTCGATGTGCTGGTGGGTGAGGATCACCAGCTCGAGATCGTCGATCGAGTGGCCGCGCCGCGCGAGCTGGCCCTGCAGCTCGTCGAGCGCCTTGCCCGAGTTGGGCCCGGTGTCGATCAGGGTCAGCGGCTCGTCCTCGAGCAGGTAGCAGTTGACCCGCCCGACCGCGAAGGGCGTCGGTATGCGGAGGCAGTGGATGCCGGCCAGCGCGGCCTGCTCCAGCGCCTGCTCCGGAGTCAGGCTCACGCCCGGATCAACCCGAGACACGCCGCCCGCCGCATCCTCTGCTGCCACAAACCCGAAGAAGAATCAGAAATGGATTCGGGTTTGCTCTCGCGTCCGGGGGCGGCGGGGTTCTGGATCACTGTCACGTCCGGATGAGGCCAAGAACCTCATCTCTTTTCCTTTCCATGTCCTCGCGGGAGACCAGCGACTCGAGGTTGAGGCGGAGCAGCGGCTCGGTGTTGGAGGGGCGGACGTTGAAGTGCCACTTCGGGTAGTCGACCGAGATCCCGTCGAGCCGGTCGATCTCCCCGTCGGAGTAGCGGGCCGCGATCTCCTCCATCTTCGCCGCCTGGTCTTCGACCTCGGAGTTGATCTCGCCGGAGATGAAGTAGCGCGAGCGGAACTCGGCCACCAGCTCGCCCAGTGAGCGTCCGTCTACCGAGAGCAGCTCGAGCATCAGCAGGGCGGGGATCGTCCCCGAGTCGGCGCACCAGAAGTCACGGAAGTAGTAGTGGCCGGAGACCTCGCCGCCGAACGCCGCTTCCTCCTCGCGCATCCGCGCCTTGAAGAAGGCGTGGCCGACCCGCGAGAGGGCCGAGCGGCCGCCCTCGGCGGCGACCAGGTCGGGTACGGCGCGGCTGGAGCGAGGGTCGTAGAGGATCGTCGACCCGGGGCTCTTGGCGAGGGTGGCGCGGGCGAGCAGGGCGCAGACGAAGTCGCCGTCGCAGAAGCTCCCGTCGCCGTCGATGAAGAAGCAGCGGTCGGCGTCGCCGTCCCAGGCGATGCCGAGGTCGGCGCCGGCCGCCCGCACCCGCGCTTCGATCAGCCGGCGGTTCTCCTCCAGCAGCGGGTTCGGCTCGTGGTCGGGGAACTCGCCGTCGGGCTCGAAGTACAGCTCGTCCAGTTCGACCCCGCAGCGGCGCAGGATCGGCCCGACCATCGGCCCGGCCATCCCGTTGCCGCCGTCGACCACCAGCTTCATCGGCTTCACCTTCCCGGGGTCGACGAAGGAAAGGGCGTGCTCGCGGAAATCCTCCCAGATGTCGACCTCCTCGAAGGCCCCATCGCCGGGGGCGGGGCCGAGCCCGGCTTCGATCTCGCGCTGCACGTCGCCGATCCCCGCCTCGCCGGAGAGCGCCAGCGCCCCCTCGCGGATCAGCTTGACGCCGGTGTAGGCCTTCGGGTTGTGCGAGGCGGTGACCATCGCGCCGCCGTCAAGCTGGCGAGAGCCGACCAGGTAATAGAGCATCTCGCTCGCGACCATGCCCGCGTCGAGCACCGTCGCGCCCTCGAAGACCATGCCGTCGCGCACTTCCGCTGCCATCGCCGGCGCCGTGAGGCGCATGTCGCGACCCAGCCCGATCCGCAGCTCGCCGGGCTCCTTGCCGCGCAGCCGGGCCAGTACCCGGGCGAAGGCGCGGCCGACCGCGAGCGCCGTCGTCTCGTCCATCTGCTCGCCGTAGAGGCCGCGGATGTCGTAGGCCTTGAAGATCCCGGCTGGGGCGAGGGGGGCGGCTCCGGTCAAAACGCCCCCTTCAGCGCCTCGTAGCTCTGCTCCAGGGTCTGCGGCATCACCCTGGTGTCGGCGATCACCGGCATGAAGTTGGTGTCGCCGCCCCAGCGGGGGACGACGTGGAGGTGGATGTGGTGCTCGACCCCGGCGCCGGCGACGCGGCCCTGGTTGAAGCCGACGTTGTAGCCGTGCGGCTCGTAAACCTCCTCGAGGCGGCTCATCGCCGCCTGCGCCAGCGCCATCATCTCGGCGGTGGTCTCGCCCGGCAGCTCCTGGATGCGGCCGAGGTGCTCGTAGGGCGCCACCATCAGGTGCCCGTTGGTGTAGGGGAAGAGGTTGAGGATCACGAAGCAGCGCTCGCCGCGGTGGACGATCAGGTTCGCCTCGTCGTCGCCCGCCGCCGGCTTGGCGCAGAAGATGCACTGCTCCTCGTTGTCCTTTGCCGCGTCCTTCACGTAGGCAAGGCGCCAGGGCGCCCAAATTCGAAAATTTGCCACGGAGCGGCAGGCTACAGCCAGCCGCGCCGGCGGAAGTAGGCGACCAGGCCGACGAGGATCGCCGCCATCGCGCCGAGCAGCACCCAGAAGCCGGCGATGTCGTGTTCGCCGGGGACCCCGACGTTCGCTCCCCAGAGGCTGGCCAGCAGGGTGAGCGGCAGGACGATGACGCTGATCGAGGTGAGGAGGCGGAGGAGGTCGTTGAGCCGGTGGGAGATCACCGACTCGTTGGTCTCCTCCAGCGCCGCCGCGACCTCCTTGTAGTTCTCCAGCATGTCCCAGATCCGCTCGTGGGCGTCGACGATGTCGTCGAAGTAGATCTCGAGGTCGAGGTCGGGTGCGAGGTAGCGCTGCTTGACCTTCTCGAGGTCGCGCAGGACGGGCCGCTGCGGGCGGATCACCTTGCGGAAGTTGATGATCTCCTGCTTCACGTTGGAGATGTCGCGCACCACCTCCTCCGAGCGGCCCTCGAAGATCTCGTCCTCGAGCGCGTCGAGCTTGTTTCCGATCTTGCGCAGCATCGGGAAGCAGTAGTCGAAGCTGTCGTCGATCAGCCGGTAGAGCAGGTAGCCGGAGCCGCGCGAGAAGAGCTGCTCGCGCAGCTCCTCCTTGGTGCGGCAGCGCTCGAACAGGTACTCGACCGGCTGCAGCGGCTGGTTGGGGATCGTCACCAGGTACCCCGGCCCGACGAAGAGGTCCAGCTCGCCGGCCCCGAGCCGCCCCGCTGCCGGGTCGAAGACCGGGAAGTGCAGGACGATGAACAGGTAGTCGTCGTAGACGTCGATCTTCGGCCGCTGGTTGTGGGAGAGGACGTCCTCGAGGTCGAGTGCGTGGAAGTCGAAGTGGGTCTCCAGCCAGGTGCGCTCCAGCGCTCCGGGGCGCTCGACCTTCACCCAGCGCAGGCCGGAGGAGTCGATCTGCTCGACGTCGGGCGCTTGCGGCTCAGGCTGCGCCGCCGCGGGGATGAGCTCGCCGCGCCGGCCGGCCCGTCGCAGTCTCGGCTTCGGAAGGTTCGGCATCGTTCTGGCTCATCGTCTCGTCGGGCAGGGCGTCCATGGTTTGCAACAGGTTAACCGTCGACCCGCCTGTGGCCGTCCGAGAATGCCCCTGGTAAGGTTCCTCCCAACATAAGCGCCACATCCAGAGGGGTGGAGGGACTGGCCCATCGAAGCCCCGGCAACCACCTCGGACCTGCGGTCCGAGGAGAGGTGCCAAGTCCAGCAGGTCGTTGCGGACCTGGGAGATGTGGGGAAGGCGTCCGATCGGACCTCTGCCCCACAGGCGGAGGTTTTTTTCAAGGCAAGAAGGAAGGATCGGATGTCAGTAGACAGCTTGAGGTGCAAGGAGTGCGGGGCGCGGTACGAGCTGGGTGCCAGCTTCGCCTGCGAGAACTGCTTCGGTCCGCTGGAGGTCGCCTACGACCACTCCTCGCTCGACGCCTCCGAGGCCAAGCGCCGCATCCAGGCCGGCTCGCAGGGGATCTGGCGCTACGCCGACTTCCTCCCCTTCGAGGGGCGCCCGGGGGATCCGCTCGAGCCGGGCCTGACCCCGCTGCTGCGCGCCGAGCGCCTCGCCGAGCGGCTCGGGCTCGAGGCCGAGCTGTGGATCAAGAACGACGCCGCGAACCCGACCCATTCCTTCAAGGACAGGGTCGTCGCGGTCGCCGTCGCCAAGGCGCGCGAGCTGGGCTTCGAGACCGTAGCCTGCGCCTCGACCGGCAACCTCGCCAACGCGGTCGCCGCCCACGCCGCCGCCGCCGGCCTCGAGTCTTACGTGCTGGTTCCCGCCGACCTCGAGGAGCAGAAGCTGCTCGCCACCGGCGTCTACGGGACGAACCTGGTCGGCGTCCGGGGCGACTACGACGACGTCAACAGGCTCTGCACGCAACTCGCCGAAACGCGTCCCTGGGCCTTCGTCAACGTCAACCTGCGGCCTTACTACGCGGAGGGTTCGAAGACGCTCGCCTACGAGACCGCCGAGCAGCTCGGTTGGAAGCTGCCCGACCGGGTGGTCTGCCCGATCGCGTCCGGCTCGCTGTTCACCAAGCTCGGCCGTGGTTTCCAGGAGTGGCTCGACCTGGGCCTGATCGCCGGCGGCCAGCCGATCTTCAACGGCGCCCAGGCGCAGGGCTGCGACCCGGTCGCAACCGCCTTCGTCGAGGGCCGGGAGGTCTGCAAGCCGCAGAAGCCGGAGACGATCGCCAAGAGCCTGGCGATCGGCGATCCGGCCGACGGCCCCTACGCGCTGGAGCAGGCGCGGCGCACAGGCGGCGCGATCGACTCGGTCAGCGACGAGGAGATCCGCGCCGGGATCCGCCTGCTCGCCGAGACGACCGGGATCTTCACCGAGACGGCCGGCGGGGTGACGGTGGCCGTCCTCGCCAAGCTGGCCGAGCGGGGCGAGATCGGCGCCGCCGAGCGGGTCGTCGTCTACATCACCGGCGAGGGGCTGAAGACGCTTGACGCCACTCGCGATAGCTTCCGCATGCACGAGATCGACCCAGATCTCGACAGCTTCGAGTCCGAGTTCGAACCGCAGCAGCAGGAGGTAGTCGCCTGATGGCAGTCACCGTGAAGATCCCGACCCAGCTTCGCACCGCGACCGGAGGGGAGGCCGAGCTCGAGGTGGCCGGCTCGACCGTGGGCGAGGTGCTCGACGCGGTCTTCGAGGCGCACGGCGATCTGCGCGAGCGGATCACCCAGGACGGCGACCTGCGCCGCTTCGTCAACGTCTACGTCAGCGGCGAGGACATCCGCTTCCAGGACGGCTTGCAGACGCAGATCAGCGAGGGCGACGAGGTGACGATCCTCCCCGCTGTGGCGGGGGGCTGATTGTCGATTTGATGACCCCATAGGGTCATAAATTCGACAATCGCCGATGAAACCGCCTGTGGTGATCCTCTGCGGAGGCAGGGGGACGCGATTGCGAGAGAAGACCGAGACCGTGCCGAAGGCGCTGGTCGAGATCGGCGGCCGGCCGATCCTCTGGCACGTGATCGGGATCTACCTGGCGCAGGGGTTCAGGCGGTTCCTGCTCGCGACCGGTTATCTGGGCGAGGCGGTGGAGAGGTTCGTCGCCGAGGAGCGATGGCCCGAGGGCGCCTCGGTCGAGTGCGTCGACACCGGGCTCGACACGCCGACCGGCGAGCGGATCGCGCGCCTCGCGAAGCGGCTCGAGGGGGAGACGTTCTGCGCCACCTACGCCGATGGCGTCGCCGACCTCGACCTGAAGGCGCTGCTCGACTTTCACCGCGAGCACGGCGCGATGGCGACGATGACCGTGGTCCGTCCCCACCTGCAATGGGGCGTCGCCGAGCTTGACGGAGGCGACAGGGTCGCGGGCTTCGTCGAGAAGCCGCGCAGCGAGGGCTGGGTCAACGGCGGCTTCTTCTGCTTCGAGCCGGGCGTGTTCGGCTACCTGGGCGAGGGCAGCGTGCTGGAGCGCGAGCCGCTCGCCCGGCTGGCCGCCGACCAGCAGCTGCGCGCCTACCGCCACGAGGGCTTCTGGGACTGCATGGACACCTACAAGGACGCAGTAGTGCTGAACGACCTCTGGGCCTCGGGCGAGGCGCCGTGGGCGTGACCTGCACGCTGGTCACCGGCGGCCACGGCTTCGTCGCCTCGCACCTGGCGAAGGGGCTGCTGGAGCGGGGCGAGGCGGTGCGGGTGCTCGACCGGCCGGCGCCGCGCGAGGCCGACGTCGGCGGGCCGCGGCGCTCCGGCCTCGAGTTGCTGGGTGTCGCCGACGCGGTCGAGCTGGCCGAGGGCGACCTGCGCGACGCAGGGGCGGTCGAGGCGGCGGTCGGCGGCTGCGACACGGTCTTTCACCTGGCCGCGCAGACGATCGTCGGTGTCGCGGGGAGATCGCCGCTGGAGACCTTCGAGGCCAACGTGCGCGGCGCCTGGAACGTGTTCGAGGCCTGTCGGGCGCACGGGACCGAGCGGGTCGTCTTCGCCTCCTCCGACAAGGCCTACGGCCCGAGCTCAGAGCTTCCCTACCGCGAGGACTTCCCGCTGCGCGCCGCCAACACTTACGACGCCAGCAAGGCGGCCGCCGACATCGTCGCCCGCAGCTACGCCCACGCCTACGGGCTGCCGCTCGCCGTGACCCGCTTCGCCAACGTCTACGGCGGCGGCGACCTCAACTTCTCGCGGCTGATCCCAGAGACGGCGGTCGCCGTGCTCGACGGCCGCCGACCGGCGATCCGCTCCGACGGCAGCCCGGAGCGCGACTTCCTCCACGTCGACGACGCCGTCTCCGCCTACCTGGCGATCGTCGAGGCGCTCGACGGGGGCGGGGCGGCGGGCGAGGCGTTCAATGCCGGCGGCGGGCAGCCCCACTCGGTGCGCGAGGTGGTTGCGCTGATCGCCTCGCTTGCGGGCAGTGGTATCGAACCGGACTTCCAGGGCGCCGGCAGCCCCGACGGCGAGATCGACCGCCAGTTCGTCGATTCGGCGAAGCTGCGCGAGGCGACCGGCTGGGCGCCGCGGGTCGCCCTCGAGGACGGCCTCCGTCGTACTCTCGACTGGTACCGCGACCATCCGGAGGCGAGGCCCTGATGTGTGGCCGCTTCACCGTCACCACGAAGGACACCAAGAAGATCGCCGACCGCTTCCAGGTCGAGCTGGAACGCTCGCTGGAGCGCAACTCGTCCGGCGATGCGCCGTCCGGCATGGGCCGCTTCAACGTGGCGCCGACCCAGGAGGTGCTGACGGTGCGCTCCTCGCCCGACCCCGAGGCGGCGGCGCGGGGCGAGCGCGAGGCGCGAGCGATGCGCTGGGGGCTGGTGCCGCGCTGGGCGAAGGACCTCAAGGTCGGCTACCGGATGATCAACGCGAAGGCCGAGAACCTCACCTCGAGCCGCGCCTACGCGCCGCTGGTCGGCAAGTTCCGCCACCGCTGCCTGATCGTCGCCGACGGCTTCTACGAGTGGATGCGGGCCGAGGACCCGAAGCAGCCGCGCCAGCCCTGGCGCTTCACGGTCGACGGCGGCGAGCCGTTCGCCTTCGCCGGGATCTGCACCCGCAAGGAGTGGGAGGACGAGGAGGCTCGCGGCTTCGACGACGGCTGGCTCTACAGCTGCACGATCGTCACCACGACGCCGAATCGGGTGGTCGCAGCCGTGCACGACCGGATGCCGGCGATCCTGCCCGGCCCGGAGGCCGAGGCGGCCTGGCTGCGACCCGATCTGCAGGCCGAGGACGCGGTCGCGATGTGCGCGCCGCTGCCCGCCGCGCGGATGGACGGCGCGCCCGCCAACCCGGAGCTGAACAAGGTCGGCGCGGTGGCCGAGGGCCCGCGGCTGCTGGTCGCTCCTTAGGCCTCCGGCACGATCAGCACCGCCGCTCCGGGTGCCGGCTGGGGTGGGTTGGCGAGCAGCTCCCACGACGCGGCGGGCATAACGCAGAGCTCGCCGGCGCTCAGCTCCGCAACCGTGGCGCCGCCGTCGGCGCCGAGGCGCGCCGCCAGCTCGGCCGCGAGCTCGGACGCGGCCGAGTCGCCGTCCCGAGAGAGGTGGACGCGGCTGACCCGATCGGCGTCGCCGATCAGGATCGCGACCGGCGCCGGGGCCACCGCGGCGACGGTCTCGCCGGCGCTGCCGAAGGCCGAGGCGGCGGCGGGGTGCTGCCCCACGAGGACCAGCGAGGCGCGCTCGGCGGCGGCGGCGTTGACGACGCCATCGGGCAGCGACTCGTGCACGAGCAGGGTCGGCTCAGCGTCTAGGTCGGCGGCGAAGGCGGCCGCCCCGAGCTCGGCGAGCAGCTCGCGCCGGGATGGCGCCTCGCCGGGCGGGCTGGCCAGCAGCCCGTGCACCACGCCGTTGTCCGGGGCGGCGATCCGCCGGGCGAGTGCGAAGGCGAGCGGCGCCTGCGCCGGTTCCTCGAGGGTGACGAGGACGCGCCGGCCGAGCCGGTCGGAGGTGAGGGGCCGGGCGACCTGCTTGACCGAGCGGTCGACGAGGATCGTGCCGACCACGATCGAGGCGAGGATCAGCACGAGGATCGCGTTGACCACCGACTGGTCGAAGAGCCCTATGTCGAAGCCGACGATCGTCGCGGCGAGGGCGGCCGCCGCCTGGGGGATGGTCAATCCCAGCATCAGCTCGGTCTGGGGGCCGTTGTAGCCGAAGGCGAGCCGGGCGATGCCCGCGGCGATCGCCTTGCCACCGATGCTGGCGAGGATGAAGAGGCCGGCCAGCAAGAGGGTCCGGTCGCCGAACATCACCGCAGGGTCGAGCAGCATCCCGACCGAGACGAGGAAGACCGGGATGAACACAGCGGCGCCGAAGAAGTCGATCCGGTCCATCAGCGGGCCTTCGTTGGGCACCAGCCGGTTCAGCGCCAGGCCGGCGAAGAAGGCGCCGACGATCCCCTCGATGCCGAAGCTGTCGGCGAGCGTCGCCGCGGCGAGGAACGAGGCGACCGCAAGCAGGTAGCGCACGATCCGATCGGTGCCGAGGTAGCGGAAGGCGAGGCGCGCCAGCCGCGGCAGCAGGAAGAGGGTGAAGGCGAGCAGGACGGCGAGGCCGATGACGATCTGGGCGGCGATCGAGAGGGTCGAGCCGCCGGCGAGCTGGGAGCCGGAGACCGCGGCGAGGACGACCAGGGCGGCGGTGTCGGTGAGCACCGTGGCGCCGACCGCGGTGGCGACCCCGCGGTCGGCGGAGAGCCCGGCGCCGCGGGCGGTCGGGTAGAGGAGCAGGGTGTGGGAAGCGAGCAGCGCTCCGAGCAGCAGGGCGGCTGGGATGCCCCAGCCGAGGCCGAAGCCGACCGCGGCGCCGAGGCCCATCGGCACCGCGAAGGTGATCGCGGCGAAGCCGAGCACCGAGTGGCGGTGGACCCGCACCAGGTTGAGGTCGAGCTCGACCCCGGCGACGAACATCAGGTAGAGCAGGCCGAGTTCCCCCAGCTCGGGGACGGTGGTGTCGCCGGCGCCGATCAGGTTGAAGCCGTGCGGCCCGATCGCGAAGCCGCCGACGAGCAGGCCGATGATCCCCGGTACCCGCGCCCGCTGCACCAGCGGCGGGCCGACGATCACGACGGCGAAGAGAATCAGGAACTCCCAGGCCGCGCCGCTTGGCGACTCCACCGAGATCGTGGCAAGCGCGCTCATCACCGCGACGTCCTCAGCAGGGGCAGGTCCCGTTCGGCGTTGGCCGCCTGCGAGCCGACCCAGCGGGCGAGCAGGTCGTGGATCCTCCCGTCGGCGATGAAGGCGCGGATCGCCGAGTCGACCGCTTCTACGTTGTCGCCGCCCCGCGGCAGGGCGACGGCGATCTGCTCGGGTTCGGGTAGCTGTGCGACCGCTTCCAGGCGGCCGCCCGAGTGGTCGGCAAGCGACACAGCGAGCGGCAGGTCGAAGAGGGTGGCGTCGACCCTGCCGCCTTTCAGCGCCTTCAGCGTCGCCCGCTGACTGTCGAAGGTCGTGGTGGCGGTTTCGGGGGCGATCTGCTCGTGGATCCGTGTGACGAAGGTGGTCGAGCGGATCACTCCCCAGCGCAGTTCCTGGGCGGAGGCGAGGTCCGGGACCTCGGTGCCGGCGCGGACGAGGACGGTCGGCGGCGAGTCGAGATAGGGGGTGGAGAAGTCGAGCGACCGTTCGCGCTCGGCGGTCGGGGTGATCAGCGAGAGGCCGAGGTCGGCGCCGCCGAGCCGACCGGCGACGATGCGGTGGAAGGGGACGATCCTCACCCGCACCGCGCCGAGCCCGAAGCGATCTGCCAGGTCGCGGGCCAGCTCGTATTCGAAGCCCCCTGTGGGGCGCCTGGCGGTGCCCTCCCAGAAGGCGGCGGTCGGCACGGTCGAGGTGGCGACCGTGAGGACGCCGGGGCGTGCGGGGGTGAATTCGCCGGCCGAGCCGGAGATCGACCCGCAGCCGCCGGCGATCAGGGTCAGGGCCGCGGCGAGGGCGGCAAGCAGCCGGCCCCTCATCAGCGCGCGGGCAGTTTGCCGGCGGTGTCGACCGTGGCCGAGCCGGCGGCGGTTTCCACCGTGCAGGAGGCTCGCGCCGCCGGGGCGCCGGTGGTGCGCCAGAAGGAGGCGAAGCCCAGCTTCAGCGGCTGCGCGGGACGGCCCCGCGGCAGCCCCCACTGCCATTCCTGCGAGTTGGGGCTGTAAGGGGCCCAGCTGACCACCACGCCGTACAGGTCGGTGAAGGCCGGGAAGGCGTCTTCGAAGGGCAGGGAGGCGTATTCGGCCCCCCTTGCGTGGAACCTGATGCCGACGCTCCCGGGCACTTCCTGCTTGGTCAGGCTGTATTCGCCGCTGGAGCGGGGGAAGGCGCCGCGGCTGTTGACCGTGCGGCCGAGCTCTGCCCTCGCTCCGCCGCGCATCCGGCAGCGCACCCGTGCTTGGCCGACCGCCGAGCCGGCCTCGATCCTCAGCACCGCGGTGACGCGGAAGACCCGTTCGCCGTTGATGTTGTCTTCGGTCGCCCGCAGCCCGGCGTCGCCGAGCCGCATCGAGCCCCCGCCGGGAATCGCCGCCGGCCGGGAGTCAGGTAGCGGAACCCGCCGCACCCATTCGAGCTCGACCGACGATCCGCCGACCGATTCCGTCGCCAGCACAGCCGCCGCGACCGTGGCGAGGAGGCCGACCGCAACTACGGCAAGTGCTCCCCGCGGCGGCCGAGTCTTCAGGGCCTCCTTCATTACGCGCCCGACAGGATTCGAACCTGTGGCCTTCCGCTCCGGAGGCGGACGCTCTATCCAGCTGAGCTACGGGCGCGGGAGGGCCAGTCTACCTTCGGGTGTCCGGTCAGCCGGGTCGCGTAGGCTCGCGGGCCGTGGATCTGTCGGTGGCATTCCTGGGCACGGGCGGCGCCGTGCCCTCGGCGCAGCGCAACACGGCGAGCCTGCTGGTGGCGCGCGGCGGCGAACGGCTGCTGTTCGACTGCGGCGAGGGGACGCAGCGCCAGATGCAGCGCTCGCTCGGCCTCGTTCAGGTCGACGCGATCTTCTTCACCCACTTCCACGCCGACCACTTCCTCGGCCTGCCCGGGCTGCTCAAAACCTACGACCTGACCGAGCGCGAGCGGCCGCTGACGATCTACGGCCCGCGCGGGCTGGTCGACCTGCTGAAGAGCCTCGCCCGGGTGATCGGCAGGGTCAAGTACAAGCTTGAGCTGGTCGAACTGGAGCCCGGCGAGGCGGTCGCGCGCGACGGCGCGGAGGTGCGCGCCTTCGCGGTCGAGCACAGCGTGCGCGCCAACGGCTACGCGCTGGTCGAGGCGGAGCGGCCCGGTCGCTTCGACCCCGAGGCGGCGAGGGGGCTCGGGGTAGAGGAAGGCCCGGCCTTCGCGGCGCTGCAACGGGGCGAGACCGTGGGCGGCTCCGCGGGCCCGGTCGAGCCCGGGCAGGTGATGGGCGAGCCGCGACCCGGCCGCACCGTGGTGGTCACCGGGGACACCGCCCCATGCCACGCCACGGTCGAGGCGGCGCGGGGGGCCGAGCTGCTCGTCCACGACTCGAGCTTTGCCGAGGAGGAGGTTCAGCGGGCCGCCGACACCGGTCACTCGACCGCCGGTCAGGCCGCCGCGGTGGCGTGCGAGGCGGACGTGAAGGTGCTCGGCCTCGTTCACATCTCCTCCCGCTACCACGTCGGCAGGGTGCTCGAGGAGGCGCGCGAGGTCTTCAAGCCTTCGGTCGCGCCGAAAGACTTCGACCTGATCGAGGTTCCCTTCCCGGAGCGGGGCGAGCCTGCGCTCGTCGCCAACGGCACCCGCGAGCGCGCCGAGCCACCCCCAGCGGAATAGCCGCCGGGGACCGTCGTACCCTCCGTGTGTGCGTCCTATTGACAGCGATCATCCGGCTGCCCGAAAGTCTCGCGGGGCGTTCTTTACTCCCCCCGCAATCGCGGACTACCTCGCCTCGTGGGCTGTGGACGAAGATCGAGATGCGAAGATCCTCGACCCCACGTGTGGAGAGTCTGTATTCCTGTGCGCCGCTGCGAGGGAGCTCGAGGCTGTCGGAGCAAGCAAGCGGCGGATAGGCGACCAGGTATTCGGCGTAGACACGGAGCGAGAGAGCATTTTGCGCTCGGAAAGAGCTCTGACAGCTAGTGGCTACTCGGCGCGCCTGCTGGTCAAAGACTTCTTTGAGATCCCAGCGCTGAATCAGATCGGTTGCACACTGCCTGAAATGGATGCGATAATCGGGAACCCTCCGTATATTCGCTATCAAGAACACGTTGGCATAGCCCGCAAGAGATCTCGGGCTGCTGCGCTGGCTCAAGGAGTGAGGCTGTCGGGTTTAGCCTCATCCTGGGCAGCTCTTCTGGTGCATGCTTGCGCGTTTCTCAAGAAGGAGGGACGCTTGGCAATGGTTCTTCCCGCCGAGCTGCTTACCGTCGGATATGCAGAGCCGGTTCGCAAATGGCTCCGGCAGCGTTTTGCCGCGGTCCACCTTGTGATGTTTGAGCGCCTACAGTTTGAGGATGCATCGGAGCGTGTTGTTTTGATTATCGCTCGCGGGTCGGGCGGCTGCAACGCCTTCTCGCTGTTGCCTGTCGAGGATGCCGCTGACCTCCAATCGTTGAAGCTTTTCGGCCCCAGTCACTTCACCGTTGCTCCAGCAGAGGCAGGGAAGTGGTCGGACCTTCTGCTGTCAACCGAGCAGCGGCAGGTCTTCAAGCGCGTAGTGGACGATTACTGCGTAGAGCTTGGAGACTATGGATCGGTCGAGCTCGGATCGGTTACGGGCGCGAACTCATTTTTTGCCCTTTCAGAGGAAACGCGATGCGACTTTGGTCTTACGGAGGACCAACTAGTGCGCATTAGCCCTCCCGGGACGAAGCACTTGGGGGGCTTGTCGTTCAGCAACCGGGCGTGGAAGGCGATGCGGGACGGCGGCGAGGCAGTCTGGTTGCTGCGTCCTCGGGTGAATGACAGCACACAGGCGCTTCGCAAGTACCTTGCCAAAGGGGAGGCCGACGGAGTTCAAGATGCCTACAAATGCCGTATTCGAGATCCTTGGTGGCGTCCTCCTGTCGCGGCTGCGCCCGATCTGTTTTTTACCTATATGAGTCACCGCTACCCGCGACTGATCAGGAACACGGCCCGTGTGTCGTTCCTCAACTCGATGCACGGGCTTTACCTCCGTGAGGGAGTGCCAAAGGAGGCCGCTGCGGCCCTGCCTCTCCTTTGCCTTAACTCCATGACTATGCTTGGTGCTGAGATCTTTGGACGATCCTACGGCGGCGGCGTTCTGAAGATGGAGCCGAAAGAGGCAACGGGGTTGCCCGTCCCTGCATTTGGGCGGTTGAAGGAAGCTCACGCTGCGCTGAGCAAGGATCGGTCTCATCTGGAGGGACAGCTGAAGAAGGGCCTTTGGACGAACGTCGTCAAGCGGGTGGACGAGGTGCTACTCCGCGGTGTATTCGGACTCTCGTTGCCTGAGGTACTGTCCTTGCAGAGTGCGGCGGTCGCTCTTCGGGCGCGGAGGATGGGTCGCAGTCAGGTTCTTGAGGACGGGTCGCTTGACGCCTCATGAGTTGGAAAGGCAGGTCGGCCATCCCGAGGCGTTGCGCGATGCGCTGTTCGCTTGGGTGCAAGAGGGTGCGATCAGGCGATTCTCCGAGGTCCAGGACAAGTGGATTGACTTGATGTGGTGTCTTGACGCGTTTCGTATCGCGGGCGTAGTGCCCACGGGTATGGGAAAGGGCGGGTCCACCGGGTTCGAAGGCGTCTACAGGAGCAAGGGCAACTGGTTTGCCTTGTTGCTGGCCCTGCTGATCGACAATCAGACGGGTCAGCTTGTCGGCTCTCGCACGAAAGTCCAAGGTTTTTCACAACTGCATCAAATCGATCTCGCTTGGCCGGCACGGGAGGTCGACCCCTTGGTTTGCGCAGAGACGAAGGTCACCGGTGCACCCGCGTATGGCGAGACACCAGCGCGTGGTGCCATGAGTGACTGGTCGAATCGGCGCAAGGAGTTGAAGTTCGCGGCGACGGATCTCAAGCTTGCGCGACGGAAACAAGAGACGGTGATCCAGCACTGGGACGTCTGGCGCCAGGACGCTCCGCCGAAGTGTTTCTTCCTCTGGGCCGCCCGACTCGATCCCGGCAAGGGCGACAGCGTCGATCGGATGGCCGCTGGCGCCCAGTCAGTCGTCAACACCTATCTGGATGGTGCCGGAGTCTTTGCATGGAGAGAGAATGGCGCCGGTACTGGCTACGAGGCTGTTTCAGTGCCTGCGCACTCGCGTATCTCCGACTTGGACGACGTTCTCTACCGGATTGCCAGCGAGATACACAAGGCGGCCGGAAAAGATGGGAAAGCCCCGGCCCCGGTTGGATCCACGGTTGCAAATTCAGCGCAGTAGGGCGAGTGAGGCGATCGCCTCGGCGACCGCCGGCGCGTGGTCTTCCTGGAGGAAGTGCTTGGCGGGCAGCAGGGTCGCCCGCTCGAGGCCGAGCGCTCGCTCCAGTGAAGCCCGGTGCCCCTCGCCGACCATTCGGTCATTCTTCCCCCAGACGATCTGGGCGGGAAAAGGGCGGCCGGCGAGGCCGTCGACGTAGAAGCGTTCCTTTGCCTCGGTCAGCTCGAAGCCGCGCATGATCTTCAGGAAGGCACGGCCGCCGTCCCCGCGCTTCAGCAGGGCGAGGTGGGCATCCACCTCCGCGCTCGGCACCGCGGCTCGGTTCTCTATCCCCTCCCGGTAGTGGACCCGCCTGAACGCAAGGGGCAGCATGCGCAGCCAGACCTCGCCGACCCCTCGGATCGACAACGGATGCATCGGCCACGGACGGCGGAAGCGGGCCGCGTCGACCCACGTGTCCAGCGCGGTCAGCGAAAGCACCCGCTGCGGATTCCGCACCGCCCACTCGAACCCGACCGGCCCGCCGATGTCGTGGACGACGAGATGGCAGCGCTCGATCCCCAGCGCGTCGATCGCCTCACCCGTCCACCGCGCCAGCCCGCTCCAGGAATAGTCGAAATTCTCGGGCCGCTCCGCCAGCCCCAGGCCGGGGAGGTCGAACGCGACCCCGCGCAGCCCGCGGCTCGCCAGCTCCGGTAGCAGGTTCCGGTAGAGGAAGCTGCTGACCGGCACCCCGTGCATCGACACGACCGGATCGCCCTCGCCCTGTTCCCGCACGAAGCTCCCGACCCCGGCCGCCGCAAACCGCCTCCCGGCGGCTTCGTGCCGCTCGATCGCCTCCGCAACCTCCGCTCTCACGTCCTCAGGCTTTCACGAATCGTCGTAGCCCGCTGCTAGGCTTGCGGCGTCCTTTAACCCGGTCCCGAGAGGCCAGGAAGGAGCAGGCAAGTGAGCGAGAAGGTCGTGCTCGAGCGCGACGACCTGAGGCGAGCGCTGCGGCGGATCGCCCATGAGATCGCCGAGAAGAACCCGGAGGCCGAGGGCTTGGCGATCGTCGGCATCCACACCCGCGGCGCCGTGATCGCCCGCCGCCTGCACGCGCTGATCGGCGAGCTGACCGAGGTCGAGGTGCCGATCGGCGACCTCGACATCTCCTTCTATCGCGACGACGTCGGCGGCATCCCGCCGTCCGACCAGCCGGTCGTACACGCCTCGCACATCGACTTCGACCTCACCGAGCGAACAGTGGTGCTGGTCGACGACGTGCTGTTCACCGGCCGCACCGTGCGCGCCGCGGTCGACGCGCTTTTCGACTACGGCCGGCCGCAGCGGGTGCAGCTGGCGGTGCTCTGCGATCGCGGCCACCGCGAGCTGCCGATCCGCCCCGAGTACGTCGGCAAGAACCTGCCGACCGCCCGCGCCGAGCGGGTCAACGTCCGCCTCGAGGAGACCGACGAGGTCGACGAGGTGACGATCTCCGAGCCGCGCACCGCGGAGGTGGGGGCGTGAGACACCTGCTGGCGATCGAGCAGCTCTCGCGCCCCGAGATCGAGGCGATCCTCGACCGCGCCGAGAGCTTCGCCGAGGTCGGGCGCCGCGACATCAAGAAGGTGCCGACCCTGCGCGGCCGCACCGTGGTCAGCCTCTTCTACGAGTCCAGCACCCGCACCAGCTCCTCGTTCGAGCTGGCCGCGAAGCGCCTCTCCGCAGACCTCGTATCGGTAAAGGCGGCCGGCTCCTCGGTCGACAAGGGCGAGTCCCTGAAGGACACGGTCGCCACCCTAACCGCCTACGACCCGGCGGCGATCGTGATCCGTCACCCCAGCGCCGGGGCCGCCCAGATGGTCGCCGAGTGGGGCGAGGCGGCGGTGGTCAACGCCGGCGACGGCAAGCACGAGCACCCCAGCCAGGCGCTGCTCGACCTCTTCACCCTGCGCCGCCGTCTAGAAAGTCTGGAGGGCGTGCGGGTCTGGATCGTCGGCGACGTCCTGCACAGCCGGGTCGCCCGCTCCAACCTGGTCGCCTTCCGGGCGATGGGCGCCGAGGTCACGGTCTGCGGGCCGCCGGCGCTGATCCCGCGCGGCATCGAGCAGCTGGGCTGCGAGGTCTCCTACTCGCTCGAGCGGCTCGGAGAGGCCGACGTGGTCTACGCGCTGCGCCTGCAGAGGGAGCGGATGCGGGAGAGCTTCGTCCCGTCGCTGCGCGAGTACGCGGCTCGCTTCCAGATCGACTCGCGGCGGCTCGGCCGGCACCAGCTGTTGATGCACCCCGGCCCGGTCAACCGCGGCGTCGAGCTGTCCGGCGACGCGATCGACTCGCCGCAGTCGCTGATCGCCGAGCAGGTCGCCTCGGGCTTGGTGGTGCGGATGGCGATCCTCTACGAGCTGCTGGCGGCAGGCGGCGGGCGCCCGGCGGCGGGCGAGCGGGACCGCGAGCGACAGCCGACTCCGATCGGGCAGCCGGCTTGAGCGCGGAGCGAGCAAGCGTGCATCTCTGGTTCTTCGCGCCGCGAGCGAAGCGGGAGGATTTGTGATGAGCCTTGCCGAGGCGCTCGACATGCGTCCCGGCGAGGGCGCCGACCTCGTTCTGGGCGGCGCGACCGTGCTCGACCCGGCCGCCGGGTTCGAAAGCGTCCACGACGTCGTCGTCCGCGGTGGCCGGATCGCCGAGCTGGCCGCCCCCGGGTCCGCCGCAGCGGACGGCGCCGAACGGGTCGAGGCCGAGGGCCTGCACGCCTTCCCCGCCTTCTTCGACCCCCACGTCCACCTGCGCGTCCCCGGCCAGGAGCACAAGGAGGACATCGAGACCGGCAGCCGCGCCGCCGCCGCCGGCGGTTACTGCGGCGTGATCGCGATGGCCAACACCGAGCCGCCTGTCTCCACTTCCGCCGACGTCGAGGCGCTGCGCGAGGCGGCCCGCGAGGGCGCCTCGGTCGCGGTCGGATTCCTCGCCACCGTGACCCGCCAGATGGCGGGCGAGGAGCTGACCGAGATGGCCGAGCTGCGCGAGGCCGGCGCGCTCGGGTTCAGCGACGACGGATTGCCGCTGGTCAGCGCCCGGGTGCTGCGCCGCGCCCTCCAGTACCAGCGCCTATGCGGCGGCACGATCGCCCTGCACGAGGAGGACCCGGAGCTGTCGGGGGACGGCGTCATGCACGAGGGCCCGGTCTCGGCGGCGCTCGGCCTGGCCGGCATCCCCTCGGTCTCGGAGTCGACGACGATCGCCCGCGACGCCGCCCTGGCCGGTTACGAGGACGGCCGCATCCACGTCCAGCACCTCTCCGCCGCCGAGTCGGTCGCGGCGGTGCGGGCCGCCAAGGGGGCTGGGGTGAGGATCAGCTGCGAGGCCAGCCCGCATCACCTCTGCCTGACCGACGAGGCGGTCCGCAGCCTCGACCCGCGCCGCTTCAAGATGAACCCGCCGTTGCGCGCCGAGGCCGATCGCGAGGCGCTGATCGAGGGGCTGCGGGACGGCACGATCGACTGCATCGCCACCGACCACGCGCCGCACGCCACCGAGGAAAAGGAGGTCCCGTTCGAGCAGGCGGCGATGGGGGTCACCGGCCTGGAGACGGCCTTCGCGGCCCTCCACACCGATCTGGTCCTGCCCGGGGTCCTCGACCTCTGCCTCGTGGTCGAGAAGCTGGGGGGCGGCGCCGAGCCGTTCGGCCTCGAGCGGCCAAGCCTCGCTCCCGGCAGCGAGGCCAACATCGCCCTCTGTGATCTCAGCGCCGAGTGGACGGTCGGCGAGGAGGGCTACGAGAGCCGATCGCAGAACTCCTGGTGCGCGGGGCGGACGCTGACCGGGCGGGTGCTGATGACCGTCGCCGCCGGCCGGGTCGCCTACCGGCTGCGCAGTTTCAGCCTGGGAGTCGCACAGTGAGCGGAGCGGGGCACGCATCACAGTCTGATTCCCTGCGCGGCCCGCGCAGCGAACGCTTTATGCCGGGTTATGTTCTCCTCGAGGACGGCAGCCGCTTCGACGGCGAGCTGTGCGGCGACCCCGAGGCGGTCACCGGCGAGGTCGTCTTCAACACCGCGATGACCGGCTACCAGGAGTCGGTCACCGACCCCTCCTACGCCGGCCAGATCATCGTTTTCACCTACCCGCTGATCGGCAACTACGGCGTTTCCGCCGCTGCGATGGAGTCCGAGCGCGCCCAGGCCCGCGGCGTCGTGATGCGCGACGCCAAGAACCGGGAGGACGTCGCGACCGCCGAGGGGGGCTGGCTCGACTGGCTGGCCGACTGCGGCGTGCCTGCGATCGGCGGCGTCGACACGCGCGCCCTGGTCCGCCACATCCGCGACCGCGGCGCGATGCGCGGCGGCATCTTCCCCGCTGAGCTGAGCGAGGACGAGGCGCGCGACCGGGTCGCCGCCGAGCCTCCGATGGACGGCGCGGACCTCGCCCGCACGGTCACCCCGCCCGAGCCGGTCCGCCTCGAGGGGGAGGGTCCGCACGTGGTCGGGATCGACACCGGCGTCAAGCTCAACATCGTCCGCCAGCTGCGCGAGCGCGGCTGCCGGGTCACCCTGCTGCCCTGCGACAGCTCCGCCGAGCGGGTGCTGGCCGAGGATCCCGACCTGGTCTTTCTCGCCAACGGCCCCGGCGACCCGGCGGCGCTCGGCTACGTCGTCGACACAGTGCGCGAGCTGGTCGGCCGCCGGCCGCTGTTCGGCATCTGCCTCGGCCACCAGCTGCTCTGCCGCGCCGTCGGGCTGCGGACCTTCAAGCTGCCCTTCGGCCACCGCGGCGCCAACCACCCGGTCAAGGACCTGGCCACGGGGCGTATCGACATCACCTCGCAGAACCACGGCTTCGCGGTCGAGGGACCGGACGGCGAGCCGCGGATCGAGAGCGACCGGCCGGTCCGCTGGGAGACCGACTTCGGTGCCGCCGAGCTCTCGCACCTCAATCTCTACGACCGCACTGTCGAGGGCCTGGTGCTGCGCGACGTCGCCGCGGCGACCGTCCAGTACCACCCGGAGGCCGGCCCCGGCCCGCACGACGCCCGCCACCTCTTCGACTCCTTCCTCGCCCTTGCGCATGCCTAGGCGCGACGACATACGCAAGATCCTCCTGGTCGGCTCGGGGCCGATCGTGATCGGCCAGGCGGCCGAGTTCGACTACTCCGGCGTGCAGGCCTGCAAGGTGCTGCTCGAGGAGGGCTACGAGGTCGTCCTGGTCAACTCCAACCCGGCGACGATCATGACCGACCCGGAGTTCGCCACCGCCACCTATGTCGAGCCGCTGCTCCCCGGCCCGGTGGCGAAGATCATCGAGCGGGAGCGGCCCGAGGCGCTGCTGCCGACCCTGGGCGGGCAGACCGCGCTCAACGTGGCGATGGCGTTGCACGGGGACGGCACCCTGGAGCGCTTCGGAGTCGAGCTGATCGGGGCCGACCAGACGGCGATCCGCCGCGCCGAGGACCGCGAGGAGTTCCGCCGCACGATGAGCGAGGCCGGCCTGCGGATCCCCTGGTCGCTGACCGTCGGCAGCCTCGGCGAGGTGGAGGCGGCGCTCGCCGACGGCCGCATCACGCTGCCGGCGATCGTCCGTCCCGCCTTCACCCTCGGCGGTCAGGGCGGCGGTGTGGGGGAGAGCGAGACCGAGCTGCGCCAGGTCGTCTCCGAGGGGCTCGCGGCGAGCCCGATAAACCAGGTGCTGGTCGAGGAGTCGGTGCTCGGCTGGGGCGAGTTCGAGCTCGAGGTGATGCGCGACCGCAACGACAACGTGGTGATCGTCTGCTCGATCGAGAACGTCGACCCGATGGGCGTCCACACCGGCGACTCGGTCACCGTCGCGCCCGCGCAGACACTCACCGACAACCTCTACCAGGAGCTGCGCGACCAGGCGATCCGCGTGATCCGCGCCGTGGGGGTCGAGACCGGCGGCTCCAACATCCAGTTCGCGGTCGACCCGCAGAGCGGCGACGTCGCGGTGATCGAGATGAACCCGCGCGTATCGCGCTCCTCGGCGCTGGCGTCCAAGGCAACCGGTTTCCCGATCGCCAAGATGGCGGCGAAGCTGGCAGTCGGCTACTCGCTGGAGGAGATCCCCAACGACATCACCCAGAAGACGATGGCCTGCTTCGAGCCGACGATCGACTACGTGGTGACGAAGGTGCCGCGCTTTGCCTTCGAGAAGTTCCCCGGCGTCGAGGGCCGCCTCTCGACCCACATGCAGAGCGTCGGCGAGGCGATGGCAATCGGTCGAACCTTCCGCGAGTCGTTCGCGAAGGCGATGCGCTCGCGCGAGCTGGACGAGGCGCCGGAGGCGCCCCGGGACGAGCGGGAGCTGCTGGAGGCGATCGCGGTGCCCAGCGCCGGGCGCTTCGACCTGGTGCTCGAGGCCTTCCGCCGCGGGATCGAGGTCGAGGCGGTGCACAAGCGCTGCCTGGTCGACCGCTGGTTCCTGCGCGAGCTGCGCGCCCTGGCGACCGAGGGCGACGGCACCGCCGGACTCACCCGCACCTACAAGTCGGTCGACACCTGCGCTGCCGAGTTCGAGGCGGCGACCCCCTACTACTACTCGGCCCACGAGCGGCCTCGCCCGGACGGCTCGGTCGCCTCCGAGGTGCGCCGCGGCGAGCGCGACTCGGTCGTCATCCTCGGCGCCGGACCAAACCGGATCGGCCAGGGCATCGAGTTCGACTACTGCTGCGTGCACGCGGCGATGACCGCCCGCGAGCTGGGTCGCGACGCGGTGATGATCAACTGCAACCCGGAGACGGTCTCGACCGACTACGACACCTCCGACCGGCTCTACTTCGAGCCGCTGACCGCTGCCGACGTGCTCGCGGTCTGCGAACGGGAGGACCCCGAGGGGGTGATCGTCCAGTTCGGCGGCCAGACACCGCTGAAGCTGGCCCAAGCCCTGGAGGAGGCGGGCGTGCCGCTGCTGGGCACGCCGGTCGAGGCGATCGACCTGGCTGAGGACCGTGGCCGCTTCGGTGCCCTGCTGGGTCGGCTCGGGATCGAGCACCCGCCCTACGGGACGGCGCTCTCGGCCGAGGAGGCGGCGGTGATCGCCGAGGGGGTCGGCTACCCGCTGCTGGTCCGCCCCTCCTACGTGCTGGGCGGCCGGGCGATGGAGATCTGCTACTCGAGCGAGGACCTCGCCGCTTACCTGGAGGCCAACGTGAAGGCCGACCAGGAGCACCCGCTGCTGCTCGACCGCTTCCTCGAGAACGCGATCGAGGTCGACGTCGACGCGCTCGCCGACGGCGACGACGTCCACGTCGGCGGCATCATGCAGCACGTCGAGGAGGCGGGCGTGCACTCCGGCGACTCGGCCTGCGTGATCCCGCCACTCAGCCTCGGCGAGGAGATGCAAGAGGAGATCCGGGAGACGACCCGGCGGATCGCCCTGGAGCTGGGCGTGGTGGGCCTGATCAACGTCCAGTACGGGATCGCGGGCGGCGAGCTGTACGTGATCGAGGCCAACCCGCGTGCCTCGCGCACCGTCCCCTTCGTCTCCAAGGCGACCGGGGCCCCGCTGGCGAAGATCGCGGCGCGGCTGATGCTCGGCGAGAAGCTGGCGGATATGGACCTCCCGGAGCCGCCGGTCGGCCACGTCAGCGTCAAGGAGGCGGTGCTGCCCTTCGCCCGCTTCGCCGGGGTCGATTCGGTGCTGGGGCCGGAGATGAAGAGCACCGGCGAGGTGATGGGGATCGCCCACGACTTTCCAACCGCCTTCGCCAAGGCACAGGCCGCCGCCGGTGTGACGCTGCCCAGCGAGGGGGCGGTGTTCATCACCGTCACCGATGTCGACAAGCCGGCGGCGACCCAGATCGCCGCCCGTTTCCACGACCTCGGCTTCAAGCTGATCGCGACCGGCGGCACCGCGCAGTCGATCGCCTCGATGGGGGTGCCGGCGACCCGGATCAACAAGCTGGGGGAGGGCTCTCCGAACGTCGTCGACCTGATTCGCGAGCGGCGCTGCGACCTGGTGATCAACACCCCCACCGGCTCGGGCGCGCGCGCCGATGGCCAGGCGATCCGCACAGCCGCAGTCCGCCACGGCATTCCCTGCGTGACCACGATGACCGGCGCTTCGGCCGCGGTGCGGGCGATCGCCGCCCAGAAGCAGCGCGAGGCGGGGGTGCTCTCGCTGCAGCAGATCCACGGCTCGGCGCGCTCCAAGCAGCCCCGATGAGCGCTACGCCGTTCGGCCGCCGCCTCTGCCCGGTGACCGAGAGTCGCGACTCGGGCGGCTACCGGGTCTTCTCGCTGCACGACGCCGAGGGCCCGCAGCCCCTGCCGGGCCAGTTCTACATGCTCGCCGCCGAGCGGCGCTGGGGGGAGGGGGGAGCGCGTCCCTTCCTTCCGCGGGCGCTCTCGGTCGCCGATGTCGGCAGCGGCGGGGGCGGCTTTCGGCTCGACTTCCTGGTCGAGGGAGTCGGCCCCGGCAGCGACCGCCTCTGCGAGCTTGCGCTGGGCGAGAACGTCTGGGTCAACGGGCCGCTCGGCAACTGCTTCTCGGCCCCGCGCGACCTCGCCCCGGGCACAGCCGGCGCGATCCTCGTCGGCGGCGGCATCGGCATCGCGCCGCTCGCCCTGCTGCGCCGCCGCTTCGGCGAGCGTGGCGTGCCCGCCCGCGTCCTGCTCGGATTCCGCGACGAGGCACACTCAGGCGGCCTCGAGGATCTTTTCGCCTGCTGCGAGGTCGGCCTCGCCAGCGAGGACGGCCACGTCGGCCACCGCGGCTACGTCACCGAGCTGCTCGCCGCGATGCTCGACGGAGACGACGCAGCTTCCGCGGCCGTCTACGCCTGCGGTCCGCCGGCGATGCTCGACGCCGTCGCCGCCCTCTGCGCCGAGCGCGGCGTCGCCTGCGAGCTGGCGATGGAGGCGCCGATGGCCTGCGGCTACGGCGCCTGCTTCGGCTGCGCCGTGCCGAAGCCGGACGGCGGCTACATGCGGCTCTGCGTCGACGGGCCGGTGGTCCGCGGTGGTTGACTTCTGCGGGATCGAGCTGCGGCACCCGGTGATCAACGCGTCGGGCACCTTCGACGCGATCGCCGCGCGGCGCGTGTATGGAGACGCCTTGCTCGAGAACTTCCCTTTCTCCGCCTTCGTCTCGAAGACGATCACGCGGGAGCCGCGAGCCGGCAACGAGCCGCAGCGGATCTGGGAGACGCCGGCCGGGATGATCAACTCGATCGGGCTGCCCAACAAGGGCCTCGAGGGTTTCCTCGCAGAGGATCTGCCGCAGCTGGCCGAGCTGCCGGTGCCGCTGGTCGTCTCTGTGATGGGGACGAGCAGGGAGCAGTTCTCGGGCCTGGTGGAAGGTGTCTCGGGGCGGGACGAGGTGGCGGCGATCGAGCTGAATGTCTCCTGCCCGAACGTGCACTCCGGGCTGATCGTCGGCGAGCAGCCGGAGGAGACGGTGGCGCTGCTGCAGGCGCTGCGGCCACTCACCGCGAAGCCGCTGATCGTGAAGCTCACGCCCAACGTCGCCGACCCCGCCGCCGTCGCGATCGCGGCGCAGGAGGGCGGCGCCGATGCGGTCTCGCTGATCAACACGCTGAAGGCAGGCGAAGGCAGGGTGACGGGAGGGCTGTCGGGCCCGGCCGTGCGCCCGGTGGCGATCGCCCAAGTGCGGTTGGTCGCCGCCGCGGTCCGGCTGCCGATCGTCGGCATGGGCGGAATCTGCAGCGGGGACGCCGCCCTGGAGATGCTTCGCGTGGGGGCGACGCTGGTCGCGGTCGGCACCGAGAGCTTCCGCGACCCGCGCGCCGGGAATCGCATTGCCGCAGAGCTTCTCGAGCGGAACGCGCGGGGACGTTAACCTCAACCTTCAGTCGAGGTCCAGGTGAATTTGGCCGGAATTGAGCCCGAAGGCCTTGCGCGCCCCGGCACCGCGGCTATACTCGCCGCCCACATGCCTGCCCCAGTCAAGACCTCCGCCGCGGCTCCCGAGAGGTCGCTGGACCAGCGGATGGATGCGCTGAAGCGGGCGAACGACATCCGCACCGCCCGCGCCAAGCTGAAGAAGGATCTGAAGGCAGGCAAGGCCAGCGTCCATGCCCTCCTTCTCGACCCGCCCGAGTACGTGCTCACCGCCAAGGTCTTCGACATGCTGCTCGCGGTCCCCAAGTACGGGCGGGTGAAGACCAACCGCATCCTCAACCAGTGCCGGATCTCGCCGTCGAAGACGATCGGCGGGCTCTCCGAGCGCCAACGCGGCGAGCTCGTGTCCCAGCTGCGCAGGTAGAGACAGCCGACCGCCAGAGCGGTCAGTATCACGGCCGGCATGGCCAAAGTCTTCGTGATCACGGGTCCGTCCGGCGTGGGGAAGGGGACGCTGATCGCGGCGTTGCTCGAACGGGTGCCCGGCCTCGAGCTGTCGGTCTCGGCGACGACCCGCGAGCCGCGCGAGGGCGAGGTCGACGGGCGCGACTACCACTTCCTCAGCAGCGCGGAGTTCGATCGCCAGGTCGCCGCCGAGGACTTCCTCGAGTTCGCCACCTACAGCGGCAACCGCTACGGCACGCTGCGCTCCGAGGTGCGCAAGCGACTCGAGGCGGGACGCTCCGTCGTGCTCGAGATCGAGGTGCAGGGCGCGCGTCAGGTGCGGGCGGCGATGCGCGAGTCGGTGCAGGTCTTCATCGCCCCGCCCGACCCGGCGGTGCTGCGGCGGCGGCTCGAGTCGCGCGGCGCCGACTCGGCCGAGGCGATCGACGCCAGGCTGGAGGTGGCAGAGCAGGAGCTGGCCGCCCAGGACGAGTTCGCCTACCGGGTGGTCAACGACGACCTGCGGCGCGCTGCGGCCGATCTGGAGGGGATCGTGCGCGCCGAGCTCGGCTTACCACTAGACTCCCGGTCCGGATGATCAGACCACGCGTGGACAAGCTCCTCGAGCACGCCGACTCGCACTACGCGGCGGTCGTCGTCGCGGCGAAGCGAGCCCGTCAGATCAACAGCTACTTCCACAGCCTGGGAGAGGGCGGCTTTGGCGAGTACCCGCCGCCGATGGTCGAGACCCGCGGCGAGCGCAACAACCTCTCGATCGCACTCGACGAGCTCGCCCAGGGCAAGCTCAAATACGAGTACCGCGCATAGGGCTTCTCCAATGGCCAGGATCCTGCTCGGCGTCAGCGGCGGGATAGCCGCTTACAAGTCGCTCGAGCTGGCTCGGCTCGCGACGGTCGCGGGCCACGGCGTGCGTGTCGCGATGAGCGAGGCGGCGACGCGCTTCGTCGGCGCCGCGTCCTTCGAGGGCATCGTCGGCGCCCCGGTGCTGACCTCCGAGTTCGAGCGCGACCCGCTGCGCGGCGCCTTCCCCGGCGATCCGCCCGCCGAGCACGACCCGATCGGCCATCTGGCACTGGCCGCCAACTGCGACGCCTACCTGGTCGCGCCGGCCTCCGCCAACACGCTCGCCAAGCTGGCCGCCGGGTTCGCCGACTCGATGCTCACCACCAGCTTCCTCGCCTGCACCGCCCCCCGTCTCGTCGCCCCGGCGATGAACGACCGCATGTACGCCGACGCAACGACCCAAGCCAACCTGGCGACCCTGCGCGAGCGCGGCGTCGAGGTGATCGAGCCCGAGCAGGGCGCGCTCGCCTCGCGGGGCGAGCAGGGCCGGGGCCGTCTGCCCGATCCGGCGCGCCTCCTGGCCCGCCTCGAAGCGGTCCTGCCACAGGGGGAGCGTCCCTGGGACGGCCTCCGCGTGCTCGTCACCGCAGGCGGCACCCGGGAGCCCGTCGACCCGGTCCGCTACATCGGCAACCGCTCCAGCGGCCGCATGGGCATCGCCCTGGCGGCCGCCGCCGCCCGCCGCGGCGCTGACGTGACCCTGATCGCGGCGAACGTCTCGTTGCCCGAGGCGCCGGGCGTCCACCGCATCGACGTCGAGACGACGGCCCAGCTGTCACGTGCGGCGGCGGCGCAGTTCCCCAGCGCACAGGTCCTGCTGATGGCCGCGGCCCCAGCCGACTTCGCTCCAAGCGAGGTCGCCGGCGAGAAGCTGAAGCGCCGGGGCGACCTGGACATCCACCTGGAGCCCACCGAGGACGTCCTCGCCTCCCTGGCCGCCTCCCGCACCGACGGGCAGACGCTGGTCGGCTTCGCCGCCGAACACGGCGACGCAGTCGAGCGGGCACGCGCGAAGCTGGCCCGCAAGGGCCTCGACCTGATCGTCCTCAACGACGTCTCCGACCCCGCGATCGGCTTCGACAGCGCCGACAACGCGGTGACCCTGATCGACTTGGCGAGCGAGGCCAGCCTGCCGCTCGCCTCGAAGGAGGAGATCGCGGAGCAGATCCTCGACCGGGTAGACGCTTTGCGGGTCGGGCCGAAGGTCTGAGCGGGCTATACTGGGCGCAAGCTTTTTCGTCCCTACCCGTGTACGAGAAGTGGGCCTGGCCCACTTTTTTTTCGGCCCCAAGCAGGCATGACCGACCTCAAAGACAGCATTCAGCAGCAGCTCTCCGAGTTCGACTCCGAGCTCGACCTGGTCGCGCTCGAGCAGCCCGCCACCGAATCGCTGCGCCTCTTCATCGACCATCCCGGCGGGGTCGACCTGGCGCTCTGCGAGCGTGTCACCAGGCACCTCAGCCCGTTGCGCGCCCAGTACTCGCTGGAGGTTTCGTCTCCGGGTCCCAAATACCGCAAGGAGAAGCCGTGAGCAAGGAGATCGTCGAAGCAATCAGGGCGCTCGAGCAGGAGAAGGGCATCTCCGCCGACAAGCTGATGGACGCGCTCGCCGACGCGCTGCTCTCCGCTTACAAGAAGACGCCCGGGGCGGCCAAGTACGCCCGCGTCGACCTCGACCACGAGACCGGCGACTTCCGCGTCTTCGAGCTGATCCTGCCGGCCGAGCTGGAGGAGAAGCTGCTTGCCGAGGCGGCCGAAGCACAGGAGGAAGAGGAGCGCGAGATCGACCCCGAAACGGGCGAGCTGAAGGAGCTGGAGGAGCCCGAGCTCGACCCGGAGATGATCGCGCCCTACGAGGATCAGATCGAGACCCGCGACGTCACCCCCGACGACTTCGGCCGGATCGCCGCGCAGACCGCCAAGCAGGTCATCCTGCAGCGGATCCGCGAGGCGGAACGGATGATGATGTTCGAGGAGTACCAGGATCGGGTCGGCGAGCTGATCACCGGGATCATCCAGCAGTCCGACAAGCGCTACACGCTGGTTCAGCTGCGCGAGCGGGTCGAGGCGCTCCTGCCGAAGTCCGAGCAGGTCTACAACGAGCGCTACGACCACGGGATGCGGGTCAAGGCGGTGATCACGGACGTCTCCGACTCGACCAAAGGGCCGGCAATCGTCGTCTCGCGCCGCAGTTCGGAGCTGATCAAGAAGCTGTTCGAACTCGAGGTGCCGGAGATCGCCGACAAGCTGGTCGAAATCGTCGGCGTCGCCCGCGAGCCTGGCTACCGCTCGAAGATCGCCGTCGTCTCCCACGCCGACGGGGTCGATCCCGTCGGCGCCTGCGTCGGCCCCCGCGGCTCGCGCGTGAGGATGGTCGTCTCCGAGCTGCGCGGCGAGAAGATCGACATCATCCCCCACAACGACGAGCCCGCCCGCTTCGTCGCCAAGGCTCTCTCGCCGGCCCGGGTGCGGGAGGTGATCGTCGACGACGAGGAGCGGCAGGCGACGGTGATCGTCCCCGACGACCAGCTCTCGCTGGCGATCGGCCGCGACGGTCAGAACGCCCGTCTCGCCGCCCGCCTCACCGGCTGGCGGGTCGACATCAAATCGGAGACCGAGTTCTCCCAGGAGGAGGAGGTCGAGTACGAGGGCGAGGAGGCCTCCGACGGCCACTGCCTGGCTGTGCTCACCAACGGCCGCCGCTGCCCGAACGCGGCGATCGGCGACTCCTCCTACTGCGGCCTGCCCGCCCACCAGGCTCTGGGCCGCTTCGAGACCAACCAGCTCGCCGTGCTGGCGCCGCTCGAGGAGGCCGAGGTGGCGATTCTCGCCGACTCGGCTGCCGACGCGGGGCAGGTGGGCGAGATCGTCGCCAAGGCCGAGGCGCAGTTCGAGGAGGAAGAGGAGGGGGAGGAGGCATCCGCCGAGGAGGAGCAACCCGCGGACGAGGAGCCCGCGGGGGACGCGGAAGCCGTTCCCGAGGAGGCGGAGCAGGCTTAAGTGGCAAAGAAACGGATCCACGAAATCGCCAAGGCGCAGGGGATCGCCAGCAAAGAGCTGCTCGCCGTGCTGAAAGCCGCCGGGATCGAAGCCAAGGCGGCTGCCTCGAGCGTCGAGGAGGAGCAGGCCCTGCATGCGCTGTCGGCCGCCAAGGCCGACGGTGCCGGCGCCGCTACGGCTACCAAGCCAAAACCGAAAGCCGAGTCGAAACCGGCGGCATCCGCCAAGCCGGCCGCCAAGAAACCCGCCGGCGGCACGAAGAAACGCCGCGTTGTGATCGACTCCCAGGCCTCGCGGCGCGACCAGATGGGCGCACCGCCGCCGCAGCGCCCGCCGCGCCGGCGCGGCGGGCGCCGGCGCCGGCCGATGCTCGAGGAGCCACCGCCCGCGAAGGCCGAGGAGCCGGCCGAGCAGGAGGCGACCAAGGTCAACTCCGGCGCCACGGTGCGCGAGGTCGCCGAGCTGCTCGGGCTGGGCAGCGCCGAGGTGATCAAGAAGCTGATGACGATGGGGGAGATGGCGACCCTCACCCAGACCCTCACCGACGAGTCGATCAAGGCGATCGCCGACGAGTACGACCGCAAGATCGAGATCGTCACCGCCGCCGAGGAGGAGCCGGAGGCGCCCTCCTACGAGGACGCCGAGGAGAGCCTCGAGCCGCGACCCCCGGTGGTGACGATCATGGGCCACGTCGACCACGGCAAGACCTCGCTGCTCGACGCGATCCGCGAGACCGAGGTGGTGGCCGGCGAGGCGGGCGGCATCACCCAGCACATCGGCGCCTACCAGGTCCACCACGGCGACAAGGAGATCACCTTCCTCGACACGCCGGGCCACGCGGCCTTCACCGCGATGCGCGCCCGCGGCGCCAGCGTCACCGACATCGCGGTGGTCGTGGTCGCCGCCGACGACGGCGTCATGCCGCAGACCAAGGAGGCGATCGACCACGCTCGCGCCGCCGACGTGCCGATCCTGATTGCCGTCAACAAGGTCGACAAGGAGGACGCGCAGCCCGATCGGGTCCGCAACGAGCTGGCCTCCGACGGCCTCACGCCGGAGGGCTGGGGCGGCGAGACGGTCTACTGCGACGTCTCCGCCAAGACCCACCAGGGCCTCGACAACCTGCTCGACATGCTGCTGTTGGTCGCCGAACTGGAGGAGCTGGGGGCCAATCCCGCGGCCCCGGCGTCCGGGGCGGTGGTCGAGTCCCAGCTCGATCCCGGTCGCGGGCCGGTCGTCACGATCCTCGTCCAGCGCGGCACCCTGGCGGTCGGCGACGCGCTCGTCGCCGGGCCCGTCTGGGGCCGGGTGCGGGCGATGCAGGACTTCACCGGCGAGCGGGTCGAGCGCGCCGGGCCGGGGATGCCGGTCGAGGTGCTGGGCTTCGACGGCGTCTGCGAGGCCGGCGAGCACGTGCGGGTGGTCGAGAACGACCGCCGCGCCCGCCAACTCGCCCAGGAGCGCGCCAACCGCCTCAAGACCGAGGCGCTGGCCCGACGCCAGGCGCGCAAGGTCAGCCTCGAGGAGGTCTTCTCGCGGGCTCAGGAAGGCGAGATCAAGGAGCTCAACATCGTGCTGAAGGCCGACGTCGCGGGCTCCCTGGAGGCGCTCCAGGACGAGATCGCAAAGGTGCCGCAAGAGCGGGTCGCGATCAACGTCATCCACTCCCAGACCGGCGGGATCAACGAGTCCGACGTGATGCTCGCCTCGGCCTCCGACGCGATCGTGATCGGCTTCAACGTGAGGCCGCTGGCCGACGCGCGCCGCGCCTCGGAGCGCGAGGGCGTCGACGTCCGCACCTACTCGGTGATCTACAAAGTCACCGAAGACCTGCGCAACGCGATGGAAGGCATGCTGGAGGCGGTCGAGGTCGAGGAGACGCTCGGCGAGGCCGAGATCAAGCAGACGTTCAAAGCCTCGAGGGTCGGACGGATCGCCGGCTGCGTCGTCAACGAGGGCCGCGTCAGGCGCGACGCGAGCGTCCGCCTCGTCCGCGAGGGCACCGTGATCTGGGACGGCAGGGTCGGCTCGCTGCGCCGCTTCAAAGACGACGTGCAGGAGGTCGAGCAGGGCCAGGAGTGCGGCATCGTGCTCGAGGGCTACGCCGACGTGAAGGAGGGCGACGTGCTCGAGTTCTTCGAGACCAAGCAGGTCGAGCAGACGCTGGAGTAGGATGGCCACGCCTCGCATGCGCCGCATCAACGAGGTGCTTCGCGAGGTAATCGGCGCAGCGATCACCACCGATCTGGGCGACCCCCGGATCGGCTTCGTCACCGTGACCTCGGTCGAGACCAGCCCAGACCTCCGTGCCGCCAAGGTGCACGTCAGCGTGCTGGGCGACGAGGCGGCGCGCGAGGCGGCGCTCGCCGGGCTGCGCTCCTCGCACGGCGTGATCCAGTCGAAGATCGCGGCCGAGATGCGGATGAAGCGCACCCCGACCCTGAGCTTCCATTACGACGCCACGGTCGAGCGGGGGATGCGGATCTCCCGCCTGCTCGAGGAAGGAGAGGGGCGTTGAGCGAGACCACCGACATCGGCGCCACCGCGCTGGAGCGGGTCGCCGCTGAGATCCGCCAGCGCGACCGCTTCCTGCTCACAGCCCACGAGGGCCCCGACGGCGACGCCCTCGGCTCGCTGCTCGGCATGCACCACCTGCTTACCCAGCTCGGCAAGGACTCGGTGATGTTCCTCTCGGCGAAGGAGTTCCCACTGCCGGTCGAGTACCGGTTCCTGCCGCTCGAGGAGGTCTTCCACGAGCCGCCGGCAGACATGCCCGACCGCGCCGTGATCTTCCTCGACTGCGGCAACATCGACCGGATGCCGGTCGACTTTCTCGCCGCGGACGGCCACTTCAAGATCAACATCGACCACCACCACGACAACACGCTGTTCGGCGACGTGAACCTGGTGGAGGTCGACGCCTCCTGCACGGCGGAGATCGTCTACGAGCTGGCGATCCTGCTCGGGGTGGAGATCACCCCGGAGATCGCCTCCGCCCTTTACGTCGGGATCGTCACCGACACCGGCAAGTTCATGTACGAGAACAGCAACGCCCGCACCCACCGGATCGCCGCGGAGCTGATCGAAGCGGGCGTGCAGATCGACGAGACCTACCGCCGGCTCTACGAGCACGTGCCGATCGAGAAGCTGCGGCTGCTCTCCAGCGCCCTCGACGGCATCGAGCGGCACTGCGGCGGGGTCCTCGTGCTCTCCTACATCACCGCCACCGACTACGAGGCGAGCGCCGCCGGCGAGGAGATGACCGAGGGGATCATCGACCACCTGCGCTCGGTCGAGGGCGCCAGCGTCGCCGCCCTGGTCCGCGACCTCGGCGATCGCGGCGAAGCCGCCCGCAAGGTCAGCCTGCGCTCCAGCGGCGGCGAGACCGACGTCTCGGCGATCGCCCGCAAGCACGGGGGAGGGGGGCACAAGCGCGCCGCCGGCTTCTCCACCGACCTCGAGATCGACGAGCTGGTCGCTTTGCTCTGCGACGAGGTGTCGGCTCAACTCGATTCTTGACGGTGCTGCTCTGCGACAAGCCCGCCGGGATCACCTCGCACGCCGCGGTGTCGCAGGTTCGCCGGCAGCGCAGGGTCAAGGCCGGGCACTCCGGCACCCTCGACCCCTTCGCGACCGGGCTGCTGCTGGTCCTGCTCGGCCGGGCGACGCGGCTGCAGCGCTTCCTCACCGTCCTGCCGAAGATCTACCTGGCCACGGCCCGGCTCGGCTGGCGCTCCAGCACCGGCGACCCCGAGGGGGAGCTGACCGAGACCGGCCGGCTCCCCGACTCGCTCGAGCTGCCGACCGGTACGGTGCGGCAGCAGGTGCCGATGACCTCGGCGGCGCGGGTCGGCGGCGAGCGGCTCTACCGCAAGGCGCACCGCGGCGAGACCGTGACCACGCCGGAACGCGAGGTCGAGGTCCACCGCGCCGAGCTGCTCGGCAGCGACGCCGGGACGGCGCGCTACGAGATCGAGTGCTCGGCCGGCACCTACGTCCGCACCTTGGTCGAGACGCTCGGCGACGCCTACTGCACGGAGCTGCGGCGGATCGCGATCGGCCCCTTCCGGGTCGAGGAAGCCGGCGAGGAGATCCCGCTCGAGCGCGTCGCGGAGCTCGTGCCGGCCGCCGCGGAGGCGCTTCGCTAGTGGCGAAGATCGCAGTCACCTCGCTGCCTGACGCCGAGCCGCGCCGGCGCCACGTCGCGATCGGCACCTTCGACGGCGTCCACCTCGGCCACCAGGAGGTGATCGACGACGCCGACGCCGTCCTCACCTTCGACCCGCACCCACTTCGAGGTCCTCCACCCGGCGGCGCTGCCGAAGCTGATCATGCCGTTCGAGGTGAAGCGCGACGTGATCGAGGGGCTCGGGGTGCGGGAGCTGGTGGTCATCCCCTTCGACCGCGAGTTCGCCACCCTCTCTGCCGAGCAGTTCGTCGAACGGGTGCTGGTCGAGCGGCTGACCGCCGAGCGGGTCTCAGTGGGCGAGAACTTCCGCTTCGGCGCCAAGGCGAAGGGCGATCCTGAGATGCTTTTGGGGCGGGACGAGTTCGAGACGCGGGTGGTGCCGCTGGTCGAGGTGGACGGCGAGACCGTCTCCTCGACCCGGATCCGGGCGCAGGTCGCGGCGGGCGACATGGAGGGCGCCCGTCACTGCCTCGGCGCGCCGTTCATGGTCGAGGGGACGGTTGTCGAGGGCGACCAGCGCGGCCGCGAGCTCGGCTTCCCGACCGCCAACATCGTCCCCGACGACCGTCTCGCGATCCCCGGCCACGGTGTCTACGCAGCATTCGCCAACGGCGTTCCGGCGGCGGTCAGCGTCGGCATCCGGCCCACCTTCGACAGCGGCCGCGGCGTGCTGATCGAGACCTACCTGATCGACCGCGAGGAAGACCTCTACGGCAGCACGCTGCGGGTCGCCTTCGTCGAGCGGCTGCGCGGCGAGCGGCGCTTCGGGGGGGTTGAGGAGCTGATCGCCCAGATGCAGATCGACGTCGAGGACGCCAAGCGGGTCTGTGCTAGCTTCACCCGCGCATGAGCCTCACCAAGGAGCGCAAGAGCGAGTTGATAGGCCAGTACGGTCGTGCCGACGGCGACACCGGCTCGGCCGAGGTCCAGGTCGCATTGCTCACCGAGCGGGTCAACGAGCTGACCGAGCACCTGCGCTCGCACTCCAAAGACCACCATTCGCGCCGCGGCCTGCTGATGCTGGTCGGCAAGCGCCGCCGCATGCTGCGCTACCTGGAGCGCACCGACCTGGAGCGCTACCGCGCCCTGGTCGCGGAGCTGGGCCTGCGCCGGTAGGCGACATGGTCGCCCCGGTTGGGCCCGAGGACCACGCCCGCGGCGAGGGGGTGGAGACGATCGTCTACGCCGACCTCTGCTGCCCGCACTGCGCCGTTGTCTGGCCCCGGATCGCCTCGCTCGAAGGGCGGCTGGTCTTCCGCCACTTCCCGATCGTCGCCAAGCACCCGCGCTCGCCCGCCCTGCACGCGGCGGCCGAGGCGGCCGGCGCCCAGGACGCCTTCTTCGAGATGCTCGACTCGCTGCTCTCTGACCAAGCGCGGGTCGACGACCCCCACCTCTGGGAGCGGGTGGGGCGGCTCGGCCTCGATCTGAAGCGCTTCGAGGCTGACCGGCGCTCCGAGCGCACGATCGCCAGGGTGCGTCGCGACACCGAGTCGGGCCTTGCCGCCGGGGTCGCGGACACGCTGGCGATCTTCCGCGACGGGCGGGAGGTCGGACTCGACGATCTGTAGTCTCCCCGAGGACAGAGAACGAGAGTTCTGAACGCAATTGGCCGCCATCCGGGCGGCCGGAGGTAGGACAACTAAATGAGCATGTTCGATGTGAGCCGCGTTTCGGCGGAGGTCGGCGAGGACCAGATCTCATTCGAGACGGGCAAGCTGGCCAGGCAGGCGAGCGGCGCCGTGGTCGTGCAGTCCGGCGACGCGATGGTCCTCTGCACGGCGACGATGGGCAACCTGCGCGATGTGGACTTCCTGCCGCTGACCGTCGACGTCGAGGAGCGGATGTACGCCGCGGGCAAAATCCCCGGCTCGTTCTTCCGTCGCGAGGGTCGCTCCGGCGAGAAGGCGACGCTGACCGCGCGGATGATCGACCGTCCGATCCGCCCCCTCTTCCCGAAGGGCTGGCACTACGAGACCCAGCTGGTCGCCACGCCGCTCTCGGTGGACCACGTCCACCCCTACGACATCCTTGCGATGAACGGCGCCTCCGCGGCGCTGGCGATCTCCCCGATCCCGGTCGCCGCCCACGTCGGCGCGGTGCGGATCGGCAAGCTGGAGGGCGACTTCGTCGTCAACCCCCCCGAGGAGAGGCTCGAGGAGTTGGAGCTCGACCTGATCGTCGCCGGCACCGAGGAGGCGATCCTGATGGTCGAGGCGGGCGCCGACGGCGTCAGCGAGGCGGAGATCCTCGACGCCCTCGACATCGCCCACAGCGAGATCAAGACCCTCTGCGCGGCGATGCAGGAGCTGGCCGAGAAGGCCGGCAAGGAGAAGCTCGAGGTCGGGGCAGACGAGGTCGACGAGGATCTGGTCGAGGAGATCCGCTCCTCGCACGGCTCCGAGATCGATGCGGCGACCTCGATCGAGGGCAAGCTGGAGCGCCAGGACGCCAGCCAGGCGGCCAAGGAGGCGGTGCTGGAGCGCTACGCAGCCGCCGGCGAGGACGACGAGGCCGACCCGGAGCGCCGGGCCGCGGTTGCCGCCGCCTTCTCGAAGCTCGAGAAGGAAACCATCCGCAAGCGGATCGCGGTCGACAAGAAGCGGCCCGACGGGCGCGCCAAGGACGAGATCCGGCCGATCGAGTGCGACGTCGACGTGTCCCCCCGCGTGCACGGCTCGGCCCTCTTCACCCGCGGCGAGACGCAGATCCTCTCCAACGTGGCGCTCGGGACGACGCGGATGGACATGCGCCTCGACACGCTCGGGCTGCAGACGACCAAGCGCTTCTGGCACCACTACAACTTTCCGCCCTTCTCGGTCGGCGAGGCGGGCTTCATGCGCGGTCCGAAGCGGCGCGACATCGGCCACGGGGCCCTCGCCGAGCGGGCACTGGCGCCGTCGATCCCGGGGGAAGAGGACTTCCCCTACGTGATCCGGGTCGTCTCCGAGACGCTGGAGTCGAACGGCTCCTCCTCTATGGGCTCGGTCTGCGCGTCCTCGATGGCGCTGCAGGCGGCCGGGGTGCCGGTCGCGGCGCCGGTGGCCGGCGTCGCGATGGGCCTGATCAAGGAGGGCGACGACTACGTCGTCCTCACCGACATCGCCGGCGTCGAGGATCACCTCGGCGACATGGATTTCAAGGTCGCCGGCACCGCGGACGGGATCACCGCCCTGCAGATGGACATCAAGATCACCGGCGTCACCTTCGACATCCTGCGCGACGCGCTCGCCCAGGCCAACGAGGGCCGGCAGTTCATCCTCGGCAAGATGGCCGAGGCGATCGAGGGGCCGCGCGAGATGCTCTCCCAGCACGCGCCGCGAATCGAAGCGATCAAGATCGACCCGGAGAAGATCGGCGCGGTGATCGGCAAGGGCGGCGAAACGATCCGCGCCCTCTGCGAGGAGTTCGAAGCGGAGATCGACGTCGAAGACGACGGCACGGTGCGGATCTACGCGCCGACCGGCGACCTGGTCGAAGCGGCGGTCGGAAGGATCCAGTCGATGACCAAGGAGGCCGAGGTCGGCGATCGCTACGACGGCGCCAAGGTCGTCAAGACGACCACCTTCGGCGCTTTCGTCGAGCTGGTCAAGGGCACCGACGGCCTGCTCCACATCTCCAACGTGAAGCCAGGCGAGCGGGTCGACTCGGTCGACGACGTGCTCAGCGCCGGCGACGAGATCGACGTCATTGTGGTCGAGGTCGACCGGGAGCGCGGCCGGATCGGCCTGCGCCTCTCCGACGACCCATCGGTGGCCGGCAAGTCGGCGGACGAGCTGGCCGCGGTCGGCTCGGGCAGCGACGGCGGTGGGCCGCGCCGCAACGGCGGCGACCGCGGCGAACGGCGCGGCGGCCGAAGGCGCGAGCGCGAGCGGCGACGCTAGGGCCTCCATCGGTAGGGGCCGGATGACCGGAGCTGAATTGACGACCCTCGATTCGGGCGTCCGGGTCGTGACCGAAGAGGTCCCGTCGGTCCGCTCCGTGGCACTCGGGCTGTGGGTGCGCACCGGCTCGCGCGACGAGACGCCGGCCCAGGCCGGCGTCTCGCACTTCCTCGAGCACCTGCTGTTCAAGGGCACCGCGCGCTTCTCGGCGATCGAGATCTCCGAGCAGCTCGACGGGCTCGGCGCCTCGGTCAACGCGGCCACCGGCAAGGAGACCACCCACCTGCACGCGCGCTTCCTCGACGAGCACCTCGAGGAGGTCTTCGACCTGCTTGCCGAGATGCTGCTCGACCCGACCTACCCGGAAATCGACTCCGAGCGCGAGGTGGTGCTGGAGGAGATCGCGATGTACGAGGACGAGCCGCAGGACCGCGTCCACGACATCCTCGCCGGCGCCGTCTTCGGCGATCATCCCTTGGGACGCCGGGTGCTCGGCGAGGCGGAGGTGATCGCCTCGATCCCGGTGCCGGAGATCGACGCCTACCACCAGCGGCGCTACACCGCCCCGCACGTCGTCGTCGGCGCCGCCGGACACCTCGACCACGAGGCGATCGTCGCCCTGGCCAAGCGGCTGGTCTCGCCGCAGGCGGGCGAGGACGGCGCCGCGGCGGGCGGCCCCCCGGAGGACGCCACGCGGCTGCGCTTCTACCCGAAGGACACCGAGCAGTACCACATCTGCTTCGGCGCGCCGGGGATCGTCCGCGACGACGAGCGCCGCTACGCGCTCGCCGTGCTCGACTCGGTCTTCGGCGGCTCGACCTCCTCGCGGCTGTTTCGCGAGGTGCGCGAGAAGCGCGGTCTCGCCTACTCGGTGGGCTCCTACAACGAGCAGTACACCGATTCCGGCCTGGTCGCCATTTACGTCGGCACCCGCGAGGACAACGTCGAGGAGGCCTGCGCGGTGATCGGCGCCGAGCTGGAGCGGCTGCGCTCCGAGCCGGCCACCGACGAGGAGCTGGCCCGCGCCAAAGAGAACGTCAAGGGTCGCCTGGTGCTTTCCTCGGAGTCGACCGCGGCGCGGATGATGCGGATCTCGCGCGCCGTGCTGTTCGGCCTGCCGACCGAAGACATCGACGAGATGCTGGCCAAGATCGACGCGGTGACGGTCGACTCGCTTGCCGAGCTGGCCGGCGAGCTGTACGGGGGCGAGCGGCTCTCGGCCGCCTGCGTCGGCCGCGAGGAGGACCTCTTCCGCAAGGCGGTCCCGGCGTGATCAAGGTCGTCGTCTCGGGCGCAGCGGGCAGGATGGGGGGGACGGTCTGCGAGGCGGTCGAAGCGGCCGAGGACATGGAGCTGGCCGCCAAGGCCGACCCGGCGCTGGGCCTGGAGCTGGCCGAGGCGCTCGGTGGGGCCGACGTCGCCGTCGACTTCACGACTCCGGACACCGCCCTGGACAACGCCCGCGCCTGCCTGGAGGCCGGGGTGCACGCGGTGATCGGCACGACCGGCTTCGACCTCGACGCGCTGCGAGAGATCGCGGAGCGGAGCGAGGCCAACTGCTTCGTCGCCCCCAACTTCGCGATCGGCGCGGTGCTGTTGATGGAGACGGCGCAGTCGATCGCCCGGCACATGCCCGAGTGCGAGATCGTCGAGCTGCACCACGACCGCAAGCTCGACGCCCCTTCGGGTACGGCGAAGCGGACCGCGGAGCTGATCCGCGCCGCCGGAGGCAACGTCCACGAGCCGATCCACTCGGTGCGGCTGCCCGGCCTGGTCGCCCACCAGGAGGTCGTCTTCGGCGGCGAGGGGCAGACTCTCACGCTGCGCCACGACTCGATCGACCGCAGCTCCTTCATGCCCGGGGTGCTGCTCGCGGTGCGCCGCGTCGGCGATCTCGCGAACAGCTGCACGGTCGGCCTCGAGAAGCTGCTGTAGGTTCAGGGCATGGCGGAGGAGCTGGCACGTCTCGATGCGACCGCCCAAGCGGAGCTGGTCCGCAGCGGCGAGGCGAGCCCGGCGGACCTGGTCGAAGCGGCGATCGCGCGGATCGAGGCGACCAACGGCGAGCTGGGCGCGGTCATCCACCCGCTCTTCGAGGAGGGCCTCGCGGTGGCCAACGGCGAGCTGCCCGACGGCCCCTTCAGGGGCGTGCCCTTCCTGCTCAAGGACCTCGGCGCGGCCTTCGCCGGCCAGCCGATGCACATGGGCATGCAGTACCTGAAGGATCGCGACTTCCGCGCCCCGATGGACACCTACCTGGCGCAGCGCTTCCGCGCCGCCGGCCTGGTGACGATCGGCAAGACGAACACGCCCGAGCTGGGCATCCTGCCGACCACCGAGCCGCGCGCCTACGGCCCGACTCGCAACCCCTGGGACCTCGGCCGCTCGAGCGGCGGCTCGAGCGGCGGCTCTGCTGCCGCGGTCGCGGCCGGCATGGTTCCCTTTGCGCACGCCAACGACGGCGGCGGCTCGATCCGCATCCCGGCCGCCAACTGCGGCCTGGTCGGCCTCAAGCCGAGCCGCCAAAGGATCACCGAGGGGCCGCTGGTCGGGGACATCATGTCCGGCCTGACCTGCGAGCTGTGCGTGTCGCGCTCGGTCCGCGACACCGCGGCGCTGCTCGAGGCGGTGCACGGCCCGGCCGCCGGCGACCCCTACGTGGCGCCGCCGCCGCTGCGGCCCTACACCGAGGAGGTCGGCGCCGACCCCGGCAGGCTGCGGGTCGCGCTGTCGACGGAGACGACGATCGAGCAGGACGCCGACCCCGAGCCGGTCGCAGCGGCGCGGGGCGCGGCGCAGGTCCTGGAGGGGCTCGGCCACGCCGTGGAGGAGCCGGACCTGGCGACGCTCCGCAGCATCGACCTGGTGCAGTCGTTCCTGGTCCGCTGGGCGGCCGGCCAAGCGGCGGTGCTCGACCAGCTCGGGCTGGCGACCGGCAACGTGATCGGCCCCGACGACGTCGAACCGCTCAGCTGGGCGCTCGCCGAGGCCGGCCGTCGCCACAGCGCCGGCGAGTACCTGACCGCCGTCGGCCAGCACCAGGTGATGTCGCGGATGTTCGCCGGCATCCACGAGTCGGGCTTCGACCTCTTGCTCACCCCGACCCTCGGCGAGCCGCCGCCGCCGCTCGGCAGCTTCGACGACTCCGGCCCCGATCCGATGGCCACCTTCGAGCGCGCCTTCATCGACGGCTGCTTCACCGCCGCCTTCAACGCCACCGGCCAGCCGGCGATCTCGCTGCCCCTGCACTGGAGCGAGGACGGGCTGCCGATCGGCGTCCAGCTGGTCGCACCGCTGGGCCGCGAGGACCTGCTGCTGCGGGTGGCTGCGCAGCTCGAGCAGGCCGTCCCCTGGGCCGATCGCACGCCACCGCTTTTTGCAGTCGCATGATCGGCGGCGTGCTCACCGCGATGGCGACGCCTTTCGACGCGGCGGGCGGAGTCGACGAGGCCGCGGCGCGGGCGCTCGCCGGCCATCTGGTCGAGCACGGCTCGCACGGCGTGGTGGTCGCCGGTTCGACCGGCGAGGCAGCGACGCTGGACGACGAGGAGCACATCTCGCTGCTGCGGGCGATCGTCGCGGAGGTCGGCGGCGCGGCGACCGTGATCTGCGGCACGGGCACCAACGACACCCGCCACTCGATCGAGCTGACGAGGGCCGCGGCGGAGGCGGGCGCCGAGGCGGCGCTGGTCGTCACCCCGTACTACAACAAGCCGAACTTCGCCGGAATCCGCGCCCACTTCGAGGCGATCGCCTCCGCCGTTTCCGAGATCCCCCTGATCGCCTACAACATCCCCTCGCGGGTGGTGGTCGACGTCTCGCCCGGGCAGCTCGCCGAGCTGGCCGAGATCGACAGCGTGGTCGCGGTCAAGCAGGCCAACAACGCCGAGCTGGGCCCGGTCGAGGGCCTCGAGGTGCTGGCCGGCAACGACGATGCCTTCCTGCCCACCCTCGAGTTCGGTGGGGCGGGCGGCATCCTGGTCGCCTCGCACCTGGCGGGCGAGCGGATGCGGGAGATGTGGGACGCCGCCCGGGACAGCGACCTGGAGCGAGCGCGGGAGATCGACGCCGGCCTGCGGCCGCTGTACGAGGCGCTCGGGGTCACCACCAACCCGATTCCGCTGAAGGCGGCTCTGGAGATGCGCGGGCTGATCCCCCACGGCGGCCTTCGCCTGCCGCTGGTCCCCGCCGATGAGGGCCAGCGGGCGGTCGTGCAAAAGGCACTGGAAAGCGCCGGTCTGTAGATCGATGGCGGGGAAGCTGCGAGTGCTGCCGCTCGGCGGGCTGGGCGAGATCGGCAAGAACATGACGGTGATCGAGTACGAGGGCCGGATCGTGGTCGTCGACACGGGGCTGATGTTCCCGACCGCGGAGATGCTGGGTATCGACCTCGTCCTGCCGGACTTCTCCTACCTGCGCGACCGCGCCGCGGACATCGAGGCGATCGTCCTCACCCACGGCCACGAGGACCACGTCGGGGCGCTGCCCTACGTGCTCCGCGAAATCGGCATGCCGCCGGTCGTCTACGGCGGCCTGCTCACGGTGGGCATGGTCCGCTCGAAGCTCGACGAGCACAAGCTGGGAGAGGCGCCGCTGCAGGATCTGCCGGCCGGCCAGACGGTCCAGGCCGGCCCCTTCGAGCTTGAGCTGATCCACCTCTCGCACTCGATCCCCGACGCGCGCGGCGTCCTCGTCGGCACCGAGCTGGGGCGGGTGCTGATGACCGGCGACTACAAGTTCGACCAGACCCCGGTCGACGGCCGCCCCGCCGACATCTCCCGGCTTGCCGAGCTGGGCCGCGACGGGCTGCTGCTGCTCTGCGGCGACTCGACCAACGCTGACCGCCCGGGGATCGCCCCGTCGGAGTCGAGCGTCGGCCCGGCCCTGCTGGAGACCTTTGCGGCCTGCGAGGGCCGGATCGTCGTCACCTCCTTCGCCTCCAACATCCACCGGGTCCAGCAGGTGATCGACGCCGCGGCGAAGCTCGACCGCCGGGTCGCGCTGGTCGGGCGCTCGATGCGCAAGAACTTCAACATCGCCTCCAGTCTCGGCATCGCGGAGGCGCCGTCGGGGCTGTTCATACAGCCGCGCGAGATCGAGGACTTCCCCGACGAGAAGGTGGTCGTGATCTCGACCGGAAGTCAGGGCGAGCCCCTCTCGGCGCTGCGGCGGATGGCGAACAACGACCACCGCGACGTCGAGCTGCACTCGGGCGACACGGTCGTCTTCTCGGCGACCCCGGTGCCCGGCAACGAGCGCGCGGTGAACGAGACGATCGACCGCATCTACGAGATCGGCGCCTCGGTTGTGACCGCCAAGGACGCGCCGATCCACGCCTCCGGCCACGGTTGGCAGGAGGAGCTGAAGCTGATGCTCAACCTGACCAAACCGCGCTACGTGATGCCGGTCCACGGCGACTTCCAGCGATTGCGGCTGCACGCCGGGCTGGCCGAATCGGTAGGCGTCGCACCCGAAAACATCTTCCAAGGCCACAACGGGCTGCCGCTCGAACTCGGCGACGGCGGCGCCGGCTTCGGCAAGGAGCTGCACAGCGGCGTGATGTTCGTCGACGGCGTCAACGTCGGCGAGCCCGACGACGTCGCCCTGCGGGACCGGCGCGAGATCTCCGCGGACGGGATCTTCATCGTCGTCGCGACGATCGCCTCGGACGATGGCAGCGTCGTCGCCGACCCGGAAGTGATCTTCCGCGGCGTCGCCTTCGTCGAGGAGGCCGACGCCCTGGTCGAGGAGCTGAAGGACGTGGTCGAGGACTCGCTCGAGGACGCTGCCAGGGCCGGAACCCGCGAGCTGCACCTGATCCAGGAAGACCTCCACGACGCGATCGCCGGGCTGGTCTACGAGAAGCTGCGCCGACGGCCGATGATCCTACCCGTGGTCGTCGAGGTCTAGACAGGAAAAAGGCCCACCGGCTGCGTTGGGGAGAACCGGCGGGCCCTTGTGTCTCGTCCACAGAGAACCTAAGTTCGGGCGCTAAATCCGGTCTAAAGCAGGGGTAATTCCTTTCTCAGATTTGGCGAGCGGCAGGCGGATGCGGAATAGTGCGCCGCCGCTCTGCGACTCTCCCGCCTCGACGCTGCCGCCGTGCGAGGCGGCCACCGCGCGGACGATCGCCAGTCCGAGGCCGCTGCCTCCGTTCCCGGCTGTGTCGGCCGGCCCCTCGCCGCGCGCGAAGCGTTCGAAGATGTGGTCGCGCAGCTCGGCCGGGATTCCGGGGCCGTCGTCGGACACCTCGATCACCGCATCGCCCCCGGCGGCGCGCAGGCGAAGCTCGATCGTCGAGCCGGGCGGCGTGTGGCGGGCCGCGTTGTCGAGCAGGTTGAGCACCATGCGGTGCAGCTCGTCCGGGTTGCCCTCGACCGGCAGCGACCGCTCGTTGTCGATCCGCAACTCGCGTTCGCCGACGGTCGGCGCGACCTCGGCGGCGGCGTTTCCGGCCACCTCGGCGAGGTCGCAGCGGGTGCGGGCAGCGAGCCGGCCGGCGTCGGCGCGGGCGAGGAGCAGCAGGTCGGCGACCAGCCGGCTCATCCGCCCCGATGAGCGCAGAGCCGAGTCGACCATCGTGCGTTCCTCGTCCCCAGCCGGGCCCTCGACCGAGGCCTGCAACAGCTCCAGGTTGGCGAGGATGCTGGTCAGCGGGGTGCGCAGCTCGTGCGAGGCGTCGGCGACGAACTCGCGCTGTTTGTCCATCGCCGCTTCGCGCTCGGCCCGGGCCGCGTCGAGCGAGCGAAGCATCTGCTCCAGCGTCCTGGCCAGCTCCCCGACCTCGTCCTCGACCTTCGGCTCCGGCATGTGGCGGGAGGGGTCGCCGGTGTCGGCGATCTTGCGCGCCGTCGCCGTCAACGACGAGATCGGCCGCATCGCGCGCCGGGCGATTGCCAGGCCGGCCAGGCTGGCGAGCAGGGTCGCACCGAGCACCCCGGCGGCGATGAACAGCCAGAGGCGGTCGATGGTCGAGTCGACGTGGCCCTGGTCCCGGCCGTACTGGACGTAGCCGGCGACCCGCCCGCTCTGGCGGCTGCGCAGGGTGACGGTGACGACGCGCATCCGGCCGACGTTGTGGATGCCGGGGACGGGGGGGCCGAGTTCGGCCGCGTTGGGGCTCGCGTCGAGCTGCCTGCCGCGAGCGTCGTAGATCCGCGCCGAAGCGTCGTTGGGGCTGACGAAGTCGCGCAGGTCGGGCTCGCGGACGATCAACGTGTTGGTGATCGTGTCGACTATCTGCACCCGCGAGGCCAGGGTCGAGACGGCGGTGCTCACCTCGCGGTTGAAGTCGTCGCGGACCCGACGCGAGGCGAGGTTGCCGATGATCGCGCCGAACAGCACCAGGATCGCCAGGGTCAGCCCGGCGGAGACCGCGGCGAGACGCCAGCGCACCGGCCAGTTGCCGGGACGGAACACCGCTAGCCCTTCAGCACGTAGCCGGCGCCGCGTTTGGTGTGTAGCACGCGGCCCTCGCCGCCTTCCTCCAGCTTGCGGCGCAGGTTCGAGATGAAGACGTCGATCGTGTTGGTCGCCGCCATCGGGTCGTAGCCCCAGACCTCGTCGAGCAGGCGCTCGCGCGAGACGACGAGGCGCTCGTTGCGCATCAGGTACTCGAGCAGCTCGAACTCGCGGTTGGTCAGCTCGACCTCGCGCTCGCCGCGCTTCACCTCGCGCGTGTCCGGGTTGAGGGTCAGGTCGCCGACCTCGAGCGAGGCGGAGCCGCGCGGCGGCCGGCGGCGCAGCAGCGCCCTGATCCGGGCCAGCAGCTCCTTGCGCTCGAACGGCTTTACCAGGTAGTCGTCGGCGCCGCTGTCGAGCCCGCCGACTCGATCCTCGGTCTCGGTCCTGGCGGTCAGCATCAGGATCGGCACGTCGCTGTCGGCGCGAAGCCGCCGGCAGACCTCGACCCCGTCCAGCCGGGGCAGCCCGAGGTCGAGCACGACCAAATCGGGGACGAACCCGGCGGCGACGTCGAGCGCCTCGATCCCGTCGCCTGAGGTGCGCACTTCGTAGCCCTCGTTGCGCAGCGAGCGCCGCAGCACGTCGGCGATGTCCTCGTCGTCCTCGACGACGAGGACACGCCCCCCGGCGGGATCGGTCTCCACTTCGAGCATTTGAGCGATCTTAGCCCGCTCCGATGGCTACCCGGCCCGCCTTTAGCGCGAATTTAGCCAAGGGGCGCTGGTAGTGTGAGCAGGCTGATGGGGTGGCCGGCGAGGAAGACGAGGCGGGCGCCGCGCCGCGCCGCCCTGCTCGGGCCCCTCTCCGCGGCGATCGTGCTGGCCGGCTGTGGCGGCGGCGGCGAAGCCACGGTCTCCGACCAGGAGCTGGTCGCGAGCTACAAGCAGACTGTTCCGCCGGTCTTCGAAAGCTATGTCGAAGCGCTCCAGGAAGGCGACAGCGAGCGCATCTGCGAACAGCTCTTCGCGCCGGCCAGCGTCAAGGCGATCGAAGCGGAATCGGGGCAGCCCTGCACGCTTGCGGTCACCGACAGCACCTCCACCGACCTCTCTGCAAGCGAAGTCGAGCTGGACGAGATGAAGCCTGCCCAAGGCCGGCGCGTGCAGGTCTTCTACTCAATCGACGGAACCAGCAACGGCCCACTCACCTTCACCGCCGTCGATGGCGAGTGGAAGGTCGTCTACGAGGCCAATCCGGCGGTCGTCCGGGAACGCGAACAATTCGAACACCAGCAGCGCAAGCTGGAAGACAAGGCCTTCGGCGGCTGACGCCTCGCCCGCGCAATTAGGCGCGGAATAAGCGCGCAAGGCGCGCGTTCGGCGCCCAGTGCCATCTGGCTTGCTTGCCATGATCGGCGCTGCCCGTGAGCTCTGCCTCGGCCGTCCATCTCCACGCCCACAGCGAGTACTCGCTGCTCGACGGCGCCTGCAAGATCGAGGCGATGGCGACGCGGGCGGCGGAGCTGGGGCAGCCGGCGCTGGGCTTGACCGACCACGGCGTGATGAACGGCGCCGTCGACCTCCACAAGGCCTGTTCGAAGCAGGGGATCAAGCCGATCGCCGGCCTCGAGGCCTACCTGGTCGACGACGTGCGGGGGGTCAAGGAGAAGCCGAAGTACGAGCGCAACCACATCACCCTGCTGGCCGAGAGCGACGCCGGCTTCGCCAACCTCGTCAAGCTCACCTCGGCCAGCTTCCTGGAGGGCTTCTCGCGCGGCAAGGCGAACGTTGACATGGAGTTGCTCGCCCGCCACGCGGAGGGGGTGATCGTCCTCACCGGCTGCCTGCAGTCCCGCTTCTGCCGCCGCCTGGTCGAAGAGCGCGCCGAGGACGCCCGCGCCCACGTCGACGACCTGATCCAGGCCTTCGGCTCCGACCAGGTTTACTTCGAGGTGCAGAAGAACGGGATCGAGGAGCAGGAGAAGGCCAACCGGGGGATCGTCCGCCTCGCGCGCGAGCTGGGCCGGCCGCTGGTCGGGACCGCCGACGTCCACTACCTGCGCCGCGAGGATTTCGACAACCACGCGGCGCTGCTCTGCGTGCAGACGAAATCGACCCTCGAGGCGCCGAAGCTGAGCTTCGACACCAACGAGTTCTTCCTGAAGAGCAGCGAGGAGATGGCGGATTCGTTCGCAGAGTGGCCGGAGGCGATCGCGTCCACCTTGGAGATCGCCGAACGCTGCAACGTCGAGGTCGAGTTGGGCAAGCTGCTGCTGCCGCGCTTCCCGACCCCGGACGACTCCGAGCCGGAGACGATGCTGCGGCGGATCGCCGCCGAGGGGCTGCGCGGCCGCTGCGGCGATCCGCCGCCGGCTGAGGCGGTCGAGCGGCTCGAGTTCGAGTTGGGGGTGATCGAGGAGATGGGCTTCTCCTCCTACTTCCTGATCGTCTGGGACTTCGTCCGACACGCGAAGCGGGAAGGCATCGCCGTCGGCCCCGGACGCGGCTCGGCCGCCGGCTCGATCGTTTCCTACAGCCTCGGCATCACCGACCTCGACCCGCTCGCCAACGACCTGCTGTTCGAGCGCTTCCTCAATCCCGGCCGCAAGTCGATGCCGGACATCGACATCGACTTCTCGGTCCGCGGCCGCGAGCGGGTGATCCGCTACGTCGCCGACAAGTACGGGCGCGAATCGGTCGCCCAGATCATCACCTTCGGCAAGATGGCGCCGCGCGCCGCGACCCGCGACGCGGCCCGCGTGCTCGGTTTCGACTACGGCAGCGGCGACCGCCTCGCGAAGCAGATCCCGGAGCCGATCATGGGCCGCAGCCCGTCCTTCGAGGAGTGCCTGAAGCCGGGGCAGGAGCTGAAACGGACCTACGACTCCGAGCCGGACGCGAGGCGGATCGTCGACGTCGCCCGCGGGCTGGAGGGGATCATCCGCAACAACTCGATCCACGCCGCAGCGGTGGTGATCGCCGACCGTCCGCTGCAGGAGATCGTGCCGCTGCAGCTGGCCGAGGACCGCAGCGCGCCGAGCGGGGGGGAGCGTCAGTACAAGATCGTCACCCAGTACTCGATGGGCCCGATCGAGGAGATCGGCCTGCTGAAGATGGACTTCCTCGGCTTGCGCAACCTCGACGTGATCGAGGACGCGATCGAGATCATCGAGCGCTCGCGGGGCGAGAAGATCGACATGGAGTCGATCCCGCTCGACGACGCGAAGACCTACGCGATGCTCGCCGCAGGCGACTCGACCGGCGTCTTCCAGTTCGAGTCGGACGGGATGCGCGACGCGCTGCGAAAGGTCGGCCCCACCGAGTTCGCCGACATCGTCGCGCTCGGCGCCCTCTACCGGCCGGGCGCGATGGCCTACATCCCCGCCTACGCGAAGGGCAAGCGCGACCCCGCCAGCGTGCGCTACCCCGACCCTCGCCTGCGGGCGATCACCGAGGAGACCCACGGCTGCGTGATCTACCAGGAGCAGCTGATGGAGATCGCCCGCTCGATGGCCGGCTTCTCGGGCGCCGAGGCCGACGACCTGCGCAAGGCGATCGGCAAGAAGAAGCGCGATCTGATGGTGACGATGAAAGACAAGTTCATGCGGGGCCTGGCCGAGTCGGACACCGATCCGAATGTCGCCCGGGAGCTCTGGAAGCTGAACGAAGCGGCCGCCGACTACTCGTTCAACAAGTCCCACGCCGCCTGCTACGGGTTGATCTCCTACCGCACCGCCTACCTGAAGGCGAACTACCCCGCCGAGTACATGGCGGCGGTGATCTCCTCGGTGATGAACACCAAAGACAAGGTGCCGTTCTTCGTCAACCGCTGCGAGGAGATGGGGATCGACGTGCTGCCTCCCGACGTCAACTCCTCCGACCACGACTTCGTGGTCAGCGAGAACGCGATCCGCTTCGGCCTCGACGCGGTCAAGAACGTCGGCCACAGCGCCGTCGAGGCGATCCTGCGGGCCCGTGAGGACGCCCCGATCGCCTCGATCTGGGACTTCTGCGAGCGGGTCGACTCCAGAGCCGTCAACAAGCGGGCGATCGAATGCCTGGTCAAGTGCGGCGCCCTCGACTCGACCGAGGCGACCCGAAAGGGGATGCTGGAGGCGCTGCCGGCGGCCCAGTCGGCGGGGCAGAAAGCGCAGGAGGACGCCCAGCTCGGCCAGGGCTCGATCTTCGACGTCGGCGAGGGCGCCGACGGCGGCGGAGGGGCTCAGGGGCACCACCGGCCGCCGATCTCGGCGGCCGAGTTCGAACGCCGCGAGCTGCTGGCGATGGAGAAGGAGACGCTCGGCACCTACCTCTCCTCGCACCCGCTCTCCGAAGTGCGGGAGGCGTTGCGCGCGCGGGTGGACTGTGGTCTGGCCGAGCTGGGCGGCAAGCCGGACGGCTCCTGGGTGACGGTCGGCGGGATCGTCGCCGAGCGCAAGAAGATCCGAACCAAGAGCGGCTCGCAAATGATGTTCGCGACGCTCGACGACGTCGAGGGACAGGTCGAGATGCTGGTCTTCAAGGCCGACGAGGCGGAGAGCGCCGCGGCGATCATCCCCGACGCGGTTGTCCTCGTCCGCGGCCGGATCGACCACAAGGAGCGGGGCGAGACGAAGCTGGTCGTGCAGGAGGCCGAACGCTTCGAGCCCGACGGCGAGGAGATCGCCCGCGCGGACGCCCGTGCCGCCGCACCCGCGGAGCCGCTGCGGCTGACGATCGACGCCGCGAAGCTGCGCATGCCCGGCGTGTTCGACCAGCTGAAGGAAGTCTTCGAGCACCACAAGGGCGAGGCCGACGTCCACCTGGCGATTCGCGGCGAGGAAGGCGAGCCGACCGAGGTGAAGCTCGGCGACGGCTACCGGGTGCGGCCCTCGAGCGGACTGCGGGCCGAGCTGGACCAGGTTCTGGGCGGCGCCGACGCGCTGGCAGCCTAGACTTCGAGTGTGCCAGCGACGCGTACCAAGTCGGGCGAGTGCCGCCAGTGCCGCTCATTCTGCGACAGGATGGTCGAGCCGCGCAGCTGCGTCGAGATGGGCTGCCGCTTCCTCTACAGCTACGTCGACACGCTGACCGGCCGGCAGTACGTCGGCTGCATGCAGCAGGTCTTCGGCGCCAAGGTCGAGCTGGACGCGGTGCTCCAGCCGGGCGGCTTCGGCGGCGTGAAGATGACCGGCGAGCCGCTTCCCCACTGCCCGTTCTCGGTCGAGCGAGCCTACGAGGGGATGGGCGTCGAGTACGACTGCGTCAACCGCCGCTTCTTCGACTGCGTCGACGGCGGCCCCGAGGGGCTGCGCGCCTTCGACCTGCGAGACATCTGACGCAGGCGCTTCGATCGCGACATCGTTTCGTGTAGGATTAGTGCCGATGACCGATTCTCCGGCCGTGACCGAGGCGCAGCGCGCCGTGGCGGAGGCCGCCAGCGAGGCGAGCGACGGCGGGGATGCCGGGTTCACCCTGGAGCTGAGCCAGGACCAGCGGGACATCCGCGACTGGGTGCACGGCTTCGCCGAGGGCGTCGTGCGCCCGGCGGCCGAGGAGTGGGACGAGCGCGAGGAGACCCCCTGGCCGATCATCCAGGAGGCCGCCAAGATCGGCCTCTACAGCTTCGAAGCGCTCGGCCAGTTCTGGGCAGACGAGACGGGCCTGACGCTGCCGATCGCCAACGAGGAGCTGTTCTGGGGGGACGGCGGGATTGGCATGGCGATCATGGGCACCTCGCTCGCCGTCGCAGCGATCTTCGGGCAGGGGACCCCGGAGCAGATGGGCGAGTGGATCCCGCAGTGCTTCGGCACCGCAGAGGACCCCAAGGTCGCCGCCTTCTGCTCGTCGGAGCCCGATGCCGGCTCCGACGTGGCGGCGATCCGGACCACCGCCAAGTACGACGAGGCAAAGGACGAATGGGTGCTGAACGGCCAGAAGGCCTGGGCGACCAATGGCGGCATCGCCGACGTGCACGTGGTGATCGCCTCGGTCGACCGCGAGCTGCGCTCGCGCGGCCACGCTGCCTTCGTGATCCCGCCGGGGACCAAGGGTTGCGAGCAGGGCGCCAAGGTGAAGAAGCACGGCCTGCGCGCCTCCCACACCGCCGACGTCCACCTCGACGACTGCCGCGTGCCGGGCGCCTGCCTGTTGGGCGGCAAGGAGAAGCTCGACGAGCGCCTGGCGCGGGTCCGCGAGGGCAAGCGCTCCAAGTCGCAGGCGGCGATGCAGACCTTCGAGGCGAGCCGGCCGACGGTCGGCGCGCAGGCGATCGGCATCGCCCGCGCCGCCTACGAGTACGCGCTGGAGTACGCGAAGGAACGCGAGCAGTTCGGCCGCCCGATCGTCGAGAACCAGGCGATCGCCTTTGCGCTCGCCGACATGAAGCTGGAGATCGACGCCGCCCGGCTGCTCGTCTGGCGCGCCGCCTGGATGGGGCGCAGCGGGCAGAGGTTCGAGAACGCCGAGGGCTCGATGTCGAAGCTGAAGGCCGGCGAGGTCGCCGTCTGGGCCACAGAGCGGGCGATCCAGATCCTCGGCGGCAACGGCTACACCCGCGAGTACCCGGTCGAGCGGATGCATCGCGACGCGAAGATCTACACGATTTTCGAGGGCACCTCGGAGATCCAGCGCCTGGTCATCTCCAGGGCGATCTCCGGCGTTCAGATCAGGTAGCTGCGCGACGCTTCAGGCCCGCCCGCCGCAAGCGCTTCGCCGCCTGCACCTCTCGCCTGTCGGGCCCTTTCTTGTTCGGCCCGGGGGTCTCGAGGGTGGCGGGCAGGCCCTCGAAGCGCGGCTCGGAGAGAAAGGCCTCGAGGCCGCGCCGGCCCATCTCGCCCTGGCCGACGTTGGCGTGGCGGTCGCGGTGGGAGCCGAGCGGGGCGGCGGCGTTGTTGACGTGGACGCAGCGCAGCCGCTCGAGGCCGACCTTCGCGTCGGCCTCGTCGAGGATCGCCGCGAGCGAGTCCGGGTCGGTGACGTCGTAGCCCTGGACGAAGAGGTGGCAGGAGTCAAGGCAGAGGCCGAGCCGCTCGCCGCCCCCGGCCAGCGCGATCAGCTCGGCGGTCTCGTCGAAGTCACGCCCCAGCAGGCCCTTGTGGCCAGCGGTCTGCTCGAGCAGCAGCGGGCAGCGCTCCGTCTCCTTCAGCGCCGCCGCGATCGTTCTCGCCGCCCGCTTCATCGAGGGGCCGTGCGGCTCGCCTTTCTGCGCCCCCGGGTGGAGGACGACCCCGGCGGCGCCGATCCCGTCGCCGGTGCGCAGCGCGTGCACGAGCGAGTCGAGCGACTTCTTGCGCAACTCTTTGTCCTTGGAGGCGCAGTTGATCAGATAGACGGCGTGGATCACCGTCGCTTCGACCGGCGAGGCGTCCATCGCCTCGCGGAACGCAGCGAAGTCCTCGGGGCCGTATCTCGTAGGCCGCCACCTCCGCGGGCTCTGGTTGAAGATCTGGATCGACTCGCAGCCCCGCTCCGAACCACGCTCGATCGCCCTAACCAGCCCGCCTGCGGTGGAGACGTGGGCGCCGAGGAGCATGTTCTCGGCATCCTATTGCGGTCCCGTCCTAGCCCGACGGGCCTTCCTTTTCGTCTTTTTCCCTCTCTTCTTCAAGCTTCTTGGTGGTTGCGACAGCTTCCTTGCCGACTTCCTTGGCCTCTACGTACAGTTCTTTCGGGCTTTCGACGGAATGGAAGTCCGTCTGGGCAGTGCCTTCTTCCAGCCCGGATTGAAGTGCCTCGAGCGCGGAGACTTCCTCTTCGGAGACCCCTAACGCCGCCAGCTTCAGCCGCGGCTGCCCCGACCTTGAGCTCGCTGCCGCCGATTCGAGCTGGGCCGGCCCGAGGGCAAACACGTCCATCCCCACAGGCCCCATGTGTTCGGCCTTCTTGAGTCCGGTTCGGCCGTCGGTCAGCGCGCTGTGGAAACATGCCCGCCGATCAGGTCCGTGCCCGCCGACGCTCCAACTCGCTTCAGGTTCGCTCCCTCGCCGACCGGCGCCCTGCACATCGGCGGGGCGAGGACGGCGCTCTACAACTGGCTGGCCGCCCGGCACGAGGGCGGGGAGCTGGTGCTGCGGATCGAGGACACCGACCGTGAGCGCTCCACCGAGGAGAACGTCGCGCAGATCCTCGACGCGCTGGGCTGGCTGGAGCTCGACTGGGACGAGGGGCCGCTCTCCCAGGCGGCGCGCGGGGATCGCCACCGCGAGGCGCTGGAGCGGCTGCTCGACTGCGGTGCCGCCTACCGCGACACCGCGACGGCGAAGGAGGTCGAGGGGTGGAAGGCCGAGCACGGCGCCGACCGTGGCTACCGGGGCGAGCCGTCTAGCGAGGAGGGCGCCGCGGTCAGGTTGCGCGTCCCCGACCAGGGCGAGACGTTGGTCGAGGACCTGATCCACGGTCCGGTCCGCTTCCCGAATCGCAGCTACGACGACTTCGTGATCGCCCGCGGCGACGGCTCGGTTCTCTACAACTTCGCGGTCGCAGTGGACGACGCCGAGATGGGGATCACCGACGTGGTCCGTGGCGACGACCACCTGTCGAACACGCCGAAGCAGCTGCTGGTGCTGGCGGCGCTCGGCCACGCGCCGCCCCGCTACGCGCACCTGCCGCTGCTGCACGGTCCCGACGGCCGCAAGCTCTCGAAGCGCCACGGCGCCGCCTCGGTGCAGGAGCTGCGTGCGGCCGGCTACCTGCCGGCGGCGGTTCGCAACTACCTCGCCCTGCTCGGCTGGGGCGCGGACGACGACGCCACCGTGATCTCGACTCCGGAGCTGGTCGAGCGCTTCCGGGTCGAGGACGTCGGCAAGGCGGCGGCGGTGTTCGACGAGCGGAAGCTGCGCTGGTTGAACGGGCGCTACATGCGCGAGCTGCCGCTCGGCGAGTACGTGCGGACGGTTGCCCAGCACCTGGGGCGCGAGCCCGACGAGCGCCTCCGAGCGGCCTGCGAGATCGTCCAGGAGAAAGCGCAGACCCTGGATGAGGTCTGGCCGCTGATCCGCTTCCTCTTCGGCCCACCGGTCGAGGACGAGAAGGCCTGGCGCAAGGTGATGAAGGCGGAGGCGCTGCCGTTGCTCGAGGCCTCGCGCGCCGCGCTGGACGCGGCTGACGGCTTCGGGCCCGAGGCGGTCGAGGCTGCGCTCTCGCCGCTGCCCGAGCGGCTCGACGTCAAGCCGGGCCGCGTCTACCAGCCGATCCGCGTCGCGATCAGCGGCGGCACGGTCTCGCCGGGAATCTTCGAATCGCTTGCCGCGCTGGGGCGCGAGGAGTCGCTGCGGCGCATCGACGCCGCGATCGTACGCCTTCGCGCATAACGACACCAAGTATTGGGGAGGCCCGCGCTAAACCGTGCGTCCTCGTCTGCCGATGACCAGGACCAGGGATCCAGTCGATGCCGGCCACGAAACAAAAGCCCAGCGGGAACCTGCAGAAGACGGCGCCCGGCGCTCGGCTCGCCGCCGCTTTCGAGGCGGTGGAGAAGTTCCCGGCCCTGATCGAGTCCCAGGCTCGAGTGATGCGGGCCGCGACCGCGGAGACGGCGCGGGTCGCCGAGCTGGTCGAGGCGGTCGAGGCGGATGTCGCCCTTACGGTCTCCGTGCTGCGGCTCGCCAACCGCGGCGGGGGTCCCGGCGTGGCGAGCATCCCGCAGGCGGTCGACCTGCTGAAGCCGTCCGGCGTGCTGGCGATCGCCGGCACCGCCCCGGTTTTCGACTTCTTCGAGCCGAACGGCGGCTGGGAGCTGCGCCCCGAGCAGTTTCGCGTCCACGCCCTCGCTACGCAGCAGGTCGCGGTGCGGGTCGGCCGCGAGGTCGGTTGGCCGGAGCGCGACGAGCTGGTCGTCGCCGCGATGCTGCACGACATCGGCCGCCTCGTCATCTCCAAGCTTCACCCGGGCAAGCGCCCCCACTTCGACGCCTCCTCGCGCACGCCGGAGCAGCGGATCCGCGAGGAACGAGAGCAGCTCGGGATCGATCACGCGCTGGTCGGCGGTGTGCTGGCGCGTCGCTGGAACGTGCCGCAGCGGATCGCGGTGGCGATCGAGCGCCACCATGCCGAAGATGCCGACGGCCTGGCGGCGATCGTCGCCGCCGCCGACATGGTCGCCCACTACGCGCAGGGCGAGGCGGTGACGCCGGAACGGCTGCGCACGATGGCGAAGCGCTGCGGCCTCAGCCCCGACGGGCTGCGGGAGCTGCTCTACGAGCTGCCCTACCCGCGCGGCGATGCCCCCCGGGTGACCGAGCCCTGCCCGCTCTCCTCGCGCGAGCTGGATGTCCTCCGCTTCCTCTCCGAGGGCATGGTCTACAAGCAGATCGCCGGCGAGATGCAGCTCTCGGTCTCGACCATCCGCACCCACCTCCACAACGTGTACGGCAAGATCGGCGCCGTGGACCGCGCCCAGGCCGTGCTCACAGCTCGCGACAGAGGGTGGATCTAGCAGCTACTCGATGAGCGCCTCGCGCAAGGCGATCGCCACCGCGTGGGTGCGATTGCGGGCGCTGAGCCGGGCGAGGGCGTTCTTGGTGTGGGTCTTGACGGTTTCCTCGCTGAGGCCGAGTTCGCGGGCGGCAACGGTGGTCGATTCGCCATTGGCGAGGAGTTGCAGGATCTGGCGCTGGCGGGCGGTCAGCTTGCCGCGGCTTCCCTTCGGCGGCACGGCGGGGTCGACGAAGCGCTCGTGCTCGAGCGCCGAGCGAACCGCGCGCACCATCTCCTCGCTTCTCGCCGTGCGGGCGACGTAGGCGGTAGCGCCCGCCTGCAGGGCAGCGGTTGCGATGTGCCGCTCGGCGCGCTCGCCGTGGGCGACGATGCCGAGTGTGGGGGCGCAGTCGCGCAGCGCCCGGATCGCTTCGTTGCCGCTCGGCGCCCCGTCCTTCGGTTCGCAGCGCAGGTCGACGACGGCGACGTCGACGCTGCCCACGTCGCGGACCAGCTCGATCGCGTCCAGGCGACTCGCGCTCTCCTGGATCTCGAAGTCGGCGGCCAGGGCCTCGCGCACGCCGAGCCGGACGAGCGGGTGAGGATCGATCACAAGGCAGTGTGGACGCTCGCTGAGAACTGTCCGATCCTAACCCAGCGGGTCCGCGGCGTGCGGTAGAAATGGACTTGGTGATCTCGATCACTTCGAAGTCCCGCTACGCCGTGGTGGCGATGGCCGAGCTGGCCCGCTCCGGGGAGCGCCCGGTGCCGATCAAGGAGCTGGCGGAGCGCCGCGGCATCCCCGAGCAGTTCCTCGAGCAACTCTTCTCGACCCTGCGCAGGGCCGGCCTGCTGACCAGCCACCGCGGGATGAAGGGCGGCTACACGCTCTCCCGCCCGGCCGACGAGATCACCGTGCTCGAGGTGGTCCAGACGCTCGACGGCAAAGTGGGCCAGGAGGCCGACGAGGCGGGCGGCATCTGGGCCGAGGGCGTCGGCGCTCTGCGCAAGGTATTCGGCCAGACGACGATCGCCGAAGTCGCCCGCCGCGAGCTCGAAGAGGCCGGCTCGGGGATGTACTTCATCTAGCCTTGGGTGGGGCTGTCGCAAACTTTAGAAGAGGGGAGTAAGGTCGTTGCACTGGTCCTGCGGCCAGACAACGTCAGTTCGCAGGCCGGTGCGTCACTCGCTCGCTGGGTTTCTCCCTCTTCCTTCCGCGCGATTCGATTGCGGGGGGCTCGGAGAGGTACGAGGTAGATGACCAGCACGCTGTCCCAACGAGCAGCACGACGACGCAGCGGGCTGCGTCGCGCAACCGGAGATCGCCGGGTCCCGGAGCGCGACACCTTGGTCACGCTTCGGGAGGACGTCCAGCCGATGCACCTGGGAAGCGAGCATCACGCGGCCCAACTGATCGAGCGCATTGGCTGGGCGGTTGCCGACGCAGAGGCCGATCAAGGCACGAGGCCCGCGATCGCGCGGTGAGGCGAGGACGGCTGGTGATCTCTCAAACACCCGGCCCTCAGATGACGGCCCTCGCCGAGACAGCTGTGAAGTGGACCTGTGACCGATGCGGTGTCTGTGCAAGTCAGATGAGCGGTCGGCGTAGCCGGCTTCCGGCGGGGTGGAGCTCGGGGAAGGTGCGGTCTTGCCTCGCTTGCAGACGCGAGCTGGCCGGGGAGGCAGCTGTGGCCGCGGCTCCCGGGCAACTAACGAATGCAGATCGCGCCCGACTTCACCACGCCGCCATCATCGAGTTCGAGGTAGGCCGCGTACCCGCTCACTCCAACCAGCAGATCGCCCACGCCTGCGGCACCTCGGCCCAAGTGGTTGCCCGCTCGCGCCAGCGGCTGGGAATCCTCGAGCCACTCTAGATATCGTTGCGAAACTCGTAGGTTTCACATGGAGCTGACCGCGCGTATCCACACCGAGGAAGGCGGCTACTGGGTCGTGGCGCTCTACTTGGACGAGGTCTGATGCGGATCGCGGGCGAGGCTTCGGCGCTCGTCGGGAACACGCCTATGGTGGCTTTGCGGCGGCTCGGCGAGGGGCTGGGGGCGGAGGTCTGCGCGAAGCTGGAGTACCTCAACCCGGGCGGCTCGGTCAAGGACCGGATCGGGGTGGCGATGATCGACATGGCGGAGGACCTGGGGGCGATCGAGCCGGGGCGCTCGGTGATCGTCGAGCCGACCAGCGGCAACACCGGGATCGCCCTGGCGATGGTCTGCGCGGCGCGCGGCTACGAGCTGATCCTCACCCTGCCCGAGGGGATGAGTCGCGAGCGAGCGAAGCTGCTGCGCGCCTACGGCGCCGAGGTGCTGGAGACGCCCTCGCTCGGCGGCATGAGCGAGGCGGTGGAGCTGGCCCAGCAGATCTGCGAGCGGCGCAAGGGCTACATGCCGCAGCAGTTCTCCAACCCCGCCAACCCGGAAGCGCACCGGCGCACCACCGCGGAGGAGATTTGGCGCGACTGCGAGGGCGAGGTGGGCGCCTTTGTCGCCGGGGTCGGCACCGGGGGAACGATCACCGGGGTCGGCGAGGTGCTGCGCGAACGCGCGCCCGAGGCGTCGATCGTCGCGGTCGAGCCGGCCGGCTCGCCTGTGCTCTCCGGCGGCAAGCCCGGGCCACACAAGATCCAGGGAATCGGCGCAGGCTTCGTGCCGCAGGTACTCGACCGCTCGCTGATCGACGAGACGATCCTCGTCTCCGACGAGGACGCGCTGGAGACGGCGCACCTCGCGGCACGCCGCGAGGGGCTGCTGGCGGGGATCTCGGCGGGCGCCAACATCAAGGCATCGCTGGAGGTGGCCGCGCGGCCGGAGATGGCCGGGAAGCGGGTGGTGACGGTGGTCTGCGACTCGGGCGAGCGCTACATGTCCCTACCCTTCTTCGCACCGTGATCAAACAAGTTCTGCAGGAGGTCGGGGCCGACGTCGCCGCCGCCCGTGACCGCGATCCGGCCGCGCAAGGGGTTTCGACACTCGAGATCCTCACCGCCTGGGCCGGGGTGCAGGCGCTGCTCGCGCACCGGGTAGCCCATGCGCTGCTCGAGGCCGGTGTGCCGCTGGCCCCGTGGGCAATCGCCTACCTGACCCGCGCCGTGACGGGGATCGAGATCCACCCGGCGGCGAAGATCGGGCCCCAGTTCTTCATCGACCACGGATCCGGGGTGGTGATCGGCGAGACCGCCGAGATCGGCCGGCGGGTGACCCTCTACCAGGGGGTGACCCTGGGCGGCACCGGCTTCCAGCGCGGCAAGCGCCACCCGACCCTGGGGGACAACGTCACGGTTGGCTCGGGCGCCAAGCTGCTCGGCCCGATCACGGTCGGAGACGGGGCAAAGGTCGGAGCAAACACGGTCGTCGTCGAGGACGTCCCTCGCGGCTCCACCGTGGTCGGCAACCCGGGCCATCCGGTGAGGGTCGAAGGCCGCCGGGTCGAGGGCCCCGACGCCGACTGGATCCACCTCCCGGACCCGATCGCCGACGCGATCAAGACGCTCTCGGAGCGGATCTCCCGGCTCGAGCAGCGGATCGCCGAGCTGGACGGCGGCGCCGCCCAGGAGGGCGGCGGGCAGGAGCTTCGAACCCGGACCGGGCGCTCCTCGGCGGGTGGCTGAGGCTTCCGCGGTCGCCTCTATTCTCGGGAGCAGATGCTGAAGGCCGAAGCAGCCCCGACCGAACCCGGCGCCGATCGCGCCGAGCGGCTGCTGGCGGAGCTGAATGAGCCGCAGCGCGAAGCGGTGCGGCACGGCGAGGGGCCGCTGCTGGTGCTGGCCGGCGCCGGCTCCGGCAAGACCCGGGTGCTGACCCACCGGATCGCCTACCTGCTGGCGACCGGCGCCGCCCGCCCGGGCGAGATCCTCGCGATCACCTTCACCAACAAAGCCGCCAAGGAGATGCGCGAGCGGGTCGAGGCGCTGGTCGGCCGCACCGCGCGGGCGATGTGGGTGACGACCTTTCACTCGGCCTGCGCCCGGATGCTGCGCGCCGACGCGGAGCGGCTCGGCTACTCGCGCGGCTTCACGATCTACGACGAGTCCGACTCGCTGCGGATGCTCAAACGCTGCATGGATGAGCTGCGGGTCGACCCGAAGCGCTACCCGCCGCGCTCGATCCGCTCGCAGGTCTCCGGCGCCAAGAACCAGCTGGTCGACGCCGCCGCCTACGCCGAGTCGCAGGGCAGCGTCTTCGAGGAAGTGGTCGCCGAGGTCTATCCGCTCTACGAGAAGCGGATGCTCGAGGCCAACGCGATGGACTTCGACGACCTGCTGGTGCGGACCGTCAGCGCGCTCGAGCTGTACGAGGAGGTGCGCGAGCGCTGGCGCCGCACCTTCCGCCACGTGCTCGTCGACGAGTACCAGGACACCAACCACGCGCAGTACCGGCTGCTGCAGCTGCTCACCGCCGAGCACGGCAACCTGATGGTCGTTGGCGACGAGGACCAGTCGATCTACGGCTTCCGCCACGCCGACATCCGCAACATCCTCGACTTCGAGCACGACTTCCCCGAGGCCGAGGTGGTCAAGCTCGAGCAGAACTACCGCTCGACCCAGACGATCCTCTCGGCCGCCAACGCGGTGGTCGAGCGCAACCGCGAGCGGCGGCCGAAGCGGCTCTGGACGGAGCTGAGCGGCGGCGAGCCGCTGCAGCTCGGCGAGCTGTCCGACGAGCACGAGGAGGCGCGCTGGGTGGCCGGTGAGATCGAGCGGCTCGGCGAGGAGGACGGGGTGCGGCGCGAGGACGTCGCGGTCTTCTACCGGACCAACGCGATGAGCCGCGTGCTGGAGGACACCCTGGTCCGCTTCGAGCTGCCCTACCAGGTGATCGGCGGCACCAAGTTCTACGAACGGGCGGAGATCAAGGACGCGGTCGCCTACCTCAGCCTGCTGGTCAACCCGGCCGACCAGGTCAGCTTCGCGCGGGTCGTAAACTCGCCGCGCCGCGGGATCGGCAAGACCAGCCAGGCGCGGCTAGCCTCCCACGCCAACACGACCGGGCTGCCGATCTGGGAGGTCGCCGGCCGTGCCGAGGAGGTGCCGGGCCTGGGGTCGGCGGCGATCAGGGCGGTCGACCGCTTCCACGAGACGATCGAGGGGCTGCGGGCGCGTGTGGATCAGGCGCCGGTCGCCGAGCTGCTGGAGGCGACGCTGCGCGAGACCGGCTACCTCGAGGCGCTGGCCGCCGAGCGCACCGTCGAGGCCGAGGGCCGGGCCGAGAACCTCGAGGAGCTGGTCGGGGTCGCCGCCGAGTTCGACGTCAACCGCGAGCTGGAGGGGGAGGGGGAGCTGTCGGCGCTCGAGGAGTTCCTCCAGCAGATCTCCCTCTACACCGAGCAGGACGCGCTGCGCGACGAGTCGCTGATCACCCTGATGACCCTTCACAACGCGAAGGGGCTGGAGTACGACACGGTCTTCGTCGTCGGCTGCGAGGACGGCTCCTTCCCCCACATGCGGGCGCTGGAAGAGGGGGGCGAGGAGGAGGAGCGGCGGCTCTGCTACGTCGGCATCACCCGCGCCCGCAAGCGCCTCTACATGACCTGGGCGCGCGAAAGGCGGCTGTTCGGCCGCGCCGAGCGCAACCTGCCCTCCCGCTTCGTCGATGAGCTGCCCGAGGAGCTGACCGAGCGGCACTCGAGCGCCGCCGGGGCCGGCTGGCGAAGCGGCGAGGCGGGTCCGCAGGCCACGCCGCTCGCGCCGGGCGAGGCGCTCGAGCTGCGCACCGGGGACGACGTCGTCCACGCCGGCTTCGGCGAGGGGGTCGTCACCGCGGTCGAGCCGGGCGGGGTCGTCGTCGTTCGCTTCGCCGCCGACGGCTCGGAGCGCAAGCTGATGGCGGACTACGCGCCGATCCGCAGGCGGTGAACGCGGTGGCGGCGCGGATCATCGACGGCAAGGCGATCGCCGCCGAGGCGCGCGAGCGGGTCAAGGCCGAGGCGGCCGAGTTCGCCGCCGAGGCCGGCCGGCCGGCGGCGCTGGCGACCGTCCTGGTCGGGGACGACCCCGCCTCGCAGATCTACATCCGCAAAAAGCGCGAGGCCTGCGAGGAGGCCGGGATTCGCTCGATCCATCACCGGCTGGAGGCAGCGACGAGCGAGAACGAGCTGCTCGAGCTGGTCGGCCGCCTGGGAATGGACCACACGGTCGACGGCATCCTGGTGCAACTTCCGGTGCCCGAGCAGATCGACCCGGACAGGGTGATCGCGGCGATCGATCCTGCCAAGGACGTCGACGGCCTGACGCCGACCAACGCCGGCCGGCTCGCGCAGGGCATGCCCGCCCTGGTCTCCTGCACTCCGGTCGGGGTGATGGAGCTGCTGCGTCACGAGGGCGTCGAGCTGGATGGCGCCGAGGCGGTCGTGGTCGGCCGCTCGAAGTTGGTCGGCGTGCCGGTCGCGCGGCTGCTGCTGGCGGCGAACGCCACCGTCACCGTCTGTCACTCGCGGACCCGGGATCTCGATGCGGTCTGCCGCCGCGCCGACGTGCTCGTCGCCGCGGTCGGCGTGCCGCGGCTGCTGGGCGCGGACGCGGTGAAGCCGGGCGCGGTGGTGATCGACGTCGGCATGAACCGCACCGCCGACGGCCTCTGCGGCGACGTCGACTTCGAGGCGGTCTCCGAGCTTGCGGTGGCGATCACGCCGGTGCCCGGCGGAGTCGGCCCGATGACGATCGCGATGCTGCTCGCGAACACCCTCGCCGCCGCCCGATCGCGCGTGTAGGGTGGCGCCATGGAACTCGACAAGCTGAGCGGAGGGGAGAAGGTTTCAGCGGTTTCCGCGGTCCTCCTCTTCATCTTCATGTTCTTCGATTGGTTCGGCGCCGAGGTGTCGGACGTACCCGGTTTCTCGGGCACGGTCAGCGGCGCCGGCGGCAGCGCCTGGGACGCGCTCGACGTGATCCCGATCTTCCTGATGCTGGCGATCGTCGCGGCGATCGGGGTGGCGGTCGTCCGCCTCACCGACGCCGACCTCGAGCCGCCGATCTCGCTCAACGCGATCGTCGCGGCGCTCGGCGGGCTCGCCGTGCTGCTGATCCTCTACCGGATCGTCGACCCGCCCGGCGGCGGCAGCTTCGGCGGCGTCTCGGTCGACATCACGCTCAAGTTCGGCATCTTCCTCGGCCTGATCGCCGCCGCCGGGATCGCCGGGGGCGGCTACAGCGCGATGCGCGAGGAAGGGATCACCTTCAGCGACGCCGCCGACCGGCTATCCGAGTAGGCCGGCGGCGATTCTCTTCGAGAAGGCGACGATCGTCATCATCGGGTTGACGCCGACCGAGCTGGGGAAGAGGGAGGCGTCGGCGACGTAGAGGTCGGCGACCCCGTTGACCGAGCCGTCGACGGCGCAGACGCCCTCGCCCGCGTCTGCCGCGATCCGAGCCGTGCCCATCGGGTGGAAGGCCTCGAGGCGCAGCTCCGCCGGCCTGAACGCGGTCGCCTCGAACTCGGCCAGCTTGTTTGGGCGGAGGACCGGGACGCGGCCGATGTTCGGGTAGACCTCGGCCGCCCCCGCCGCGAAGTGGACTTCGGCGGCGCGCGCGATGCCGAAGGCGAGCCGGCCGGCGTCCTCGTCGCTGAGCGCGTAGCTGGCGCGCAGCGAGCCGTCGCGGGTGAGGCCGATCCGCCCGCCCGACTGGTCGGAGAGGTGGACGCCGATCGAGCCGATCCGTCCGAAGCCGAGGATCGCCTCCTGGTGCTCGCGGCCAGAGCCGAGCAGCCAGGCCCCACCGAAGGGCAGCGGCGTGAAGGTGGCCTCGAGCAGCAGCCGCTCGCCCTCCCACTGGTCGATGTAGTAGCTCTGCATCACACCCTCCCAGCCGCGTACCTCCTCCTCGTAGCGGGCGCCGACCCAGCAGGCCGGATGGATGTGCAGGTTGCGGCCCACCTGAGCGCCGCCCAGGCCCGAGCGCAGCAGCAGCTCCGGCGTTCCGATCGCGCCGCCGGCGACCACGGTCGCGAGCCGGGCGCGCACCGTGTAGCCGCGGCAGCGCACCCCGGCTGCGCGGCCGTTCTCGACCAGGATGCGGCGTGCCTCGACCCCGGTGCGCAGCCGCGCCCCGGCGGCGACCGCGCGGGGCAGGTAGCTGACGTGCATGCCGCGCTTCGCGTCGATCCTGCAGCCGAACGGGCAGGAGCTGCACTGAACGCAGCTGCCGGCATTGCGCGAGATCGGTCCACCGCTCGCCCCGATCGCCTCCGCCCCCTCCATCGCGAGCTGGCCGTTGCGCCCCATCCGCTCGGGGTCGAGCGGGGTCACCCGCAGGAACTCCTCCGCCTCGGCGAAGTCGGGGCCGAGGTCGCCGGCCCAGCCGATGCCGAAGCGCTCGCGCCAGCGGTCCAGCACCGGATCCGGGGCTCGGAAGCAGGTCCCGGAGTTGACCACGGTCGTGCCGCCCGCAGCCCGCCCGACCGGGACGGGGATCGGCGGCCGCCCCTCGGCGATCGTCAGCCCACCGTCCCGGTACAGCGAGGCGATCGCCTCCAGCGGGTCGCTCGGGTAGCTGTCGCGGTTGAAGGCCTGGCCCGCCTCGAGCACGACCACATCGAGGCCCGCCTCGGCCAGGGTCGCAGCCGCGACGGCACCGCCCGCTCCCGAGCCGACGATCGCGATGTCGCATTCCTCGTCCTCGCCGGAGGGCGTCGTGTCACCCAGCGGGCCGGCCGGCTCGGGCTGCGAGCCGTCGGCGAGGCGGCAGCTGGTCTCCAGGCCGAGCCGCTCCTCAACCCGTGAGTCGATCGCGTAGCCGATCGTGGTGAAGGTCTTCGCCATCAGCAGCAGCTCGTGATGGAGGCCGAAGCGGGACGCCTCCATCCGCTGCATGAACTCTTCGCGGGCCGCCAAGTCGAGACGGCTGAAGCGCCAGGGGAAGGGCAGCCACTCGAAGGCGCGCAGGCCGAGCCGCACCCGGGTCAGCAGCCGGGGCGAGAGCTGCGCGAGGAAGTCGCCGACCCGTCCGGAGACCTCGACTTCGCGCTCCGCCGCGGGCAGGCCGCCGAGGGCGGGGGCCATTGCCTCGCAGATCGCGCTCAGGGTCCGCTGCTCGGCGGTCGACAACCCCGGCGCGCGCTGTCAGCCGGGGGCGGTGGGGCGTTCGACGCGGCCGGCCAGCGACCAGAGCCAGAGCGCAGCCAGCGCGAGGAAGCCATCGACCAGGAAGTTGAGCAGGTAGATGAAGACGTCGTCGTCGAAGACGAAGAAGCCGAGCGAGCCGAGCGAGGAGGCGGTCTTGCCGGCCGCCAGCACCAGCAGCAGCGGCCGGAAGCGGACGACGTCGGCCTGAGCGACCAGGCAGATCCCGGCGATCACGACCATGTAGGCGAAGGCGAGGGCCAGCCACAGCTTCTCCTCGGTGTGGGGTGCGCGGGGGAAGCTGCCGATCCAGTCGCCGAGGTCGGAGATGACGTCGAGGACGCCGCTGGGGACGGCGATGAAGAGGATGCCGACGACGGCGAAGCTGAGCGCCAGCAGGCGCAGGCTGAGGATGACGAACGCCTCTGCTCTCGCTCCCCGCATGGTCGCGCAGCCTACAATCCCCGCCGTGATCGAGCGGGAGCAGGTACTCCACGTCGCGCGCCTGGCGCGCCTGCGGCTGAGCGAGGCGGAGGTCGAGAAGATGGCCGGGGAGCTGTCGGGGATCCTCGAGCACGTCGACCGGATTGGGGAATTGGACCTCGAGGAGGCCGAGCCCACCTCGCACGTGGTCCCGCTGGAGAACGTGCTGCGGGCCGACGAGCCGCGGTCCAGCTGGCCGCGGGAGGTCGTGCTGGAGCAGGCGCCCGACCCGGCCGAGGGCGCGTTCCGGGTTCCCTCCCCACAGGCCGAATGAGCGCAGAGCGAGCAAGCGTGCATCTCTGGTTCTTCGCGCCGCGAGCGAAGCGCGAGAATTTGCGATGAGTAGCGACCTGCTGGAGCTGACCGTCGCCCAGGCGGCGGCCCGGATCGCCGCCGGGGAGGTGTCGCGGTACGAGTACGCCGAGGCCTGGCGGGAGCGGGCCGCCGAGGACGACCTGAACGCCTACCTGCGGCGGACCGGGGACGGAGCGGGGGAGGGCGAGGGGCCGCTCGGCGGGATCCCGGTCGCGGTCAAGGACATCTTCTGCACCGAGGGGGTCGAGACCACCGCCGCATCTAGCATCCTCGCCGGCTACCTTCCGCCGTACACGGCGACCGCGGTGCGCCGACTGCGCGAGGCCGGGGCCGGGGTGCTCGGCAAGACCAACATGGACGAGTTCGCGATGGGCTCCTCGAACGAGAACTCCGCCTTCGGGCCGGTGCTGAACCCATGGGACCCCGAGCGGGTCCCGGGCGGGTCGTCGGGCGGCTCGGCGGCGGCGGTCGGCGGGGGGCTGGCGCCCTGCGCGATCGGCACCGACACCGGCGGCTCGATCCGCCAGCCGGCGGCGCTCTGCGGAATCGTCGGGCTGAAGCCGACCTACGGGGCGGTCTCCCGCTACGGGATGATCGCCTTCGCCTCCTCGCTGGACCAGTGCGGGCCGCTGACCCGCGACGTCGCCGACGCGGCGCTGCTGCTCGAAGCCCTCCAGGGACGCGACCCCTGTGACTCGACCTCGGTCGGGATCGAGGGCGGCGTGGGGGAGCCCGGCCGCGAGGACCTCAGGGGGCTGCGCTTCGCGGTGCCCGCCGAGCTGGGCGGCGACGCGATCGAGCCGGGGGTGCGCGAGGTCTTCGACGCGACGCTGAAGCGGATCGAGGGGCTGGGCGGCGAGGTCGCGACGGCGCCGCTGCCGCACGTCGAGCACGGCATCTCCGCCTACTATGTGATCGCCCCCGCGGAGGCCTCCTCGAACCTGGCCCGCTACGACGGCGTCCGCTACGGCCTGCGCGCCGAGGGGGCCGGGGACCTGCTCGAGATGTACGAGTCGACCCGCGCCGAAGGGTTCGGCGACGAGGTGAAGCGCCGCATCATGCTCGGCACCTACGCGCTGTCCTCCGGCTACTACGAGGCGTATTACGGGCGCGCCCAGCGGGTGCGGACGAAGATCGCCGCCGACTACGCGGCGGCCTTCGAGCAGTTCGACTTCGTCGTCACCCCGACCTCGCCCTCGGTCGCCTTCCGGCTCGGCGAGAAGACCGACGACCCGCTGGCGATGTACATGAGCGACTTCTTCACTGTGCCGATTAGCCTCGCCGGCCTGCCGGCAATCTCGATCCCGGCCGGGCTGGCCGAGCCGGAGGGGGGAGGGCCGCGGCTGCCGGTCGGCTTCCAGATAGCTGCCCCGGCCTTCGCCGAGCGGCGCCTGCTCGACGCCGCCCACGCGCTGGAGGGGGAGATTGGCTTCGACGCCAAGCCCGGAGGGGACGGCGATGGCTGAGCTGGAGGCGGTGATCGGGCTGGAGATCCACGTCCAGCTCTCCACCCGGACGAAGATGTTCTGCGGCTGTGCGCTCTCCTTCGGCGACGAGCCCAACGTCCACACCTGCCCGGTCTGCCTCGCCCACCCCGGGGTGCTGCCGGTCCCCAACGAGGAGGCGGTGGGCTACGCGCTGCGGATCGCCGCCGCGCTGGAGTGCGAGGTGGCGCCCCGCTCGATCTTCCATCGCAAGAACTACTTCTACCCCGACAACCCGAAGGCCTACCAGATCAGCCAGTACGACATCCCGCTTGCCAGCGGCGGCAGGCTCGGCGAGGTGCGCATCCACCGCGCCCACCTCGAGGAGGACGCCGCGAAGACGATCCACCTCGGCGAGTCGGGCCGGATCCACGGCTCCGGCGTCTCGCTGGTCGACTTCAACCGCGGCGGCACGCCGCTGGTCGAGATCGTCACCGAGCCCGACCTGCGCAGCGCCGCCGAGGCCGGCGCCTGGGCGCGGCTGCTGCGCACCACCGTCCGCCAGCTCGGCGTGTCTGACGTCAACATGGAGGAGGGCAGCCTCCGGGTCGACGCCAACGTCTCGGTCCGCCCGGCCGGCAGCACCGAGCTGGGCACCAAGACCGAGCTGAAGAACATGAACAGCTTTCGCTTCCTCGAACGGGGAATCGAGGCGGAGCTGGCGCGCCAGCGCGAGCTGATCGAGGCGGGGGGGACGGTGGTCCAGGAGACGCTCCACTTCCACCCCGAGGACGGCTCGCTGACGCCGCTGCGCTCCAAGGAGGAGGCGCACGATTACCGCTACTTCCCCGAGCCCGACCTGGTGCCGCTGGCGCCGAGCGAGGCGATGCTGCGCGAGGCCCGCGAGTCGCTGCCCGAGCTGCCGGAGGCGCGGATGCGCCGCTATGAGGGCGAGCTGGGCCTGTCCGCTGAGCACGCCGCCCAGCTCGTCGCCGAGCCGGAGGCCGCGGCCTATTTCGAGGCAGTTTGCGAGGCGGCCGGGGCGGTCGAGCCGCGGGTGGTCGCCAACTGGGTGACCGGCGAGCTGGCGGCGGCGCTGCGACAGGCCGACGGCGGCGGCCCCGCCGACTCCAAGGTCGAGCCGGGGGCGTTGGCGGCGCTGGTGGGCATGGTCCAGGAGAAGCGGATCTCGCACGGCAGCGGCAAGCAGGTCCTCGCGACCCTCGTCGCCGAGGGCGGCGACCCCGCCAAGGTCGTCGAGCGCGAGGGGCTTGCCCAGATCTCCGACAGCGGCGAGCTGGAGGCGATCGTCACCGCCGCGATCGACGCCAACCCCGACGCTGCCGAGCAGGTTCGCTCCGGCAACCGCAAGGCGATCGGCGCGATCGTCGGCGCGGTGATGAAGGAGACCAAGGGCCGCGCCGACGGCGGCGAGGTCAACCGCCTGATCGGGGAGAACCTGGGCCTCTGAGGCGCCGGAAAGTGCCTTAGGCACTTTGTAACACACTGTCACAAAGTGCTAGCTTTGGCCGATGGCCTGGAACGTAGTCATCGCCGGTGGAGGGTTCGGCGGCGCGATGGCGGCTCGCGAGCTGGAGCGGATCATGCCGCGGCAGTCGGCTCGATTGGTGCTGGTCAGCGACGTCAACTTTCTGCTCTACACGCCGTTCCTGCCCGAGGCGGCGGCCGGAACCCTGGAGCCGCGCCACGTCGTCACCCCGCTGCGGGAGATCCTCTCGCGGACCTACCTGCGACTGGGGACGATCTGCGGTCACGACCCCGCCGCGCGCACCGTCGAGCTGCGCACCCGCGACGGCGAGACCGAGCGGCTTCCCTACGACCAGCTGCTGCTCGCGCTCGGCTCGGTCTCCCGCGTCCTGCCCATTCCGGGCCTCTCCGAGCACGCGATCGGCTTCAAGAGCCTCGCCGACGCGATCTGGCTGCGCAACCGCGTGATAGAGACGCTCGAGGCGGCCAACGCGAGCGAGGACCCGGCGCGACGCGACGAGCTGCTCACCTACGTCTTCGTCGGCGGTGGCTACGCCGGCCTCGAGGCCCTGGCCGAGCTTCAGGACTTCGCCGCAGACGCGATCGAGCGCTACCCGCGCGCCCGCCTGCACGGGATGCGCTGGGTGCTGGTCGAGGCGGCCGACCGGGTGTTGCCGGAGATCGACGCGGAGCTGGCCGAGTACGCGCTGGGCGAGCTGCGCGGCCGCGGCATCGACATCCGCCTCGGCACGACGCTGGAGGAGGCGGGCGCCACGCACGCCCGCCTCTCGACTGGCGAGACGCTGCCCACCCGGACGCTCGTCTGGACCGCCGGCGTCGCCCCGCACCCAAGCCTGCGGCAACTGAACCTGCCGCTCGACGAGCGCGGTCGCGTCCCGGTGGACGAGCACCTGCGGGTCGAGGGCGCGGACTCGGTCTGGGCGGTCGGCGACTGCGCCGCCGCCCCGGACCCGCGCGGTGGGACCTGCCCGCCGACCGCCCAGCACGCCGTGCGGCAGGGCCCCGTGGCGGCCCGCAACGTCGCCGCCGAGCTCGGTGTGGGAGGGGCCGAGCCGTTCGCCTACCGGAGCAGGGCCGCCTTCGTCAACCTCGGCCGCTACAAGGCAGTCGGCCGGGTCGGCGGGCGCACCTTCCGCGGCTTCCCCGCCTGGTGGATGGCGCGGACCTACCACATGAGCCAGATCCCCGGCGCCGCCCGCAAGGCGCGCGCGGTGATCGACTGGACCGCCAGCCTACCGTTCCGCCGCGACCTCGCCGAGGTCGGCTCGATCGGCCACCCCGGCCCGCTGGGGGCGACAATAGAGCCGTGGGATACGAGTACCTCGTCATAGCCTTCTTCTTCGGGCTGGCCACCGCAATCATCGGCCGCGCCAAGGGAAGCTCGTTCTGGCTCTGGCTGCTGATCGGCACCGTGGTTCCGCCGCTCGGCCTGATCGCCGTCGTCCTCTACCGCTCCGAGAAGTCCGAGCCCGAACGCGAGTGCCCGGTGTGCGGCAAGGCGCTGAAGCTCTACGTCCAGGTCTGCCCTCGCTGCGGCACCGATCTCTACCTCCCTACCTGAGCCAGGTGCGAACGATCGCGTTGGCGAAGCCGAGCCCGTAGCGGGTGACGGCGGGCTTCTTCGAGTGGCCGTGCAGGCGCCTGGCGACGGTGACCGGCACCTCCCTGGCCGGGATGCCGCGCTTGATCGCCTCGATCATGAACTCGGAGGTGTGGAACTGCTCCTGGCGCAGCACGAACTGCGGCAGGACGGTGGTGCGGACCGCGCGGTAGCCGTTCGAGCAGTCGCTGACCTCGGTGCGGGTGATGAGGGAGACGAGGCGGTTGAAGAAGACGATTCCCAGCTCGCGGGCGAAGTGGTTGCCGTCGGCCTCGCCAAGCACCCGCGAGCCGTGGGCAACGTCGACTTCGCGGTCGAGCACCGGCTTGACCAGCCGCTCCATCTCCGACGGCAGGTGCTGGCCGTCGGCGTCGAGGGTGACGACAACCTCGGCGCCCGATTCGACCATCAGCCGGTATCCCGTGCGCAGCGCCGCGCCGCCGCCGCGGTTGATCACGTGGCGGGCAACGACCGCGGCGTGCTCGGCGGCGACCTCGCCGGTGCCGTCGCGCGAGCCGTCGTCGACGACCAGGACCGCGGTCTGCACGCCGCAGACCTCGTCCGGGATCAGGTCGAGCACCTGGCCGACGTTCTCGGCCTCGTCGTAGGCGGGGATGAGGATCGCGATCTTGCCGCGGAAGCGCTCCGGCAGCTTCGCCTGCCGGAACTCCTCCCAGGCGAGCCCCTCGAGCACCGCCGAGAGCTGGCGGGCGTTGCGGGCCGCCTGGGAGAGGGCGCGCAGGATGAGCAGGAAGAGGACGAAGATCGCGAACACGGCGAGGCCGAGGATGCGTCCGCCGTTGCCCTTTTCGAAGGAAAACGTGGAGAGCAGCGCGTCGGTGATTTCGGTGCCGGAGACGACCGCAAGGCCGAGGCCGGCCAGGAGCAGGATCAGCACGTCGACGTTGCGCAGCGAGCGGCGCCGGAGGATCGCGAAGGCGACGATCGCCGCCGCGGCGATCAGGCCGGCGGCGCGCAGGGCCGTCAGTTCGGAGGGGAAGATGCCTGCCTCGGGGACCATCGACGCCTTGAGGATATGGCTGCACCCGCCCGCGCAAGGGCGGTGGCGGCGAGCGGAAAGATCAGCGTCATCAGGATCTCGTTGCGGCGCGGCGCGGCGAGCGAGATCGCGCCGACCGCGGTGACGAGGACGATCGGGGCCGCCATCGCGGTCAGCGCCCACCAGCGACGGCGCCAGGCGAGCACTCCGAGCCCGGCGAGCCCGAGCAGGACGAGCAGCACCTGGACGACCCGGCCGGCGCTCGATTCCATCGCTTCGGCGATCCCGGCGCTCCACATCCGCCCCACCTTGCGGACGGTCATCGCCGCGTATCCGAGTGGGTCTTCGCCGAGGAACTTGGAGAGGTTCTGCCTGCCGATCTTGCCCAGCGCCGAGTCGCGCGGCAGGTCCGGATAGCGGGCGGCGACCCGGTCGAAGAGGGGCGTCGGGTTCACCCGGTCGAGCTCCGCGGAGCCCGCTGCGAGGCTGCGGTGCAGGTAGCGCTTGACAAGGCGCGCCTTGACGCGTTCGTATTCGCCGTCGGCGGGAAGGAAGGTGCCGACGTAGAGGGCCTTGCCGCCGCCGGTCGAGATCGGCACGGTGCGGTGCAGGGCGACCTGGTTGCGAACCGCCCAGGGGACGATCGGCAGCAGGAAGGCGATCGCGAAGAGCGCCAGGCCGGAGAGGCCCGGGCGCCAGCCGCGGCCGCGGACGATCCGCAAGGTCGCGAGCAGGGCGAAGGCGAGCCCGACCAGCAGGTACTCGGGCCGGATCAGCGCGGTGAGGCCGAAGAGGAGGCCGGGGAGGAGCCAGGCGCGCAGGCGGTCCCGCTCCCCGGCCCAGAGGAAGGCGAGCACCGCCGCCGGCAGCGTGAAGATCGCCGGCGGCTCGCTGAATAGGGCTCCGGTGGAGTGGATGAAGGGCGGGTAGACGGCCACCGCGAAGGCGGCGAAGAGCCCGGCCGGCCGGCAGTTGATCCGCCTGCCCAGCAGGTAGACGACGACGATCGAAGCGAGGCCGAGCAGCAGCTCGACGATCCGCGCCGTCCCTTCGCGGGCGCCGCCTGTCGCGAAGAAGGAGGCTGCGTAGAGCAGCGGCGCCCCCGGCGACCAGTCGCTCGCGTCGCGGAATTCCGGCCCCCCGTAGCTGCCTTCCTCGTAGAGCGACTTGGCGAGCGCGTAGTAGGCGCGGGCGTCGTCGCCAGGCGTCGCCAGCGGCTCGACCACCCGGTAGGCGCGCAGCCCGAAGCCGAGCGCGAGGATCGCCGCGATTAGGATCAGCGTCACCCGCCCATGGCGATCGCGGAGGCCCCGGAACCATTTGCCCTTCGTGCGCACGGCGATGAGGCTATCCCGCTAAAGGTGAGGGGGCCCCGATGCCGAATACATGGGCGGCCCAACCCCGAACGAAGGAGATCCACAGATGCGCCGTGCCCCGCTTATCGTCGTCTGCGTCGCCGCTTTGGCAGCGCTGGTAGCCGCCCCGGTGGCATCCGCCAAGACCAGCAAGAAGAAGTGCACCCTGTCCACGTCGAGTGTGGTCGGCAAGAAGGTCGTCGGGAGGGTCAGCGCCAGCAACGTCAACCGGGCCCAGGCGCGGTACGCGAGCTGCGGGCAGGCAAAGCGGGTGATGCGCAAGGTGATCAGGCTGGGCCTCGAGAAGCCGCGCAACAACGTGGCGGGCTTCCGCTGCGTGCCGACCGTGTACTCCACCGGCCCCGACTTCGTACGCTACATCTGCACCTTCAAGAGCGCCGACACGCCGATGCTCGTCAAGCTGAGGTTCGCCGTCGAGTACCAGGGCTGAGCCAGACGCCTCCCGCGCCGGCGAGCGCTGCGAGCAGCGGTATCGCGACCAGCGCCCGGCGCGGCGAGGCGACCAGCAGGGCACCGATCGCGGTCGCCGAGAGGAGGACCGTGCCGAGCAGCAGCGCCTCCCAGCGGCGCCGCCAGGCGAGCGCGGCGAGCCCGACCAGCCCGAGCGCCAGCAACGCCCAGTGGAACAGCGCCCAGCCGGGCTCGTGCATCACGTCCCGGGGGCCGTGCCCCCAGATCAGCCAGAGCTTGTCGGCCAGGAACCCGAGGTATGCGAGCGGACGTTCGCTGACGTCGTCCCAGAGCCGTTCGCGCCCCATCCGCGCCAGCGCCGCGTCGGTCGCCAGGTGCGGGTAGCGCCGCGCTGCGAGGACGGCGAGGATCTGCTCGAGCCTGGGCTGGGCGGGAAGCTGCATGCGCAGCTCCGGTTGGCGCGCCAGCACCTCTTCGCCGACCCGTTCCGGGTCGCCGCCCGAGGGCATGTAGGTCCCCGCGAACAGCACCTGGCCCCCCCCGGTCGAGATCGGCACGAAGCGGCCAAGCGCAATGGCGTTGCGGGCCGTCCAGGGCGCCACGAACAGGGCCAGTCCGAGCAGCATGATCGCCGCCTGTGCCAGAGCGGGACGCCACTGCTCGCGACCCTTGCGGGCGAAGACCACGACCGCGATCGGCAGCGAGATCGCCAGGTACTCGGGGCGGGTCAGCGCGAGGGCGCCGAGCAGAAGGCCCGGGAGCAGCCATCTGGCGGCTCGGTCCGCGTCGTCCGCCCAGAGCATCGCCAGGACCGCCCCGGAGAGAAGCGAGGCCGCGAGGGGCTCGCTCATCAGCATGCCTTGGTACTCGAGCAGGGCGGGGTAGATCGCCACCGCCGCGGCGCCGATCAGACCCGCCCAGGGTCCGGCCAGCCGGCGTCCGATCAGATAGGCGAAGAGAATCGAGAGGGCGCCGATCAAGGCCAGGGCAACCCGGGCGAATCGTTCGTGGACGCCGCCGCTCAACCCGTAGAGGCCGGCTGCCAGCAGCGGCAGGCCGGGCGAGTAGTTGCTCGCCGGCTGCGTCGCCTCGCGGCCGAGCGTGAACCCCTCACCGCGCTCCAGATTCGCGGCGATCCGCGCGTAGGCGGTCGCGTCGTAGACGGGGGCCCGCCCCTCCCAGGCGTTGTCGACCCTGAGGCCGGTGCCGAGCAGCAGGATCGCGGCCAGGACGATCGTCGTCTTCACCGTGCGGATGCTATGTCGCGGCGTCCGCTACCCTGCCGCGACCTATGCGCATCCTGATCCTCGGGGGCGACGGCTACCTGGGCTGGCCGACCGCCTTGCGCTTCTCGGCCCGCGGGCACGAGGTCGCGGTCCTCGACAACTTCTCGCGCCGCCGCTGGCATGCCGAGCACGGCACCGACTCGCTCACCCCGATCCGCGAGCTTGACGAGCGGATCGAGGCGTGGCGGGAGCTGAGCGGCTCCCAGATCCGCCGCTACGTGGGCGCGGTGCAGGACGGTGAGTTCCTCGACGAGGCGATCGCCGAGCTGCGCCCCGAGGCGGTCGTCCACTACGGCGAGCAGCCCTCGGCGCCCTACTCGATGGCCTCGCGCGAGCGGGCGGTGGAGACCCAGCACACCAACGTGATCGGCACCCTCAACCTGCTGTTCTCCCTGCGCGACCACTGCCCCGAGGCCCACCTGGTCAAGCTGGGGACGATGGGGGAGTACGGGACCCCCAACATCGACATCGAGGAGGGGTTCATCGAGATCTCCCACAAGGGCCGCACCGACACCCTGCCCTTCCCGAAGCTGCCCGGCTCGCTGTATCACTGCTCGAAGGTCCACGACTCGACCAACATCCACTTCGCCTGCCGGGTCTGGGGCCTGCGCGCCACCGACCTGAACCAGGGCGTCGTCTACGGGATCGAGACCACCGAGACGGCCCGCGACGAGCGGCTGATCACCCGCTTCGACTACGACGAGGTGTTCGGCACGGTGCTCAACCGCTTCTGTGTGCAGGCGGTGATCGGCCACCCGCTGACCGTCTACGGCTCCGGCGGGCAGACCCGCGGCTTCCTCAATATCCGCGACACCCTGCAGTGCGTCGAGCTGGCCGTCGCCAACCCGGCCGAGCGCGGCCAGTTCCGGGTCTTCAACCAGTTCACCGAGCAGTTCAAGGTCGCCGAGCTGGCCGAGCTGGTCCGCCACGCCGGCGAGCACCTCGGCTACCGGGTCGAGGTGAACCACCTCGAGAACCCGCGCGTGGAGTCCGAAGAGCACTACTACAACGCGACCCACACCAAGCTTCTCGACCTCGGCCTCGAGCCGACCCTGCTCAAAGAGGAGCTGATCGAGTCGATCATCGGGGCGATCGAGCGCTACAAGGGCAACGTGATCGAGAGCTCGATCGACCCGCACACGCGCTGGAACCCGGCGGCGAGCCTGGCGAAATCCCCTGCTGGCCGGGCATAGCCCCGCTGGTAGCATCGCTCTCCCATGAGAGCTGCGGACGCGTTGATGGAAAGCCTCAAGGCCGAGGGCGTGGAGCACGTCTTCGGCATCCCCGGCGGGGCCAACCTGCCGATCTACGACGCGGTGGTCGACAGCGGCTTCCGCCACATCCAGGTCCGCCACGAGCAGGGCGGCGGCCACGCCGCAGAGGGATACGCGAGGGCCTCGGGTCGCGTCGGCGTCGCCTTCGCCACTTCCGGGCCGGGCGCGACCAACCTGGTCACCTCGATCGCCGACGCGATGCTCGACTCGGTCCCGACCGTGTTCATCACCGGGCAGGTGCGGACCGAGCTGATCGGCACCGACGGCTTCCAGGAGGCGGACATCCTCGGCGCCACGCTGCCCTTCGTCAAGCACTCCTTCCAGGTCACCGACCCGCGCCAGATTCCCGAATACGTGCACGAGGCCTTCCACGTCGCATCGACCGGGCGGCCGGGCCCGGTGCTGCTCGACGTCCCGCAGGACCTCTCGCGAGCCGAGATCGACTACTCGCCGCGCACCGAGCCGGTCGAGCTTCCCGGCTACAGGCCGATGTCGAAGGGCAACATCAAACAGGTGCGGATCGCCGCCAAAGCGCTCGCCACCGCCCGCCGCCCGATCCTCTACACGGGGGGCGGCGTGATCAACGCCAACGCCTCCGAGGAGCTTCGCGAGCTGGCGGCCTGCGACCGTTTCCCGGTCACCTCGACCCTGCTGGGGCTCGGCGCCTTCCCCGCTTCGCACGAGAACTGGCTGGGGATGCTCGGCATGCACGGCACGGTCACCGCCAACTGGGCGATGGACAACGCCGACCTGATCGTCGCGATCGGCGCTCGCTTCGACGACCGGATCACCGGCAAGCTGTCGGAGTTCGCCCCGCAGGCGAAAGTGATCCACATCGACATCGACCCGGCGGAGATCTCCAAGAACGTCGGCGCCCACATCCCGATCGTCGGCGACGCGAAGCTGGTCCTGCCGGAGCTGACCCGCGAGTACCGGGCGCTGCAGACCGACGCCTCGCGGCTCGACGCCTGGTGGGAGCAGCTGCACACCTGGCAGCGCGAGCACCCGCTGCGCTACGAGCCGGGAGCCGACGGTGAGATCAAGCCGCAGTTCATGATCGAGGCGATGCACCGGGCGACCCGCGGCGAGGCGATCGTCACCTCCGACGTCGGTCAGCACCAGATGTGGGCGGCGCAGTACTACGGCTTCGAGGAGCCGCGCCACTGGATCAACTCGGGCGGCCTGGGGACGATGGGCTTCGGCCTGCCTGCGGCGGTCGGCGCCAAGGTCGCCCGCCCCGACCAGGACGTCGTCTGCCTGGCCGGCGACGGCAGCCTGATCATGACCTGCCAGGAGCTGGCCACCTGCGTCACCGAGCAGATCCCGGTCAAGATATTCCTCATGAACAACGGCTACATGGGCATGGTCCGCCAGTGGCAGGAGCTGTTCTGGGACCGCCGGTACAGCTCGGTGCAGATGGGCGCCAGCCCCGACTGGGTGAAGCTGGCGGAGGCGTTCGGCGCGACCGGGATGCGCTGCGAGGACGCCGGCGAGCTGGAAGGCGCGATGGCGAAGGCGCTGGAGGCCGAGGGCCCGGTGCTGCTCGACGTGCGCGTCGCCCAGGAGGAGAACTGCTACCCGATGATCCCGCCGGGCTCGGCTGCCCGCGACATGGTCGAGGCGCCGAAGGCGGTGCGCTGATGGAGGCGGGTACTCCTCAGACCGTCAGGCTGGAGGATTTGCACACCCCCGGGCAGCTGAGCGGGCGCAAGCACATCCTCTCGATCCAGGTGGAGAACAAGCCGGGCGTGCTGGCGCGGATCGCCGGGCTCTTCTCGCGCCGCGGCTTCAACATCGACACGCTCGCCGTCGGCCCGACCGACGACCCAAGCGTCTCGCGCATCACCCTCACCCTCGACGGCGCCGTCCACCCGATCGACCAGGTGACCAAGCAGCTGCACAAGCTGGTCAACGTGCTGAAGATCCGCGACATGGAGCCCGAGGAGACGGTCGCCCGTGAGATGGCGATGTTCAAGGTCTCGGCGGCGGTCGAGAACCGGGCCGAGGTGATCCAGTTTGCGGAGATCTTCCGGGCGAAGATCATCGACGTGGCGCGGCGCACGATGACGATCGAGGTGACCGGATCGGCGGAAAAGATCGAGGCGTTCGAGCGGATGATCCGCCCGCACGGGCTGATCGAGATGGTCCGGACCGGAGAGATCGCGATTGCAAGAGGCGGCGACTAGCCTCCGATCGGCGGTCGAGCGCGCTCTCGCCCGGGACGGGAGAACGCTGGTCAGCGTCACCGCGCCGGTCGAGGCTGTCGATCCCTGCGCTGCTGTCTTCGCCTCCCGCCTCGCGTCTGACCGTTGGTTCTGCTGGGAGCAGCCGGATCGTGAGTTCGCGCTGGCGGCGCTGGGGGTCGCGCACGAGGCGACCTCGCGCGGCGGAGGCAGATTCGGGGAGGTTGCCGAGGAGTGCCTGGCACTCAAAGAGAACGCCGTGGTCGACGAGCCCGCTGGGCTGCCCTCGGGCGCCGGGCCGGTTTGGACCGGGGGGTTCGCCTTCGACCCGGAGGGTGCGGGATCGGCGCCTTGGTCGTCCTTCGCGCCGGCCGCGATGGCGCTGCCCGTGCTGTCGCTCTGCCGGCGGGGGGAGACGACGTTCCTGACGCTCAACGCACTTGTCGCACCCGGAGCGGATCCGGACGCGGTCGTCGGCCGGCTGGAGGCCAGGATCGCGGGTCTGCGGACCGACCCGCTGCCGCTGCTCGACCCGCACCCGACCGCGAAGGCGGCGATCCGCAGCATGCACCCGCCGAGCGAGTTCGAGCGGGCCGTCGAGGCGGCGACAGCCGGGATCGAGGGCGGCGAGGTCAGCAAGGTGGTCCTCGCCCGCGAGGTCCTCGTCGAGGCCGCCTCCGCCCACGACTCGGCGGCCGTGTTCGGCGCGATGCGCGAGCAGTTCCCGTCCTGCTTCTGCTTCTGCGCCGGCACGCCCGAGGCGGCCTTCATCGGTGCCAGTCCGGAGCTGCTCGTGCGCCGCTCGGGCGCGAGCGCCCAGACGGTGGCGCTCGCCGGCTCGACCCGGCGCAGCTCCGACCCGGCGGTCGACGGCCACCTCGGCGAGCAGCTCCTGCGCAGCGACAAGGACCGCCGCGAGCAGCGGATCGTCGCCGAGCGGATCGTCCGCGCTCTGCGGCCGCACGCGGTTTGGGTGGAGACGGCGCCCGAGCCGGAGCTGGTCAAGATCGCCAACATCCAGCACCTGGCGACGCCGGTGATCGCCCAGCTCGCCGAACCGCACTCCGCGGTCGAGCTGGCCGGCCTGATGCACCCGACCCCGGCGGTCGGCGGCGAGCCCTGGTCGGAGGCCGCCGCGGCGATCGCCGAGCTGGAGCGCATGGACCGCGGCTGGTACGCCGGTCCAATCGGCTGGATGGACGCGACCGAGGACGGCGAGTTCTGCGTCGCCCTGCGCAGCGCCCTGCTGCGCGACCGCGAGGCCCGCCTCTACGCGGGTGTGGGCGTGGTCGCCGGCTCCGACCCGGCCGCCGAGCTGGCCGAGACCGAGGTCAAGCTGGACGCGCTGCTGCCGCTGCTGAGCTAGCAAGCCGTTCGTGCAGAGCGGAGTTGGCCTGACGGTCGACCGGGACCTCGATCAAGCCAGTGCCGGCGGCGAGGGCCTCGGGTAGGTCGGCCAGGTCCTCGAGCCGGCGGTGGGGGAGGTCGAAGAGCGCCGCCGCCTTGGCGACGTCGAGCCCGCGCGGGGTGTCGAGCAGCGCCTCGAACTCGTCGCGCTCGAGGGCCCTCTTCTGGGGCAGGAAGTCGAAGATGCCGCCGCCGCCGTTGTCGATCACGACGATCCGGACCGGGGTCGAGACCTCGCGCAGAGCGGCGAGGCCGCCGATGTCGTGCAGGAGGCCGAGGTCCCCGGTGAGGATCGTGGTCGGCCGGCCGCTGGTGCGGGCGGCGCCGATCCCGGAGGAGACCAGGCCGTCGATCCCGTTGGCGCCGCGGTTGCAGAGGAATAGGGCGTCGGCCTCGGTCGAGGGCAGGAACGACTCCTGGTCGCGGATCGGCATGCTCGAGGCGGTGTAGACGAGGTCGCCGTCGCGGTAGGCCGCGCCGAGCGCTAGTTGCAATCCGGGCTCGGTTGGGGCCTCGATGCCCTCCAGCTCTGCCTTGATCGCGCCGCGGGCGGCCCGCTCGGCATCCAGCCAGAGGACGGGAGCGGGGCGCTCCTCGCCGAGTCGCGCCGCCCAGCCGGCCGCCAGCTCGGTCGGGTCGGCCCGCACCACCGCGGCCGCGCGGCGGGTCGGCTCGTTCCAGTCGCCCAGGGGGTCGACGACGATCTGGTCGGCATTCGACGTCGCCAGCCATTCGCGCAGCGGCTTGCTGGTCGGCATCTCGCCGAAGCGCAGGATCAGTTCGGGCGCTGCGGTGCGGGCGAAGCCCGCGTCGCGCAGCAGCAGGTCGTATGTGGTGACGACGTGCGAGCGGTCGTGCGGCCCGCAGCGCAACTGCGAGGTCGGCTCGGTGAGGATCGGGTAGCCGGCGGCCCCCGCCAGGTGGGCGAGCGGCTCGCGCAGCTCGGGGTCGAGCTGGCGTCCGGCGACGATCGCGCCGGCGCCCGCCTCGGCGATGTGTCCCGCCACCTCGTCGAGCAGGAACTCGGAGGGCTCGAGGTCGATCGAGGTCACCGCGGTCAGCGGCCGCGGATCCCGGCCCTCCAGCGCCAGCGGTTCGCGCGCCGTCACGACGGCCTCGACCGGCAGCGGCGCCAGCGGCTCGCGCCAGGCGAGGTTGAGGTGCACCGGTCCGGGTCGCGGCTTGCCCCGCGCCGCGGCGAAGGCACGGCAGGCGGTGGAGCGGTAGTGGAGCAGGCCCTCGTCGTCGGCCTCGTGCGTCCCCACCTCGCAGAACCAGCGCACCGAGTCGCCGTAGAGCTTCAGCTGGTCGATCGCCTGGCCGGCGCCGATCCCCCGCAGCTCGGGCGGGCGATCGGCGGTCAGCGCGATCAGCGGCACGGAGGAATGGTCGGCCTCGCAGATCGCCGGGTGGAGGTTGGCGGCCGCGGTGCCCGACGTGCAGAGGATCGCGACCGGCGCGCCGCTCGCCTGCGCAGCGCCCAGAGCGAAGAAGGCGCCGGAGCGCTCGTCGACGATCACGCTGACCTCGATCTCCGCCTGTCGCCACAGCGCCACGGCGAGCGGGGTGGAGCGCGAACCGGGGGAAAGCACCGCTTGGCGCAGCCCGCAGCGGGCCAGCTCCTCGACGAGGGCGGAGGCGAGCGCGGTGTTGGCGTTGGTCGTGTCCATCAAAGACGGTGCGCCTCCAGCGCATCCTCGTCGATTTCGACGCCGAGCCCGGGGCCCTCCGGCGGGTGCAGCATGTCGCCGTGCAGCTCGCACTCGACCGAGGCGACCGTCGAGGCGAAGAGCCGCTGGGTGGCGAGGCCGTGCGCGAGGCTCTCGCCGGCCGTCCGACCGAGGTCGCCGAGCGACTGCGCAACCTGGGCCGCGGCGGCGATCCCCACCGGGCCGTCGAGCGCGCTGGTCAGGTAGGCGGGCAGCAGCTCGGCGATCTCCAGCGCCGCCTCCGGGCCGCCCACCTTGGAGAGCTTGATGCCGGTCAGGGCGAAGGCTCCCGCTGCCGCCGCCCGTTCGGCGTCGGCGCGGCTCGCGACGCTCTCGTCGGCGGCGAGCGGAATCGAGGTCGACGCCGCCAGCGCGACCGCATCGTCGACGCCCGCCACGGGCTGCTCGGCCAGCTCGATCTCGAACCGCTCCAGCTCGGCCAGAGTCCGCCTCGCCGCGGCCAGGTCCCAGGCCGCGTTGGCGTCGATGCGGATCCGCGCCTTCGGCCCGAGCGCCTCCCGCACCGCCCGCACCTGACCGACGTCGTCGCCCGTCCCCAGCTTCAGCTTGAAGGTGGAGAAGCCGTCGGCCGCCCAGCGCTCCGCCTCGGCGGCGACGGCAGACGGCTCGCCGGCGACCAGCGTCGCGTTGCAGCGGACCGGCGCGACCGGCTTAGCGGGAGCCGAGCTCTCGGCGCGCGCCCGCCTGCCGCGCAGGTCGAGCAGCGCCGTCGTCGCCGCGCAGCGAGCCGGCGGCGAAAGGGCGCCGGCGGGATCGGTGAGGACCGCCTCGTCGAGCTCCGCCAGCCCGGCGAGTGCCTCCAGCTCTTCCACCACCTGCTCCAGCTTCGACCCTCCCCGTAGCGAGAGCGGCACCGCTTCCCCCAGCCCGATCAGCCCGTCAGGGTCGCGCAGCCGCAGCAGGACCATCTCGCGCTTCTCCAGCCGCCCGGCAGTTGTCACATAGGGCCGGCGGAAGGGCAGCGCGTAGGGGACGACCTCCACCGAGGCGATTCGCATGGCCCCAGCTTAGGCGGCGATCAGCAGCCCCAGCGAGACCAGGATGCTGAAGGCGCCGAGCAGGGCGCCGGTGCCGGCCAGCGCTCGGTTCAGCGACGGCCCGTCGGTGCGGTTGCTGATCGTCCGCAGCGGCGGCACCGCCAGCGGCAGGGCCAGCAGCCCGATCAGCGGCAGCAGGCTTGCGTCGCCGGCGACCAGGGCGATCGGCAGCACGAGGAAGGCTCCGAGCACCAGCATCCGGTAGAGGCCGACCGCGCTGGCCCGCCCCATCCGGACCGCCATGGTCATCTTGCCGGCGCGGCGGTCGGTCTCGATGTCGCGGACGTTGTTGACGGCGAGGATCGCCGTGGCGAGGAAGCCGACCGAGATCGAGAGCCCGAGCGGCAGAGCCGCCAGTTCCTCGACCTGCACGTAGTAGGAGCCGTTGACGGCGATCAGGCCGAAGAAGAGGAAGACGAACACCTCGCCCAGCCCGGCGTAGCCGTAGGGGCGTGGGCCGCCGGTGTAGAGCACGCCGGCGGCGATCGAGACGGCGCCGATCAGCAGGATCACGATCCCGGCCACCGCGGTCAGGTAGATCCCGCAGGCGACCGCGACCCCGAACGCCACCCAGGTTGCGACCAGCACCCGCTGCGGCGTTACCAGTCCCGCCGATGTCACCCTCACCGGCCCGAGCCTGTCCGCCGTGTCGGCCCCCCGCCTCGCGTCGGAGTAGTCGTTCGCGAGGTTGGTCCCGACCTGGATGAACACCGAGCCGACCAGGGCGGCGACGAAGGCGCCGAGGCGGGGCAGTCTTCCCGCCCATTCGACCGCGGCCGCGGTGCCGACCAGCACCGGTGCGATCGCCGCCGGCAAGGTCCTCGGCCTCGCCGCCATCAGCCAGATTCTCATGGCCTTCTCGGGTACTTCGAGAAGTCGGGGGGGCGTTTTTCCTTGAACGCCTCGCGGCCCTCCTGTGCCTCCTCGCTGCCGTAGAAGAGCAGATTGGCGTCGTGGGCCAGTTGCTGAATCCCCGCGTAGCCGTCCTCGTGCGCGTTGAAGCTGGCCTTGACGAGGCGCAGGGCGAAGGGCGAGAGCGCCAGCATCTCCCGGCACCAGGCGACCGTCTCCCGCTCGAGGCGGTCGAGCGGGACGACCGCGTTGACCAGGCCCATCTCGAGAGCCTGCTCGGCGTCGTACTGGCGGCACAGCAACCAGAACTCCTTCGCCTTCTTGGTCCCGACCAGGTCGCGCAGCAGCGAGGCGCCGAAGCCGCCGTCCCAGGAGCCGACCCGCGGCCCGGTCTGCCCGAACTGCGCGTTGTCGGCGGCGATCGTCAGGTCGCAGCAGACGTGCAGGACGTGGCCTCCGCCGATCGCATAGCCGGCCACCATCGCAACCACCGGCTTCGGCAGCCGCCGCATCTGCACCTGCAGGTCGGTGACGTGGAAGCGGCCGAGCGAGGCGCCTTCGGCGACGTACCCGGTGTCGCCGCGAACGGTCTGGTCGCCTCCCGAGCAGAATGCGTCGCGACCCTCCCCGGTGAGGATCACCACCCCGACCTCGGTGTCCTCGCGAGCCAGCTCCAGGGCCGCGGAGATCTCGATCAGGGTCTGCGGGCGGAAGGCATTGTGCACCTCGGGCCGGTCGATCGTGATCTTCGCGATCCCGTCCGCCTTCTCGTAGCGGATGTCGCCGTAATCTGCGGCGGGCTGCCACTCGAGCGGTGCGTAGAGGTCGCCCTCGGGCGGTGCGCTCTTGTGGCGTTTCGGCATGATGGGCACGATATCCCGCCCTCGATGAAACTCGACGACTGGCTCGCCCAGAGATCCCAGAGCCGTCCCGACGGCGTCGCGCTGCTCGCCGACGGCGCCGAGGTGACCTACGCCGAGCTGGAGGCGGAGGCGACCTGGGTAGCGCGGCGGCTCGAGGCGCACGGCGTGCGGCGCGGCTCGATCGCCGCCCTGACCATGCAGCCGCGCCGCGAGCAGGTCGTCCTCGTCCACGCGCTGATGAAGGTCGGCGCCGTGCTGCTGCCGCTCGGCCCGCAGCTGACCGCCGCGGAGCGAGCCGCGGTGATCGCCGCCGAGGAGCCGACCGTGGACCTGAGCGATCCCGGCCAGCTGACCCAGACCGAGGCCGATCTGCCGCTGCTCGGCGAGCACGACATGGACGCGCCCTGCTGCCGGGTACTGACCAGCGGCAGCGGCGGCCGGCCCGACCCGGTCGAGCTGACCTACGGCAACTTTCTCTGGAGCGCCGTCGGCTCCGCCTTCAACATCGGCGTCGAGCCGCAGGACCACTGGCTCTGCTGCCTGCCGCTCAGCCACATTTCGGGCCTGAGCATCGTGATGCGCTCGGTCATCTACGGCACCACCGCCGTCATCCACGACGGCTTCGACGTCGACCGTGTCGCGGCGGCACTCGAGGGGGACGAGATAACGGTCGTCTCGCTGGTGACCACGATGCTGACCCGCCTGCTCGAGGCCGGCGCCGACCTGTCCGGCCCGCGGACGATCTTGATCGGCGGCGGGCCGGTGCCGGAGGAGCCGCTGGAAGAGGCGGTCGGCCGCGGCGCCACGGTGGTCCAGACGTACGGCCTCACCGAGGCCTGCTCGCAGGTGACGACGCTCGCCCCGGCCGAGGCGCGGCGCAAGCTCGGCTCCGCGGGGCGGCCGCTGCTCACCACCCGTCTGCGAATCCGCGACGGGGAGATCCTCGTCCGGGGGCCGACCGTCGCACCGAGCCGGGTCGACGCGGAAGGCTGGCTGCACACCGGCGACCTCGGCCGGATCGACGAGGAAGGCTTCCTCTACGTCGAGGACAGGATCGACGACATGATCGTCAGCGGCGGCGAGAACGTCGTCCCCGCCGAGGTCGAGCAGGTGCTGCTCCGCCACCCGGAGGTCGCCGACGCCGCGGTGATCGGCCGCGACGACCCCGAGTGGCAGCAGGCGGTGACCGCGGTCGTGGTGCTCGCCGACGGCTCCGAGGCCACCCCGGACGAGCTGCGCCGCCACTGCGCCGAGTCGCTCGCCGGCTTCAAGGTGCCGAAGCGGGTCGAGCTGGCGGCGGCGCTGCCGCGCACCCCGTCCGGCAAGCTGCTGCGCAGGGCGCTCCGCTAGCCTGCCCGGACATGCGCACCGACGACATCTTCTACGACAGTGACGCCGACCTCTCGAAGCTGCAGGGCAAGACCGTCGCGATCCTCGGCTACGGCTCACAGGGACACGCCCACGCCCTCAACCTGAAGGACTCGGGGGCCGACGTCGTGGTCGGGCTGCGCCCCGATTCCCCCAGTCGCGCCAAAGCGGAAGCTGCCGGGCTGCGGGTGCTCGGGATCGCCGATGCGGCGAGCCGCGGAGACGTCGTCATGGTGCTGCTCCCCGACGAGAGGCAGGCCGAGGTCTGGGAGGCCGAGATCGCCGACGGGATCGCACCGGGCAACCTGCTGCTCTTCGCGCACGGCTTCTCGATCCACTTCGAGCAGATCGTGCCGCCGCCCGGCGTCGACGTCGGCATGGTCGCGCCGAAGGGCCCGGGCCACCTCGTCCGCCGCCAGTACGAGGAAGGCCACGGCGTGCCCTGCCTGATGGCGGTCCACCAGGACGCGAGCGGCGAAGCGCACGGCCTCGTGCTCGCCTACGCGGCGGCGATCGGCGGCGGCCGCGCCGCGATCATCGAGACGAGCTTCAAGGACGAGTGCGAGACCGACCTGTTCGGCGAGCAGGCGGTGCTCTGCGGCGGCGCCTCCGAGCTGGTGCGGGCCGGCTTCGAGACCCTGGTCGAGGCCGGTTACGACCCGCGCCTCGCCTACTTCGAGTGCCTGCACGAGCTGAAGCTGATCGCCGACCTGATGTACGAGAAGGGGATCCAGGGGATGCGGTACTCGATCTCCAACACCGCCGAGTACGGCGACATGACCCGCGGCAAGCGGGTGATCGGCGAGGAGTCCCGCGCGGCGATGAAGAAGATCCTCGACCAGATCCAGTCCGGCGAGTTCGCCAAGGAGTGGATCGCCGAGAACCGCGCCGGGGGCGAGAACCTCTCGCGGATGCGCGAGGAGGGTGCAAAGCACGAGGTCGAGGAGGTCGGCAAGGACCTCCGCGGCATGATGCCCTGGATCGAGACGGAGTTCTGAGCGTCCGAGGGCCGGGAGGCGGCATGCCTCCCGGCTCACACACCGCTTCAGGCTTCTCGAAGCTGAGGACGCAGCCTCAGCTCTATCGCTCAAGCTGTGATTGCCGCTGTCGGGCCGAGCTTTGCGCGGCGGAGCCGCGCACCAACTCAGTCGCTAAGCCGCGAAGCGGCGTGCGACGTCAATTCGAACAGGAGGATGACCGCGCTCCTCTTCGTTGACTATGCCCCCGGCGGGGCGTTGTCGCCGAAGCGGCCGCCACCGGGCAGCTTGCCGTCGCGGCCGACGTAGCCGTCCTCGCCGCCGACGATCACGTAGACCGCCTCCTCGGAGTCGCTCAGGTTGCGGATCCTGCGCACCGTGGGGGCGTCGACCCAGGCGAGCCCGCCAGGGCGGAGCTCGAAAATGGTGCCGTCGCCGAACTCGATCGCGACTTGGCCGCGGTGCAGGAAGTACAGCTCCTCCTGCCGGTCGTGGTAGTGGCTGCCGGTCTCGTGGGAGGGTGGCAGGACGATCGCGTTGATGCCGAACGCGGTCACGCCCAGGGCCCTGCGGATCTTGCGGAAGCCCGGTCCCTCGCCGAGGTCGGCGAGGTTGGCGATCGCGTACCCGTCGCCCGCGGTCACGCCCTGCTCTGGCTCCTCCGTCATCGACCGAACCCTACGCCCCCGGCCGCCTCGTGTTCTGCGCAACGTCGCCGACGCCCTCGCGGATCTTGAAGACGACGATCACCAGCTCCAGATAGACCCGGATGACGATCAGGTAGATCAGGGCGACGATTGGACTGAGGATCAGGGTGATGATGCCGGTGCCGGCCGAGTCGGTGAAGCCGACGATGATCGCGACGACCACGCCGATCGCCAGGACGACCATGCTGATCACGTACAGCAGCCGGATCAGCTTCGGCGTGATGAGGCTGTCGAAACGCGTGTCGAAAAGCGATTCGAAAAAGCCGCGCGGGGCGTTGTCGGGCAGGTTGGGTTGACTTGCTGCCTCCATTGCTCTCCTCCTTTTTAGGCTGGACTGGATGTGGCGAGGTGAGCCTAACCTCGGCTCCGGTCCGAGTCCACCCGCGGGGGTCAATAACCTGTCCGGCTCGATGGCCACCTCGACCCACACCCGGATCCCCGCCGACCTGAAGCCCGCCGACGGGCGCTTCGGCTGCGGCCCCTCGAAGGTCCGCCCAGAGGCACTGGCGCGGCTCGCCGAGCGGGCCGACGTGATCGGCACCTCGCACCGCCAGGCACCGGTCCGCGACCTGGTCGGGCGCATCCGCGGCGGGCTGAGCGAGCTGTTCTCCCTGCCCGGCGGCTACGAGGTGGCGCTCGGCAACGGCGGCACGACCGCCTTCTGGGACGCCGCCGCCGCCTGGCTGGTCCGCGAGCGCGCCCTGCACCTCAGCTACGGCGAGTTCTCGCAGAAGTTCGCCAAGGTGACCGCCAAGGCGCCTTTCCTCACGCAGCCGATTCTGCTCGAGGCCGAGCCCGGAGATGCGCCGGCGCCGACCGCCGACCCCGCGGCGGACGCGATCGCCTGGGCGCACAACGAGACCTCGACCGGCGTGATGGTCGAGGTGCGCCGCCCCGAGGGCGCCGGTGACGCCCTGGTGCTGATCGACGGCACGTCGGGGGCCGGAGGCCTGCCGCTCGACGCCTCGCAGGCAGACGCCTACTACTTCGCCCCGCAGAAGGGATTCGGCGCCGACGGAGGGCTCTGGCTGGCGCTGCTCGGCCCGGCGGCGATCGAGCGGGTCGCGGAGCTCGACGGAGCGGCGGACCGCTGGCAGCCCGCTTTCCTCTCGCTGGCCACGGCACTCGACAACTCGCGAAAGGACCAGACCTACAACACGCCCGCCGTGGTGACCCTGCTGCTGCTCGCCGACCAGCTCGAGTGGATGCTGGCCGGCGGCGGGCTCGACTGGTGCGTCTCGCGCAGCGACGCCTCCTCTGGCCATCTGTACGGGTGGGCGGAGCGCGCCCCCTTCGCCTCGCCCTTCGTCGCCGATCCGGCGAAGCGCTCGCTGGTCGTCGGCACGATCGACTTCGCCGACGGGGTCGACGCCGCGGTGCTGGCGGCGACGCTGCGCGCCAACGGCATCGTCGACGTCGAGCCCTACCGCAAGCTGGGCCGCAACCAGCTCCGCATCGGGATGTTCCCGGCGGTCGAACCGGCCGACGTCGAAGCGCTCACCGCCTGCATCGACTGGGTGGTCGAGAACGACCCCGGGGTGCTGCCGTGAAGGTCCTCGTCAAGGAGAAGATCGCCGACTCGGGAGTCGAGCTGTTGCGCGCGAACTTCGACGTCGACCTCGGCACCGAGATGTCCGAGCAGGAGCTGCACGAGGCAATCGGCGGCTACGACGCGATCCTCGTTCGCTCGGCCACCAAGCTGACTCCCGAGCTGATCGAGCGTGCCGCCAGGCTCAAGGTGATCGGCCGCGCCGGCACCGGCGTCGACAACGTCGACATCCCCGCCGCCACGCGCCACGGCATCGTCGTCGCGAACGCCCCCGAATCGAACTCGGTGGCCGCCGCCGAGCACACCCTTGCGCTGATGCTGGCGCTCTGCCGCAACGTCCCGCAGGCGCATGGCACGCTGATTGGTGGCGCCTGGGAGCGGCCGAAGTTCAAAGGGACCGAGCTCTACGGCAAGACGCTCGGCGTGGTCGGCTTCGGTCGGATCGGGCAGCTCGTCGCCAAGCGGGCTCGCAGCTTCGAGATGGAGATCCTCGCCTTCGACAAGTTCGTCTCCGCAGAGCGCTTCCGCGATTTAGGGGTCGAGGGCGCGGAGAGCCTCGAGGACCTACTCGGCCGCGCCGACATCGTCAGCCTGCACGTCCCCAAGACCCCCGACACGGTCGGCCTGATCGACGCCGGCGCGATCGCCGCGATGAAGGGCGGGGCGCGCCTGGTCAACTGCGCGCGCGGCGAGCTGGTCGACCTCGAAGCGCTGCTGGCCGGGCTCGAGTCGGGCAAGCTCGCCGGAGCGGCGCTTGACGTCTTCCCGTCCGAGCCCTTCACCGACCACCCGCTGCTCTCGCGCGGCGACGTAGTCGTCACCCCTCACCTCGGCGCCTCGACCGCCGAGGCGCAGGACCGTGCCGGGATCGTCACCGCCGAACAGGTGACCGCGGCGCTGACCGGCGGCGTCGTCACCAACGCGGTCAACATCGCCGCGGTGCGGCCCGAGGAGATGGAGGCGCTGGCCCCGTTCGTGCCACTCTGCGAAAAGCTCGGCCGGCTCGCGCAGGGCCTCGGCGGCGGCTCGATCGGGCGGGTCAGCGCCGAGTTCCGCGGCCGCATCGCCGCCCACGACACCCGCCTGCTCGGCATCGCGGTCCTGGTCGGGATCCTCTCCGGCCACACCGAGGAGCCGGTCAACCTGGTCAACGCGCCGCAGATGGCCGAGGAGCGGGGGATCGAGCTGGTCGAGACGAACGACAGCGTCGCCGGCGACTTCACCGAGCTGGTCACGGTGCGGCTCGGCGCCGGCGAGTCCGAGGTCGAGGTCTCCGGCACCGGGGTCGGCCCGCGCAACGAGCCCTACCTGGTGTCGGTCTGGGGAGAGAGCTTCTACCTGCCCTTTGCCGACCACCTCGCCGTCTTCCGTTACGCCGACCAGCCCGGGATGATCGGCCGGGTCGGGACGATGTTCGGCGAGGAGGGGGTCAACATAATCTCCGCCGCGGTCGGGGCGGAGATCGACGGCGAGACCGCCGTGATGGCGCTCACCACCGACGCGCCGGTGCGCGGTGAGACGATCGCCAAGATCCTCCAGCTCGACGGCTTCTCGGTCGGCCGCTCGGTCGATCTTTGATTTCATCGTTGCGGCCGCAACGTAGGCCGGCCGGGGTTGTTCCCTAGGAGACGCTCCGACCAGTTCGGTGGCGGGGACCCGATGAAGAAGGCGATACTCATCTCGCTCGCGATCCTGGCGGCGCACGCGCCGGCGGCGGCGCTCGGCGCAGCTCAACCCCAGACCTACAACGTGCTGCTCGCCGGGGGCGACGAAGCGAACATGATCCGCATCTGGCTCAGCCCGGACGGACGCCAGTACGTGATCGACTCCGTGGTGCCGCTCGAGGTGGGCGGAACGATCTGCGCCAACCCGCCCGGCAATCCGAACGAGCTGATCTGCAACGCCGTCTCGATCGGGGGCTTCGAAGTCAACGCCGGGGGCGGCGATGACAGGGTGGCGGTCGCGAAGAGCGTCTCGATCCCGGTGACGATGCGCGGCGGCACCGGCAACGACGTCCTGATCGGCGGCGCCGGTCCGGACAAGCTGCAGGGTGGCAGCGGCAACGACCGGCTGGTCGGCTGGCGCGGTGCGGACGCCCTCTACGGCGGGCCCGGCCGGGACGTCCTGATCGGCGGGCCCGGCGGCGACCTGCTGCGCGGCGGGCCGGGAGAAGACCGGCTGCGCGCCGGATCGGGCAGGGACGATGCGCGCTAGGGAATCGCGGTCTCCTCGGCGGGCTTGCGCAGCAGCCTGCCGCCGACGAAGAAGAGGGCGATCAGGAAGCCGACCACCGAAAGCGCCGCGTCTAGCCTGAAGGCGGCCCCGATGCCGTCGACGAAGCTTTCCTGGGCGCTGAACACGGAGGTGGTCAAGCCGAGGCCGACCGCACCGCCGGCGATCTGGCACATGTAGAGGATGCCGCTGGCCAGGCTGCTCTGCGCCTCGTCGACCGAGGTGACCCCCGCGGTGGTCGCGGTCGGATAGAAGCTGCCGATCCCGACCCCCAGCACGAACATCCCGGGGACCAGCGAAGCGTAGGTGGAGCCTTCGCTCACCTGCGAGAGGAGGAAGGGGGCAACCGCGATGCAGGCAGCGCCGATCGCGGCCAGCGTCTTGGCTCCGATCCGGTTGTAGAGCGGGCCGGCGACGAAGGAGACGAGCCCGAACGTGGCCAGGAAGGGGAGAATCCCGACCCCGGCCCCGAGCGGCGAGTACCCGAGCTGCTTCTGCATGAACTGGGGCAGGTAGAGCAGCGCTGCGAAGAAGGTCGCCGACATGAAGAGCACCGCCACGCAGGAGGCGCGGAAGCTCTCGTTCCTCATCACCGCTCGCGGCACCAGGGCGCTGAGACCCGCCCGGCGCTCGATCGGCACGAAGGCGGCGACCAGGACCGCGGCGACGACAAGCATCCCGATCACCCGCGGGTCGCCCCAACCCCAGTCGTCGACCTGGTCGAGCGCCACGAGCAGCGAGACCAGCCCGATCGAGATCGTCGCGATCCCGGGGTAGTCGATGCGCTGCTCGCCGGCCTTCGGCTCCTTCACCTTGACCAGGTAGTAGGTGATCAGCACCGCGAATGCCGCGACCGGCACGTTGAGGAAGAAGATCCAGCGCCAGCTCGCCAAATCGGTGAGGGCGCCGCCGATCAGCGGCCCGATCGCGTTGCCGAGCCCAGCGGTGCCGATGATGATCCCGCCCGCCAACCCGGCCTTCTCCGAGGGCAGCAGCCCGAACGTCATGCCGAGGATCGCCGGCCACATCAGCGCCCCGCCGAGCCCCATCACGACGCGGCTGGCGATCAGCCACGCCTCGGTCTGCGCCGCGCCGCCCAGCGCCGACATCGAGGCGAAGATCGCGCTGCCGAGGAAGAAGGCTCGGCGGCGGCCGAACATGTCGGCGAGCCGGCCGCCGGTGACGATCATCACCCCGAAGCTGAGGGCGTAGGCGTTGACGACCCACTGCATCGTGTTGACGTTGGTGTGGAAGTCCTTCTCCATCGTCGGGATCGCGACGTTGACCGCCGAGAAGTCATTGGCGACCACCAAGACGCTCATGCACATCGCCAGCAGCGCCAGCACGGTTTTCCGGTCCAGGCTTGCGATGCGCGCAGCCTACGGTAAGCTGCGAGAACGAATGACGCACCGGCCCGACAGCCTGACGCTTCTCCTTCTCCTCCCCCTTCGGGGGGAATAGCGCTGGGCGGCGCGAGAGCCGCGAGACACAAAGGTCATTCGAAGCAACCGGAGAAGGAGGTAGGTCCCATGAGCACGGCATCCGACGCAAACCGCGTCCACATCTTCGACACGACGCTGCGCGACGGCGAGCAGTCGCCCGGCATCTCGCTCAACACCGCTGAGAAGGTCGAGATCGCCCAGCAGCTGTCACGGCTCGGCGTCGACGTGATCGAGGCCGGCTTCCCGATCACCTCGCCCGGCGACTTCGAGGCGGTCGAGGCGATCTCGCGCCAGGTTGAGGGACCCACGATCTGCGGCCTGGCCCGCACCCACAAGGCGGACGTGGATGCGGCCTGGGGTGCGATCCGGGATGCCGAACGACCGCGCATCCACACCTTCATCTCGACCTCCGACATCCACATCGAGCACCAGCTGCAGACCGACCGCGAGGATGTCAAGGGGCAGGCGCGTGCCGCCGTGACGCTGGCCCGCTCCTACTGCGACGATGTCGAGTTCTCGCCGATGGACGCGACCCGAGCCGACCTGGAGTTCACCGCCGAGGTCTGCGCGATCGCCGTCGAGGAGGGCGCCACCGTGGTCAACATCCCCGACACGGTCGGCTACACGACGCCGGAGGAGTACGCCGAGTACTTCCGCCGCCTCTACGAGCTGGTTCCCGGGCTGCGCGAGGTCGAGACCTCGGTCCACTGCCACGACGACCTGGGGCTGGCGGTCGCCAACTCCTACGCCGGGGTGCTGGCCGGCGCCCGCCAGGTCGAGTGCGCGGTGAACGGGATCGGCGAGCGGGCCGGCAACTGCTCGCTGGAGGAGATCGTGATGCTGATCCGCACCCGCGAGGACGTCCACGGCCTGACCACGGAGGTGCGGGCGCGAGAGTTGTCCCGCACCAGCCGCATGGTCTCGCGGCTGACCGGCTACTCGGTCCAGCCGAACAAGGCGGTGGTCGGGCGCAACGCCTTCGCACACGAGTCCGGCATCCACCAGGACGGCGTGCTGAAGGAGCGCACGACCTACGAGATCATGGACGCGACGGAGGTCGGCCTCGAGTCGAACTCGATCGTGCTCGGCAAGCACTCCGGCCGGCACGCTCTGCGCGACGCGCTGGAGCAGCTCGGCTTCAAGGTCGAGGGCAACGCCCTCAATGCCGCCTTCAAGCGCTTCAAGGAGGTCGCCGACCGCAAGAAGCACGTGACCGCCCTCGACCTGGAGGCGATCGTCTCCGACGAGATGCGCGAACGCGCCGATGCCCACGATCTCGCCTGGTTCGAGGTCGAGGCCGGATCGCGGCGTGAGCCGGTCGCCCGGGTCGCGGTGACGATGCCGTCCGGTGAGGAGGCGGTGGGCGAGTCCGGCGGCGACGGCCCGGTCGACGCGATCTTCCGCGCGATCCAGAAGGCGACCGGGACCGAGTGCGAGCTGCGCCAGTACACGGTCGAGGCGGTGACCGGGGGGGAGGACGCGCTCGGCGAGGTCAGCGTGATGCTGCGCGCCGCCGGCCGCCTCGCCACCGGCCAGGGGGTCGCGACGGACATCCTCGAGGCTTCGGCTCGAGCCTACGTGCGGGCGCTTTCCAATGCGCTTGAGGGGGCGGCGATCCGCGAGGCCGAGGCGGCGACAGCCGAGGCGGCCGCGGAGCGGACGCCGGGGCCCTGACCGAGACCTCAGTCGCCGTCGATCCGGTGGGCGAGGTCGATCTCGAGGCTGGCGATCGCCAGGTAGAGCGAGGTGGCGGCAAAGGCACCGAGCAGCCAGGCGGCGACGCCGGGGATCAGGCCGACCAGCACGCTGGCTCCGAAGGCTGCGCCGATCGCGAAGACGTGGACCGTGCCGGCCCGGATCATCTCGCTGCGCGAGGTGGGCAGCGACCGCGGCGAGAAGCGACCTGAGATCAGCGCCAGGAAGGTGAAGCCGGCGATCGCTCCGATCACGAAGAGCAGGATGTCGAAGACAGTCGGGGGGCCGTGGCTGTGGGAGATGATGCTGTGGCTGGAGAGGACGGTGAGCGTGTAGCCGTAGGGCACCGCGCTGCCGCGCAGCACCGTGGCCAGCGCCTCCAGGGGGCGATCTTTCAAGCCGGCGCCCTGGCGCCGCCGTCCTGCCGCGCCGGGGCGCTCCGACGTGCCTGTTCGCGCTTCATGCGCTGATCGTAGACGCGCAGCACGTCGCGATGCGAGAGCCAGCCGACCACCCGTTGGCCCGACCGGTCGAGCACGGCGAGCCCCGGGCTGTCGGAGTGGACCAGCCTCCCCGTGGCTTCGGCGAGGGTTTCGCCGGCGTCCAGGGCCGGCAGCTGCCGGACCAGGGAGGCAGCGTCGGGCTCCAGCCCCTCGCCGATCGCCTGCTCCAGTTCGTCCTCGGGCAGCACGCCGACGAACCTTCCCTCCAGGTCGACGACCGGCAGCGCCGGCTCGTGGTCGGTGCTGAGCCGCTCGATCACCTCGCTCAGCGGCGCGTCGGCACGGATCGGCTTCGGGGTTGGCCGCATCGCCTCGCCGACCGTGATCGCTTCCATCGGGCTGGCCGGTTGGCGCCGCAGCAGGTCGATGCCGCGACGGGCCAGCTTCAGCGTGTAGACCGAGTCCGGCGAGAAGCGTCCGGCCAGCCCGGTGGCGATCACGACCGCCAGCATCAACGGCAGGATGATCCGGTAGTCGCCGGTCAGCTCGAAGATGATCAGGATCGCGGTCATCGGCGCCCGCGCCGCGGCGGCGAAGACTGCGCCCATCCCGATCAGCCCGTAGGCGCCCGCCGGCCCGGCTATCCCTGGGAGCAGGTCGTGGGCGGTCAGGCCGAAGGCCGAGCCGAGCATCGCCCCCATGAACAGCGAGGGCGCGAAGACGCCGCCGGAGCCGCCGATCGAGAGGGTGAGGCTGGTCGCCAGCACCTTCGAGGCGAGCAGCGCGAGCAGGAACAGCAGGGCGTAATTGCCGTCGATCGCGCCTTCCAGCACGTCGTAGCCAACTCCGTACATCTGCGGCACCGCCAGCAGCAGCAGGCCGAGTAGAACGCCGCCGGCGGCCGGGCGCCAGGCCTCCGAGATGCGCCAGAGGCGGTCGGCCCGGTCCTCGAGGCCGTAGAGGATGCGGATGAAGAGGACCCCGACCCCGGCGGCGAGCAGGCCGAGCAGCAGGTAGAGGGGGTAGCCCTCGACCGGGCCCACCCCGAGCTTCGGCAGCTGCAGGAAGGCTTCGGAGCCGAAGGCGGCACGTCCGACCACGTCGGCGGTCACCGAGGCGACCACGACGGCGGCAAAGGAGCGCGCCTCGAAGTCGCGCAGGATCACCTCGAGCGCGAAGAAGACCCCGGCGATCGGCGCGTTGAAGGTGGCCGAGATGCCGCCCGCCGCGCCGCAGGCGACAAGCAGTCGCAACCGCGCCTCCGGCGACCTGGTGATCTGGCCCAGGGTCGATCCGAGCGCCGAGCCGATCTGCACGATCGGACCCTCGCGGCCGACCGAGCCGCCGCTGCCGATGCAGAGTGCCGAGGCGACCGACTTGACCACCCCTACGACCGGCCTGATCCGGCCGCCACCCTGGGCGACGGCGAGCATCACCTCGGGGACCCCGTGACCGCGCGCCTCGCGCGCGAAGCGGTTGACAAGGGGGCCGTAGAGGAGGCCGCCGACGACCGGCACCAGCGCCACGAACCAGATGCCCAGACCGGGGGCGAGCGGGTTGGGGACGTGCCCGTCGGCGCCGTAGGTGGCGTGGCCGGTGAACGCGTAGGTGAAGCCTTCGATCAGGTAGCGGAAGGCGATCGCGCCGAGGCCGGCACCGACCCCTACCGCAAGGGCCAGCGCCAGCAGGCCGCTGGGGCCGGCAACCCAGGAGCCGAGCCCGACGCGCTCCGCGGTGGGGAGCCGCAGCCAGCGGGCGCGGCCTCGCTCCGTGCTCACCGTGGGGGGATGTAGCCCGAGGGCTCGGCTGCTCGGTGTCTGCGCATCTCGGGCACGACATGAGTTATAGCAAGTAACTGCTTACGTTTGTATGTGATAACGTACGATAGCCATGGTCGCCGCAGCCGCTCCGAGCACCGAGAAAGCACCGACGATCGGCCCCCGGATCCGCGCCCTGCGCGAGGCGATGGGACTCTCGCTGCGCGAGCTGGCGGAGCGCAGCGGGGTCAGCGCGCCGATGCTCTCGCAGGTCGAGCGGGGGGGGACCAGCCCGACCCTGGCCGTCGCCGAGAAGATCGCCACCGGCCTGGAGCTGACCCTGTCGCAGCTCCTGCGGCTCGACGAGGGCGAGCACGTAGCGATCAGCCGGGCCACCCGAAGGCGGCGCTACGAGCGGGGCGGGCACCGCTTCGAGGAGCTGACGCCGCCGCTGCCAGGGCAGCGCGCCGACGTCTCGCTGCACACCCTGAAGCCCGGGGCGGCCACCGGGGGCCCCAGCGACCCGCCGATCCACGAGCCGGGCAGCCGCGAGACCGCCGTCGTCCTCACCGGGCTGCTCGCCCTGGTCGTCGACGGGACCCGCCACCAGCTGCGGGCAGGCGACAGCGTCACCTTCGATGCCGACCTGCCACACCATTTCGAGAACGACGGCGAGGAGCAGACCCGCTTCCTGGCGGTGATCGCCGCCGGTTTAAGGAGAAGCTAGCGCTCCCGAACGCGGGAGTGAGCGAGCAAGATTTCCGGTGATCATGAGTGCGAGCGAACGAGAGCAGAGGAGGCGGCGCTTGTGAAGACGATGTTCGACAAGATCTGGGAGGCGCACGAGGTCGCCGACGGGCTGCTTTACGTCGACCTGCACCTGGTCCACGAGGTGACTTCGCCGCAGGCCTTCGACGGCCTGCGGGTGGCGGGGCGCCAGGTCCGCCGCCCCGACAAGACGCTGGCCACCGCCGACCACAACGTGCCCACCGATGGGACGATGGCGGCGCGGCTGATCGCCGACGAGCTGTCCCGCGTCCAGGTGGAGACGCTGGAGCGCAACTGCGAGGAGTTCGACATCCCGATCTACTCGCTCGGCTCCGACCGGCAGGGCATCGTCCATGTGATCGGCCCTGAGCTCGGGGTCACGCAGCCGGGGATGACGATCGTCTGCGGCGACAGCCATACCTCGACCCATGGCGCCTTCGGTGCGCTGGCCTTCGGCATCGGCACCTCCGAGGTCGAGCACGTGCTGGCCACCCAGTGCCTGGTTCAGAAGCGGCCGCAGACGATGCGCATCGTCTACTGCGGCGAGCTGGGGGCCGGCGTCACGCCCAAGGACCTGATCCTTGCGACGATCGGCCGGCTCGGCACCGGCGGCATGGTCGGCCACGCGGTCGAGTACGCCGGCCCGGCGATCGAGTCGCTCTCGATGTCCGGCCGGATGACGGTCTGCAACATGACGATCGAGGGCGGCGGCCGGGCCGGGATGATCGCCCCCGACGAGACGACGATCGAGTGGGTGCGGGGCCGCAGCGCGGCGCCGGCCGACTTCGACGCCGCGGTGCAGGACTGGCTGCGGCTGTCGAGCGACCCGGGCGCGAGCTTCGACACGGAGGTCGAGATCGACGCCGCTGCGATCGCGCCGATGGTCACCTGGGGGACGAACCCGGGGATGGTCGTCGAGGTGACCGACAGGGTGCCCGACCCGGCGGCGATCGAGTCGCCGGCCGACCGCGAGTCGGCCGAGCGCGCGCTCGCTTACATGGCGCTCGAGCCGGGCACGCCGATGACCGAGGTCGCCCCGGAAAGGGTCTTCATCGGCTCCTGCACGAACTCGAGGATCGAGGATCTGCGCGAGGCGGCGGCGATCGTCGATGGGCGCCGGGTCGCCGGCTCGGTGCGTGGGATGGTCGTCCCGGGTTCCCAGCAGGTGAAGGCGGCCGCCGAAGAGGAGGGGCTGCACGATGTCTTCCGCTCGGCGGGCTTCGAGTGGCGCGAGGCGGGCTGCTCGATGTGCCTGGGGATGAACCCCGACACCCTCGCCGAGGGTGAGCGCTGCGCCTCGACCTCGAACCGCAACTTCGAGGGCCGCCAGGGGAAGGGCGGCAGGACGCACCTGGTCAGTCCGAAGATGGCAGCCGCCGCGGCGGTCGAAGGCCACTTCGTCGACATCAGGGATTGGAGCTGAAGATGAGGCCGATCGACGTGATCGAGGGCGGGGTCTCGGATTTGGACCGGCACGACGTCGACACCGACCAGATCATCCCCAAGCAGTTCCTGAAGCGGGTCGAGCGGACCGGCTTCGGCGAGTTCCTCTTCCACGACTGGCTGCGTTCCGGCGAGATCGAACTGGCGCCCAACCCGATCCTCGTCGCCGGGCGCAACTTCGGCTGCGGGTCCTCGCGCGAGCATGCGCCCTGGGCGCTCGAGGATTTCGGCTTCGAGGCGATCCTCGCCCCCTCGTTCGCGGACATCTTCTACGTCAACTGCACGAAGGTCGGCCTGCTGCCGGTGGTCCTCGACGAGGAGCACTGCCGCGCCGTCGCGGAGGCGGGGGAGGCGCGGATCGACGTCGACGACCAGACCGTGACCTGTGCCGAGGGCGTTTTCGAGTTCGAGATCGAGCCCGACGTCAAGCACCGCCTCCTGCACGGACTCGACGACATCGGCATCACCCTGGAGAGCGCCGCGGCGATCGAGGCGTTCGAGGCAGCAGGCGGGGCGGCGCGCGGCCCGGTGACGACGGCGCTATGAGCGCCCCCGAGGTTCCCGGCGCGATGAACAGCGGCCCACGCGAGTGGGACGCCGAGACCTACGACGCGGTCTCCGAGCCGCAGTTCGAATGGGGGATGGAAGTGCTCGACCGCCTCGAGCTGAGCGGCGACGAGGCCGTGCTCGACGCCGGCTGCGGCTCGGGCCGGATCACGTCCGAGCTGCTGGGGCGAACCCCCGACGGTCGCCTGCTGGCGGTCGACGGCTCGGAGGCGATGATCGAGAAGGCGCGCCAGCGACTCGGGGAGAGGGCGGAATATCTGGTCGCCGACCTCGCCGAGCTGGAGGTCGACGAGCCGGTTGACCTGGTCTTCTCGACCGCCACGCTGCACTGGATCCCCGACCACGACCGCCTCTTCCAGCGCCTCCGTGCGGCGCTGCGCCCGGGTGGCCGCCTCGTCGCCCAGTGCGGTGGCGAGGGCAACGTGGCGGCGCACGCAGAGGCGATCGCGGCCGTCGCCGGTCGGCCCGAGTTCGCCTCTCATTTCGCCCAGATGACCGGTATGTGGAACTTCGCCGCCCCCGACGAGACCGAGGCGCGACTGCGAGCGGCCGGTTTCTCGAAGGTGCACTGCTGGCTGCAACCGAAGCCGGTCACCCCGGCCGACCCCCTTGCCTTCATCTCGACCGTCACTCTCGGCCCGCTCCTCGCCCAGCTTCCGGCGAAGCTCGAACGACCGTTCGCCGAAGCCGTCCTCGAGCAATCGCCCCAGCCCCTCACCCTCGACTACGTCCGGCTCAACATCGAGGCAACGGCCTAGAGTGCCCGGCGTGAGCGACGCCCCGCGCGTAGTCCTGCTGCCCGGCGACGGGATCGGACCGGAGATCGTCGCGGCGGCGCGGCGCCTGCTGGAGGCGATCGGCGAGTTCGGTTTCGAGGAGCGGCCGGTGGGGGGATGCTCGATCGATGCGCACGGGGTCGCGCTGACCGACGAGGTGCTCGATGCCTGCCGCCGGGCCGACGCGGTGCTGCTCGGGGCGGTCGGCGGACCGCAGTGGGACAGCACCGACCCGGCAGCGCCGCGCCCCGAGCAGGGTTTGCTCGGGCTGCGCAAGGGGATGGGGTTGTACGCCAACCTGCGGCCGGTGCGGCCGAGCCCGGCGCTGGTCGGCGCCAGCCCGCTTCGCGAGGAGCGGATCGTCGGCACCGACCTACTGGTGGTGCGCGAGCTGACCGGCGGCATCTACTTCGGCGACAGCGGCCGCGATGGGGAGTCCGCCCACGACACCTGCGAGTACTCGGTGGACGAGATCGAGCGGATCGCCCGCGCCGGCTTCGAGGCGGCGCGGGGGCGCGCTTCCTCCGCCGGCGGGCGACCCGCGCGGGTGACCTCGGTCGACAAGGCGAACGTGCTCGAGACCTCGCGGCTCTGGCGCGAGGTGGTGAGCCGGGTCAGCGAGGGGTTCGCCGACGTCGAGCTCGAGCACCTGCTGGTCGACAACGCCGCGATGCAGCTCGTCTCGCGGCCGGCCGAGTTCGACGTGATCGTCACCGAGAACCTGTTCGGCGACATCCTCAGTGACGAGTCGGCGATGCTGACGGGGTCGCTGGGGATGCTGCCCTCGGCCAGCCTCGGAGCAGAGGGCGACCCCGGCCTGTTCGAGCCGGTTCACGGCTCGGCTCCCGACATCGCCGGAGAGGGGATCGCGAACCCGCTCGCCACCTTCCTCAGCGCCGCGATGCTGCTGCGGCACGGGCTGGGGCGGCCCGAGCAGGCCTCGCGCATCGAGGCGGCGGTCGACGCGGTGCTGGAGGGCGGACTTCGCACTCCCGACCTCGTGGGGGGCGGCCCGCAGGAGGTGGAGGTCGACACCGACGCGATGACCGACGCCGTGCTGGCGGCGCTCTAGCTCGACCTTGCCGGGGTCATCGGGCATACTTTCTCGGATGGAAACCGCGGAGCTGATCTGGCAGAACGGCGAGTTCGTGCCCTGGGACGAGGCGAAGACGCACGTCCTCAGCCACGGGCTCCACTACGGCACCGGGGTGTTCGAGGGGATCCGCTGCTACGAAACCGAGCGCGGCCCGGCGGTGTTCCGGCTCCGCGAGCACCTCGTGCGCCTCGAGAAGTCGGCTGAGCTCTACTATTTCCAGCTTCCCTACTCGACCCAGCAGCTGCGCGAGACGACCCACGAGCTGATCCGGCGCAACCGCCTCGACTCCTGCTACATCCGCCCCCTCGCCTACCGCGGCTACGGCGAGATGGGCCTCTACGCGCAGAGCGCGCCGATCGACGTGATCGTCGCCGTCTGGCCCTGGGGCGTCTACCTGGGCGAGGACGGCAACGAGCACGGGATACGCACCAAGGTCTCCTCCTGGCGGACGATCTCCGGCGACAGCCTGATCCCGCACGCCAAGGCCACCGGCCAGTACCTCAACTCGGTCCTCGCCAAGCTGGAGGCGACCAGCGCCGGGTACGACGAGGCGATCCTGCTCGACCAGCGCGGCTACGTCTCGGAGGGCTCCGGCGAGAACGTCTTCCTGGTCCGGGACGGGGTGCTCTGCACGCCGCCGCACTGTGCGGCGATCCTCGACGGGATCACCCGCAACTCGGTCGTGCAGATCGCCCGCGACCTCGGCTACGCGGTCGAGGAGCGCGACATCGCCCGCTCCGAGCTGTACCTCGCCGACGAGATGTTCCTCACCGGCACCGCCGCCGAGCTGGTGCCGGTGCGCGAGGTCGACGACCACCCGCTGGGCGAGCCGGGCGAGATCACGCGGGTGATCCAGGCGAAGTTCGACGACGCGCTTCACGGCCGCGCCGAGGAGTACCTGGAGTGGCTCGACTTCGTCGAGCGAATTACCGCAGCCGCCTAGCGGCTGGCGCGCCGACGCGCGCAGGACTCTTTCCACTCCTCGTTACGAAAGGCATCGGATGCAACAGGTGAGGCTCTACGACACGACCTTGCGGGACGGCATGGGCACCCCCGGCATGTCGCTCTCGGTGGGCGAGAAGCTGAAGGTGGTGCGCGCCCTCGACGAGCTCGGCGTCCACTTCATCGAGGCCGGCTTCCCCGGCTCCAACCCGAAGGAGGCGGAGCTGTTCGAGCTGCTGGCGGGGGAGGAGCTGGAGCAGGCGCAGATCGTCGCCTTCGGGATGACCCGGCGGCGCGGCCTCGCCGCCGCCGACGACGAGGCGCTGACCGTTCTGGCCGGCTCCTTCGCGCCGCTGGTCTGCCTGGTCGGCAAGAGCTGGGGCCTGCACCTGGAGAAGGTGACCAAGGTGTCCGCCGAGGAGAACCTGGCGATGATCGCCGAGTCGATCGCGCTCTGCCGCGAGCGGGGCAAGCGCGCCGTCTTCGATGCCGAGCATTTCTTTGACGGCTACCGCGACGACGCCGGCTACGCGCTGGAATGCGTGCGGGCGGCGGCCGAGGCGGGGGCGGAGAACGTCACCCTCTGCGACACCAACGGGGGCAACCTCCCGGGCTTCGTCGGTGCGGCGAGCGCCGCCGTGGTCGAGGCGCTTGGCGACCGGGTCGAGGTCGGCATCCACACCCACAACGACGCCGAGTGCGCGGTGGCCAACTCGCTGGCCGCGGTTGAAGCCGGCGCCCGCCTCGTGCAGGGCACGGTCAACGGCTACGGAGAGCGCTGCGGCAACGCCAACCTCGCCTCGATCCTGCCGGCGCTGCAGCTGAAGATGGGCTTCGACGTGGTGGCGCCGGAGCGCCTCGCCACTCTGTCGCGCACGAGCCACTACCTGGACGAGCTGTGCAACATGGCGCCGGATCCTGGCCGGCCCTACGTCGGCCGCGACGCCTTCGCCCACAAGGCCGGCATGCACGCCGCCGGGGTGGAGGCGGACGCCCGCACCTTCGAGCACCTCGATCCGGAGGCGGTCGGCAGCCAGCGCGACATCCTCGCCTCGGAGCTTTCCGGCAAGGCGACGATCCGCAACCAGGCGGAGCGAGCCGGGCTCGAGCTCGACGAGGCGGCGGCGGTGCGGGCGGTGGAGCGCCTCAAGCAGCGCGAGCACCGTGGCTACCACTACGAGGCCGCGCCGGCCTCCTTCGAGCTGCTGCTGCGGCGGGAGGCCGGCAGCTACGTGCCGCTGTTCGAGCTGGAGAGCTTCCGGGTGGTGGTCGAGAAGCGCGCCGACGGTCAGGTGGAGACCGAGGCGACGATCAAGGTCAAGGTCGACGGCGAGCGTTACCTGCGGGTGGCCGAGGGAAACGGCCCGGTCAATGCGCTGGACAGCGCCCTGCGCGCCGCGATCGCCGACCGTTACCCGCAGCTCGCCGACATCGAGCTGACCAACTACAAGGTCCGCATCCTCGACGAGAGCCACGGCACCGGGGCGGTCACCCGGGTGCTGCTCGACTCCTCCGATGGCGAGGGCGAGTGGGGGACGATCGGCGTCTCGGAGAACATCATCGAGGCCTCCTGGGAGGCGCTGGTCGACTCGCTCGAGTACGCGTTCCAGCCGCGCAAGTAGGCTGGCGCCAAGCATGGGTGGCGCCTCCGACAAGGACCCGATTCCCCTCGCCAGGCCCGAAATCGGAACGCGCGAGGAGGAGCTGGTGCTCGAGGTGCTGCGATCCGGGCGGCTCTCGCTGGGACCGGTGGGCGAACGCTTCGAGCGCGACTTCGCCGCCTGGCTCGGGGTCGATGACGCGGTCGCCGTCTCGAGCGGAACCGCGGCCCTCCACCTCGGCGTGCGGGCGCTCGGCTGGGGGCCGGGGGACGACGTGCTGACCAGCCCGTTCAGCTTCGTCGCATCGGCAAACTGCCTTCTCTACGAGGGCGCCCGGCCGGTCTTCTGCGACGTCGACCCGGAGACGCTCGACATCGACCCCGCGGCGGTCGAGGCGGCGCTGGGCGAGCGCAGCGCCGGGCTTCTGCCGGTCCACATCTTCGGCTACCCGGCGGCGATGCCGGCGCTGGAGGCGATCGCTTCCGCGAACGGCCTCGGAGTGCTCGAGGACGCCTGCGAGGCGCTCGGCGCGATCGACGCCGAGGGGCGGCGGGTGGGGACGCGCGGCAACCTCGCCACCTTCGCCTTCTACGCCAACAAGCAGCTGACCACCGGGGAGGGGGGGATGGTCGTGCCGCCGAGCCCCGAGCTGGCCGCCCGGCTGCGCTCGGAGCGCAACCAGGGTCGCGCTGCCGACATGGGCTGGCTCGACCACGGCGGGCTCGGATTCAACTACCGCCTCTCCGACCTCGCCGCGGCGCTCGGCGTCGCCCAGCTGGCCAGGTTGGACCGGATGCTGGAACGGCGGATTGCGGTGGCCGGCCTCTACGAGCGGGGCCTGGCCGGGCTCGACGGGGTGGCGGCGCCTCCCGCCGGGCGCGGCGCCGAGCGCCGCGGCTGGTTCGTATACCCGGTGCGCCTGTCCGAGGGGGTCGACCGCGACGCGACGATCGCCCGTCTCGGCGAGCGCGGCGTCGCCGCGAAGGCCTACCTGCCCTGCATCCACCTCTTCCCGCACCTGCGCGAGCAGGGTTGGCGCGAGGGCCAGTTCCCGGTTGCCGAAGCGGCCTCGGCCCGCTCGCTTGCGCTTCCCTTCTTCCCGGCGATGACCGAAGCTCACGTCGAGCGCGTGTGCGAGGCTCTGGCCGAGTCGCTCCGCTGATGTCGCGCTTTCGCAAAGACCCCGACCCGCGCTTCTGGCGCCTCAACCGCTCGCTCGGGTTCGACTGGCGCCTCGCGCCGTACGACATCGAGCAGTCGCAGGCGCACGCCCGGGCGCTGCGCGAGGTCGGCGTGCTCGACGGCGAGGAGCTGCAGGCGATCTGCGCAGGCCTCGACCGAGTCCGCGAGCGGATCGGCCGGCCCGGCTTCGAGTTCGACGGGGCCGACGAGGACATCCACATGGCGATCGAGCGGCTGCTCGGCGAGGAGGTCGGCTCGCTGGCCGGCAAGCTCCACACCGGCCGCTCCCGCAACGACCAGGTCGCGACCGACGTGGCGATGCTGGTGCGGGCGCACTCGCTGCGGGCGATCGAGCTGGTCGGCGCGGCGATGCGGCGCCTGCTCGAGCTGGCCGAGCGCCACCGCGATTGGCCGATGCCGGGCTACACTCACCTGCAGCGCGCCCAGCCCGTCTACCTGGGCCACCACCTGCTCGCCTACTTCTGGATGCTGTACCGCGACGCGCAGCGCTTCCGGTTCGCGCTCGAGGGCGCGATGACGATGCCGCTGGGCTCCGGCGCGCTGGCCGGCGTCAACTGGGAGATCGACCGCCGCGTCGTCGCCGAGGAGCTGGGCTTCGAGCGGGTCAGCGCCAACTCGATCGACGGCGCCTCCAACCGCGACTTCGCGCTCGATTACCTGGCCGCGGCAGCGACCTGCGCTATGCACCTATCGCGGCTCGGCTCGGAGATCGTCATCTGGTCGAGCAGCGAGTTCGGCTTCTGCCAGCTGGACGAGTCGTTTTCCTCGGGCTCGAGCATCATGCCGCAGAAGGTGAATCCCGACTCGGCCGAGCTGCTGCGCGCCAAGAGCCCGCGGGTCGCCGCCGACTACGCGTCCCTGCTGGGGACGCTGCACGCCCTGCCACTCACCTACGGCAAGGACATGCAGGAGGACAAGGAGCCCCTGTTCGACGCGATCGACACGGTCGAGGCGTGCCTCGACGCGAGTGAGGGGATGCTGGCCGGGATCGCCTTCGACCGGGAGCGGCTCGCCCAGGCCGCAGGCGACGAGATGCTTGCGGCGACCGAGGTCGCCGACCTGCTGGTCCGCAAGGGGGTGCCGTTCCGCGAGGCGCACGGAATCGTCGGCGGGCTGGTGCGCGACGCGGTGGAGCGGGGCAAGCCGCTCTCCGAGCTGACCCCCGACGAGCTGCGCGAGCGCTCCGAGCAGCTCGACGACTCCGTATATGAGGTGCTGCGGCGCGAGAGCTGGCTGGAGTCGAAGCGGATCGAGGGCGGCACCGGGTCGGCCGCGCTGGCCGCGCAGCTCTCGCTCGCCACCGAAATCCTGGGGGCGGTCGAGGCGCGCCTACCCGACGGGCTGTCGTGAGCCTCGCCGTCGCGGAGCGGCTCGACGCCGCCTTCTTCGAGCGCTCGGTGCACGTCGTCGCCCGCGATCTGGTCGGCTGCCGCCTCTTCTATGACGGCTGCGGCGGCACGATCGTCGAGACCGAGAGCTACGAGCGTGACGATCCTGCTTGTCATGCATATGCCGGGCTTACCCGGCGGACCGAGGTGCTGTTCGGCCCGCCCGGCCGCGCCTACGTCTACCTCTCCTACGGAATCCACAGCCTGCTCAACGCGGTCGCCGAACCGGACGGCGAGGCGGCGGCGGTGCTGATCCGGGCGCTCAAGCCCGGCGCCGGTCTGGAGGCGATGCGAGAGCGGCGCGGCGCCCGCCCCGACGCCGACCTCTGCTCGGGCCCGGGCAAGCTGAGCGAGGCGCTCGGGATCGGCCTCGAGGCCAACGACGCCGACCTCTGCGCACCGCCGTTCCTGCTGGCGCCCCGCGAGCCCGGCTGGAAGGGGCGAATCGTCGCCGGCCCCCGGGTCGGGATCGCGAAAGCGGTCGAGCGGCCATGGCGCTTCTGCCTGGCCGGCAGTCGCTTCCTCTCCCGGCCGCGCCCGCAGTAGCCGGCCCTACCCGGCGGTGATCCCGCCGCCGCCCCCGGCTCCGCCACCCGATTCGGGTGCGGCTTCCGATTCGGGGGCCGGCGCCGCTTCTTCCGGTGCGGCGGGTTCGGGGGCCGCTTCCGATTCGGGCGCCGGTTCGCTCGGTTCGGACCCCCCTTCGCTCGATTCGGGCGCTTCGAACGGCGAGGGTTCGCTCGGCGCGGGCGATTCTTCCCCGCTCGAGGATCCTTCGGAGGAACCGGAGCGGTCCTTCCGCTTCCTCGCCCGTTCGGCCGCCTCTTCCGCGGAAATTTCCTTCCAAGCCGAGATCACGCTCGCCCAGATCAACGCCGGGAAGGTTCCGCCCTGCACCGGGCCGCCGTTGTAGAGGGTGGTCATCGGGGTCGTGGTGTCGGCGTAGCCGACCCAGACGCAGGCGGTGACGTCTTCGGTCCCGCCGCAGTACCAGGCGTCGCCGCTGTTCTCGGTCGTCCCCGTCTTGCCCCACTGCCCGGTGGCGCCGATGTTGGCGTGGACGCCGGTGCCGCTCTGCACCACAGTTTCGAGGATGCTCCGCGCTTCGCTGGCGGTGCCTTCTTCAATCACCTGTTCGTGCAGCGAGCCGTTGTCGCCGCCGCGGATCGTGTGGCCGTCCTGAGCGGTCACATCCGTGTATGCGACCGGGCTGTCACCTGGATCGGGAGCGAGCGTACCGCTGACCCGGTCCCCCAGGTTGCCGATCGTCATGTAGGCGTAGGCCCAGCCGAGCGGCGAGACGCCTTCTTGCAGGCCCCCCAGCACCATCGCCGGGTTGGTCGAGATCGGGTCCGCGTAGCCCATCTTGTGGATCGTCGCCGCGATCGAGCGGGTGCGGTCGTGGATCGTCTTCCCCTCCAGCCCCTCGAGCGCGAGCTGCGAGTAGATCGAGTTGTCGGAGTAGGTGGTGGCGCAGACGATGTCGCAGGAGCCAAGGTAGGAGCCTTCGTCGTTGTGGACGACGAACGTTTCCCCGCCGTGCTTGCCGAAGTGGAATTCCTGCGGGGCGGATTCGTAGACCGTGTACGGGGAGATCCCCTCTTCGAGGGCGGTGACCAGCTCGAACGGCTTGATCGAGGAGCCCGGCTGGCGGCGGCCCTGGGTGGCGAGGTTGAACGGCTTGGTCTGGAAGTCGGGGCCGCCGACCAGCGCCTTGACGCCGGCGTTGCGGTTGTCGAGTACCACCACCGAGGCGGTGGGCGGTAGGTAGCCGAGGTATGAGTTGACCGCTTCTTCGGCGGCCCTCTGCAGCTTCAGGTCCAGCGTCGTCTTCACCTTGAGCCCGCCGAAGAAGGTTTTCGCGGCGCCGTAGCGTTCGACCAGCTGCTGGCGCAGCCAGGCGGTGAAGTAGGGCGCCTTGGAATCGAGTCGCGGTGGCCGGATGTCGGCGGGCGAGGGCAGCGCCTCCTTGGTTCCTTTTTCGTACTGGGCGTCGGTGATGTAGCCCTGTTCGTACATCTTCTCCAGCACCAGGTTGCGGCGGGCGAGCGCTTCTTCGGGATAGACCTTCGGGTCGTAGGAATAGGGAGAGGCGATGATCCCGGCGAGGGTCGCAGCCTCCCAGGGCTCGAGCACCGCGGCGCAGGGTTCGCCCCCGGTCCCGCACCCCGGATGCGCGTTGCCGAAGTAGGTGCGAGCGGCGGCCTCGATCCCGTACGCGCCCTCGCCGAAGTAGATGGTGTTGAGGTACTCGGTGAGGATCTTGTCCTTGCTCCAGTGGCGCTCCAGCCGGTAGGCGAGCGCCGCCTCCCGGAACTTCTCGAAGATCGTGCGGCTGCCCTGGGCGGCGAGCGCGTTCTTGACGAACTGCTCGGTGATCGTCGAGGCGCCCTGCGCGGCGCTCTGGCTGAGGATGTCCTTGAGCAGCGCCCGGCCGATCCCTTGGAAGTCGACGCCGGCATGTTCGTAGAAGCGCGAGTCCTCGATCGCCACCACCGCGTTCTTGACGTTGGGAGAGATCTGCCCCGCGCCGATCAGGATCTTGTTCCGGTTGCTGGTCAGCGTCCCGATCGGCTCGCCTGAGGCGTCGAAGACCTCGCTGTTCTTCGCTGCTTTGAACTGGGCGAAGTTGTAGATCGCCGGCAGATCCTGGGAGACCGCCGTCATCATCCCGAAGATCGTCGATACCAGCGCGAGGATCGCCAGCCCGAGCAGCACGAAGAGGATCCGCAGCTTCTTCAGCCGCGGTTTGCCCGGCTTCGCCGGAGGTGGCGCCGGAGGGAGAGGCGGAACCGCGCCGCCCGGCCGGCGGGGCTTTGCTCCTATCGCCGCCATTCAGTTCAGGTGCTCGGCGCGGCTCGACCCGCCGGGCAGAGGCGGCAGTCTAGCATTGCCGCCTGTGAGCGCCGATCGAGCAAGCGTGCATATCTGGCTCTTCGCGCAGCGAGAGAGGCCCGATCCTTGATGTCCGCGGATCTGACCCGCAACGCGGTCGACGTGCTTCCCGAGGGGATGCTCGACGAGCAGCTCGCGGACCGCCGCCCGCTGCGCGTCAAGCTCGGCATCGACCCGACCACGTCCGATATCCACCTCGGCCACACCGTCGTGCTGGAGAAGCTCCGTGAGTTTCAGCAGGCCGGCCATGCCGTGGTTCTGATCGTCGGCGACTTCACCGCCCGGGTAGGCGACCCGAGCGGCCGCTCGGCGCAGCGGCCCGTTCCCTCGGCGTCGGAGATCGAGGCGAACGCAGCGACCTACCAGGAGCAGGCGTTCAAGCTGCTCGACCGTGATCGCACCGAGGTCCGCTTCAACAGCGAGTGGCTGCAGATGGCGCCCGAGGAGCTGCTCGGCCTGCTCGGCCATACGACCGTGGCGCGGCTTCTGGAGCGCGACGACTTCCAGAGGAGGATGGCGGCCGGGCGGCCGGTCTCGGCGCTGGAGCTGCTCTACCCGTTGCTCCAGGGCTATGACTCGGTTGCGGTCGAGGCCGATGTGGAGCTGGGGGGGACCGACCAGAAGTTCAACCTGCTCTTCGCGCGTGACGTGCAGGTCGCCTATGGCTGCAAGCCGCAGTCGATCCTGACGATGCCGATCCTGGTCGGGACCGACGGGGTGCAGAAGATGAGCAAGTCGCTGGGCAACTACGTCGGCGTTACCGAGGCGCCCGAGGAGATGTTCGGCAAGCTGATGCGCGTACCCGATGAGGCGATGCCCGACTACTTCCGGCTGCTGCTCGGCGCGGAAGCGCCGGAGGGGCCGCCGAACGAGGCAAAGCGCGATCTCGCCCGACGGATCGTCGAGCGCTTTCACGACAGCGCCGCCGCCCTCGCCGCCGAGCGGCACTTCGACCGGCTCTTCGTCCGGCACGAGGCGCCCGAGGAGGTCGAGGAGGTCGGTCTGGGCGCCTACCTGGGCGACGACGGCGGCTCGGTGCACCTGCCGCGGTTGATGGCGGGTGCTTTTGAAATCAGCTCCAGCGAGGCGCGGCGCCTGCTCGAGCAGGGCGGCGTCAAGCTCGACGGGAAGCGGCTCGGTGCCGATCGCCTCGACCTCGATCCGAGCGATCTCGACGGCCGTGTTTTGCAGCTCGGCAAGCGTCGCTTCCTGCGTATGCGCGCCGGCGCCTGAGTCGCTTCTTGGCAAACGACCGACGTCGCGCTATACTCCCCGGTCCCTCTGGGAAGGCCCTGTGCCGTCCCATGCGCAAACGGCGGCAAATCCCGCCGTTTGAGGCGCAGCGGTCTTTGAAAACTGAGCAGCGTGCACTCCGCAGGCCCATGGGTCTGTGGATGTTTGAGCCCGATCCACTCGGCTCGTCAGCGTGTCGAGTGGTCTGATTTACCCGTCATGCCGGTCGTCGTGTTTGTGTACCCGACGGCCAGCCAGGCATGGCATCTCTCTGTAGAAGTATCTTCACGGAGAGTTTGATCCTGGCTCAGGACGAACGCTGGCGGCGTGCTTAACACATGCAAGTGGTGCGACGAACCAGGGCTTGCCCTGGGGCCAAGCCGCGAACGGGTGAGTAACACGTGGGTAACCTGCCCCGATGACCGGGACAACCCGAGGAAACTCGGGCTAATACCGGATGTGGCGCACAGGCTCAAGCCTGTGCGCTAAAGGAAGCTTCGGCCTCCGCATTGGGAGGGGCCCGCGGCCCATTAGCTAGTTGGTGGGGTCAAAGCCCACCAAGGCGACGATGGGTAGCTGGTCTGAGAGGACGATCAGCCACACTGGGACTGAGACACGGCCCAGACTCCTACGGGAGGCAGCAGTGGGGAATCTTGCGCAATGCGCGAAAGCGTGACGCAGCAACGCCGCGTGGGGGAAGACGGCCTTCGGGTTGTAAACCCCTTTCAGGAGGGACGAAGGTTCGCCGGTGAATAGCCGTGCGGATTGACGGTACCTCCAGAAGAAGCTCCGGCTAACTACGTGCCAGCAGCCGCGGTAATACGTAGGGGGCAAGCGTTGTCCGGAATCATTGGGCGTAAAGCGCGCGTAGGCGGCCCCGTAAGTCCGCTGTGAAAGTCAAAGGCTCAACCTTTGAAAGCCGGTGGATACTGTGGGGCTAGAGTCCGGAAGAGGCGAGTGGAATTCCTGGTGTAGCGGTGGAATGCGCAGATATCAGGAGGAACACCAATAGCGAAGGCAGCTCGCTGGGACGGTACTGACGCTAAGGCGCGAAAGCGTGGGGAGCGAACAGGATTAGATACCCTGGTAGTCCACGCCGTAAACGATGGGCACTAGGTGTGGGAGGTGTCGACTCCTCCCGTGCCGTCGCTAACGCAATAAGTGCCCCGCCTGGGGAGTACGGCCGCAAGGCTAAAACTCAAAGGAATTGACGGGGGCCCGCACAAGCAGCGGAGCATGTGGTTTAATTCGACGCAACGCGAAGAACCTTACCTGGGCTTGACATGTAGGTGACCGCCGTGGAAACACGGTTTTCCTTCGGGACACCTTCACAGGTGGTGCATGGCTGTCGTCAGCTCGTGTCGTGAGATGTTGGGTTAAGTCCCGCAACGAGCGCAACCCCCGTTCCATGTTGCCAGCAATTCGGTTGGGGACTCATGGGAGACTGCCGGTGACAAACCGGAGGAAGGTGGGGATGACGTCAAGTCATCATGCCCCTTATGTCCAGGGCTACACACGTGCTACATTGGCGCATACAAAGGGCTGCAATACCGTGAGGTGGAGCGAATCCCATAAAATGCGTCTCGGTTCGGATTGGAGGCTGAAACTCGCCTCCATGAAGCTGGAGTTGCTAGTAATCGCGGATCAGCAATGCCGCGGTGAATACGTTCCCGGGCCTTGTACACACCGCCCGTCACACCACGAAAGCAGGCAACACCCGAAGCCGGTGGCCTAACCTTTTGGAGGGAGCCGTCGAAGGTGGGGCTTGTGATTGGGGTGAAGTCGTAACAAGGTAGCCGTAGCGGAAGCTGCGGCTGGATCACCTCCTTTCTAGGGAGATTTCTCTAGAACGTCGACCGGGCTCCCCGGTGGCCGTGTGCCGCCGGGACGCTGCTCAGTTTTGAGAGACCGCCGGTGGAAGACCCCACCGCGTGTGCCTCGGTGGACCTTGAAAACTGTACAAGGCCAATTATGGGTATTTAATTAACACCGTCAAGATAGTAAGGGCTTACGGTGGATGCCTTGGCACCAGGAGTCGATGAAGGACGTGGACGGCTGCGATAAGCCGCGGTGAGGCGCTGAACAGCCATTGACCCGCGGGTTTCCGAATGGGAAAACCCGACGCCGGTAATGCGGCGTCATTCGTCGGTGAATTCATAGCCGACGGAAGGCAACCGGGGGAACTGAAACATCTAAGTACCCCGAGGAACGAAAATCAACCGAGACTCCCTTAGTAGTGGCGAGCGAAAGGGGATCAGCCTAAACCCGGCAGATGCAAGCGGGCACGCGTTGTCTGTCGGGGGTTGTAGGGCGTCATGCCCGAGCCGTGCCTGGCTCGGCGGCAGTCACAAAATCAGGCGTTAGCCGAAGCGAGTGGAACCTCGCACCACAGAGGGCAATCGTCCCGTAGGCGAAAGCGCGCTGATCTGCCGATTGACGCTCCTGAGTAGGACCGCACCCGTGAAACGCGGTCCGAACCTGGGGGGACCACCCTCCAAGGCTAAGTACTACCTGGTGACCGATAGTGAACTAGTACCGTGAGGGAAAGGTGAAAAGCACCCCTGATGGGGAGTGAAATAGTACCTGAAACCGCAAGCCTACAAGTGGTCGGAGCACCTTCGGGTGTGACGGCGTGCTTTTTGCATCACGAGCCGGCGAGTTACTCGTCGGTGGCAAGGTTAAGCGATGAGCGGAGCCGCAGCGAAAGCGAGTCTGAATAGGGCGATATAGTCACCGGCGGTAGACCCGAAACTGGGCGAGCTATCCATGGGCAGGCTGAAGCGGGGGTAAGACCTCGTGGAGGGCCGAACCGACCTAGGTTGAAAACTGGGCGGATGACCTGTGGATTGGAGTGAAAGGCTAATCAAGCCCAGAGATATCTGGTTCTCTCCGAAATATATTTAGGTATAGCCTCGCGTATTTGCGTGACGGCCGTAGAGCACTGTTTGGACTAGGGGCCCTACCAGGTTACCGACTTCAGGCAAACTCCGAAGACCGTCACGGTTAGCGCGGGAGTCAGTGTGCGGGGGATAAACTTCGTACGCAAAAGGGGAACAACCCAGACCATCAGCTAAGGACCCTAAGTACTAGCTAAGTGGTGAACGATGTCCGAGTGCAGAGACAACCAAGAGGTTGGCTTAGAAGCAGCCACCCTTGAAAGAGTGCGTAACAGCTCACTGGTCAAGTGTTCGGGCGCGGAGAATTCAACGGGGCTTAAGCTAGTCTCCGAAGCTATGGGTGCGCGGGCCTGCGGGTTCCGCGTGCGGTAGGAGAGCGTTCCAGCTGCACGAAGCGGGTGCGTAAGCTTCCGTGGAGCGGCTGGAAGTGAGAATGCCGGCATGAGTAACGATAGAGGGGTGAGACTCCCCTCCACCGATTGTCCAAGGTTTCCTGAGTAAAGTTCGTCTGCTCAGGGTTAGTCGGGACCTAAGGCGAGGCCGAAAGGCGTAGCCGATGGCCAACAGGTTGATATTCCTGTACCACGTTGACTCCGTTATGACCGATGGGGGGACGGGGAAGGGTAAGGGAACCCAGGCGATGGTCGTCCTGGGGCAAGCACGTAGCCAGTCGCTGTAGGGAAATCCGCAGCGGCGTTTTGACGCGAGGTGCGACGCCAGCTGGCTTGACCGCCGGCCAGTCCCCGATCCCATGCCTCCGAGAAAATCCTCTAGGCAGGACTCGCGTGCCCGTACCGATAACCGACACAGGTGGACAAGTAGAACATACTAAGGTGAGCGAGCTAACTCTCGTTAAGGAACTCGGCAAAATCGTCCCGTAACTTCGGGAGAAGGGACGCCCCAGTAGGGTGAACTCCATACGGAGGGAGCCCGAGGGGGCCGCAGTGAATTGGTCCAAGCGACTGTTTACCAAAAACACAGGCCTCTGCTAAGTCGCAAGACGACGTATAGGGGCTGACGCCTGCCCGGTGCCGGAAGGTTACGTGGACCTGTTAGCGCTTCGGCGCGAAGCAGCGAAGCCAAGCCCCGGTAAACGGCGGCCGTAACTATCAGTTGACCGAGGTAGTTGTAAAACTCGGCTATATGCTGGGACGCCTGTCCTTTGAAGGGTGAAGTATCCCGCACTACTCATGCAGCGGGCGCGATGTCGTCCGGTTGTCGCTGCAAAGTGAAAATGTGTCGGGTGCAGGCAATCAGCAGGAAAGACTCTGGATCGAAGCGATTCCGGCGAATGTCGGATTTCTTCTGTCTGGGTTTGCGCTGGGAGAGGGAAGCTTCATGGTGGTCGCTCGTCGACGCAGCGATTACATTGTGAAGTGGAGACTCCCAGCGGCCTTCAACGTCTCGCAGAAGGATCGGGTTCCGCTCGATCTCTTCCACGAGACACTGCGATGCGGTTCCATGCGCAAGGCCGGGAACGACGGCTGGTATTGGGAGGTGAATAGCCTTCGCGATATTCAGACCCGAGTGATCCCGTTCTTCGAGCGATTTCCGCTAATCGGTAGGAAGGCTGAGGACCTTGAGCGGTTTCGCGCAGCAGCGCGACTCCTCTCGAGGGGACACCTCTCACACCAAGACTACGCTGAAGTTCTGGCTCTCCGGGAAGGAATGAACGGAGGCGGAAAGAGGCGCTACAGGTCACAGAGAATCCTCAGAGACTATACGCCGAGCCCTCGCGCTGGAGAGCGCGAGGGATGAGATAGTCCGCTCTCACGGGCGACCGTGAGAGGTGGTCAGAAATGTGCCACCCGCTCCAGGTAGTTGACTGGGGTAGTAACAATGAGGAACGGTCCTAAGGTAGCGAAATTCCTTGTCGGGTAAGTTCCGACCTGCACGAATGGCGCAACGACTTGGACGCTGTCTCAACGAGAGGCTCGGTGAAATTAAAGTCTCGGTGAAGATGCCGAGTACCCGCGGCTAGACGGAAAGACCCCGTGAACCTTTACTGCAACTTGATATTGGAGTCTGGGGTATCTCGCTCAGGATAGGTGGGAGACAGTGAACTGGCGGCTTTGGCTGCCGGGGAGTCATCCTTGAGATACCACCCCTGGTAGTCTGGGCTTCTAACACCATGCCGTGACCCGGGTGGTGAACAGTGTCAGGTGGGCAGTTTGACTGGGGCGGTCGCCTCCTAAAGTGTAACGGAGGCGCCCAAAGGTTCCCTCAGCACGGTTGGAAATCGTGCGCAGAGTGTAAAGGCAGTAAGGGAGCTTGACTGCGAGACCGACGGGTCGAGCAGGAACGAAAGTTGGGCTTAGTGATCCGGCGGTTGCAAGTGGAAGCGCCGTCGCTCAACGGATAAAAGGTACTCCGGGGATAACAGGCTTATCGGTTCCAAGAGTCCACATCGACGAACCGGTTTGGCACCTCGATGTCGGCTCGTCGCATCCTGGGGCTGGAGTAGGTCCCAAGGGTTGGGCTGTTCGCCCATTAAAGCGGTACGCGAGCTGGGTTCAGAACGTCGTGAGACAGTTCGGTCCCTATCTGCCGTGGGCGTTGGAGAGTTGAGAGGAGTCATCCCTAGTACGAGAGGACCGGGATGAACGTGCCGCTGGTGTATCTGTTGTCCTGCCAAGGGCACTGCAGGTTAGCTACGCACGGAACGGATAACCGCTGAAGGCATCTAAGCGGGAAGCCGTCCTCGAGATGAGCTCTCCCATCCCCTCGAGGGAGTAAGACCCCTGGTAGACCACCAGGTCGATAGGCCGGCGGTGCAAGCGCAGCGATGCGCTCAGCCGACCGGTACTAATGGGTCGAGGGCTTGACGGATGTTTTTCCATCTTTGGCCTTGTGCGGTTTTCAAGCTCCACCGGGGCGCGGTTTCGCCAAATTTCCGGTGGCGCATAGCGAGGGGGAAACACCTCTTCCCATTCCGAACAGAGAAGTTAAGCTCCTCAGCGCCGATGGTACTTGGAGGGCAACCTCCTGGGAGAGTAGGTCGCCGCCGGTTTTTCGCTTCGGGCCGCCGCCAGGCGGCCCTTTGTCGTTCTAGGAGTGCGCGGCAAACCGGTCGATCGCTGCGCTCCAGGCGCCCGTGCTGCGCCTCGGGGTGCTCTGCCGTGCCTCGCATGCCCTGGGGCGGGGGTCGACCGGCTCCAGGCCGTACTCGCCCAGGGTCGCGAAGTCGATCGTCAGGTCCACGGCGTCGGCCAAGCGGCCGGTGAAGGTCTTCTTCGTCTCGAACATGGGTTCGAATCTACGGACGCGTCCGGACGCCTTTGCGGCTTTGCACGCGTTTTTGCATTTCGCGCCTGGCAAGGCGGTCGAATTCGAGGACGAGAGCGGCGGTCTCGGCCGGTTTCTCGACGTTTGGCGAGTGGCCTGCGCCCTGGATCAGCTTGGTCCGGGTGCCCGGATACGTGCGGCGGTATTCCGCCAGCCGCGCGGCAGGGTCTTCGACGATCTGCTCCTCGGCGCCCATCAGGACCAGCAGGGGCTTACCGGTCGCCTTCATCCGCTGGTCGAGGCTCGCTTCGTCGACGTAATCGCTGCTGCCCTCCGGCGAGTCGTGGTAGGAGCTGTAGGTCATCCGGTTCACGTCTTCGACGAAGGCGTCGGGGACGTCGAAGCCCGGCGCGAAGGCGACCTCCAGTCCCTTGCGAACGGCGAAATCGGGCTTGACCCGCCAGAACGCCTCGCCGATCACCGGTGCGAAGGCGGCGTTCGCGATCAGTCCCAGGGAGGCCTCGTTGTGAGCGGGCGGGGTGTCGACGATGACCACCCGATCGACCAGCTCCGGCGACCGCTCGGCCAGGCCGACGGCGACGGCGCCGCCCAGCGAGTGACCGACGACCTCTGCGTGGCTTACCCCGAGTTTGGCCAGCGCCTGGGCCACCATGTCCGCCTGGTTGGGGATCGTGTAGCCGGAGGTCGGCTTTTCGGCGCCGTCGTGGCCGAGCAGGTCGACTGCGACCACTCGGTGTTCGCGTTGCAGCCGCGGCATCATCCCGTCCCACCAGTCGATCCCGCAGCTGAAGCAGTGAAGGAGGACGATCGGCGCGGCGCGGCGCGGACCCCTGTCGGCGACCTGGAGGGCGGCGCCCCGCAGGTGGAGAATGCGGCCGCCCGGGACCGTTACCTCGGCGCCCTTCGTTTCGTTGTCGGTCACCACCGCGTTGAGGCCGAGCAGGACCGCGATCGCGACGACGACGACGATCGCGATCTTCCAGCCTCTGCCCATCCCGGCGATACCCTACCCGGAACCCGATGGAGAAATTCGTCATCGACGGAGGCGTGCCGCTCTCGGGCGAGCTGACAGCCGCCGGCAACAAGAACGCGGCGTTGCCGATCCTCGCTGCCTGCCTGCTGACCGACGAGGAGCTGCTGTTGCACCGGGTTCCGCGGATCCGCGACACCGAGGCGCAGATCGCCCTGCTTGAGCGGCTCGGCGTGGAAGCCGTTTGGGTCGCCGACAACAGCCTCCGCCTCTGCGCTGCGGGGGTATCCGACATCGCGGTGGACGAGGACCTCTCGGAGAAGATCCGCGCCTCCTTCCTGCTCGCGGGGCCGCTGCTGGCCCGTTTCGGCGAGGCCCGGATGCCGCCGCCGGGCGGCGACTTCATCGGCCGCCGGCGCCTCGACGCCCACCTCGACGCCTTCGCCGACCTCGGCGCCCGGGTGGAGGGCGATCGCTGGATCGAGCTGACCGCGCCGCAGGGGGGGCTACGGCCCTGCGCGGTCTTCATGGACGAGCCCTCGGTGATGGGAACCGAGAACGCACTGATGGCCGCGGCGCTCACCCCCGGCCGCACGACGATCTCCAACGCGGCCTGCGAGCCGCACGTCCAGGACCTCGCCCGCCTGCTGAGCACGATGGGGGCGGAGGTGTCCGGGATCGGCTCCAACGTGATGACCGTGCACGGCCGCGACCGGCTGGAGGGGGCCGAGCACACGGTATCCCCCGACCACATCGAGGTGGGCAGCTTCATGGCGCTCGCCGCCGCGACCGGCGGCGAGCTGAGGATCCGCGACGCCGAGCCGGCCGACCTGCTGATGGTTCGGCGCCAGCTGCGCCGCCTCGGTCTCGACTCGAGGGTCGACGGCGCCGATGTGATCGTGCCGGCCGAGCAGCGGCTCCGGGTGAAGGCAGACGTCGGCGACGCGATCCCGAAGATCGAGGACGGGCCCTGGCCGGCCTTCCCCGCCGACCTGACCTCGATCGCCCTCGCCCTCGCCACCCAAGCCGACGGCGAGGTCCTGATCTTCGAGAAGATGTTCGAGAACCGCCTCTTCTTCGTCGACAAGCTGGTCGCGATGGGGGCTCGGATCACGCTCTGCGATCCGCACCGGGCGATCGTCAGCGGTCCGAGCCGTCTTCATCCCGCCCGGGTCGAGAGCCCCGACATCCGGGCCGGGATGGCCATGCTCATCGCGGCGCTGGCCGCCGACGGCGTCTCGGAGATCGGCAACATCCGGCAGATCGACCGCGGATACGAGGCGATCGACGAGAGGCTGCAGGGGCTCGGGGCCCGGATCGAGCGCATGGCGTCGGAGGTTCCTGCATAGACCGTCCCACCGGGGCCCCGCCGCCCCCGGACGCGCGAGCGAGCGAGCAAGATCGCCAGTGATCATGAGTGCGAGCGAGCGAAAGCAGACGAGGCGGCGGGTCTGATGATCCACCCGATCCCCCCAGGCACGCGCGACATCCTTCCCGACGAGATGCGGGAGCTGCGACGCCTGCACCGCGACCTGGTCGAGGTCTTCGAGGACCGCGGCTACGGCGAGGTGGCGACCCCGGCGATCGAGTACGACGAGGTGCTCGCCCGCGGCGACGGGCGCACCGCCGACTCCGCCTACCGCTTCTTCGACGAGCGCGGCGACCTGCTGGCGTTGCGCTCCGACATGACGGTGCCGATCGCCCGCCTGGTCGCCTCGCGCTACGCGGACGCGGAGCCCCCGCTGCGCCTCTGCTACCTGGCCAACGCCTTCCGCGCGGTGCGACCGCAGCGCGGCCAGATGCGCGAGTTCGCGCAGGCCGGGGTGGAGCTGATCGGGGCGCCGGCGCCGCAGGGCACCGCAGAGGTGGTCGAGGTGCTGGAGGCGGCGCTCGACGCCGCCGGCCTCGACCGCGCGCTGATCGGGCTCGGCGACGCCGACCTCTACCGCCAGCTGCTGGCCGAGCTCGGGGTCGAAGGCGAGGAGCGCGACTCGATCCTCGAACGGCTGGCCACGCACGACCTGGTCGGCCTCGAGGTCGAGCTCTCCCAGGCCGGGATCGGCGACGAGCAGGTCGGCACCTGTGCCGCCCTGTCGCAGCTTCGTGGTGGGCGTGAGGTGCTGGACGAAGCCCGCGCCTTGGGCGGGACCGCGGTCGAGCGGGCGACGGCGCGGCTCGGCGAGACGCTCGAGGCGCTGGAGCGGCGCGGCGCGGCTGACCGCGTGCAGATCGACCTCGGCCTGCTGCGCGACCTCGGCTATTACAGCGGCGCGATCCTCGAGGTCTACGACCCCGCCCTGGGTCACGTTCTGGGCGGCGGCGGACGCTACGACGGACTGCTGAAGCGCTTCGGCGTCGACCTCCCGGCCGCCGGCTTCGCCCTCTACCTGGAGCGCGTCCACGTCGCCCAGATGGAGGAGTCGCGAAAGGGGGAGGGCGGGTGAACGTCGAGGTCGCCGGCCCCGGCCCCGCCAAGTCCGGCGGCCCGTTGAAGCTGGCGGTGCCGCGCGGCGCCCTGTTCGAGGGCACCCTCAACCTGCTCGACGCGGCCGGGATCGACACCGCCGCGGCGCGCGGCGAGTCGCGGGCGCTGATCTTCCCGGGCGAGGGGATGACCCTGGTGACGATGCGCCCTTCCGACGTGCCGACGTACGTCGAGGCCGGCGCCGCCGACGTCGGCATCACCGGCAAGGACGTGCTGCTCGAGCAGTCCGACCGCATGGTCTACGAGCTGCTCGACCTCGGCTACGGGCGCTGCCGCATGGTGCTGGCCGGGCGCAAGGGCGACGAGAGCCTTGGCGAGTCGCAGCGGCGGCTGGGGATGATGCGGATCGCGACCAAGTACCCGCGTGTAGCGGAACGCCACTTCGAGGCGACAGGACGGCAGGTCGAGGCGATCGAGGTGAAGGGATCGGTGGAGCTGGCCCCGCTGATCGGTCTGGCCGACGGGATCGTCGACCTGGTCGCGAGCGGCCGCACGCTGGAGGAGAACGACCTCGAGGTGCGCGAGGAGATCGTCGAGTGCACGGCTCGCTTTGTCGCCAATCGGGTCGCCCACAAGCTGCGGGCAGCCGAGATCGACCGGCTGACCGCGATGCTCCGCGAGGCGTCGGCCCGATGAAAATCGAGCGATTCGAGTGGAACGGAGCGGGCGCGACGGCGACCGCGATCCGCGACTGGGCGGTTGCGGGTGCTGCCCCGGCCGAGGTGGCGAAGATCGAAGCGGCGGTCCGCCAGGAAGGCGATCGAGCCGTGATGCGGATGACGCGGCGCTTCGACGCCACCGAGATCGAACCCCCGGCGTTGCGCGTGGACCCGGACGAGGCGCCGATCGCGCTGCGGGGGCTCGACCCGCAGCTCCGCGAGTCGCTCGAGCTGGCCGCCGGGAACGTCCGCGCGGTTGCCGAAGCGGCGCTCGATTCCGAGCCGCGTCAGGTTGCTCTGCCGCAGGGGCACAGCGTCTCCCTGCGCGAGGTCCCCGTCGCCGCCGCGGGCATCTACGCCCCCGGCGGCCGGGCCGCCTACCCCTCCAGCGTGCTGATGTGCGCGATACCGGCGCGCGTCGCCGGCGTGGAGCGGTTGGCGCTCGCCTCGCCACCGGGAGCCGACGGTGCGCTGAATCCTCTCGTGCTGGCGGCGGCCGAGCTGTGCGCGGTCGACGAGATCTACGCGATGGGCGGCGCGCAGGCGATCTTCGCGCTCGCCTACGGCACCGAAAGCGTCGCCGGCGTCGACGTCATCGCCGGTCCCGGCAGCGGCTGGGTGCGCGAGGCGAAGCGCGCCGTCTACGGCCAGGTGGGGATCGACTCGCTGGCCGGCCCGTCGGAGCTGATGGTCGTCGCCGGCGACGGTGTCGACCCCGCGTGGGCGGCGCTGGATCTGTGTGCGCAGGCGGAGCACGGGGGCGAGGGCCCCCTGGTCGTCGCTGCGGTCGAGGGGACGGTGCTCGACGCAGTCGCTGCGGCCACCGACCGCGCCGCCGCGGAGTGGCCCGGCGTCGAGGCGGCGCGACTGGCGCTGATCCGCGTGCCCGGCCCCGGTGACGCGATCGACCTCGCCAACGCCTTCGCGCCCGAGCACCTGGAGCTGCTCGACGAGGAGGCCGCGTCGCTCGCGGCGAAGGTCACCAGCGGTGGATGCGTCTTCACGGGCCCCTACGGGGCCACCGCCTTCGGCGACTACGTCGCCGGGTCGAACCACGTGCTGCCGACCGGCGGCGCCGGCCGGTTCTCCGGCCCGCTCGGCCCGCACGTATTCCGCCGCAAGATCGCGACCGTGGAGGTCCCGGCCGCCGCGGTGGCGAAGCTCGCTCCACACGTGAAGGTACTTGCCGAGGCCGAGGGCTTCCCCCTTCACGGCGAGTCGGCGATGATTAGGGCCGAAGATGACTAACCGGAGCAGACGATGAGCCGCACCGCGAGCAGGGAGCGCAACACGGCCGAGACCCGGATCCGGCTCTCGCTCGACCTCGACGGGGGGGAGTCGAGCGCCGCCACCGAGGTCGGCTTCCTCGACCACATGCTCGATCTGCTTTCCCGCCACGGCGGGCTCGGCCTGCGGGTCGAGGCGAACGGCGACCTAGAGACCGGGGCACACCATACTGTCGAGGACATCGGCATCGTGCTCGGCCAGGCGATCGACGAGGCGCTTGGCGACCGTGCCGGGATCCGCCGCTATGGCTCCGCCCTGGTGCCGATGGACGAGTCGCTGGCGGAGTGCGCGATCGACCTCTCCGGCCGGCCGCTGTGCGTGTTCGAGGCCGATCTGCCGGCGACCTCGATCGCCGGCTTCGACACCGAGCTGGCCGAGGAGTTCTTCCGCGCCGTCGCCAACGGCGCGAAGCTGACGCTGCACGTCTCGGTGCGCTACGGGACAAACGCGCACCACATGATCGAGGCTTGCTTCAAGGCTTTCGCGCGGGCCCTCCGCGTCGCCGTGTCGCTGGACCCTGGTGAGACCGGCGTGCCCTCGACGAAGGGTACGCTGAGCGAATGAGCGCGCGTATCTGCATCCTCGATTACGGCATGGGGAACCTGCGCTCGGTCGAGAAGGCGCTGGAGCACATCGGCGCGGCTGCGGCGATCGGCAACGACGCCGGAGCGGTGCGCGAGGCGGACGGCCTGGTCCTGCCCGGCGTCGGCGCCTTCCCGAAAGCGATGGAGCGGGTGCGCGAGCTTCGCCTCGACGAGCTGGTCGCCGAGCGGCACGAGGCTGGCGTGCCGATCCTCGGCATCTGCCTCGGCTTGCAGCTGCTGTTCGACTCGACCACCGAGCTGGGCGGGGCGGACGGCCTCGGCCTGCTGCCCGGCGAGGTATCCGAGCTGCGGGCGGACGGCCTCAAGGTGCCGCACATCGGATGGTCGCCGGTGCGCTGGGAGCGCGAGTCGCGGCTGACCGAGGGGATCGAGAGCGAGACCCCCTTCTACTTCGTCCACTCCTTCGCACCGCGTCCCGCGGATACGGATCTGCTCGGCAGCGCCGCCTACGGCGAGCGCTTCGCCTGCGCAGCGGAGCACGGCAACGTCTTCGGCGTCCAGTTCCACCCCGAGAAGTCGAGTGCTGCCGGCCTGCGGCTGCTCTCCAACTTCGCCGGGGTCTGCGCGAACGCGCCGGCCGCGGCGTGATCCTCTACCCGGCGATCGACATCCGCGGCGGCCGGGCCGTGCGGCTGCTCCAGGGCGACTACGGGCGCGAGACCGCCTACGACGCCGATCCGGCGGACGCGGCGCTGCGCTGGGCCGGCGAAGGGGCGGAGTTCCTGCACGTGGTCGATCTGGACGGGGCGAAGGCGGGGGTTCCGCGCAACCTGGAGACGGTGCGGCGGATTGCCGCGGCGGTGGATTGTCCGATCCAGGTCGGCGGCGGGCTGCGGGACGCGGATGCGGTGACGGCGGCGCTCGAAGCCGGCGCGGCGCGGGTCGTGCTCGGGACCGCGGCGCTGTGCGAGCCGGAGCTCCTCGTGTCGATGCTCGAGGCACATGGCGGGCGGATCGTCGTCTCCGTCGACGCCCGCGACGGCCGGGTCGCGCTGGCAGGGTGGACCGAGGCAGGTAAGGAAGATGTGACTGAGGCCGTCGCGACGCTGAGCCAGCGCGGCGTCGCGCGCTTCCTCTGCACCGCGATCGAGGTCGACGGAACGATGGAGGGCCCGGCGCTCGGGGAGCTGAAGCGGGTTGCCGCGGCGACCGAGGCGGCGCTGATCGCCTCGGGCGGCGTCGGGAGCCTTGCCGATCTCGAAGCGCTGGCCCGCGAGATGCCCGCCAACGTCGAAGGCGCGATCGTCGGCCGCGCCCTCTACGAGTGCCGCTTCAGCGTCGCCGAGGGGATCGCCGCGTTGGCTCCCTAGGCTTGAGCCATGGTCCTGAAGCGCGTCATCCCCTGCCTCGACGTCGACGCCGGACGGGTCGTCAAGGGCACCAATTTCGTCGGCCTGCGCGACGCCGGCGACCCGGTCGAGCTGGCCGAGCGCTACGACGCGGAGGGGGCCGACGAGCTGGTCTTCCTCGACATCACCGCCTCGCACGAGCGGCGCGAGACGATCGTCGAGCTGGCGCGCCGTACCGCCGACAACGTCTTCATCCCGTTCACCATCGGCGGCGGCATCCGCTCGGTGCAGGACGCCCAGGCGGTGCTCGACGCCGGCGCCGACAAGGTCTCGGTCAACTCCTCGGCCCTCGCCCGCCCCGAGCTGCTGACCGAGTTGGCAGACCACTTCGGGTCCCAGTGCGTGGTGATCGCGATCGACGCTAAGCGCGAAGGGCCCACCTGGGGCGTATATGTCAACGGGGGGAGGAAGTTGGTCGAGGGCCGTGAGGCCGTCCCGTGGGCCGAAGAGGCAGTCGAGCGCGGCGCCGGCGAGGTGCTGCTGACCAGCATGGACCGCGACGGGACCAGCGACGGCTACGACGTCGAGCTGACCCGGGCGGTGGCTGACGCGGTGCCGGTGCCGGTGATCGCCTCCGGCGGGGCCGGCACGCTCGAGCACCTCAACGAGGCGATCGCCGCGGGCGGGGCCGACGCGGTTCTCTGCGCCTCGATCTTCCACTACGGGAAGTACCGCGTGCGCGACGCGAAGCGGCACATGGCGGCGGCGGGAATCCCCGTCCGCGCTTGAAGAGTCAGCCGGACGCCAGGTCCGCGGCCATTCCGGCGACGCCGCGGGAGCCGAGGATCTCGAAGCGAGCCAGTTCGTAGGGCTTCCCGCGGTTCGCGTAGCCGGGGATCTCGGTGGTGGCGCCGGCATAGCCGGCCGCCTTCAGCGTGGCGATCACCGTTTCGTCGAAGCGACCCGACGGGTAGCAGAAGTTCTTCACCGGGACGCCGTATTCGCGCCGCAGCAGTTGTCGCGAGCCGGCAACTTCTTCGCGAAGCGCTTCGGCGTCGAGCGTGGTCAGGTCGGAGTGGTGGATCGTGTGCGAGGCCAGCTCCCAGCCGGCGCCGAGCATCGCTTCGACGTTGCTGCGGTAGAGGTCCGACCCTTCCGCCTTCAGGTTGAGCACGCCTGCCCAACCGTGCCGGCGCAGCTGCGGCAGGGCGAAGGTGAACTGCGGTCGGTAGCCGTCGTCGAAGGAGATCACGACCGGCTTCGGCGGCAGCGTGCCGCTTCGGTACCAGGCCGCCTCGACCTGTTCCAGGGTCACCGCCTCGAAGCCGTTGCGGTCGAGCCAGTCCATCTGGCGGCGGAAGTCGGGCCGGCTGACGTACAGCTCCGGGTAGGGGGCGTCGGCGGGCGCCGCTCCGAGCACGTGGTACTCGAGGATCGGCACCGGGCCAGTGTGGGGGCGCCAGTCGGGCTGCGGCGTCGCGTTGCGGACCTCGCCGGCCTGTGAGCCGCTTGCCTGCGGGCGCGCGGTAGACCTTTGTGCCGCTACGCGGTTCGAATCTCGACCGCGCTCGCTGCCGCCGGAGGAGCTGGCGAGGACGACGGCGGCGAGCGCCGCGGCCGCGGCGACGAGAGCGCCGCCGGCGAGCAGGCGTCGGCGGCGGAGCTGGCGCCGCCGCTGCTCGCGTCTTTCCTGCCGCCACTCGGCCATCCGCAGTGGCGATCATGGTAGGGATCGCCGATGGCCACGATTCCGATCGACCAGCTCGACGAGGCGCTGCGTCGCGCCCACCCGGAGCTGGACACGGTCCGCGCCGCGACCGAGGCGCCCGTCTACCTGGTCGGCGGCGCGGTGCGCGACCTGCTGCTCGGGCGGGGGCGCTCCGACGTCGACCTGGTGGTGGTCGGCGACGCCGCGGCGCTGGCGGGAAAGCTCGGCGCGGAGACGGTCGAGCACGAGCGCTTCGCCACCGCCAAGGTCCGGCTCGACGGGCACGAGGTCGACATCGCGGCGGCTCGGGCCGAGACCTATGCCCAGCCGGGAGCCCTACCCGAGGTCGAGCCCGCCACGGAGATCGAGATCGACCTCGGGCGGCGCGACTTCACGATCAACGCGATGGCTGTGCCGCTGCGGGGCGAGCCGTCGCTGATCGACCCCCACGGCGGCAGCGCCGACCTCGATGCCGGGCTGCTGCGAGTGCTGCATGCAGGCTCGTTCGCCGACGACCCCACCCGAGCGCTGCGTGCCGCCCGCTACGCGGCGCGCTTCGGTTTCCGGCTCGAGCCCGGGACCGAGGAGCTGCTGCGAAGCGCCGACCTCGAGACGGTTTCCGCCGACCGCCGCCGGGCCGACCTGCTGCGCCTCGCCGCCGAGCCCGAGGCGGCGCGCGGCTTCGAGCTGCTGGAGGAATGGGGGCTGGTCGAGCTGCGCCCTGGGGGCGTCGCGCTCGCCCGGCGAGTGGGCGAGCTGCTGGCGGCTGCGCCGTGGCAGGGCGCCGCGCCACGCGACCGATCGGTGCTGGCCGCGGCGCTTGGCAGCCCCGGGAGCGAGGAGCAGCTGGCGGTCGCGCGGCCCGAGCGGCCATCCCGCGCGGTCGAGCTGGCCCGCGGCCACGATCCGGTCGAGCTGGTCCTGGCGCGGGCGCTGGGCGCCGAGTGGCTCGACCGCTACCTGCTGGAATGGCGGCAGGTGAAGCTGGAGATTGATGGCGAGGACCTGATCGCAGCCGGCGTTCCCCAGGGTCCGGGGGTGGGGCGGGGGCTCGACGAGGCGCTGCGCCGCAAGCTCGACGGCGAGATCGCCGGGCGCGAGCCCGAGCTAAAGGCCGCCGTCGCTGCGGCGCGGGGATAGGCGGCGCGATGCCGGGGCTGATCCACGGACTCGACGCGACGAAGATCGCCTCAAATCTGGAAGCGGTGCGCGACCGGGCCGGCGACCGGGTCGAGATCGTCGCCGCGACCAAGTACGTGCCGCTCGAGGAGATGGGCGCCCTGGCGGAGGCCGGGGTCGGTCTGGTCGGCGAGAGCCGCCAGCAGGACCTGGCCGCCAAGCACGAGCGCTGGGGCGACGCCTTCGAGTGGGACTTCATCGGCAATTTGCAGAGCCGCAAGGTGAGGCGCCTGCTGCCGATCTGCCGGTTGATCCACTCGGTCGCCACGGATTCGGCGCTGGACCAGCTGGGTCGCCACGGGGGCCCCGAGACCGAGGTCCTGGTCGAGGTGAACGTCGCCGGCGAGCAGGGCAAGGGCGGCGTCGCGCCGACGGACCTCGGCGACTTCCTGGAGCGCTGCCCGGTGCGGGCGAGCGGCCTGATGACCATGCCGCCGTTCAGCACCGACCCCGAGGGCTCCCGCCCGCACTTCGCCCGCCTCGCCGAGCTGGCTGCGGAGCACGGCCTCGAGCGGCTTTCGATGGGCACTTCGCAGGACTGGACGGTGGCGGTGGAGGAGGGGGCGACGACGATCCGCCTGGGAACCGCCCTCTACATGTGAGGGTGAGTCATAATCGGTGGAGGAATCGGTGGTTCAGAGCCGAAATGACCTGCAACAGGTATGGCTTTAAGAGACTCGTGGCATAGAGCGTTGGTGTACTTCGGCCTCGCCGAAGAGCGCGAGCACGGGCCCGAATACGAGGAGGACTTCGCCGAGGAGGAGGAGATCGAAGCGCACCGCGAACCGGGCGAGGTCCGCCGCCTGCCGACCTCGCGCCGCTCGCGCCGCGACGAGATCGACGACATCTTCGCCGACGAAGAGCCGATCTCCGCGTCGCGTACCCGCGTGCTCCGCCCGGTTGGCGCCGACTCCGACGTCAAGGTCCACCTGGTCATCCCGCGCAACTTCAACGACGCCCAGCAGGTCGCCGACCAGTTCAAGCGCACGGTGCCGGTCATCCTCAATCTGCAGACCACCGATCACGAGCTTTCGAAGCGGATGATCGATTTCTGCTCGGGGCTCACCTACGCCCTCGACGGCGGGATGCAACGGGTGGCCGAGAAGATCTTTCTGCTGACGCCGAAGAACGTCGAGGTGTCGGCGGAGGAGAAGGCGCGCCTGCTCGACAAAGGGTTCTTCAATCAGTCGTAGATAGTCTGCGCCGCATGATCGTTGGCTTCGTCGGCGCCGGGAGCATGGCAGCGGCGATGGCGTGCGGGCTGGCGGGTGACGTCGAGGGGTTGCTGTTCACGGACTCCGGGTCGGGGCGCGCCGCGAAGCTGGCCGAGGAGTTGAGGGGCGAGGCGGTTGGGTCGAACCGGTTGCTGGCCGAACGGGCCGACGTCGTGGTGCTCGCCGTGAAGCCGGCGATGCTCGAGCAGGTCGCGGCGGAGCTTGGCGGGGCGACGGTCGTGGTCTCGCTGCTCGCTGCCACCTCGCTGGAGCGGGTGCGGGGCGCATTCCCTGCGGCCGAGGTCGCCCGAGTGATGCCGAACGTCGCCGTGGAGGTGCGGCAGGGCGTCCTCTGCGTCGCCGGTGACGTGGGTGCAGAGCTGCGGAGGATGCTGGAGTCGCTGGGGCACCTGGTCGAGCTGCCTGACTCGGAGTTCGACGCGGCGACGGCCGTGATGGGCTGCGCGCCCGCCTACCTGGCGCTTGCGGTGGAGGCGATCGCCGATGCCGGAGCGGAGGCTGGACTCGACGAGGAGCTTGCCCGGGAGCTGGTCGTGGAGACGACGGCAGGGACGGCGGCGCTGCTTCGCGAGCGCCACCCCGCCAACCTGCGCGACGCCGTGGCCTCGCCCGGGGGGAGCACCGAGGCCGGCTTGGAGGCGCTGGAGCGCGAGGGGGCGCGGAGCGCGTTCGGGGCGGCGGTGCAGGCCTCGCTGGAGAGGATGCGGTCGTGAGCACGGAGCGGGAGGATTGGTTGTGACCTGGCTGGCGCTCAGCCGTAGCGACATCGCGAGCTACGTCGACGCGCTGTTCCTCGTCTATATCGTCCTGATCTTCCTCAACGTGCTCAGCTCGTGGATCCCGCGGATGCCCTACTACCGCTGGCTGCGCGCGGGAGTCGGCTTCGTGGCCGAGACGACCAATCCCTACCTCAACCTCTTCCGGCGGTTCATCCCGCCGCTCGGCGGCGGCGGCTTCGCGCTCGACCTCAGCCCGATCCTCGGGATCATCGTGCTCTTCGTGGTGCGCGGCCTCGTCGTCGCCCTGATCTCCGGGTGAGCGGCGGGGGCTTGCGTGCCTGGCGCCTGGCCGGCGCGCTCTGCGGCATCGTCGTAGTCCTCGACCAGGCCGCCAAGGCCTTGGTCGAGGACCGCCTCGTCCCGGCCGAGCACGTCGACGTGCTCGGCCCGCTGGAACTTACGCTCGCCCACAACCGCGGCGTCGCCTTCGGCCTGGCCAGCGGCGGCGGCGCGGCCCTGATCACGGTCACCCTCGCTGCGCTGCTGATCGTCGGCGTCCTCTTCGCCCGCAATCCGACCCGGCCGGGGATGTGGGTCGCGGTCGGGCTGCTGGCGGGCGGCGCGCTCGGCAACCTCGCGGACCGCATACGGGTCGACGCCGTCACCGACTACGTTGCGTTCCTCTCCTGGCCGCCCTTCAACCTGGCCGACGTGGCGATCACGCTCGGCGTCGCCGTGCTGGCGCTGAGCTACCTGCGCGAGGCGCGATGAGAGTCGTCCACCTCGACGAGTGGCTGGCGGTGGTCGACAAGCCGGCCGGCCTGGTCGTCCACCCGGCGCCCAGCCACCGGGGGCCGACGCTGGTCGACGAGCTGGGGGAGATCCTCGGCGGCGGTGTCGACCCGGAGCGGCCCGGGATCGTGCATCGGCTCGACAAAGGGACCAGCGGCCTGCTGGTGGTCGCCCGCGACGACGCGACCCACGCGGCCCTGCAGGAGCGGGTCCGGCGCCGCGAAATCGAGCGCGCCTACCTGGCGCTGGCCCGGGGGCGGCTCCCTTCCCGTACCGGGACGATTGACGCGCCGATCGGCCGCGCCGCACGGCAGCGCACCAGGATGGCCGTCTCCGGCGCCGCCTCGCGCCAGGCGCGCACCCACTTCACCGTGCTCGAGCTGCTCGGCGCCGAGACCTACCTGGAGGCGCGGCTGGATACCGGCCGTACCCACCAGATCCGCGCCCACCTCGCCGCGATCGGTCATCCCTTGGCCGGCGACACGACCTATGGCGGCGAGCGGAAGTACGACCTGGAACGCCAGTTCCTGCACGCCCACCGGCTCGCCTTCGTCCACCCCGCCAGCGGCGAGGAGATGAGCTTCGACTCGGAGCTGCCGGCCGACCTGGCCGCGGCGCTGGAGGCCGCCCGCGCAGCCTAGCCCGCGCTTCCACACTACAATCGTGCGGTTCAAACCGACCCCCGTCGATCCGCTCCGGATCCTGACCGGCCCCCGCGGGGGCCGAGTCCCCGGCAAGGGCGGCGGGGCTTCATGCCAGACCAAGGAGACGTTTCGACAATGCCAGAGGCGGGCCTCAAAGATCTGCTGGAGGCCGGAGTCCACTTCGGCCACCAGACCCGACGCTGGAACCCGAACATGCGCCGCTACATCTTCGGCGAGCTGGACGGGATCCACATCATCGACCTCGTCCAGACCGAGGCGCTGCTCGAGAACGCGCGCCGCTTTGCCGGCGAGCTGGCCAGCGGCGGCGGCACGGTGCTGTTCGTCGGCACCAAGAAGCAGGCGCGCAGCGCCGTCAAGGACTGGGCCGACCGCTGCAAGATGCCCTACGTCAACCAGCGCTGGCTGGGTGGCCTGCTGACCAACTTCAACACGATCTCGGCGCGGATCTCGCGCCTGCACGAGCTGACCTCCTGGCAGGAGGAGGGCAAGCTCGAGCTGCTGCCGACCAAGGAGCGGATGGCGATGCGGGCCGAGCTGGCGAAGCTCGAATACAACCTCGGCGGCGTCCGCGACATGGAGCGCCTACCCGACGCGGTCTTCGTCACCGATCTGAAAACCGAGGAGATCGCGGTCCGCGAGGCGGTCCGCCTGCGGATCCCGATCATCGGCTTGGTCGACACCAACTGCGACCCGACGCAGATCGACTACGTGATCCCCGGGAACGACGACGCGATCCGCTCCTGCCAACTGGTGATCGGCACGATCGGCGCCGCGATCGAGGAGGGGGCGGGGGCCTGGCGCGTACAGGAGGAACGACGCCTCGCCGAGGAGATGGAGCGGCGGAAAAAGGAGGAGGAAGAGCGGAAGAAACGAGAGGAAGAAGAGAAGGCGCGGCTGGAAGCAGAGGAAGCCGAGAAGAAAGCGGCTGAAGAGAAACAGGCCGCGGAACAGAAAGCGCAGGCGGAAGGGAAAGCCGCCCAGGGGCAGGCGCCCCCGGCTGTGGGTGAGGCGCCTGCGGCCGAGGGATCGAGCGCACCCGCCGAGGCCCCCGCCGCGACCGACCGGGGAGCCTCCAAATGAGCGTCACCGCTGCCGACGTGAAGGCGCTGCGCGACCGCACCGGCGCGGCGATGATGGACTGCAAAGCGGCCCTTGCCGAGTCGGAGGGCGAGGTCGACCGGGCGATCGAGATCCTCCGGGTCAAGGGTCAGGCCTCGGCTGCGAAGCGCGAGGGGCGCGGCACCGGCGAGGGGGTCGTCGCGGCCTACGTTCACGCCAACGACAAGGTCGGAGCGATGGTCGAGGTCCAGTGCGAGACCGACTTCGTCGCTCGCAACGAGGACTTCAGGGCGTTTGCCTATGAGGTCGCCCTGCACGTGGCCGCGACCGCGCCGCGCTACGTCTCCTCCGAGGAGATTCCGGACTCCGAGCGCGAGGCGGAGCGCCACGTCTTCGAGCAGAAGGCGCGTGAGGACGGCAAACCCGACAACGTCGTCGAGAAGATCGTCGAGGGACAGCTGGCCAAGTGGGCGAAGGACGTCGCGCTGCTCGACCAGACGCACGTCAACGCCGAGAAGCACGAGTCGAAGTCGATCGAGGAGCTGCGCCAAGAGCTGGCGGCGAAGACCGGGGAGAACGTCCGCGTCGCTCGCTTTGCCTACTTCCGGGTTGGCGAGGGCTGAGACTGGCCGCGGCGTCGTCCCGCGGGTAGGCTGCGGGCCAGCGCCGCGCGATGGACTCCGATCCGAAATTCGACCGCATCCTCCTGAAGCTCTCCGGCGAGGCCCTGATGGGCGAGCGCGAGCACGGCACCGACGCCGCCGAGGTGCGGCGGATCGCCGACCAGGTGGCGAGGGTGCGAAGCCGCGGCGTCGAGGTGGCGATCGTGGTCGGCGCCGGCAACATCTACCGCGGCCTGGAGGCGGCAGCGGCCGGGATGGACCGCGCGACCGGCGACTACATGGGGATGCTGGCGACCGTGCTCAACGCGCTCACCCTCCAGGACGCGCTGGAGGACATCGGCGAGCACACCCGGGTGATGTCGGCGATCGACGTGAAGGAGGTCGCCGAGCCCTACATCCGTCGCCGCGCCATGCGCCACCTGGAGAAGGGCCGCGTGGTGATCTTCGCCGCTGGCACCGGCAACCCGTTCTTCACGACCGACACCGCGGCCGCGTTGCGCTCCCTGGAGATCCACGCGGAAGCGATCCTGATGGCGAAGAACGGGGTCGAGGGGGTGTTCGACGCCGATCCCGCGGTCAACCCGGAGGCGAAGTTCATCGCGGAGATCTCGCACCGCGAAGCGATCGAGCGAGGGCTGAAGGTGATGGACTCGACGGCGCTCTCGCTCTGCATGGACAACGACCTGCCGATCTACGTCTTCAACATGGGGGACGACGGCAACATAGATAGGATCGTCTGCGGGCAGAAGGTGGGGACGCTCGTCTCCAACGGGCCCCGCCAGGCGACCCAGGAGAGGACTTAGTGGAGCTGATCGACGAGCTGCTCAAGGACGCGGAGGACCGGATGCAAAAGTCGGTCGAGTCGAGCCGCGGAGAGCTGGCCACGGTGCGGACCGGGCGCGCCTCGCCGCACCTGCTGGACCGGATCGCGGTCGACTACTACGGGTCGCCGACTCCGCTCAAGCAGCTCGCCAACGTGGCCGCGTCCGACGCCCGCCTGCTCACCGTGACGCCCTTCGACAAGGGCTCGATCGGCGCAATCGAGAAGGCGATCCAGGAGTCCGACGTCGGGTTGACGCCGAGCAACGACGGCAGCGTCATCCGCCTGCAGATCCCCGAGCTGACCGAGGAGCGCCGCCGCGAGCTGGTCAAAGTCGTCCACGGAGTCGCCGAGGAAGGGCGCGTGGCGGTCCGCAACATCCGGCGCGACACGATGCACGACCTGCGCGAGCTGAAGAAGGAGGGCGAAGCCGGCGAGGACGACGAGCGCCGCGCCGAGGTCAGCCTGCAGAAGCAGACCGACGAGGCGATCGCCGAGATCGACGCCTTGTTGCAGGGGAAGGAAGAGGAGATCCTGGAGGTGTGAGCACCTCCGCGCGGTACGTCGCGATCATCACCGACGGCAACGGTCGCTGGGCGCAGCAGCGCGGCCTGCCGGTCGTCGAGGGGCACCGGGCGGGCGCCGACACGGTCAAGGCGCGGCTGCGCGACGCGGTCGAGCTCGGGGTCGAGGAGCTGACCGTCTTCTCCTTCTCGACCGAGAACTGGGGTCGGCCGGTCGAGGAGGTGGAGGGCCTGATGCAGATGTTCGGCCAGCGGATCGACACCGAAACGCCGGAGCTGGACGGCGAGGGGGTGCGGATGCGCTTCGTCGGGCGTCGCGCCGGCCTCGCCCCGGAGCTGGTCGAGCGGATGGAGTGGGCCGAGCAGAGAACCGCCGGCAACGACCTGATCACGCTCTTCGTCGCCTTCAACTACGGCGGCAGGACGGAGATCATCGACGCGGCGCGAAGCTTCGAAGGCGACACCGAGGAGGAGTTCCGACGCCACCTCTACGCGCCCGAGATGCACGACCCGGACCTCTTGATACGCACCAGCGGCGAGCAGCGGATATCCAACTACCTGCTCTGGCAGTGCGCCTACTCGGAGCTGGTCTTCCGCGACGAGCTCTGGCCGGACTTCGGCCGCGAGGCGTTCGAGCAGTCGCTCGCCGAGTTCGAGGCGCGCCAGCGCCGCTTCGGACGGAGGGCGTAGGTGGTCCGCGATCTGTTCGACGAGGAGCTGCTGGCGGACGAGCCGCCGTCCGGGCCGTCCGCACGACCGCCGCGACGGAAGCGCCGGGTGGAGCTGCGCGGCGAGACGGCGCAGCGGATCCTCGTGGCCGTTCCCTGGATCGCCTTCGCGGTCGCGATCACCGTGGTCGGCGGCCTCGTCTTCGCGGTCGCTATGGCCGCGATCGGCCTGCTCTGCCTGCGCGAGTACTTTCTGATGGCCGCCAGGCTCCGCCCGCTCCAGCCAGCCGCCTACCTCGCCCTCGCGGCGCTGATTTTCGCCGCCCACTTCGGCACCGCCTTCAACGTCCTCCTGGTCGGCGTCGCCTCCTTCCCGCTGCTCTTCGTGTTCGGCGCCGGGCGCGAGCCTCGCGACGGCATCGTCGCCTCGATGGGCGTCACCGTTCTCGGTGCGGTCTGGATCGGCCTGCCGCTGGCCCACGCGGTTCTGCTACGCGACCTGCCCAGCCACGGCGCGGCGCTGCTGATCGACGTCCTGGTCGGGACCTTCGCGACGGACACCGGCGCCTACGTGACCGGGCGCATGTTCGGCTCCCACAGGATTGCCCCGAACCTCTCCCCCCACAAGACCGTCGAGGGGCTGATCGGCGGTTTCCTGATCGGCACGCTGGCCTTCTGGTTCGCCGGCCTCTACCAGGATTGGCTCTCGGGGGCCGAGGCGCTGGCGATCGGCGCCGCGGTCGCGGCGATCGCCCCAGTCGGCGACCTCTTCGCCTCGATGGTCAAGCGCGACCTCGGCGCCAAGGACAGCGGCAGGCTGTTCGGCCCGCACGGCGGCATCCTCGACCGCCTCGACGCCGTCCTCTTCACGATCGTGGTCGGTTACTACCTCGCCGTCGGGCTGGTCTACTGAGCCTCCTAGACTTCGGTAGATGAAGAAGCTGGTCATCCTCGGCAGCACCGGCTCGATCGGCGCGCAGGCGCTGGAGATCGTCGGCGGCTCCGATGAGCTCGAGGCGGTTGGCCTGGCGGCCGGGTCGAGCTGGGAGCCGCTGCTCGAGCAGGCGCGGCGGCACGGCGTGCCGACCGTGGCGCTCGCCCACGCGGAGGCGGCCGAGCGGGCGCGTTCCGCCTGGGACGGACGCGTTCTCGCCGGCGAGGCGGGGATCCGCGAGCTGATCGTTGCGTCCGGCGCCGATCTGGTGCTCAACGGGATGGTCGGCGCGGCCGGTCTCGGGCCGACCGTGGTCGCCCTCGGCGAGGGGATCGACGTGGCCCTGGCCAACAAGGAGAGCCTCGTGATCGGCGGCGAGCTGACCACCGCGCTGGCCGAGGCGACCGGGGCGCGGCTGCTGCCGGTCGACTCCGAGCACTCGGCGCTCTTCCAGCTGATCGCCGCAGCGCAGCCGGGGACGGTCGAGCGGCTGGTGCTGACCGCCTCCGGCGGTCCCTTCCGGGGCCGCACCGACCTCTCGGGGGTGAGCGTCGAGGACGCCCTCGCCCACCCGACCTGGCGGATGGGCGGGCGGATCACGATCGACTCGGCGACGCTGATGAACAAGGGCTTCGAGGCGATCGAGGCGCATCACCTGTTCGGCGTCCCCTACGAGCGGATCGAGGTGGTCGTCCACCCCCAGTCGATCGTCCACTCGCTGGTCGACCTCAACGACGGCGCCACGCTCGCCCACCTCGGCCTCCCCGACATGCGGGTGCCGATCTCCTACGCGCTGCACTACCCGGAACGGGCCGACGTCGACGTCCCGCGTCTCGACCTCGCGGCGGTCGGCGAGCTGAGCTTCGAGCCGCCCGACCTGGAGACCTTCGCCTGCCTGCGGCTCGCCCTGGAGGCGGGGACGGGCGGGGGGCACGGCGCCCTGCGCGCTGAACGCCGCCGACGAGGTCGCGGTCGCCGCCTTCCTCGACGGCCGCATCCCCTTCACCGCGATCGCCGCGGCGATCGAGCGCCTGCTGGCGGAGATGCCGGCGCAGCCGCTCACCCATTTCGAGGACCTGTTCGCGGTCGATGCGGAGGCCCGCCGCCGCACCGAAGAGCTGGTCGGGGGGTTGACGAAGGTATGAGCTGGGTGCTCGTCTTCCTCGGCTTCTCGGCGCTGATCGTCCTGCACGAGGCGGGCCACTTCCTCGCCGCGAAGGCGACCGGGATGCGGGTCGAGAAGTTCTTCCTCTTCTTCGGCCCGAAGCTGGCCTCGGTGAAGCGGGGCGAGACCGAGTACGGGATCGCCTCGATCCCCGCGGGCGGCTACGTGAAGATCAGCGGCATGCATCCCGAAGACAAACTGCCCGAGGGGGAAGAGCACCGCGGCTACTACGAACAGCCGGTCTGGAAGCGGATCGTCGTGATCGGCGCGGGGCCGGCGGTCAACATCGCGCTCGCCTTCGCGATTCTCTTCGCGATCTCGCTCAGCGCCAACGAAGCGACCCAGACGGTCGGCCAGATCGTCCCCAAGAGCCCCGCGGCGGCGTTGCTCAAGCCGGGCGACCGGATCGTCTCGGTGGACGGCAAGAGCTACCCGAACGCCGACACGCGCAGATCGGCTCGAAAGCTTCGCCAAGCTGGTCGCCTCGCACGAGTGCGCCGGCAAGCAGGTCGACGGCTGCAAGGCGACCACTCCGGTGACCCTGCGGGTGAGGCGCGACGGAGAGGTCAGGACGATCGTCGCGCGGCCGGAATACGACGCCGCCGTCGGCCGCACCAGGCTCGGCTTCTCCTACGGCGAGACCGCCGCTCACCTGGGCTGTCGGCGGCGCGCTCGACCGCTCGACCGGCTTCATGTGGCTGGTCACCCACAAGACGCTCACCGTCTTCGCCAACCTGCTCGACGCCGAACAGCGCAAGGAAGTCTCGGGCGTGGTCGGCGTCAGCGACGTCGCCCACCAGACGATCGACAGGTTCGGCGCCACCGAGGCGCTGATCCTGCTGGCCGTGGTCAGCCTCTCGCTCGGCCTGATCAACCTCTTCCCCTTCCTGCCGCTGGACGGCGGCCACATCTTCTGGAGCTTGGTGGAGAAAGTGCGCGGCCACCCGGTCCCCTACCGGGTGATGGAGCGGGCGGGGGCGATCGGCTTCGTGCTGGTGATCATGCTCTTCTTCCTCGGCCTCAGCAACGACATCGGCCGCCTCACCGGGGAAGGGTTTAACGTTCGCTAGATGGAGGTTTCCTCCGCAGAGCGCTACGCGACCGGAGGGCCGGGCGCGGAGCTGCAGGCCCGCAGCCTGCACGAGGCGTTTGCGGCCACGGTCGCGCGGCTCGGCGACGACGTGGCGCTGCGCAGCGGCGAGCAGACCCTGACCTGGAACGAGCTGGCGGCGCAGGCGGCGCGGATCGCCGGCGGGCTCGCCTCGCTCGGTGTGAAGAAGGGCGACGCGGTCGCCCTGCTGCTCTCCAACCGGCCCGAGTTCGTCAGCTGCGACCTCGCCGCGGTGGCGCTCGGGGCGGTGCCATTCTCGATCTACCAGACCTCCTCGCCCGAGCAGATCGCCTACGTGGTCGGCGACGCCGGAGCGCGGGTGGCGATCGTCGAGGCGGCCCACCTCGAGGAGTTCGAGCGGGCGCGGGAGGATCTGCCCGAGCTCGAGCACCTGATCGTCCTCGACGGCGAGGGCGGCACCCTGACCCTGGCCGAGCTCGAACGGCTCGACCCCGAGTTCGACCTCGACGCCTCCGGGTCGCAGATCGGGCCCGACGACCTGCTCACCCTGATCTACACCTCGGGGACGACCGGCCCGCCGAAGGGCGTCCAGCTCACCCACCGCAACCTGCTCTCCCTGGTCGCATCGGTGGAGGGCATGGTCGACTTCCCGGAGCGCGGCGGCCGCGCCGTCTCCTGGCTGCCCGCCGCCCACATCGCCGAGCGCGGCGCCAACTACTACCTGCCGATCGTCCGCGGGCTGGAGATCACGATCTGCCCCGACCCGCGGCAGATCGTCCAGTTCCTGCCGGAGGTGCGTCCGACCTGGTTCTTCGCGGTGCCACGCGTCTGGGAGAAGCTGAAGGCGGGCCTGGAGGCGATGCTCGCGGGCCTGTCCGAGGAGCAGCGCGAGCCGGCCGAACGGGGCCTCGAGGCGGCGCTCGAGAAGGTGCGGCTGGAGCAGCGCGGCGAGCCGGTGCCCGACGAGCTGGCGGCGGCGGTCGAAGCGGCGGACGAGCAGATGTTCGCGGGGCTGCGCAAGCAGCTGGGGCTCGACGAGGCGGTCGCGGTCAACGTTGGCGCCGCGCCGACGCCGGTCGAGGTGCTCGAGTTCTTCCATGCGATCGGCATCCCGGTGGGCGAGCTGTGGGGCATGTCGGAGACCTGCGGCGTCGCGACCTGCAATCCGCCCGAGCGGATCAAGCTGGGCAGCGTCGGGCCGCCGGTGCCCGGCACCGAGCTGAAACTGGCCGAGGACGGCGAGGTGCTGGTCCGCAGCGCCGCCACCATGCCCGGCTACCGCAACATGCCCGACAAGACCGCGGAGACGATCGACGCCGAAGGCTGGCTGAGCACCGGCGACATCGGCGAGCTGGACGAGGACGGCTACCTGCGGATCGTCGACCGCAAGAAGGAGCTGATCATCAACGCGGCCGGCAAGAACATGTCGCCGGCCTCGATCGAGTCGAAGCTGAAGGCGGCCAGCCCGCTGATCGGCCAGGCCGCCGCGATCGGCGACGCGCGCCGCTACAACGTCGCCCTGATCGTCCTCGACCCCGACTACGCACCCGCCTGGGCGCAGGGCGAGGGGATCGAGGACACCTCCCTCGAGGCGCTCGCGCGGAACGAGGCGGTTCAGGCGGCGGTGAGCGAGGCCGTCGAGGCCGCGAACCGGCGCATGGCCCGGGTCGAGCAGATCAAGCGGTTCGAGATCCTGCCGACCGAGTGGGCGCCCGGCGGCGACGAGCTGACCCCGACGATGAAGTTGAAGCGCAAGCCGATCGAGCGCAAGTACGCGGCCGAGATCGAGGAGCTGTACGCAGGCTGAGCGGCCGACCCGGATACCCTTCCGGTATGGCTTCGAAGCGGCAGATCTTCGTCGGCGGCGTTCCGATCGGCGGCGGGGCGCCGGTCGCCGTGCAGACGATGACCAAGACCGAGACCGCCAACCTGGCGGCGACCATGGAGCAGATCCGCAAGGTCGCCGATGCCGGGGCGGACCTGGTGCGGGTCGCGGTGCCGCGCGAGGACGACGCCGCTGCGCTGCGGACGATCGTCAGCGAATCGCCGATCCCGGTGATCGCCGACATCCACTTCAACCACACCCTGGCTCTGAAGGCGATCGACGCCGGCGCACACTGCATCCGCCTCAACCCGGGCAACATCGGCGGCCGCGAGAAAGTCGCCGAGGTCGCGGCGCGGGCGACCGCCGCCGGCGTGCCGATGCGGATCGGCGTCAACTCCGGCTCGCTGCCCAAGCACCTGCACGAGCTGGAGCGCACCTCGCCGGTCGAGGCGCTGGTCACCGCCGCGGTCGAGTTCGTCGAGCTGATGGAGGGCCTCGAGTTCACCGACTTCAAGGTCTCGATCAAGTCGACGAACGTCCCCAACACGATCGCCGCCAACCGCGCGCTGTCCGAGCGGATCCCCTACCCGCTGCACCTCGGGATCACCGAGGCGGGGACGCGGTGGTCCGGCTCGCTGAAGTCCTCGGTCGGGCTGGGGACGCTGCTCGCCGACGGGATCGGCGACACGATCCGGATCAGCCTCTCGACCTTCCACGCCGAGGAGGAGGTGAAGGTCGCCTGGGAGATCCTCAAGGCGCTGCAGCTGCGCGAGCGCGGCCCGGTGCTGATCGCCTGCCCGACCTGCGGGCGCCTTCAGTTCGACATGGACTCGGTCGTCGCCGAGATCGAGCGGCGGCTGGAGCGCTACGCAGAGCCGATCGAGGTCGCCGTGCTGGGTTGCGCGGTGAACGGGATCGGCGAGGCCAGTCACGCCGACTTCGGGATCACCGGCGCCAAGAACGAGGGCCTGATCTTCGCCGGCGGCAAGCCGCTGCGCAAGGTTCCGCAGGCCGAGCTGGTCGACGCCCTGTTCGAGGAGATCGACAAGTCGCTCGACCGCGGCGAGGTCGAGGTCGACGAGCGCGAGGCGGGGGAGGGGGCCGAGTGGCTGGCCAAGATCGAGGAGGAGAACGCCGGCGACCTGACCCCCGAGAAGATCGCGCAGCTGGAGCACGAGGCGGCCGAAAAGGGCGAGTCCGATCGGGTCCTGCTCGACGAGGAGGCTTCGCCGACGGCGGGGCGCCGGTTCACCAGGGCTTAGCCGCGGACGGTAGGTTTCCCCGCGTGACTCGTCTGAGCCAGACGTTCCTGCCAACCCTGAAGGATCCGCCCGCGGACGCGGAGGCTCTGTCGCACAAGCTGATGGTGCGGGCGGGGTTGATCAGGCAGTTGGGGGCGGGGCTGTGGACCTATCTGCCCGCCGGGTGGCGGGTCGAGAGGAAGGTCGAGGCGATCCTGCGCGAGGAGATGGAGGGGATCGGCTGTCAGGAGATGCTGATGCCGGTCCTGCAGCCGGCCGAGCCCTGGAAGAAGACCGGGCGCTACGCGATCGAGGAGCTGTTCAAGCTCGAGGACCGCAAGGGCGCCGAGATGGCGCTGGCGATGACCCACGAGGAGTGCGTGACCTTCCACGTCGCGCGGGAGGTCCGCTCCTACCGCGACCTGCCACTCATGGTGTTCCACATCCAGACCAAGGAGCGCGACGAGCCGCGGCCGCGGGCCGGGGTGCTGCGCACCCGCGAGTTCACGATGAAGGACGCCTACTCCTTCGACCGCGACGAGGAGGGGCTGGCGCGCTCCTACGAGCTGCAGAGCGAGGCCTACGCGCGGATCTTCGACCGCTGCGGGCTGCGCTGGTACCGGGTCGAGTCCGACGTGGGGATGATGGGCGGCTCCGGCGCTCACGAGTACATGGCCCCCTGCCCGGCCGGCGAGAACGAAGTGGCGCTGGCGCCGGGGTATGCCGCCAACGTCGAGATCGCCGCGGCGGAACCCCGACCGGTCGAGCTGCCGGCGCCGCTCGACGCTCCCGAGCAGGTCTCGACGCCGGGCCTGACCACCGTCGAGGAGGTATCCGGCGCGCTCGGCGTGCCCGCCGGGGCGCTGATCAAGGCGATGCCGATCGTGGTCGAGGGTCGCGGGCTGGTGCTGGTCCTGCTGCGCGGCGACCACCGGCTCAACGAGATCAAGCTGCGCAACGGCATGGGGGTCGATTTCCGCCCGGCGAAGCCGGAGGAGATCGAGGCCGAGCTGGGGCCGGTCGGCTACATCGGGCCGGTCGGCGCGAACCTCCCGATCATCAAAGACGCCGCGATCGCCGGCGACTCCTACGTCAGCGGCGCCAACAAGGCGGATGCGCACCTGCGCGGCGTCTCGCCCGCTCGCGACTTCGAGTCCCACGAGATGGACGTGCGCACGGTCGAGGCGGGCGACACGGCTCCGGGCGGCGGCACGATCGAGATCGAGCCGGCGATCGAGGTCGGCAACATCTTCAAGCTCGGCAGCCGCTACTCGGAGCCGCTCGGCGCCACCTTCCTCGACGAGGAGGGGAGCGAACGACCGATCGCGATGGGCAGCTACGGGATCGGTCCGGCGAGGATCGTCGCCGCGGCGATCGAGCAGCGCGCCGACGAGCGCGGCATCGTCTGGCCGCCGGCGATCGCCCCCTGGCAGGTCCACCTCGTCTCGCTCGCCAAGCCCGGAGAGCCGGAGCGCGAGGCCGCCGACCGCCTCTACGAGGAGCTGCGCGAGCGCGGCGCCGAGGTGCTCTACGACGATCGCGACGCCGGCCCGGGCGAGAAGCTGACCGATGCCGAGCTGCTCGGCTGCCCGCTGCGCCTCGTCGCCGGCCGCCGCGGGCTGGCGAAGGGCGTGGTCGAGGCCAGCCAGCGGGCGAGCGGCGAGGAGCACGAGCTGCCGGTCGCCGAGGCGGCCGAGCGGGCCCTGGGGCTTCTCCAGGACCCCGATGGCTGACACCGCCCCGTTCGGGCGCGGCCGCCTCCGCCGCCTGCTCGGGCTCGACCGCAGCGGACCGCCGCCCCCGCAAACGCGTGAGGGGGAGCCGCTCAACCCGTGGACGCTGCCCAACCTGGTCGGCTACCTGCGCCTCGCGGCGATCCCGGTCTTCCTCTGGGTGGCCTTCGAATCGGGCGACGGGCGCAGCGCCGCCGCGGCCGCGCTCTTCTGGGCGATCGCCGCCGGCGACTACCTGGACGGCCTGCTCGCCCGCGTCACCGGCCAGTACAGCCGGCTGGGCGCGATGCTCGACCCGCTGATCGACCGCCTCACGATCCTCTCCGGCGCGGTCGTCTGCTGGCACTTCGACCTGCTGCCCCGCTGGGCGCTCGCCCTGCTGGTCGGCCGCGAGCTGGCGATGCTGCTGCTCGCCCAGTACGGGCTGCGCCATGGGGTCCAGATCGCCGTCAACTGGCCGGGGCGGATCTCGGTCTTCCCGATCATGGGCGGCATCTTCTTCGCCCTCGTCGTCTCCGGCTGGGTGCCGGCTGTCCTGCTGATCGTCGGGGTCGCCCTTGCGATCGTCGCCACCGTGCTCTACGCGCGGACCGGGATACGGACGGTGCGGGAGCGCGGCGCGCAAGCCGGCGCCCAGGCTCCATAAACCTTCAACCTACAGTTGAACCTTTGCCGCGGCGACCTATAATCGATCGCACGCGGCCAACGAGGCGAGCAGGCCTCCCGATCAAGGAGCGAGATGGAGGACACCTTTCCCGATCTCGGTTCGCTCAGCGACGAGGAGCTGAAGGACCTGATCGACAAGCTCACCACCGAGGAGAACGAGATCTCCTACAGGCGCCGGGTCCTGCACGGCAAGATCGACATCCTCCGCGCCGAGCTGGTCAACCGGCTGCGGCAGAAGCGCGAAAGCGGAGACTCGCTGATCTCCGGCGACGACGTGGCCCAGCTCACTGAGATCCTCGCCGGCAAGGCGCGGCAGGCACGGCCGGAGGACGAGCCGGCCGCCTAGGCCGGAGCGCGCGATGCCCGTCCACTGCCCGGAGTGCGGCTTCGTCAACCCCGAGGGCGCCAACTACTGCCAGAAGTGCGGCGCCTACCTCGGCGGCCCGAAAGACGAGGGGGATGAGCCGACGACGATGACCTACACCGTCGCCGACACCGGCGAGATGCAGCCGATCGACATCGACGAGGTGCTGGAGGAGAGCGGAGCGGCGCTGGTCATCCGGGCGGGCGGCGGCCGCGCGGGGGAGAGCTTCACGGTCACCGAGGATCGGGTCAGCATCGGCCGCAGCCCCGACGCGGGCGTCTTCCTCGACGACGTCACCGTCTCGCGCAACCACGCGCTGCTGGTGCGCCGCCGCGACGGCTTCTACATCGACGACCTCGGCTCGCTCAACGGGACCTACGTCAACCGTCGCCGGATCGAGTCGCACCGGCTCGCCGATGGGGACGAGATCCAGGTCGGCAAGTACAAGCTGAGTTACCTGGAGAAGTGAGGGAGGAGGCCGATGGCGATCTCAGAGCAGCAGTCTCGCCCGCGCGATTCGCGGCCGCGCAAGGCGCTGACGATCGGCGCCGTGTGCAAGATCCTGCAGGGCGAGTTCGATGACATCTCGATCTCCAAGATCCGCTACCTCGAGGACCAGAAGCTGCTGACGCCACGGCGCACGCCGGGCGGCTACCGCCTCTACAGCCAGTCCGACGTCGAGCGGCTGCGGACGATCCTCCGCCTGCAGCGCGACGAGTTCCTGCCGTTGCGGGTGATCCGCCAGGAGCTTGCGGCCGGCGGGGACGTCGATCTCGGCGGCGGGGGTGGCGAACGGCGGCCGGCCGCGGGCGCGGTGCGGCGGGCGATCCTGGTCAATACCTCGAGCGCCTACCTGACCCTCGACGAGTTGGTCGAGGAGACTGGCGCCCGGTCCGAGCTGGTCGCGGAGCTGGAGAACTTCGGCATCGTGCAGCCGGAGAAGCGCGATGGCAGGACCGTCTACGACGAGACCGACCGCGAGATCGTCCGCGCCGCCAACGACCTCTCCCGGGTCGGGGTCGGGGCGCGCAACCTGCGCATCTTCCGCTCCTCCGCGGACCGCGAGGCGAACCTGCTGGAAGCGCTGCTCGGGCCCTCGCTGCGCTCGCGCAATCCGGAGCGGCGCAAGGAGGCGGTGGAGAGCCTGGAGAGCCTGGCGGCCACCGTCAGCCACCTCAAGCACCTGCTGCTGGTGCGCGACCTTCGCCGGCTGGCAGGAGACTGACGGCTCCGAGCGTGCCCCGGGTCAGCCGCCGCAGGACGATCTCCGCGCCGCCGGAGCGCGTCTGGGAGCTCGTCTCCGACCCCTACAGCCTGCCGCGCTGGTGGCCGCGCACGACCCGGGTCGAGAGCGTCGACCTGAAGCCGGAAGGGCGGCGCAGCCAGTGGACCAAGGTGCTGCAGACGGCCGAGGGGCGCGGGGTCCGCGCGGACTTCCGCTGCCTCAGCTCCGCCGAGGGCGAGCGCTACGTCTGGGAGCAGCAGCTCGGGGGGACGCCCTTCGAGCGCCACCTCCGCAGCTCGACCGTCGAGGTGGCGCTGCGCGCCAAGGGCGACTCCACCGAGGTGAGGCTTCGCTCCGAGCAGAAGCTGCGCGGCCTGTCACGGCTCGGCTCGCCGATGATGCGGGGTGCGCAGGGCAAGAACCTCGAGGAGGCGCTGGACGGCCTCGAGCGGGCGCTTACCGGAGGAGAGGGATGAGCGCGCCGAGGAGAGATTCGAAGTGGTGGGGGTGGGGCGACCCGGCGATCGAGCCCGAGCTGGATACGGAGGCACTGGCGGCGCTGCGCGAGCGCCTCGGCGACCTGGAGGCCTCGCCCCGCGTCGCGCGGTTGGAGGATTTCGAGCTGCCGCCGGCCCAGCCGCTGCCGCGGGCGCTGGTCGAGGCGGTCGGGGAGGAGGCGGTCTTCGACTCGACCGAGGACCGGGTGCGCCACGCGACCGGCTGCGGATACGTCGATTTGGCGAGGCTGCGCGGCGGCAGGCTCGAGGCCGCGCCGGACGCCGTCCTGCTGCCGGCCGATCCCGACGCGGTGCGGCGGGCGCTCGAGGTTTGCGCGGCTGAGGGGGTCGCGGTCGTGCCGTTCGGCGGCGGCACCAGCGTGGTCGGCGGGATCGAGCCGCTGCGCGATTCGCACCCGCGCCTGGTCAGCCTCGACCTGGCGCGGCTGCGCGGGGTCGAGGTCGACCGTCGCTCGCTCACCGCGCGGCTCGGCGCCGGGCTGCGCGGGCCGGAGGCCGAAGCGGCGCTGAACGCCGAGGGGGTGGCGCTGGGGCACTTCCCGCAATCCTTCGAGTACGCGACGATCGGCGGCTTCGCCGCGACCCGCTCGGCCGGACAGGCGTCGAGTGGCTACGGCCGCTTCGACGCCCTGGTCAGCTCCCTGCGGCTGATCGCGCCGGCCGGCGAGTTGCGCACCCTCGACACTCCGCACAGCGCCGCCGGTCCCTCGCTGCGCGAGCTGGTGCTCGGTTCGGAGGGGGCCTTCGGGGTGATCCCGGAGGTCACCGTGCGGGTGCGTCGGGCCCCGGAGCAGCGCCGCTACGAGGCCTGGATCGGCGAGAGCTTCGAGGCCGGTGGGGAGATCGTCCGAGCTCTGGCCCAGGGTCCGGGCCTTCCGGACGTGATCCGCGTCTCCGACGAGGAGGAGACGCGGGTGTCGCTTGCCCTCTCGGGGCCCCGCGGCCTGGAGGGGACCCTGTTCGGCGGCTACCTAGGGGTGCGCGGCAAGCGCCAGGGCTCGCTGATCGTCGTCGGCATCGAGGGCGACGAGGAGTCGGTCGCCCGCCGCCGCGCCCTCGCCGTGCGGGCGCTGCGCCGCGGCGGCGCCGCCTACCTCGGCCAGGGCGCCGGCCGCTCCTGGGAGCGCGGGCGCTTCCAGGGCCCCTACCTGCGCGACACGCTGATCGACATGGGGACGATGGTCGAGACGCTGGAGACCTCCCACACCTGGAGCCGGCTCGGCGAGCTGCGCCAGCGGGTCGCCGCGGCAATCCGCGACTCGCTCTCCGCCCAGGGCACGCCGGGGTTCGCCTTCTGCCACCTCTCCCACGCCTACGCCGACGGCGCCTCGCTCTACTTCACCTTCATCGCCCGGGCCCGCCACGGCGCCGAGCCGGAGCAGTGGGCTGCGGTGAAGCGAGCCGCCTCGGAGGCGATCGTCGCCACCGGCGGCACGATCACCCACCATCACGGGGTGGGTCGCTACCACGCCCCCTACATGGAGGCCGAGGTGGGGAAGGCGGGGATAGAGGTGCTGCGGGCGGCAAAGGAGCGGCTCGATCCCAGCGGGATCATGAACCCGGGCAAGCTGATCCCCTCGGTCTAGCCGCCTTCTCCTTCGCCGGAGCTGACGATCGGGCCGGTGATCGCCCCCGTGAGTACGGTTTCGCCGCTGTAGGGGGGGAGCTTCTTCTGCTTCTTCGCCTGCGCCAGCTCGCGTTCGTAGGCGGCATCGGCGGTGCGCGAGAGGTAAATCTGCTTGAAGGCGCCGCTGGCCACATAGGCGAGCAGTTCGGCGGGGATCGGGAAGCGGGCGACGAGCCGCCCCGACTTGCCGACCTTCGCCGTGCCGACCCGCAGCGCCACCTGCGGCGAGCGGTAGAGCCAGACGGTGTATGGCCGTCCGTTGCTGGCTGGTTCGAGTTCGCGGGCGATGACCTGGAGGACGATTTCCTTCTTGCCGAGCCGGCCGAAGATCGCCCGGCCTGCGCCGCTTGCGCCGCTGACCGGCCGCAGCACGGCCTGGGTGAGGTTGGCGTTGGCGGTGCCGGTCGTTTCGCTCCCCGTGCCGGCGTCTGCGGCGGTGCTCGAGCCGGAGCCGCCGGAGCCGCCGCCCAGCACCGCGAACAGGATCAGCACCACGGCGACGACGCCGAGTGCCGCGCCGGCCAGGGCGAGGAGGCGTCGCCGTTCGGGGGGCACCGAAAGTCCGCGCTCTTGCGGCGGCTTCTGCTCCGCGGCCGAGGTCGGGGGGGAAGCCGGGGGCGCCGGCTCCGCGGCCTCCGGCTCGGGGGGCGGTGGGGGGGTCGCCTCGGAGGGCGGGGGCCGCTCGGGCGGCGCGCCCGCCTCCCCCTCGGCCGCGGCGGCCGCCAGCGCCTCCTTCACTTCGGCCTTCACCTGCTCGACGCTGACGCCCTTCAGGGCCGCGATGTCCGCGTAGCCTTCCTCGCCCTGCGCGAGCAGGCGGAGCATCGCCCTCTGGTCGTCGGTCAGCGCCACGGCCTCCGAACACTAGGGGACTGCGCCGCCGGGTAGGGTCAGCCCCGATGACCGACGACGATCGGCCTCCAACGCCCCCCGACTACGCCGACCTGCTCGGCACCGAGTGGCTCGACGACGACCCCGAGCATGCGCGGGCGCGGATCCCGATTCGCGACGACCTCCGCCAGCCAATCGGGCTGATGCACGGCGGCGTGATGTCCAGCCTGGTCGAGAGCGTCTGCTCGCGGGCCACCGCGCTCGCCGTCTTCGGCGGCGGGATGGCGGCGATCGGCCAGTCGATCAGCGTCAGCTTCCTGCGCCCGATCACCGAGGGCCACGCCGAAGTCACGGCGCGGGCCCGCCACCGCGGCCGTTCAACCTGGGTCTGGGACGCCGAAGTCCTCGACGCCGAGGACCGCCTCTGCGCCCTGGCCCAGATGACGATCGCGGTCAGACGTGCCCGGTGATTGAGCGCGCAAAATGGTGTCTAACTTCCGGCACGTCTACCCCCCGAAGCGGTTCGTGATCGGCAAGCGCCGGTCGCGACCGAACGCCTTCGGCGTGATCCGGATCCCGGGGGCCGCCTGGCGGCGCTTGTACTCGGAGCGGTCGACCATCCGCACCACCTCGTCGACCACCTCGGCGGGCAGGCCCGCCGCGATTATCTCCTCGCGCCCCTCGTCGCGCTCGACGTAGGCCTCCAGCACGCGGTCGAGCAGCTCGTAGGGCGGCAGCGTGTCGGTGTCGCGCTGCTCGGGCCGCAGCTCCGCCGAGGGCGCCCGTTCCAGCACCGCGGACGGCACCAGCTCGCGCCGGGCCCGCTCGTTGCGGTAGCGGACCAGCTGGTAGACCAGCACCTTCGGCACGTCCTTGATCACCGCGAAGCCGCCCGCCATGTCCCCGTAGAGCGTCGCGTAGCCGACCGACATCTCGCTCTTGTTGCCGGTGGTCAGCACCAGCCAGCCGTGCTTGTTGGAGAGCGCCATCATCAGGTTGCCCCGAATCCGGGCCTGGATGTTCTCGGCGGCCAGGTCGGGCTCGGAGGGCCGGGTCGGGTCGTGGGGAAGCGAACGCGGGGCGGTGTCCTCCTCGACCGCGAAAGACGCCGCCAGGGCGGTTTCGAGGGCCTCCATCGCCGGCCCGATCGGGATCTCGATCGCCGCGGCGCCCAGGTTCGCAGCGATAGTTCGCGCGTCCGCCTGGGTTTCAGGGCTGGAATGGGGGGAGGGCATGACCACGCAGCTGAGGTTGGCGGGACCGACCGCGTCGGCGGCGAGCAGCGCCACCAGGGCGGAGTCGATCCCCCCCGAGAGGGCGAGGCCGACGTGGCGAAAGCCGTTCTTGCGCACGTAGTCGCGCAGGCCGAGGACGAGCGCCTCGTAGACCTCGGCCAGATCCGGAAGCGGCTCGGCGAGCCGGCCCGGGGCGGCGGCGGGGATCTCGCAGACCAGCAGCTCCTCGTCGAACTGGGCGGCGCGGGCGATCACCCGGCCGGCCGGGTCGACGACGAAGCTGTGACCGTCGAAGACCAGCTCGTCCTGGCCGCCGACCAGGTTGCAGAAGGCGAGATGGGTCCCGTAGGCGCGGGCGCGAACGGCGAACATCTCCTCGCGCTCGCGGCCCTTGCCGCGGTGGTACGGAGAGCCCGACGGGTTGGCGATCAGCTCGGCGCCTTCGCTCGCCTCGCTGGATGCCGGCGGCCCCTCGGTCCAGAGGTCCTCGCAGACGGTCAGACCGACTCTGGTCCCGGCGACCTCGACGGTGAGCGGCTCCGTGCCGGGAACGAAGTAGCGCTGCTCGTCGAAAACCGCGTAGTTGGGCAGCCGGTTCTTGCGGTAGACGGCGCGCACCTCGCCGCCGGCCAGCACGGCGAGCGAGTTGTGGGCGTGGCGGTGGTCGCCGCCACCGGCCACCGGCTCGGCGAAGCCGACCACGACAACCGTCTCGCCGACGCCGCTGGCCAGCTCCTCGACCGCCGCCCGGTTCGCCTCGACGAAGTGCTGCTTCAGGTAGAGGTCCTCGGCGGGGTAGCCGGGCAGGCAGAGCTCCGGGAACACGGCCAGCTTGGCGCCCGCCGCGGCGGCGCGGTCGATCCACTCGGCGATCTTCGCCGCGTTGCCGTCGACGTCGCCGACCGTCGGGTCGATCTGGGCGAGGGCTACGCGCATGCGTGATCCTCTCGGCTCACACACGGCAGTATCGCCGCCGTGGCGGGCGGGACGCGCCTGGGCGCCCTGTAGATTGGCTCCGATGCGAGTGCGGCAGCGAGTGATTGGGGCCACGCTCGCCTCGCTGGCGCTGCTCACAGCCGCCGCGCTCCCGGCCACGGCGAGCGCGGCCGGGGACCGCTGGATCTTCCGGGCGCCGCAGGCGCGCCCGACCGACCACCCCGACCCCGCCCGCCACGCCTACACGGTTCCCGAGGCCCCGCGGTCTCCCGCCTGCCGGGGCCGCTTCTGCGTGCACTGGGTCTCGGAGGGCCTCGACGCGCCGCCGCTCGCCGACGTCAACGGGTTCGAAGACGGCGACGGCGTGCCGGACTACGTGGAGCGGGTCCTGCGGGTCGCCGACCGCGTCCACTCGATCGAGAACGGCAGGCTCGGCTGGCGCGAGCCGCGTTCGGACGGTCGCAGGGGTGGGCGCAGGGGCAAGACCGACGTCTACCTGAAGGACCTGGGGCGGCAGCTGTTCGGCTACGCGGCACCCGACCGCGGCCAGGCCGGCAAGGGCCGCTTCCCTCGCCGGCTGCACGGCTACCTCGTCCTAGACAACGACTACAACCGCTTCGAGTACCCGGGCACCTCCCAGAAGAGGATCCTCGAGGTGACCTTTGCGCACGAGTACAACCACATCCTGCAGATGAACTACGACGCCTACCAGGACGCCTGGTTCGCGGAGTCGACCGCGGTCTGGATGGAGAGCCAGGTCTACGGCGGGATCAGCGACTACCTGCGCTACGTGCGCCGCTGGACGAAGCTCTTCGACACGCCGCTGACCGCCAGCTCGATCAAGGAGTACGGGTCGGCGGTCTGGAACGAATGGCTGGCACGCCGCTACGGGCGGACGATCGTCCGCAGCGCCTGGTCGCGGGCGATCCACACCCTGCCCGGCGGCTTCTCCGTCGCCGCCTACGACTCGGCGATCCGCGCCGCCGGCGGACCGGGCTTCGATCCCGACTTCGCGCGATTCGCCACCGACGTCGCCGAGTGGCGGACCGCCTCGGCATTCCCCAAGGGGTCCCGCTACCCGGACGTGCCGCGCCGGGGCAGCCTGCCGCGCGACGGCCGACCGCTGGAGCGCCGCCTTGACCACGCCACCTTCGCGCTGCTGCGGGTGCACGCCCGCGGCGGGCGCGCCGTCGCCGTCCGCGCCCAGGCGCCGCGTGGCATCGGCGCCGGCCTGGCCCTGGTTGGACGGCTAGGCAGCGTGCGCCGCGGCCGTGTCGTCACCCGCCTCCGTTTCAAGCCGAGAGGCGGCGCGCTCGCGGTGCGGCTGCCGCGCCCCGGCCGCTTCCAGCGGATCACCGCGGTGGTCGTCAACGCCGACACCAGCACCCGCGGCTTCAATATCGGCCGGCTCGACTGGAACTACTTGACCGACAGGGTTCCGTTCCGGCTCCGCGCTCGCGTCGTCCGCTGACCCTTGCCCCGTGCCGGCGCGGTCGAGACGACTTCGCGCATGGCGCTCTCCAGGTCGAGGGCGAAGCTGTCGAGGTCGGCCATCGCGTCGAGGTCTCCGACCAGGCCGAAGTCGATCTGTCCGTCGTAGGACATGATCCCGACGCAGAGCGCCTGGCGGCGGGCGAGGGGGACCAGGGGGAAGATCGATTCCATCCGCCGTCCCAGCACGTAGAGCGGGAACTGCGGCCCCGGCACGTTGGTGACGACGAGGTTGAAGAAGCGCTGGGCGGGCTGCAAGCGGGCGGCTTGGGAGGCGATCGTCGTAGGCGCGAAGTCAGCCAGGCGGGTGAGGACTTCGGCGCCGACCGCCTGCCCGGAGCCCTTCAGGTCGCCCATCGTCTCCGATGCCAAGCGCAGCCGCTCCACGGGATCCTCGCACCAGACCGGCAGCGGCGCCATCATCGCCGAGACGCGGTTGCCGAGCGCGCCGCGCTCCTCGGTGGCGCGGACGCTGACCGGCACCATCGCCCGCAACTCGAGGTCCTCGGTCTCGTAGCCGCGAGCGCGCAGGTAGTTGCCGAGCGCGCCGGTGACGATCGAGAGGACGACGTCGTTGACGGTGCCGCCGTGGGCGTCCTTCGACCGCTTGAAGTCGTCGAGGTCGGCGCGTACGAAGGCGAGGCGCCGGTGCGGGCCGATCTCGACGTTGAACGGCGTCTGCGGCGCCTTCGTCGCCACCTCGAGCATCCTGCCGGCGGCGCGCAGCTCGCGCAGCACCTGCCGCGGTCCGCGCAACGCGGCGCGGACCCCCCGGGCGATCTCCCTCGGGCTGGTGGCGCGCTCGCGCAGCGCGTCGCGCAGCAGGTCGAAGTCGGCCGGCTCCGGGCGCGGCGCCCACTTCGGGGGTTGCACCGGCGACGTCTCGGGCTCGGGCGCGGCGTCGAAGAGGACGGTGGTGATGTCGACCCCGGAGACGCCGTCGACCAGCGCGTGGTGGCTCTTGCCGACGATCGCGAAACGGTCGTCCTCGAGTCCCTCGATCAGCCACAGCTCCCAGAGCGGCTTGGTGCGGTCGAGCTGCTGGGAGAAGATTCGCGCCGCCAGGTTGCGAAGCTGCTCCTCCGACCCGGGCGCCGGCAGCGCGGTGCGCCTCACGTGGTAGTCGAGGTTGAGGAAGGGGTCGTCGACCCAGACGGGCCGGCCCTGGCCGAACGGCACGAAGCGCAGCTTCTGGCGGAAGCGCGGCACCAGGTGCAGGCGCGACTCGATGTGGTCGCGGAACTCCTCGTGGCTGGGGGCGGAGCCTTCGAAGATGCTGGTCGAGGCGACGTGCATGTGGGCGCCGGCCCGCTCCATGTGGAGGAACGAGGCGTCGAGTCCAGTCAGCCGATCCCCATTCACGCGTGAATCTTCGCACACATCGCAGGGGCCGCTGTCGGTGCGTGCGTTTCGCTTTGTAGAGCGGTTTGCGGCCCTGTCGGGGGCCTTGCAAGTGTGATCGTGCTCACCCACGCCGCGCCGCGTGGCTCCTACGGTCCGCGACCCACCAACGCAATCGATCCGCCGAACCACCCCGGCGAGGCCGCGGCGCGGCCCGCCCGTAGGCGGAAGAGAAAGCGAGTGATCTCACGATGCGACGACTGCTCCCCTCGATGCTGCTTGCCGCCGCTCTTGCGAGCTTCGCGGCGCAGGCTCTGGCGAAGAAGGCGCCGCAACATCCGAACCACCGGTCCCGCGCCCACGTCTCCCTCCACGTCTCCCGGCACGCCGTGCTCAGCGGCCAGCGGGTGGTGCTGAGGGGCCGGGTGCGGCCCCGCGGATCGCACCGCGTCAAGCTTGTCGTCCGCGGCCCGCGCGGGGTGGTCGCCGGCGCCCGCAGCCGGCGCGACGGGAGCTTCGCGCTGCGCTGGCGCCCCCGCCGGGTCGGCTCCTACCGGGCCCGCGCCTACGGCCGGCACGACAAGCGCACCCGCGCCGCGGTCAGCGCCGCCCGCCGCGTCACCGCCTACCGGCCGGCGGAGGCCTCCTACTACGGCCCCGGGCTCTACGGCGGCGCCCTCGCCTGCGGCGGCACGCTGACGCCCGGAACGCTGGGCGTCGCTAACAAGACGCTGCCCTGCGGCTCGCAGGTGAAGCTGCGCTACCGCGGACGCACGGTCACCGTGTCGGTGATCGACCGCGGGCCGTACGTGGCCGGCCGCGATTTCGACCTGACCGCGGCGACGCGGGCGCGGCTGCATTTCCCCAGCACGGGCGTCGTGCTCGCCAGCCGCTGAGCCTCAGGCCGCGAGGCCGAGCTGCAACTGCCCCTCCGGGGCCGGCCGCTCGGGCGGCGCGTCGGCGGCGAAGCCCGCGACGCGGACCCCGAGCAGCCGCACCGGGCGGGGCGGGGCGTAGGTGTGCAGCAGCTCCAGGGCGACCGGCGCGACCACCTCGGGGTCGTCGGTCGGCTGCTCGAGCGTCTGCGAGCGGCTGACGTTGGTCCAGTCGTCGAGCCGCACCTTGATCCCGACAGTGCGCCCGGCGAGCTGGCGCGAGCGCAGCCGCCGGCAGAGCTGCTCGGAGAGGGTGCGGACGTGCGCGGCCATCTCGTCGCGGTCGGCGACGTCAACGTCGAAGGTGGTCTCCGCCGACTGCGACTTGGTCTCGCGGACGGGGGCGATCGGCGTCTCGTCCTCGAAGCGGGCGCGGGCGGGGAGCCAGCGGCCGAGGCGCGGGCCGAAGGCGCGCTCCAGCGCGACCGGGTCGTGGTTGCGCAGCTCGGCCAGGGTGCGGATCCCCATCCGCTGCAGCTTCAGCGCCGTCTTCGGGCCGATGCCCGGAACCAGGCCGGGCGGGTGGCCGGCGAAGCGCTCCAGCGCCTCGGCGCGCGAGAGGACGGCGAGGCCGGCAGGCTTGCCCAGCTCGCTGGCGATCTTCGCCAGCAGCCGGTTCTCGGAGATCCCGATCGAGCAGGTCAGCTCGGTCTCCTCGCGGATCTCGGCGGCGATCCGCCGCATCGTCGCCTTCGGCGAGAACAGCCCGGTCAGGTCGACGTAGGCCTCGTCGAGCCCCACCACCTCGACTGTCTCGGCGTTGCGCCGCAAGATCTCCATCACCTGCGCGGAAGCCTCGCGGTAGGCGGTGAAGTCGGGCTTCAGGTAGACCGCGTCCGGCAGCCGCCGCCGCGCCACCGCAGCCGGCATCGCCGAGTGGATCCCGGCCAGCCTCCGGGCCTCGTAGCTGGCGGTCGTCACCACCGCCCGCGGCCCCGAGCCGCAGACGACCACAGGCTTCCCCCTCAGCTCCGGCCGCCGGCGCAGCTCGACCGACGCGTAGAAGGCGTCCATATCGAGGTGGGCAATTGTCCGCCGGTCGGCCATGGTCCCGATCGTAGGGCGGGGGAGGGACGGCACCCGAAGCGGTTCCGGGGAACCACCTGGGCTAAGGTCGCCGTGTGGCCGACGTCGCCCACACGAAGATCGAGGAGATCGACGCGATCGAGGGGTTCTTCGAGGGGATCAGGTTCCATCGGGCGGGCGCGGGCCTTGGCATCAACTCCTTCGGCATCGCGATCATCGACCTGGCGCCGGGCGCCGACGAATACCCCGAGCACGACCACTCCCCAGAGGGGATCGGCGGCCAGATGTTCGCCAAACGCCCCCAGCAGCTCGGCCAGGAGGAGGTCTACGTCGCCCTCAAGGGCTCGGGCACCCTCGAAGCCGACGGCGAGCGGTACCCGATCGACGCCGATCACATCTCCCGGGTCGGGCCCGAGGTGAAGCGCAAGGTCACCCCGGGCCCCGACGGCCTCCGCCTCCTCGTCGTGGGCGCGACCCCCGGCGAGCCCTACGACACGGGCGGCAGGCTGTAGACGCCGCATAGAATCTCCTCGTGGCTTCACCCGAGGCGAAGAACCTGGAGGCAATCTCCAAGGCGATCGATCAGCACAACCGCAACTGCCCGTTCCCGGCGGCCGAGGTGCGGATGAACCCCTTCGAGGTCGAGCGGCTCGGCTGGGAGGAGATCCGTGGGCTGCCGGTCGTGCCCGACGGGGCGATCGGCACTGGCCGCTTCCGGATCGTCTGCTCGCGAGAGCTCGACGACGCCGGGCTCGAGGAGACCGAGGCGGTCGGCCAGGAGCTGGAGACCGTCGTCCCGGCGAACAACTGAGCTGGACACAATCAGCGCTTCAGACGTTCCAGAATTCGAGGCCGAGCCCGCTCAGCCAGCGCTGCGCTTCGATGTTGAGCCGGGTCAGCTCTCCGGTCCAGATCAGGACGCCCATCGCGATCAGGATCAGGCCGCCGGTGGCGACGATCGCCTGGTAGTGGCGCTTCACCGCGGCGAAGGCGGTGGTCATGCGGGAGAAGGCGACGGCGGTGAGAAGGAAGGGGATCGCCAGGCCTGCCGAGTAGACGGCGAGCAGGAATGCGCCGCGGCCGGCCGAGCCGGAGAGCGAGGCGGCGGAGAGGATCGCCCCGAGGGTCGGGCCGATGCAGGGCGTCCAGGCGATCGCGAAGGCGGCGCCGGCGACGATCGGACCGCCCCGGCCGGCCCGCTCGAGCAGGGCGTCGACGTGCCACTCGCGGTTGAGGCGGGTGACGAACAGCGAGGCGACGAAGAGCACGCCCATCGCGACGATCAGCGCCGCGGAGATCTTGGTCAGAAGCAGCTTGTGGTCCTGGAGGGCTGAGCCGAGCCCGGTCGCGGTGAGGCCGAGGATCACGAAGATCGCCGAGAAGCTGGCGACGAAGAGCAGGCTGGGGGCGAGCACGCGGCGCCAGCCGGCGCTGTCCAGCTCGGCCGCGGAGACGCCGCTGACCGCCGACAGGTACCCGGGGACGAGCGGCAGCACGCAGGGGGAGAGGAAGGAGACGATCCCCGCCGCGAGGGCGGCGAGGACGCCGACCCCGGCGGTCGGATCGGTGCTCAGATCGGCGACGATCACCGCTCCTCAGGATATCCGGGGCGCTCCGTCGGCCCCTCTTGCAATGGCGCGCGCCACAGGAGAGACTGCGCCGTATGGACGTCAACGCTCTGATACTCAACTGCACCCTGAAGAAGTCCCCGGAGCCCTCCAACACGCAGGCCCTGGTCGACATCGTCACCGGCCACTTCGACGAGCTGGGGGTCGGCCACGAGACCCTGCGGCCGGTCGACTACGAGATCCCGTTCGGCGTCGTCTCCGACATGGGGGAGGGGGACGAGTGGCCCCAGATCCTCGAGAAGGTGCTCGCCGCCGACATCCTGATCATGGCCATGTCGATCTGGTTCGGCGTCCGCAACAGCGTCTGCCAGATGGTGATCGAGCGCCTCGATGGCACCTACAACACGACCAACGAGGTCGGCCAGTACCCGCTCTACAACACGGTCGGCGGGGTGGTCGTGACGGGCAACGAGGACGGCGCCCACGCCTGCTCGGAAACGACGCTGTTCAACCTCACCCACCTCGGCTGCGCGATCCCGCCCAACGCCGACACCTACTGGGTCGGCGACGCCGGGCCGGGCCCTTCGTTCGTCGAGGCGGGCGGCAAGGACCACCCCTACACGCAGAAGACCGCCAAGTGGATGGCCCACAACGTCACCCACCTGGCGCGGATCCTCAGGCAGAACCCGATCCCGCCGGAGGGCAACACCGTTCCCGGCTGGCAGCCCGACGACTGCGGCGGCCACGACGACCGCATGCCCGCCGGCCACGTCGGCTAAGGGTTCCACAAGCGCGCCGCTGTTCAACGCCGCGGGCGCGGCGCGGCGCCTGCGCGCCTCGCCGTTGCTGGCGATCGGCCCCGCCGAGCCGGGCCCAGCCCTGCGCCGCGGCGCCCTGATCGGGGTCCCGGTCGGGATCGCCCTCTTCCTCGAGCTGGGGCTGGGCGCGCCGACCAAGGGAGCGGTCGCCAGCGCCGCCCTGCTCGCCGGCTTCGTCGGCCTCGACGCTCCGGCCCGCACCCGGGCCGCCTGGCAGGCGGCGGTGGCCCCGGCGCTCGGGCTCGCCGCGGCGCTGGGCGCCCTCACCGGCTCCTCGGCGCCGCTGGCGGTGGCGGCGATGGCGCTGGTCGGCGCCGCTGGCGGCTACTGCATCGCCGTCTCGCTGCGGTTCTCGTTCGCCGGCCTCACGGTGGCGCTGGCGCTGCTGGTCGCCCAGGGGCTGCCGCTGAGCGCGTCCGACGCGCTGCCGGCGCTGCTCTACGGGACGGCCGGCGGTTTGCTCCAGGCCGCCTTCTCGCTCTTCGTCTACGCGGCCGGCGACCGCGCGGAGGAGGGGGGAGGGAACGCCTGGAGCACCCCCGCGGCGCTCGCCGCGCTGCGCTCCAACCTGACCATGCGCTCGACCAGCTTCCGCCACGCGATCCGCTTCGGCGCCGCCCTCGCGCTCGGGGTCGCCGCCTACTGGCTGCTAGGGATGCAGGAACACGGCTTCTGGATCCCGCTGACGATCCTCTTCGTGCTCCGACCGGAACGGGAGGAGACCTTCCACCGGCTGGTCCTGCGCGCCGCCGGCACCGCGATCGGCCTGGTGATCGCGACCGCCCTCTCGGCGTGGCTGGTGGGTGACGGCCTGGCGCTCGCCGTCCCCCTTACCGCCGCGGCCGCCCTCGCCTTCGGGCTGCTGACCGTCCAGTACGCGCTGTTCACCGCGTCGATCACCGTCTACGTGGTGCTGCTCGCCGACACCGTGGGCGAGCCGGCGCTGCGCGCCGCCGGACAGCGGGCGATCGGCACCGCGATCGGCATCGCGATCGCCGGGGCGGCGTTCCTGCTCTGGTCGAACCCGAGCGAACAGCGGCCGGCGCTGGCGTCCCCGGACCAGGCCCGCTAGATTTCCTGGCTACGCAGCCAAACGCCGCCCGCCGCGGCGCGACAACAGGAGAGACTTTGAGCAACCGCACGTTCGTGATCGGGGTCGGGATGACCAAGTTCGAGAAGCCGGGCAACAAGGAGGGCGACTACCCCGACTGGGCCCGGGACGCGGGGGAGAAGGCGCTCGCCGACGCCGGCATTCCCTACGAGGACGTCGAGCAGGCCTACGCCGGCTACTGCTACGGCGACTCGACCTACGGCCAGCGGGCCCTCTACCAGCTCGGCCTCACCGGGATCCCGGTGGTCAACGTCAACAACAACTGCTCGACCGGCTCCTCGGCGCTGTTCCTCGCCCGCCAGGCGGTGAAGGGCGGCCTGGTCGACTGTGCGCTCGCGGTCGGCTTCGAGAAGATGGAGCCCGGCTCGCTAGGCGTCAAGTACACCGACCGCACCAACGCGATCGACAAACATGCGATGCGGATGTTCGAAATCCGCGACCCCGAGTCCTCGCCGCCGGCGCCGCAGATGTTCGGCAACGCCGGCCGCGACCACATGGAGAAGTACGGTTCCGAACCCGACCACTACGCATGGATCGGCTGGAAGAACCACAAGCACTCGGTCAACAACCCCTACGCCCAGTTCCAGGACGAGTACACGATCGAGGAGATCAAGGCGGCGAGGATGATCCACGAGCCGCTGACCAAGCTGCAGTGCTCGCCGACCTCCGACGGGTCGGCCTGCGCGATCGTCGCCTCGGAGCGCTACGTCGAAGAGCACGGTCTCGGCGAGCGGGCGATCGAGATCGCCGGCCAGTCGATGGTCACCGACCTCTCCTCGACCTTCGCCGACGACACCGATTGCATGAAGATCGTCGGCGTCGACATGTCGAAGCGGGCGGCGGACGAAGCCTACGAGGAGGCCGGCGTGGCGGCCGATGAGGTCGATGTCTGCGAGTTGCACGACTGCTTCAGCGCCAACGAGCTGATCACCTACGAAGCGCTCGGCTTCGCGGCGGAGGGCGAGGGCCACAAGCTGGTCGACGAGGAAGCCACCACCTACGGCGGCAAGGTCGTCGTCAACCCCTCCGGCGGGCTGATCTCCAAGGGCCACCCGCTGGGCGCGACCGGGCTGGCGCAGTGCTCGGAGCTGACCTGGCAGCTGCGCGGCGAAGCCGACGCCCGCCAGGTCGAGGGCGCGAAAACCGCGCTGCAGCACAACATCGGCCTCGGCGGCGCCGCCGTGGTCACCGTCTACAAACCGGCGGCCTAGGAGCCACCGGAGGAGGAGGACAGCAATGGCGAAGGAGCGACGCCCACTCAGCGGCAAGGTCGTGGCGATCACCGGGGGCGCCCGGGGGATCGGCAAGGCGACCGCCGCGGCGCTGGTCCGCAGGGGCTGCCGCGTCGCGATCGGCGACCTCGATTTGCCGCTGGCCGAAGAGACCGCCGGGGAGCTGGGGGGCGGGACGATCGCGATCCCACTCGACGTCACCGACCGCGACTCCTTCGCGGCCTTCCTCGGCGAGGTCGACCGCCAGCTCGGTCCGCTCGACGTGCTGATCAACAACGCCGGGATCATGCCGGTGACGAGGTTCGTCGAAGAGGCCGACGAGTCGATCCGCCGCCAGATCGAGATCAACGTCTATGGCGTCGTCACCGGCACCCAGCTGGCGCTGGAGCGGATGCTGCCGCGCCGCGGCGGTCACGTCGTCAACCTCGCCTCCTCGGCCGGGAAAGCCGGCGTGCCGGGGATCGTCACCTACTCGGGCACCAAGCACGCCGTGGTCGGCTTCACCGAGGCGGTGCGCGCCGAGCTGCGCGGCAGCGGCATCGACTTCTCCTACGTGATGCCGGTCACCGTCAACACCGCCCTGACCGAAGGCGTCTCCGACACGCGGGGCGTCAAGAAAGTGGAGCCCGAGGACGTCGCCGAGGCGATCGCCGAGGCGCTGGAGACGGGCCGCGTCGACGTCTTCATCCCGCGCTCGCTGAAGTACACGGTGGCGATCAGCGGCATCCTGCCGCGGCGCTGGCGTGAGGCGGTGGCGAGCTTCATGGGCGTCGACAGCATCATCGCCGAGGTGCCCGGGTCGGCCCGCCGCGCCTACGAGGAACGAGCCGCGAAGAGCCACTCCGCCGGGGCGGAAGCCGGCGAGAGCGAGGCTGAGCCGGCTGCCCAGAGAGACGCCGCCTGACGCCCAGCAGATGGGACGGATCTACGACGCGACCTGGGGGCGGGCCTTCGCGGCGCTCTATGACCGCAGCCTGAAGGGCACCGAGGAGGCCGGGCTGCGCGAGATGCGGCGCGAGACGCTGTCCGAGGCGCGCGGGCGGACGATCGACATCGGGGCCGGGACCGGCGCCAACCTCGGGCTGTACCCGCAGACGGTCACCGAGCTGGTCCTCAGTGAGCCCGACAAGTACATGGTGAGGCGCCTGCGCCACAGGCTGGCTGAGACGGACCAGCGGGTGCAGCTGATCGAAGCGCCGGCCGCACGGCTGCCCTTCGAGGACGCGAGCTTCGACACCGCCGTCTTCACGCTGGTCCTCTGCACGGTGCCGGACCCGGAGGCGGCGCTGGCCGAAACGGCGCGGCTGCTGCGGCCCGGGGGCCGGATGCTCTTCCTCGAGCACGTGCGCGCCGAGGACGCCGGCCTGGCCCGCTGGCAGGACCGGCTCGAACGGCCCTGGCGCTTCTTCGGCGACGGCTGCCACTGCAACCGCGACACGGTGGCGACGATCGAAGCCTCGCCGCTCACCCTGGAGCGCGTCGAGCGAGGGCGGCTGCCGAAGGCCCCGCCGATCGTCCGGCCGATGGCGCGGGGCAGCGCCATCGTGGCCGCCTGATCGCGGTCCAACGCACGATAATGGTGGTTATGTGAACTCGACGCCTCAGCCCGCTTCTTCGATCGCTTCTTCGATCGTGCCGGCCGAGCCGGGAGTGCCGAGCGTTTCTTTGCCGCTCGTGCCGGGGCCTTCGATCGCGAACGAGGGCGTCCCGGTGAAGCCCAGCCGCTGCGCTTCGGAGGTCGTCGCTTCCACTTCGGATTTCACCTTGGAGCTCTTGCGATCCTTGTTCCATTTGGTGATGTTCGGCACGCCGGCGCCCTTGGCGACTTCGGTCATGAATTCGTCGGTGACGTAGCCGGACCCCTCGGTGCCCTGGTTTCGATAGAAGAGCTCGAGGTATTCCCAGCCGCGGCCCTGCTTGCCGGCGGCGACCGCCGCCGCTCCGGCGGGGATCGATTCCGGGCCGATGATCGTGAAGTTGCGGAACTCGATCTTCGCCGCGCCGCGGCGCACCTCGGAGTCGATCACTTCCGGGATGATTTCTTCGGAGTAGGCCTTGCAGACCGGGCACTGGAGGTCGCCGTACTCCCATAGCGTCACCTTCGCCTGCGGCCGGCCGAGGACCAATCCTTCCTGCGGGATCCCGCTCAGCTCGTTCTCGACCAGGCTGGTGTCTTCGAGGTCGACTTCGCCTCCGCCGCCTCCGCCGCTGCTGGCGACGACGATCACCACTGCGACCGCGACAACCGCCACGAAGACCGCGGCGCTGCCGATCTGCAGCAGCCGCTTGCGCCTCTTCTGGCGCTCGCCTTCGCTTTCCTGCTGCAGCCGCTGTTCGCGGCGTTCCTCTCTGGCGCTCTTGCCGCTCATGCGGGCCTTCCTACGTAGCCGACCATGCGCACTGCATTTAACCCGAAGAGGATCGTCATCAGCACCGCGCTCGCCACGCACCACTGGCAGATCGCTTCGATCTTGAACAGCTCGAGGTACGTCAGGTAGACGCTGAAGCCGAAGCCGGCAAGCGAGATCCCGAAGCCGGCCATGCGGGCGGCGTCGCCGCGCAGCAGCGCCGCCGCCACCAGCAGCACGTAGCCGACGATCCCGAACACCGCGACGTTGATCCCGAGGATGTGCGAGTAGGAGCTGTCGGCGACCGTCTCGCAGCCACCGCCGCCCGCGAGGCAGGCCGGCGCTCCGCCGCCCGAGTCGGCGATCGTGATGTAGGTGGCGACGCCGATGCCGAATACCGCGACGAAGGTCGCGATCGCCCGCAAGGTCCCCTCTCCCGGTGCGCTCATCGCCCAAAAACTAGTGAACCGGTCCTATGCGGCGCCTAAAGCCGCCGCCACCGGCGGCTCCGCGCAGAAGGCGGCGAGCTGGCGCGACAGCTTGCCGCCCTGCCAGGCGAGCGGAGACTCCCCCTCGGCCTCGCCGACCAGCTGCGCCCGCGGCAGCCGCGACGCGTACAGCTCGGCGACCTCGCGCGGGTGCCCAGGGTCGGCGGCGTCGTGGCTGGCGACGACCAGGGCGGGCACGTCCAGCGCCTCCAGCTCTTCGACCGCTCCGAACGGGCGGGAACGCGGCACCTGCCGCAGCGCCTCCGCCAGGGCATCGAGATGGCGGTGCAGCAGCATCCGCTCGCGGGTGAAACGCAGGATTGGGCCGCGCCAGGCCGGATCGATTCCCTGCTCGCGGGCGACGTAGTCGACGAAGCCGTCGACCCCTCCCTCCCCCAGCGCCGCCGCGAGGCCGTCCCAGAAGGCGAGCGCCGCGCTCGTGACCTCGCCCTCGTAGACCGGCCCGATCGCCACCAGGCCGGCGAGGCGCTCGGGATGGCGCAGCGCGTAGGCGATCGCGGTGTGGGCGCCCATCGAGTGCCCGGCGAGGACGAACGGCGCCTCCCCGGCGGTGGCCGCGAGGACCGACTCCAGGTCGTTGACCAGCTCCGGGTATCCATAACCCCGGCCGGCAGGGGCGGGGTCGGACTCGCCGTGGCCGCGCGCGTCGTAGGAGATGACGGTGTGGCCGGCGCGCTCCAGCGCCCGCGAGCCGTGAACCACGTAGCGGCGGGTCGCGGTGATCCCGTGGCAGAGCACGAGCGGCGGCCCCTCCCCCGCCGTCTCGCCGCGGATCGTCAGACCCTCGCCGGCCTCGAACGGTCGCGGCGGTGCCGGCTTCACCCGACCGCTGCGACGGCGGCCTCGATCTCCTCGACGGTGTCGAAGCTGAGGCCGGCCAAAGTCACGTTGCGGTGGCGGATCGTGCCCCGCTCGTCGATCACGAAGGTGGCGCGGCGCACCATCGGGCCGGCGACGATGCCGTAGGCGCGGGCGACCGCCTTGTCCTCGTCGGCGAGCAGCGGCACGTTGAGGCTCTTCTCGCGGACGAAGCGCTCGTGCGAGTCGACCGACTGCGGCGAGATGCCGAGCACCTCGGCGTCGATCGCGTCGAGGCGGCCGCCTTCATCGCGGTAGGAGCAGAACTGCCTGGTGCAGACCGGCGTGAAGTCCCCCGGGTAGAAGGCGAGGACCAGCTTTCGTCCCCGGTAGTCGGAGAGGCGGTAGGTCCTGCCGCCGGTCCCGGGCAGCTCGAAGTCGGGTGCCGGGTCCCCCTCGCGCGCCTTCGCCATGGCCGCAGGTTAGAGGAGCCGCCCGCCTTGTAGGTTTCGTGCATGGGGGGGCCTCCACACGTCGACGGCGTCAGCCACCGCACCGTGCGGGCGCGCGGCCTCGACTTCCACGTCGCCGAAGCCGGCTCCGGCGAGGACGCGGTGCTCTGCCTGCACGGCTGGCCGCAGCACTGGTACGAGTGGCGCCACCTGATGCCGGCGCTGGCCGACCGCCACCGCGTCCTGGCGCTCGACCTGCGCGGCTTCGGCTGGTCCGACGCGCCGCCAGACGGCTACGAGAAGGAGAACCTCGCCGACGACGTGCTCGCCGTCATCGACGAGCTGGGGATCGAGCGGGTGAAGCTGGTCGGCCACGACTGGGGCGGCTGGATCGGCTTCCTGCTCTGCCTGAAGGCGCCCGAGCGCTTCGAGCGCTTCCTGGTGCTCAACATCGTCCACCCGTGGGTCGCGCGGAGCCGGATGCTGCCCCGGCTCTGGCGCTTCTGGTACCAGTTGCTGATCCTCTCGCCAGGGATCGGCTACCAGCTGCACCGCAGCGGCCGCTTCGTCCCCCGCGTCCTGGTCGGCGCCTCGACCAGGAAAGAGGTCTGGGACGAGGCGACGCTGCGCGCCTTCGCCGACAACCTCGCCGAGCCCGCCCGGGCGCGCGCCGGGGTGCAGATGTACAGGGTCCTGTACCTGCGCGAGGTCGGGCCGATCCTCCGCGGCCGCTACGCGGACAAGCGGCTCGCCGTGCCGACCCGGCTGCTGTTCGGGACCGACGACGTGGCGCAGACCCCCGGGATGCTGCCCGGTTACGAGCGCCACGCCGACCGGATGTCGGTTGATCTGGTCGCCGACTGCGGCCACTTCATCGTCGACGAGCGACCGCAGCTGGTCGCCGAACAGGCGCGTGACTTTTTCGGCCCCGCCTAGCCGTTCTCGATCGCGATTCCTTCGATCAGCACGGTCTGCTTCGGCTTTTCCGCCGGGGTGCCGAGCTCGCCGATCCGTTCGACCGTGCCGAAGCCCTTGCTGACCTTGCCGATCAGCGCGTATTCGGGCGGCAGGCCGGCGTCCGGAGCGAGCACGACGAAGAACTGGCTGCCGGAGCGGCCGGGCGGCTCGGCCGAGCTCTTCGCCATCGCCACCGTGCCCTTCGTGTAGGAGAGGTTGGCGGGCGGCTTCTCGTCGACGCTGTAGCCCGGCCCGCCGGTGCCGTCGCCGAGCGGGTCGCCGCCCTGGATCACGAAGCCGGGAGCCACCCGGTGGAAGGTGAGGCCGTCGTAGAAGCCTTCTTCGGCGAGGAAGACGAACGAGTCGACGGACTTCGGCGCCCGCTTGCTGTCGAGCGCGATCTCGAAGCTGCCGCAGCTCGTTTCCACCACCGCGGTCAGCTTCTCCCCCCTCTTCACCGTTTGCTTCGGCGCCTTGTAGCTGACCTTCTTCGGCGGCGGCGCTTCGACCTGCTTGCAGCCGGCGACACCGGCGGTCGCGCTCGACTCGCCGCCGCCGGCGCGGGAAATCAGGATCGCCGCGACGACGCCGGCGACGAGCACGGCGAATACGGCGAGGACGATCAGCTTGGTGCGGTCTCGGGACCCCTGCATCGGCGTGAAAGCCTAGATGATGTCGACGAGATGCCGGCCCCGCTGATACCGCTCGCCGCCGCAGTGCTTCGCGTTCCCGGTCGCCCCGAGCGCGTCCTCGAAGTCGGCTGCGGGCGGGGCGACGGAGTGCTGTTCCTTGCGCGCGAGTTCCCAGCCGCACGGGTGCGCGGCGTCGACCGCGACGCGGAGGCGATCCGCGACGCGGTCGCCCGGACCGGCCTCGATCCCGAGGGGCGCGTCGCCTTCAAGCAGGGCGGACGGCGTCGCCTCCCCTACCCCGAGGGCTTCTTCGACCTGGTGGTGCAGGGTGACGGCCCGCTGCACCCCGGCGAGTTGGCGCGGGTGCTGGGTCCGGGCGGCCACGTGCTGCTGATCGGTCGGCGACGGCTGGCCGACTGGCGGCTCGCTCAGCACGGGTTCGAGCGGTTCGAGACGGGAGAGGTGGGCGGCGAGCCGTTCGTCCTCGCGGTCCTCCGCCCCCGAGGGGCGAAATAGGCTGCCGCGGGATGGACCTCTCGGGCATGCCGCTGGCGCTGCTGGTCAACCCCGCTTCGGCGCACGGCCGCACCCTGAAGCTGCTGCCGCGACTCGAGGGGGAGCTGGACGCACGGCGCATCGCCTTCCGGGTGGAGCGAACCCGCGGAATCGAGGACGGCGTCGAACGGGCGCTGCGCGCCGCCGAGGCCGGCGAGGTGCCGGCCGTGATGAGCGGCGACGGCCTGGTCGGGGCGATCGGCGGCGCCTTGGCCGGCTCCGAGACGCCGCTGGGCATCGTCCCCGGGGGACGCGGCAACGACCTGGCCCGGGTGCTGGGCATCCCGGAGGACCCGGAGGGCGCGGTGGCAGTGCTTGCAGACGGTCGGACGCGGCGCATCGACGTCGGCGAGGTCAACGGGAAGCGGTTCCTCGGCGTGGTCAGCGCCGGCTTCGACTCGGTCGCCAACCGCCGCGCCAACCAGACCAGGTGGCTGCGCGGCAACCTGGTCTACGCCTACGCCGGAGTGCGCACGCTGCTCGGCTGGAAGCCGGCCCGCTTCACGATCCGAGTCGGCGAGGAGCGCGAGCGCTTCACCGGTTACTCGGTCTCCGTCGCCAACAGCAGGGCGTTCGGCGGCGGCATGTTCATCGCTCCCGACGCCGAGCTGGACGACGGGCAGTTCGATGTCGTCACGGTCGGCGAGGTCGGCAAGCTGCGCTTCCTGGGTAACCTGCCCAAGGTGTTCAAGGGCGCCCACGTCGAGGAGGACGAGGTTCGTGTCTTCCGCGCTGCGCGCCTCGAGCTGAGTGCCAGCCGGCCTTTCCCCGTCTTCGCCGATGGCGAGCACCTGACCGACCTGCCGGCGTCGCTGCGGCTGCTGCCGCGGGCGCTGAGCGTGATCGTCCCGCCGCGAGCCGGGGGGTGAGCCGCGGGCCGGACGGCGTGCTGTTCGGAGCGAAGCGGCTCGCGGCGCGGACGGTCGGCGCCGCCAGCCGGGCCAGCGGGCGCGGCGGCGGCACGACCCTGCCGGGGCGGTTGCTCCTGCGCATGGACCCGAAGGCGATCGCCCGAATGGGCGCCCGGCTCGATCGCGGCGTGACCCTGGTCAGCGCCACCAACGGCAAGACCACGACGGCGGGGATGATCGCGGCGCTGCTCGCTTCCGAGGGCCGCGGCCCCGTCCACAACCGAGCCGGTTCGAACATGACCTGGGGGATCGCCACGGCGCTGCTCGAGCAAGGGGGGCGCGAGGGCCTGTTCGAGGTCGACGAGGCGTGGCTGCCCGAGGTCGCGGCGCAGCTCGACCCGGCGCTCGTCGTGCTCGGCAACCTCTTCCGCGACCAGCTCGATCGCTACGGCGAGACCGAGGCGCTGGCCGACGAGTGGGCGAAGACGGTCACCGCGCGCGCCGGGCGCAGCCGTTTCGCGCTCAACGCCGACGACCCGCTGGTCGCCGACCTCGGCCGCGACGCCGAGGGACGCCGCCGCGATGGCATCGTCTACTTCGGGATCGACGATGCCGCCCAGGCGCTGCCGGAGCTGCAGCACGCCTTCGACGCGAGGCACTGCCGGCGCTGCGGGCACCCGTACGCCTACGAGCGGGCCTTCGTCGGCCACCTGGGGCACTACTCCTGCCCCGGCTGCGGCGCCGAGCGGCCGGTGCCCGACGTGGCGGCCACCCGGGTGGAGCTGCACGGGATGAGCGGCTCGACGGCGATGCTGCGGATCCCCGGCGGCGAGCTGCGGCTGGAGTTGCCCCTGCCGGGCCTCTACAACGTCTACAACGCCCTCGCCGCGGTCGCCGTGGCGCTCGAGCTGGGGATAGAGCCGCCGGGGATCGCTGCCGCGCTGGGCGCGATGCGCGGCGCATTCGGCCGGGTCGAGACGGTCGCGGTCGGCGAGCGGTCGGTCTCGATCCTGCTGATCAAGAACCCAGCCGGGACGAACGAGGTGCTGCGCACCCTGCAGCTGGAGGCGGGCGAGGCGCAGCTCGACCTCTGGATCGCCCTCAACGACCGAATCGCCGACGGCCGCGACATCTCCTGGATCTGGGACGCCGACCTCGAGCTGCTGGGCCCCGCCGTGCGGCGAGTGACCTGCGCCGGGAGGCGGGCGCCGGAGCTGGCGCTGCGGCTCAAATACGCCGGCTGGCCTGAAAGCGCGATCGCGGTCGACCGCGACATAGAGCGCTCGCTGGACGCGGCGCTCGAGGCGGCGCCGCAGCGGCTTTTCGCGCTGCCGACCTACACGGCGCTGCTCGAGCTGCACAGGGTGCTGTCCTCGCGCGGGCTGACCCGGGAGTTCTGGCGATGAGGGACCGCGATGCTTCTGTCGTTTGGCACGAAGCGGAGTGCGGGGGCTACGCGGCCGATCTGGCTTTGTGGGAGGAGCTGGCGGACGAGTGCGCCGGCCGGATCCTCGACCTCGGCTGCGGCACCGGTCGGGTGACGCGGCATCTGGCGCGGCGCGAGCATCGGGTGGTCGGGGTGGACGCAAGTGCAGCTTTGATCGCCGAGCTGGACGGAAGCGCCGACGCGCCGACGATCGAGACTGTGGTCGCCGACGTAAGGGACTTCGAGCTGGGTTCCGCGTTCGAGCTGGCGATCGCGCCGATGCAGCTGATCCAGCTCCTCGACAGCGCCGATGAGCGTCTCGCCTGTCTGCGGTCGGTCGAGCGGCATCTCGGCGACGGCGGGGTCGCGGCGTTTGCGATCGTGGAGGCAGTGCCCGCTCCCACCGACGCCCCCCCTCCCCTTCCCGACGCCCGCGAGGTCGACGGGTGGGTCTACTCGAGTCTGCCGATCGAGGCGGCGAGCGGCAACGGCGCGATCCGGGTGCGGCGGCTGCGGCAGACCGTCTCGCCCGGCGGCGAGCTGAGCGAGGCGGTCGACGAGGTCGTGCTGCGGGAGCTGGACGCCGCGACGCTGGAGGCCGAGGCTGCGGAGGTCGGGCTGCGGGTCGCCGGGCGACGCTCGATCCCTGCCACCGATGCGCACGTCGGGTCCACCGTGGTTCTGCTGGGGAAGGAAGGCTGATGGAGCTTCGGCTGCTCGCCCTCTACCCGGAGCAGATGAACATCTACGCGGACCGGGGGAACATCATCTTCCTGCGGCGGCGCTGCGAGTGGCGCGGGATCGGGTTCTCCTACGCGGCCGCCGGCCCCGGCGAGGCCTTCGACCCCGCTGCGCACGACCTGCTTTACCTGGGCGGCGGGCAGGATCGCGATCAGCGCGCGGTTGCCGCCGACATGGTGGCCAGCAAGCGCGACGCGGTCGCGGCGTCGGTCGGCGACGGCGCCGTCCTGCTCGCCGTCTGCGGCGGTTACCAGCTGCTCGGCCACAGCTATCAGCTCGGCCAGGAGAAGCTGCCGGGCCTCGGCCTCGCCGACCTCGAGACGGTGCGCGAGCCGGGGCCGCGACTGATCGGCAACGTCGCGATCGAGGTCGACCTCGGCGATGGGTCGCGCACCGTCGCCGGCTTCGAGAACCACGGCGGGCGGACCTACCTCGGCGCCGGCGCCGCGCCGCTCGGCCGGGTGATCTCCGGCTTCGGCAACAACGGCAAGGACGGCCTCGAGGGGGTGCGGCGCGGAAACCTGATCGGCACCTACCTGCATGGCCCCCTCCTCCCGAAGAACGCCTGGCTGGCCGACCGCCTGCTCGCCCTCGCCCTGGAGCGCCGCTACGGCAGCCGGCCCGACCTGGAGCCGCTCGACGACAGGCTGGAGCTGGCTGCGGAGGAGTGCGCTCGCAAGGCCGCGCTCGGCTAGCGGCCGCTCGAGCCGAAGCCGCCGTCGCCGCGAGCGGTCTCGCTCAGCGCCTCCACCTCGAGCGGATCGGCGGAGGCGACCGGCGCGATCACCAGCTGCGCGATCCGGTCCCCGGGTTCGACCCGGAAGATCTCGGCCGGGTCGGTGTTGAGCAAGAGCACGCGGACTTCGCCCCGGTAGCCGGAGTCGATTAGGCCGGGCGCGTTGACCAGGGCGATCCCGTGCTCCCGCGCCAGCCCGGACCGCGGCAGCACCAGGCCCGCGTGCCCCTCGGGAACCTCGATTGCCACCCCGGTGCCGACGCTCCACCTCTCCTCCGGCCCGAGGTGCGCCGCCTCGCAGGCATGAAGATCGAGCCCCGCATCCCCCTCATGGGCCCTGCTGGGCACGACGGCCTCGTCCTGCAGCTTCAGCACCCGGAGTTGCACGGCGGCCACCCTACAGCGCCCTCTCCGCCTACGCGGCGGCAGTCTTGAGGTCGTCGAAGCGGTGCATCTCAGCGCACGGCACCTGCGCGTGGACGAGGACGCCGTCGGCCCGCTCGGTCCGCTGGAGGTCGCCGGCGATCTCGTGCAGCTCGTGCAACCGAGCTCCTTCGTCGTAGGGGAAGAGTAGATCGACCTCGGCGAGGGTGTCCTCGAATGCGGACTCGATCCGCTCCCGAAGCCCCTCGATCCCCTCGCCGTCCAGCGCCGAGACGAGGACGGCGCCGGGGTGGCGCAGCAGCGCCTCGTGCCGCTCGTCGCGGTCGAGCAGGTCCGCCTTGTTGAGCACCAGCAGCCGCGGGCGCCCGCCCGCGCCGATCTCCTCCAGCACAGCGTCGACCGCCTCCAGGTCGGCCAGCCGCCGCTCCTCGGGCGCCGCCGCGTCGACCACCTGGAGGATCAGGTCGGCCTGCACCGTCTCCTCCAGGGTCGCCTTGAAGGCCTCGACCAGCTGGTGCGGCAGCTTCTCGATGAAGCCGACCGTGTCGGTGACCAGGAAGTCGCGGCCGGAGAGCGTGACGCTGCGCGTCGTCGGGTCGAGGGTGTGGAAGAGCCTGTCGCCGACGCCGATCTCCGCCCCGCTCAGCGCGCCCAGCAGGGTCGACTTGCCGGCGTTGGTGTAGCCGGCGAGCGCCACCCGGGGCAGCGAGGAGCGCTGGCGCCGCGCCCGCATCACGCCGCGGTTGCGCTCCAGTCGCTGCAGCCGCCGTCGCAGGGCGGCGATCCGGTCGCGGGCGAGGCGCCGGTCGGTCTCGATCTGGCTCTCGCCCGGTCCCCTGGTGCCGATCCCGCCGCCGAGCCGCTCGAGGTGGGTCCACAGCCCCCGCATCCGCGCCAGGTTGTACTCGAGCTGGGCCAGCTCGACCTGCAGCTTGCCCGCGGCCGAGTGGGCGTGGTCGGCGAAGATGTCGAGGATCACGGCGGTCCGGTCGATCACCGGCACCCCCAGCGCCGCCTCGAGGTTGCGCTCCTGACGCGGCGCCAGCTCGTCGTCGCAGGCGACCAGGTTGGCGTCGCAGGCGGCGATCTGGCGCTTCAGCTCGGCCAGCTTGCCGCGGCCGACGTAGCGGTCGGGGTCCGCTGTGGCGCGGTGCTGCACGGCCTCGCCCGCGGTCGCCACGCCGGCGGTGCGAAGCAGCTCTTTCAGCTCGGCCAGCGGGTCGCTGTCGCCGCCACTCGCGGCGATGCCGACCGCCAGGGCACGCTGGCGCGCCCGCGGGTTGGAGACGCCGGCGCCATCCGCGCGGTAGCGCGTCTGCCTGTTGCGCCCGTTCCTCGATCGATCCACTCGAATGGATTGTAGGTGGCGGTGCCCGAGTGGATAGGCTTAACGCCTGTGAAGGTCTTCGTAACCGGCGGCACGGGGTTCATCGGCGGTGCGGTCGTCCGCCAGCTGCGCGAGCGGGGCGACGAGGTCGTTTGCCTGGTCCGCAACCCCGAGAAGGGCCGCGAGGTCGCCGAGCTGGGCTGCGAGCTGATCAGCGGCGACCTCGGCGACGCCGAGGCGATCCGCCGCGGCATGGACGGCTGCGACGCGGCGATCCACGCCGCGGCGATGTACGAGGTCGGCATCCCCGCCTCGCAGCGCCCGGCGATGTGGGAGGCCAACGTGGCCGGCACCGAGCGGGTGCTGAGCGCCGCGCTGGCGGCCGAAGTGCCGAAGGTCGTCTACATCTCGACCGTCGGCGCCTTCGGCAATACGCACCGCAGGGTGGTCGACGAGTCCTACGAGCACCCCGGCAAGGAGTTCACCTCCTATTACGAGGAGACCAAGCTCGAGGCGCACAAGATCGCCAAGCGGATGATCGCCGAGCAGGGATTGCCCTGCGTGATCGTCCAGCCGGGCGGCGTCTACGGGCCCGGCGACACCTCCTCGATCGCCGCCCTGCTCGAACAGTTCTTCTCCGGCAGGATGCCGCTGCTGCCCTTCCCCGAGCTGGGGATCTGCCTCTCGCACGTGGACGACATAGCCGCCGGGATCATCCTGGCGCTGGACAAGGGCCAGGTCGGCGAGGCCTACGTGCTGAGCGGGCCGGTGACCACGGTCCGCGACGCGATCGAGGTCGTCGCGGGCGTCACCGACCGCAAGGCGCCGAAACACGCGATGCCGGTCGCGATGATGAAGGTGCTGACGCCGATCGGACCGCTGGTCGGCAAGATGATGGGCCAGCCGCCCAACCTGCGCGAGCTGATCTCCTCTGCGGACGGCGTCACCTTCTGGGCCAGCCACGAGAAGGCGAGCCGCGAGCTGGGCTACGCGCCACGCGGCATGGAGGAGGGCCTGCGGCAGACGCTCGAAGCCGACGACCGCTTCCCCGCGCCGGCAGCCGCGTAGGCGGCGCGGACCAGCGACGATGCGCGTCATCGACGTCATGCACCTCGGGCGGCCGCACGTGATCGGCTGCTGGCAGGTCGGCGCGGCGCTGATCGACCCCGGGCCCGAGTCCTCGCTGGAGACGCTGCTCGGGGCTCTCGGCGAGGAGCGGCCGCGAGCGCTGCTCCTCACCCACATCCACCTCGACCACGCGGCCGCGACCGGCGCCCTGGTGCGGCACTGGCCCGACCTCGAGGTCTACGTGCACGAGCGCGGTGCCCCCCACCTGGTCGACCCCTCGAAGCTGCTGGCCAGCGCCGAGCGCCTCTACGGAGACCAGATGGAGCGGCTGTGGGGAGAGATCGTCCCGGTGCCGGAGGCCAACGTGACGGCGCTAGCCGGCGGCGAGTCGGTGCTCGGCATGCGAGTCGCCTACACGCCGGGCCACGCCTCCCACCACGTCTGCTACCTGCACACCGACAGCGGCACCGCCTTCGTCGGCGACGTCGCCGCGGTGCGGATCCCCGGCACAGGCCTCACCGTCCCCCCCACCCCGCCGCCGGACATCGACATCGAGGCCTGGCAGGACTCGACCCGGATCGTCGAGGACTGGCGGCCCGAGCGTCTCGCGCTCACTCACTTCGGCCAGGTCGACGAGCCGGCGGCGCACCTGGCGGAGGTCCGCGAGCGCCTGCGCGAGGAGGCGCGGCTCGCCCGCGAGCTGGACGAGACCGCCTACGAGCGGCGACATCGAGAGCGAGTGGCCGCGACGGCGTCCACCCCCGAGGCCGCTGCCGAGCTGATCCAGTGCGTCCCGCCCGAGTACCAGTGGCGTGGCCTGAACCGCTACTGGACCAAGCTCCAGGCGGCGCGGGAGGCGTCCCGGTAGGGCCGGAACGTCCCTAAGCCAAGTGCTTGCGCATCCGCTCGACCGCCTCGGCGATGCGGTCGTCGGGGGTGGTCAGCGCGATCCGGAAGAAGCCCTCGCCGCTCGGCCCGTACATCGAGCCGGGCGAGACGACCACCGCCGCCTCCTCGAGGACCAGCTCGGCGAACGATGCCGAGCTGTGGCCGGCGGGGACCGGCGCCCAGACGTAGATCGTCCCTTTCGGCGAGCCGACCTCGACGCCGATCTCGCGCAGCGCGCCGACCACCAGATCGCGGCGCCGGGCGTAGGTCTCGTTCATCCGCTCCAGCGGCCCGCTGGGGCCGCGCAGCGCCGCGGCGCCGGCGAGTTGCACCGCCTCGAACAGGCCCGAGTCGACGTTGGTCTTCAGCCGCCAGTAGGTCTGCACCGCCTCGGCGTTGCCGAGTATCGCCGCGCAGCGCCAGCCGGTCATGTTGTAGCCCTTGGAGAGCGAGAAGACCTCGACCCCGACCTCCTTGGCGCCCGGCGTGGCGAGGAAGCTCGGCGCAACATAGCCGTCGTAGGTCGTCTCCGAGTAGGCATTGTCATGGACGACGAGGATCTGGTGCTCGCGGGCGAAGGAGACCACCAGCTCGAAGAAGCCCTCGGGGACGACGGCTCCGGTCGGGTTGTTGGGGTAGTTGACGAACATCAGCCGCGCCTTCGCCGCCACCTCGGGCGGAACCGCGCCGAGATCGGGGGCGAAGCCCAGCTCGGGGACCAGCGGCAGCAGCTCGGGGGTGGCTTCGGCGAGGATCGGGCCGCCGGTGTAGACCGGGTAGCCGGGATCGGAGGCGAGCGCTACGCCGCCCGGATCGAGGAAGGCAAAGCAGAGGTTGTAGATGCACTCCTTGGCCCCGATCGCCGGGATCACCTCGCTCCCGGGGTCGATCTCGACCCCGAAGCGACGGTCGTAGAACTCGGCGAACGCCTCGCGGAACTCGTCGCGACCGCGGTTTGTCGGGTAGCGATGAGTCGAGGGGTCGGCCACCGCCTCCTGCATCGCCGTGACGATGTTGGGGTAGGCGGGTTCGTCGGGATCGCCGATCCCGAGGCTGATCACATCAATCCCGGCGGCGCGCTTCTCGGCGATTCGCCGCTCCAGCTCCTGGAACATGTAGGGAGGCATCGCCTCCAGGCGCTTGGACGGGTCCGCGATCCCCACGGGCGCGGAATCTAACCGTCCAGCGCGGCGAGCGCTTGCAGCAGCTCAGCCGAAAGCACGCCCGAGCAGACCGGCTCGGCCCAGCCGGTCAGCCGCAGGTCGAGGTCGTCGGATATCTCGACCTCGAGCTCGCCGCCGTCCAGCTCGACCACGATCGGGCTCGACGCGCCGCGCAGGAAGGCCGCCACCGCGGCCCCGCTGGCACCCGTCCCCGAGGAGAGCGTCTCCCCCACGCCGCGCTCGAAGATTCGCGCCCGCACCCGGCTGCCGTCGACCCTGTAGAAGGAGACGTTGGTCCGGTTCGGGAACAGCTCGTGGGCTTCGATCTCGGGCCCGATCGCCCCCAGGTCGAGATCCTCCAGCCGATCGCCGACCTCGATCGCGCACTGCGGGTTGCCGATCGCGACGTGCTGGAACGCCCACTCGCGGCCGGCGGCGGTGAGCGAGCCGCGCCCGTCCGGCTTCCCAGAAGGGAAGCCCTTGGAGGCCGTCGAGGCACGTCCCATCTCGACCGAGCAGGTTCGCTCCGAGGCGATCGTCGGGCTGACCGGGCCGGCCGCCGTCCCAACGGTGAATACGTCCTCGTCCGTCCAGCCGCGGCGGCGCAGGTAGAGGACCGCCTCCCGCACCCCGTTACCCGACAGCTCGGCCTCGGAGCCGTCCGGGTTGAAGATCCGCAGCTCGGCGACCAGCCCGGGGTCCTCGCTGCGCGTGAGCAGCAGCACCCCGTCGGAGCCGATCCCGAAGTGAGAATCGCAGAGCCGCCGCACCCGGGCCGCGCTCAGCTCCCAGGGAAGGTCGTCGGCCTCGAGGATCACGTAGTCGTTCCCCAGCGCCTGCCACTTCTCGAATCTCACGCCGGCAGCCTATTCGGCGGCCGATTGGCGAGTTGATGACCCCATAGGCATCAATAATCGTCCCTCGGCGTAAGTGCGGCGGCCATTTCCGCGGCGACCTCGGCGTCGTCGCGCCCGGTGCGATCGATTCGCAGCAGGTTGGGGATCTTGCGCATCCAGGTGAGCTGGCGGCGCGCGTAGTTGCGCGAGCGCTTCTTCATCCGCTCGACGTCGCCGCCGAGCAGCTCGTCGAAGCCGAGCGCCTTGCGGGCGGTGCGCGACGGCCCCAGCTCTTCCGCCCGCCGCACCTCGTCCTCAGCCCCCGCGGCGACGATCGCCTCGGTCCGGGCGTCGATCCGCTCGTAGAGCAGCGACCGCTCCATGTCCAGCCCGAAGATCGTCGTCGGCAGGCGCGTCCGCGGCGACCACAGCTCGGAGTCCTCGGCCCCGGGGGGAGCCTTGACCAGCGAAAGCTCGGCCACTGCCGCCCGCAGGTACAAGCCGGTCCCCCCTACGACGATCGGCCGCCTTCCCGTTTCCAGCGCCCGATCGATCTCTTCGTGGGCGAGCCGCATGTAGTCGCCCGCCGAGAACGGCTGCGTGACCGGCACGATCCCGACCAGCCGATGCTCCAGCCTCTCCCGCTGCCCGGCCGTCGCAACCCCGGTCAGGACGCTCAACCCCTCGTAGACCTGCAGCGCGTCGCAGGAGATCGCTACCGGGTCCTCGCCGCGCTCCCGCAGCAGCTCGGCGAGGGCGATGGCGACTCCGGTCTTGCCGACCCCGGTCGGCCCGAAGATGCCGACTACGCGCGGCTCAATAGCCGTTCGCTCCCGCTCAGCGTCGTCGAGGTCGCGCCGTCAATCTGGATCTCGACGAGTTCTCCGGGCTCCGCCACCCCGTCGAAGTTGACCGTCTTGTTGTGCCTCGTGCGTCCCCGCAGCCGGGCCGGATCGGTGCGGCTCGGTCCCTCGACCAGCACCTCCATATCCCGCCCGACGAACCGCCGCCCCCGTTCGGCGGCCCTTCGCTGCACCAGCTCGACCAGCCGCTCCATTCGCTCGCGCTTCACCCGGTGGGACACCTGCTCGTCCATCGTCGCCGCCTCGGTCTCGCGCCGCGGCGAGAAGACGAAGGTGAAGGCGCCATCGTAGCCGACCTCCTCGACCACCTGCAGCGTCTGCTCGAAGTCCGCCTCCGTCTCGCCGGGAAAGCCGACGATGATGTCGGTGGTGATCGCGCAGTCGGGAACGTGCTCGCGGATCAGCGCGACGCGGTCCATGTAACGCCGGCGGTCGTAGGTGCGGCGCATCCGTTTGAGGACCGCGCTGGAGCCCGACTGAAGAGGCAGGTGGATGTGCTCGCAGAGGGCGGGGAGCTCGGCGTGGGCGCGGATCACGTCCTCGCGCATGTCCTTCGGGTGCGGGCTGGTGTAGCGGATCCGCTCGATCCCCTCGACCGCGTCGACCCGGGCGAGCAGCTCGGGGAAGCCGATCCGCGATCCCTTCGGCAGGTCGCGTCCGTAGCTGTTGACGTTCTGGCCCAGCAGGGTCAGCTCGCGCACCCCGTCGGAGGCCAGCCCCTCCGCTTCGGCGACCAGCTCGCCGGGCTCCCGGCTCCGCTCGCGGCCGCGGGTCGAGGGAACGATGCAGTAGGCGCACTTGCAGTTGCAGCCCTGCGAGATCTGCAGCCAGCCCTGGAACTCGCGCTCCCGCCGTGACGGCAGGTGGCCGGAGAAGGCCTCGAACTCGAAGTACCCCTGCGCGCTCAGCGAGTCTGAGTTGAGGAACTCGGCGAGCCGGTGGATCTGGCCGGGCCCGAAGGCGACGTCGACGAAGGGGAAGCGCTCGAACACCTCCTCCTTGACCGACTGCGCCCAGCAGCCGCCGACCCCCACAATCCGCTCCGGGTCCTCGCCCTTCAGACGCTTCGCCTCGCCGAGGTGAGCGACGAAGCGATTGTCGGCCGACTCGCGGATCGAGCAGGTGTTGAAGAGGATCAGGTCGGCTTCGGCGCGGCTCGGCGCCCGCTCGTAGCCGAGCGACTCGAGCATTCCCCGCATCCGCTCGGAGTCGTGCACGTTCATCTGGCAGCCGAACGTGGTGACGTGGTAGCTGGGCATACGCTCAGCCTAGCCAGAACCTCGAGCCCGTTACTACTACTGGCTCTCGGCCGCTTCGGATTCTTTCGTGGCCTGGGGCAGGCCGCTCTCCTGCTCGCGTTCGACTTCCTCGTCCTGAGAGTGCAGGACGGCGTAGGTGGCCGTCCCGCCGACCAGGATCGCGAACCAGAGGAAGACGAGCGCCGCCGCCCTCCCGGGGAACCGCTGCAGGCGCAGTCCGATCAGGCTGACGACGATCGCCGAGACAGCGAGAACCGGCCCGACGATGTAGAAGATCGTTTCGTCGCTCATGCGGTGGGCGATTCTATTGGCTGCGTCGCTCAGGCAGCCTTCGCCTCGGCCACCGCCGGCTCCTGCGGCTCGGCCGGAGCCGCTTCCTCGCCGCCGATGCCGAGCGCGGCGCGGATCTTCTCTTCCAGCTCGGCGGCGACCTCCGAGTTCTCGGCGAGGAACTGCTTGGCGTTGCCGCGACCCTGTCCGAGCCGGGTGTCGCCGTAGGAGAAGAACGACCCCGACTTCCGGACCAGGTCGTGCTCGATCCCGAAGTCGATCAGGCCGCCCTCGCGCGAGATGCCGACCCCGTACTCGATGTCGAACTCGGCCTGCTTGAAGGGTGAGGCGACCTTGTTCTTGACGACTTTGACCCGCACCCGGTTGCCGACCGCCTCGGTCCCTTCCTTGAGGGTTTCGATGCGACGGATGTCGAGCCGCTGCGAGGAGTAGAACTTCAGCGCGCGGCCGCCCGGCTGGGTCTCCGGCGAGCCGAACTGGACGCCGACTTTTTCGCGGATCTGGTTGGTGAACAGGCAGACGGTGTTGGTGCGGTTGAGGTTGCCGGCCAGTTTGCGCATCGCCTGCGACATCAGACGGGCCTGCAAGCCGACCGTCTGGTCGCCGATCTGTCCGTCCAGCTCCGCTTTCGGGGTGAGCGCCGCGACCGAGTCGATCGCGACGACGTCGATCGCCGCCGAGGCGATCAGGCGGTCGGCGATCTGCAGCGCCTGCTCGCCGTAGTCGGGCTGGGAGACCAGCAGCTCGTCGGTGTCGACGCCGATCTTGCGCGCGTAGGAGGGGTCGATCGCGTGCTCGGTGTCGATGAAGGCGCAGATCCCGCCGCGGGCCTGAGCCTCGGCGATCACGTGGTAGATCAACGTCGTCTTGCCCGAGGACTCCGGGCCGAAGATCTCGACGATCCGCCCGCGCGGCACGCCGCCGATCCCGAGCGCCAGGTCGAGCGCGAGCGCCCCGGTCGGGATCGCCTCGACGTGGGCCGCGCTGTTGGCGCCGAGGCGCATCAGGGCGCCCTGGCCGAAGTCCCGCTCGATCTGGGTCACCGCCGCCTCGAGGGCAGAGTCCCTGGCCTTGGCGTCCTTCGCCGAGGCGTCCTTCAAAGCCGCTTTCTTGTCTGCCATCTGATTCACCTCACTGCCGCCCGCCTGCGGGCAGCTCGACTTGCGCCAGCGGGGTGTACTGCGCACCCTGCGGCTTGAGTTGAGAACGGTAGAGAGTCAATCGGCGGCAAACCGCAGGCTGCAGCAAGGCTTGCGGAAGCGCCCCCGGGGACTTGGAGACGGGCGCCGGGCGCTTCGAGCCCCGTTCCTCCCTGCGCACCCTTGCCACGGTCACGTGCGACCAGAACGGGCGCTTCTCCGGCTTGTAGAGGCGCGCCGCGACGAGGTGCTCCTGCAGGACCGCCTGCAGCTCGACGGTTCCCGGCGAGGCGGCCGGCAGCGCGAACAGGCGCGGCCTCCCCCGCTCCGGCCGCGGCACCGGGTCTTCCAGTGCGAGCCGGGGCGGCGGCGCGGCGCACGCCTCGACGATCCGGGTCAGCCGCGCGACCTCCTTCTCCGGCAGCCAGCCGAGGAAGGCGAGGGTGACGTGCAGGGACTCGGGGGCGACCGGGCGCAGCGCCGGGTCGGCTAGCGCCTTCCGCCCCCAGGTGACGATCCCCTCCCGAACCGCCTCAGGAAGGTCCAGCGCCACGAACAGCCGCGCCCGCGGGCTCTTCAGCCTCTCCTTGGTCACGCCGGGGACGCTACGGGTTGCAGTCACACCGAACAACACGCAAACGTAAAGAGTGCGTCAAAGCCGTCGTGCAGATCCGCTCGGCTACAGAGGTGCGTCTTCGCCGCCCAGCAGGGTCCGCAGCAGGTGCAGCGCGACCAGGGCGGAGCGCTCGCGAATGTCCTCGCGGCCGCCGGGAATGACCGGATCGCGGGCGATGCTCGCGCCGTCGGCGAGGCGGGCGTCGAAGCAGACGTAGCCGACCGGCTTCTCGTCGCTGCCCCCCTCCGGGCCGGCGATCCCGGTTATCGAGACCGCGACGTCGGTGCCGAACCGCCGCAGCGCGCCCTCCGACATCGCCGCGGCGACCTCGGGCGAGACGGCGCCGCGCGACTCGATCAGCTCCGGGTCGACCCCCAGCAGCTCCGCCTTGGCCTCGTTCGAGTAGGCGACGACGCTGCCGGCGAAGTAGGCGGAGGCGCCCGGCAGGTCGGTGATCCGCGCCGCCAGCAGCCCGCCGGAGCAAGACTCGGCGAGACCGAGCCGCCGCCCCCGCAGGAGGCGGGCGACCTGGGCGTCGATCGTCTCGCCGTCGAGGCTGAAGAGGTGGCGGCTGTGACGCTCGGCGAGCCCCTTCCGGACCGCGTCGGCGACGGGTGCCTGCTCGGCCCTGTAGCGGACGTCGATCTCGATCTCGCCCCGCCGCAGGCAGGTGGTGACCTCGACCGCACCGAGGTCCACTCCGCCGGCCTCGATCTCGCGCAGGCTCTTGGCGATTTCCGACTCGGGGAGGCCGAACATCCGCACGGTGTAGGCGAGCAGCGGCGTGGTGCGGGCGAGGACCTCCTGCACCGGGCGAGACCCGATCGCCGCCGGCCACATCGGCCGCAACTCGCGCGGCGGGCCGGGCAGGACCAGCACCACCTGCTCTCCGGCGGGCACGACCAGACCGGGCGCGGTGCCGACCGGGTCGAGCGCGATCGACCCCTCGGGGACGATCGCCTGCTTGCGGTTGGCCGCCCGCACCGCCTCCTCGTCGAACCTGAAGCGGCGAACAAAGCCACGCAGGATGTCGGCAATCTTCTCCTCCATCTCCTCGTCTAGGACCAGCCCGCGGCCGGCGAAGCGGGCGACGACCTCCGCCGTCAGGTCGTCGGCCGTGGGGCCGAGCCCGCCGGAGGTGACGATCAGGTCCATCCCCTCCGCGGCCATGAAACGCAGCGCCGAGAGGAGGTCGTCGGGACGATCGCCGACCACCAGTATGTGGGCCACCTCCACGCTCAGCTCGGCCAGTCGTTCGGAAATCCAGGGGCCGTTGCGGTCGGCGATGCGACCGGTCAGCACCTCGGTCCCCGTGACCACGATCCCCGCCCTCACGGGGCGCGCCGCCCCGCTCATTCGCAGCTCGGCCTTTCCCCTTCTTCGAGCGCGGTCAGCTTGCCCGCCGAGTCGACCGCGTAGCCGACCGGACCGTTGCTGGGCGGGGTGTCCACTTCCCTGCCGTCGATCGAGACCTTCGCTTCGCCGTTGCCGAGCGCGATCGTGAAGCTGCGGGATCGGAAGGGCCCCGCTTCTTCCCCGGCTTCGAGGATCGCGCCGTCGACCAACGGTTCCGCCGCGTTGTCGAGCATGCAAACCCAGACTTCTCCGGTGGCGACCAGGCTGAGCGCCACGCCGGGCTTGGCGGCGGCGTTGGAGCGTTCCTTGCCCTTGCCCTTCTTCTTCACCCGCTTCGCGCCGGGTGTCGACGTCGAGGAGTCGCCGCCGTTGCCGCCGGCCAGCCCGATCCCGATCAGCAGCGCGACCAAGCCGAGCGCGAGGAGAGCGGCCAGGAGGGGGCCGGAGAGACGCGGGCCGCGACGGCGGGCACCGGTCGGCACCGGCTCGACCCGTTGCGGCGTTCGCTCGCCGGCCGGCGACGCGGTGAGGCGCCGGTACTCGTCGGCAAGCCGATCGCCGTCGAGGCCGAGGTAGGTCGCGTAGGTGCGGATGAAGCCGCGCGTGTAGGCGCCGCCCGGCAGGGCGTCCCACTCCTCGTTCTCGATTGCGCGCAGGTAGCGGGGACGGATCTTGGTCGCGTTCTCGACCTCGGAAAGATCGACTTTGCGGCGATTCCGCGCCTCGCGCAGGGTGGCTCCGATTCCGATGTCCACCCTGACATTGTGTCTATTGCGGCGCTTCGGCGCGCAAGGAACGTGTTACACGGGTTCGTCCGCGTCCGCGGCCACCGGCTGGGACCGCGCATCGCCGCCGAGCACTCGCGGCAGGTCGGCCTCGGTGATCAGCACCTGCCGCGGCTTCGAGCCCTCGTAGCCGGAGATCACCCCACGCCGCTCGAGCATGTCGATCAGCCGGCCGGCGCGGGTGTACCCGACCCGCAGGCGGCGCTGGATCATCGAGACCGAAGCGGTTTCGGTCTGCACGACGGTGCGGATCGCCTCATCGAGCAGATCGTCGCTGTCGGGATCGAAATCGTCCTCCCCATCGCTCTCGAGGCCCTCCTCGCGCGCCTCCAGCAGCTCCTCCTCGAACACCGGCTCGCCCTGCTTGGACCAGTGGCCGGCGATCCGGGCGATCTCCTCCTCGGTGACGAAGGCGCCCTGGATCCGCGCCAGCTTCGAGGTGCCGGCGCCGCGAAACAGCATGTCCCCCTGGCCGAGCAGGGCCTCGGCCCCGCCCTGATCGAGGATCACCCGGGAGTCGGTCTGGGAGGAGACGGCGAAAGCGATCCGGGCGGGGATGTTGACCTTGATCGTGCCGGTGATGATGTCCGTGGACGGACGCTGGGTCGCCAGCACCAGGTGGATGCCGGTGGCCCGCGACTTCTGGGCGAGGCGGATGATCGAGTCCTCGACCTCGGCCGGGGAGACCATCATCAGGTCGGCGAGCTCGTCGATCACGCAGAGGATGTGCGGCAACGGCGGCTCGCCGGACTTGGCGCGGGAGCGGTTCAACTCGGCCAGGTTGCGGCAGCGGGCTTCGCCCATGATCCCGTAGCGGCTCTCCATCTCGCCGATCAGGTTGGCGAGTACGTTGGCCGCGAGGCGGGGCGAGGTGACTACCGGCGTGAGCAGGTGTGGGACGTTCTCGTAGTGGTTCAGCTCGACCCGCTTGGGGTCGACGAGGACGAGGCGCACATCGTTGGGCGAGGCCTGCATGAGGATCGAGCAGAGCATCGCGTTGACGCATCCGGACTTGCCGGAGCCGGTCGTACCCGCGACAAGCACGTGGGGCATCTTCGCCAGGTCGGTCCAGACCGGGTTGCCGTCGATTCCTTTGCCGAGCCAGGCGACCAGCGGCGAGGTCTTCTCCGGGCGGCCGGCATAGATGTCGCCGAGCCGCACCAGGCGGCGCCGGGTGTTCGGGACCTCGACGCCGACCGCTTGCTTGCCGGGGATCGGGGCGAGGATGCGAATGTCGGTCGAGGCCAGCCCGTAGGCCAGGTCGTTGGACAGCTCGGTGACTTTCTTCACCTTGGTGCCGGGCGCGAGGCGCAGCTCGTAGCGGGAGACGTGCGGCCCGCTGACGATGCCGACGATCTTCGCCTCGACCCCGAAGTGGCCGAGCGTCTCGACCAGCTTGCGGCCGACCGCGTCGTGGTCGCGCGGGTCCGGCCCCTTGTCGCTGCGCCCCTTCTCGAGCGCGGCGGCGGGCGGCGGGCGGTAATCGATCTCCTCGGAGGCGGTGACGCCGCGCTCGTTGCCCATCGGGGTGAGGGGGACCGGCTCCGGCGCGACCCCGGGCGGCTCCCCGTCCACCGGCTCGGCCGGAGCTTCGGCTTCCTCGCGCTGCACCTCGAAGTCCTGGGTGACCGGCTCGGCCTGCGCCTCGGGCGCATCCCCGGCGACCGCCACCGTCGGCTCGAAGTCGTCGGTCTCCGGGTAGGCGCTCATCACGTCGGTGGGGCCGGCCTGCGTCTCGAAGCCGAAGGTCTTCCCGCCGCGCCGCGTTTCCCGATGCTGGATCGCCGTGCGGGCGACGTCGCGTCCGCCGGCAAATGTGTGGCGCACCCCCCGGCCGAGCCCACGGAAGACGGTCGAGATCGAGGTGCCGGTGACCAGCATCGTGCCGGCGGCCAGCATCAGCAACGTCGCGATCTTGGCGCCCACCTCGCCGAACAGGTACTCGAGCCCGGTTTCCACCCCGTAGCCGACCTTGCCGCCGTCCCAGCCGAAGAACAGGACAAAGGTCAGGTAGACGCCGGCGGCGATCAGGAAAAGGCCGATCAGGTCGAGGTGTCGCTGCTGGAGACCCTCCGGCAACCGCAGTCGCGGGCGACGCGACCTGGCTTTGCCTTTCGCCTTGCCACCGGAGCGCCGCGCGGACGAGCCTCGCTTCTTGCGCACGAACATGGCAGCCCCTTCGACGCCGGCCGTCCCTCCCCTGCTCTCGCTACAGCTGCGTGACGGTCAGGGTGGCGAGCAAAGCCACGAAGCCGCTGGTCGTCGATCTCGCAGACTTTCGTCTGAGATGCGTCTCAGCCGGCGCAGACCCAGGCGCTGCCGCCCGAGTCGGCCCAGATTTGACCGGCGATGCGATCCTGTTCTGCCTTGGACGCGTACTGGGGCGCTCCCTGGCCCCCGTAGAGGGCCCAGGTCGAGGGGAGGATCTGGTAGGCGCCGCCGGCGCCGCTGCTGGGGTTGACCGCGCCGTAATTGCCGCCCGACTCGCACATCACGATGTAGGTGGGGATCGCGTAGGGGCCGCCGAGCCAGCGTCCGACCGTTTCTTCGGCGGCGGCGCGGCTCGCCGCTTCGGCCGCTTCGATGTCCACCACCCACTGGCCGATCTGCGATTTGAGCTTTGCCAGCTCCGCCGAGCGCTCGGTCGAGAGTGCCTGCAGGCGGGCGGTGGCCGATTCGGCTTCGGCGCGAACCGAGGCAATTTCCGAGCGAGCGGCGGCGAGGCGCTCGTTGTAGGCGTCGACCCGCGCCTTCAGCGCCGCGACCAGCTTCAGCGCGCGCCGCACCGCGTTGCGCACCTGCTCGACGCGTGCCGCCAGCTCGGTGTCGGAGTCCTCGATGCGCTGCAGGTATTCGGAGCGGGTGGCGAGTTCGCCGAAGCTGCCAGAGCCGAGGACGACCGCGGCGGTGCTCGGCGAGCCGCTCTCGTAGATCGCCACCAGGCGCTGCGCCAGCACGCGTCGGGCTCGGCGCAGGCGCGCCCGCTCGGCTTCGAGTTGTCGTTCGGAGCGCGCCACCTTGGCCGCCAACCTTGCCGCCCGCGCGCGGCCGTGGGCGAGCAGGGCGCTGAGCCGTCGCTCCCGCGAGGCGGCTGCCGCGGCTTCCCCTTCGGCGGCGGCCACACGGCCCTGCGTGGCGCGGATCCGAGCGCCCAGCGTTGCCGCTTCGTCCCGCCCCCGTTCCACCTTGGCGCGCAGCGCGCCGATCCCGGCGGCCTGGGCCGAGGCGGCGACGAGCAGCGCCGCGAGCAGGATTGCGATCGCCGGCTTGCGCCGCACGGCATGCCGCCTAGCCCTCGGGGACGTCGCGGTTGGCGAGGTAGACGGCGACGCCGATCGCCACCGCGCCCAAGCCCAGTCCGATGCGGATCTCGCGGCGGTAGCGGCGCCGCAGGTAGCTGACCGCGAAGCGCAGCGCCACCTTGCCGATCGTTTCCTGCATCAGCTCCCCTCCTCGTCGCGGTGGCGGATCCGGTGCGCCATCCGCGACTGCAGCGACCAGAGCTCGATGAAGCCGGGCGAGGCGGCCTGCGAGAACAGGCCGCCCGACTCGGCGAAGGAGGCGAGGTCGGCGTCGTAGACGGCGTTGGGGGAGGAGCGGGTGACCACTCGCACGCTCCCTTTGTACAGCTTCAGCCCTATCGTCCCGGTCACCTGCGCGTTGACCGCATCCATGTAGGCGTCGAGGTCGGAGCGCAGCGGCTCCCACCACAGCCCGGCGTAGACCAGGTAGGCCCATTTCCGGTCTAGCTCCGGCTTGAACTGGTTCTGGTGGATCGTGCCGACCAGCTTCTCCAGCTCCCGGTGGGCGGGGAGCAGGATCGCCGCCGCCGGCGCCTCGTAGATGTCGCGCACCTTCAGCCCGACGATCCGGTCCTCGACGTGGTCGACGATGCCGACCCCGTGGCGGCAGCCGATCTCCGCCGCCGTTTCGAGCAGCTCGACCGGCCCGAGTCGCTCGCCGTTCAGCGCCACCGGGACGCCGGCCTCGAACTCGACCTCGACCGTCTCCGCCCGGTCGGGCGCCTCCTCCGGCCGGGTGACCAGCTGGAAGACGTCGTCCTCGGGCGCGTGGCCGAGATCCTCGATCCAGCGCCCCTCCGAGGAGCGTCCCCAGAGATTGTCGTCGATCGAGTAGGGCGCCGTCTCGGTGCCGCCCTTGACCGGGATGCCGTGCTCGCGCGCGTAGGCGATCTCCTCCTCGCGGCCCATCTGCCAGGCGCGCACCGGGGCGATCGTCCGCAGCTCCGGGCCCAGGGTGGCCACGGTCGCCTCGATCCGCACCTGGTCGTTGCCCTTGCCGGTGCAGCCGTGGGCGATCGTGTCGCAACCCGAGCGCCGCGCCTGCTCCACCGCCAGCTCGGCGATCAGCGGCCTGCCCAAGGCGGTGAACAGCGGGTAGCCGCCGCCGTAGAGGGCATTGGCCTTGACCGCCGGCCAGACGAAGTCGGTCGCGAAGCGCTCGCGGGCGTCGACCACGTGGCACTCGAGCGCCCCCAGCCGCTTCGCCTTGTCCTCGATCACAGCGTAGTCCTCGCCGGGCTGGCCGAGGTTGACGGTAAGGCAGACGACCTCGGCGCCGTAGCGGTCCTGGATCCACTTCAGCATCACGCTGGTGTCCAGTCCGCCCGAGTAAAGCAGCAGGACGCGCCGGACCTCGGCGGGGTCCGCCTCGTAGCCCGCGGTGCGGACCTGCTCTGGCGCGGCCGCCATGTTGCTACCTCAGGGTGCTTCGAGGCCGCCGCTGCCGCCTTCTTCGGGCGACGTCGTGGTCGGTTCGGCGGTCGTGGTCGACGTCGTGGTGTCGGTTGTCGTCGGCTCCGTAGTCGTCGACTCCGTCGTCGCGGTCGGCGGCGCTTCGGTGGCGATTGCCGAGGAGGTCGTGGTCGATCCCCCACCGTTGTTGGAGGCGATCACGACGATCGCCACGACCAGCCCGACGATCACCGCGACCAGCCCGGCGATCAGCAGGCGGATGTTGCCGCGCGGGCTCCCGCCGCCCGGTCGATCCGGCTGCTGCATCCTGCGGGTCGGGTCGTCGTGCATCGCCTACTCCGCCGGTCCGAGTACCGCTTCGAGGATCTCGCTGGTGTCGTCGATGTCGAAGCCCTTTCGCAAGCTCGCTTCTATCTCGTCCCGTCCGGCTCCGGAGACGGCCATCTGGGTGGCCAGCAGGCGGGCGGCGGCGCTGGAGCGATCGTCAGCCCCGGGCTCGGCCTCCTGCCCGGAGGGTTCGGGAAGCGACTCGACCGGCTCCAGGTGCCGCGCCCCTCGTTTGCCGCCGGCCGGCGGATCGAGCTGGTCGGCCAGCTCGCGCAGCCGCTCGGCGACGATCCGGTCGGCGCGCTCGCGGGCCTCGTCGAGGTGACGCTGTGCCTCCTCCTCGGCCTCGTCGATCACTTTGGAGGCAGCCTGCTCGGCCGCCTTGACGATCTCGGCGAGGCGCGCCGCCGCAACGGCCGCCGAAGCGGGCTCAGGCCGCTCGGGAGGGAGCTTTCGAGCGCTCATCGGAGGTAGGTTAGAAGCGATTCGGCAATCAGGCCAACCGCGCGCTCGACCTGGGCCGAATCGACCGTCAGTGGCGGCAGCAGCCGCAGCGTGCCGGACTCGGGGACGTTGACGATCAGGCCGCGGCGCAGCAGGTCGGCGCCGATCGCGGCGGCGTCGACATCCTCGCCTAGCCCGACCCCGAGCAGCAGGCCGCGGCCCCGCACCTCCTCCACCCCGTCGATCGCCAGCAGGCCCTCGCGCAGCACGGCGCCCAGCTCGCGCACCTGGCGCAGCAGGGCCGGATCGTCGATCAGGTCGAGCACCGCGAGCGCCGCCGCCGAGGTGACCGCGCCGCCGGCGAAGGTGGAGGCGTGGTCGCCGGGCTCCAGCGCCTCGCCGGGCTTCGGGGCGGCGATGCAGGCGCCGATCGGGAGGCCGCCGCCCAGCGCCTTGGCCGAGGTCAGCAGGTCGGGCCGCACCGGCGTCTGCTCGTAAGCCCAGAGCGAGCCGGTCCTCCCCATCCCGGTCTGGATCTCGTCGAAGATGAGCAGCGCACCGACCTCGTCGCAGGCCCGCCGCGCCGCCAGCAGCAGCTCCTCGCTCACCGGGTAGACGCCCGACTCGCCCTGGATCGGCTCGACGATCACCGCCGCCGTCTCCTCGTACACGGCATCGCGCAGCGCCCCGACGTCGTTGAGGGGCACCGAGCGGAAGCCCTGCAGCATCGGGCCGAGCGCCTCGTTCTCCGCCAGGCGCGGCGTCGCCGAGAGCGCTCCGTAGGTGCGTCCGTGGAAGCCCCCCTCGAGGCTGATGATCTCGGGTTCCTCGACCCCGCGCTTATGGGCCTGCTTGCGGGCAAGCTTGATCGCGCACTCGTTGGCCTCGGCTCCCGAGTTGCAGAGGAAGACGCGGCCGCCGATGCTCGACTCGGAGAGCCGCTCGGCGAGCCGCACCATCGGCTCGGTGAAGAAGAGGTTGGAGACGTGCATCAGCCGACCAGCCTGCTCGCGCACCGCCTCGACCACCGCCGGGTGGCAGTGGCCGACCGAGCAGACCGAGATCCCGGCCAGGAAGTCGAGGTACTCCCTGCCCTCGGAGTCCCAGAGCAGCGCGCCTTCGCCGCGCACGAACTCGACCGGAGCGCGGCGGTAGGTCTGCATCAGGTAGCGCTGCTCCAGCGCCTCCAAGTCAGCCAGCTTCACGAGGTCACCATGGTTCCGATGCCGGCGTCGGTGAACAGCTCCAGCAGCAGGCTGTGGGGGCGCCGGCCGTCGATGATGTGAGCCGACTGGGCGCCGCCGCGGATCGCGTCGACGCAGGCCGCCAGCTTCGGCCGCATCCCGCCCTCGACCTGAGGCAGCTCGGCTTCCACCTGCTCGACCGTCGCGCTGGAGATCAGCGAGCCCTCGTCGCCCGGGTCGGCCAGCCAGCCGTGCACGTCGGTCAGGAAGATCGCCTTGTAGGCGCCCAGCGCGGCGGCGACCTTGCCCGCCGCCTCGTCGGCGTTGACGTTGTAGGCGTGGCCCTCGCGGTCCGAGGCGGAAGAGGCGACCACCGGGATGTAGTCCGCGGCGATGTGGTTGAGCACGTCGACGTCGACCCGCTCGACCGAGCCGACGAAGCCGACCTGCTCGGCGTTGGCGACCGGCGACACCTCGAACAGCGTCCCGTCCTGGCCGGAGAGGCCGACAGCCGGCTGGCCGTGCCGGTTGAGGCGCTGGACGATGTCGGAGTTGACCTTGCCGAGCAGCACCATACGGGCGACCTCGACCGTCTCGGGGTCGGAGACGCGCAGCCCCTCGTGGAAGCGGACCTCGAGCCCGAGCCGCTCCATGTAACTGGTGATCTCCGGGCCGCCGCCGTGCACGATCACCGGGTCGAGGCCGACGTACTTGAGCAGCACGACGTCGGTCGCGAAGCCTTCGCGCAGCTCCCCGCGCATCGCCGAGCCGCCGTACTTGATCACCACGGTGCGGCCATGGAACTCCCTGATGTAAGGGAGTGCCTCGAGCAGGGTGTCGACGTTGGCGGCCATCGGTTCCTCAGGTCGTGTACTCGGCGTTGATCCGAACGTACTCGTAGCCGAGGTCGGAGAAGTAGACATGGGCGGAGCCCTCGCCACGGCCCAGCCGCACGCCGATCTCGGCCTCGGCGAGGTCCGCACCCAGCTCGGCGGCGTCGATCGAGCCGGCACCGATCTCGTCCACTTCCTCGCCTGCGAGTGCCATCCCCGCGGCCTGCGCGATCCGGCCCCAGTTGGGATCGCGGCCGAACAGCGCCGTCTTGACCAGCGGCGAGTTGGCGATCGCCCGTGCGACCTGCTCCGCCTCGGCGGCCGAGGCGGCGCCGTCCACGTCGATCCGGCCGACCCGCGCCGCGCCCTCGCCGTCGGCGACGATCTCGATGGCCAGCTGCAGCAGCACCGCCTCGAGCAGCCCTTCCGGCAGCGGCGCGCCGGCCTCGCCGGTTGCCTGCAGCAGCACCGTGTCGTTGGTGCTCATCTGGCCGTCCACGGTGATCCGCTCGAAGGAGCCGGCGGCCGCGCTGCGCAGCGCGGCGTCCGCGTCCTCGACCTCCGCGTCGGTCTGCACGAAGCAGAGCATCGTCGCGAAGCCCGGCTGCATCATCCCGGCCCCCTTCGCCTGGGCCGAAAGGGTGACGCCGCCCGCCTTCAGCGTGCAGCTCTTCGGCCAGCGGTCGGTGGTGAGGATCGCGTCGCCGAAGGCGCCGCCGCCCAGCTCGGAGAGCAAGCCGGCAGCCTCGCCGATCCCGGCCAGCACCGCCTCGATCGGCAGCGGCACCCCGATCACCCCGGTCTCGGCAACCGCGACCGCCTCCGGCCCGATGCCGAGCTGCCGTCCCGCCTCCTCGCACATCGCCCAGGCGTCGGCCATCCCCTGCTTGCCGGTCTCGGCGTTGGCGTTGCCGGCGTTGACGACCGCGGCGCGCACCGCGCCCGCCTCGACCCGATCGCGGCAGACCCGGACCGGCGCCGCGGCCGACGCGTTGCGGGTCAGCAGCAGCGACGAGGAGACTTGCGGCGCGTCGCAGACCAGCAGGCCGACGTCGGTCTTGCCGCCTCCCTTCAGCCCGCAGCCGGCGGCGGCGGCCCGGAAGCCGGGTGCGAGCCGCGAGGCGTCCAGTTCCTCGACCCCCGGCGGCGGACCGACCCAGCGCGACTTGAAGAAGCCGCTCACCTCAGCCCCTCCGCCTCTTCGAAGCCGAGCATCAGATTGAGGCACTGCACCGCCTGCCCGGACGCGCCCTTCCAGATGTTGTCGATCGCCGAGAAGGCGAGCACGCGGCCCCGCTCCTCGACCGTCACGTAGACGTGGCACTCGTTCGTGTCGCGCACGTCGCGCACCCCGGGGGGCCGGTCGACGACGTGGACGAAGGGCTCCTCCGCGTAGCGCTCCGCGTAGAGCGCCCCGACCTCCCCTTTGGAGAGGGGCTCGGTCGTCTGCGCGAAGCAGCTGGCAAGCTCGCCCTGGTCGAGCGGCAGCAGATGCGGCACGAAGGTCACCGGGGCGGGGCTGCCAAGCGCCGCCAGCTCCTGCTCGATCTCCGGCCGGTGGCGGTGTCCCTCGGTCTTGTAGGCGAAGGCGTTCTCGTCCATCGCCGAGAAGTGGACGGCGTCGTCGCCGCTGCGGCCGTAGCCGGAGGTGCCCTGCTTGGCGTCGATCACAACGTCGGTGAGCAGTCCCCGTTCGGCCAGCGGCGCGAGCGCCAGCACGCCGGCGGTCGGGTAGCAGCCGGGCACGGCGACCAGCTCGGCCTCGCGCAACTGCTCCCTGTACATCTCGGCGAGCCCGTAGACGGCGCCGTCGAGCAGCTCGGGCGCACCGTGCTCGCCGTACCAGCGCTCATAGGTCGCCATGTCGCGCAACCGGAAGTCCGCGGAGAGGTCGGCGACGATCACGCCGAGGCCGCGCAGAGCGGCGACGGTCGGCGCCGAGGCGCCGTGCGGGTAGGCGACGATCGCCGCGTCGACGTCCCCCGGCGAGGCGAGGTCCAGCTCGGTCAGCTCCAGCGGCACCCGGTAGCGGGGGTAGAGCTCGTCGAGCCGCCTGCCGGCGTCGCTGCGCGAGGTGATCTTGACCAGCTCCATCGACGGATGGTGGTGGACGATCTGCGCGGCGAGCGCCCCGGCGAACCCGGAGGCGCCGGCGACTAGCACCCTTGCCTTCTCAGCCACGGAGCGAACCTCCTATCCGGTCTAGCTCGGCGCCGATCGACTCGCGCCACGCCGCCACCTCCTCGTCGGTCAGGGTGCGGTCGGCGGCGCCGAACTCGAGCCGCAGGGCGAGACTCTTGCGACCCTCGCCGACCTGCTCCCCCGAATAGAGGTCGAAGACCTCAGCCGAGCGCAGCAGCTCGCCGCCGCCGGTAAGGACGACCTCGCGCAGCTGCCCCGCGCTTACCTCTTCGGGCACGACGACTGCCAGGTCCTGGCGTACCGACGGGAAGCTCGTCAGGTCCTCGAACAACTCCTCGCCGGCCGTCGCGGCGGCGGCCAGCGCCGCCAGGTCGGCTTCGAAGCCGACCGCCGCCTCCAGGTCCCACGCGCGGCAGACCAAGGGGTGCAGCTCGCCGATCCAGCCGGCCTCTTCGCCGCCGGCGCTCAGCCGCGCCGCCCGGCCGGGATGCAGGAACGGCTCAGTCGCGGGCTCGAAGCCGAGCTCCGCGCCGAGCCGGGCGGCGAGGCCCTCCAGCACCCCCTTCAGCGCGAAGAAGTCGGCCGCCCCTCCCCCGCCCCGCCACGATTTCGGCGCGAGCGGGCCGACTGCCAGGCAGCCGATCCGGTGCGGCTCGGCGAACGGCGCCGGCTGCTCGCCCGCGAAGCCCCCGGCCAGCGGGCTGCCGGCGGGCGCGTTGCCCGCGTGGTAGACCCGTCCCGACTCGAACAGGGCGACGCGGTCGGCGCCGTGCGCGAGGTTGCGCCGCGCCACGTCGAGCAGCGAGCCGAGCAGGGTCGTGCGCATCGTCGACTGCTCCTCGGAGAGCGGGTTGGAGATGGCGGCGCCAGCGGCGCGGGGATCGTCAGCGGCGATCCGCAGCCTCTCGGTCTCGCCGGCGTCGGTGAAGCTCCAGCCGACGACCTCGTCGAAGCCGAGGTCGCGCATCGCGTCCTCGGCGCGGCGGCGCAGCCGCTGCGCGCGGCTGAGGCCGCCGGCCTGGCCGGCGCTGGGCAGAGTCGAAGGCAGGTGCTCGTCGAGCCCGTGCACCCTCGCCACTTCCTCGATCAGGTCGGCCTCGCGGGTGACGTCGTGGTGGCGGTCGGGAGGGACCTCGGCGAGGAGGTCGTCGCCGTCGGCCTCGACCCCGAAGCCGAGCCGCTCCAGGTAGGCGGCCTGATCGGCCTGCGGGATCTCCATCCCGAGCAGCCCTGCGACGCGCTCGGCGCGCAGGCGGATCGCCTCGGTCGCGGGGACCTCGGCCGCCACGTCGATCGTCCCCGGGACGAGCTTCGCCCCGCACAGCTCGACGATCAGCCGCGAGGCGATCCTCTGCGCCCGCAGGCAGAGCGCCGGGTCAAGCTGCTTCTCGAAGCGCGAGGAGGCTTCGGAGCGCAGCCCGAGCAGGCGCGAGGTGCGGAGGATGTTGGTGCCGTTCCAGTTCGCCACCTCGAGCAGGACGCGGGTGGTCTTCTCGGAGACCTCGGAGGCCTGCCCGCCCATGATCCCCGCGATCCCCGAGGGTCCGTCGCGATCGCAGACCAGCACCGTCTCCGCGTCGAGGGTCCGCTCGGTCCCGTCGAGGGTCGTCATCGTCTCGCCCTCCGCCGCGAGGCGGACGCTCAGCTCCCCGCCGGGCACCCGGTCGAGGTCGAAGGCGTGCAGCGGCTGCGCGGTGAGCAGCATCGCGTAGTTGGTGATGTCGACCACGTTGTTGATCGGCCGCTGCCCCGCCGCCGTCAGCCGCGCCTGCAGCCAGGCCGGCGAGGGACCGATCCGGACGTCGGTGAAGACCCGCGCGGTGAAGCGCGGGCACAGGTCCGGGACCTCGACCGCGACCGATGCGTAGTCGCCCGCCTCTCGATCGCCAGCGGCGGGGGCGTCCTCGGCCCAGGGCTCCGGGCCGAGCGGCGCCGCGGTGATCGCGTGCACCTCGCGCGCCACCCCGTAGATGCTGAGGCAGTCGACCCGGTTGGGCGTCACCTCCAGCTCCAGCACCGGCTCGGTCAGCGGCAGGACGTCGGCGAGCGGCGTCCCCGGCGCGGCGTCGCCGTCGAGCACCATGATCCCCTCCGCCTCCTCGGCGATCTCCAGCTCGGCGGCGGAAAGGATCATCCCGTGCGACTCGACCCCGCGCAGCTTCGCCTTGCGCAGCTTCGCGCCGCCCGGCATCGTCGCGCCGGGCAGCGCCACCGGCACGGTCTGGCCGGCGGCGACGTTCGGGGCGCCGCAGACGATCGTCTGCTGCCCGGCCTCGCCGACGTCGACCGCGCAGACGCTGAGTCGGTCGGCGTCCGGGTGCTTCTCGCAGCCCTCCACCCGGCCGACCACGAAGCCCTGGGACGAGGGCGGGCCGACCGTGCCGATCCGCTCGACCTCGGTGCCGGTCATCGCCAGCCGCTCGGCCAGCTCGGCGGCGCCGATCCCCGGATCGCAGTGCTCGCGCAGCCATGAGTAGGGCACCCTCATGAAAACTGCTCCAGCATGCGCACGTCGTTGTCGAAGAAGCGGCGCAGGTCGGGGACGCCGTGGTGCAGCATCGCGACCCGCTCCACGCCGATGCCGAAGGCAAAGCCCTGCACCCGCTCGGCGTCGTAGCCGCTGGCCTCGACGAAGCCGAGCACGTTGGGGTCGACCATACCGGCGCCGAGGATCTCGATCCAGGCCTGGCCCTTGCAGAGGCTGCAGCGCTCCCCGTCGCCCAGCTCCCCCGTCCCGCCGCACTGAAAGCAGGAGACGTCGACCTCGACGCTGGGCTCGGTGAAGGGGAAGAAGTGCGGCCGCATGCGGATCTCGCGCTCCGCGCCGAACAGCGCCCGCAGCATCTGCTCGAGGGTGCCCTGGAGGTCGGCGAGCGTGATCCCCTCGCCGATCGCCAGCCCCTCCACCTGGTGGAACATCGGGCTGTGGGTGGCGTCGGAGTCGCGGCGGTAGACCTTGCCGGGGACGATCACGAAGATCGGCGGCGGCTGCGCCTCCATCGCGCGGACCTGCACCGGCGAGGTGTGGGTGCGCAGCAGCAGGTCGGGGTGCGACTGCACGTAGAAGGTGTCCTGGAGCATCCGCGCCGGGTGCCCGGGCGGATGGTTCAGCGCGGTGAAGTTGTAGTAGTCGTGCTCGATCTCCGGCCCCTCGGTCACCCCGTAGCCGAGGCCGGCCATCACGTCCTCGATCTGCCGCGTCGTGCGGGTGATCAGGTGCAGGTGTCCGGCGGGGCGGGCGGGCGCGCCCGGCAGGGTGACGTCGACCAGGTCTCCCGAGAGGCGCGTGTCCAGCTCGGCGGCATCCAGCTCGGCGGCGCGCCGCTCGAGCAGCGACTCGAGTGCTTTGCGGACCCGGTTGGCGCCGCCGCCGACCTCGGCGCGCTCCGCCTCGGGCAGCTCGGCGATGCCACGCAGGATCGCGGTCAGCTCGGCCTTGCGACCGAGGAAGCGGACCCGCAGCTCCTCCAGCTCGGCGGTCCCGGGCGCGGCCTCGATCGCCACGGTGGCGTCGGCCTCGATCCTCTCGATCCGCTCGAGCGTCATTCCGCCGCCTCCTGCATGGCGGGCGACGATATCCCGTTCTCGGCAGCAGCCACGCACTCGCACATCATGTTTCCCGCTCGCTCGCTTGCGAAGAACCAGATATGCACGCTGCGCTCGCTATGCGCTCAAGGGCGATCGCCGCCGCCGCGGCGACGTTGAGCGAGTTCGGCCCGCCCGGCCGCAGCGGAATCGTCACCTGCAGCTCGCACTCCCCCAGCACGGACGGGGGGAGCCCCTCGCGCTCGGCGCCGAGGCAGATGGTCGAGGCCGGGACCAGCGCGCCGGGCCCCTCGCCGCCGTGGGCGACCAGCGCGGCGCGCGGCCGCGGCGTCGCCGCCACGTCGGCCCGCAGCGGCGGCGCGGCGAAGACCGAGCCCATGCTCGCCCGCACCGCCTTCGGCCCGTAGGGGTCGGCGCAGCCGGGTCCGAGCACGACGCTGCCGCCGAGCAGCGCGTCGGCGGTGCGGAGGATCGCGCCGACGTTGCCGGGGTCGGCTACCCCGTGCAGGTAGACGCAGGGCGGCCGCGCCTCCGCCGCCCAGCGCTGCGGCCAGACGGCGATCGCCCGGCTGCCCGAGCCGAGCGCCGAGACGCCGGCCAGCAGACGCGGCTCGATCTCCTCGCCGCCGAGGCCGCTGCCGGCCGCGGTCAGCAGGGTGTGCGGCCGCAGGCCGGCCGCCAGCCCCGCTTCGACCAGGTCCTCGCCCTCGGTCGCAAACAGCCCCTCGCGCTCGCGGTGCTTGCGGTCGCGCAGCTTGCGGACCAGCTTCAGCTTCTCGTTGTGGGGGCTGGAGATCATCTGTGTTGGTTCGGTTCGGTGGAATCTTCTCCTGGAACGAAAAAGCGGGCCGTGAGACGGCCCGCCCGGGAAATGGAGTGTGGGTTGCGGCTAGGCGGCCGCACCCTCCCGGGCGAGCTCCACAAATCGGCGGAAGGCGTCGCGATCGCTGACCGCGATCTCGGCGAGCATCTTGCGGTTCACCTCGACGCCGGCCCTGTCGAGGCCGTGGATCAGCTGCGAGTAGCTCATCCCCTCGAGCCGCGCGGCGGCGTTGATCCGGGTGATCCAGAGCCGCCGGAACTCGCGCTTGCGGTTGCGGCGGTCGCGGTAGGCGTACATCCCCGAGCGCTGCACCTGCTCTTTGGCAAAACGGTAGGAGGAGTGCTTGCGGCCGTAGTAGCCTTTCGCTTCCTTCAGCACCTTGCGCCGCTTCTTGCGGGCGGGGACGGAACGCTTGACCCGGCTCACTTGCCGCCTCCGAGCAGGGTGCGGACCCGCTTGCTGTCCGCGGGGGCGATCTCGACCGGCCGCGCCATCTGCCGCTTGCGCTTCGGCGACTTCTTCTCGAGGATGTGGCTCGAGTAGGCGCGCCGCCCGCGCAGCTTGCCCTTGGCGGTCTTGCGAAAGCGCTTCTTGGCGCCGGAATGGGTCTTCATCTTCGGCATCGGGAGGGGTATTGAAGCAGACGCAGGTACGCTGCCGCTCGTGAGCCGTAGCGAGCAAGCGTGCATAGCTGATTCTTCGCGCAGCGAGCGAAGGCGAACTGCTTGGTGACGATGCGAATCGTCTACGTGGTCGGAACCCGGCCCAACTTCGTCAAGACCGCGCCGGTGATCGCGGCGCTGCGCGAGCGACTTCCGCGGGGCCGCCACGCGATCGTCCACACCGGCCAGCACTACGACCGGGCGATGTCGCAGGTCTTCTTCGAGGAGCTGGGTGTGCCGGCTCCCAACCACATGCTCGAGGTCGGCTCCGGCAGCCACGCACAGCAGACGGCGCGCACGATGGAGCGGCTGGAGCCGGTGCTCGAGGAGCAGCGGGCCGAGCTGGTGATCGTGCCCGGCGACGTCAACTCGACCCTGGCGGCGGCGCTGACCGCGGTGAAGATGGGCATCCCGGTCGCCCACATCGAGTCGGGGCTGCGCAGCTTCGACCGCACGATGCCCGAGGAGATCAACCGCATCGTCGCCGACGAGTTCGCCGAGTACCTCTTCCTGCACAGCGAGGAGGCGGTCGCCAACCTACGCGCCGAGGGCATCCCCGATGCGCGCATGCACTTCGTCGGCAACACGATGATCGACACCCTGCTCGCCCTGGAGGGTCGCTTCCGGGCAGCCGGCGCGGCGGCCAGGCACGGCGTCGAGCCCGGCTCCTTCCTGCTCGTCACCCTGCACCGCCCCGCCCTGGTCGACGGCGAGCTGCTGCCCGAGACGGTGCGCCGGCTGGCGGCGCTGGCTCGCCAGATGCCGGTCGTCTTCCCGGTGCACCCCCGCACCCGCAAGGCGATGGAGGCGGTCGAGTCCGAGCATCCGGGACTGACGCTATGCGAGCCGCTCGGCTACGTCGACTTCCTCTCGCTGCTCGCCGACGCCGGCGCCGTGTTGACCGACTCCGGCGGCATCCAGGAGGAGAGCACCTACCTCGGCATCCCCTGCTTCACGCTGCGCGACAACACCGAGCGGCCGGTGACGATCCGCGCCGGCACCAACACGCTGCTCGGCCTCGATCCGGCGGCGATCGAGACGATTCCGGCGGCGCTGGCGAAGGGTCCCCCCGAGCGGCGCGAGCCGCCGCCGCTCTGGGACGGTCACGCGGCCGAGCGGATCGCCGACCTGATCGCCGGCGAGCGAGCCTAGTCGCCGTCCTTCTTGCCGGCCTCCTTGCTCGGAGCCAGCATCATGCTCATGTTGCGGCCTTCCTGAAGCGGCGCGGACTCGATCGTGGCCAGGCCGTCGAGATCCTCGAACAGCCGCTGCAGCAGGTCCCTGCCCCGCTCCGGGTGAGCCTGCTCGCGGCCGCGGAACATGATCGTCACCTTGACTTTGTTGCGCTGCCGCAGGAAGCGCTCGACGTGGCCTTTCTTGGTCTCGTAGTCGTGGTCGGCGATCTTCGGCCGCAGCTTGATCTCGCGGACGTTGACCTGCTGCTGGTGCTTGCGCGCCTGCTTCTGCTTCTGCTCCTGCTCGTACTTGTATTTCGAGTAATCGAGCAGCCGTGTCACCGGCGGTTTCGAGTTCGGGGCCACCTCGACAAGGTCGAGATCCGCCTCCTGGGCGCGCTGCAGGGCTTCCGGGGTGGCGACGATGCCGAGCTGCTCTCCGTCGGCACCGATCAGGCGCACCTTCGGAACGCGGATGCGCTCGTTGATCCGCGTCGTGTCGCGCTCCGGCGGGCGCCGATCGAACCTGCGCGGGACAGGCACTATCTAGAGGAGAGGTGGAGCTTCAAGATGGACGAGGGATACGGAGGCGGCCACGGGACGCTCAGCGGCGCGATGAGTTGGCGTGCCTTCGAACAAGTGCCCCGCAGTATAGACAGAGATGAGCCGGCGGATGCCAAGGCCGCCGCTCAGGCGTCCTCTTCGCGGTGGATGAGCGCCGCGAACTCGGTCAGGCCCATCGAGCCCAGCTCGCCGTCGCGGTGGGAGCGGACCGCCACCTCCCCCGTCTCTTCCTCGCGATCGCCGATCACCAGCATGTACGGGTGGTGGCCGATTTCCGCGTTGCGCACCTTCTTGCCGATCGACTCCGAACGACGGTCCAGCTCGACCCGGACGCCCAGCTCGCGCAGCTTCGCCGTGACCTCCGCGCCGTGCTCGACGTGGCGATCGGAGATCGGCAGCACGGCCGCCTGCACCGGCGCCAGCCAGACCGGGAAGCGGCCGCCGTAGTGCTCGATCAGGATGCCGGCGAAGCGCTCCATCGAGCCGAGCAGGGCGCGGTGGATCATCACCGGGCGCTGTTTGACGTCGTCGGGGTCGGTGTAGCTGAGGTCGAACAGCTCCGGCATCGAGAAGTCGACCTGGCAGGTGCCGCACTGCCACGAGCGGCCGAGCGCGTCGGTGATGTGGAAGTCGATCTTCGGCCCGTAGAAGGCGCCGTCGCCCGGGTTGAGCGTGTAGTCGCGGCCCTGGGTCTCCAGGGCGCTGCGCAGCGCCTCTTCGGCCTGCTGCCACTGCTCTTCGCTGCCGATTGACTTCTCCGGCCGGGTCGACAGCTCGATCCGCACGTCATCGAAGCCGAAGCGCGCGTACAGCTCGTCGATCGCCTCGCAGACTCCGGTCACCTCGCTGACGATCTGCTCCGGCGTGCAGTAGATGTGGGCGTCGTCCTGGGTGAAGGCGCGGACCCGCAGCAGCCCGTGCAGCACGCCCTCGCGCTCGGCGCGGGAGACCTGGCCGAACTCGGCGATCCTCAGCGGCAGCTCGCGGTAGGAGTGCCGTTCGGCGGCATAGACGAGGCAGGCGCCGGGGCAGTTCATCGGGCGGATCGCGTACTGGCGCTCGTGCGACTCGGTGAGGTACATGTTCTCGCGGTAGTTGTCCCAGTGGCCGGACCGGTGCCAGAGGTCGACGTCCATCACGTGCGGCGTCTTGATCTCCTCGTAGCCGCGCTTGCGGAGCTGCTTCTGCACCTCCTCCTCGATCAGGCGCAGCAGCGTCGTTCCGTGGGCGAGCCAGAAGGGCATGCCGGGGGCCTCCTCGCGCAGCATGAAGAGGCCGAGCTGTGGGCCGAGGCGGCGATGGTCGCGCGCCCGGGCCTGCTCGAGCCGCTCCAGGTGCCTGTTGAGGTCCTTCTTCGAGAAGAAGGCCGTGCCGTAGATGCGGCTCAGCATCTGGCGGCTCTCGTCGCCGCGCCAGTAGGCGCCGGCGATCGAGCTGAGCTTGACCGCCGCGATCCTTCCGGTCGAGGGTCCGTGCGGGCCGCGGCAGAGGTCCTCGAAGGGGCCGTTGCGATAGAGCGAGACGGTCTCCACCCCCTCGTCGCGGACCAGGTCCTCGATCAGCTCGACCTTGTAGTCCTGGCCCTGGGCGAGGAACAGCTCGATCGCCTCGCCGGGCGAGACGTCGCGGCGCTCGAACGGCTCGTCGGCCTCGATGTGCTCCCGCATCGCCGCTTCGATTCGCTCCAGATCCTCCTCGCGGACCTTGACGTCGGGCGGGAACTCGAAGTCGTAGTAGAAGCCCCGCTCGACCGCCGGCCCGATCGTCACCTTCGTCCCCGGGTAGAGCTGCATCACCGCCTCGGCCATCACGTGGGCGGCGTCGTGGCGGATCAGCTCCAGCGCCTCGGGGTCGCGGTCGGTGAGGATCGAGATCTCCGCCCCGTCGGGGAGCGGCGCGCTGAGATCGCGCAGGGCGCCGTCGACGTGGATTGCCAGCGCGTCCCTCGCCAGGCCGGGCCCGATCGCCGCCGCGGCGTCGGCCCCGGTGGCGCCGTCGGGCAGCTCGAGCGCCGCTCCGTCCGGCAGCTTGACGGTGATCTTGGTCGTTGCCTCCACGCAGCCCATGCTACGTGGCCGCATCTCCTCCCGCCGAATGAAGCTTTGTGTGCCCTATAGGGTCCAAAATCGTTCAATATGCCGCGGCGCGCGCCTGGCGTTCGGCGATCAGCGGGCACGGGTTGGGCCCGCCGAGGACGCCGCGGCGCTCCCAGACCAGGTACGGCCCGGCGCGGTGACGCAGCCGCAGTCCGCGGAACGGCGGCCGCGCGCCAGAGTCGGAGGTGACGAAGAAGCGGATGCCGCTCGGCGGCCTTCCCCCGGCGCTGCTCGTCGGCTCGATGCAGACGCGGCCCCCGCGCAGCTCCCAGGCGATGTAGGGGGTGCCGTGTTCGTCGGCGAGCAGGCGATCCGGAGCGAGCACCAGAGTCGACTCGGTTTCGAGCAGCGGGCGCAGGCCGGTCAGGGCGGGCGAGTAGGAGGTCGGCCCGACCGGGGCGTTGGCGAAGGCCAGCAGCGAGCAGCCGGCGGCGGCCACGACGTAGGCCCATAGGGCCAGGCCCGCGGGAGAGGCCGCACGGGGCAGCCGCAGCAGGATCGTGAGCGTGAGGATTGGGGCGGCGATCTCGAGCGCCTTGGCGGCCGTGTAGGGGGTGCCGCCGATCCGGGCGGCGGCGTACAGCGCTGCGACCCCGATCGCTCCGGCGACGATCGCCCGCTCGCGGCGGCGAGTGCAACGTAGGAGCCCGTAAAGCAGCAGCACGACGGCGAAGGCGGCGCCCAGGTAATAGAGGAAGGCGGGTGCGGCGCCGTCGCCAGGCGCCACGCGGAAGTCGCCGGACGGCCAGATGCCGAGCGCCTCGAAGGGCGAGATCTGCCCGAACAGGTTGCCGAGCCCGGGGCCGGAGGGGTCGAAGGTCTCGAAGTGGCGGAAGTCGATCATGCGGCCCAGCTCGGGGAGGGCGCCGACGAGGAAGACGACCAGAGCCAGGGACGCCGCGCGCAGGCGCGCGCGTCCCGTGGCGGCAGCTTCGTCCCTCCACAGCCGGCTCAGGACAACCCAGATCGCTGCGATGGCGACCAGCCACGTGAGGCCCGGGAAGCTGTAGACGTAGACGGAGCCGACTGCGATTAGGGCGGCTGGTACGAAGCGCAGCGGAAGCTCGCTCCAGGCGCGGTCGCTCTCGCGGAGGGCGAGGGCGAAGACGAGGACGATGAGGGCCTGGATCGTCTCCTTGAAAGCGCCCTGGGCGTAGTAGGAGGCCACGAGGTACGGCAGGCCAATCAGCAGGGCCGCGGTGCTGCGGCGGAGCCGGGGCCGGTCGGCGAAAGCCGCAAGCGCGGTGAGCGGGGCGAGGACGGCTACCGCAACCGTCAGGCCGCTGAAGCCCCGGACGAGGCCGATCCCCAGACCCTTGTTCAGGGCCACGACGATCGCGTGCGGGCCCAGGGGGTAGCCCTGGTGGAGGAGCTGGGAGCCGCTGCCTTCGGTCAGACGGTCCGCGGCGAGCAGGTGCTGGGACATGTCCGGGTTGAAGCCGGTGCCGAGGATGCCGAAGCGGCCTTCGACGGCGAACGGCAGCGAGGCTGCTGCGAGCGCCGCCACGGCGACCGGCAGGCCGCTCCGCAATGCCCCTTCCCCGCCTTCCATCCGGCCGCGAAGGAAGACCACCGACGCCGCGGTCAGGACGAGGACGACGACCGCCGAGACGACGCCATGCCCCGGGAGCCGCACCGTCGCCCAGCAGACTGCGCAGAGCAGCGCCAAGCCGGCGGCCGGCGATATCCAGGTCCAGCGCCGAGCCCCGCAGAGCGCGAGGGCCGCCTGTCCGATTGCCAGCGAGGCTCCGCAGACCGCCAGGACCGCTGCGTAGACCGCGATCACAAGGCGGCGAGCCTAGAGCCTGACCCCTGAGCTAGCTGGCCGGACCGCTCAAGACTCGGAATAGACGTTGTCAGGGGTGTTGCGGGTGACTTGGCTGGCGCCCACCAGATGGGCTCCCTCTTGGTTGTAAACGCCGCCGCCCGCGAAGCTGGTGTGGTTGCCGCTGATGGCGCTGCTGTTGTAAAGGTTCAGGTGGCCGTTGTAGGCGTTGAAAACCCCGCCGCCGCCACCGGTGCCGACGTTGCCGCTGATGGTGCTGCTGTCGTACAGCTTCACCGTGCCGCTGCCGCCGCTGATGACACCGCCACCCTCGTTGCTGGCGTGGTTGCCGCTGATGCTGCTGCCGTCGCGAAGGGTCAGCGCGCCGGCGCTGGAGACGCCGCCGCCGTCGACGGCGCTGTTGCCGCTGATCTTGCTGTTTTCGTAGAGGGTCGCGCGGCTGTTGTTGGGGATGGAGACGCCGCCGCCTACCTCGGTGGCGCTGTTGCCGCTGATCTGGCTGCCGCCCCTCAGGCTCAGCGTGCCGTCGTCGAAGACGCCGCCGCCGCCGTTCGCGCCCTCGGCGTGGTTGCGGCTGATGGTGGTGGTGCCGCTCAGGTTCAGCGTGCCGCCGTTGGCGACGCCGCCGCCGCCTCCCTGGTTGTTGGTGGTGCTGTTGCCGCTGATGGTGCTGCTGCCGCCCATGATCACCGTGCCGAAACTGGAGACGCCGCCGCCGTAGTGAGCGGCGGTGTTATTGCTGATGTTGCTGCGGTTCATGAGGATCAGCTTGCCGGAGGAACTGTTGAAAACCCCGCCGCCGCCGGGTTCGCCCCTGGCGCTGTTGCGGCTGATGCCGCTGTTGTCGTTCAGGGTCAGCGTGCCGCTGTTGGCAACGCCGCCCCCGGAGTCCCCGGCGCTGTTGCCGCCGATGCCGCTGGTGTCGTTCAGGGTCAGCGCGCCTCTGTTCGCAACGCCGCCCCCCGAGCCGCCGGCGCTGTTGCCGCTGATCTGGCTGCCACCCTTCAGGTTCAGCGTGCCCCTGTTGTAGACGCCGCCGCCTTCGCGGCCGGTACTGCCGCCGACGATGCTCAGGCTGTTGATGTTGACGGCTGCACCGCTTGCGATGGTGAGCACCGGGCCGGCCCCTCCCCCGTTCAGGGCCGGCGCGGGGGCGCCTTTCGGCTTCTGCTGGCCTTTGGAGCCTTTGGCGCTGCGCCGGCCTTCGATCGTCAGGTTCTTGCCGATTTTCGTCGTGCCGACGCAGGTGCCGCGGACCAGGAGCGTGTCTCCGGCCGAGGCGGCGTTCTGGGCAGCCTGCAGGCTCTTGTAGCTCTTGTTGCTCGCCGGGTTGGCGATCCGGCAGTTCGGGCCCTTGGCCGGCGCGGCGGCCGGCGCCCCGACCGGCAGGGCCAACGCCGCCAGGCCGAGCAGCCCGATCAGCGCCCGTCGCCACCCCTGGCCGTGCATCGGATTCCTCTCGAGGGGCCCGCGGATGCGGAAGCCGAGCCCCTCTACCTGTCGATGACCCTGCGCCATAGACGCGGCAATCATAGTCGGCGCGTTGCTGCGACGGAGGCCACCATGCGAATCACGCCTCTGGCGGGGCTTTCGGGCGATGGGCGCAACTGGGCTCGAAGCGACGCTAGGTCGAAGCCGCCCGGCTCGCACGCCGGCCGATATGCAGGATCAAGACCACAGCGCCGACGGTGATCAGCAGGCCGATTCCCCATATCCCCAAGCCAACCCAGATCACCCAGTCCAGCTTGATCCCGGCCTCGGCCTCGACATTGATGCCACGGGCCCCGTCGGCGTTCATCACGACCGCGGTCCAGCGACCGGATTCGGCGTTCCAGGTGACCGTCTGTTCCCCGGAGCCTTCGGACTTGGCCACCCAGAAAGACCGTTTACGAGGCGGCGCCCGCGGCGCCTTGCCCGCATGCAGGGCGAACGTCGGCTGATCTTCGTTGAAGTCGATCAGCTCGTCATGGGCGACGCCTGCGAGGTAGCGACTGACGTCCTCGTCGGAGCCGATGCCGACGAACACAGGCTGTTCGCTGTCGGCCTGGACTCGAACGTTGCCGAGGACCGCGCTCGGGGCCCAGTCGAGTTCGTCCGCACCCAAGTCGATTTCCCCGGTGGTGATGGCAAAGGTAGCGCTCTTTAGATCCTTGCGATCCGAGTTGAAGTAGCCATTGTCGCGGCCAAGCGCATAGATGAGGACCAGGGCGACGCCCACAACGAGCAGTGCCAGGCCAATCAACCCGCCGATGCTGGAAAAGACCAGGCCGACCACGCGGCCTGCGGTCCAGTTCGATCGCGGCGGAACCGGGCTTGCGGCGGGGGGCTGCTCGTAACCGTCCGTCATCAGGCCGATCCTATGTCGCGCAGGGGCTGGACTTCAAGGCCCCCGGACTCCAAAGTAGATTGGGCGCGTCTCCTCGACCCTTCACGAAAGGAAGCCAGTGCGCAAGTCAGCCCTGATCGGTGGTTGCCTCATCTCCGCTGCCCTATTCCTCGCTGCGTGCAGCGGGGGGAAAGCGATGAAGACAAGATCGCCGGCGCGATCGAAACCAGTGCAACCAGCAACGATCCCTCCGCCTGCACCGAATTCGCCACTGAGAACTTCAACGAACAGATCGCCGGCCAAGAAGGCGAAGCGGCACTGAAGGAATGCGAAAGGGACGCGGCCAAGGAAGAAAGCGCCGAATCCGCCGACGTCTCGAACGTCGAAGTCGATGGCTCCACCGCGACCGCCGATGTTGCCCTGACCGGCGGTGGCTTCGGTGGTCAGACCCTGGCCGTGTCGCTCGTCAAGGATGGCGACCAGTGGAAGCTGAACGAAGTAACCGGGTTCGCCGAGCTCAACCGGCCCAAGCTGGTCGAAACGCTCGAAGAAAATTTCAGCGAAACCAATGAAATCCCCAAGGGCGTCGGGGCCTGCGTTGTGGAAGGTGTCGAAGAATCCTCCCAGGCAGAAATCGAAGAACTCTTCTTCAGTGGTTCCTTCCAGGGGTTCGCGGAACTCGTGGAAAGCTGCAGCAAGTAGGTCGGTCGATTCTTGCTCTACGAAGGGAAATCCAATGGGCGCAACTGGGCTCGAACCAGTGACCTCCAGCTTGTCGAGCTGGCGCTCTCCCAACTGAGCTATGCGCCCGGGGGGACCTGAATCTAGCAGCGGGCCGCTGCGGTGCCGCGCTCGCTGGCGCCTGCGGGCCGAGGCACCGATCCAGCCGGTGCAACTTTCCTCTAGATCAGGTGTTTATAGATCCGTGCCGCGGATCGGCGGCGCGGAAAACTTCAAAGCTCGAGGACCGACGAGCCAGGACGTGAACTTTCTGGTGGTACGTCCTTCGGATCAAGGGGCCCCGCTCGGGGCCCTTTTCCGTGGTCGGCGTGGAGCACCGAAGCCGGACGGCACCCTGGGTCCCGCTATCCGCCCCGCTTCCGCCTGAGCCCCACGGTCACGATGCGCAGGCGGGGGAACCCGCCGGCGGGCTTGAACCGGATTCGCGCCCTCAGCCGGACGGCGCCGTAACGGCGGAGCCTGTCGCCGACGGCCGCGTTCGGCCTGATGCGAAGCGCTACCCGCGCGCAGCCGGTCGACCTGGCTCTGGAGGTCTTCCGACCCTTCAGGGGGATCGGGCCATGCCGCCCGAGGATCGCGAGCTGTTCGAGCTTGAGTGTTCCCGGGCTCGGTACCGCCGCCGGCAGCCTCGCCGCCCCACTTCGGCTCGCCGGCTTGGCCGCCAACGGCACGAAGCCGTTCGCCGGGGTCGCATGCATGCCGATCCGCCCGATCGCTTCGTGCTCCCGGTCGATGAACCAGAGCGCCCGATCGGGCCCGGGGACGATCGAGTCGGTGTCGCTGTCGGGCCGAAGGCCGGCGGTGAACTTGGTGATCTGGCCGTTCGGCGTGACGCGACCGATCGCCGTGCGGCGAGCGGCACCGGGAACGGCGCCTTCGGCGCCACCGCCGAACCAGATGTTGCCGTCGGGACCGAGGCTCAGCGAGCCCGGGCTCCTAGAGGCCGAGGCGCATTGGTCAAACACGGTGATGGCCCCCTGCGGGGTGATCCGGCCCACCGTCACCGCGGCGCGATCGAGGTCCGCGTTGAACCAAACGCTCCCGTCGGACCCGGCGGCGAACGGGCCGGCGTAGAAGCCGCGGCGGTTGGACCCCGTTGGGAACACCGTGATCGCGCCAGCCGGGGTGATCCGCCCGATGTACCGGGGTGGGCCGCTGCCGCCGAACCAGAGGTTGCCGTCGGGACCGGGCGTTGGTCCAAAGAAGATCTGCTGCAGCCCACTCGGCAGGCCGCCGAACTCGACGATCTCCCCCGCGGGGCTGATGCGGCCGATCGCACGGGAAGGGAAGGCTGGGGATCCGTCGCTGAACCAGAGGTTGCCGTCCGGGCCGGCGACGATCCCATACGGCACGCTGTTCGGGCTGAGCCCGGCCCCGAACTCGGTGATCGCCCCCTGCGGGGTGATCCGCCCGATCGTCTGGCCGCCTGCGGCGTAGACGAGGTGCCCCGTGTGGGTGAACCAGATGTTCCGGTCGGGACCGACGACCAGCTCCCACGGCACGCCTGAGCTGTTGATTCCGGAGCTGAACTCGGTGATCGTCCCTCGCGGGGTGATCCGGCCAATCGCCGGCGGGCTGCCGTCGTCGGCGAACCACAGGTTCCCGTCGGGCCCGGCGACGATTTTCCCGGGGTCGCTGTGCCGGCTGAGCCCCTTGCGGAACTTGACGACCCGACCCCCTGGGGTGATCCGGCCGATCAGCCCAGGGCCGAAGAGACGACCGGCGGGCGCGGCGGTGAACCACATGTTGCCGTCGGGGCCGGCAGTGAGGTCGTGGACCGCTTCCCCGATGCCGAACTCCTGGATCCGGTTCTCTCGCCCGGCGGAAGCGCCCGCCGGCCAGAGGGCGGCGCCGATCGCCAGGCAGGCGGTCGCGCAGATCAGCCGGAGAGTCGAGGTCTGCACGCGCGCTCCTCGGCGCCGGGCACGATTTGCGCAGAGGACACCCGGGAAGAGGACGAGCGGCTCCCAACGCCTTGGCGCAACACGAGGGAAGCCTACTGAATGCGTGCGCCCAGCAACGGCTGAACTGCTGCTCAGCTGCTGGGACCGCCGACGTCGTTTTCCTCGCCGCCGGGACCCTCTGACTTCCCGCCCCCCGCGGGCGAGTTTTCGATCAGGAACTGGACCAGCTGTTCGAGTTCCTTCTTGGAGATCTGCTGGCCGTAGTTCTTCGGCATCACGTTGGCCGAGAAGCCTTCGGCGATCTCGGCGTTCGGGTCGACAATCATCTCTTCGATCCCGGCCTTGTCGTCGTCGGGGGCGAGGTATTCGTTCAGATCGGGGCCGACCGTTCCAGTCGAGTTGGCCGCTTTGAAGGTGTGACAGCTGCCGCAGCCGTCGCTCGCGAAGACCTGGGCGCCGGCTTCGGCTTGGGCATTCCCTCCGGTCGCATTCCCTCCGGTCGCCTTGCCGCCGCTTTCTTCTCCGGATTCCGGCGCTTCGCCGGTCGCTTCCGGCGCTTCGGCTTCTTCGCCTTCGTTCGAGGAAGTCGCAACGACGGTTTCGATCTTCGGCGAGCTACCGAGATCACCGATCAGCAGCCCCGCCACGAAGGCGATAGCCGCCACCGCGACGAACGCCCAACCTTCGGTGAGGACGGGGAAGTACATCAGTTGGCGCTGAAACACATACATCAGCGCCAGCAGCCCGCCATAGCCGAGCACGGCGAGGATCAGCAGCCACTTCAGGACGGTCATGCGGCTTGTCATAGCACAAGCGTGAGCGAGAACGGACTTGCCCCGCTGGCGCGGCGCCCGTAGCCTTCGCACCAACAATAGGGAGAGATGCCATGCCGAGGCTGCGCTATATCGAGGAATCCGAAAAGACGCCGCAGACCAACGCGATGATCGAGTCGGCCAAGAAAACCGGCGCGCCCGATCCGCGCGTGGTGCAGATCATGACGCGCAGCAAAGTCGGCGCCGCCTGGGTCGAGTGCTGGAACAAGACATTGTACGAAGGTGTGCTGCCGCACAAGCTGAAGGAAATGTGCCGCATCAAGATCTCGGTCGCGCACCAGTGCGGCTATTGCTCGACCGTGCGCTCCAACGTCGCCAAGGCGGAAGGGCTGACCGAGGACATGATCAACGATTTGTTCTCCTATGAAGACAGTAAATATTTCACGGCGCGCGAAAAGGCGGCGCTACGCTACGCCGACTTGTTCAAGCAGGGCGAGCACGCCATCGATAAAGACGAGGTCTATGCCGATCTGCAAAAGCATTTCAGCGACGAGGAGATCATCGAACTCGGCCTGCTGTGCGCGCAGACCGACGGCGTCGGCAAGTTCGTCAAATCGCTCAACGTCATCAGTTGGGAAGACGCCTGCGCGCTCGATCCCAGGCTGACGCAAGGCGCGGTCAGTGAAGCCGCCGAATAGCGATTATATTTTTGCGCATGATCTACCCGCTTTTCGCGATCACGCGCTATCGACCGGAAACGCCATGGTGGAAAGCAGCGCCAGCGCCGTCTGACGGCTGTCGAGCCGCGTATGCTGCACCACAATCGGCACGTTCGACACGATGACGCTGGAGAAATCCGTGTCCCTGGGCACCGGCTCCGGATCGGTGAATTCATTGAAGCGCAGATGGCTGGTGCGCTGCGCTCCCACCGTGAAACGGTACGGCCCGACCGGCGCGCGGTTAGAGAAATAGACGGTCACTTCCACCTTCGCGTCTTCGTCGCCGGCGTTGAGGATGCAGATGGTCTCGTGACTGGTGAGCTGGCGGGTCTCTCCGGTCGAGGCCGGTGGGATATAGCCTTCGGCGACAGCCCAGGCGCGGCGTCCGATTGACATTGCCATGGCATTTACCGCTTTCCTTTGCCGATAAAGCCGCCGACGCGGCCGGTGTGACGCTCATGGGCGATGCCCTCCGCCGGCCCGTAAGGATGGCCGCCGAAGCCGTGGCGCATCATGGCCACGGCGCGTGACGAATCGCGGTCCGCGTCGCGCGAGGCGACGAGTTGCACGACCGATTGCGTGATCACCGGGATCGGCACCTCCATATGCAGCGCGTCGTCGACCAGCCAGTTCACCTCGCCGGTGTCCTCGACATAGGACGGCACTTTCGCGAGGCCGCCCATCTCCCGGTAAGTCTTCTGCATCAGTTCGATCAGCCACGAGCGCACCACCGAGCCGTGCCGCCAGTTTTCGAGAATGTCGGCGATGGCGAGCGGCTCGCGATAATGCGCGAGCAGGTCGATACCCTCGCCGATTGCCTGCAACATGCCGAACTCGATGCCGTTGTGCACCAGCTTGACGAAATGCCCGGCGCCTGGCCCGCCGCAATGGATAAAGCCGCCTTCGACCGCGAGCTTACGCAAGACCGGCTCGATCATGGCGACCGGCTCTTTCTCGCCGCCGATCATGAAGCAGGCGCCTTCCAGCGCGCCGCCCGGCCCGCCCGAAGTGCCGGCGTCGATGAAGTGAATGCCCTTCTGCTTGAGGCGCGCGTGGCGGCGAATGGAATCGCCCCAATAGGAATTGCCGCCGTCAGCGATGATGTCGCCGGGCGCCAGCACGCCGGTGAGCTGATCGATCAAACCGTCGACCGGCGGTCCGGCCGGCACGTACAACATGACAAGACGCGGCGGCTTCAGCAGCTCGGCGAGTTGCCTGACATCGGCGGCCGGTTTCACCCCGGCGCGCTTTAGTTCCTCGGACTCCGGATGGGTGTCCAATCCGGCAACACCGTAGCCTTTAGCGAGCGCGTTTTCGGCAAGGTCGGCGCCCATCTTGCCGAGACCGATGATGCCGAAGCTGTCCAGCGGTTGGGACATGTGCAAAATCTCCTGATTGAGGAGCTGAGAAATCGCTCATTCCTCTCAGAAATTAAATAACCGCGTCTTGATGTCCCTCCCCCCCTGTCTATTGTCGCACAAGGAGACCGCGTCTCGGTGTCTGCTTTTTTTATCATTTTAGCCCGGCCCGGCCTCGATGGTGCCTGGTGGGTGAATGCCGGTGAGCTAACACACCGGCGCCATTTTTCCCATTTTGCGCGTGTTAGCTGAGCCCCGGAACATCTGCCGATCATTTTTATGGCCGATTTAAACGCGAGTAATTTACGGCAGCCCAGCGGCCCCAAGCCGCCCCAAAAAAAGAACGCCCTGAAATCGCTCAGGTAAAATATGGCGGTCGGCATGAAAAAATTTTGCATGCGCCCTGCAACCAATTCACGCAGGCGCCGCGTTAGAGCACTCACGACGGGGCTTATTCGCGGGCCGCCCCGCGCAACCCTTAAGAGTTCCGCATCAGCCGGGGACTCGAAATGGAACGGCCGATCGGCTTTTTTGACAGCGAGTTCGACCGAGCATTACCGGCGGTCCGCCATCCGGCCCAGACGACAATCGCCGGAAACGTCATCTCGATTGCCGGCGTGCTGCGCCAGTACGAACGGCGCGCGAGCGCGAGCAGCACCTTCCACCGCTGCTCGATGCCCTGCCCGCGGCGGTCTACACCACCGACGCCGCCGGCCGCATCACCTATTACAACGAGGCTGCCGCCGGCTTGTGGGGCCATCGGCCGACGCTCGGCATCACCGAATGGTGCGGCTCGTGGAAGCTGTATTGGCCGGACGGCACACCGATGGCGCACGAAGAATGCCCCATGGCGACCGCGCTGAAGGAGGACCGGCCGGTGCGCGGCATGGAAGCCATGCTCGAGCGGCCCGACGGCAGCTGTGTGCCGTTCGTCCCTACCCGACGCCGCTGCACGACGAGACCGGCCGGCTGACCGGCGCCATCAACATGATGGTCGACATCAGCGAGCGCAAGCGCGCCGAGGAACACCAGGAGATGCTGGTGCGCGAGTTGCACCACCGGGTGAAGAACATGCTCGCCACCGTGCAGGCGATCATGGGCTCAACCGCCCGTTCGGCCGAAACCATCGAGGAATTCAAGGAAGCCATGATCGGCCGCATCGGCTCCCTGGCGCGCACGCACCTGCTGCTCAGCGAGGAAGGCGCCAAGGTCTCCTTCGCCGACATCCTGCACAACGAGCTCGATGCCTTCGACGACGGCAGCGAGGGCCGCATCCGCCTGGAAGGGCCCGACATCGAGATCGCCTCGCGGCTGGCGGTGTCGCTCGGCATGGCGATCCACGAGCTCACCACCAACGCCGCCAAATACGGCGCGCTCTCGGTCTTCGGCGGCAGACTGGACGTCACTTGGCGCGTGACCATCGAGGCCGCGGCGCGCCGCACGCTGGAATTCGACTGGGTAGAAAGCAGCGGCCCGCCGGTTTCGCCGCCGGGGCGGCAGGGCTTCGGCTCGCGCCTGTTGGATTTCGTGCTGCCCGGGCAAATCCAGGCACGCAGCCAGATCGATTACCGGCCGCAGGGCGTGCACGTGCAATGCACGCTGCCCCTGCCGGCGGGGGCAAGGCGGGTTGACCCTGCCCGTTCATTCCCGCGAAAGCGGGAATCCAGCAACAATTCAGATGCTGATTTTTGTTGCCCCTGGGTCCCCGCTTTCGCGGGGACGACGGTGGAAGGCTACATCGCCTTGACGATGCTCTCGGTCATCTTCTTGGCGTCGCCGAGCAGCATCATGGTGTTGTCGCGGTAGAACAGCGGGTTGTCGATGCCGGCATAGCCCGACGCCAGCGAGCGCTTGATGAACATCACCGTGCCGGCCTTCCACACCTGCAGCACCGGCATGCCGTAGATCGGCGAGGACGGGTCGTCTTCCGCCGCCGGGTTGGTGACGTCGTTGGCGCCGATGACGAAGGCGACGTCGGCCTGGGCGAACTCGGAATTGATGTCCTCCAGTTCGAACACCTCGTCATAGGGCACGTTGGCTTCGGCCAGCAGCACGTTCATGTGGCCGGGCATGCGGCCGGCCACCGGATGGATGGCGTATTTGACCTCGACGCCTTCCTTCTTCAGCTGGTCGGCCATTTCGCGCAGCGCATGCTGCGCCTGCGCCACCGCCATGCCGTAGCCCGGCACGATGATGACCTTCGGCGGATTCTTCATGATGTAGGCGGCGTCCTCGGCCGAGCCGAGCTTGACCGGCCGCTGCTCCTGCGCCGCCGCCCGCCGGGCCCGCCACCTCGCCGCCGAAGCCGCCGAGGATGACCGAGATGAACGAGCGGTTCATGCCCTTGCACATGATGTAGGACAGGATCGCGCCGGACGAGCCGACCAGCGCGCCGGTGATGATCAGCGCCGAATTGCCGAGCGTGAAGCCGATGCCGGCGGCCGCCCAGCCCGAATAGGAGTTGAGCATCGAGATCACGACCGGCATGTCGGCGCCGCCGATCGGGATGATGATCAGGACGCCGAGCGCGAGCGACAGCGCGACGATCAGCCAGAAGTCGACCGGCGCTCTGATGCAGCGTAGAAGCCGTAGATGAAGAAGACCAGCGCCAGCGCCGAGCGCGATGTTGATGACGTGGCGGGCCGGCAGCATGATCGGCTTGCCGCTCATGCGGCCGGACAGCTTCAGGAACGCGATCACCGAGCCGGTGAAGGTGATGGCGCCGATGGCGACGCCGAGCGACATTTCGATCAGGCTCTGCTGGTGGATGTGGCCTTCGCTGCCGATGCCGAAGGCCGCCGGCGCGTAGAAGGCGCCCGCCGCCACCAGCACCGCCGCCATGCCGACCAGCGAGTGGAAGGCGGCGACCAGTTCCGGCATCGAGGTCATCGGCACGCGCGCGGCGATCACCGCGCCGATGCCGCCGCCGATGGCGATGCCGCCGACGACCAGCGCCCAGGCGAGCGGCGTCGGCCGGCGGATGGCGCCGAGCGTGGTGGCGACGGCGATGCGCCATGCCGATCATGCCGAACAGATTGCCGCGCCGGCTCGACTCCGGGCTCGACAGTCCGCGCAGCGCCAGGATGAACAGCACGCCGGCGACGAGATAGAGCAGCGCGGCGAGGTTGGGGCTCATGCGGCGCTCCGACACTGGCGTCATCACGCGACGCGCGTGATCCACGTAATCGCAAGCGTCGCGCTCAGCCGAAGGCGATGCGGCGTGCCGGGTCAGCCCGGCCATGACGGGGCATGACAGCGAGAATTCGTTGCCCCCCATCATCGTCACTTCTTTTTCTTCTGGTACATCGCCAGCATGCGCTGGGTGACCAGGAAGCCGCCGAAGATGTTGACCGAGGCGAAGACCAGCGCGACGAAGCCGAGCGCGCGCGCCCAGACCGGGCCGGTGTCGTCGGCGGCCAGCGCGACGCCGACCGCCAGCAGCGCGCCGACCACGATCACCGAGGAGATCGCGTTGGTCACCGACATCAGCGGCGTGTGCAGCGCCGGCGTCACCGACCAGACCACGTAATAGCCGACGAACACGGCCAGCACGAAGATCGACAGGCGGAACACGAAGGGATCGACCGCGCTCGCGATATGTTCCATGTCAAGGCTCTCCCTTATGCCGCCGTCTTCGGCTGGAAATTCGGATGCACGATGGCGCCGTCGCGGGTCAGCACCGTGCCCTTGACGATTTCGTCGTCCCAGTTGATCGCCAGCTTCTTCTCCTTCTTGTCGATCAGGGTCTCGATGAAGGTGTAGAGGTTCTTGGCGTAAAGCGCCGAGGCCGAGGCCGCCAGCCGGCCCGGCACGTTGAGATGGCCGACGATCTTGGCGGCGCCGACCTGCGCCACCTCGCCGGGCTTGGCGCCTTCGACATTGCCGCCGCGCTCGACCGCCAGATCGACGATCACCGAGCCCGGCCGCATCGAGGCCACCATCTCCTGAGATCAGCCGCGGCGCCGGACGCCCGGGAATCAGCGCGGTGGTGATGACGATGTCCTGCTTCTTGATGTGCTCGGCGGTCAGCGCGGCCTGCTTGGCCTGATATTCCTTCGACATTTCCTTGGCGTAGCCGCCGGCGGTCTGCGCGTTCTTGAATTCCTCGTCCTCGACCGCGAGGAACTTGGCGCCGAGGCTTTCGACCTGCTCCTTGGTGGCGGGACGCACGTCGGTGGCGGTGACGATGGCGCCCAGACGGCGCGCGGTCGCGATCGCCTGCAGGCCGGCAACGCCGACGCCCATGATGAAGACCTTCGCCGCCGGCACGGTGCCGGCCGCCGTCATCATCATCGGCAGCGCGCGGCCGTATTCTTCCGCCGCGTCGATCACCGCGCGGTAGCCGGCCAGGTTGGCCTGGCTGGAGAGCACGTCCATCGACTGCGCGCGCGTGATGCGCGGCATCAGTTCCATGGCGAAGGCGACGAGCCCGGCGTCGGCCATCTGCTTGAGCGCGGCCTCGTTGCCGTACGGGTCCATGATGGCGATGACCAGCGCGCCCTTTTTGTAGGAGGCGAGTTCGTTCGGCGGCCGGACGGCGTACTTTGAGGACCATGTCGGCATCCTTGGCGACGTCTTCGCCGATCTCGGCGCCGGCGGCTTCAAATCGGCGTCGGGAATGCCGGAGCCGATGCCGGCGCCGCGCGCGACCGCGACCTCGGCGCCGAGCGCCTTGAACTTCTTCACGGTTTCGGGCGTGGCGGCGACGCGCGGTTCGATTGCGTCGTTCACGCGCTACGGCAATTAGCATTCCGAGCCCCCGCTTCGCCGAATTCAATCTTAGGCGACGCCGGGAAGACGAAGATCAAGAAGCAGATCGCGAAGGCGACATAGCTTGAGGTCCTCGATCCGGTCACCAGACCCGGCACCAGGCCGACGATCGCGATGAGGAAGACCGCCACGCCGAGCCAATGGCCCATCACCCCGCCGACCGCCAGGCCGAGCAGAATGTTGATGACGCAGATGAGCCGACGAAGGCGAACTCGACGAAGCTCTCTAGGTATTTTCGTGCGCCGGATAGTCGTTGCCGGTCGCGGTGGCGTATTCGACGGTGCCGTGGTCGGCCATGGGGAAAGGTCTCCGGGAACAGTCAGGCGAGGAGTTAGCGCAAGGGCCGCCAAGGGGTTAGCGCAAATGGCGCCGTCAGGGCAACGGCCCACTCCGTGCTTTGGCTCCGCGGTCCCCAGGCCGCCCCGGCGTCGGATCGGCTTTCAGCCCCGCCCGCGCCAGCGCAGCGTTTTGCCGCTCGGCGACTCGGCGTCCGCAAATCCTCGATCGCCTCATTGAACAATCGATAGAAATTCAATTCCGCCGCCAGGTGCAGGAACACCGCGCCCAGGCCTATCGCCGCGCGATCCATGAACACGAATTCGCGCGGCACGGTTACCGGCCCCAGCTTCTTGAGCGCCTGATGCACCCGGAAGGCTTCCTTGCGGCCGTAGTCCGAGGGTTTCACCCCGTCGGCGATGGTGCGCACGCGGTCGTCGAGCAACGGGCCGTAGATGAAGCGTGCCCAAATATTGAGCGCCTCGATCAGCTCCTTGTTGAGCCGCTTGAAGCC
>CAVSRD010000004.1:0-117645 GCA_963730315.1 uncultured Solirubrobacterales bacterium | reverse complement strand
CTCGTCTCGGCCTGCCAGAGGGGGCGCAGCCCGAGCGCGTCGGCGGAGAAGACGCACTCGCCGTTGTGGCGGGCGATCAGCGCGACCGGGCCCTGGGCGAAGGGGCCCATCGCCTGCCGCAGGTAGAGGTAGAAGCTGTGCAGGTCCTCGGGCAGGGCACGGATCGCCTCGACGATCGGCGGCACCACCATCTCCATCGCCTCGGGGAGGCTGAGCCCGCCGCGGTTGACCAGCGTGTCGATCGTCCGGTTGAGGTCCTGCGAGTCCGAGGACCCCGACCGGATCGGCACGCCGAGCATCCGCGCCTCCTGGCGGAGCTGCTCGATCGTGTTGATCTCCCCGTTGTGGCCGAGCACCGAGAACGGCTGCACCCGCTTGAAGGAGGGCCAGGTGTTGGTCGAGTAGCGGTTGTGGCCGAAGCATCCGATCGTCTCGAAGCGCTCGTCGCGCAGGTCGGGGTAGTACGCGCCCAGCACCTTGGGAGCGCCCATCACCTTGTAGACGCAGGTCGTCGCCGAGAAGGAGGGGATGTGGACGTCGAGCGCCTGCTCCAGCTCGATCAGCAGGTCGAAGAGGACCTGGTCGCGGCGCGAGGCGTCGGCGACGAGGCCGGCGACCTGCCAGAAGTGCGGCTCCTCCTCGCGCGCGGTCGGGCCGAGCGCCGGCGAGTCGACGGCGCCGATCCGCTCGGCGAGGATGCGGAAGCCCCCCTGACCGAGCAGCTCGCGGGCGCCGTGCTGCACGCGCTCCCGATCCTGGGAGCGCTCGATGAAGATGTGGGCGACGGCGAAGGCGTCGTCGAGGGCCAGCGAGGGATCGTGACCGCCGGCGCGAACCTCCTCGGCCCAGATCTTGCGGGGAAGGTCGACCAAGAGGCCGCAGCCGTCGCCCTCGCCGTCGACGTTGCCGGCCCGGTGGAGCATCTTCTGCAGGGCCCGGATCGCCCGTTCGAGCGGTGCGTGGCTCGCCGTGGCGTCCTTGCGGACTGAGGCGTAGATCGCGCAAGCGTCCTTGTCCTCGACGCTGGGCGGCGAGACAAGCGGGCGGTAGGCGCGCTCTGGTGAGTAACGGACGGCGCCGCCCTTGCCGTGAAGGTCGCGAGACTGGATATCGGACACATCTACCTCCCGGTTTCCGCGCCTTCTCCGAGCGGGCGCGCGACGGGTTGACAGGTTGCCGGATTATAGGGACGACGGGGCCGCCGATCCAGCGAGCGCACCTTTTACCCCCTATGCGGGGGTAAGAGGTTCAGCCGTCAGGCGAATGAGGCCGGCTCGTATTCGCCGCCCGGGTGGACGCCGATCAGCAGCGCGGTCACCGGGCCCTCGGAGCGATTGAGGATGGTCCGTCGGACGGGAGGCTCGATCGAGGCGAAGGTGCCGGCCGGCGCCGGATGGTCGGCGCCGTCGAGCCGCATCACGGCCTCGCCCTCGAGCACCATGTACAGCTCGACCTGGCCGCTCTGCTCCTCGTCGTGCTCGGGGATCTGCCCACCCGGCGCGATCTCGACCAGGTTGAAGCCGAAGGCCGAGGTGCCAAGCGCCTTGCGAGCCAACCGCCAGGTCGAGCCGCCCGACCCCTCCATCGTCTCGAACTCGCGACGGTGCCCGATCGTGTATCCGGCGATCAGCGGCTCCAGTCGGGTTCGTAGGCGTTCCTGGCGAGGACCCTCTGGCGCCCTCCGCGGTAGGGAATGCGGACAACGTTGTGCCGAGGGCTCGGTTCGAAGCCGCCGGTGGAGCCGAGCACGAACTTGCCGTTCGCCGAGAGGGCAGTGCCGACGACACCCTGCTCGGTCGCCTTGACCAGGGGGCGCTGGGCGCCGGTGCGGCCGTTGACGGTTACCGCGTAGCTCAGGTCCTGGCCCTCGAACTGGGCGAGCAGGTGCCGGCCCTTGGTGGAGTAGGCGGTCGGGAAGAGGCCCTGCGCCAGCGGGCCGACCTTCGAGTGGGTGAGCCGATGCACCCTTTCGCCGGCGAGATTCATCCTGAAGAGCTCGTTCTTCGGCCCGTAGCGTCGCTTCCTGGCGCCGAGCTGTCTGACGAAGACGATCCCGTCGTTGACGGTCCAGAGCGGGTATCCGGAGCGTCGGTCGGTGGTCAGGCGCTGAGTCAGCTGCGAAACCTGCGCGTTGGGCATGCCCGGGAGGCGGATCTCGTAGGTGTAGACGTCGCTGCGGGGCGGGAAGCGTTCGCTCGCCGCCCTGCCGTAGACGAGCACTCCGCCTCCGGGCGCGAAGCTGACCCCGTTGAAGAAGCCGCGCGCGATCGTCCGCTGGGCGCCGGTGACGGTGTCGATCAGGACGAGCCGCTGCCTGCCGACTTCGGGTCCGAGCACGGCCGCCACCCACTTCGAACCGGGCGACCAGGCGAAGACGGAGGGGTCGCGCCAGCCGTTTACGAGCCGGCTGGGCGGCGCGCTGCCGTCGGCGGGCGCGAGGATCAGTTCCGGCTGCGCCTTGCCTCCGCTCCCCTGGTTCAGCAGGGCGATGACCTTCCCGTCCGGGGAGACGTGCGGGTTCGACCCGGCGACGAGCCTGTGGGCGCCCCTTCCGTTGTCGGCCGCGACCCAGACCACGGGGTGCAACGGGTTGCGGACGAAGGCGAGGGTCGCCTGCGCTGCGGCGGGAGCCAAGAGGAACGCGCTCGCCGCGGCGAGCGCCACGGCGCATCTGAGCTTCGCCGGCACGCCGGGGATCCTATTCGTCTCGGGCCGCGCCTGTCAAAGCTCCGGCACGTCGGCGCCGTGCGGGCTGAACGGCAGCCTCTGGACCTCGGCCCAGCCGGCGCAGCGGCGCTCCAGCTGCTCGCTGACCTTGCCGGCGTCCTGCCAGGTCGTCCAGACGAGGACGGTGGGGCCGGCGCCGGAGATCGTCGCCCCGAGCGCGCCCAGCTCGCGGGCGGCGTCGACCAGCTCCATCGAGCGCGGGTAGAGGTCGCGGCGGCGAGACTGGTGGATGCGGTCTGCGAGGCCGGCAGCGACCAGCCCGAGGTCGGCGCGCTGCAGGCCGAGCACGAGCTGGGAGGCGGCGGCGAGATTGGCGACCGCATCGCGCAGCGGGATCTCCGCCGGGATCGCCTCGCGCGCCCGCTCGGTCGAAACCTTTTCGGCGGGGATCACGACCACGCCCTCGAGCCCGTCGGGGGGGTCGAAACGGGCGGCGGTCGGGGCGCCCGACTCGTCGCGGCCGCAGATCACGAAGCCGCCGTGGATCGCCGCGGCGACGTTGTCGGGGTGGCCCTCGAGCTCGGTCGCCCGGGCCAGCATCTCCTGCTTGGAGAGGGCCAGCTCGAACAGGTGGTCGGCGGCGAACAGGCCGGCGACGATCGCCGCGGCGCTGGAGCCGAGCCCGCGCGCGACGGGGATCCCGCCGCCGAGCCGGAAGGCGATCCCGTCCGCCGGGTGGAGGCTCTCGAAGGCGCGCACGATCAGGTTGTCGCGCCCGGTCGGCACGTCGACCCCGCCCGGATCGAGCGAGAACTCCCCCGTCTCCTCCACCTCCAGCTCGAGGAACATCGCCACGGCCGCCGCCATCACGTCGTAGCCCGGCCCGAGGTTGGCCGTGGAGGCGGGGACGCGGACCAGCCGGCGGCGCGCGGTCAAGGCAGGAACCTCGCGCTCATGAGAACACCGCGCGCTCGACGGCGCCGAGGTCGTTCTCGCAGTTGACCACCGGCGGGGCTTTGGAGAGGGCGGTGTCGGGGTCCTTGAGGCCGTGCCCGGTGAGCACGCAGACGACCGACTGGGGCGGCGCGTCGCCCTCGGCCACGGGCAGGCCGTGGGCGAGCAGGCCGGCGACCGAGGCGGCGGAGGCCGGCTCGCAGAACACGCCCTCGCCGGCGGCGAGCCAGCGGTAGGCGTCGAGGATCTGCTCGTCGGAGACGGCGGAGACGCGGCCGCGCGAGGCGGTGAAGGCGGCCATCGCCTCCTCCCAGCGGGCCGGGTTGCCGATCCGGATCGCCGAGGCGACCGTCTCCGGCTCGGCGACCGGGGCGCCCCGCACCAGCGGCGCGGCCCCCTCGGCCTGGAAGCCGTAGAGGAACGGCGCTGCGCCCAGCTCCCGGAATCCCTGCCAGTAGGCGGTCACGTTGCCGGCGTTGCCGACTGGGATCGCCAGCGCGCCGGGTGCCTCGCCGAGCTCGTCGACGACCTCGAAGGCCGCCGTCTTCTGGCCCTCGATCCGGTACTGGTTGACCGAGTTGACCAGCTCGATCGGGTGCCGCTCGGCCAGCTCGCGCACCAGTGCCAGCGCTTCGTCGAAGTTGGCCTGCAGGGCGACCACCCGCGCCCCGTGCATCAGCGCCTGCGCCAGCTTGCCGATCGCGATCTTCCCCTCGGGGACGATCACCGCGCCGCGCAGCCCGGCCCGGGCGGCGTAGGCCGCGGCGCTGGCCGCGGTGTTTCCGGTCGAGGCGCAGATGATCGCCTCCGCCCCGCCGCCCTTGGCCCGCGACACCGCGACGGTCATGCCGCGGTCCTTGAACGACCCGGTCGGGTTCGCCCCCTCGAACTTCAGGAAAGCCCTGGCCCCGATCCTCTCCGACAGCCGCGGCGCTTCGATCAGCGGCGTCGATCCCTCGTTCAAGCTCACAACCGGGTCTCCCTCCTCGAGCGGAAGCCGATCGCGATACCGCTCGATCAGCGGCCTCATCGCAAAGGCCTTCGCGCATGCTCCGCCGCGCGGAGAATCAGATATTGACGCTTGCTCCGCATGCGCTTAGAGGAACTCCTCCTCGATCACGCGGATCGCCCGCGGCGCCGAGCGCAGCTCCTCCAGCGCCGCGATCTCCTCGAGCGCGCCCGAGAAGCGCGACTCGAGGCACTCGTGGACGACCATCACCAGCCGCGCGTCGTCGCCGATCCCGCGCTGCACGACGCTCTTCACCGAGATCTCGTTCTCGCCCAGCACGCGGGCGATCTTGGCGAGCACGCCGGGTTCGTCGGCTACCTCGAGGTGCAGGTAGAACGAGGAGCTGAGGTCGGTAACCAGCGGCAGGCGCTCGCGGGCCTCGTGGACGGGCACCTCGCCGGCGAGGATCGAGACGACGTCGCCGAGCACCGCGGCGGCGGTCTCGACGCCGCCGGCCCCCGGGCCGGACATCGTCACCTCGGTGATCGCCGGAGCCTCGACCATCACCGCGTTGAACGGCCCGCCGACCGGTGCCAGCGGGTGGCCGCCGTAGAGGAAGCAGGGGAAGACGCGGACGCTGATCCCGCCGGCGCGGCGTTCGGCGACGCCGAGCAGCTTCAGCGAGAGGCCGAGCTCCTTGGCGTAGGCGAGGTCGTCGGGCTTGACCTGCTCGATCCCCTCGTAGGGGACCTGGTCGAGCGTGACCGGCGTGTGGAACGCGAGGCGGGCGAGGATCGCCATCTTCGCCGCCGCGTCGGCGCCATTGACGTCTTCGGTCGGGTCGGCCTCCGCGTAGCCCAGCTCCTGGGCGCGGGCGAGGACGTCCCCGTAGGCGGCGCCCGTCGCCGCCATCTCCGTGAGGATGAAGTTGGTGGTGCCGTTGACGATCCCGAAGACCTTGTCGATCTCGATCGCCCCGAAGCTCTCCTGGACCGTGCGGACGATCGGGATCACACCCGCTGCCGCTGCCTCGAAGCGCAACTGCGCGCCCGCCTCGCGGGCGACTCCGAACAGCTCCTCGCCATGCTGGGCGAGGAGCTGCTTGTTGGCGGTGACGACCGACCGCCCCGCCCGCAGCGCGTCGAGAACGTAGGCGCGCGCCGGGTCGGTGCCGCCGATCAGCTCGACGATCAGCTCGGAGCGCCCGAGGATCTCGCTGAAATCGCCCTCCGAGCGGGTCAGCGTTCCGGCCAGCTGCGGCCTCCGCCCGGTCGCCGCCTCGACCGCCCCGGCCCGCTCGGAGAGCAGCGTTGCGAAGGCGCCGCCAACGGTGCCGTGCCCCAGCAGCCCGATGCGGACCGGGTCAGGCATCGCGAGCGGTGAGGTCCTCATAGATCTCGCGCCGCACCACGACGCGCGCCTCGCCGTCGCGACAGAAGACCACCGGCGGGCGCGGCACGCCGTTGTAGTTGCTCGCCATCGCGAAGCCGTAAGCGCCGGTCGCCGGGGTGACCAGCACGTCGCCGACCGCGGGCCCGGCGAGGGTAGCGTCGCGGACCAGGACGTCGCCCGACTCGCAGTGCATCCCGGCGACCGTCGCCGCGGTGTCGGGGGCGGCGCCGGCCCGGTCCGCGATCAGAGCTTCGTAGCGAGAGCCGTAGAGCATCGGCCGCAGGTTGTCCGACATGCCGCCGTCGACCGCGACGTAGGTGCGCACGCCGGGGATCTCCTTCACCGTGCCTACCCGGTAGGCGGTGACGCCGGCGTTTCCGACCAGCGAGCGTCCGGGCTCTACCAGGATCCGGACCCCCTCCCCGAACACCTCGGCGACTCCGCGCACCTTGACGTCGACGTAGCCGTCGATCGAGGGCGGCTCGTCCTCGGCGGTGTAGGCGATCCCCAGCCCGCCGCCGACGTTGACGACCCGGCACCAGTCGCCAGCCAGCCCGCCGAGCGCCTCGATCGCCAGCCGGTAGGGCTCCAGCTCGAAAATCTGCGAGCCGATGTGGGCGTGCAGGCCGACCAGCTCGAGCACCTCGCTGGCCAGCACCCGCTCGATCGCCCGCGCCGCCAGCCCGTCTTCGAGGCCGAAGCCGAACTTCGAGTCGACCTGGCCGGTCCGCACGTAGTCGTGGGTCGAGGGCACGATTCCCGGAGTGACGCGGATCAGCACCGGCTGGGGCCGGTCGAGCAGCCGCTCGCAGCGCTCGATCTCGTCGAAGGAGTCGAGGATCAGGTGGCCGACCCCGGACCGCGAGGCGAAGAGGATCTCCTCGTCGCTCTTGTTGTTGCCGTGCATGTGGATGCGGGCCGGGTCGAAGCCGGCGCGCAGCGCCATATGCAACTCGCCGCCCGAGGCGACGTCGACCGAGAGCCCCTCCTCGGCGAACAGCCGGTAGGCGGCGGTGCAGGGCAGCGCCTTGCTGGCGAAGAGGACCTCGAAGTCGTCGGTGCGCCGCTCGAACGCCTCGCGGTAGGCGCGCGCCCGGCCGCGCATGTCGTCTTCCGCGTAGAGGTAGGCGGGGGTACCCAGCTCAGCGGCCAGCTCGACCACGTCGCAGCCGGCGATCTCGAGCCGTCCCAGCTCGTTGACGCGGCTGCCGGCCGGGAAGACCGGCGAGCCCGCGATCTGGTCGGCGATCGCGCCTGCCTGTCCGCGCTCCGTCATCGATCGGCATTGTGACTGGAAAGCTGCCGGCCGCGGTTGGCGGCCGGCTCCGGCAAGCCGCCGACCGACCTACAGATAGCCCATCGGGTCGGTCGGCGCGCCGTCGATCCGCACCTCGAAGTGGACGTGCGGGCCGAAGCAGTGCCCGGTGCAGTCGCTGTAGCCGATCACCTGGCCCTGGGAGACGGCCTGCCCGGCCGAGACCGCGAAGGACGCCTGGTGGGCATAGCAGGTGGAGAGCCCGCCGCCGTGCTCGATGCAGGTGAAGTTTCCGTAGCCGCCGCTACTCGCCTCTGGCTCGGTGAACAGCACCGTGCCCGCCGCCGCGGCGCGGATCGGCGTGCCGCTCGGCACCGCGATGTCGATCCCCGCGTGGAACTCGCCGCCGCCGAAGCGGGGGCCGAAACCGGAGACGACCGGCCCGTCGACCGGCCAGATCAGGCCGCTGCCGTTGCCACCCCGGATCGGCCCGGCGGGAAGCGGGGCCGATCCCGTCCCGGCCAGCCTCGCGGCGAGCTCGGCCTGGATCGAGGCGACATCTCCGTCCAGCTTCCGCTCGGTCGCTTCCATCTTCGCCAGCGCCCGCTTGCGGCTGCGGCGCGCCGCGACCAGCTCGGCCTGGCGGCTCTGGACGGCCGCCCGGGCGCTCGCCAGCGCCTGCTCTTCGGCGGCGATCGCGTCGCGCGCGGCTTCGATCCGGTTCTTCGCGTCGCGCAGCCGGGCGACGGTGCGCTGCACCTGGTCGCGCAGCTCGCGCACCCGGCCGACCACCGCTTCGTCGAGCCCGTGGATCCGGTTCAGGTACTCGGTTCGGTTGACCAGCTCTTCGTAGCCGCCGGCCTCGACGATCACGCTGAGCAGGTCGGGCGTGCCGGCCTCGTACATGGCCACCAGCCGCTCGCGCAGCGCCACCAGCGCCCGCCTGAGCCGCGCCCTGACCACCGCGAGGTGCTTCTTGGCGACGTCCAGCTCGGCGACCGCGCGGTTCAGCTCGGCCTGCTTGGCCCGCAGCCGGACCCGCACAGCGGCCTCCCGCGAGCGCAGCGCCGCGACCTGGCCGGTCAACCGTTCGATCCGCTCCCGGTAGCGGGAGATCGTCGTCGTCAGCACGCCCTTGCGTAGCCGAACCTTCGAGAGCTTCGCTTCCCGCGCGTCGAGCTTCGACTGGAGATCCTTGGCCGGCGCCGCGCCGGCTCCGCAGAGCAGGACGGCGACCGCCGCCACGGCGACGACCAGAGCCGCCGGGGCACGACGAGTCTCAAGCATGGCGACGCAGGCTAGCGAGGCGCCGAAGTCGCCAGGTGGCGCTGCTTAATGCCTGCAACTACGCTTGCGATGGGAACCTACGCTGCGACCGGCTCCCGCTTCTCCTTCACCGCCTCCGCGGCGACTTCAGCCGCATAGCCGAGCCGCTCGGAGTATTCCCGCGCCTGCATGCGGGCGATCACCATCCGCTGGATCTCCGCGGTGCCCTCGAACAGCTGGTAGATCTTGGCGTCGCGGAGGAACTTCTCCAGCGGCAACTCCGTGCTCCAGGCGTCGGGACCGACCAGGTCCATCAGCGTCGTCGTCGCCCACATCGTCACGTCGCCGGCCTTCAGCTTCGACATCGAGCCCTGGCCGCCGCGCATCGGGATCCCGTTGCGCCCCATCCAGGCGGCGCGCTGGACCAGCAGCCGGGCTGCCTCGATCTCGGTCGCCACGTCGGCGAGGGTCTGCTGGATCCGCTGCGTCTGCAGCAGCGGCGTGCCGCCTTCGGAGCGGCCGTCGAGGTACTCGAGGGTCCACTCATAGGCCGCCTGCGCGATGCCGAGCGCCGAGGCGCCGACGATCGGCCTGGTGATCTCGAAGGTGGCGAGCGCGTCGGCGCCGCGCGATTTCTTGCCTTCCCTGCCGCGCTGCAGCTTGCGCTCCAGCTTCTCCTCGCCGCCGAGCAGGTTCTCGGCCGGGATGCGGCAGTCCTCGAGGATCACCTCGGCGGTGTGTGAAGCGCGGATTCCCAGCTTCGACTCCTTCTTGCCCTGGCTGAGTCCAGGCGTCTCCTTGGGGATCACGAAGGACGCCTGACCGCGGGTGCCGAGGTTCGGATCGACGGTGGCGACGACGACGTGGACATCGGCGATGCCCCCGTTGGTGATGAAGACCTTGGTCCCGTTCAGCACCCACTCGTCGCCGTCGCGCTTCGCGGTCGTCTTCAAGCTCTTCACGTCGGAGCCGGCCTGCGGCTCGGTGACCGCGTAGGCGCCGAGCTTGACCTCTTCGCCGGTCCCGAAGCACTCGGGAACCCAGCGGGCGATCTGCTCGGGGGTGCCGGAAGAGGCGACCCCGGCGGCGGCCAGGCCGGAGCCGTTGATCGCCAGGGCGATGCCGGCACAGCCCCAGTGGAGCTCTTCGGCGGAGATCACCTGCATCTGGCCGTCGGCGTCGGCGGCCGAGCGCTGAACGGCCTCGAGGCCGTGAAATCCCTGCCTGCGCGCCTCCTTGATCACCTCCCACGGGGTGCTTTCCTCTTCGTCGTGCTTGCGCGCCACCGGGCGGATCACGTCGCGGGCGAAGGCCCGGCAACTGTCCTTGAACTCCTGCTGTTCCTCGTTGAGCGCGAAATCCATCCGATCCCCCTTGCGGCGAAGCGTTGTTGATTGACTAGTCAGTCAACCGGTCCTCCACCAGCTTAGCTGACCGACCAGCCAGGGTTGGGCGCGTGTGGCGCTGCGCGTGTCTGCGACCTCGGTCGAATCCGCTTGGCCGCACGCGCCCGGGCCAAGTAGCGTTGCCTCCCGTATGACGCGGCCGATCAACGCGGAGGTGCCGGTGGCTGAGCCGCGCGAGGCGCCGGCGCCCGCCCCGCCGAAGCCGCGGCGCCGGCCGGTCCCGGCGGCGATAAAGGCGATCGCGGCGCTGTTCGTGCTCGCCGTCGTCTTCATCGTCGCGGCGATCCTCGGCGGCGGCTCGGGAGGCGGGGGGACGAGCTCGAGCGAGCCCGCCCCGGCCCCGGCCGAAAGCGGCGGCGGAGCGCCGGCCGAAACGCCGCCCTCCCAGCCGGCAAGCGAGCTGGGCTACCCGGAGTTCGCGACCGCCAACACGACCAGGGTCGGGAGCGGAGACCCCGCCTCAAACGCCGCCGCGGTCGCCTTGGCCGCCTACCCCTCGACCCAGCCGGCGCAGCGTCCAGACGCCGTCGCCCTGGTCGACGCGGCCGATTGGCGGGGCGCGATCGCCGCCTCGGTGCTGATGGCCCCGCCGCTCGGGGCGCCGCTCCTGGTCTCCGAAGCCGGCGGGCTCCCGGAGGCGAGCGCGCAGGCCCTCGACGCACTCGACCCGCCGGGCAGCAAGCAGACGCGGGGTGCCCAGGCGTTCGTCCTCGGCGCCGCAGCCGCGCCCAGGGGCTTGAAGACGACCGAGATCGGGGCGACCGGCGCCGCCGGCGCGGCGGCGATCGCCGCCCTGCGCGACAGGCTGTTCGGCGCCCCCCCAAGCACGTCGTCGTCGTCCCCGCCGCGCAGCCCGCCTTCGCGATGCCCGCCGCCGCCTGGGCGGCGCGCTCCGGCGATCCGGTCCTGTTCAGCGGCACCAAGGCGCTGCCGAAGGCGACCGCCGCGGCCCTGAAGCGACATCCGCAGGCGCCCGTCTACGTGCTCGGGCCCTCCACGGCGATCTCCTCGCAGGTGGTCCGCGAGATCGCCAAGATCGCCGGCAGCGTGCACCGCGTCTCCGGCGAGGACCCGGTCGCCAACGCGATCGAACTGGCCCGCTACGCGAACGGCAGCTTCGGCTGGAACGTCAACGACCCGGGCCACGGCTTCGTCGTCGCGCGCTCCGGCGAGCCGCTCGACGCTGCCGCCGCAGCGGCGCTCTCGGCCTCCGGCGCCTGGGGGCCGCTGCTGCTCACCGACGACGCCGCTAGGCTTCCCGGTGCGCTGCGCGGCTACCTGCTCGATGTCAAGCCGGGCTACACCACGGACCCGACGCGCGCCTTCTACAACCACGTGTGGGTGATCGGAGACCAGAGGCAGATCGAGGTGGGCCAGCAGGGCGAAATCGACGAGCTGGCCGCGCTGGCCAAGATCGGAGGGGAACCTTGAGCGAGGCCGAGAGCCCGGCGCTGCTGGGCGTGGACCACGAGCTGACCGCCGAGGACATCCGCGCCCTCGCCGGCCCGTCGACCCCCCACTTCGCGCTGCAGGTGCGCAACCGCATCCGGCGGCTGATCGAGCCGCTGCCCGCCGGCCACCCCGCCCGGGTCGAAGGCGAGCGCAAGATCGCCGAGCTGGAGGACCTCGCAGAGCACAGCGGCGACCCGCGCGGCACGATGGGCATCGGGCAGCGATGAAGAGCCTGGCGTCCGGCGTCCGACGCCTCAAGGAGCTGCCGACGCCGACGATCAACATCTACCTCGCCGAGGACGTGCTGATCGACGCCGGCCGCCGCTGGGACCGGCGCCGGGTCTTCGCCGAGCTCGAGGGCCGCGAGCTGTCGATGGTCGCGCTGACCCACGTCCACCCAGACCACCAGGGCGTCGCCAAGGACGTCTGCGAGGCGCGGGGCGTGCCGCTCGCCTGCCACGCCGACGACGTCGACGCGATGGAGGGCCGCCGGCCGGTCCAGGAGGCGCACCGCGGCCACCCGGTCAACCGGATCATCAAGGCCGCCTGGGAGGGCCCGCCCCACGAGGTGGAGCGGGTGCTGAACGAGGGCGACGAGGTCGCCGGCTTCCGGGTCGTGCACGCGCCGGGTCACGCGCGCGGCGAGGTGATCTACTTCCGCGAGTCCGACCGGGTCGCGATCTGCGGCGACGTGATCCGCAACATGAGCTACGCGACGGGACTGCCTGGGATCAAGGAGCCGCCGGAGATCTTCACCTACGACCCGGCCGAGAACCGCCGCTCGATCCGCAAGCTCGCCGATCTGAACCCGGCGACGATCCTCCCCGGCCACGGGCCAGCGGTCACCGATATGGCCGATTTCGAGCGGTTCGTCTCCGCCCTCCCCGCCTAACCTCGTCCCCCGAGATCGGGTGCGCGCGGCTCCCTGACCAGAGTCGCCCCCATCGCCAGCAGCCAGACGATGATGCCGAGGAAGGCGATCAGGCCAAGCGCTCCGTCAGCGGGCGAGAAGACGCCGCTCTCGCTGAACGAGCCGACCAGGCCGACCACGAACGAGTAGATGGCGACGATCACGCTGTAGAAGCAGACCGCGTTCGGGACGGCCTTGGCGCGGATCCCCAGCGCCCCGGTCGCCGCGGCGAGCACCGCGAAACCGACGAAGACGAAGAGGTAGGCGAAGACGCTGAGGTCCCAGAGCGACTGGACCGAGTCGGCACCCAGGGTCGAGGCATGGTAGAGGGCAGCGGCCTCGGCGCTCAGCCCCCCCAGCGCCGCCGCGATCAGCGCCACCCCTCCGGTCAGCGCAACCGCCGACAGCCGGGCGGAGGGCTCGGCGGCGCGCAGCCGGTAGAAGACGCTGCCCAGGAACCAGGCTAAAGCGACGAGCGTCGCGAACCCCAGGGCGATCGTCGTCTGCAGCTTGCCGTGGTTGTCGAGGATGAATTCTCGGACTTCGCCCGCGCTGTCCCCGAAACCGGGTGGGGTGCCACTCGGCCCCAGAACGAAACCCAGGATGAGCAGGACGGCGGCGACGATCCCCATCGACGCACCGACCTTCGGCCAGGAATCCTCATGCATATCTCAACACCTCCAGAGGAGAAGGACGAGCGAAACGATCCTAGTCCTGATCGGGATGGACGCGCAACCCAAACGTTTACGCTTCGCCCGTGAGCCAGCAGAGCGACGACGCGATCGAGCACGGCTTCAAGGAGGGCGACAAGGTCTGGGTGGAGGACGGCGAGGGGCGCCACCACCCCGGCGTCTTCGTCGGCAACAACGAAGCCTCCGGCTGGTTCGGCGGCGGTCCCAGCGCCTACGTCGTGCACCCCGAGGCGCACCAGGCCGAGGTCGTCTCGGTCTACCGCATCACCCCGCGCGAGGAGTAGTCGACGAGCGGGGATGGCGCTCAGATCAGCCGGGCAACCCGCATGTCGACCTTTTCGCCGCGGAAGGGGACTCCCTCGGCGACCAGGTGGCGGCGCTGCCTGGCGCCCTTGGCGAGCGAGCCGTCGGCGCGGACGACGCGCCACCAGGGCAGCTCGGGCTCGGCGCTGCCGAAGAGGACAGAGCCGGCGAAGCGCGGCGCGCCGGGCGAGACGTCCCCGTAGCTCCGTACCCGCCCCGGCGGGATCGCCCGCACCCGGGCGAGGACATCGCCTTCCCGATCGAGTCGCTGGCGAGGCGACGGCCTGCGCATCGAGCTGGACCGCTCAGGCCGCCGGGCCGAAGGCGTCGATCAGGCGGCTCTGGTACTCGCCCAGCTCCTCGGGTGAGATGAAGTAGGTGGGGGGAGTGAGGAAGAGGCCGTCGGCCCGCTCGGCGGTCGCCTCGACCCGGGCGCGAACCTTGTCGAGCGGCCCGGCGGCGCAGTAGACGTCGACCATCTCGTCGCTGATCGCGGCCGGGACGGCGGCCAGGTCGCCGCGGCGGAACGCCTCGCCGGCGGCGACCGCGTTGTCGGAGAAGCCGTGCAGCTCCCAGAGCGGCATGTAGGTCCTCACGGTCGCGTAGAAGGCGATCGTGCGGCGGGCCATGTCGACCGCCCGCGCCTCGTCGTCGTCTATCGCACAGCAGACGGTCGGCAGGTAGTCGAAGTCGCCGCGCTCGCGGCCGGAGCGGCGCAGCCCCTGCTCGAAGGAGGCGACGACCACCTCGTCGATCCAGCGCAGGCTCTGGATCGGGTGCCCGATCAGCCCGTCGGCGACGTCGCCGGCCATCCGGCACATGCCGCCCTGCACGCCGGCGGTGTAGATCGGCACCGCCTCGCGCGCTGCCGGGTGGGGCCGGATCCAACCCTTGATGTCGATGTCGTAGTAGGAGCCGGCGAAACGGATCGGCTCGCCCGCCCCGGCCTGGCCCATGATCAGCCGCGTCGCCTCGACCGTCTCGCGCAGGTGCGGCGCCGGGCGGCCGTAGGAGGCGTTGTGCCAGGTTTCGTTGAGGCGCTTGACCCCGGAGCCGAGGCCGAGCCGGAAGCGCCCGCCCGACATCTCGTCTACGTCGAGCGCCGAGACGGCGAGGATGAAGGGGCTGCGGGTGAAGGCCCAGGCGATCCCCGTGGCGATGCCGATCTTCTCGGTGCGGGCGGCCAGATAGGCGGCCTGGGTCATCGAGGAGCGGAACAGCTCCGGCGCCCAGACGCACTCGACCCCGGCCGCTTCGGCCCGCTTCGCCTCCGCCTCGAGGTCGGCGACCGTCATCCCGATCGCGGCGACCGAGATACGGTCCAATGCGCTCATCGCCCGACCGATCCCTCCAGCTCAGGCGGGGACCGCCGCGCCCGTCTCGGCGAGGACGGCATCGGCGACCCGCTCGCGGTGCCACTTGGCGTCGCCAAACAGCGCCGCGTTCGCCTTGCCTCGCTTCAGGAAGAAGTGCAGGTCGTGCTCCCAGGTGAAGCCGATCCCGCCGTGTGCCTGAATCGAGGCATGCGGAACCCGCCAGCCGGCGTCGGAGGCGTAGGCCTTCGCCATCGAGGCGGCCAGGGGCAACGACTCCGGCTCCGCCTCAGCCGCCCAGGCGGCGCCGTAGACGACCGAGCGCGAGTTCTCGACCTCGAGCAGCATCTGGGCGCAACGGTGCGAAACGGCCTGATAGGAGCCGATCGGGCGGCCGAACTGTTCGCGCTCCTTGGCGTAGGAGACGGCCATCTCCATAGCCCGCTGGGCCACCCCGGTCGACTCGGCCGCCAGCGCCACGCAGAGCCGGTCGAAGACCGGCCAGTAGTCCTCGCCCGGGGCGGGCATCGTGTCCTCGGGGGCGACGCGCACGCCCTCGAAGCGCACCGAGTGCAGGCGGCGGGTCGGGTCGAGCGACGGTTCGGCGGTCACGTTGACGCCGGCCGCCCCACGGTCGACCAGATGCCGGCTGCCATCGGCGGTCACGACCATCAGGAAGTCGGCGCTCGCCGCGTCCAGCACCAGCACCTTCTCGCCGTCGAGGACGACGCCGTCGCCGTCCCCGCTCGCCTCCATCGAGTGGCCGCCAGGCGCCGCGGTCGAGCCGGCGTCCCAGAGTGCTGGAGCGCCGCGCAGCTCCCCGCTCGCCAGCGGCCGCAGGCGGCGCTCGCGCTGCTCGTCGCTGCCGCAGCGCGCCAGGGCGAGGCCGACGATCGTGTTGGAGAGCAGCGGCGAGGGCGCCAGCGCGTAGCCCATCTCCTCGAACAGAACGGCCAGGTCGACGGCGCCGAGGCCCTGCCCGCCCCACTCCTCGGGCAGCGCCAACCCGGGCCAGCCCAGCTCGGCCATCTCCTCCCAGTCCGATTGCTCGAAGCCGTGCTCGCTCTCGACCAGCTCGCGGATCCGCTCCGAGCTTGTAGCGGGCGGCGAGGAACTCGCGCGCGGTGGAGCGGATCGCCTGCTGCTCGTCGGTGAGGTCGAAGTACACGTTGCCCCTCAGCGCAGCTTCGGCAGGCCGAGCACCCGCTCGGCGATGATGTTCTTGAGGATGTCGGTGGTGCCGCCCTCGATCGAGTTGGCGCGCGAACGGAGGAACGAGTACTGCCAGGCGCCGCCGGCGATCGCATGCTCGGCGCCGCGTTCGAGCGCCGCGTAGCCGCCCTCGACGTCGAGCGCCAGCTCGGCGATCCCCTGGTTGATGTCGGACCACTGCCACTTGCCGAGCGAGCCCTCGGGGCCGGGGACGCCCGACTGCATCGTCTTGGTCAGGCCGCGGTATCCGTTCAGCCTCATCGCCTCGGCCTCGATGTGCAGCTGGGCGATCCGCTGCCGGTAGACCGGGTCCTCGGCGGCCGAGCCGCCGTTCGCGCGGGTCTCGCCGGCCAGCTCGCCGAGCCGCTTGAGGCTGTTGGCGATCTGGGCGATCGCGGCGAAGGCGAGCCCGGCGCGCTCGTTCATCAGCGTCGTGATCGCCACCGACCAGCCGTTGCCGACCCCGCCGATCACGTTCGCGTCGGGGATCCGCGCTTCCTCGATGAAGACCTCGTTGAACTCGCCCTCGCCGGTTATCTGGACCAGCGGCTTGGCCTCCACGCCGGGCTGCTCCATGTCCATCAGGAAGTAGGTGAGGCCCTGGTGCTTGGGGGCGTCGGGGTCGGTGCGGGCGACCAGCATGCACCACTTCGCGTACTGGGCGAACGTGGTCCAGACCTTCTGCCCGGTGACCACCCATTCGTCGCCGTCCTTGACCGCCTTCGTCTTCAGCGAGGCGAGGTCGGAGCCGGACTCGGGCTCGGAGAACCCCTGGCACCAGATCTCCCCGGCGGAGAGGATCGGCTCGAGGTAGCGCTGCTTCTGCTCCTCGGTTCCGTGAGCGATCACCACCGGGCCGCCCATCGCAAGGCCGAGCACGTTGGCCGGGCTGGGCGCCTCGGCCCGGGCCATCTCCCCGGCGAAGATCGCCTGCTCGATCAGCGTCGCGCCGCGGCCGCCGTACTCCTGGGGCCAGGAGATCCCGGCCCAGCCGGCCTCGTGCATCTGCCGCTGCCAGTCGCGGCGGAAGGCCATCACCTCCGCCAGGCCCTCCGGCTCGGGCCCGGGATGGTTTTCCTCCAGCCAGGTGCGGACCTCGTCACGGAACTCGCGCTCGGCGGGAGAAAGGCTGAGGTCCATCGGCAGCGCAGCATAGCGGGCGACTGGCCAGGCAGCCAAACGCTGGCGGAAGTGCTGTTGATTCAACGACCGCGCAGGTGTCCAACCCCAGCACGTACGGCGCGGGGGTTCAGCCGGCGCGGTCGAGGGCGCGCCAGGGGCCGGTCTTCAGCGCCGGGCCGAAGCCGGCGCTGAACAGGGCGCCCGCGCGGCAGCCGCGAACCCGCCGCGCGTGGGCGCGCAGCAGCGTTTCGCCGCGGATCGTGAACCCGTGCCGCGGGTGGCGCTCGAAGGTGCGCCCGATGCCGGCGTGGTCGAGCTCCCAGCCGCGCAGGCCGAGCACGTCGACCAGGATGCCGTCGTGGGCGAGGTGCTGGACCGCGCCGCGCTCGGGCGGCACCTTGGGGTTGAGATGCAGGGTGATCGCGTCGAGCACGTCGTGGCGCGTGGCCTCGGGAAGCGGCGAGCCGTCGAGCACCTGCGCGGCGGTCTCCGCCCCGGCGACGGCGAAGCAGCGATCGCTAAGCGTCTCCATCGTGGGGAAGGCGATGTCATGGAGCATGGTCGCGGCGAACAGCGCCTCCTCGTCGCACCCGAGCCCATCGACCTCGCCGAGGGCGCGGGCGAAGACGTAGGAGCGGTAGCTGTGCTCGATCACGGTCGGCTCCAGCTCGGCGCAGGCATCGACCACCTCGCGGGCGAAGGGGGTGTCGGGCGGGGTGAGCCGCGAGGGGTCGGGGCCCGAGCCCCGGAGACCGGCCCGGCTCGCAAGCAGCCGCGGCAGCGCCCGCGTCGTGGTCAACACGACGGCGGCGATGAACCGCGCCCGCTCGCCGCGCCCGAGGATCCCCTTGGTCCGCCGGCCCCACTCGATCGTCCCGATCTCCCCGAGCAGCGCGCTCATGCCGCGTCCGCCATCGCGTCGGCCTCGGCGGCGCCGAAGCGCTGCCGGTACTCGCCCGGGCCGATCCCGAGCACGCGCCGGAAGGCGCGGCGCATCGTCTCGGCGCTGCCGAACCCGCAGCGCTCGGCCACGGCATCGACCGACGAGCGGCCGCTCTCGAGCAGGTCGCGCGCCGCCTCGACCCGCACCCGTTCGACGAAGCGGGCCGGCGTCGTGCGAGCCTCGCGGCCGAAGAGCCGCGTCACCTGTCGCTCCGAGAGCGCTGCCCGCTCGGCCAACGCCGGCACGCGGTGGTCGCCGGCCGGGTCGGCGACGATGCCGTCGACCAGCTTCCGGATCGGCGACTCGGCGGGGACCGGCGCGCCGAGCCGCTGCGAGAACTGCGACTGGCCGCCCGGCCGCTGGAGGAAGACAACCAGCCAGCGGGCCACGCTGCGCGCGACCTCGGCCCCATGGTCCTCCTCGACGAGAGCGAGGGCGAGGTCGATCCCGGCGGTCACTCCGGCGGAGGTGATCAGCGAGCCGTCCCGGACGTAGATCCGGTCGGGCTCGACGGTCAGCGCCGGGAAGCGCCGGGCGAGGTCCTCGCACCCGGCCCAGTGGGTGGTGACGGGTCGCCCGTCGAGCAGTCCGGCCGCGGCGAGGAGGAAGGCGCCGCCGCAAACCGAGCCCACGCGGCGAGCGCCGGCCGCGACCCGCGGCAGCTCGGCGACGAGCTCGGAGTCCTCGAGGACAACCCGCCCGCGCCCTCCCGGGACGAGCAGCGTGTCGATGTCGTCGGGATCGAGCTCGGCGAGGTCGGCGTCCGGCTCGATCCTCATCCCCGAGGAGGCGCGCACCCGGCCGCCCCCGACGCTGGCAATCGTCAGTGCGTAGCCGGGCTCCCCGCTGCCGGCGGCGACGACGCGTGTAGCCGCGTCGAAGACGTCGGCCGGGCCGGCGACGTCAAGAAGCTGCACGTCCTCGAAGGCAACCAGGACCACCTGTCGCATGCTGCGATTGTGCTCGCTCGCAGCTATGTCTGCAAGGACATATACCCCACAAATTCAGACATATACCGAGTCTGAGGCCAGGCGACCTCAGACGCGCTCGATCAGGGTGCCCGTGCCGAGGCCGCCGCCGCAGCACATCGTCACCAGGCCCATCTGCTTGTCGGAGCGCTCCATCTCGTGCAGCAGGGTGGTGATCAGCCGGGCGCCGGTCGAGCCGAGCGGGTGGCCGAGGGCGATCGCGCCGCCGTTCACGTTGACCCGACCCATGTCCGGTTCCAGCTCGCGCCGCCAGGCGGCGACGACCGAGGCGAACGCCTCGTTGATCTCGACCAGGTCGACATCGTCCATCTTCATCCCGTTGCGCTCCAGCAGCTTGCGGGTCGCCGGGATCGGGCCGGTCAGCATGATCACCGGGTCGACCCCGACCGTGGTCTGGTCGTAGATCCGCGCCCGCGGCTTCAGCCCCAGGGCGTCGGCCTTCTCGCGGGCCATCAGCAGCACCGCGGCGGCGCCGTCGGAGACCTGCGAGGAGTTGCCGGCGGTGATCTTGCCGTCCTCCTTGAAGGCCGGCTTCAGCTGCGCCAGGCCCTCCAGCGTGGTCTCGCGCAGGCCCTGGTCGGTGACGTAGGTGTCGCCGTTGACCGCAAAGGGGACGATCTCGCGCTCGAAGCGCCCCTCCTCGGTCGCCTCGGCGGCAAGCTGCTGGGAGCGGAGGCCGATCTCGTCCAGCTCGGAGCGGGAGATCTCCCACTTGTCGGCGATCATCTCCGCCGAGAGACCCTGCGGGACCAGGTCGTAGCGCTCAAGCAGCTCGGGCGAGAACGGCGAGCCGTGCTCGCCCATCACCTGGTAGCCGTCGGCGAAGGAGATGTGGCCCATGTGCTCGACGCCGGAGCCGATCGCGACGTCGTGGACTCCGGTGGCGATCAGCGCCGCCGCGAAGTTGACCGCCTGCTGAGCGGAGCCGCACTGGCGGTCGATCGTCGTCGCCGGCGTCTCGATCGGCAGCCCGGCCTCGAGCCAGGCGTTGCGGCCGATGTTGACCCCCTGCTCGCCGAACTGCTGCGCGCAGCCGGCCACCACGTCGCCGGTCTCGGCGGGATCCACTCCGCTGCGCTCGAACAGCTCTCCGTAGACCTTGGCGAGCAGGTTCGAGGGGTGCACGTCCTTGTAGTAGCCCTTCTCCTCGTGGCCGCGCCCGATCGGCGTGCGGACCGCCTCGACGATCACGACCTCGCGGCCGCCGAACTTGCCGTTCCCGTTCTCTGACATCGAAGCCTCCGTTCGTCGCCGTATCCCTTCAAGGGTAGCTGATTGACTGGTCAGTCAACCAGGGTGGTGGGGTCGTGCGCCCCTCACGCTCAACTTTTTCCGAAGACACGTTTGAGGTCGTCCGCGAACCGCATTGCGGAAAAAGTACAAGCCGCTTAGAGGGGCACACGACCCCACCTCGCCGAGCTTGATAGGAACCCGTCCGCAATGAGCGGGAAGGGGTACGAATCTCCGGGGGTAGCTGGGAGCGGCGCGATCGCCACCGGGCTGGCAGCGGTGTCGACGACCACCGCCGACACGATCCTGCTGGCGCGCAGCGAGGCATCGGCCTGGCGCGCGGAGGAGAAAGTGGTCGCCGCCTGCGCCAAGATCGAGGGCGCCGAGGCCTCGCGGCTGCGGGTGACCACCGACCCCAAGGACCTGGCCGATTGCGACGTGGTGGTCGAGGCGGTGATCGAGGAAGTCGGGCCGAAGGGGGAAGTGCTGAGCGCCGTCGCCGAAGCCTGCCCGGACGCCGACCTGGCGACCACGACGTCCTCGCTGAGCATCGCCGAGATCTCCGCCGCCGCGAAGGTCTCCGGCCGCCTCTTCGGCCTCCACGTCTTCAACCCGGTGCCGAGGATGAAGCTGGTCGAGGTCTGCTTCCCCGATGTCGGCGAGGAGACGCGCGAGAAGGCGCTCGCCTGGGCCGCGGCGCTGGGCAAGACCGCGGTCGAGGTGCCCGACCAGGCCGGCTTCGTGGTGAACCGGCTGCTCTTCCCCTACCTCTTCGACGCGGTGCGAATGGTCGAGCGCACCGGCATGGAGGCGGGCGAGGTCGACGCCTGCATGAAGCTCGGCGCAGGCCACCCGATGGGCCCGCTTGCCCTGCTCGACTTCATCGGCCTCGACGTCGCCGAGGCGATCGGCGACGCCCTATACGCCGACTCCTCCGAGCCGGCCCACAAGCCGCCGGGCCTGATGGTCGAGCTGATCGGCGAAGAGAAGATGGGCCGTAAGAGCGGCGCCGGCTTCTACTCGTACGACTAGCTATCTCTTGCCGGCGATGTCCCAGATGACGTCAGCCGGCGAGATGCCCTGACGGCGGGCGATCGCCTCGACCTCGTCCCAGGGAAGCTCGGCCTCCGGCAGGTCGTCCCAGCGGGCCAGGTCGAGTGCCTCGACCGCCCCCTTCAGCGCCGGGCCGAGGTGCTCCTCGGAGCGCAGCAGCGCCCGCAGGACCTCGAGCTGCTTGTCGCTCAAGCGCACAACCCACATGCGATACCTCCAGGGTTAGGCGGGGACGCGGGTTGCTCGAAGAACCTAGGCGGCGGACCGGACAGAATCGCCGCCGCCGCTGATCCGCACCGCCTCGACCCGATTCTCGCGCACCGCCTCGACCCGGATCGTGTAGCCGTCGGAGGTGATCGTGTCGCCCCGCCTCGGCAGCCTCCCCAGCTCGCCGAACACGTAGCCGCCGATCGAGTTGTAGGCGTCGCTGCCGGCCGACAGCTCGATCCCCGCGTCGGCCAGATCGCCGAGCGAGACGTGGCCGCGCACGAACCACTCGCCGCCCGCCAACCGCCGCAGCGCCGCCGCGCGGGGGTCGGTCTCGTCCTCGATCTCGCCCACCACCTCCTCGAGGATGTCCTCGACGGCGACGATGCCGACCGTGCGCCCGTACTCGTCGACGACCACCGAGAGGGAGGTGCGCTGCACCTGCAGGTCGTGGAGCAGGTCGTCGAGCGGGCGGGTCTCGGGGACGATCAGCGCGTCGCGGACCACCGGCTCGATTCGCGCCTCCGGCCCGTCGCTCATGTAGAGGCGGGCGAGGCTGTTGTTGTGGACGATGCCCTTGACCCGGTCGGGGTTGTCTTCTTCGATCACCACCAGGCGGGTGTGGCCGGAGGCGACGCAGCGACGCAGCGCCGTCTCCACCGTCTCGGCGGCGTCGACCGTGACCACCGCCGGGATCGGCGTCATCACCTCACGGGCCTGCTGCTCGTGCAGGTGGAAGACGCCGCCCAGCATCCCCGCCTCGCCGGGATCGAGCGTGCCGCCGATCCGCGAGCTGTCGATGATCTGCTTCAGATCCTCGGCGGTGTGGTGCTCTTCGATGTCGGTCGGGTCGACGCCGAAGAGGCGGACGATCGCGTTGGAGATCGCGCTCAGCCCCATCGTCACTGGCCCGGTCGCGGCACGGAACCAGTGGAGTGGGCGGGAGACCCGGCGCGCAATGCGCTCGGCGTCGTTGATCGCAATCATCTTCGGCACCTGCTCGCCGACGCTGATGTGTATCGCGGTGACCAGGGTGAAGGCGATCGCCACCGAGATGCCGACGGCCACCCCGTGCGAGAAGCCGCCGAAAATCGGCTCGAGCAGCGCGGCCAGCGACGGCTCGCCGAGGAAGCCGATGCCGATCGAAGCCATCGTGATCCCCACCTGGCACGCGGAGAGCGATTCGTCGATCTGGTCGAGCTGCCTTATCACCGACTCCGCGCCGCTTTCGCCCTGTTCGGCGAGCTGCACGAACTTGCCGCGCCGGCTTCGCACCAGCGCGAACTCCGCGGCTACGAAGAAGCCGTTGACGGCGACCAGCAGGAGCAGCAGGAAGAGCAGCAGGACGCTCATCGGCTATGTGGCCGGGTACTTCGGGGGAGGTCTTCTTCGACCATTCGGCGTCACGCAATATAGCTTGCCGGCCCGCGGCAGCCGCGCGTGCGATATTGGCCCGCATGCGTATCGCGAGCCTCGTCCCGTCGGCCACGGAGATGCTGTTCGCCCTCGGCTTGGGCGACAGCGTGGTCGCGGTCACGCACGAGTGCGATTTCCCGCCGCAGGCCGGCAAGCTCCCGCATCTGACCCGTACGGTTCTGCCGGCCGACCTCGACGCCGCCCAGATCGACAGAGCGGTGAAGGCCACGGTCGGCGAGGGCCGGGCGCTGTATGAGCTGGACGAGGAGCGGCTCGCCGCCCTCGCCCCGGAGCTGATCGTCACCCAGGCGATCTGCGACGTCTGCGCGGTCTCCTACGACGACGTGGTCGCCCTCGCGGCGCGGCTGCCGAGCCGGCCGCGGGTGTTGCAGCAGGACCCGAACACGCTCGGCGAGATGCTCGAGGACGTGGTCCGGCTCGGCGAGGCGACCGGAAAGGAGGCGGACGCCCACGACCTGCGCGGCGATCTGGAGGGCAGGCTGGCCGCGGTTCGCGCCGCCGTCTCCGGTGCCGCGCCGCCGCGGGTGATCGCCCTGGAGTGGCTCGATCCGCCCTTCGTCGGCGGCCACTGGATACCGGAGATGGTCTCGATCGCGGGCGGCGAGGACGTCGCCGGGCCGCCCGGCCTGAACTCGCCCGAAGTCCGCTGGGGCGAGCTGTCCGGACTGGGGCCCGACGTGGTGATCGCGATGCCCTGCGGCCTGCGCGTCGAGGGAGCGCGCGCGCAGACGGTCGAGCACTGGGAGCGGATCGCGACGCTGGGAGCCGGGCGGGTCTACGCGGTCGACGCGGCGTCGACGTTCTCGCGGCCGGGACCGCGGCTGGTCGACGGCGTCGAGCTGCTCGGCCACATCCTCCACCCGGACCTGGTCGACGCGCCCGGCAATATCGGCTTCGCCGAGGTGCGGGCCCCGCTCAGGCGACGCTGATCGCCGCGACGATCGAGACGACGCCGATCGCGGTGATCGCCAGCAGCTCGGCGGGCAGCCGCCGCGGGCCCAGCATCCCCCGCTCGCCGGCGACGATCACAAGCGCACAGAGCAGGCCGCCCGCCAGCCCGCCCAGGTGGCCGCCGATGCTGATCCCGCGGATGCCGAAGGTCAGCGCCAGGTTGATCACCAGCAGGAAGCCGAGCTCGGAGGCGATCGTGTTGAGCCCGCGGCCGCGGGCGATCACGAAGGCGGCGCCGAAGAGGCCGAAAATCGCCCCCGAAGCGCCGACCGTGAGCTGCGCCGGATCGGTCAACGCCAGCGCGCCGAAGGCGCCGGCGAACAGCGAGGCGAAGTAGAGGGCGACGAAGCGGGGCGTGCCAATCGCCGGCTCGAGCAGGCGGCCGAGGATGAAGAGCGCGAACATGTTGAAGCCGATGTGGAAGAGGCCGGCATGGAGGAAGCCGCCGGTCAGCAGCCGGTACCACTCCCCGCCGGCGACCGAGATGCCCCGCAGGCCGAAGTCGGAGATCACCGAGCTGCTGGTCGCCGAGCTGAGGCCGCCGGAGCCGCCGGCGATCTCGGCCAGGTAGGCGAGCACGTTGAGCCCGATCAGCACGTAGGTGGCGGGGGTGTCGTAGCGGCCGGGGCCGAGCGCGCCGCGCGTCACACGCGTCCGCTGCCGGGCGCACTCCGGGCAGCGCATCCCGACCGGGGTCGGCGTCATGCACTCAGGGCAGATCGGCCGCCCGCAGGAGGAGCAGGAGACGCCGGTTTCCCGATCGGGGTGTCGGTAGCAGGTCTGCGCCATCGCGAGCGCGGAGCCTACAATCGCCGCCGATGGAGGGAGCAAGCCCGGCAAGACTCTACGCAACGCTGGTCGGCGCCCTGCTCCTCGTCGGCGGGATCGTCGGCTTCTTCTACAGCGCCTCGTTCGGCACGCCCGGTTCGGTCGAGGAGATGCTCGGCGCCTTCGCGGTCAACGGCTGGATCAACGCCCTCCACGTCCTCAGCGGAGCGCTCGGCCTGCTGGTCGCGGGCTTTGCGGCGCGGCAGTACGCGCTGTGGATCGGGGCCTTCTACGTCGCCCTCTCCGTCTGGGGGTTCGCGGTCGGCGGCGGTGGGACGATCCTCGGCCTGCTCCCGGTCGACGCCGGCGACAACGTCCTCCACCTGGCCCTCGGCGCGCTGGGGATCGCCGCGGCCGTCTCCACCGGGCGGCGCGGGACCGAGCTACGGCCTGACGCGGCCGGCCAGCGAACGTAGGCGCCCGCGGGCCCGCTGGCGGCTGCGGCGGCGCAGCTCGAGCAACACGAGGGCGCTGGTCGCGGCCCCGCCGACGCCGACCGCGACCACCGGGCGCAACCAGTTGCGCGGGTCGCGCAGCGCCCGCAACTCGCTCTCGGACAGCTCCTCCGCCCAATCGGAGAGCTCCTCGGCGGCAGCCTGGGTGACCGCAGAGAGCGTGTCCTCGAACCGCCCCGACAGTCGCTCGGGCGGCTCGATCGGGCGCAGCGCGTCGCCGAGCAGCCGCTCGACGTCCCAGCTGGCCCCGCTCAGCCCTTCGCCGGTCTCACTCATCCCTCATCTCCTCCTCGAGCTGCTTTATCGCGCGATGGATCAGCACCTTGGTGGCGCCGTCGCTGCGTCCCAGCGCGCGGGCGATCTCGCGGTTGTCCATGCCGAGCGCGAAGCGCATTATCAGGGCGTCGCGGCGGTCGTCCGGCAGGTGCTGGAGCTTGTCCATCACCTGCCGCAGCTCCTCGCGCCCCTCGGCGATCGCCTCGGTCCCATGCCGGGCCGGGATCGGCTCGGCGCTGTCGAGCGGGGTCTGCGGGCGGCGGGAGCGGTCTCGGTAGTAGTTGAGAGCCAGGTTGTGGGCAATGCGGATCAGCCACGGCCGCAACGGCCGGCCCGCCGACTCGCGCCGCGCCCGGTCGAAGTGGCGGTAGGCCTGCAGGAAGGCCTGCTCGGTGAGGTCCTCGGCGTCGTGCTGGTTGCCGACCCGGTAGTAGGAGTAGGAGTAGACGTCGCGCAGGTGGTCCCGGTACAGCTCTTCGAAGGCGCGGTCGAGCTCTGCCTTGGCCGCCGGGTCGAGGCTCGCCGGCTCGACGTTCTCCTGGTCGCCCACCGGGCAAGCCTAGTGCCATCACGCGGCCCTCTTGCGACGCTCGACCCTGCGCAAGCTCGCGACCCACGCCTCGGTGTCGATCTCGCCGCGGATCAGCGCCGCCAGGCCGCTCAGCGCCTCGGCAGGGCCCGCCGAGGCGGCGATCGCCTCGGCCAGCAGCGGCACGGCGTCGAGGCCCTCGGAGGCCTGCCCGATCAGGGCCGGAATCTCCTCGGCGGGAGTGCCGCGACCGAGCAGCTCGCCGGCACGCCGGTTACGCCCGGACGGGGCCAGCACGGTGGCGGTCAGGTCGCCGACCCCGGCCAGACCGGAGAAGGTCTCCAGCTCGGCGCCGCGCGCGATCGCGTAGTAGATGCACTCCCGCCAGACCTGGGCGGCGGCGATCCCCGCCGCGTTGAGCCCGTGCGACTCGCTGGCAGCGGCGGCGAGCGCGGCTGCGTTCTTTGCGGCGCCGGCCATCTCGACCCCGGTCACGTCGCGCGAGCGCTCGCAGACGAGTCCGGCGCGGTCGAAGACCTCGCCGAGCTGATCGCGCAGGTCGGCGTCGCCCGACCCGAGCACGAGCGCGGCAGAGCCGGAGACCGCCTCGCGGGCGTGCGCCGGGCCGCCGAGGCAGGCAATCGCGCGAGCCCGGATCCTTTCGCCGACGTACTCGGCGGGCAGCTGGCCGAGGGGGGCGATCAGTCCCTTGGTCAGCAGCAGCACCGAGGAGCGATCGCTGACCCGGTCGGCGATCGCACCGACGGCCTGCGGCAGCGAGCCGGAGGGGATCGCCAGGCAGACCAGGTCGAGGCCGGCCAGCTCGATCTGCGAGGCGGGACGGACCAGAAGCGAGTCGGGCAACTCGACCCCCTGCAGGTAGCTCCCGTTCTCGCCCGCCTCCGACATCTCCGCGGCCTGCTCGGCGGTGCGGGCGCCGAGCTGGACCTCGAGCCCGCCGCGTGCGAGCAGCACGGCGACGGCCGTGCCCCAGCTTCCTGCGCCGATCACCGCGGCGCGGCGCATCGGCGGCAGGCCGCCCATCTCTTCCCACTGGAGCAGGACGTTGGGCCAGATGCGAGCGGTCACCGATTCGGCCAGCGGCGGCGAGGGGCGCTCGACGCGCGGGAAGGTCATCGCCCGCCCCAGCCGCACCTTCACCTTGCGCGGCCGGATTCGCCAGCCGCGCCGCACCTGCTCGCTTCCGAACACCGCGGTCGGAACGACGGCGGCGCCGGTCTGCAGCGCAAGCCGGCCGACGCCGCGCTTCGGCGCCGCCAGGGTGCCGCGGCGGATCCGCGTCCCCTCGGGGAAGATGCAGACCGTGCCGCCCCGCTCGACCGCGAGGCGCGCGGTCTCCATCGCCAGCTCGTCCGATTCGCCGCGGCGGATCGGGAACGCCCCGAGCCGCGAGAGGAGCCAGCCCTGCCAGCGGCGCTCGAACAGCTCGATCTTGGCGACGTAGCTCATCGGTCGCCGCCAGGGCAGGGTGGCGCCGATCGCGAAGGGGTCGAGGAAGCTGCGATGGTTGGCGGCGACGATCAGGCCGCCCTCGACGCGGCCGTGGTCGCGGCCGGTGCGGGCGAGGCGGAAGTAGGCCAGGAAGAAGGGGACCATCAATGCCCGGGCCAGCAGGTAGAGCGGCCGGTTGACGCCGCGGCGGCGGGTGTACTCGTGGTAACCGAGGAGGCGCTCTTCGCTCACGAAGAGCGCTACACGTGCGAGGGACGACGGTTACCGGGGGCGAGGTCGGGCGCCCGACCCCGCCTACCAGGAGCGCTCGACCAGTTCCTCCAGCTCATCTCGCGTTGGAGGCTGCGGCGTGAAGGCGAGCTCCGGCCGCAACAGCATGAACTCGATCGCCTGGTCCAGCTTGCCGCGGTCGGCGCCGAGCTTGCCGAGGCCGGTCGGATTGCCGCCGAGGGCGAGGATGCGGGCTTCGATGTCCCCGAGGTCGGTGGCGAGGGACTCGGCCAGCGAGCCGAGCTCGTCCGGGGCTCGGTGGGCGAGAAAGGACAGCGAGCGGGGGAGAATCGCGGCGTTGGTCTCCGCATGGAGAGTGCCGCAGACACGGACCAGGGTCTGGCAGATCACGTGGTGAACGCCGAACAGGGCGGAATCGATCGCGTAGGCGCAGAGCAGGGAGCCCTGGGCGAGGGCGGCGCGGTCGCGCCCGGCGCGGTCCTCGTCGAGGGAGGTCGCGATCAGCTCGGCCCCGTGCAGCGCGGTGAGCCGCGAGACCGGGTTGGCGAAGGGCGTGTAGAGGGAGTCGGCGCCGTGCGCGAGGCTGTTCATGGCGCTGGCCCGCAGCGCCCGCTCCGCCAAGCCGGTCATCGCCTCCGGATCGGCGATCGCCAGCTCAGGGCGCACCATCGTGCGGACCCGCTCCTCGGCACCTGCCGGCAGGCGGTGGATGATCGTCATCTCTGCCCCCGAGAGGGTGGTCGGGATCGCCGCGACGCGAGCGCCCGTCACCGAGGCGACCGCCTTCGCGGTGTCGATCGCCCGGCCGCCCCCGAGCGCGACGAGGCGCTCCGCGCCGACCCGGTCGAGCAGGCTGGCGGCGAGCTCCGGCACGGGGCCGCTGCCGACCGCGTGCACGGCATCGGCAGCCGCCTCCAGCTCGGGCGCGCCGAGCAGGGCACGCGGCGTTGTCAGCAGCTCGAACCCGGCGAGGCCGTACTCGTGCAGCAGCTGGGGCGCCTGCTCGACGCCCCCCTCGCGGAGGACGACGACCCGTCCGGCGTCCCTCCAGACGAAGTTCCCATTCACCCGGTTCGCGCGACCCTTGGGTTGACGACGGGCCGGAGCTGCGGCTCGACCTCGGAGCGCAGGTGCTCGAAGTCGGGCGGCAGGGAGAGTTTCTCGCCGAGCCGCTCGAGCGGCTCGTCGACCGTGAACCCCGGCCCGAGCGTGGCGATCTCGAACAGGACGCCGCTCGGCTCGCGCAGGTAGATCGAGCGGAAGTAGAAGCGATCGATCACCGGGGTCGGCCGGGCGCCGGCCGAGATCGCCCGCTCCCGCCACTGCTCGTGCTCGTCGATCGCCGATGCCCAGGCGACGTGGTGGACGCTGCCGGCGCCCTGCAAAGGCCGCTCGGCCGGCGGCTCGTCGTAGAGGTAGAGGCCACCACGCCGTTCGCCGCGTGCCTCCCAACCGTCCGCGGACGGCTCGAACGCGAGCGCCTCGAGCAGGCGGCGGCTCGCCTCGGGGGCGCCGCCGTAGGCCCGCACCGCGTGGAAGCCCTGCAAGGCAAGCTCCGCCGGCACCTCGGGGTGGTCGGCGATCAGCGGCTCGTCGTCGACCGCGGCGACCAGCAGCTCGTGCTCGAGCCCCTCGGGGTCGGAGAAGCGCAGGCTCTCCCCCGCACGCTGCGTGTCGATGCTGCTGGCGCCGAGCCGCTTCGCCCAGAAGTCGAGCGAGTCGGTCGAGCCGACCCGCCAGACGATCCGGTGCACGTCCCCCGACCCAGCCCTCCCGGGCGGCACGCCCGGGAACTCGAAGAAGGTGAGGTCGGAGCCGGCGCTGCCCTGCTCGTCGGCGAAGAAGAGGTGGTAGACGGCCGGGTTGTCCTGGTTAACGGTTTTCTTCACCAGACGAAGGCCCAGCACACCCGCGTAGAAGTCGACGTTCTCCTGGGCATCGGCGGTGATCGCCGTGATGTGGTGGATTCCCTCCAACTTCATCGATTCCACGTATAGCATCACCTGTGATGAGCCGCGCCCGGCGACGCACGGTCAGAGCCCTGGTGGTGCTCGGCTCGGTCTTGGCCTTCCTCAGCGTCTTCGCGATCTGGATCGAGCGCCAGGCGCTCAACACGAACGACTGGGTCGACACCAGCGGCCGGCTGATCCAGAACCCGGAGATCCGCTCAGCGGTCGGCGACTACCTGGTCGAACAGCTCTACGACAACGTCAACGTCGAAAAGGAACTGGAAGACATTCTGCCCGGTGAAACCAAGCAGCTGGCGGGACCGGTGTCGGGGGGGCTGCGCCAGGTGGCAGGCACCGGCGCCGAAAAACTGCTGGAAACCTCGACCGCGCAGAGCCTCTGGCGGGACGCCAACCGGGCCGCGCACGAACAGCTCCTCGCGGTGCTGGAAAACAAGAAGGAAGCGGTCTCGACCGCAAAGGGCAAGGTGACGCTCAACCTGGGGGGCCTGGTCACCAACCTCGCAGAGCAGGTTGGGATCGGCGTGCAGCTCGCGGAAAAGCTGCCGCCCGACGCCGGGCAGGTAACGATCCTCCGCTCCGACCAGCTGAAGACCGCCCAGGACATCGTGGTCGGCATCAAGGGCCTCGCCCTGCTGCTCTCGCTGCTCACCTTCCTCAGCTTCGGGCTGGCGATCTACCTCTCGCGCGGCGGGCGCTGGGTGACGGTGCTGTTCTCCGGCGTCGGGCTGGTCGCGGCCGGCTTCGCGGTGATCGTCGCCCGCGAGGTCGCGGGCGGGATCGTGGTCGGGCAGCTGGTCAGCGAAGAGAGCGCCAAGCCCGCCGCCGAACAGGCCTGGTCGATATCGACCTCGCTGATGACCAGCATCGCGACCACCGTGATAGTGGTCGGGGTCCTGTTCGGGATCGCCGGCTGGCTCGGATCGCCCACCGGTTCGGCCCGCTCGAGCCGGAGGCTGATCTCGCCGGTGCTGCGCGACTATCCCGTCTACGTCTACGCCGCGCTGGCGGTCGTCGTCTGCATCTACTTCCTCTCCTCGCCGGCCCAGAACCTGCGCTCGTTCCTGACCACCCTGGCGATCGCCGCCCTCGCCGCCTTCGGCATCCACGAGCTGCGCCGCCAGACGGAGGAGGAATTCCCCGAGGTGCAGCTGGACGACCTCTTCGGCCGCACCAGGGAGCGTGTCGCCGGCGCCGTGAAAAGCGCCAACATCGGCGAGCGGGCCGCGAAACTGCGCCTGCCCGAGATGCGCAAGCCGAGCGGCGCCCCACCCCCGGAGGCCGGCGGCGACGAGGAGGACAACCGCCTGCGCCGCCTCGAGCGCCTCGCCGAGCTGCACGACAAGGGCGTGCTCAGCGAGGAGGAGTTCGCGGCGGAGAAGGCTCGGGTGCTGGAGTGAAGCCCGCCCCCGGATTTGAACCGAGACAATCTTCCTTACAAGGGAAGCGCTCTGCCAGTTGAGCTAGGCGGGCGCGATGCCGACTATAGATAGGATGACCGATGCGTCGGGCACGGTTGGAGTCTCGTTCAGGAACCTGCTGACGGAGGAAGCCCACGTGCCGGTGCGCCCGCCGGTGCACGCCGGCGTCAAGGGGAGTGATCGCGCTTGAAGGTCGCGGTGGTTGGCGGCACCGGGGTGCTGGGAGGACTGGTAGCTGCCGAGCTGGCGGCGCGGGGGGACGAGGTCCGGGCGCTGAGCCGCTCGCCGGCTCCGTCGACGCTCCCGGCCGGGGTCTCGCACCGGCGCGCCGACCTCGTGACGGGGGAGGGGCTGGGCGAGGGGTTGGGAGGAGTCGAGGCCGTGGTCGATGCCTCGAACGCGCTCAAGGAGGCGCGGGAGGTGCTGATCGAGGGCGCCGCAAGGCTGCTGCTCGCCGAGGCGGAGGCCGGCGTGGGGCACCACGTGGCGGTGTCGATCGTCGGTTGCGACCGCGTGCCGACCGCCTACTACCGGGCCAAGGTCGCGCAGGAGGAGTCGGTCGAGAGGGGGCCGGTGCCCTGGAGCCTGCTGCGGGCGACCCAGTTCCACGCGCTGCTCGACTGGGCGTTCGAAAGGGCCGCGCGGTTTCGCCTCCTCCCCACCGGCGCCGCCCGGCTGCAGCCGATCGATCCCCGGGTGGTGGCGAAACGCCTCGCAGACGCCACCCACGCCGGGCCGGGTGGGCGCCTGCCGGCGGCAGCGGGCCCCGAGGTGCTGGCCCTGACCGAGCTGGCGAGGAGCTGGCGGCGCGCTCAGGGCCGCCATCTGCTGCCGGTGCGGATCCCAATGGTCGGCCGGGTCGCCCGCGCGGTCCGCGACGGCGCGCTGTGCGAGCCGCAGGCGGCGGTGCAAAGCCGGACGTTCGAGGAGTGGCTCGATGCGCGCCGCGCCCCGGGGCCGACCCGATGAGGTCGCCGGCCAGCGCCCGGGCGGCGCTGGCGCTCCTCTGCCTGGTCGCGGCCTCGATCGGCCTCCTCGCCGCGCTGGCGCCGCACACCTTCTACGCGGACTTTCCCTTCTTTGCCAACTGGGTCGAGCTGCTCCCCCCCTACAACGAGCACCTCGTCACCGACGTCGGCGGCCTCTACCTGGGCTTCGCCCTCCTCTTCGCCTGGGCGACCTGGACCCTGCAGCCCACCCTGGTTCGTGCCCTGTCGGCCGCCTGGCTGCTCACCGCGGCCATCCACCTCGCCTTCCACGCCACCCACCTCGAAGATTTCGGTGCCGTCGACGCGATCGCCGAGCTGGCCTCCCTCGCCGTCCTGCTGGCGCCGCCGGCAGTCGCCGTCTGGGCCGTCGCCGACCCGGCCGCCGGATCGGCGGGCTAGAGCTGCGCCTCGCGGGAATCGAGGTGGGTAGCCACCTTGCGCTTCACTCGCTGCAGGGCGTTGTCGACCGTCTTCGTGTCGCACTCGAGACGCTCCGCCGTCACCTCGTAGGAGTGGCCGTCGAGGTAAAGGGAGAGGACGCGGCTCTCGAGCTCCGAGAGAACGCCCGAGGCCCCCGCGAGGCACGCGACGAGGCTCTCCAGCTCCTCGGCGGCGATCACCTGGTTGACCGGGTCCGAGACCGAAGGGCCGGGGAGGATCTCCTCGAGGGCGGTGTCGGAGTCGCCCGCCGCGGCCGGCGTCTGGCTGAACGAGACGTACTGGTTGAGCGGCGTGTGCTTGTTGCGGGTCGCCGTCTTCACCGCGGTGATGATCTGGCGGGTTATGCAGAGCTCGGCGAAGCTGCGGAAGCTCGACTCGCGGTCGCTGCGGTAATCGCGAATCGCCTTGTAGAGGCCGACCAGGCCTTCCTGGATCAGATCCTCGCTCTCCCCGCCGAGCAGGAAGTAGGAGGAAGCCTTGAGGCGGACGAAGCCGCGGTAGCGGCGGACGATCGCGTCGTATGCATCGGTCCGCCCGTCCTTGGCGAGGGCGACCAGATAGTGGTCATCAAGCTCAGGTTGAGGGTTAACATGAGCGCGGGCGGAACCGTTGAGGCGTCCTGTGGGGAGCCGCAATTCCTGCGTAGGCGTCGATAGAGCCACAGATCCTTCTCCTTTGGAACGAAGGGTCGTGGCGCCGTTTACCTCCCCTGAGGCGCCTTCTGACTGGGTTCTCTCAGACTCAAGCTGAGGTTCACCCTTTATGGCGCGCTAGTCTTACCGCCGGGCGGAGTTCTGTCAACCCCGAACTGAGGTTCGTGCAACCGCCGTTGCAGCTGCTACGCGTGTCCTAGCGTCGGCGGACCGCCTCGAAGAGCAGCGCGGTCGCCGCGGCGGAGACGTTCAGCGACTCGATTTCGCCGCGCCGCGGCAGCGCGACCAGCCCATCGCAGGCCGAGGCGACCCGGGGCCGGATGCCCTTGCCCTCGCCGCCGAGGACGAGGACGGTCGGGCCGTTCAGGTCGACGTCCCAGGGCGCCTGGGTCGCCGCGGCATCGGCGCCCCAGACCCAGAAGCCGGCCGCCCTGGCCTCGCCCAGCCAGTCGGCGAGGTTGCGGACTTTGCCCACGTCGAGGTGCTCGACGGCCCCCGCCGAGGCCTTGCAGGCCACCGCGGTGACGGCGGCGGAGCGCCGCTCCGGGATGACGACGCCGGCTGCCCCGGCGAACTCGGCGGAGCGGCAAACCGCACCGAGGTTGCGCGGGTCCTGGAGCTGGTCGAGCGCGACGATCAGCGCGTCCTCCCCGTTCAGCAGCGCGCCGGGATCGGCGTACGGATAGGGGTCGACTTCGGCGACGACCCCCTGGTGGTCGGGCGACCCGCAGAGCCGCTCGAGCTCGCCGGTTGGAGTGTCGGGCGATCTCCACACCCGAATCACCCGCCGCCTGCCGCGCTCCGCCTCTTCGACCGGGCGGCGACCATAGATGATCTCACCGGCCACGATCAGGCCTTGGGAACCAGCCTGGCTCCGTCGGGCGAGTCCCTGACCTCCCAGCCTAGATCGGCCAGCCGCTGACGGAGCTCGTCGGCGCGGGCGAAGTCCCTGGCGGCCCGCGCCTTCTCCCGCTCGGCCAGCAGCTCGTCGGCCGCGGCGTCCGCCCCCTCCTCGGCCTCGGCGAGCGAACCGAGCCCGAGCAGCTGGAGCATCTCCTCGACCGCCTCCGGCGCACCGGGCACGTCCTCCCGGTTCGCTTCCCCCACCAACTCGAACACCTCGGCCATCGCCCGCGGCGTGTTGAAATCGTCGGCGAGCGCCCGGCGAAAGGCCTCAAGGCGGGCGCCGGGGGAGCCCCCGACGGAGCCTCCCCGCTGTTGCCCCGGAGGGGGCTCCCCCGGTGGCCGTCCCCGGCTTCCACCCGCCCGGTGCTTTCTGAAGAAGTTGCGCAATCGCTCGCAGCGCGCGACGGCCTGCTCCATCTGCTCGGCGCCGAAGGCCAGCGGCTGGCGGTAGTGGCCGGAGACCAGGTAGTCGACCACCGCGTCCCGCCCGTAGCGATCGAGAGCCTCCGATAGCTGGAAGATGTTCCCCTCCGACTTCGACATCTTCGCCGCGTCGGTCTCGATCATCCCGTTGTGCATCCACAGCCGCGCAAACGGCCGTCCCGCCCCCTCGGATTGGGCGATCTCGTTCTCGTGGTGCGGAAAGACCAGATCCGACCCTCCGCCGTGGATCGCGAACGACGCCCCCAGCTCCTCCTCCGCCATCACCGAGCACTCGATGTGCCAGGCCGGACGGCCGGGGCCCCAGGGCGAATCCCAGCAGGTGTCCTCGCCCTCCTTGTGCGCTTTCCAAAGCGCAAAGTCGAGGGGGTCCTCCTTCAGGAGCTCCGAGCCCGCCTCCTCCCCCTGGTCCATATCCTGCGGCTCGCGGTTGGAGAGCTTCCCGTAGCCGTCGAAGCTCCGCACCCGAAAGTAGACGTCCCCCCTGGACTCATAGGCGTGCCCCGACTCCACCAGCTCGGAGATCAGGGCGACGATCCCGTCGATCGTCTCGGTAGCAAGCGGCTCCGCGTCGGGCCTCCCCAGCCCGAGCCGCTCGGTGTCCTCGAGATACGCGGCGGTCATCCGCTCCGCGAACTCGGCCGAGGGCTCCGCCGCCTCCCGCGCCGCGTCGTAGATCTTGTCGTTCACGTCGGTGACGTTGATCACCAGCTTGACGCTGTAGCCCTCAGATCTGAGAAAGCGGGCAAGCAGAGAGAAGACGACAAAAGGCCTGGCGTTGCCGATGTGAATCCGGCTGTAGACGGTCGGCCCGCACGCATAGATGCCAACCTCCTCCCCTGAGGAGAGGGTGCGCAACTCCCCGCTCAGCGTGTCTCGTATCCGAACCTCCCGCATCGCCGCGGATGCTAGTGCTGGGGGTTCGGCGCCGCTCTCCTCCCCCTCAGAACGTCCGGTACCCGGCGCCGGAAGTGCCCGACGCTTCCCGCCGCGCCCAATCCGGCGCCGTCTCGTCGGCCGCCGCCAGCACCTCGCGCCGCGCCCGCTTGGCGCTCGCCTCGATCTCCTCCTCGGCGGCGCGGCGCAGGCGCTCCTCGCGCTGCTCGGCCTGATCGCGAATCCGCGCCGACTCGGCCTGCAGCTGCTGCTCGGCGCGCGCCCTCGCCTTCTCCTCGGCCTCGCCTTCGACCCTCTCGACCAGCTTGCGCACCCTCTCCTCCGCCTCGCGGCGGACGTCCTCGGTGCCCTGCATCACGCGCTCCTCGATCTCCGCCTCGAGCCGCACCGCGATCTCGTGCGCCTCGGCCGCCTTCGCCTCGGCCTCGGCGGCGCGCTGCTCGGCCGCCGCAACCCGGCGGTCGGCCTCCTCCTGCGCCTTCGCGAGCACCTCGCGGGTGCGCTCGGATGCCCGCGATTCGACCCGCTTGACCGCGCTTTCGAGTGCCTGATCGGACTTCGCCTTGTTGGCGGTCATCTGCGTGGCGAGCGCCTCGCGGTCGGCCTCGGCCCGCCTCTGGGCGCGCTCGAAGGCCTGCTCGGAGCGCAGCTTTCCCTCCTCGGCGCGCGCCGCCCGCAGCTCCGCCTCGCGCCGCTTTGCGCGTTCGGCCCCGATCTGCTCGCGGCCTTCCTCGCTCAGCTTGCGCAGCGTCGCGAGCGCTCGATCCTTGACCTCGGCGCGGCCCGCCTCGGCCCGCTCCGTCGCCTCCGCGGCCCGTTTCTCTGCGGCGGCAACCCGCGCCTCGCTCACCCGCACCCACTCGAGGGCCTGCTTGGCGACGCCGTGCAGCTCCTCGGTCGCCTCCCCGACCGCGCTCAGCTGGACTGCCCGTTCAGCCATCCGTGGCAACCTACTACCAGTTCCGGAGGCCCCGCCACCCGCAGCGGGGCTAAAAGTCCGCAATTAGCGAGAGACCGACCAGGCTGCGGCCGACCGACTAGGCGGACCTCTCGATCTCCTGCGCGTACAGCTCCCGCTTCAGGACCTTGCCGGTCGCGTTGCGCGGCAGCTCGTCGATGAACTCGACCTCCCGCGGCGCCTTGAAACCGGCGAGGTTGGCTTTGACGTAGGCCCGCAACTCCTCTGCGGAGACCTCGGCGTCAGCGGAGGCGACGACGAACGCCTTCAGCCGGTGCCCGAACTCCTCGTCCTCGACGCCGATCACGGCCACCTCGACCACCGCCTCGTGGTCGGCGAGCAGATCCTCGACCTCGCGCGGGAAGACGTTCTCGCCGCCGGAGACGATCATCTCGTCGTCGCGCCCGTCGACGAAGAGATGCCCGTCGGCATCGAAGTGCCCGACGTCGCCGCTGCACAGCAGCCCGTCGATCACCTCTTTCCCGCCGCCGCCGGTGTAACCCTCGAAGGACATCGCGTTGCCGACGAAGATCCGCCCCACCTCGCCGCGCGGCACCTCGCGCCCCCTCTCGTCGTAGATCCGCACCACCGTGCCGCGCGGCGGCAAACCGGCGGTGCCGGGCGCCGCGCGCAGGTCCTGCGGCGTGGCGACGGTCGCGTAGGCGACCTCGGTCGAGCCGTAGAGGTTGTAGATCGAGTCGCCGAAGCGGTCCATCCACTCGATCGCCAGATCTCCCGGAAGCGCCGAGCCCGAGAGCGCGGTTATCCGCAGCGAGGAGAGGTCGTGGGAGGCGAGCGTCTCCTCCGGAAGCTGCAGGATGCGCTGGAGCATCACCGGCACCACGGCCAGCACCTGGGCGCGGTGCTCCTGCACCGCCTGCAACGTCCCCTCCGGGTCGAAGCGGCGGCGCAGCACGAGCGTCGAGGCGGTCGGCAGGCCGATGATGAAGTGGAAGAAGCCCCAGGAGTGGAAGAGCGGCGCAGCGATCATCATCGTCTCGCGGCTGCGGTATGGGATGCGGTCGAGCAGCGCCGCCACGGCGAGCAGCCCGTCCGGGCTCGAGCGCTGGGCGCCCTTCGGCGTCCCGGTGGTTCCCGAGGTGAGGATCACGAACCGCGCGTCCTCGGGCGGCGGCTTCAGGTTCGACTCGGGGGCGGAGGAGATCAGGGAGTCGAGGGTCGGCCCGGCCGTCTCGTCGTCGCTACAGCCGACGATCCGCTGTATGCCGCCGTCGAGCCCCTCGAGCAACTCGGTGAACTCCGCGTCGTGGACCAGCGCCTTGGGCCCCTCGCGAAGCGTCACCTCGGCGAGCTGCGGGCCGGCGAACATCGTGTTGAGGTAGAGGGCGCTGGCGCCGAGCTTGGCCGCGGCAAGGGTCGCCTCGATGAAGCCACGGTGGTTGCGGCACATGATCCCGACCCCGTCCCCGTAACCGATCCCGATCCGCTGGAAGGCGTGGGCGAGGGCGTTGGAGCGGCGGTGGAGCTGCTCGAAGCTGAGCGTGCCGCGCTCGTCGATCAACGCCGGCTCGTCGGGGTAGTGGATCGCCGCGGTGGCGATGCCGGTGGCCGGCGAGGCGCCCCAGCGCAGGAAGGTGGCGCCCATCTTCGCCGCCTTGTCCGGGCGGATCAACCCGAGGATCCCCGCTTCGCGGAGCACCCTCGCCTCGAAGGCCGCGTCGGCGGCCGACTGGCGGGCGCTCGCCACTATCGAGCTGAGCTTGCCCATCGCGCCAGGAAGCCTATTCGCTCTCCACCAACGCCACCGCCAGGCAGGCGATCCCCTCCCCGCGCCCGATCCAGCCCATGCCCTCGTTGGTGGTCGCCTTGACATTGACCCGGGCGGAGGTCGCTTCGGCGAGGACGCGCTCCATCTCGCTGCGGTAGGGGGCCAGCCGCGGCTCCTCGCAGACGACGGTCGCGTCGACGTTGACGATCCGGCCGTCGATCGTGCCGACCACCGTGCGCAGCAGGTCGATCGAGTCGGCGTCGCGCCAGCGCTCCTCGTCGTCGGGGAACAGGGTGCCGAGGTCGCCGCCGGCGGCGGCGCCGAGCAGCGCGTCGATCGTCGCGTGGACGACCACGTCGGCATCGGAGTGGCCGGCGAGGCCGCGCTCGTGCTCGATCTCGACCCCGCCCAGGACCAGCCGGCGGCCGGCGGCAAAGCGGTGGCTGTCGTATCCGATCCCTACCGGGCTCATCTCAGGAACCCCCGCCGACCCGCTCGCCCAGCGGCTCCAGGCGCCGCCGCCGTCCCTCGAACACGCAGATCTCCCCCACCCCTAGGCGCTCGAGCAGCTCGATCGCCCGCTCGTAGCCGAAACCGACCTGCTCGGGCAGGTGGGCGTCGGAGGAGAGCGCGAAGGGAGCACCCGCCTCGACGCACAGCTCAGCGAAGGCCGGCGCCGGGTACAGCTCGCCCACCGGCTTGCGCAGGCCCGCGGTGGATAGCTCGACCGCGATGCCGCTCGCCGCGATCGCCTCCACCGCCGGCTCGTAGAAGAAACGCGGGTCGCGGCTGGGGAGCGGCCGGCAGCGCCCCCAAACCTTGACCAGGTCGGGGTGGGCGAGAACGTCGAAGAGGCCCGAGCGGGCGCAGCGGGCGACCGCATCGAAGTAGCGGCGCCAGATGTCGTCGGCGTCGCCATCGGCGTCCCAAACGTCCCAGCCCTCGTGGTCGACCGCCCTCTCCCCGACGAAGTGGACAGAGCCGACCACATAGTCGAGCTCGCGCGCTTCGAGCAGCGCCGCGGTGCGCTCCTCGGCCCCGCGGACGAAGTCGCACTCGATCCCCACCTTCAGCCCCGCGCCCCGGGCGAACTCGCAGTAGGCGTCGAGGTCGTCGCGGGCCTGCTCCCGCCAGAAGGGATGGCGCCAGAGGTCGAGCGCCTGGGTAAAGCGGTAGACGTGCTCGGCGACCCCCAGCTCGTCGACCCCGGCCGCCGCCGCCGCCCGCCGGTAGCGCTCGACGTTCTCGACGGTGAAGTACCGCTCCGGCGGCGTGTCGGGCTCGTCGGGACGCAGGTGGAGGTGATAGTCGGTCAGCATCGCGCCCCCACGTTACCCTCGCGCGGACATGGTGCACTTGCGGATCGTCGTCCCCGGCTTGCTCTCAGCCCGCACGGTCGATCTGCTGGAAGCGACCGACTCGATCTCGAGCCTGGCGGTGTTGGCGGGCGCCGCGCGCAAGCCGTCCGGCGACGTGATCCTCTGCGACGTCGCCCGCGAGGACGCGAGCGTGGTGATCGGCGACCTGCGCGAACTGGGGGTCGCCGAGGAGGGCTCGGTCTCGATCGAGGAGATCGACTCGCAGATCTCGCTCGCCGCGGCGCGGGCGGAGCGGGCCGGCGGGCTCTCCGGCGACGCGGTCGTCTGGGAGGAGGTCGAATCGCACACCTCGGAGAGCATCGAGCTGAACGCCAACTTCCTCACCTTCATCGCCCTCGCCTGCCTGATCGCCTCGGTGGGGATCATGCTCGGACAGCCGGTGCTGATCGTCGGCGCGATGGTGGTCGGCCCGGAGTTCGGCCCCCTCGCCGGGCTCTGCGTGGCGATCGTCCAGCGCCGCCCACAGGTCGGCCTGCGCTCGCTTGCCGCGCTCGCGGTCGGCTTTCCGCTCGGCATCACGGCCGCCCTCCTGTTCGGTCTGATCGCCAAATGGACCGGCCTCGTCGATGCCGACTTCGTGCTCTACGAACACCAGCTGACGGCGTTCGTCTCCGAACCGAACACCTTCTCCTTCATCGTCGCCCTCTTCGCCGGCGCCGCGGGCACGCTTTCGCTGACCGCGGCCAAGTCGGGGGCGCTGGTCGGCGTGCTGATCTCGGTGACGACGATCCCCGCCGCAGCCGCGATCGGCGTCGCCGTCGCCTTCGCCGACTGGTCGGACTGGCGCGGCGCGATGGCTCAGCTGGCGATCAACCTCTGCGCGATCCTGCTTGGCGGCGTGGCGACCCTGCTGGTCCAGCGCACGGTCTTCCAGCGCCGCAGCGCGCGCCACCGCGGAGACCTCTCGCGAGCTGCCGCCGGGCTGCCGATCGAGCCGCTTCTGCGCCCTCGCCCCAAGCCTCGCCGACACCATGACGCCTCATAGACTGCCGCGAACGATGGGACGCCAGCTCCTCCTGCTCGGCGCTGCCTTCGCCGGCGGCGCGCTTGTCGCCGAGGCGTTCGGCGCCGTCAACCTCGGCACCGCGCTTGGGGTCGGCCAGGTCTGCTTCGCGGCGGCCCTCGTCTGGGTCCTACTGCGCTGAGCGCTCCGCGAGCAGCAGCTCGGCCAGCTTCAGGTCCCTCGGCGCGGTCACCTTGATGTTGTCGGGCGGAGCCGGGTGAATCAACACCCTCCCCCCAGCCGCCTCGACCAGCATCGCCTCGTCGGTCGCCGCTGCAACCACCTCCGGGTCGCCGGCAAGCGCCCGCCGCAGCGCGTCGACCCGGAACGCCTGCGGCGTCTGCGCCGCCCAGAGCCGCCCGCGATCCACCGTCGACTCCACGGCGATTGGCGATTTTATGACCCCATGGACATCAAAACTCGCCACTCGATTGCCGAACCCGCCGGCTGCGCTCTCGTCCGTCGCCCCCACCCGCTTGATCGTGTCGGTGACGGGGATCGCGGCGATCACTCCGGCCGCCTCGGGCTCGGCGGCAAGAGTCGCGGTCACGCCCTCAACCAGCTGCGGCGTCAGCAGCGGCCGCGCCGCGTCGTGGATGACGACCAGCTCGGTTCCGACCACCTCCAGGGCGTTGGCGACGGACTGCGAGCGGGCGGCGCCGCCCTCGACCACGCCGAGATCGCGGCCACCCAGCTCGTGGACATGGCCGGGCGGGCAGGCGACGACGATCGAACGCACCCCGGCGGCCGCTCGCAGAGCCGCGATCGACCACTCGACCATCTGCCTGCCAGCCAGCGGCACGAAGGCCTTCGGGCCGCCGGCTCCGAGCCTCTCCCCGGAGCCGGCGGCCGCCACGACCGCAGTGACGGGCGGGCTGGAGCTATGCCGTGGCGGCGAAGCGCTCCTCCAGCAGCTCGTCGAGATACTTCTCCGCGCCGTCCTCATCCTTGTCGAGCGCGTACATGAACTCCGACGCGAGGATCTTCTTGGCGCGCGTGTACATCTGCTTCTCGCCGGTGGAGAGGCCCTTCTCCATCTCGCGAATCGCCAGGTTGCGGACCACCTCGGCCAGCTCGAACACGTCGCCGGTCTTGATCTTCTCGCGGTTGTACTTGAAACGCCGATTCCAGTTCTTCGGCATCTCCGAGACGTCGTCGGTGAGGACGTCTGTGACCTTCTTGATTTCCACCTCGTCGATCACGCGGCGCAAACCAGCCTTGCCCGCGTTCTCGCAGGGAACCATCACCGTGAGCTCGTTGTGGAGGATCTTGATCGTGAGGTATTCACGCTCCTCGCCCATCAGCTCGCGGCTCTCTTTCTTCAGCACGAGGCCAGCCCCGTGGTGCGGGTAGACGACCTTGTCGCCCTCCTCGAAGTCGCAGACGTACGGGACGTCCTGCTCGGGACTTGCCTCTATGGCCTCCTCTAGCTGGGGAATCGCTTGCTCCTTTCGATTCGCGACGGCGCCATTCGTCCGTCAACTCTGCAAGTACCGGTCGATTGGATCCACCTCCTGGAGCCTCCTCAGGCCCTCGCGGATGTCCTTGGCCCTGGTCGGGCCGACTCCGTCGACCGCCTCCAGGTCGGCGTCGGAGGCGGCCAGAACCTCCTCCAAGCCGCCCAGCTCGTGGACGATCTTCTGGACGACGAGCTTCGGGATGCGGGGGATGCGGCCCATCACGCGGTAGCCGCGGGGGGCAACCGGGAAGTCGAGGGTGTTGAGCTTGCGGTCGTAGCCGAGCAGCTCGGCGAGGCGGCCGAAGTCGAGCACGTCCTCGTGCGGCATCCGCGCCAGCGACTGCAGCACGGTCGCGAGGTTCTGCTCGGAATCCTCGACCGAGTAGTCGCGGATCAGCGCCGTCTTGTCGGAGACCACGCCGACCATCGTCTCCTCCAGCTGCATCTCGATCAGCCGACCCTCGGTGCCCAGCTCGACGATGTAGCGCTCCACCTCGACCGCCATGCGGGTGACCAGCTCGGCCCGCTGCAGGACGGTGAGGGCGTCGTAGAGGACGCCGCCGCCCTCGAACTCGAGCACGTTGAGGCGGGTCGAGACCCCTTCGAGCCGCTCCCGGTACTTCTCCAGGGTCGCCAGGCCCTGGTTGGCCTTGGCCAGCACAGCGGGGATCTCCTGCAGGATGTACTTGCTGCCCTCGACGTAGAGGGAGACGACGTCGCGGCGCTGGGAGATCGCGATCGACCAGCGCCTCGGTCTGTTTGGAGACGCGCTCGGCGGTGCGGTGGCGGGTGCCCGTCTCGGTCGAGAGGATGGTCGGGTCCGGCATCAGCTGGACGTTCGCCCAGATGATCGTCGTCGCCTCCGGGTTGAGGACGATCGCACCGTCCATCTTCGCCACCTGGTAGAGCATCGCCGGCGTGTAGTCGATGTTGAGCTTGATCCCGCCGGAGAGCAGGTGGGAGATGTCGCCAGGGTCGCTGACGACGATCAGGCCGCCGGTGCTGGCGTGGACTATGTTGTCGAGGCCCTCGCGCAGCGAGCCGCGCCGGCGCGACCACGTCCAGGGCCCTCAGCAGCCGGGGATCCTGTCGTTTCGCTAGCTCGTGAAGCTCATCCCCGGGCAGCGTAGACATCCTCTCTAGGATGCCAAATTTCGCTCTGCAATGCGATCTGCCCAATGCCTAGTGGACAGGTCGGAATGGACGTTGTCAAGCCAATCGGTCACGCGGGTCACGCTTTTTGCGCACCGAAGCGCGTCAGAGGTGGAAGCGGCGGTGATGGAGGTGGTGGTGAATCTGCTCGGGGCCGCCCGCGCTGGTCGATCCGCGACACGCGGCGACCCTAGACATCAACCGGGTTAGAGGGCCAGCGACGAGGTCGCGGCCGGGATCTATTCCCCAGCGCTCGCCGACCGCGGCGAGACCCTCGTCGAGCGGCCAGCCGTCGGCGCGCTCCTCGCCCTCGTGGTCCGGGCTGGCGCCCTTCAGCGCCATGCAGCCGGTGTTGTCGCCGATCGCCCGGATCGCTGCCACGTCCTCCTCGGTCAGCTGCAGCTCGGCGGGCAGCGCGGCAAGCTCCGCCCGCTTCTCCTCGATCGTGCGTCGCCCTCGGTCCGGCCTCCTGGATCAGAGTCGGCACGACGCACTCCACCGCGGGGTGGGCGAGGTTCCACTGGCAGGCGAGTTGGATCGGCGTGAGTCCGAGCCCGCTCGGCGATCGGCAGCACCCGCTCCAGCTTCTCCAGGCCGGCCTCGATCCAGCCCGTCGGGGCGGAAGGCGCGGTGGTCGCCCTGCGCCAGCTCCATCACCGGGCCGCAGGTCCCCCCAGAAGAGCCCGCCGTAGTCGACCACCCGGGTGATCACCCTGACGTCGTGGCGCGCCGCCGCGTCCAGGCAGAGCTCGCCGGGCCAGGGCTCGAACGGGTTGAGGATGATCATCGCCCAGTCGATCCGCTCGCCGAAGCGCTCGAGGCAGGAGATCAGGTCGAGGGTGAAGCCGTTGGCCGGGCCGGGCGCGACGCCGATCCGCGCCGTCAGCCCCTCCTCGCGCAGCGCCTCCATCCCGTCCCAGACCGCCTCGCTCGAGTAGCCGATGCGGTCGGGATTGTGGAGCAGCAGCAGGTCGAAGCGTTCGGCGCCGAGCCGCTCGAGGCTGCGTTCGGTCGCCATCCGCAGGTAGTCCGGCGTACTCGTCCGGCCCGCGCAGCCGCGGGTCGGTGAAGCGCGGGAAGCCGCTTCGGCCCGTCGCGCTCGCCCGCGTAGAAGTCGTGGCCGACCGCGCCGACCAGGCAGTAGTCGTCGCGCGGCACACCGCCCAGCGCGCAGCCGAGCATCCGGTCGGCCTCGCCCTGCCCGTAGACGTCGGCGCTGAGCACGGTGTCGATTCCCTCGCCGGGGCGCAGCAGCGCCTCCAGCCGCTGCTCGTCGATCGCCTCGCCGAAGCGCAGGAAGCGGCCGCCGCTCCAGGTGCCGATCGCGCTGCGTCCGGGCTCGCGCATGCGCTCGGTCGAGGGCTCAGCCCTCGGACTTCGTCGCCGGAGCTGCTCGTCCTGCGACGCTCGCCGTCCTCGCCGTCGTCCTTCTTCGCGCCGACGCCGACCTTCTCGGGCTCGGGCTTCGGCCCTTCTTCGGCGACGGCTTCTTCGGCGCGACGATCGACAGCTTCAGCGGCCGGTCCTCCTCGTCGCCGGACGGGTCGCGCTCGACCATCACCGTCGAGCCCGGGCGCCATCTCGCCCTGCCGCAGCACCTCGTCGGCCAGCGGATCCTCGATGTAGCGCTGGATCGCGCGGCGCAGCGGCCGGGCGCCCATCGAGGGGTCCCAGCCTTTGTCGACCAGCAGGTCTTTGGACTCCTCGGTCAGCTCCAGCTGCAGCTCGTGCTCGGCCACCTGGACGCGGACCCGGTTGATCATCAGGTCGATGATCTCCTTGACCTCCTCCTTGGCCAGCTTGTGGAAGACGATCACCTCGTCGATCCGGTTGAGGAACTCGGGCCGGAAGACTTTTTTCAGGTCGCCCATGATCCGGTTTTTCATGTCGTCGTAGGACATCCCGGTCTCGTCGGCGACGGTGAAGCCGATCGAGGTGTTCTTGGCGATCTCCGAGGCGCCGATGTTCGAGGTCATGATCACGATCGCGTTGCGGAAGTCGACCGTGCGCCCCTGGGCGTCGGTCAGCCGCCCGTCCTCGAGGATCTGCAGGAGGATGTTGAAGACGTCGGGGTGGGCCTTCTCGATCTCGTCGAGCAGCAGCACGCTGTAGGGCTTGCGCCGCACGGCCTCGGTCAGCTGGCCGCCCTCGTCGTAGCCGATGTAGCCCGGCGGCGAGCCGACCAGGCGGCTGACCGCGTGCTTCTCCATGTACTCGGACATGTCGATCCTGCACCAGCGCCTCCTCGTCGCCGAACAGGAACTCGGCGAGGGTGCGCGCCAGCTCGGTCTTGCCGACCCCGGAGGGGCCGAGGAAGATGAACGAGCCGGCCGGTCGTTTCGGGTCCTTGATCCCGGCCCGCGAGCGGCGGATCGCTTTCGAGACGGCGGTGATCGCGACCTCCTGGCCGATCACCCGCTTGTGCAGCTCCTCCTCCATGCGGATCAGCTTCTTGGTCTCGGCCTCGGTCAGTTTGAAGACCGGGATCCCGGTCCACATCGAGACGATGTCGGCGATCTCCTCTTCGCCGACGTCGGGGCGCTCGGCCGCTGTCGCCCTCCGACCACTCGTCTTCGAGCTGGCGCTTGCGGGTGGTCAGCTGGCGCTCGGTGTCGCGCAGGTTGGCCGCCTTCTCGAACTCCTGCGCCTCGATCGCCGACTCCTTTTCGCGCCGCGTCTTTTCGACTTCCTCCTCGAGGTCGCGGTAGACCGGCGGCGCGCTCATCGACTTGATCCGCATCCGCGAGGCGGCCTCGTCGATCAGGTCGATCGCCTTGTCGGGCAGGAAGCGGTCGGAGATGTAGCGGTCGGCCAGCTCGGCGGCGGCCCCGAGCGCGTCGTCGGTGACGTTGACCCGGTGGTGCTGCTCGTAGCGTTCACGCAGCCCCTCGAGGATCTTCACGGTGTCCTCGACCGAGGGCTGGTCGACTTTGATCTGGGCGAAGCGGCGCTCCAGCGCCGAGTCCCGCTCCAGGTATTTGCGGTACTCGTCCAGCGTCGTCGCGCCGATCGTCTGCAGCTCGCCGCGGGCGAGCGCCGGCTTGAGGATCGAGGCAGCGTCGATCGCGCCCTCGGCGGCGCCGGCTCCGACCAGGTTGTGGAGCTCGTCGATGAAGAGGATGATGTCGCCGCGCTGGGTGATCTCCTTCATCACCTTCTTGAGTCGCTCCTCGAACTCGCCGCGGTACTTCGAGCCTGCGACCAGCGCGGCAAGGTCGAGCGTGTAGATCTGCTTGTTGCGCAGCAGCTCGGGCACCTCGCCCTTGTTGATCCGCGCCGCGAGGCCCTCGACCACGGCGGTCTTGCCGACCCCCGGCTCGCCCAGCAGCACCGGGTTGTTCTTGGTGCGGCGGGAGAGGATCTGCATGATCCGCTCGATCTCGGTTTCGCGCCCGATCACCGGGTCGAGCTTGCCCTCCTCGGCCAGCTTGGTCAGGTTCCGACCGAACTGGTCGAGCAGTTTCGAGGACTTCTTGCCGCCGCCCTCGGCCTGGCCGCCCGGCGCCGCCGCCCTGGCGGCGGCCGCCGGGGCCGGACAGCATCCGGATGACCTCGTTGCGGATCTTGTCGGAGTCGGCGTCGAAGTCGAGCAGGATCCGCGCCGCGACGCCCTCGTTCTCGCGCACCAGGCCGAGCAGGATGTGCTCGGTGCCGATGTAGTTGTGGCCCAGCGAGAGGGCCTCGCGCAGCGCCAGCTCCAAAACCTTCTTGGCCCGCGGCGTGAACGGGATCTGGCCGGAGGTGACCTCCTCGCCCGACCCGACGATGCGGACGACCTGCGAGCGGACCCGCTCGGTCGTGATGTCGAGCGACTCGAGGACGCGAGCGGCGAGCCCCTCCTCCTCGCGAAGCAGGCCGAGCAGGATGTGCTCGGTGCCGATGTAGTTGTGTTTCAGCGTGCGGGCCTCTTCCTGGGCCAGGACTACGACCTGCCGGGCTCGCTCAGTGAATCTCTCGAACAAAGGGCTTCCTCAACCTCTCACTTGGTCAACGCAGTTGGTGGTCGGAAGTACCGCAGACGCCCTTCGGGTATCGGGAGGCGCCCATGTGCCCTACACACGATACCGAGCGCGCCGCCCCGGCCCCGGTACCCCGATTTCCGCTGGTAGCGGCTTTTCGGGCCTCGTTCGGGGGCCCTCAGGAGCGCATCGCCGGAAAGAGGACGACCTCGCGCAGGCTGCTGGCCCCGGTGAAGACCATCGCGAGCCGGTCGATGCCCAGCCCGACGCCGCCGGTCGGCGGCATCCCGTGCTCGAGCGCCTCGACGAACGCCTCGTCGTAAGGCTGCGCCTCCTCGTCGCCGCGGGCCAGCTCGGCAGCCTGCTGCTCGAAGCGGCGGCGCTGCTCGTCGGGGTCGTTCAGCTCGCTGAACGAGTTGGCGATCTCGATCCCGCCGACGAAGGCCTCCCAGCGCTCGACCAGGCCCGGCTCGCTGCGGTGCGTCTTCGCGAACGGCGACAGCTCGACCGGGTAGTCGACCACGAACGTCGGTTGGACCAGCTCCGGCTCGACCGACCTTGAGAGCAGGCCGTCGACCAGCTTGCCCCAGCCCTCGGCCGGGTCCGGCTCGGCTTCCATTGCCGCGGCGAGCGCCTCGCGGGTGGGGTGCTCGGCGATGTCGACGCCGGTCCGCTCCCGGATCGCCTCGCGCAACGTCATCCGCCTCCAAGGGGGCGCCAGGTCGATCTCCACGCCTGCCCGCTCGACCCTCGTCGTCCCCAGCACCCGCTCCGCCACCTCGGCCACCAGCAGCTCCAGGTCATGGGCGGTCTTCTCGTAATCGACGTAGGCCTCGTACCACTCGAGCATCGTGAACTCGGGGTTGTGCTTGTGGGAGACGCCCTCGTTGCGAAAGTCCTTGCCCATCTCGTAGACGCGGTCGACGCCCCCCACCACAAGTCGCTTCAGGTACAGCTCGGTGGCGATCCGCAGGTAGAAGTCGCGGTCGAGCGCGTTGTGGTGGGTGACGAAGGGGCGCGCCAGGGCGCCGCCGTAGAGAGGCTGCAGCACCGGCGTCTCGACCTCCACGAACCCCCATTCGTCGAGCTGGCGGCGCACCTCGGAGATCATCTGGGCGCGGACCGCGAAGATCCGGCGGCTCTCCTCGTTGGCGAGCAGGTCCAGCTCGCGCTGTCGGTAACGGGTCTCGACGTCCTCGAGACCGTGGAACTTGCCGGGCGGCGGCCGCAGGCTCTTGGCCAGCAGGCGCCAGCGGTCGATCGCCAGCGAAAGCTCCCCCCCGCGCCGGGTGGCCAGCGCCGTCCCCTCGACGCCGATCAGATCGCCCAGGTCGAGCTGGACGAGCAGCTCGTAGGGGCGCTCGCCGAGCAGGTCCTCGCGTGCATGCAGCTGGATCTGGCCGCTGCCGTCGCGAATGTCGAGGAAGCAGGCCTTGCCGTGGCCACGGCGAGCGACGATCCGTCCCGCCACCCGGTGGCGGGACTCGGTCTCTACCCCCGGCGCCAGGCCCTCGTGGGCGGCCCGCACCTCGGCGATGTCCTCCCGTCCTGCGAACTCGTGCGGGAACGGATCGATTCCGGCATCCCTGAGGCGCTCGAGCTTCTCCCGTCGATCGCGGAGGAGGTCTGAGAGTTTGGAATCCTCGGCTCGGTCTTCGCTCATCGAAGCGAGCCTATAGCGCCGGGACAGCTCCTACGCGCTCTCGATTTTCGTGATTTTCAGTTTCTTCTTCGGCCCGCGCGGCACGTCGACCGTGACGATGTCGTTGCGCTTGTGGCCAAGCAGCGCTTTGCCGATCGGCGACTCGTTGGAGAGCTTCTGCTCGAGCGGGTCGGCCTCCGTCGAGCCGACGATCTGGAACTTCTGCGAGTCGCCGCTCTTCTGGTCTTTGACGTGGACGACCGAGCCGACGCTGACCTGGTCGGTGTCGACGTCCTTCTCGTCGATCACGGTCGCGCGCCGCAGCCGCTCCTCGAGCTGGGCGATCCGCTGCTCGAGCAGCGCCTGCTCGTTCTTGGCGTCGTCGTACTCGGCGTTCTCGGAGATGTCGCCGAACTCGCGCGCCTCCTTGATCCGTTCGGCCACCTCGCGCCGCTTGGCGGTAGTGAGGTACTCGATTTCCTCTTTGAGCTTCTCGAGCCCTTCCGGGGTGATTACGGCCTCCCGAGTCACTTTGCTGACCTCGCTTTGCTTGCTGGACGGTGGGGAGCAGCGCTCCCAGATCGAAAAAAACGCCCGGATGCGACGGCTTGCGCACGCCGCACCTGGGCCTGAGGTCGCGGGATTATAGCGAGGGGCGGTGACGGGCACTCAGGCTTTTTCCGGGCATCGCCGCAGGACTCAGGCAACCGGCTGCGGCGCGGCGAGCGCGGCAATCAACCGCCTGGCCCGGGGCAGGTCGGCGCTGCGCTGCAGCTCCTCGGCGACCTCGCCGGGGGCACCGAGCAAGTCGACGTACCAGGGATAGAACTTGCGCAGGTAGCGCGCCGCTCGCTCGGGACCGAGATGCTCCTCGGCGCGGTCGATCGTCCAGAGCAGCTCTGCGACGACCTCCTCGCGGGGAGGCGGGGCGGCGCGGCGACCGGTCAGCTCCTCGAACAGCCACGGGTTGCCGAGTGCGCCCCGGGCGATCATCACCGCGTCGGCGCCCGACTCGCGGAAGGCGCGCCGGGCAGCCTCGGCGCTGTCGAGCCCGCCCGAGACGATCACCGGCACGTCGAGCCGCCCGACCAGCTCGCGGACGAGGGCGTAGTCGGGGCTGCCCTTGTGCTTGGTCGTCGCGGGCCGCGGGTGGAAGCCGATCGCCGCCGCGCCGCCCTCCCCGGCGAGGCGGACGGCGAGCTCGAAGCCCGAGCGGTCGCCGGGCCGCAAACCCGAGCGCAGCTTCACCGTGACCGGCAGGCCGCTGCCCTCGCGGGCGCCGCGCAGCAGCGCCAGCGCCAGATCCTGGTCGGCGAGCAGCTCGACCCCGGCGCCGGTCTTGCGCACCTTGCGGACCGGGCAGCCCATGTTGATGTCGATCAGGTCGGCCCCCGCCTCGGCGGCAATCGCCGCGCCGGAGCGCATCACCTCGGGGTCGTGCCCGAAGAGCTGCACCGAGACAGGATGCTCGTCGGGATGGATCCGCATCAGCTCGCGAAGGGTGCGCTCGTTGCGGTGGTGCAGGCCGAAGCTGGAGATCATCTCCGAGACGGCCAGCCCCGCCCCGTGCCGCTTCGCCTGCAGGCGGACGAACCAGTTGCCGATCCCGGCCAGCGGCGCCAGCAGGACGCGGTTGGCGATTCGCACCCCACCGATCTCGAAGGGCTCGGTCAGCTCATGCGTTGCGCTCATGGATCAACCGTAGACCCTTGAGCGTCAGCATCTCGTCGACCTCGTCGATCGTCTCGGTGAAGGGGACGATCGACGCGGCGAGCCCGCCGGTGGCGACCACGCTGACCTCTCCCAGTTCGTCCTCGATGCGACGCACGACGCCGTCGATCAGGCCGGCGAAGCCGAAGACCACGCCCGACTGGATCGCGGCCCGACTGGAGCGGCCGATCGCCCGCTCCGGCTCCTCGAGGTCGATCCGCGGGATGCGCGCCGCCCGCTCGACCAGGGCGGTGAGCGAGATCTCCAGACCCGGCGCGATCGCCCCACCCAGGTATTCGCCCGACTCGGAAACCGCGTCGAAGTTGATCCCGGTGCCGAAGTCGACGACGACACAGGCGCCGCCGAAGCGCTCGTAGGCGGCGACCGAGTTGACGAGGCGGTCGGCACCGACCTCGAGCGGGTTGTCGATCCTGATCGCCATCCCCGTCTTCACCCCGGGCGCGACCGCCAGGCAGGTGGCGCTCATGTAGCGCTCGGTCAGCTGCTCGTACTGGGCGCCGAGCGGCGGCACCACCGAGGAGACGCAGACGGCGTCGAGGTCGGCAAAGCCCATCCCGCTGAGCCCCAGCATGCCCCCGATCCGCTCCGCCAGCTCGTCGCCGGTCGCCCCGGCGCGGGTCTGGAAACGCCAGTGCTCGACCAGGCGCTCGCCGTCGAAGGCGCCGAGGTGGGTCTGGGTGTTGCCGACGTCGACCGCGAGAAGCACGGCGCGATTATCGTCGCAATCGGTCACGCAGAGCGCGGAAGACGGGATCCGCATAGGATCTTCCTTCCGATGAACGTCCGGCTCTACACGATCCCGGGCTCCCATCCCGGGGTTGCGGCGCAGTTGATGCTCGAGCACAAGGGCATCGCCTTCGAGCGCACGGACCTCTTCCCGGCGATCTCGCGGGTCGTCGTGCGGGCCCTCCGCTTTCCAGGCCCGACGGTGCCGGCATTGAAGGTCGACGGGCGGCGCGTTCAGGGATCGCGGGAGATCGCCCGCGAGCTGGAGCGACTGCGCCCCGAGCCGCCGCTGTTTCCGGCAGATCCGGAGACCCGCGCGGCGGTGGAGAAGGCCGAGCGCTTCGGAGAGGAGGAGCTACAGCACCCGATCCGCCAGATCATCTGGTGGGCTTTCCAGCAGGATTCCGCGCCGCTGCGCAGCTACTCGGAGGGCGCCCGGCTGGGGATCCCGATCGGCTTGGCCGTCCGCACCGCGGGCCCGATCATCGCCTTGGAGAAGCGGATCAACGCGGCGACCGACGAGAACGTGCGTGCCGCGCTGGCCGCGCTCGGCGGCCTCCTGCAGCAAGTCGACGACCTGATCGCCGCCGGCACGATCGGCGGCGAGGAGCTGAACGCCGCCGACTTCCAGATCGCCCCCAGCCTGCGCCTCGCGATGACCCTCCAGGACCTTCGCCCGTTTATCGAGGAACGGCCCGCGGGACGGCTGGTCGAGCGCGTTCGGCCCGAGATCGCCGGCGACTTCCCGCCGATCCTGCCGCCCGCCTGGCTACAGCCGCTGCGCAGCGCCACCGCCTCCGCGTAGGCCCTAAACAAGCGGGCCCGACAGCTTGACCCCCTGGCCCGCGCCGAGGGATGCGAGAGCTTGGGTGAGCCGCGTGCCATCGGGCAGGGCGAGATCGGGGTCGAGCTCGAGCAGCGGAGCGAGGACGAAGCGGCGCCTGGTGACCTCCGGATGGGGCAGGGTGAGGCGTTCGGTGGAGAGCTCCAGGTCGCCGAGCAGCAGCAGGTCGACGTCGAGCGGGCGGGGGCTGTGGCGGGGGGCATCGGGGACACGGCCGCGCGTCGCCTCGACCTGCTTGCAGACGTCGAGCAGCGCCTCCGGCCCCAACTCGGTGCGGACGCGGATCGCCGCGTTGAGGAAGTCGGCCTGATCGAGCAGCTCGCCGACCGGCTCGGTCTCGTAGGCGGAGGAAACCGCCTCGACCACCACCGCCCGCTCGCCGAGCAGCTCGATCGCCGCCCGCAGGTGCGCGGCCCGATCCCCGACGTTGGAGCCAAGTCCGAGGTAGCCGGTCCTCACGCCCCCTCGCCGTTCTCCTCGTCCCCCCCGTCGTCGCCGCGTTCCTGGGTCACCTCGACCCCGACCTCCTGGATCGCCAGCGGCAGCGGCGGCTCGGGCTTCGAGGCGCGCACCCGCACCGACTCGCAGCCGTAGCGCTCGATCAGCCGCTGGCCGACCACCTGCGCAAGGCGCTCCAGGGTGCGGTAGCTGCGCTCGGTTGCGGCCAGGGCGACGATGTCGCAGACCTCGCCGTAGTCGACCGTGTCCTCGATCCGGTCGGTGAGCACGGCGTCGCAGTCGGGCACGTCGAAGGAGAGGTCGAACTCGAGCCGCTGGCCGATCTCCCGCTCGGCGTCGCTGACCCCGTGGTGGGTGTAGATCGAGAGGCCGCGCAGATCGACCTCGACCCGGGACTCGATCCCGTCGTCCGTCGGTTCGTCCACGCCGTGAACCTAGCCGATGACAGCCTTGGCTCCCTGTGAGATCGTGGGCGGGTGTCCGAGGAGATGACGATCGATCGTCGCTTCCGCGGGCCGGCGGACAGCGGCAACGGCGGCTACTCCTGCGGGCTCATCGCGCGCCTCCTCGAACCTGGTCTGGCCGAGGTGACGCTGCGCGTGCCGCCGCCGCTCGAGCGACCGCTGGTTGCCGAGGAAGTCGGCGGCCGCGCCGCGGTGCTGCGCGACGGCGACGCGGTGATCGCCGAGGCGAAGACGATCGACGACTTCGAGCTGAATATCCCCGAACCGATCAGCGTCGAGCAGGCCGAGGTGGCTCGGCGGGGATCTCCGCTTCACGGGGCTCATCCGTTCCCCGGCTGCTTCGTCTGTGGCCCCGAGCGGGAGCAGGGCGACGGTCTCGGCATCGTCTGCGGGCCCGTGGGGAGCGACCTGGTCGCTGCGCCGTGGCGGGTCGAACCCTCCGTTCCGGCCAAGGGCGACGAGGTCGCCCGTGAGATCGTCTGGGCGGCGCTCGACTGCCCGAGCGGCCTTTCGGGCCTGCTCGTGCCGGAGCTGGGGACGAGCGTGCTCGGGCGCCTCGCCGTTCGCGTCCACGGAAGGATCGAGGTGGGGATGACCTGCGTGGCGATCGGATGGCCAGTCGACCTCGATGGCCGCAAGTTCCACGCCGGCTCGGCGATCTTCTCCGGCGAGGGTGAGCTCCTCGCCGATGCCCGCGCGACCTGGATCGAGCTGAAGGACTGACTCAGGTGCCGTCGAGGATCGCCTCGGCGACCCTGACGGCCTGAGCGGCCTCGGCGACGTCGTGGACGCGCAGCACCTCGGCGCCCTCGGCGGCGGCGAGGACGGTCGAGGCGATCGTGCCGCCGAGCCGCTCGCCGACCTCTGAGCCGTCGACCTTGCCGATGAAGCTCTTGCGCGAGGTGCCGACGACCAGCGGCCGGCCCAGCTCGCGCAGCTCGCCGAGCCGCCTCAGCAGCTCGAGGTTGTGCTCGAGCGTCTTCCCGAAGCCGATCCCGGGGTCGAGCCAGATCCGCTTCTCGGCGACTCCCGCCGCTACCGCCGCATGCAGCCGCTCCGCGAGGAACGCCTTCACCTCGTCGGCCACGTCCGCGTAGGTGGGGCTCTCTTGCATCGTCCGCGGCGTGCCCTGCATGTGCATCAGCACCAGCCCCGCGCCACGCTCGCCGCAGAGCGCCCCGATCTCCGGGTCTCCCCGCATCGCGGTGACGTCGTTGACGATCGAGGCCCCGGCATCCAGCGCCGCCTCGGCCACCGCACACTTCGACGTATCGATGGAGACGGTCGCGGTCCCGGCCAGCCCCACTACCACCGGGACGACCCGTGCCACCTCCTCCGCGGCGCTCACTTCCTCCGCCCCCGGCCTCGTCGACTCGCCGCCCACATCGAGGATCGCCGCCCCATCCCGCGCCAGCCTTTTTCCATGCCGGATCGCCGCGTCCGCATCGAGGTACAAGCCGCCGTCCGAGAACGAATCCGGCGTCACGTTGACCACGCCCATGAGCTTCGTAGTCATGCGCGGAGTATCACCCGCTCGGTGGTGGGGACGTTGGGCGTCCCCCGACCCTCAGCTGGCGTCGCCGCCCGCGTACCCTGGCCGGGGCCGCGGAATCGGCCGCGCCCCCTCGCGCGCCGCCCGTTCCGGCGCCGGTGCCGGCTCGACCGGACGGGACGGCTCCTCCTCGTCGGCGAACACCTCGTCCTCCGGCTTGCCGTCGAGCAGGGCGACGAACTGCTCGGCATCGATCGTCTCCCGCTCGAGCAGGATCTTCGAGATCTTGTCCAGCTCGGCGCGCCTCTCGTTGAGCAGATCCTTGGCGGTCTGGTGTGCGGCCTCGACGATGCGACGGATCTCGTCGTCGATCTCGCGGGCGATCTCATCGGAGTAGTCGGGCTCGGAGGAGAACTCGCGGCCGAGGAACGGCTGGCCGCGGTCGTGGCCGAAGACGCGCGGGCCAAGCCGCTCGGACATGCCAAAGCGCATCACCATCTGCTTCGCGGTCTCGGTCACCTTCTCGAGGTCGTTGGAGGCGCCGGTGGTGATCTCGCCGAAGACGATCTCCTCGGCGGCGCGGCCACCCAGGGTCATCGCCATGGTGTCGGTCAGCTCGGCGCGGCTGGTCAGGAACTTGTCCTCGGTCGGCAGGCTGATCGTGTAGCCGAGAGCCTGGCCGCGGCTGATGATCGAAACCTTATGGACGGGGTCGCAGTTGGGCAGCATGTGGCCGACGATCGCGTGGCCGAGCTCGTGATAAGCGGTGATCAGCCGCTCCTTCTCGCTCATCACACGGGTTTTCTTCTCCGGCCCGGCGATCACCCGCATGATCCCCTCCTCCAACTCCTGCATGGAGATCTCACGGTGCCCCTGGCGGGCGGTGAGCAGCGCCGCCTCGTTGATCAGGTTGGCGAGGTCCGCGCCGGTGAATCCAGGCGTCTGGCCGGCCAGCGCGTCGAGGTCGATCTGCTTGCCGAGCGGCTTGCCGCGGGTGTGAACTTCGAGGATCTTCTTGCGGCCCTTGCGATCGGGCCGGTCGACCACGACCTGGCGGTCGAAGCGGCCGGGCCGCAGCAGGGCCGGGTCGAGGATGTCGGGCCGGTTGGTGGCGGCGATCAGGATGATGTTGTCTTTCATCTCGAAGCCGTCCATCTCGACCAGAAGCTGGTTGAGCGTCTGCTCGCGCTCGTCGTGGCCACCGCCCATCCCGGCGCCGCGGTGGCGACCGACGGCGTCGATCTCGTCCATGAAGATGATGCAGGGGGAGTTCTGCTTCGCCTGCTCGAAGAGATCGCGGACGCGGCTGGCGCCGACCCCGACGAACATCTCGACGAAGTCCGAGCCCGAGATCGAGAAGAACGGCACGCCCGCCTCACCGGCGACGGCGCGGGCGAGCAGGGTCTTGCCGGTGCCGGGCGGGCCGTAGAGCAGTACGCCCTTCGGGATGCGGGCACCGAGCGACTGGAACTTCTTCGGGTTCTCGAGGAATTCCTTGATCTCCTGCAGCTCCTGAACCGCCTCGTCCACTCCGGCGACGTCGCGGAAGGTGATTTTCGGCGCGTCGACCGACATCCGCTTCGCTTTCGATTTGCCGAAGTTCATGACGCGGGAGCCGCCGCCCTGCATCTGGTTCATCAGGAAGATCCAGAAGCCGAAGAAGAGGATGAAGGGCAGGATGTAGGTGAGCAGCGAGAGCAGGCTGGACCCGCCGGTCCCGTGCACGGTCGTCTTCACTTCGTTCTGCTCGAGCTCGTTCAGCAGGGTCTGCTCGGTGTTGGGCGGGTAGCCGGTCGAGAAGCTGTCGCCGCTCGTCTGCTTGACGTCGAGCGTGTTGTCCTTGGTGTTGATCGTCACCTCTTCGACCCGGCCGCTGGCGATCAGGCCGGTTTTCGGCTTGACGAGTTCGTTGTAGGACGGCGATTCCGTGCTCGGCCCGGGACTGATCACCCGCTGGGCGACGAAGGCCAGGATCACCACCAGGAGGATCGGGAACGCTGCGCTTTTGAAAAAACGCCTCACAGGGAAAAATCAGCGTACCAGGGCGATTTCAGGGCCTGGCCGCCTGCTCATCCAATGCAGCGACGTAGTCGAGGTTGCGGTACCGCTGGGCGTAGTCGAGGCCGTATCCGATCGCGAAGCGGTCCGCGATGCGGAAGCCGACGTAGCGCGGCTCGAGGTCGACGCGCAGCCGGTCCGGCTTGGTCAGCAGCGCGCACGCCTCCAGCGAGGCCGGGGCGCGAGCGTTGAGATTGCGCATCAGGTACTGGAGCGTCAGGCCGGAATCGATGATGTCCTCGACGATCAGCACATGGCGGCCCTCGATCGGCGCGTCCAGGTCCTTGAGGATCCTCACGACGCCCGAGGAGTCCGTCTGCGAGCCGTAGCTGGAGACGGCCATGAAGTCGATCTCGCAGGGCACCGTCAGGTGCCGCATCAGGTCGGCAAGGAAGATCACGGCGCCCTTCAGGACGCCGATCATGAACAGGTCGCGACCCGCGTAATCCTCGCTGATCTCCGTCCCCAGCTCGGCGATTCGCCGCTGCAGTTCGTCGCCGGAGACCAAGGTCTCGCCGATCGTCATCGGTGCGAGTATTACCGCTCTGCCCGCAGAACGCCGCGCTCGGCGATCGCCCGCACCCCGCCGCCTAGGTCGAGCATCGCGGTGCCGGTGCGGCGCAGGGCGGCGACCTCCTCGGCGTGGCGGGCCGCGCCGGCCACCGGGCGGCCCGCAGCCCGGTCGGCGAGCTGCTGGACGATCAGCCGGCGCAGCGCCGCCGGCAGCTCGGCGAGGCGGTCCAACTCGATCGCGTTGCGGGGCGAGCCGTTCGAACCTTCGAGCTCGGCGGCGACCAGCGTGTCCAGCACCTCGGCCTCGTCGCGCAGCAGCTCCGCCGTACGCAGCACGTTGCGGGCCGCAGCGGGGTGGACCTCGGCGATCGCCCGCGCCAGCCCGTGGCGCACCCGGTTGCGCGCGTAGGCGGGCTCGCCGTTGCTCGGGTCGTCGCGCCAGGCCAGCCCCCGCTCCTCGCAGTAGGCAGTGGTCTGCTCGCGGGTGAAGCCGAGCAGCGGCCGCACCAGCTTGCCGTCCCGGGGCCGCATCCCGAGCAGGGCGCGGCGGCTGGGCGAGGAAGCGAGCCGATAGAGGATCGTCTCGACCTGATCGTCGGCGGTGTGGCCGGCGGCGATCAAGCCGTCGCCGGCCAGCGCCAGGCGCGCGGCCGCCGCGTAGCGAGCGTCGCGCGCCCAAGCCTGCAGGTTGCCGCGACCCTCCGGGCGACGCGGCCGCTCGACCTCCAGCCGCACTCCCAGTCGCTCGCAGAGCGCCGCGCAGTGGGCCTCGTCGGCGTCGGACTCGTCGCGCAGCCCGTAGTTGACGTGCAGCGCGGTCACCGCCCCGGCGCCGAGCAGCCGCACTGCCAGGTCGAGCAAGCAGACCGAGTCCCTCCCCCCGGAGAGCATCGCGACGAGCGGCGCCCCGGCCGGCAGCATGCCGTCCTCGCGGACCGCCTCGAGCATCGCCTCGTTTTCCATCCCATAAGTGTTGCGCGGACGTGCCGTCAGGAGGCTCGACGGACGATGAACAGCGGCGTGGCCTCCGGGAACCCCCTCAGGTGAACCTCGCCGATCGGCTCGCAGTCGAGGCCGCGGCCCTGGAGGGTGCCGGCGACGCGGTCGGTGACCAGCACCTCGCCCGCCTGGGCGCGGCCGACGACGCGATGGACGAGGTTGACGTGGGTGCCAAAGTAGTCGCCGTCGCGGAACACGGCGCTCGCGTGGTGGATGCCGACGCGAGGCCGCGGGCGGCGCGGAAACTGTTCAAGCAGCGAAACCGCCCAATCGGTCAGCGACGCTGGGTCTGGCGAGACGACCATCACCTCGTCGCCGATCGTCTTCACGATCGTCGCCTCGGCCGGCAGCGTTGCTTCGACCGTTTCGACGAAGTTCTCGACCACGTCGAGCGCCTCCTCGTCACCCTCCTCCTCGGTGTAGCGGGTGAAGCCGGTGAGGTCGATGAAGCAGAGCGTTACCGGCACCTGGCCCAGGTCGGGGGCGGGCGCCTCGAGGTCGGTCTCCATGTGGCCGACCACGTCCTGTTCGGTGTAGTAGCGCAGGTAGCGGGTGTGCAGGTACTCGGTCATCGGCGCCGCCAGCGGCAGGAGGTCGGCGGCCAGCTCGCCCATCTCCTCGGCGATCTCCAGCTCCGGCAGGGCGTCGCGAATCATCGGTTCGTGCACGAAGAGGTGGAAGAGGCGAACCTCCGTCTCGGCGATCCGCCGCAGCGACTGGGCGTAGACGCGGACGATCTGCAGGAAGGCGACCAGCGGAAAACCCGCGGCCAGCACGCGGGCGCAGTGCCGCAGGGCCCTCACGTCGTCGGGGTTGAGCAGCCGCTCGCGGTCAAGCGGGGTGCCGAGAATGACCAGGATGCGCTCGATCAGCTCCGGCTCGAGGCCGGTCTCCCGCGCCACCTCCTCGACCGTCGACTGCTCCTCGGCGCCCGGGAACAGCTCCTCGACGAAGCCGAAGGCGAGCCGGCCCTCGCGGCCCGCCCGCCGCAGTTCCTCCAACGAGTGCCCTCGCTCCCGCATCCGCGCCACCACCCGCGCCTGCGCGGCGGCGGCGGCGGTCCAGCGGCCGCGGCGCACCGGCACGACGTGCTCGGAGGCCCAGCGCCTCAGCGTGCTGGCCGAAACGCCGGAGCGTCGCGCCGCCTCGCTCAGCGAGATCCGCTCGTCCGCCGCCATCTCAAACCCGCTCGGCGCCGCGCTTGCTGCGCAAGGAATCGGATATCCAGGCTGGTCGGCTCTGCACGCAGGCCGAGGCTAGAGGCAAACGGGGACGAACGACGAGCGGAGCGCGCCGCGCTGGGCGCGGGCCTCCTCCTCGTACCCCCTCTCGATCAGCTCGGCCCTGATCGGCTCGAAACGCCACGGCGATCTCCAGGCGGTTGGAGGAAATCCGCGGCACCGCTGTCTCACGAGTGGAATGATGCCGCCGCCATGCCCGCCAGGCTTCGTCCCAGCACGCCGCTGGCCTCCGACGCGATCCTCGTCGGCGACCCCGGGCGGTCGTTGCTGCTCGCCCAGGAGCTACTGGAGAAGCCGCGGATGAGCAACCACGCCCGTGGGCTCTGGGGCTACTCTGGACGGACCCCCGCCGACCGCGAGCTGACGATCCAGGCGACCGGGATGGGCGGGCCGAGCGCCGCCCTCGTGCTGGCCGACCTGGCGGAGCTCGGGGTGAGGCGGGCGGTGAGGGTCGGCACCTGCGCCGGCCTCGAGCCAGCCTCACGACCGGGCGAGCTGCTGCTCGTCGCCGAGGCACTCGCGGCGGGCGGCAGCGCCGCCGCTTTCGGCGTTGCCGGCCGCGAGGCCGTACTGCCGGACCCCGTCCTGCTCGAACGACTGCAGGACGAGCTGGGGGGCGAGGCGCGGGCGGCGACGGTTGCGAGCTTCGACGCGCTGCCCGTCGACGCCGCCGCCGCGCCGCCGGCTGCCGCGGCGGCCGATATGCAGACGGTCGCCGTGCTCGCCCGGGGGCGTCAGCTGGGAATCGCCGTCGCGGCGGTGCTGATAGTCAGCGAGGGGGGCGGGCACGTGGCGCTCGCGGACGAGCCGCTGGAGGCGGCAGCGAAAAGCGCCGGGCGAGCCGCCTCCTCGGTATTTTCAACCTAAAGTCGAGGGTTAGGGTTAACCCTTGGAGGCCTCCGAGGCCTCCTCCTCGGCGCGGTCGGCGGCGAGCTGGCGCCGCAGGCCCCCCAGCTCGCGAGAGACACGATCGAATTCGTCCTCGACCTCTTCCAGCCGCTGCGACAGCGAGCGCAGCCGCCGCTCGAGGCGTTCGACCTCCCCGGCGGTCGGAACGTTGAGCGCCGCCAGCGCCGCGTGCTGGGCCTCGACCGCCTTCTCGCGGGCGCCGAATGCGGCCGCCACCGCGTTCTCCAGCACCTGGCTGTCGAGCAGCGCCTGGGCCAGCTCCCCGATCGCCTGCTCGCTGCGGGCGCGGAGGCTCTCCTGGTCTTGATCCTCCAAGCTCATCGCCGACAACCATACCGCCGCGGCGCCGGGGCGGGGCGACGCTGAAACAAGCTGTCAACCGGCGCATCCGGGGGGGCTGAAATCCTCCCGCAGCACAGGCATGGGAACGCCGTTGATTAAGGCCGTGTTGGGGCCCAGCACCCCGGATTGCGCGTCTACCCGCGAATCAGTAGCGTGGGTATGCCTGATCCCTGGGGAGAGAGGCGATGCGAGCCGGTTGCAGGAACCGGACCGCGTGCGCGGGTATCGAGGCGCCGTCGGATGAGACACAAGCTCGCACTGACAACAGCTCTAGCCGGGTTCGCGATCGCCACGGCGCTCGGCGTCGGCATGGCCGGGGCCGATCCGACGAGCGGGCTCGGGGCCGGACAGGCGATCGGGACGACCCCGACCGCCCCGGCGCTGCCGCCGGCCCAGACGCCGGCCTGCTCGAACGAAGTTGACGACGACGGAGACGGGCTGGTCGACCTCGAAGACCCCGACTGCTCGTCGCCATCCGACCCCAGCGAGGAACCCGAACCGGGGGCAAGAGGAGGCGGCGAAGCGGCACCCGAAGCGGGGGCGAACGGCAAGCGCGGGGGCGACGAAGGCGTCCAGGCCGGCACGACCCTGGAAGCGAGCCAGGCGTCCCCCGCCGGGGGCGGCGGCGTGAAGCGCAACCAGAGCCTCGGCGAACCGAGCGCCGGCAGCGGCGGCGGGCTGAGGGCTCCCAGCGCGACGGCAGGCGACCAGCCGCTTGCCGAAGGCGGCGACGGAGGTTCCCGGTTCGACCGCGGCGGCGCCCCGACCTCGGCCAACCCGTCGACGACGGTCGCCACCTTCGGCCCGGCGCCGATCGGGGTCCCCAACTTCGTGATCGACTCCTTCGAGATCCCGCCCTTCCTGCTGCCGATCTACCAGGCCTGCGGGACCGAGTACGGGATCCCCTGGCAGGTGCTCGCCGCGATCAACAAGATCGAGACCGGGTTCGGGACCAACCTCGGCACCTCCAGCGCCGGCGCGCTCGGCTGGATGCAGTTCCTCCCCTCGAGCTGGAAGACGTACGGTATCGACGCCAACAGCGACGGCCGCAAGGACCCCTACAACCCCGTCGATGCGATCTGCGCAGCAGCCCGCTACCTGAAGGTCAGCGGCGGCCAGAGCCACCTCTACCAGGCGATCTTCGCCTACAACCACGCCGACTGGTACGTGCAGGAGGTGCTGACCTACGCGCGCGCCTACGGCAAGCTGCCCGCCAACCTGGTCGGCTCGCTGACCGGGCTCACCGAAGGCGCCCACTTCCCGGTCGCCGCCGACGCCCGCTACGCCGACGACATCTCCACCCGCGCCGCGCTCCGCAGGGCCACCTCCAGGCAGCGCTCCGCCTACGGCAGCGCCGCCGACGTCGTCTCCTCCTCGCCGACCCGGCGGGGGATCGACATCTTCGCCGCCGAGGGCGCCCCGGTCGTCGCCGTCAACGACGGCGTGATCAAGAAGATGGGCAAGTCGAGGAAGCTGGGTCGATACATCGTGCTCGAGGACGCCTACGGCAACCGCTTCACCTACGCGAAGCTGGGACGGTTCGTGCGCGAACACCGCTCGGTCGTCGGCAACGGCGGCAGGCAACGGCGCGTTCCGGTCAACAGCCAGGACATCCGCCCGCGGCTTTACGCGCTTCCCAACCGGGTCAGCCCCGAGCGACGGGCGGCGGGAGGAGCGGACCGGGCGACCGCAACCGGCGCCGACGGCACCCTCAAGGCCGGGTCGAGGGTGATCGCCGGGACCGTGCTGGCGCGCATCGGGGCGGCCGAGGGCGAAATCGATCCCCACGTCAACTTCTCGATCCGGCCGGCCGGTCGCGGCGCCCCGCGAATCGACCCGAAGCCGATCCTCGACGGCTGGAAGCTGCTCGAAGCGACGGCGATCTACCGCGCCAACGGCAAGAGCCCGTTCGGCCAGAACCTCGGCGTCAGCGGCGTCCTGCTGCTCTCCAAGGAAGCGCTGGAGCGCCGCGTCCTCGCCGACAAGCACCTCGACATCTACGCGTGCGGGCGCACCGACATCGCCACCGGGCAGATCGACCGGCGGGTGCTGGCGGCGCTCGAGTACCTGGCCGCCAAGGGCCTCGATCTGACCGTCACCTCGCTGAAATGCGGCCACAGCACGCTGACCACGTCGGGCAACGTCTCCGAGCACAGCAGCGGCGACGCGGTCGACATCGCGGCGATCGATGGGGTCCCGGTCGCCGGTCACCAGGGGCCGGGCACGCTGACCGACACCCTGATCAAGGACGTGCTCGCGCTGCAGGGGACCGTGCACCCCCACCAGGTGATCTCGCTGGAGGAACTGCCCGGGCCCACGAGCTTCGCCCTCCCCGACCATTACGACCACGTCCACATCGGCTACTCCCCGGCCTTCGAATCGGCCTACGTCAGTCCCTTCCTCAGCGCGACCCCCGGCCGCATCGACCAGGGCGTCGACTTCACCGGGGTGGGACCGATCGCAGCGGTCGGCGACGCCCGCATCCTGCAGACCGGCGCGCCGGGCTGGCCGGAAGGCGGCGGCGTCCTCTACCAGCTGCTCGACGGCTCGCGCGCCGGTCAGGTGATCTTCGTCTACGAGGGGATCGAAGCGACGGTGCACGCCGGCGAGCGGGTCTCGGCCGGCGAGCGGATCGGCACCTTCGTGGCCGGCGGCTCGATCGAGATGGGGTTCGCGGACACCAACGGCGTGCCGCTCAGCCACGCCTCCTACCACGAGGGCGCCGAAACCGAGTGGGGCCGCGAAATGGCCCGCTTCCTGACCGGGCTCGGCGGCCCGAGCGCCCTCGCACCGGGCTTCAGCCGGCTGTCGCCGGAGAAGTGGAACCGGCTGGTCAAGCGGCTCGGGGAAATCTCCAACCCGACGGTGCCTGCCAGGCCCTCGAAGTACGCGCTGCCGACCGGCAAGGGCAAGTCGAGTGGAACGGCAGGCGGCGGCGCTGCACGCGGCGGCAACGGCGACTGACCCGGCGACGGGGCCGGAATCTAGGAGAATCGGGCGCCTGGCCCAGCTCTTCGGATTTGCGCAGTTCGAGTTCGCCGGCGCCCTGGCCGTCCCGGAGGGGCGCTACCTGGCCCGCGGGGACGCCCCGCGCGAGGCGCAGAGCGTCCTCGTGGTCGAAATCCTGGGCGCACCGCCGGCAGCGGCGCGGCGGCGCCGGCGCCCGAAGCGGTCCGAGCCGGACGCCGTGCCCGCGCCCCTGCCACTCACCAGGGTGACCGCCGTGCGCGCCGACCATCCATTCGACGCCGAGCGGGAGGCGGCGCGCTGGCTCGAGCAGGCGGTTGCCTCCGATGGGCCCCTCGAGGGGATCGTCGCCGAGGGGATCGAGCTGCTCAACCGCGCGCTGCACGCTCACGCCGCGTCCAGCGCCGACCCCCGTTTCGCCGAGGCCGGCGCGGAGCGTGCGACGACGGTGCGGATCGGCTACGGCACCGGCAAGGAGGTCGCCGCGGGCCGCTTCAGCGCGGCGCGCGAGGTCGACCTGGGAAGCGGCTCTGGCTCACGACGGCAGCGGCGGCAGGAGAAGCTGCGTCCGCAGGAGCGGATCGCCGCGGTACTCGGGCGGAGGGAGCGGATCGACGCCTCCGAGACGCTGTTGCTGCGGGCCCGCGCCGACCTCGACGCAGGGCGCCGCCGCGAGGCCGCCCTGCAGCTGCGGATTGGACTGGAGGCGCTGCTGGTCGAGCTGGCCGGGGCGCTCGCCGACCCCGGGCACGAGGAGGACATGGCAACGCTGGAGGCGAGGCGCGCAGAGGCCGGCGAAGCGGCCAACGCGGCGCTGCACGGCGATCTCGACGACCAGCGGGAACGCAACGTGCGAGAGCTGACCGAGATCTGCGAGCGGGTGCTGCGAAGGCGTCGGCTGTTGCGGGGCTGAAGGAAGCGACCCGTCGTCAGAGTGCCAACCGCCGCGCCACCACCGCGTCTTCGAGGGAGCTGGCGAGGTGGTGGGCTTCCTCGAGCGCGACGCCTTCGAGCGAGGGAATCCCGATCACGGTCAGCCCCGCGGCGCGTGCCGCGGCGACCCCGGTGGGCGAGTCCTCGAGGGCGACGACGCTCGGCCCGGCGGCGACCCCGAGCCTTCGACACGCCTCCAGGTAGGCGTCGGGGGACGGCTTCGGGGCCGCCACTTCATGGGCGCTGAGGACGATGTCGAAGTGATTCGCGAAGCCGACGATCTCGAGCGAGCGCCAGACGAAGCGCAGCGGCGAGTTGGAGACGAGGCCGATCGGCATTTCCCGCCGGGTCAGCTCGTGCAGCAGCTCGCGCGCCCCGACCATCGCCTCCACCCCATGCTCCAGCTCGGCAATCACCAGCTCGTTCAGCTCGTCGATCAGGACGGGGCCGGGCTCACCAAGGCGCCGCTCGAGGATGCCCGCGGCGATCTCGGCCGAGGTGCCGACCAGCTCCAGCTTGTGGGCGGGCGTGAACTCCATCCCGCGCCGTTCGAACAGGTCGCGCTCGGCCCGTGTCCAGACCGACTCGGTGTCGAGCAGCAGGCCGTCGTTGTCAAACACCACGGCATCGGGGGGGACGACGCTCACGCCGGGATCATCGCCGAAGTCCGAGGCCGACGTGCCGTCGATTCGGCGCCCATTTGGGCCGCTCGCGGACGGCACGCCACGGTAGGGTCGTCGGGGTGGCCTTCCATGTCGAGATCGGCGGCGGGATCAACCACGCCCGCTCTTTCAACATGAGCGCGGAGGAGCTGTCGCGGACGGTCATCGCGCCCTGGCTCGCCGGTCATCCGATCGAGCTCGGCGAACAGACCTGGGACCCGCGCGAGAGCACCCTGCGGATCCTCGAGGGGCCGCATCTCGACACGCCCGACCTCTCCTTCGGCCAGGGCTGGGCGAACGCGGAGCGCGCCTCCGAGGACGTGACGCGGCGCGAGCTGGCGGCGGCGCCGCAGCCCCAGATGCCGGACGCCTTCGTGGTCGAGGCGGACCTACCGGAGGCGACGGTGGCCGAGATGCTGAGCGATCGGGATGCCCTCCCGGTCCCCCTGGGGCAGGCGGGCGCCCGGCTGAACGGCCGCGACCCGCAGGTCGCGGCCGTCATCCTGGTGACGAAACGGCCTAGGCGCTGACGTTGGGCTCGGGCTGCTGAGGCTGAGCGGGCGGCGCCGAGTCGAAGCTGACCGTGACTCCGCGCGGAACGACGATAACCGGGTAGGTCGCCGCCTCGACCGCGTAGTCGCTCGAGGCGCTCAGGGTGACGTGGCCGAGATGCGCCTCCGGGCGCGAGCCGACGAGAAGGAAGTCGATCGGCCCCTCGGCTCCGTCGCTGACCGAGGCGCCCAGCGCCGCCGCCAGGCTGTCGGCGCTGGCCCGCGCCGCCGGGTCGCCCTCGTCGATCACGCCGATCGTGTTGACGCTCAGCGAGGGGTGCGAGTGCAGGCCGGCCGGGGCGACGGCGATCGCCGCCGGGCTGTCCAGCAGCAGTTTGTGAGCCGAGATCCCGGGCTTGACGAGGCCCTCTGCGGTGCGGTACTCGGAGCCGAAGACGATCACGTCGGCCTTCTCCTCCTCCGCCAGCTCCCGCAGGCCGACGCTGGTGCCGGGATTGACGACGACGTGGCGGGGCATGTCCGGCGCGCCGACCGCTGCGGCCCCGTGGGCGAGCAGCTCTTCGGCCTCCTTCTGCTCGAGCGCCCCGCCCTGGGAGTGTCGGACATAGGCGAGCGACAACTCGCCGCCCGAGTAGGCGAGGAGCCGGCCGAGCGCCAGCGCGTCGCGATCGTAGTCGGTGTCGTCGTAGGAAACGATGATTCGGGCTGCCATGTGCCTCCTCCTTGGGCTGGAAAGTGGTCGCTGCGAGGTTCGACCGATGGTGCCACCGCCCTCCCATCAGTACAACTGTTCTTTCCTATCATCTGGATAAGCTTTGCTTATGCTCAGCTCGCAGCGTCTGCGGGTCTTCCGCGAAGTGGTCGAGCGCGGTTCGTTCTCCGGCGCGGCCGATGCGCTCTCCTACTCGCAGTCGGCCGTCTCGCAGGCGATCGCGACCCTCGAGCGCGAAGCCGGCGCGACCCTGATCGAGCGCGACCGCAGGGGCGTGCGGCCGACCGCCGCCGGCGCAGCCCTGCTCGGCCACGCGGAGGGAATCCTCGCCGGCATCGGCGCCGCGGAGGCCGAGCTGGCGGTCCTGGCCGGCGCCGAGGGCGGGCGCCTGCGGATCGCCTCCTTCCCGACCGCCGGAGCCACCCTGATGCCGGAGGCGATCGCCAACTTCCGCGCCTCGCATCCCGGGGTCGAGCTGAGCCTCGCCGAGGGCGAGCCGGAGGAGATCGCGCCGCGGCTGCGGTCCGGCGAGTTCGACCTCGTCCTCCTCTTCGAGTTCGAAGGGGTGGGCGAGCGGCTCGGCGCCGGCATGCGACGCTTCGAGCTGCTCGACGACCCGCTCCACCTGGCGCTGCCGAGCAAGCACAGGCTCGCGCACGGGCCGCGGCCGCGCCTCGAGGATCTCGGCGGCGAGTCCTGGGTGCAGACCTCGGCGGCGAGTCCCTGCGCGAGGCACGTAGTCCGCTCCTGTCACGCGGCGGGCTTCGAACCGCAGGTCTCCTTCGAGAGCGACGACTACCAGACCGTGCAGGGCCTGGTGGCCGCCGGGGTCGGGGTCGCGTTGATCCCCCGCCTGGCGCTCTCGGCCGTCCGCGCGGACATCGGCATCCGCCCGCTCGACCCGCGCAGCCCCTCGCGCCGCGTCTTCGCCGCGACCCGGCGCGGGGCTCCGGTCACCCCGGCGGTGGCGTCGATGCTCGACGTGCTGCGCGAGGCCGCGCGCAGGCATCGGGACGAGGCCTGAGCGAAAGCCCGGCCCAAACCCGAACCGCCCCCGGTGAGCGCTCCGGGGGCGGTTCGGGTTGGAGGAATTGGGTGCCGCAAGCCCGCATTCGGCTCGCGGCGAGCGCTACGCGGCCCCTCCCGGAGCGGGCGCCTCCGGCACCCCATGGGGGTAGCCGAGGGAGGGCACGTCGGAGGGGTACACCTCGTGCCCGTGGACGGCGATGTCGCCCGTCTCCATGTCCTCCTCGGTCATCCGCAGCGGGACGAAGATGCCGACGATCTTCAGCAGGATGTAGGTGCCGATCGCCGAGAACACGATCACCCAGAGCGCGGTCAGCGCCTGCCAGCCGAGCAGGTGCAGGCCGCCGCCGGAGATCGTGCCGGCCAGCGTGGTTTCCGCCATCGCGCTGTTGGCGAAGATGCCGGTCAGCAGGCCGCCGCAGACCCCGGCGAAGCCGTGCGTATAGACGACGCCCAGCGTGTCGTCGACGTTTCGAAACGGCGCAACGCGGCTCAGGTAGTTGAGCGCCAGGTAGACGATCGTGCCGGAGACCACGCCGATGATGATCGCTCCCCAGCCGTTGACGAAACCGGCTGCCGGGGTGATCGCGACGAGGCCGACGATCATCCCGTTGACGCTGCTGATCAGGCTCGGCTTGCGCCCGGTCATGTAGTCGAGGGCCACCCAGACGAGGAAGGAGACGGCCGTGCAGAGGTTGGTGTTGAGAACGGCAGCCGAGGCGATATTGCCGGCTTCGTACCAGTCGCCACCGTTGAAGCCGTTCCAGCCCATCCAGAGCAGGCCGGCCCCGACCGCGACCATCGCCAGGTTGTTCGGGGCGTCGACCTCGCGGTCACGCTGCAGGCGCGGCCCGATCACGGCTGCCGCAACGAACCCGGAAACGCCGGCCGCGAGATGGATCACGTAACCGCCGGAGAAGTCGACCGCGCCATGCTGGGCGAAGAAGCCGCCGCCCCAGATCAGGAAGGCGTTGATCGTGTAGATGAACAGCGTCCAGAGCGCGACGAACGGGATCCACGCCTTGAAGTTGATCCGCCCGAGCACCGAGCCGAGCATGAGGATCGGCGTGATGCAGGCGAAGACGATCTGGAAGTAGGCCAGGGTCGATAACGGGAAGAGGAATTCGACTTCGCTCAACTCCCCAACCGACGCCTGCCCTAACAGGCTGTTGCTGCTGAGGATCGATTCGGGCTGGCCCCAGAAGTTCCCGAAGAAGCCGCTGTCGGCGAGGTGTATCGGGTCGCCGAAAGCCATTTTGAAGCCGACCAGGACCCAGAGGATGAGCACGAGCGCAAATGCGACGAACGCCATCATCATCGAGTTCACCGACCAGCGTTTCTGCATCACCCCGCCGTAGAGAACCACGAGGCCGGGGATGCTCATCAGGCCGACCAGGGTCGCGGCGGTGAGCTGCCATGAGTTGGCGCCTTCGCTCAACCATTCCATTGATCCACTGCGTCCTTTCTCATCTGAGTGGGCATGGCATAACGCCACAACCCTGCCGCGATCGGCCTGCGGCCAGTACATACAGGCGTCTAAAGATCGGCCCCGCGAGTTCTCCCATTTGTCCAAATTCCGGCCCGCCGGGCTCCGTTAGGCTGCCGGGCCATGCCCCTCGAAGGCCACTGGCGCAAGCAGAAAACGCCGCTGCGCAAGCTGACGCCGCGCGAGCGCAGGGTCGGCGTCGCCGTGCTCGCGGTCACGGTCGCCGCGATGCTCGTCGTGATCTTCGTGGCCGGCATCGGCTTCAGCCGATCCGGCCCGGAGCAGGGGTGCATCCGCGTGGTCGTCGCCGGAAAGACCGGCGGCGAAGTGGTCGCCGGCTGCGGCACCCAGGCGGAGGCGATCTGCGCCCACAGCGCCAAGTTCGACGACCCGCGCTCTCGCGACGTGACCGCCAACTGCCGGGCCCAGGGGATCCCGCTGACCGCGGACGCCTCCCCCGAGGCAGGTGCGAGCTAGCCGAGCGCGGCCAGCAGCCCCGCCAGCTCCTCGTCGACCTCGCCGTCCAGCTTCAGCTCCGCCTCGTCGTCATAGGGGGTGGGGCCCTTGGTGACGATCGCCAACCTCCCGTGCCTCTCCAGGGTGAGGCCCGGCAGCCCCGCGACCGGGTGGACGGCGAGCGAGGAGCCGACGCAGAGCATCAGCTCGGCCCGCGCCGCCAGCTCCTGCGCCTGGGCCATCGCGTCCTCCGGCAGCAGCTCGCCGAACAGAACGACGTCCGGCTTCACCGCGCTGCCGCACTCGGCGCAGCGGGCGACGCCTGCCGAGTCGAACAGCCCGTCGACCCGATCGATCTCGTAGACCGCCCGGCAACCTGTGCAGGACGAGGTCTCGATCGAACCGTGAACCTCGACCACGTTTCGCGAGCCGGCGGCGCGGTGGAGGCGATCGATGTTCTGGGTGACCACGCCCTCCAGCAGGCCACGTCGCTCGAGCTCGGCCAGCGCCACGTGGGCGCGGTTCGGCCGCTTGTCGCCGAGCGCCTGGAAGCGTGGCCGGTAGTAGGACCAGAATCGGGCCGGGTCGCGTTCGAAGGCGTCGATGTGGGCGACCTCCATCGGGTCGACGTTCTCCCACAGCCCGGTCTCCGGCGTGCGGAAATCCGGGATGCCGGACGGCACCGAGACCCCCGCCCCGGTCAGCGCCATCGTGCAGCTCGACTCGCGAATCAGCTCCGCCAAACGGGCCCGTCGGCCCGGGATGTGAGGTGTTACCTGCCGCTCCATCTCGGGGTGCGCTTGGCGAGAAAGGCGCCGATCCCCTCCTTGGCGTCCTCGCTGGCGAAGGCGGCGGCGAAGGCCCGCTTCTCGGCCTCGATCCCCTCGTCGAGGTCGCCCTTGTGGGAGGCGCGCTTGATCTGCTCGCGGGCGACCGGCGCCTGGCCGGCCAGCTTGCGCGCCCACATCAGCGCCGTCTCGAACAGCTCGTGGTCGGGCGCCAGGCGGTTGACGAGGCCGAACTCGAGCGCCTCCTCGGCGAGGATCGCGTCGCCGCTCAGGTTCATCTCCAGCGCCTTGTTGGGTCCGACCAGGCGGGGCAGCCGCTGGGTGCCGCCGAAGCCCGGGACGATCCCCAGCTTGATCTCCGGCTGGCCGAAGACCGCCGCCTCGGCGCCGATCCGCACGTCGCAGGCCATCGCCAGCTCGCAGCCGCCGCCGAAGGCGATCGAGTTGACGGCGGCGATCGTCGCCACGCTGTCCTGCCCGAGCTCGCGCAGCAGCGCATGGGCGGTGTGGAGCAGCTCCTCCCCGGCCCCCTCGTCCATCTGGGTGAACGCCTTGATGTCGGCGCCGGCCGAGAAGACGACCGGGATCGACGAGGCGATCACCATCGCCCCCACCCCGTCCGCCGCCTTGACACGCTCCCAGACGGCGGCGAGATCGCGGATCAGGTCCGGCGAGATCGCGTTCATCGGCGCGTTTGCGAGCCAGGCGACCGCCACCTCGCCGCGGGTCTCCAGCTTCACCGTCTCCGCCTGCTCGCCCTCGTCGGGCTGCGGGTAGGGATAGAAGCCCTGGCCGGACGCGAGGCCGAGCCGCCCCTGGGCGACCAGCCGCTTCAGGATGACCGGCGGCGCGAAGCGCTCGCCGTGCTTCTCCTCGAGCCGCTCGATCCGCTCCAGCACCGCGTCCAGCCCCTCCAGGTCGGCTTTCCAGAACGGCGGGAAGAGGCCTTTGCGGGGGTCGAGCCCGGCCCCGGCCATCATCCCGAGGTCGATGTCGCGGACCGAGCAGACACCCTCCTCGACCAGCAGGCAGGCCTCGATCAGCGCCCGCCCGGTGAACATCGCGACCAGCTCCTCGGCGTCGGGCTCGGCCTCGCCGGGGACCGCCTGCTCGCCGTCCTTGAAGAACCCCTCGCCGCCGCTCTTCGCGCCGAACTTGCCCTCGGCGACCAGCTGCTGGAGCCCCTTGTGCACGTAGAAGCCCTGGCCGTAGGAGTCGGCGAGGTGCTCGGCAACGTGCAGGACCGTGTCGAGGCCGAGCAGGTCGCTGAGGAAGAACGGCCCCATCGGGGCGACCTTGGCGGCGGCGATCGCCTCGTCGATCGCCTTCAACGACAGCCCCTGGTCCTCCTGGGCGCGCCAGATCTCGCCGATCGTCGCCATCAGCACGCGGTTGACGACGAAGCCTGGCACCTCACCGCAGACGATCGGCTGCTTGCGGATCGCCTGGGCGAAGTTGAAGGCGGCGGTGGCGGTCTCCTGCGAGGTCTCCTCGCCGGCGACCACCTCGACCAGCGGCATCACCGAAGCCGGGTAGAAGAAATGGAAGCCGACCACCTTGTCGGGGCGCAGGGTCGCTTCGCCGATCTCGGCGATCGACAGCGAGGAGGTGTTGGAGGCGAGGATCGCGTGGCCGGGCGTTGCCGCGTCCAGCTCGCCGAAGACCGCCTGCTTGATTGCCATCTTCTCCGGCACCGCCTCGACCACGAAATCGACGTCGCCGAACTCGGCGTAGCTGGTCGTGCCCGCGATCAACCCCATCACCTCGTCGAGGCGCGCGTCGGCCTGCTCCTGGGTCAGCTTCTCCTTCTTGACAAGGCGGCCGAGCTGGCCCTCGGTGACGGCGCGGGCCTTCTCGAGCGCCGCGTCGACGAACTTCTGATCGACGTCCTTGACGACGACCGGGATGTCGGAGGCGGCGATCGCCTGCGCGATCTCGCCGCCCATCGTGCCGCCGCCGACGACGGCGGCCTTGGAAACGAACATTCGGCTTGGCTCCTCCAGGTTCTGGCTTGGGACGGGGGCGGGGAGGCTATCGCTCTCCGCCGGGCCAAAGGCCCCGGGCGATCCTTGTACCGCGGTACAAAGGCATTTCCCGCGCCCGCCCATTAGGCTCCGTTGGCTCTTCCAAGGGAGTTGACCGGCAACCGAACGCGCCCGCCAGGACGGGCGCGCCGCAAGCGAGGGATTGACACAGCGATGACTCGTATCCGCCAGCAGAACGTGACCGCCGCGCAGTGGAGCTCCAATGGGGAGGCCCTCGGCGCGATCGACCTGACCCTGCCCGAGAACGACCCGTTCGCGACCAACGTCTTCTCCGTCGCCGTACAGCGCGAACGGCTGCCCGCCGACGTCTTCGAAAAGCTGCAGGCTGCCCTTGACGGGGGCGGAGCGCTCGACCCGGGGCTCGCCGACGCCGTCGCCACGGCGATGAAGGACTGGGCGCTGGAGAAGGGCGCCACCCACTTCACCCACATGTTCCAGCCGCTGACCGGCTCCACCGCCGAGAAGCACGACTCCTTCTTCTCGCCGGCCGACGAGGGCCGGGCGCTGGCAGGCTTCACCGGCAAGGAGCTGATCCAGGGCGAGCCCGACGCCTCCTCGTTCCCGACCGGCGGCGTCCGCGCCACCTTCGAGGCGCGCGGCTACACCGCCTGGGACCCGACCTCCCCCGCTTTCATCCTCGAGAACCCGAACGGGGCGCTGCTCTGCATCCCGACCGCCTTCGCCTCCTGGACCGGCGAGGCGCTCGACGCGAAGATCCCCCTGCTGCGCTCGATGGACGCGCTGTCGCGCTCCGCGATCAAGGCGCTGCGCCTGCTCGGCGACGAGGACAGCAAGCGCGTCTTCACCACGGTCGGGCCCGAGCAGGAGTACTTCCTGATCGACGAGCAGTACTTCTTCGAGCGTCCCGACCTGATCTACACCGGGCGCACCCTGTTTGGCGCCAAGCCCCCGAAGGGCCACGAGCTGGACGACCACTACTTCGGCTCGATCCCCGAGCGGATCCTCGCCTGCATGCTGGAGTCGGAGCTGGAGATGCGCAAGCTCGGCATCCCGGTCAAGACCCGCCACAACGAGGTGGCGCCCAACCAGTACGAGATCGCGCCGGTGTTCGAGAACTCGAACGTCGGCTCCGACCACCAGCAGCTGATGATGCAGGTGATGGAAAGCGTGGGGCGACGCTACGGCCTCGTCTGCCTGCTGCACGAGAAGCCGTTCGCCGGCGTCAACGGCTCCGGCAAGCACAACAACTGGTCGATGGGGACCGACACCGGGACCAACCTGCTCGACCCGGGCGACACGCCAGCCGACAACGTCCACTTCCTGTTCTTCTGCGCCGCGGTGATCCAGGCGGTCAACAAGCACCAGGGGCTGCTGCGAGCCTCGGTCGCCAACATCGGCCAGGACCACCGGCTCGGCGCCAACGAGGCGCCGCCGGCGATCATCTCGATCTTCCTCGGCGCCGAGCTGAACAAGGTCTTCGAGGCGATCTCGACCGGCTCGGGCGACCCGCACACCCCCGCCTCGTTCCTCGAGCTGGGGGCGACCGTGCTGCCGAAACTGCCGATGCACGGCGGCGACCGCAACCGCACCTCGCCGTTCGCCTTCACCGGCAACAAATTCGAGTTCCGGGCGCTGGGGTCGAGCATGTCGCTCGCCTTCCCCAACACGGTGCTGAACACGATCGTCGCCGAGGGGATCGACGAGCTGGCCGACCAGCTCGCGGCGAAGAGGGACGAAGGCATGGACACGGCCGAGGCGGTGATGGAGATCGTCAAGGAGTCCTATCTCGCCAACAAGCAGATCTGCTTCGACGGCGACAACTACGCCGAGGAGTGGCATGCGGAGGCCGAGCAGCGGGGGCTGAAGAACCTGCGCACCTCCCCCGATGCGCTGCCGGAAGTGCTCTCCGAGCAGACCCTGAAAGCGTTCGGCGACTACGACGTGCTCTCCGAGCGCGAGCTGGAGTCCCGCTACGAGGTCTGGCTCGAGCAGTACGCGATCCGCGCCAACATCGAGGCGGAGACGACCTTCTCGATCGCCAAGACGATGATCCTGCCGGCTGCCCTGCGCCACCTGGCGCTGATCGCCGAGTCTGGCGTCTCCGCGATCGAGGGCGAGGTGCGCGGCCTGGTCGACGAGCTGGTCGCCGCGCTGGGCGAGCTGGAAGCGGCCAACGCCTACCCGGAGGACCTCGAGGGGATGGAGCTGGCGATCCGCGCCCGCGACAAGCAGCTGGCGGCGATGGCCCAGGTGCGGGAGGCGGCCGACAAGCTGGAGAGGGTCGTCAGCGACGACCTCTGGCCGCTCCCCAAGTACGAGGAGATGCTGTTCATCAAGTAGTGGGGCGCGCCCGGGAGTCCCCCGCCCCCCTCGAGCGGGTTGAGGTCGGCGAGCAGCTCGAGCAGGCGGGGCTCGGGCTCCTCGTCGTCGATCGCCACGACCGTCCCCGGCCAGGCGTAGCGCAGATAGCGGGCGTAGGCCTGGCGCGATCCGAGGTCGGGCTCGTAGATCCACGAGCCGGTGTTCCAGTAGCGGGTGCGCGAGTCACCGCTGGAGCGGACGTCGGCGAACGGCTGGTGGGTGTGGGCGAAGACGATCTTGTCGGTCTCGCGGTTCCAGCCGAGGTTCTCGACCACCCGCGCGAAGGCCTCCAGCGCATGCTCGGAGGGGTCGCTGCGCGAGACGACCGAGGCCTGCGGGTAGACGGGCCGCGGCCAGCCGATCCCCTCGACCGGCTGCTCGCGGTTTTGGCGCGCCGTCTCGGCGCGGACGACCGAATCGAAGTGCTCCTCGCTCGGCAGCGACTCCACCGCCCCATCGCCGACGCCGCGGTCGCGCAGCTCGGCGGCGAGCCGCTTGGCGCCGCGCAGCGGCAGGCCGAGCGCCGAAACCGCCTTGCCCAGCCGCTGGACCGCCCGGAAGACGTTCTGCTGGGCGTGCGTGCCGTGCGGCATCTGGGCGGCAATGTAGAGCCACTCGGTGAGCAGGGTGATCACCGACTCGTAGTCCTCGACCGTCTTCGGATCCTCGGGGCCGCCGGTGGCGATCGACCACAGCGTGCGGGTGAGGATGCGGTCGCCGCGCGAGCCGGCGAGCCGGGCGTGGGGGTCGAGGTAGTGGCCGTGCGTGCAGAGCACGCCGGCGAAGCTGTAGGCCGGGTAGGCGACCTCGACCTCGATCCCGGGCAGGCGGCTCTCGAGGAACGAGTGGAACCAGCGGGGGCCGGGCTCCTCCGAAGCGCCGTTCCCGCCGTTCGGGCTCCGCGGCTCCAGCCCGGCCGCGAGCCGCGCCTCCATCCGGTCCTCGCCATCGCGGTGGACCAGGTGGTGGTCGTGGTTGCCGGCCAGGAAGACCAGCCGCTTGCCGGGCATTCGCTCGGCGATCAGCCGCAGCAGGCCGCCGCAGGCCTCGACCGCCTCGCCGACCGAGCCGAACAGGAAGTCGAACAGGTCGCCGAGGAAGATCAGCTCGTCGGCCCCGTCGAGCGCCGGCGCCAGCCGTTCCAGGTAGGCCTCCTCGCGCAGCAGGTCCCGCCCCGTCCAGGCGCCGAAGTGCGTGTCGGAGACGACCAGGGCCCTCACGCGCGGGACAGTACCCGCATCCGCAGACCGCCCTTCGGCGAGAGGGTCGGCATCTGGCGCACGGTCATCGTCCGCCCGGGGAGAGCGTCGAGGCGGAGGCGCTGCAGCAGCATCGTCGCCACCAGCTTCACCTCGGTCTGGCCGAAGCGCTTGCCGATGCAGATCCGCCGGCCGCCGCCGAACGGTACGTAGGCGCCGCGCGGCAGCTCCGCCTTGCGCTCGCGCGTGAAGCGCTCGGGGATGAACGCCTCCGGCTCGGGGAACACCTCGGGAATGCGGTGGCTGGCCCAGGAGCAGTAGTTGACGTAGGCGCCGCGGGCGACCCGGCAGCCGCCGAATTCGAAGTCGCGGACGGCGCGGCGCGGCCCGATCCAGGCCGGCGGGTAGAGCCGTAGCACCTCGTCGAGGACCATCTCGAGGTAGGGCATCTCCCCCTCCAGCCGCTCGATGTCCGGCGGCTCGCCCCCCAGGACCCGGTCCTGCTCCTCGCAGAGCCGCCCGACCACCTCGGGGTGGCGTGCCAGCTCGTGCACCATGAAGGTCAGGGTCGAGGTCGAGGTGTCGTGGCCGGCGAACATCAGGGTCATCACCTGGTCGCGCACCTCCTTGTCGGAGAACCCCTCCCCGGCCTCGTCGCGCACGCCGAGCAGCAGGCTGAGAACGTCCTGCTTGCCGAGCTCGGGCGCGGCGCGGCGCTCGGCGATCTCGCCGTAGACGATCTCGTCGAGGATCGCCCGGGAAGCGACCATCTTCGACCAGGGCGAGCCGGGACCGCGCAGCAGGCGCATGTGGAAGTCGATCCCGTAGAAGCCGAGCGCCCGCTCGAAATGCTCTGCGGCGGCGGCGCCCTTGCCGGCCTCGTCGGGATCGAGGCCGAGCAGCGCCCGCATCGCGATCCGCATCGCCAGGCTGCGCATCCACTCGTAGACATCGACCACCTCACCCGTCCGCAGCGCCTCGATCGCCGGGGTCGCCTCGGCGACCATCGTCTCGACCGAGGCCGCGACCTGCTCGCGGTGGAAGGCCGGCATCATGATCTCGCGCGCCCGGTCGTGGTAGGCGTCGTCGATCGTCAGCAGGCCGTCGCCGAGCAGCGGGATCAGGTCGCCGAAGCTTGACTCGCGCCAGTGGAAGTTCTCCGGATGGGCGACCGTGACGAAGTGGTTCGCCTCCGGACCGAGCATGAAGACGACCGGATGGTGGAGGACCCGGAGGCTGAAAATCGGACCGTGCTCCTCGTAGAGGGAGAGCAGCAGCGGCAGCGGATCGCGGGCAATCTGAAGCGTGCGGCCGAGGTTGAAGTCCTGCGGGCCCGGCGGGTAGGCGCCGCGGCGGCGGACCCGCAGCTCGGCGCGCGCGTCGTCGAGCAGGCGGACGAACGGGCTGCCGCTGCGCTGTTCGGGCGGCGGGACACGCCGGGGCGGGGGTTTCGCGGTCTCGGTCGGCACCCGGCGGATGTTAGTTGGCTGGCCGGCCAACCCTCAGGCGGGTGAGGTGGCGGCGAGCTGGCCGCAGGCGGCCTCGATCTCGCGGCCGCGGGTGAGGCGGACGGTCGCCGTCAGCCGGTGCTCGGCGAGGATCGCCCGGAACCGCTCGATCCGCGCGGGCGGCGAGCCCTCGTAGGCGCCGGTCGGGTTGTAGGGGATCAGGTTGAGCTTGTAGGCGCGCGGGTCGAGCAGGGCGGCGAGCTGGCGGGCGTGCTTCGGCAGATCGTTGACGCCGTCGAGCATCACATACTCGACGAAGACCTTGCGGCGGCGGCAGGCGAGGTAGCGCTCGCAGGCGGAGAGCACCTCGGCCAGCGGGTAGCGGTCGTTGACCGGCATCAGCTGCGAGCGCAGGGCGTCGTTCGGCGCGTGCAGCGAGAGGGCGAGGGCGAGCGGCATCTCGCACCCGGCGAGGCGGTCGATGCCGGGCACCCAGCCGACCGTGGAGATCGCGGTGCGGCGCTGGCTGACGCCCAGCTCGGGCAGCCGCCCACAGGCGGCGAGCACGGCGTCGAGGTTCATCGTCGGCTCGCCCATTCCCATGAAGACGACGTGGTCGATCGCCTCGGTGCGGCGGAAGTGCAGCGCCTGATCGAGGATCTCGTCGCCGCTGAGGTTGCGACCGAACGCCATCTGGCCGGTGGCGCAGAAGGTGCAGGTGAGCGGACAGCCCGACTGCGAGGAGACGCAGACCGAACGCCGCCCGTCGCGATAGCGCATCAGCACGGCCTCGACCGGCCGCCCGTCGGCGGTCTGGAAGAGCGCCTTGACGGTGCCGTCGTCCGACCTCGCCTCGGCCTGAAGCTCGAGGGTCGACAGCGGCACTTCGGCGGCGAGCTGCTCGCGCAGCGCCCTCGGCAGGTTGCTCATCTCCTCGTAGGAGCGCGCCCCGCGCGCCACCCACTCCCAGACCTGGGAGGCGCGGTAGGACGGCTCGCCGGCCTCGGTGAGGCTCTTCTCGAGCAGCCTTCTGTCCACACCATGAGGTTAGATGGCGTTGGAGTGAAGCGGATCCTCTTCCTTCTCGCCGCCGTCGGCATCGCCCTCGGAACCGCGCCCGCCGCAGCGCCGGCAAAGGGGCGGACGCCGGTGGCCGTGAAACCGACCAACCCCTTCTACCCCGTGCTGGAGGCGTTCGCCGAAGGGACCGTCGAAGTCGGCGCGATCATAGGCGGCTGCCGCCTCGAGCCCTTCGCGCAATGCCCAGGCGCCGAACTGGACAGGGGGAAGCTGACTGGCGCGATCGTCACTTCATCGGACCTTCGCCGCCTTCACGCAGCCCACGCGAAGCTGGCCGGAGCGACGTTCTCGCTTTCCCGCCTCGAAGGCGCCGACCTGCGCCAGGTACGAGCTGCAGCGCTTGTCGCCAGCTACGCCCACCTCGACCGAGCGGACCTTTCCGGCGCCGACCTGACGCTCGGCGGGCTCGCCGAGATGCGCGCCCGCGAGGCCAACCTGCGTAAGGCGAACCTCTTCAGCGCGGACCTCAGCGGCGCCGACCTGCGCGGCGCCGGTCTGCGCGATGCTTTCCTCTTCGGGACGTTAGCCGCGGGGGCCGACTTACGGGGCGCCGACCTGCGTGGCGCCAACCTCACCTTCGCCGATCTCCACCGCGCCGACCTGCGCGGCGCCCGACTGGCGGGAGCGAAGTTCTGCGACACGATCATGCCCGACGGCCATCTCCGCGACCGGCGCCACACCTGCCCGGCTCCGTCCAAACACCCGCGCGGGCCGACGATCTCGATCCCGCCCGGGGCCGCGCCCTACACGGTGCTGAAGGAATCCGGCGAAGCGCCGCAACTGCCCGGCGCGCGGATTCACGGTTGTGTCATCGCCCCCTCCTCGGTCTGCCCGGACGGCAACTTGCGCGGTGCCCATATTCGCGCCGCCTTCCTCTCCTACGCCCGCTTTCTCGGAGCCAACTTCCGCGGCGCCGACCTCGCCCTCGGCAACCTCTCCTTCGCCCGCCTGCGTGGGGCGGACTTTCGCCGCGCGGTGCTCGCCGGCAGCGCCGGTGTCGGGGCTGACTTCTCCCTCTCCGACATGTCGCACGCAGACATGACCCTTGCAGACCTGGTGGGCGCGAGTCTGCGCGACGTCAAGCTGCGAGGCGCAGACGCCCGCGACTCGAACCTGACCCGCGCCAGCCTACGCGGCGCCGACCTCCGAAACGCTCGCCTGGGCTCAGCCGCCCTCGCGGGCACCGATCTGCGCAAGGCCCGGTTTGGCGGCACCGACCTCAGCGAAGCGGTCCTCTCGGGGGCAAGGGTGGACGTGGCCTTCCCGGCCGGCGCCACCCTGTGCAACACGGTGATGCCGGACGGGTCGGTCGCCAACCGGCAGGCCGACTGCTCTGAGCGCTGACCCCTACTGGGCGGGCGGCGGCTGCTCGGGCGGCGGCGGCTGCTGCTCCGACGGCAGCGGCGGCGGCATCTCGCTCGGCTGGCTGGGCGGCGGCTCTTCGCCGGGCAGCGCTTCGGCTTCCTCGCGCCAGATGTCGTTGAGCGAGACCTGGACGTAGGCCCAGAGCGCGGGGGCGAGCAGAATGTAGAGGATGATCGCGATCCAGCCGTTCAGCGGCTCCTTGCCGGCGAGGCGGGAGGCGCCCATGACGCGCTTCACGCCGCGCCAGTAGGCGATCAGCGCCGGGACGATGATCAAGCCGCCGGGAAAGACGGCGAGCAGCGAATTGGTCGGGTTCTGGCCGAGGTCGTAGCCCTTGGCCTGGCCGTAGTCGCGCAGCTCGCAGTTGATCCGGTACCACCAGACGAGGTGGTAGATGCCGAGCGTGATCAGCGGCAGCAGGGCGGCGGCCCACGGACTGCGGACCTTGACCTGATCCTCGGTGCCGCGGATCTTCATCTCATATGCCATTCGAGGCTCCGTTCTGGTAGAGGAGACAGGCCGACCCTAGCCCACGGCGTCGCCACTTGCCAGCGCCTCCACCGCCTCGGCCTGGTCCAGCCCCTCCACCCGGACGACCTTCTCCCGCGATTTCTGGCCCCGCACCACGCTGACCCGCGATGGCGCCACGCCGGCTCGCTTGGCGATCAGCTTGCAGAGAGCCTTGTTCGCCTTGCCCCCGATCGGCGCTGCCGTCACCTTCGCCTGCAGCACCCCATCCCGCATTCCGGCCAGCTCGTCCCGTGAGCCTCTCGGGCGCAATCGAACCCTGATCCGAGCTTCCCCCATGCGACTGCGAATTGTCGCTGCTTTGCGCCGTTCTGCGCGTGCCAACCGAAAGAGCCGAAGGCCGGCGATCGGGTTGGCGCCCGGACAGCGGCGTGACCCTATGATCGCCCCGGCCAACCCAGTCGAGGAGGAGCGATGAGCAACTACGCAGTGAAGAGGATCGACGAGATGGACGCCGCCTTCGGCGGCGGCTTCAAGCGGGCGCGCGCCGAGCTCGGGGTCGAGTGCTTCGGCATGCAGATCATCGACATGCCGCCCAACTTCGAGAACTATCCCGAGCACGACCACGCCGAGGACGGCCAGGAAGAGGTCTACCTGGCGCTGCGCGGGAACGGCGAGCTGGAGATCGACGGCGAGCGATTCCCGCTCGACGCGGACCACATGATGCGGGTCGGCCCGGGCGTCAAGCGCAAGATCTGGCCTGGCGACGAGGGGATCCGGGTGCTGGCGCTCGGCGGTACGGCCGGCGAGGCCTACAAGGCTCCCGACGTGACCAAGCTGGGGGGATCCGACCCCAGGGCGAGCTGAGCCGAGCGGCCTCGACTTCAACGGCTGAACCCGCCGCGGGCGAGCGGCAGCTCGGACGGGGCGCCGGGGGCGGCGGCCAGCAGTTGCTGCACCGGAGATATCGCCGCGTTCGAAGGCGAGCGCCGAGCCGGTCATGTAGAGGCGCCAGATCCGCTCCCGCTCCTCGCCGGCCGCAGCGATCGCGGCGTCGCGGCCGGCGGCGAGGTTGGCGACCCAGAAGCGAAAAGTCAGCGCGTAGTGCTCGCGCAACGACTCGGCGTCGCGCAGCTCGAGCCCCGTCGTAGGGACCGTCGTCCACTTCCCGGTAGTCGCGTACTCGCACCTCGCAGCGACGCTCGAGCCCAGCCGCGGCGATTCGCCGCCGCGCCAGCTCGGCCTGCGGCTCCGAGAGGGTGACCCCGACCGCGCGACGGGCGATGCAGCCGCAGCGCTCCGGTCCGAGCCGCGTCGAGCAGCGAGGCGAGCTTGTCGCCCAAGCCGAGCCGCAGATCACGCAGCCGCTCGCCAGCGCGCAGCGCCCGTTCCAGGTCGCCATCGAGATCGAGGTCGCCCGCCACCCAGGCGCGCCCCAGGCCAAGCTGACCGGGCGCCGTGGCGACATAGGCGAGGGCGCGACGGTCATGGACGAGGAGCGTGTCGCCGCTGCCCTCCTCCGGCCGCAGCTGCATCCGCCCGCCAGGGTAGACCGCGGCCGCGGCTTGCGGCAAGGTGTCGGGCAGGCAACCGAAGGAGGTTCGATGAACAAGCAGGTGATCACGCTGGAGATGTCGAGGGCCGACGCGGAGGTGCTGTTGGGAGTGCTCGCCTCCGAGCGCCACAATCCCGACGTAGAAGCTGTCTGCGACGCGCTGCGCGCCCAGCTGGACGAGAAGCTCGCCGGCGCCTGATCAGGCCGGCGAGAAGAAGATCGTCAGGCGCCCATGATCGCCGGCCGCCGTGGTCCGGAAGTTCCGCGACGCCCGCCGCGTGCCGCCTGCGGGGCGGCTAGCTTTGTCACGTGAACGGCTCAGCAGCAGCCCTCTTCGACGCCGACGCGGCGGCCTTCACGGGGACGGTCGAGGTGCTCGGCGTCATCTTCAGCGCCGAGGACGACGGCTACGCCGTGCTCGAGGTGCAGGACGCCGAGTCGGGCGAGGGCTTCGCGCTGGTCGGCCCGGTCGCCCACCTGAGCGCCGGCGAGCGTGCCGAGGTGAGCGGCGACTGGCAGACCCACTCGCGATACGGACGCCAGCTGAAGGCGCGCGGTGCGCTGCCGCTTGACCCGGCCGACCGCGCCGGGCGGATCGCCTACCTGACCTCGCTGCGCCACATCGGGCCGGCCCGCGCCGAGCGCCTCCTCGACGAGCACGGCGAGGGCGTGCTGGGGGCGATCGCCGCCGATCCGGCCGGGGTATTCGCGGCGTTGCGCGGGGTGAGCGCCGACCAGGCGGCTGCGGCGGCCGAGTCGTGGCAGGCCTCGCGGGCGATCCGCGACCTCCACGTCCAGCTCGCCCCGCACGGACTTGCTCACCTCGCTGCGCCGATCCACGCCCGATTCGGCGAGCGATCGACGGCGGTCCTGCACGAGGACCCCTACCGGCTGACCGAGGTCGCCGGGGTCGGCTTCGCCCGCGCCGACCGGATCGCGCTGGCCGCCGACGTGCCGTCGGAGTCGCCCCGCCGTGCCCAGGCGGCCGCCGCCTTCGCGCTCGCCGAGGCCGAGCAGCAGGGGCATTCCTACCTGCCGCTCGAGGAGCTCGCGCGGCGCACTGCGAAGCTGACCGGCCTCCCCCCCGAGCCCCACACGCTGCTCGCCTCGCCGGGCCTGCTGCTCGACGAAGGGCGGACCTACCGGGAGCCGACCCGGGCGAGCGAGATCGCGGTGGCAGCGACGCTGGCCGCACGCGCCGCTGCCCCGCCGCAACTCGACCACGACCCCGGTGAGGAGCCCCCAGAGGCGACCGACGGAAGCCGCCTCACGGACGAGCAATGGGCAGCGGTGCGCGGCGCCTTCGCCGCGCGGATCTCGGTGCTGACGGGCGGCCCCGGCGTCGGCAAGACGGCCTGCACGCAGGCGATCGTCGCCGAGGCGGACCGGGCCGGCGCCTCGATCGCCCTCTGCGCGCCGACCGGCCGCGCCGCCCGCCGGCTCGAGGAGGCGACCGGCCGCGAGGCCCAGACCATCCACCGGATGCTGGAGTGGATGCCGGGCCGCAGGCCGGCCTTCAACCCGGAGCGCCCGCTGGCCGCCGACCTGGCGATCGTCGACGAGGCCTCGATGCTGAACCTGCGGCTGAGCGAGGTGCTGCTCGGTGGGCTCGCCGAGTCGACCCACGTGGTCTTCGTCGGCGACGCAGACCAGCTGCCGCCGATCGGAGCCGGCAAGCCGTTCGACGACCTGATCGCCTCCGGCGTCGCCCCGGTCGTCCGGCTCACCCAGATCTTCCGCCAGGCGGCGCGCTCGATGATCACCACCGCCGCCCACCAGATCAACCGGGGGCGGTCTCCGCGCCTGACGCCGGGGGAGGGCCAGGAACGCGACTTCTTCTTCATCGACCGCCCCGCCCCTGAGCGGGCCCTCGAGACGGTCGTCGAGGTGGTCGCCGAGCGGGCGCCGCAGAGCTTCGGGGTCGACCCGATCCGCGAGGTGCAGGTACTGGCGCCGATGTACCGGGGCGCGGTCGGGATCGACGCGCTGAACGAGCGGCTGCAGGAGCGGCTCAACCCAGACGGCGAGCCCGCCGTGGGCAAGCGCTTCCGGATCGGAGACCGCCTGATCCAGACGAGGAACTCCCACGAGCTGGGCCTGATGAACGGCTCGATCGTCTTCCTCCAGGCCGACGACCCCGACGAGGAGACGATCCTGGTCGACACGGACGAGGGGGGCACCCTGGTCATCCCCTACGACGAGACGGCGACCCTGCGGCTCGCCTACGCGATCTCCGTCCACAAGGCGCAGGGATGCGAGGTGCCGGTCGTGGTCGGCGTCTGCCACCGCTCCCACGCCCGGATGCTGAGCCGCCCGCTCGTCTACACGGCGATCACCCGCGCCCGCAGCAGCTGCGTGCTGGTCGGCGATCCTGCGGCGCTGGCGGCGGCGGTCCGCCGCGACGACAGCGGCGCCCGCCACTCGGCGCTGGCCGAGCGGCTGCGCGACTCCAACGCGCTTCGCTGAAGCAACCGGGGGGTGACAGCCCCCACAATGCCACTCCTAGCATGGAGTCGCCGAGACCTTCGCTTGCCGCCGTCGCCGTGACCCTGGCGGGAATCGCCATCCTGGCGCTGCTGGCGCTCGCGGTTCCCGAGCTGCGCCATGTATTCGAGGCGGCGGTGCGAGGCGACAGCGCCGAGGTGCGGAGTCACATCGACAGCATTGGCCTGGCCGGGCCGCTGCTGGTCGTCTTCCTCGCCCTGTTGCACGCGGTCGTCTTCTACCCGGCCGAGATCGTCGACGCGGCGGCCGGCTTCGCCTACGGCTTCTTTCCCGCCCTGGCGCTGATGATGCTCGGCTGGCTGCTCTCGGGTCTTTTCTGCTTCGCGGTGGGCCAATCGGTCGCCCGGCCGCTGCTCGACCGCTGGTTCGGCAGCGAGCGCTTCGAGCGGACCGAGGGGGCGATCGAGCGTGGCGGCGCCACCCTGCTGCTCGCGGTGCGGCTGATCCCGATCGTGCCCTTCAGCCTCGTCTCCTACGCGGCGGGCGCCGCCCGCGTGCCGGTCTGGCGGTTCGCCTGGACGACGACGGTCGGCTACCTGCCGATCACCGCGATGGCGGTCTACCTCGGCACCCGCCTGGAGGGCCTCAGCATCGCCGATCCGCTGGTGCTGGCGGTCGCGGCGGGGCTGCTCATATTGCTGCTCGGCGGTCACTGGGTCATGCGCCGAGTCGGCGCTTGACCCAGAAGCGGTGCCGAGTTGCGGTGTCACTGCCGTGGCGTGCCGTGGAGGCAGCCGAGCGTGTACGGGTATTCGAGCGTCGCGTTGTAGTGGTAGATCCGCTGCCAGCGGCCTTCTAGGAAGACCTTGCTGACCCGGCCGTGGCAGGCGTCGACGTCATCGTTGGTGAGCAGCTTTCCGCGCGCACCACGCGGCCCGTAGATCGGGTAGCCGTCGAGCGCGTAGCCGACCAGGCCGGAGGCACGGTGCTTCGATTCGCCCTTGGTCAGGCAGGAGGGGATGTCGTGGTAGTGGTATTCGCCGCTCTGCTGTGGATGCCCGCCGCAGCTGTCCTGCACCTCGTGAGCGACCGCGTCGCGGTCGCCGGCATCGAGAGCGTTGAAGATCGCGACCCCGTTCTTGGCGATCCCGATCGCCCCCATCGGCAGGCAGCTCGGCTTCGAAGCCGCCGTCGGATGAGCGGGCAGCGCGTAGTGGACGCTCTGCGAGCGGATCGAGTTCGGGTTGCGGTCGTACTGGTAGGCGTCATCGCTCGAGGAGACCGGGAATTCGCCGGTCGTGCCCCCCTTCGGCAGGCCGTTGCCGGAGAAGGTGCGCCGCTTCGAGTTGCTCGTCGTGCGCAGCTTCGCGTTGCGCCAGTGCACCGAGCCGTCCACGGTCGCCTTCGCGGTCAGATCGAAGGTCCTGCCGTGGATCCACGGCCCTTCGACCTGGGCGCCGGCGCCGCCGCCCGGCGGGCTGCCGCTCGCGGCGAAGCCGGTGCCGCAGGAGTAGACGTAGCCGCGCCGTGGACCCGAGGTCGTCACCTTGCCGTCCCCGATCGGCAACGACTGCGGGTTGACCGAAGACGCGGTCGCGGCGCCGAACGAAACGCCCCCCATGGCAACCGCGGTGACGGCGGTGAGAAGCCCGCAGAGCGCGAGCGGAATGAAGATATGGGTACGGCTCGGGCGACTCATGGCCTTCCTTTCCTCGTTTGCGGGCGCAGCATCCGCCACCGGGATCAGGGCGTCGTCACCGCGATGTAAGGGGTTTGTAAGCGGCGGCGAGACCCCCGACCCTGCTACGGTCCCGAGCGTTAGGCCGGGGAATGGACCCGGCAAAAGTCGTGTCTAGCGCTCGCGTCGTTGCTTCACAAGCCTCCGCGTTCGCAGCACATGAAGTGGAGGCAATGCATGCCAACTGGAACTGTCAAGTGGTTCAGCGACGACAAGGGCTACGGGTTCATCACGCCCGACGACGGCTCGAAGGACGTCTTCGTCCACCACAGCGCGATCCTCGGCGAGGGCTTCAAGTCCCTGACCGAGGGCGCCAAGGTGAGCTACGAGTCCGAAGAAGGCCCCAAGGGCCCGGCCGCGGCGAGCGTTCAGCAGACCGCGTAGTCGCGCACCGCTCCAAGCAGTGACCGAGGCCCGCCCCGGCGGGCCTCTTTCTATGCCCGCCGCCATGAAGAGCCGAGACGACCTCCGCAACATCGCGATCATCGCCCACGTCGACCACGGCAAGACGACCCTGGTCGACGCGATGCTGTGGCAGACCGGCGCCTTCCGGCAGGGCCAGGACGTAGCCGAGCGGGTGATGGACTCGATGGACCTGGAGCGCGAGAAGGGGATCACGATCCTCGCCAAGAACACCGCGATCCACCACGCCGGGGTCAAGCTGAACATCGTCGACACGCCGGGGCACGCCGACTTCGGCGGCGAGGTGGAGCGCGGCCTGACCATGGTCGACGGGGCGCTGCTGCTCGTCGACGCCTCCGAGGGGCCGCTCCCCCAGACGCGCTTCGTCCTGCGCAAGGCGCTGGAGGCGAAGCTGCCGGTGATCCTCGTCGTCAACAAGGTCGACCGCCCCGACGCCCGCATCGCCGAGGTCGTCGAGGAGGTCTACGAGCTGTTCATCGAGCTGGACGCCGACTCCGAGCAGATCGACTTCCCGATCGTCTACGCCAACGCGAAGGCCGGCTGGGCGGCACTGGAGGAAGGAGCCGAGGGGAGCGACCTCTCCCCCCTGCTCGACCTGATGCTGGAGCGGATCCCGGCCCCCGAGCACGACCCCGAGCACCCCTTCCAGGCGCACGTCACCAACCTCGACGCCGACCCCTACGTGGGCCGCCTGGCGCTGTGCAGGGTGCGCCACGGAACGATCCACAGCGGCCAGCCGATCGCCTGGTGCCGAGCCGACGGCAGCGTCGAGCGAGCGACGATCGGCGAGCTGTACGTGACCGAGGCGCTCGACCGAGTGCCGGCCGAGCAGGCCGGGCCGGGCGAGATCTTCGCGGTCGCCGGGCTGCCCGAGGTGACGATCGGCGAGACTCTGGCCGACCCGGACGACCCCCGTACGCTGCCGGTGATCACGGTCGACGAGCCCTCTCTCTCGATCGTCGTCGGGATCAACACCTCGCCGCTGGCGGGAACCGAGGGCGACAAGCTGACCGCGCGCCAGATCCGCTCGCGGCTCGAGGGGGAGTTGGTCGGCAACGTCTCGATCCGGGTCCTGGAGACCGAGCGGCCCGACGCCTGGGAGGTGCAGGGCCGCGGCGAGCTGCAGCTCGTCGTCCTGCTGGAGATGATGCGCCGCGAGGGCTTCGAGCTGACCGCCGGCCAGCCGCGGGTGATCGTCCGCGAGATCGAGGGCAAGGCCCACGAGCCGGTCGAGCGCCTCTCGGTCGACGTACCCGAGGGGCACGTCGGCGCAGTCACCCAACTGCTCGCCGGCCGCAAGGGCCGGCTCGAGCAGATGGTCAACCACGCGACCGGCTGGGTGCGGATGGACTATCTGGTGCCGGCGCGGGGGCTGATCGGGCTGCGCACCGAGTTCCTCACCGAGACGCGCGGCGCCGGGCTACTGCACCACGTCTTCGACCGCTGGGAGCCCTGGGCGGGGGAGCTGCGCACCCGTCCCACCGGCTCGCTGGTCGCCGATCGTCGCGGCAGCAGCGCCAGCTACGCGCTGCTCAGCCTTCAGGACCGAGGCACGCTGTTCGTCGGCCCCGGCGAGGAGGTCTACGAGGGAATGGTGGTCGGCGAGAACGCCCGTTCCGACGACCTCGACGTCAACGCGGTCAAGGAGAAGCACCAGACCAATGTCCGCGCCGCCAGCGCCGACATCCTGGTCCGCCTCTCGCCACCGAAACGGCTCTCGCTTGAAGTCGCGCTGGAGTTCCTGCGCGACGACGAGTGCGTCGAGGTGACGCCCGAGTCGGTGCGTCTGCGCAAGGTCGAGCTGGACAAGACGAAGCGCCAGAAGGCCGCCCGCCAGGGCAGCCGCGTCGCCTGATCCGGGCTAGACGGTTGCGGCCGCCTGCTCGGACTGGCTGTCTTCCGCCGCCTTCGCCTCCGGCGTCTTCTCCTCAATGTTGCGCGGAAGCAGCACCTCGCGGGCGATCACCAGGCGCTGGATCTGGCTGGTGCCCTCGTAGAGCTGCATGATCTTCGCGTCGCGCATCAGCTTCTCGACCGGGTACTCCTTGATGAAGCCGTACCCGCCGTAGACCTGGACGGCGTCGACGGTGATCTCCATCGCCGAGTCGGCGGCGAAGCGCTTTGCCTCCGAGGAGACCTGGGTGTTGCGCTTGCCCTGGTCGAGCAGCACGGCCGAGTTCCAGACCAGCAGCCGCGCGGCGTCGACCTTGGTCGCCATGTCGGCGATCATGAACTGGATCGCCTGGTGCATCGCGATCGGCACCCCGAACTGGACCCTTTCCTTCGAGTACTCGGCCGCGAACTCGAATGCGGCGCGACCGATCCCGACCGCCAGCGCCGAGACGCCGGGGCGGGTGCGGTCGAGGGTCATCATCGCCAGCTTGAAGCCGTGGTTTTCCTCGCCGAGCATGTTCTCGGCCGGCACCTCGACCTCGTCGAAGACGATGGTCGCGGTGTTGGAGGCCCGCTGGCCCATCTTGTCCTCCTTCTTGTCGACGCTGACGCCGGGCGAGTCGGCGTCGACGACGAAGGCGCTGATCCCGCGGTGGCCCGCCTCCGGGTCGGTCTTCGCGTAGACCGTGAACCAATCGGCGTGGCTGCCGTTTGTGATGAAGCACTTGGAGCCGGTGATGACGTACTTGTCTCCCTTCTTCACGGCGCGGGTCTTCATGCCCGAAACGTCGGAGCCGGCGTCGGGCTCGGTCAGGCAGAAGGAGGCCAGCTTCGGCTCCTCGGCCAGCCTCCCGAGGTACTTCTTCTTCGTCTCCTCGGAGCCGCCGAGCATCACCGGCGCGGAGGCGAGGCCGTTGGCCATCAGCGAGGTGCCGATACCGGAGCATCCCCAGCCCATCTCCTCCTCGATCAGGCAACCGGAGAGGTAGTCGAGCCCCGGGCCGCCGTAGACCTCGGGGGTGTGGGTGTTCATCAGCCCCACCTCCCAGGCCTTCTCGACGATCTCCTGCGGCCAAGTGCCGTCCCTGTCGTAATCCCAGGCGACCGGGCGGATCTCTTTCTCGGCGAAGTTGTGCGCCAGCTCGCGCAGATCCTCTTGCTCGTCGGTCAGGGTGAAGTCAACCACGGCTCGAAGCTCCTTTTCTCGGGTAGGAAGCAATTGACTGACTGGTCAGTCAACCAACCTCAAGGTTAGCGGATGACGGGCTTCCCGTGGGGTCTCTACCCTTTGACCGATGGCCCTGCTGTCGGCTGCGATCGGAATCATGAGCGGCTACGCGCTGGCGGCGATCACCCTCGCCGCGCTGCCGATCGCGGCCACGGCCTTCGCCCGCTCTGGGCCCGCCTGGCGCGGGGTCGGCAAGGGTCGCTTTGCGATCGAGCAGGAGCTGCCGCCGACCCGGATGACGCAGCCGCAGCCGCCGGTCGACCGCAAGCTCCAGGAACTCGAGGCGCGACAGATGCTGGAGGCGAAGTCCTACCGGCGTCAACGCCGCGGCGAGGCGCCGCTCGACATCGAGGCCGAGATAGCGCGCCTGCTCGACTCGCCCGGGGCGGCGGGCCCCACCGTCGACGAGAAGCTGCGCGAGGAGGTCCGCCAGCTCGTCGTCGCCCGCAACGAACGGCGGATGCGGCGCGGCGAGGAGCCGCTCGACGTGGAGAGGGAGACCGAGCGCCAGCTCGCGGATTTGTAGGATCGGCTCCGATGGCCGCCAACCCGGACAACCTCTTCGAGGTCGAGGAGCTGCTCATGCAGCCGGGCACCTACTTCAACCCGCAGACCGAGGTGCTGGTCGTGGTCGACGACTCGACCTCGCTCGACCAGGAGGTCTTCAACATGGAGGACTACGAGGGGGCGGACTGGGTGCGCATCTCCGACGACGTCCCGGTGGACGAGGACCGCCGCGACCGGGCGCTCGAGGAGTTCCAGACCCACTACCACCCTGGGTCGGCCGGTTCGGTCTCCGAGACGGCGCTCGAGCAGGGCGACGAGGAGCTCGACGAGGACGAGAGCGGCCAGGACCCGGGCCGCGAGGACTGACCGAGCCGATGCTCGAGGCCGGCGGAGCGGCACCCGACTTCACCCTGCCCGACCAGGACGGCGAGGAGCTGACGCTCTCCGGTCTGCGCGGCCGGACCGTCGTCCTCTATTTCTACCCGCGTGCCGACACGCCTGGCTGTACCGCCCAAGCCTGCGGCGTCCGCGACCACGGCGGCGACTACGAGGCGGCCAGTGCCCGGGTGATCGGCGTCTCCCCCGACGAGGTCGCCGACGTCAAGAAGTTCGCCGACAAGTTCGACCTCGACTTCACGCTGCTGGCCGACGCCGACCACGCCGTCGCCGAGGCCTACGGAACCTGGGCGGAGAAGTCGATGTACGGGAAGAAGTACTGGGGCGTGCAGCGCGCCACCTTCCTGATCGACCCCGCCGGCAAGATCGCCAAGGTCTTCCCGAAGGTCTCGCCGAAGACTCACGACGAAGTCGTGCTCGAGGCGCTCGCAGAGCTGGCCGGGGCCTGAGCGTTCGCGACCCCACCACCCGGAAGCCGCGGAGCGCGCGGCAGGCATCTGAATCGCTATCCGACTCAGACGTCGACAGCGGGACGATGTCGCCACCGCTGCTCAGGCGGTGACGACCACGACCACGATGAAGGCCAGGTAGAGGCCGAACCAGCCGAGCACGGCGGGCAGCTCGAAGCGGCCGCGGCGCCGCAGAGCCAGGTAGGCGAGCAGGCCGCCGGCGAGGCCGAGGACGATCGAGAGCGCGGCGTTGGCGCTCAGCTGCCAGTCGGTGAAGATCAGGCCGATCCCGAATGGGATCGTCGACTGGAAGACCATCGCGCCGGTGATGTTGCCGAGCGCCAGCGCGTCCTTGCCCTCCCGCACCCAGAAGAAGCTGTTCACCTTCTCGGGCAGCTCGGTCGCCAGCGGGGCGAGGATCAGGGCGAGCACGACAGCCTCGACGCCGAGCTCTTCGGCGATGTCGAGCAGCTCCTCGACGAACAGGTGGGCCCCGCCGACCATCGCCCCCAGGCCGACCAGGAGCTGAATCGCCGCGAGCACCAGGCTGGGCCGCATGCGGTGCTCGCTGCGCCGCTCGAAGACCAGCGGCTCGAGGGTCGAGTGCTCCTGCACCTCGCCGCCGGCCCGCAGCGTGCGGCGGATGTAGAGGGGGTAGGCGCCGAGGACGAGCACCCCGACCGCGATCCGCAGACCGGCCGGCGGCCCCCAGGCGAGCGCCAGCGAGAGCAGGAAGAAGACGCCGAAGAAGAGCAGGTCGCGCTCCAGGGTCGGTCCGTGGGCGTTCAGCTCCAGCCCCTGCGAGCGCCGCCTCCGGTAGAGATAGGCGAACAGGCCGACCAGGCCCATCGCCAGCGTGCCGAGAAGGAAGGGAGCGCCGACGATCGCCCCGATCGCAACCTGGTCGGCACCGCTGGCGCCGCCGATCAGGGCGACGATCGCGATCAGCGTCTCAGGCATCGCCGTCCCGACCGCGGCGAGGACGCTGCCGACGGCGCCTTCCCCCAGCTCGAGTCGGTGGCCCATCCACTCGACCGCATTGGTGAACAGCAGCGCCCCGGCGAGGATGACCGCGAAGCTGACGACCAGCAGGAGGAGGCTCAACGCCTGGCTTCGCCCAACCCTTCGAGCAGTTCGCCGAGCCCTTCTTCGCCGCCTTCGCCGTTCAGCAGGCCGAGCAGTTCGATCGGGTTGACGCCGAGCTTCAGGAAGAGGTCATTGAGCGGCTTGGCGTTGCCGGGCGCCGAGATCTGGCGTTCTTCGTTGACCTGGGTCAGCTTCAGGTCGAAATCGATTTCGATGCTCTTGGGGCCGCTGCCGCTCTTCTTCGGTTCGATCTTCAGCTGCGCGGAAATCCGCCGCACGATGTTGTCGTCGCCGACGTAGACGTCGGCGTGAGCGGTCTTCACAGCGCTCTTCACCTCGTTCTTCGCCTTGGCGATTTCGGACTTCGAGGGGAGGGCGCCGGCAGCGCCAAGCTGGGCGCCGCAGGCCGGACCTTCGGCCAGTTCGACAACCGCGTCGATCGCCCCTGCGACGTTGAGGTCGCCGCTCACCTCGGTGGTGGTCGTCCCGCCGACGTCGGCGCTGCCTTCGTTGCTGAGGTTGTCGACGAAGTCGGCGACCTTCAGCTTGCCGGCTTCTTCCTGGCAGGCGGTCACCCCGGGCGATTCGCCTTCCCCGCCGCCCTGCCGCTGAGCCTGCTTGAGCGCCGACTCGACGAAGCTGTAGGTGGTCGGGTCGACTTCGTACTCGGTCCCTTCGTATTCGACGTAGGCGCTGTTGGGAAGCAGCGTCAGGCCGCCGTCGAACTTGACGTCCCCCCCGTTGACCTTGCCGCTCACCTTGGCGGTCATGTCGAGCTGGGGGAACTTGCCCTTGCCGCCGCCCTGGAAGGGACCGGAGAGGCTGACGTCGACGTTACCGCCTCGCTTGCCCGCGGCTTTGATGCCGAGCGAGAGGTCGAGCCGGCCGCTGTCGACGCCGCGCAGGGTGGCTTCGTCGACGACCTGTTGCGGATCCTCGCCGCTCTTGTCGCTGCTGCTGCCGCCGCAGGCGGCGAAGGCGGCTGCCAGGGCAAACAGGGTGGCGAAGGTGAGGGGGAATCGAAGTCGGCTCAAAGCGGTGGGCCTCCTGGGTTGGATCGGATGCAGGATGGTAAGGCTAACGCCGGCTCAACGGCGGTTCTCGATCTGCGGTGGGCTGCTTTCGCTCAGATTGAGCGCCAGCGGGAAGAGGAAGGCGCCGAGGGCGACCAGGATCACACCGATCGCGACCAGCCAGCGCGACCCGCTCAGGTGCCCGAGGATGCCGGAGGCGAACCCGAAGGCGATCAGGAGCAGGTACGGGGTAGCGCTGTGCGGCAGCAACGCAGCCAGCAAGAAGGCGAAGTCGGGCACGAGCGCGCATTATCATCGGCCCACCATGGCCGCAGCCCCGCAACCCGGTTCCGTCGCAGAAGCCAAGGAGGCGCTGGCCCAGGCGAACTACCTCGCCGACGAGCCGGCCGCGCTCGTCTCCTTCCTCGCGCAGCGGCTCGGCAAGCCGATCCTCGTCGAGGGCCCGGCTGGGGTCGGCAAGACCGAGCTGGCCAAGGCGCTGGCCCGGGCCAGCGAGCGCGAGCTGATCCGCCTGCAGTGCTACGAGGGCCTCGACGAGGCGAAGGCGCTGTACGAGTGGAACTACCGCAAGCAGCTTCTGCGGATCCAGGCCGGCGGCGAGTCGGGATGGGAGGAGGTGCACGGCGACATATTCAGCGAGGAGTTCCTGCTGGAGCGACCGCTGATGCAGGCGATCGCCAGCCCCGAGCCGGTGGTGCTGCTGATCGACGAGATCGACAAGACCGACCAGGAGTTCGAGGCGATGCTGCTCGAGCTGCTCTCCGACTTCCAGATCACGATCCCCGAGCTGGGGCAGGTCGCGGCGACGACGATGCCGATCGTGGTCCTCACCTCGAACAACTCGCGCGAGCTGACCGAGGCGCTGAAGCGGCGCTGCCTGTACCTCTGGCTCGACTACCCCGAGCTGGAGCGCGAGATGGAGATCGTCCGCCTGCATGCGCCGGAGCTGCCGGAGGCGCTCGCCCGACGCCTGGTCGAGGTGGTTCAGATGGTGCGGGCGCTCGACCTGAAGAAGCCGCCGTCGATCGCCGAGTCGATCGACTGGGCGCGGACCCTGCTCTTGATGGGCGCGGAGGACATCGACCGCGAGACCTTCGAGCGATCGATGTCGATCATCGTCAAGCACCGCACCGACATCGACGTTGTCGCCGAGCGGGTCGGGGTGAAGCTTGCCGACGCCATACGGCCCCAAGCCTGAGGCCGGGCCCCCCGGCCTTGCCGCGAAGCTGCTCGGCTTCTGCGAGGAGCTGCGCGAGGAGGGGGTCGCGGTCGGCACCTCGGAGATCCTCGACGCCTTCGCGGCACTGGACGAGGTGCCCTGGACCTCGCAGGACGACTTCCGCGAGGCACTCGCGGCGACGATCGCCAAGTCCCAGGAGGACCGCAGGCTGTTCGAGCTGCTGTTCGAGCGCTGGTTCTTCCGCGCCGCCGAGACCGAGGCGATCGAGCGGGGGATCGGCGAGGAGGGCCAATCCCAGGAGGGGGGCGAGCGGCTCGACCTCGACGAGCTGCGCGAGCAGGTTCGCGAGGCGATCGCCGCCGGCGACGACGCCGAGATGCGCGACCTGGCGCGGCTGGCGATCGCCGCCTTCGGCCGCCGCGGCGAGGGCTCCGGCGTGGTCGGGGTCGACGTGCAGCGGATCCGCCGCACCCTGGAGCTCTCGGCCGGTACGCAGCAGGGAGCCGAGGACGGCGCCGGCGAGCTGCCGCCGATCGACCGCGACCAGCTCAACCGCTTCGAGCGCCACCTGCGCCGCGAGCTGGAACGCGACCTGATCGAGCGCACCGAGACCCTGCCGCCGTCGCGACCGCTGGCCGAGCTGGACCGCGCCCTGCCGACCAGTCCCACCCAGGACCTCGCGGCCGTGCACCGCGCCGTCTCGCAGATGAAGCGGCGCCTGGCGACGCTCGGCCACGAGCAGCGGGGGCGCCGCAAGGGACAGACGGTAGACGTGCGGCGCACCATGCGGGCCTCGCTGGAGACTGGCGGCGTGCCGCTGCGCCTGCGCCACCGCCCGAAGCGACCGCGCCGGCCGGAGATCTACGTGCTCTGCGACGTCTCCACCTCGGTCACCTCGGCCAGCGTCTTCTTCCTCTCGGTGCTGCACGCCCTCCACGACTCGTTCCGCAAACTGCGCAGCTTCGTCTTCATCGAGCGGATCTCCGAGGTGACCGAGGTCTTCGAACAGGAGCGCGACTTCCGCCAGATCGCCCAGCGGATCTCCAGCGAGGGCGGCGTTGCCGACGTCTCGGGCTACACCGACTACGGGCGCGTCTGGCTCGAGTTCCTGAGCGAGATCTCCGACGACCTCGACCCTCGCTCGACCGTGATCGTGCTCGGCGACGCCCGCACCAACGGCCGCGAGCCGCACGCCGAGGTCTTCGCCCAGGTGGCCGAGCGGGCCGGTCGCCTCTTCTGGCTCAACCCCGAGCCGCGCCTCTACTGGAACTACGGCGACTCGGTGATGGCCGCCTACGAGCGCTGGTGCGACGGCGCCTTCGAGTGCTGGACGACCCGCCACCTGGAGAACTTCGTCAACGTCGTCGCCGGCGGCGTCCCCGCCGCCGACTGAACTAAAGGAGGAACCATGCAGCCATCGACCTATCCAGTCACGTTCTCGGTCGACTACCCGGACCGCGATCTCAACCGCCTCACGACCGGCCTGCGGATCTTCACCGTGATCCCGATCGCGATCCTCGCGGCGCTGCTGCCGGGCGGCAGCTCCTCCGGGGTCGCCTGGGGCGCCGCGGCCGCCAGCGGCAGCCTCGTCGCACTTCCCACCGTGTTGATGATCCTCTTCAAGAAGAAATACCCGCGCTGGTGGTTCGACTGGAACATCGAACTGCTGCGGTTCTCGAACCGGATCGGCGTCTACCTGCTGCTGATGGACGACGAATACCCCTCGACCGACGAGAGGCAGGCGGTCCACCTCGACTTCCCCTACCCCGAGGTCGAGCGTCTCGAAAGAGGGCTGCCGCTGGTCAAGTGGCTGCTCGCCATCCCCCACTACGTGGTGCTCTTCTTCCTCTACATCGGCGTCCTCTTCGCCGCGATCGGCGCCTGGTTCGCGATCCTCTTCACCGGCCGCTACCCGCGCGGCATCTTCGAGTTCATCGAAGGCACGATCCGCTGGAGCAACCGGGTGACCGGCTACGCCTTCACCCTGGTGACGGATGAGTACCCGCCGTTCCGGCTGAAGCCCTGAGCGCCTCTAGCGAGGCGCCCAGGCGTCCGGGGAGGCGGCGAGGTCCTCGACTATCGCCGGCAGCTCGCCGCCGACCAGATCGGCGAGGGTGACGTGCTCGAGCACCGCACGGAGGTTGGCGCGGACCGCTATCCAGACCTCCTGCAGGTGCTCGGCATGGCCGCGGTACTCGATCGACTCCGGTGGGGCCGACTGGACGTCGGCGATCGGGCCCTCGACGGCGCGGACCACGTCGGCGATCGTGATCGTGTCGGCGGGCTTGGCGAGCCAGTAGCCGCCCTTGGCGCCGCGGCGGGCGCGGACGATGCCGTGGTGCTTCAGCTCGAGCAGGATGTGCTCGAGGAATTGCAGGGGGATGTCCTGGGCCTCCGCGAGCCGCTCGCCCTTGATCGGCCCCCCCTTGGCGGCCGCCAGCTCGGCCGCTGCACGAACCGCGTAGTCGACCTTCGCTGAAACGCGCATGAGGCTAGTAAATCAGTCAGCCGGCCGTGTCCGGCGCCAGCTCCGGGGAGCCGTCCGACGCCCGCTGCGCTTCGCGTTCGCGACGACGGTGGAGCCAGCGGGGAGCGGCGAGGATCGCACCGAGCCCGATCGCGGCGACCGCGGCGGCGATCGGCCAGACGAACGGGTCGCCCTTCTGGACGGTGACGATCCCCGAGCCGATCAGGACGACGCCGAGCGCCGTGCGGAGGAGGCCCTGCGGCGCCCGATCGGAGAGGGCGGCGCCGATCACCACCCCTGGCACCGAGCCGAGCAGGATCGTGCCGGCCAGGACGAAGTCGACGTTGCCGCCCACCCAGTGGGCGATGCCCGCCGCCCAGAGCAGAACCGCCGCGTGGAAGACGTCGGTGCCGACCACTCGCTTCGGCGAGAGGCGGTAGACGGCGATCAGCAGGATCGCGATCACCGTACCCGACCCGGCCGAGGTGATCCCGATCACGAAGCCGGTGGTGGCGCCGATCACCACCGCCGCGACTTTGTGGCGGCGCTGGACCTCGAAGCGGTCGCGCTCGTCGACCAGGTTGCGGAGGATCAGAGCCCGGGTCAGGGTGATCACGCCGACCATCAGCAGGGTGCCCCCCAGGACCGCGTATACGATCGAGTCGAGCCGATCTGGGTTCACGTGCTGCTCGAGGACCGAGACGATCGCGACGCCGATCACCGCTGCCGGCACGCTGCCCAGCGCCAGCCACTTGACCAGGTCCATGTTGACCGTCTTCATCCGCAGGTGGCGCCAGCCGCCGACCGACTTGGTGACGGCGGAGTAGAAGATGTCGGTGCCGATCGCGGTGGTCGGATTTATCCCGAAGACGAGGATCAGCATCGGCGTCATCAGCGATCCGCCGCCCATCCCCGTCATCCCGACGAGGACGCCGATTCCGAGTCCGAAGATGACGATGGCTGGGTCCATGCGGGCTGCCGCGCCGACTGGTTATCGACTTTCTTGACCTTCTTAGTCAGAAGCGCGAAGTGCGCCAGGATACCAGGGTGACCGCGGAAGCCAATGGATTCGCGATAGCCGAGGCTTCGCCTGCCGTCCACGATTCCCCTGGCGTCGCGGTCTCGGTCCACGACCTGGGGCACCGCTACGGGGAGCTGCAGACGATCGAGCGGCTCGACCTGGAGGTGCCCGCGCACGGAGTGCTGGGGCTGGTCGGCCCGTCGGGGTGCGGCAAGTCGACGCTGCTGGAAATGATCGCCGGCCTGCGGGAACCCGCCGCCGGGGAGGTCGCGGTCGGGGACGCCCGCGACCCGCGCGGTCGGCTCGCCCGCACCGCCCTGATGCCACAGCGCGACATGCTGCTGCCCTGGCTGGCGGCGATCGACAACGCGGCGCTGGCGCTGCGCAACCGCGGCGCCCGGCGCCGCCCGGCCCGCCACGAAGCCCGGCGCCTCTTCGAGCGCTTCGGCCTAGCCGGCTTCGAGCTCGCCCGGCCGGCCGAGCTGTCGGGCGGGATGCGCCAGCGGGTCGCCTTCCTGCGCACCCTCCTCTCCGGCAAGCCGGTGTTGGCGCTCGACGAGCCGTTCGCCTCCCTCGACGCGATCACCCGCGCCGAGATGCAGGGCTGGCTGGCGGCCGCGCTCGGCGCCGACCCGCGCACCGTCGTCCTCGTCAGCCACGACGTCGAGGAGGCCCTCTACCTATCGGACCGCGTCGCGGTGCTCTCGGCCCGGCCCGGCCGCGTGGTCGAGGAGCTCAGCGCCCCGGCCCCGCGTGCCGCCGACCGCGACGCGGCGGTGACCGACCGGGCCTTCGTGGCAGTCCGCGAGCGGGCCATGCATGCATTGAGAGGCAAGGTGACGGCTTAGTCTCGCTATGCGAGAACAACTCGACACAGGCCGATCGTTGAGGCGCTGGCTCCTCCCCGCGCTGGTGCTCGTCGCGCTGGCCGGGGCCTGGCAGGTCGCCGCCAGCACGGGAGCCCTGGCCCACCTGCTCAGACTGGAAAGCTTCCTCGTCCCGTCCCCGGCCGAAATCGCCTCCTCGTTATGGGAGAACCGCGGGCTGCTCGTCGACAACGCCTGGGTGACGCTGCGCGAGGTCCTGCTCGGCCTTCTCTGCGCGCTCGCCGCCGGACTCGGCTTCGCCGTCCTCCTCCACCTCTCCGAGACGCTGCGGCGTGCCACCTACCCGCTGCTCGTCGCTTCGCAGGCGATCCCGATCCTCGTCGTCGCCCCGATCCTCGTCGTCTGGTTCGGCTACGGGATCGGCCCCAAGCTGGCGATCGTCGCACTGATCTGCTTCTTCCCGATCGCCGTCAACACTCTCGACGGCCTGCGCTCGGTCGATCCCGAGGCGGTCAAGATGATGCGCACCCTCGACGCCTCGCGCCGGCAGGTCCTCTGGCGCGTCGAGGCTCCCACCTCGCTGCCCTACGTGTTCAGCGGCACCAGGATCGCCGCCGCGGTGGCGTTGATCGGCGCCGTCTTCGCCGAGTGGGCAGGGTCCGACTCGGGACTGGGCCACCTGATCCTTCAGGACAACGCCCAGCTGGAGACGGCGCGGGTGTTCGCCGCCGTAGTCGTCCTGGCGACGATCGCGATCGTTCTCTTCGGCCTGCTCGCCATCGCGGAGCGCCGCGTCGTCACTTGGCGATAGAAAGCAGGGGATGAATCGCTTCCTCCGGCTGCCGACGATCGCCGCTGCCCTGGCCGTGCTCGCCCTCGCCCTTGCCCTCGCCGCCTGCGGGGCGAAGAGCGAGGAGGGCGGCAACGAGAAGCAGCCGTTCAGCCTGACGCTCGACTTCTACCCCAACCCCGACCACGCCGGGATCTACATGGCGCAGCAGCTCGGCTACTTTGAAGAAGCCGGGCTCGACCTGACGATTCACACCCCCTCGGACCCGGCGGCGCCGATCAAGCAGGTCGCCGCCGGACGCACCGATCTGGCGATCTCCTACGAGCCCGAGGTGCTGCTGGCGAGGGAACAGGGTCTCGACGTGGCCGCCGTCGGGGCGATCGTCGACCGGCCGCTGACCTCGATGATCTGGCTGGAGAAGTCGAAGATCGGCGGGATCGCCGACCTGCGCGGCAAGACGATCGCCACGGCCGGCATCCCCTACCAGGATGCCTACCTGAAGACGATCCTCGCCCGCGCCGGCCTCACCCCCTCCGACGTGCACACGGTCAACGTCGGCTACGGCCTGCTACCGGCGATCGTCGGCGGCCGCGCCGAGGCGATGCTCGGCGGCTTCAGCAACGTCGAGGGCATCGATCTGCGCCTGCGCGGAAAGCAGCCGGTCGTCACCCCGGTCGACCAGCTCGGCGTGCCGACCTACGACGAGCTGGTCCTCGTCGCCAAGCGAGAACGACTCGAGGAAGACCCGGAAGCGGTCCGCCTCTTCCTCGCGGCGCTCGCCCGCGGCACGGCGGCCGCGAAGAAAAGCCCACGGGCGACGACGAGGGCGCTGCTGAAGGCCAACGAAGACCTCGAGCCGAAGCTGACCGAAGCCGAGGTGAAGGCGACGCTGCCGCTGCTCTCCGCTCGCGGCAGGATGGACCCGCCCCAGTGGAGCCGCTTCATCGCCTGGATGCACGAGAAGGGGCTGATCATCAAGCAGCCGGCCTCCGCGGAAGTGCTCAGCAACGCGTACCTACCGGACGGCGTTCCCGAGTAGCGCGAAGTCGCCCTCGCGCAGCAGCCGCGTCACCTCCTGCGGCGTCTGCGGCGGCGCGAAGAGGTGCCCCTGGGCGAAGTCGCAGCTCAACCGGCGCAGCTCGGAGAGCTGCACCTCGCTCTCGACCCCCTCTGCGATCGCGTCGAGTGACAGCGCCCGCGCCATCCCGATCACCGCCTCGACGATCGCCGTGCGCTCCTGCTCGATGCCAAGCCCGTCGATGAAGGAGCGGTCGATCTTCAACGCGTCGAACGGAAACCGGTTGAGGTAGGCGAGCGAGGAGTAGCCGGTGCCGAAGTCGTCGAGCACGAGGCGAACGCCGATCTCGCTGAGTGCTTCGAGGGTCGCGATCGCGGTGTCCGACTCCTCGACCAGCGCGCTCTCGGTCACCTCCAGGCGCAGGTTGACCGGCTCGAGGCCGGTGCGGGCGAGGATCTCGGCCACCGAGTCAGCCAGGTCGCGGTGGGCCACCTGCCGCGCCGAGAGGTTGACCGCGACGTCGAGGGGTCGCCGGTCCGGGTGCAGGGAGTGCCAATCCAGCACCTGGCGGCAGGCCGTCTCCTGCACCCAGCGCCCGATCGGCTCGATCAGCCCGCTCTCCTCGGCGATCGAGACGAACTCGTCGGGATCGAGCAGGCCGCGCTCCGGGTGCCTCCAGCGGACCAGCGCCTCCAGCGCAACGATCTCGCCGCTGGCCAGCGCGATCAGAGGCTGGTAGTGGAGCTCGAGCTGCTGGCGCTCGAGAGCGTGGCGCAGCTCGCGCTCGACCTCGAGCCGGCGCACGGCGCTCGCCCGCATCTCGGCGTCGAACAGCTCGCAGCGCCCCCGGCCCCGCTCCTTCGCCCTGTACATGGCCGCGTCCGCGTCACGGATCAGCAGCTCGGCGTCGACCGGTTCGAGGCCCGACGGCCGCGCCACGGCGATCCCGATGCTGGCCGTGAGAAAGTGGTCGGCGCCGCCCATCGAGTAGGACTCGGTGAACGCACCGGCTACGCGCTCGGCGATCGCCGCCGCCTCCCCCTCGTCGGCGAGGCGGTCGACCAGGATCCCGAACTCGTCGCCGCCGAAGCGGGCGACCACGTCTCCTGGGCGAAGGTGGGCACGCAGTCGCGGCGCCACCGCGCGCAGCAGCTCGTCGCCGGCATGGTGGCCGATGCTGTCGTTGACCCGCTTGAAGTGATCGAGGTCGAGGAAGAGAATGCCGACCGGCGAGCCGGAGGCGGAGGCGCGCCGCAGCGCCGCATGCAGCGATTCGACGAAGCTGAGCCGGTTGGGCAAACCGGTGAGCGCATCGTGCAGGACGCGGTGCCGCAGCGCCTCGTCAGCCGTGTGGCGCTCGGAGGCGTCGGCGAGGACGTTGGCCGAGGCCTGCACGAAATGGACGTCCTGTGGCGTGAAGCGGTTGGGCTCGGTGGAGTGGATGTCGAAGACGCCAAGGGGGCGCTCCTTGCCGGCGATCGGCACAGCGAGGCTGCTGCGCACCCCCAGGACCCGCAGCACCGGCGGCATCGAGAAGCGGCGCTCGGAGGACCAGTCGTCGACGATCACGTGCAGCCCGGACTCCAGCGCGGCGCCGGCATGGGAGTCGCGTGCGGCCGAGGCGGGCCGCTCGGCGGCGAGCTCCTCCTCCTCCAGGCCGGCGCAGAGGCGCAGCCGCCGCCCCTCACGGCCCGCCTCCCAGATACAGGCCGCGTCGACGCCCTCGATTTCGAGCATCAGCGCGGCCGCCCTCTGGCGGAGGGGCTCGGGGTCGCCTTCCTGCAGCGCCTGCCTGCCGAGCAGCGCCACCGTCGCCTGCTGCGAAGCGGCTCGGCGCAGCTCCTGCTCGGCGATCTTGCGCTCCGTGATGTCGTAGAGGACGCCGTGCCAAACCGGGACCCCGCGGTCGTCGGGCTCCAGCACGGCCTCGTCGAGAACCCAGACGGTGCGTCCCGCGCGGGTGACCATCCGGTAGTCGATCCGCGGGCCGTTGGCCCCCGCCACGGCGTTGCCGGTCTCCCGCTCGAGCACCCGCTCGCGGTCGCCGGCGTGGAGCTGCCGCGCCCACAGCCCGGGGTCCGCCATCCACTCCTCGGGGCTGTAGCCGAGGATCTCCTCGACCTGGGGGCTGACGTAGCGCCAGCGGCCCTGCTCCCCATGCTCGCAGGCGTAGACGATCGCGGGCAGACGCTCGACCAGACGCCGGTAGTCCTCACCGGCCGAGGCGATCTCGTCGAGGAACTCGTTCACCCGGTCGTCGGGCCAGCTGTCGCCCCGTCCGGCCTCTTCCATCGCGGACTTATCGGCAGCTCGTCAGGTTTCTTTATCTATACGCGCCGATCGTCAGCGAAGCGGCGAGGCCGCGAAACGGCGCATAGGGAGCGTAGAACTCCTCGACCTCCTCGACCGTGGCGCGGCGGCCGAGACACGCTAGGCGGCCGACCAGCTTCAGGTAGATCAGGTCGCCGGCCGGCAGCGAGTCGGGGTCGCCACGACCGAACAGGCCGAGGCAGCCGACGGTCCAGGGGCCGATCTCCGGCACGGCGAGCAACCGCCGATCGGCGCCCGGCTCGGCCGGGTCGCAGCGGCCGGCGGCAATCTGCCGGGCGACCGCCCGCAGGGCGATCGAACGGGCCGGCGAGAGGCCGAGCCGCTCGAGTTCGGCCGGTGCCCGGCCGGCGATCGTCGCCGCGGCGGGGACGTCGCGCAGCGCGCCCCGCTCGCCGCCGAGCCGCGGACCCCAGCGGCCGACGATGCGGCGCTGGATGCGGGCGGCACGGCCGCTCTCGATCAGCTGCTTGACCACCGCCCAGGCGAGGGCCTCCCAGGGCCAGGGCCGGCGCCGCGGCCGATGGTGGGGGCGACGCCGCAACAGCGGGCCGAGCAGCGGATCGCGGCGGAAAGCCCGGTGGAACTCGCCGAGGTCGTCGTCGACCGCGAGCGCGAACCTCATCCGCTCGGTCGCCAGCTCCAGCTGGGCCGATCCGGCCGGGCGACCAGCCGACCCCGGCGACGTAACCGCGGCCGGATCGACCGGCTCCGCCCTGAGGACCACCCGGTCGCGGCCGGGCTGCCAGGCGCGGACCAGCGCCGGGGTGCCTTCGACATGCAGCAAACGGGTGGCCACACCCCCGCGGACCCGCATCACCCCGTCCTCGCCGCCGTAGGCGGGCAGTCGGTACGGCGAGGGCGGACGAACCTCGGTTTCGCGGAAGATCGGCATGAATGGTCGCGCTTCGCTCTCGCGCGAAGATTCAGAGATGCACGCTTGGTCGCCCCGCGCTCACCGGCCGAGTAGGTGCACGTCCACCAGGAAGGAGCGGCTTGCCACGACCTTCGGCTGACGGCCCCGACCCGACAGCAGCCGGCCCCGCGAGCTCTTCGCCACCGCTCCGGCCGCGCGCACCGCAGCCACCGTCGCGGCTCCCGCCAAGACGCCGCCGACAGCCGCAATCGCCGCCGTGCGCGCCTCTCCGTGCAGCACCGGGGGACGGGCTTCGTCGCGGGGAACAACGCGAACGCGTACCGGCTCCAACTCGAGATCGGCCACGCGCCGACTGTAGCGATGGGATCAGCGCGATTCGGACACGAAGCCGGAAACTGCGCCTTTAAGTGATGGTGGGGCCCTCACTCGCCCAACGCCTTCTCATAGATGCGGTACTTCTTGACCACCGTCCCGCCCATCCCTTCCAGCGCCCGGTTCATCGGCTCGTTGGTCTCCAGGACCCATCCCATGTCGCCGCCGCCGATCGGGGTCGGCGCTGCGCCGGCCGCGAGGTTCTTCAGGTAGAGGCCGGCGCCAACCCCGGTGTGCTGGTAGTCGCGCTTCACGCCGAGCGCGAAGACCCGGCACTGGTCGATCTTGCCCTTGCCGAGCAGGAAGCGCAGCCAGCCGAAGGGCAGCAGCCGGCCGTTCATCTTGGCAAGCACCTGGTTGATGTCGGGCAGCGTCAACCCGGCCCCGATCGCCTCGCCGTCCTTTTCGGCGATGAACGCCCATTCCTCGTCCAGCACCTGCTTCAGGTTCTTTGCCTGGAACTCCGCCTCGGCGTCGGTGACCGGAACGAAGCCCCAGTTGTCGCCCCAAGCATCGTTGTAGACGTCCATGAAGCGGCGCACCTCGTTCGCCATGTCGCGCTTTCGCATCTTGCGGATCACGATGTCTTCGCTGTCGAGCGCCTTCTCGGCGGCTGCGTGGATCGCCGGGTCGAAGCGGGTGCCCTCCTTCAGCTGGCCGAACTGCAGTTCCCACATCAGCAAATCGATCGTCTTCTCGAAGCCGCGCCCCTCGATCAGCTCCATGTAGTGCGGCGGGTGCCAGGGCTCGAGGATCAGCGGCCGCCGCTCGTGGCCCTCGATCAGGATTCCCACCTCGTCGTTGGTCGTGAAGTCCATCGGGCCGAGGATGCGCGACCTGCCGCGAGCCCGGGCCCACTCGGTCGCCGCACCGAGCAGGGCGCCCGCCGCCCCCGGGTCGTTCGCGGTCTCGAAGAGGCCGAACATCGCGTCGCTGCCGCCCTGGAACTCGTCCCAACGCCGGTCGACCTGCGCGGTGATGCGGCCGACCGGCTCGCCGTCGCGCTCGGCGAGGAAGTACTCGGCCTCGGCGTGCTCGAAGTAGGGGTTCTTCTCGCGGTTGAGGAACTCCATTCGCTCGGAGATCAGCGGCGCCACCCACTGCGGGCTGTCGCGATGCAGGTGGAACGGCACCTTGACGAAGCGCTTCAGGTCGCGCCTGGTGCGCACCGGTCTGATCGAGACCTCCGTCACGGGGACCTGAACCTACACTTTGCACATGAACGAGACCGCAAAGGCCCCCGTCGACGTCTTCGAGAAGGCCCGCAACCACGACCGCCTCGAGCAGCTCGAAGCGGCGAAAGCGCACGACCTCCTCCCCTACTTCCGGCTGATCGAGTCCGAGGCGGGTCCGGTGATGGAGATGGAGGGCCGCGAGATCATCATGCTCGGCTCCAACAACTACCTCGGCCTGACCGGCGACGAGCGGGTAAAGCAGGCAGCGCGCAACGCTCTCGAGACCTACGGCACCGCCCTGACCGGCTCCCGTTTCATGAACGGGACGACCCCCCTGCACGTCGAGCTGGAGCGGGAGATCGCCGACTGGATGCAGACCGAGGACGCCCTGGTGTTCACGACGGGATACCAGGCCAACGTTGGTTGTCTCGGCACGATCCTCGGCCCCGGCGACACCGTGATCTGCGACTCTGGCGATCACGCCTCGATCCTCGACGGCTGCCGCCTCGCGGGGGCCAAGCTGCGCCCCTTCCGCCACAACCGGATGGACAAGCTGGAGAAGATGCTCGATCGGGCCGGAGAGGACGGTGGCGGCGTGCTGGTGGTCGTCGACGGCGTCTTCTCGATGGAGGGCGATGTCTGCGACCTGCCGCGGGTCGTCGAGCTCTGCCAGGCGCACGGGGCGCGGCTGATGGTCGACGAGGCACACGGAGTCGGGGTGCTCGGCGACCGCGGAGCCGGGGCGAGCGAGCTGTTCGGCCTCGAGGACAAGGTCGACCTGCGCATGGGGACCTTCTCCAAGAGCCTTGCCTCCTGCGGCGGCTTCATCGCCGGCCCGGGCGACGTGATCGAGTACCTGAAGATCTCGGCGCGGAGCTTCATGTTCAGCGCCTCCAGCGTGCCGGCCGCGGTCGGCGCCGCCCTCGGCGCCCTCCGGGTCATAAGGGAGGAGGGGCCAACACTTTTCGAAACCCTGCTCGGCAATGCCTCCTACCTGCGCGAGGGGCTGCGCGACCTCCGCCTGCAGGTGGTCGAGCCGGGAACCCTGCCCGACGGAACGGTTGCGACCACCCCGGTGGTGCCGGTGGTGGTCGGCGACGACTGGCAGGCGGTGCTGCTCTGGAAGGCGCTGTTCGATGCCGGCGTCTACACCAACGTCGCGATCCACCCGGCCGTCCCCCCGGGCGGGGCGCTGCTCCGCACAAGCCTGATGGCGACCCACGAGCGCCGGCACCTCGACCAGGCACTGGCAACGATCGCCCAAGTGATCGACGACTTTCCCGATATACCCCGAGCGGGGTAGTTTGAGGCTTGTCCAGATCTGCACAAGACGGGGCTGCGAAGAAAAGGGTGCTCTTAGCGAACGGCCCGGCGCCTCTCCGTCGGCGGCGGGTTGACGCTGACCGCCCCGAGCGCGTACCGTGGCCGAGCGCTGATCGCCGCCGGGGGTCAGGAGGCGGCGAGACGGTGGGGCGACCTGCCCACCGGGCCGCTCAGCGGCCGGCGCACGAGAGATAACCCGGTTTACAATCCCTCAGAGGGAGGAGTTCCAGTGGATGCTGCCGTCTCGATCGCCCCTGCTTCGCCAAATGCTTCCGGAGTTCAGATGCCGCAGCACATGCAGGCGCTGGCGCGGGCGAACCGAGTGCGACTGGCCAGGGCGGAGCTGAAGCGCTCGATCGGGCGGGGGGAGGTCGACGTCGCGGAGGTGATCCGCGATTGCCCCTGGGAGACCGAAAGCATGACCCTCGCCGAGCTGCTGACCAGCCAGCGACGCTGGGGGCGCACCCGGGCCCGCAAGCTGCTGCAATCGCTCGCCCTCAGCGAGAACAAGCCGCTCGGAACCCTCACCCCGCGTCAGCGCGCCCTGCTCGCCGGGGCGCTCGGCGGCAACCGCACGCTCGTCTGAGCGGCGTCAGCCGCGCAGGCCGCCGGCTTTGAAGGAGAGCCCTCCGGAGGCTCTCTGGAAAGCGCGTCTGAACAGGTAGAAGGCGGTGGCGAAGACCACCGCGCCAACGGCCAGGCAGACGGCCAAGACGAGCCCGGCGAGGTAGAAGAGGGCACCGGTGACGAGGACGAAGAGGGTGCCGGCAAGCAGCGTCGTGTGGGAACGGTAGCCGGCGAAGTGCTCGCGGGCGGCCACCTCGAGGCCGCCGAGCGCAGCCAGCACCACGCCGACGCCCAGCGAGGTCAGGCTCTTGGCGAAGATGCCGACCGCCAGCATCGCGATCCCGGCGAGGATCGTCAGCTCGGCGAGCGGGAAGGAGCCCCAGGGCGCCGGCGGGCGCTCGTCTGCCCTGCGTCTCTCAGTCGCCTTGCGACTCTTGGTCAACGGCCGCAAGCCGCCCGGCTAATGGGCATCCGGAGGAGACCTTGACCTGCCACCAGCCCATCAGCATCCCGAGCGGGCCGAGCCGCGGCCGGGAGTGCCAGTGCCCGCACCCGGGCCGGCCGATGTCGGCGCGGGAGACCCGCAGCCACTTGAAGTCCTCGGGAGCCGCCAGCATCCGCCCCAGCAGCTCGCGGTTGCGGGCCTCTACCTGCGCCCGCTCACTCAGGGCCCGCCGCGCCGTCGCGATTCGCGCCACCAGGGCGTCGCGCACCGCCTCGAGGTCGCCGAAACCGAGGACTCGGGGCTCACGCCCGGCCGCGGGCACCGCGGCGTCGAGATCGAGCCGTGGGAACGCCTCCGCCACGAGGCCGGAGAGCTGCAGCTCGAGGCGTCCGATCTGGCGCCGCAGCTCGGCCCGGGCAAGACGCTCGTTGCCCCCGTGGAGCGCAGGAACGGGCTCTCGTTGCAGCAGGCCCACGAACGAAAGTCTAGACGGTGGCGCCCCCGGCCAAACCGATCGAACTTCCCGCGTCACGCGGTCTCGAGCGTGGCGGCAACCATCCAAAGCGCCTCGTCGACGGCAATCTGGGGGACGCCTTCGACCTGGACGGCAGCGATCGCGATGCGCCTGGTGCCGCCGCCGACCTCGCGGCCCTCCGCGGTAGCCCCGAACAGAAGCCCCACCGGGACGCGCTCGTCGGCGATCGTCAGGGTTCCCCGCGACAGCTCCCCCGGCCTGCCCGGCAGCGACTCGCCCGGGGCCGAGTCGCGAATGCAGAGCGCACCATCGAGCCGCTCGGCGTCGAAGGCGCGCAGCGCCACCCCGGTCTCGACCGTGGCGATGGTCAGCGCGTCGCGGGGCAGGCCGCGGGACGCGAAGCCGCCACGTTGAAGACGCTCGAGCGCAAGTTGCTCGACCGGGGTGCGGCTGCGATCGGGGTCCAGGCCGATCTGGCGGAAGAAGACGCGGTATGCCCAGGGGATCGGACGTTCGCGCATGTGGATCGCGTGGGCGCCGTAGAAGCGGTCGGAGAGGTCGCGCAGGCGGCGGTCGACCGCCTTCGGGCTGCGGCCGGGTCGGCCGTCGACCTCGACCCAGGAGATGCCGAGGCCGGGAAACTCCGCCGCCAGGTGCGGCGCCACCCATCCCTGCATCAACCGCCCTCCACCGCTCGGGTGGCGCTCAGCAGTTGCTCGACCCGGGAGCCGAGGCCGCCAGCGTCGAGGTTGCCGATGCTAGCGCTCTGCAGGATCCCCCCCGGGAAGACGTAGGCGAAAGTCGGGCAGCCGCCGACCCGGTAGAGGCTGGCGACGGCACCGTCGCGGTCATAGCCCACCGGCATCCTCCAGCGGCGGCTGCGCACCAGGCTGCGAACGGTGCCGCGGTCGTCGCGCACGTCCAGCGATAGGAACCTCACGCGCCCACGGTATCGGGCGTAGACCCGATCGACGACATCCTGCTGGTCGACGCAGTCGCCCCCCCGGCTGAACCAAAACGAGATCACCGAGGGGCGGTCGAAGAGGTCGCAGACGCGGATCGCGCCGCCCGTGCGCACCCGGCAGGCAGGGATGCGGCGGGCGCTCTGCGGGCAGGGCAGCTCGGCCGTCGCGCAGTCGTCCTGGGCGACGTTGGCGTCGCCTTCCAGCGGGCCTCCGGCGGCCGGGACGGCGAACTCGGGCAGCGGCCAACGCGGCGCCTGCTCGTCGAGGCCGAGGGTGCGCCCGCCGCCGACGCCCTTGACCACAGCGACGACCACGACCGCGAGGAAAATCAGCCCGACGATGATCGAGTAGCGGTCCCTCACCGCTCGCGCTCCGTCCAGGCTAGTGCGGCGGGCAACGCCACCATCACCCCGAGCAGCGCCACCGCGAGGTCGATCACGGTGACGAAGCCGAAGTCGCGCAGCATCCTCACGTCGCTGGCGATCAGAACCGCGAACCCCGCCGTCGCGGTCACGCCGGAGGCAAGGACGGCGGCGCCGGTGCGAGCGTAGGCGGCGCGCAACGCCTCGGCCACCGTGCGTCCGGCGCCGCGCTCCTCGTGGAAGCGCCCAGCGAGAATCACGCTGAACTCGGTGGCGATCGCGATCGTCAACGCCCCCAGCGCCGCCGACATCGGGTTGAGCGGGACGCGGCTGAGAAACAGCACCAGTGCCCCCCAGCCCGTGGCCAGGAGCACGGGTGCCAGCGGAACCAGCGCCCGCCGCGGCGACCGGTAGGCGACCAGCAGCAGCAGGCCCACCGCTGCCAGGCCGGCGAGCGTCAGCCAGTAGCGGCTGACGGAGAGTTCGGACGCGGCTCCGGCGGCGATCACCGGCAGCCCCGCCGGCTCGACCTGCACGCCCGTGGGGGGACCACCCGGCTCTCCGGGCTTCCCCGCCGCGGCACGCACCCGGTCGATCAGCGCCTGCTGGCTGTCGAGCGATTGATTTCGGATGCCGAAAGAGATCAGCGCCGCGCCCGCCGGTAGGCCGGTCTCGGGGTCGAGCGTCGCGACCTGGCGCAGGTCGTAAGGCGGGATCTGGCGCAGCGCTGTGCGGATCCCCTGCTTGGTCAGCTTCGGCGTCTCGGCCGCCGGGAGATCGCCGCCGCCGGTGACGAAGTCCGAGAGCGCCGGCCCGGGGCACAATTCGGCTTCCCGGCAGCTCGGGTCCGGGCCCGAGAAACCACCGGACCTCAGCGCGCGACGCTTGAAGGCCGCCATCCAGCGAATCGTCGCCGGATCGGTCAGATCCGGCGCATGAACCCGTACGTCCAGCTCGCCGGAGACGCCCGTAGCGGCCTGCAACTCGTTCAAGTCCTTCACCGCCTGCAGATTCTGCGGCGCCAGCTTCGTGATGTTCGACTCGGTTTCGATCTGCGTTCCCAGTCCCCACCCGATCGCGGCAAGGGCAAGGCCGATGCCAAGCACATGCCTGGGGTACGCCAGCGCCAGCTCGACAGCGCGCTTTGGCAGGGAGTAGGAAGAAACACCCCTCCTCGCTGAGCGAGTTCGGAGGCTGAGGGCGGCAAAGCCGGCGAGGAACGCAACGCAGAAAGCGATCAGGACCCCGGCCACGAGGAGGAGGCCGAAGCCGCGGACCATCGGGATCGGGGAGAGGAGGAGCACGAGAAAGCCGGCAGCCGTGGCGAGACACGCGATGGCGATCGTCGGGCCGGCGCGGGAGGCGGCGGAGCGGGCAGCTTCGGCTCGGTTGAAGGAGCCCTCGAGTGCCTCGTCGTAGCGAGCCTGGAGCTGGATCGCGTAGTCCACCGCAAGGCCGATCAGGATCGGAAGCACGGCAATCGAGGCCATCGTCAGAGAGCCGCCGAAGGCGGCCAGGAGACCGAAGGCGAGGGCCGCCGAGACGACCGCCAGAGCAAGGGGCAGGAGCGGGAAGCGGGAGCGAAAGACCGCCAGGAGGGCGAGCGCCATCACCGCGAGCGCGACCGCGAAGAGCAGCAGCAGGGCGTCCTTCAGCGCCCGGGTCACGGCATCGACGACCACGGGCACCCCGGAGATCACGTAGCGGCCGCCGTGCAGCGCGAAGCAGGCCTCCGGCTTTCCCCGGAATGTGCAGGCTCGGCGGGGCGTCTCGTCGAAGACGGCCGCCCTGATCAGATCGATCGCCCGGTGGCGTTCGGCTTCGCTCAACGCGGGGCGGAGCCGGACGATGACCTGCGCCGTCCGCCCATTCGGGAAAAGGTAGGCGAGCCGCGCCTTCGGCGTGGCTCGTGCCTTTTCGAGGTCGAAGACGACCGCCGCCAGGAATTCCGGGTTGGAGATGCTGGGGGCGCTGGCGATCCCGTAGCGGGCGGCGATCGAGAGCAGAAACTCGCGCAGCTTGGCGGGGGGCAGCCGCGAGGCGAGCCGTTCGAGCTGGCGGTCGATCTGGATCACCGCCTCGTTGAGGAAGGTCGCCGGCCCGACCACCGACCGCACCGGGTCGGTCGCCGCCAGCTCCGCACAGGGGCCAGGGATCGACTTCGCCCCTTCCGGCACCTTCCCGGACAGGCAGCCCTCCAAGCGCAGCAGCCGGCCCAGGTTCGCGGTCAGCACGATCCGTTCCAGATCCCCCTCCGCCAGCACCACCACCGGTTCTTCCCCGAAGTCGCGCCGCACGTCCTGCGTCGCCCGGTAGCTCGCCGCGTCGGAATCGACCAGCGTGTCAGCCCCCGCGTCGGTGGAAAGCCGGGTTGCCCCCACCCCAGCTCCGCCCGCGAGGACAAAGCAGATCACCAAGACGGGTCGCGCATGCCGCACCGCCCATGCCGCTACCGCTCCCATTCAGCGCTCCTCGCGCGGGTGGCGGGGATGGGGGTCTCCCCCGCGCAGCGGCGTCCTCTTTTCCGCCCCAACCACGATCTCGGACGGCAGCAGCACTCCGAGGCGGAAAACCCAGCAAGCGGGGGAGGCCCCCACCCCCGACAGGACCCGCGCGCCGAAGCGCTCAATCCATCGACAGCGGACCCGTCACGTCCGCGTTGAGGAACTGGCTGACGAACTGGTTCTCCGAGTCGAACAGCTCCTCTTTCGGCCCCGACTCGACGATTTTGCCGTTCCACAGCACGGCAATGAAGTCGGCGATCCGCCGCGCCGTATTGAGGTCGTGGCTGATGATCAGATAGCAGCCGCCGTTCTCCTCGTGGACCTCGCGGATCAGCTCGCAGAGGAGCGCGGTGCGGACCGGGTCGATTCCGGAGTCGGGCTCGTCGAACATCACGATCGCCGGATCGAGGACCAGCGACCGAGCGAAGCCGGCCCGCTTGCGCATACCCCCCGAGAGCTCGTTCGGCATCTTGTAGATCGCCTCTGCCAGGCCGACCTCCTTGAGGCGGCGGTTGACGATCTCGCCGATCTCCTCCTCGCCTTTGTCGGTGTGCTGGCGCAGCGGGAAGGCGGTGTTGTCGTAGATGTTCATCGAGCCGAACAGGGCGCCGTCCTGGAAAAGCAGGCCGAATTTCTTGCGCGCCTCGAAAAGTTCGTCGTCGGTCATGTTGGGGATCGACTCGCCCTGCACGAGGACGTCGCCGGAGTCCGGGTAGAGCAGACCGACGATGTGCTTGATCAGCACGCTCTTGCCGGTCCCCGACGGGCCCAGCACCATCGAGATCTGGTCTTCGGGCAGGTTGAGGTTGAGCCCGTTGAGGATGCGCGCGCGGCCGAACTGCTTGACCAGGTCGATGATCTCGATCGCGTCTTCGCCGCCGTGGCCACGCTTCAGCCCGGTGTGGAAGCGGTAGGGGTCGGGCTCGGAGGGGTCGACGCCGGGGATGACGAAGTCACGGCCCATCGTCGCCCCGTCCTCGCTCACGTAGGGCCCACTCGTCTGATTCGGATCGTCCGGCATTGCTGCTCAGCCTCCTATCGGCGCTCTCGGGTTGGCCCCCCAGAAGATCAGAGTGCCGAGCATCCCGATGATGTGGACAAAGACGATATTGACGACCATCGACTTCGCGGTCGCCGTGCCAACCCCCACCGGCCCGCCGGAAGCGGTGTAGCCGTAATAGCAGCCGACCATCACGATCACCGTCGCCATCACCATGCCCTTGATCAGGCTGAAGATCAGGTCCGGTGGGTTCTGGAACATCCAGAAGATCAGCAGGTAGCCGCCCGAGGAGACGTCGCCGATCTGTTCGACCACCGCCAGGTAGCTGGCGAAGTACATGATCCCGATCCCGACCAGGTAGAGGAACGGGAGCGCCATCCAGGCGGCCAGGAGGCGCGTCGCGGCGAGGAACGCGACCGGCGGCACGCCCATCACCTTGAGCGCATCGATCTCGTCGGAGATCCGCATCGCCCCAAGCTCGGCGACGATCCCGGTTCCGACCTTGGCCGCGAGCATGTAGCCGAAGGCGTAGGGCATCACCTCGCGCAGGTCGCACCAGGCGGAGAAGACGCCCGAGAAGGCGGGCGCGCCCTGGGCGCGCACCAAGTAGGCGCCCTCGATCCCGCACTGGAGGCCGAGTATGAAGACGGTCGCCCAGATGACCAGGGCCGAGCCGAGGATCAGTATCCCGGCCTGGCGCAGGCTCTCGCCGAAGAAGCGCAGGACACGCCCGGAGTAGACGAGGCCGGCGATCCGCGATCCGAAGCGAGCGATCTCCCCGAAGGAGTCGAGCCAGCTGCGCGGCACTTCGAGCCAGGCGTTCATACCAATGCCTCGCGCTTCGCTCGCGGCGCGCAGAACCAGAGATGCTCGCTTGCTCGCTCCGCAGTCATCGGATCGTCTGCAGGTCGGGGTTGGTAGCGAGCAGGGTCTGGGTGAAGACGTAGTTGAAGGAGAAGACGCCAAGGAACGAGATGACCACGGCCTGGTTGACCGCGCGGCCGACCCCGGCCGCGCCCCCGGAGGCGGTCATTCCCTTGTAGCAGCAGACGATCGCGATGATCGCTCCGAACAGCGTGCACTTGACCACCGAGCCCCAGAGGTCGGTGACCGACGCATTCGAGAAGAGCGTCGCGAAGAACCCGCCGAGCGGCTGCTTGTAGAGCAGCTCGGTGAGGATCCCCCCGCTGATCCCGAAGACCAGCGCGTAGATGTCGAGCAGACCGGTAATCAGCATCAGCGCCAGGAAGCGCGGCACGACCAGGTTCTTGATCGGGTCGACGCCGAGCACCTGCAGGGCGTCGAGCTCCTCGCGGATCTTGCGGGCGCCGAGGTCGGCGGTGATCGCGGTGCCGGCGACGCCGGCGACGACCACCGCGGTGACGAAGGGCGCGATCTCGCGGATCGCCGCCAGGACGAAGAAGCCGCCGAGCCGGTCGAGGGCCCCTACCAGGGTGAGGAAGTTGGCGGCCTGCAGGCCGGGAGCGCCGAAGCAGATCGCCACCGTCGAGACCAGCAGGGGGAACCAGCAGAGCTGCAGGGCGAAGAGGAACTGGCCGATGAACTCCTCGCCGTACGGATAAGGAGGCTTGACCGCCGAAACGAGCGTCCGGGCCGTGAGGATCATCATCTCGCCAACCTGCTCGAAGAAGGACTTGGCTGGCAAGAATCTCCTACCTATAGATGCTGCTGCTTCCATCTCCTCCTCGGCAAGCGGGGCGCCTCCGTGCGGCCCCTGCTCGGTCTCCTGAGTCTAGGGGATGGCCCAGCGCCGCCGGTTAGCCGCACGTTGAGATATGTTGGACCGACTTTGGAGCGCCCGGGGGGGAACCGCAGAGACCGATGGTGTTCCCGCCTCGGCGCTGCCGCGACGGGCGCTGTCGGCGTCGTTCTGGCGCTTTCGGTCGCCGCCTGCGGAAGCGAATCGTCATCCGACTCGAACGAGGCCGCCGGCACCTACCCGGTCAAGGTCGTCACCGCGGAGTTCCCGGCGAAGCAGCGGCTCGGCGAGACTTCGCTGCTGCGGATCGGCGTCCGCAACACGGGCCGCAAGACGCTGCCGGCCCTTACCGTGACGATCTCGATCGCCGGCAAGGAGGGGCAGGCCTCCTCGCTGCCGTTCGGCTACCGCGATCCCGAGCCCGGGCTGGCCCAACCGGATCGCCCGGTCTGGGTGCTCTCGGCGCGCTACCCGAAACTGGCCGGCTCCTCCGCCCCCGCCGGAGCGGAAACGTCGAGCAAGAAGACCTTCGACTTCGGCCCGCTGAAGCCGGGCGCCACCACCGAGGCGGTCTGGAAGCTGAGCGCCGTGCGGGCCGGCCGCTACGTGCTCCTCTACCAGGTCGGCGCCGGGCTGAGCAGCAAGGCGAAGGCGACGACCGTCGCCGGAACCGAGCCGGGTGGCACCTTCGTGGCGCGAGTAACCAAGGTCCCGCAGAACAGCGAAGTGACCGACAGCGGCGAAGTGGTCGAAATCCCAACGAAGGGGAAGCAGGGCAGGCGCTAGCGTTCGCTGAATGAGACGCCGCATCCGCGTCGGCATCGTCGTCGTCGCCCTCGCGCTGGCCGGGCTCAGCGCCTGCGGGGCGGGCTCGCCGGGCACGGAGGGCGAGGGCGCGCCGCAGGGCACCCGCAGCGCCGGCGGCGTCGCCCTGAAGCGGGTGGGGCGCTTCGACGCGCCGGTCTACGTCGCCGCCGCCCCCGGCTTCCCCAATCTCCTGTTCGTGGTCGAGCAGCCGGGCCGGGTCGAGCTGCTGCGCGGCGGCAGGCGCCTCGACCATCCGTTCCTCGACATCTCGGGGCTGGTCTCGGAGGGGGGCGAGCGCGGCCTGCTCTCGATCGCCTTCCCGCCCGACTACCCGCGCAGCCGACGCTTCTACGTCTATTACACCGACAACCGGGGGAACATCCGCGTCGACGAGTTCAAGCGGAGAAGCGCGACGCGAGCGGCACGCGGCTCACGGCGCCCGGTGATCGACATACCTCACCCGGTCAACGCCAACCACAACGGCGGCCAGCTGCAGTTCCTCGGCGGCCTGCTCTACCTCGGCACGGGCGACGGCGGCTCGGGGGGCGACCCTCCGAACAACGCTCAGAACACCCAGGTGCTGCTCGGCAAGCTGCTGCGCATCGATCCCCGCCCCTCGGATGGCCGCCCATACTCGATCCCACCCGGCAACCCGTTCGCCAACGGCAAGGGCGGCCGTCCGGAGATCTACAGCTACGGCCTGCGCAACCCGTTCCGCTTCTCCTTCGACCGGGTGAGCGCGAGGCGGCCCCGGCTGGCGATCGCCGACGTCGGCCAAAGCCGCTTCGAGGAGCTCGACTACACGACCGTCGCCGCCGCAGCGGGCGCCAACTTCGGCTGGGACGCCTTCGAGGGCTATGCGCCCTACCGAGACGAAAACAGCGGCACGCGGGACCCCGGCGGGACGGTCAAGCCGATCTTCGCCTACCCGCACAGCCGCGCCGCAAGCTGCTCGATCATCGGCGGTTACGTGGTCGGCGACCGGCGCCTCCCCTCCCTGTACAAGCGCTACGTATACGCAGACCTCTGCGAGGGCGAGCTGCGCAGCCTCGTCCCCCACCTGAGGCGGGCGAGCGGTGACCGCAGGCTTGGCCTCAGCGTCTCGAGCCCCACTTCGTTCGGCGAAGACGGCCGGGGCCGCATCTACGTCTGCTCGCTGGAGGGCCCGGTGTATCGGCTGGTCCCCCGGTAGCGGCTACTCTTGGCTGAGCAGCCAAGTGGAAGGAGCGGTCAGGTGGAGAGCGGAACTGCAGCGAAAGCCAGCGAGGCGGCAGACGGATCGAGCGCGAACGGATCCGCCGCCGAGCGGATCGAGGTCCTCAACCCGGCTACCGGGGCAACGATCGGCACGGTCGAGGCCGACTCGCCCGAGAGCGTCGCCGCGACGGTCGAGCGGGTGCGCGGCAACCAGCTCGCCTGGGAGGCGCTGGGGATCGAGGGGCGCTACCGCTGGCTAGGCAAGTTGCGCGACTGGCTGCTCGACAACGTCGAGCGGATCGCCGACACGATGCAGGCGGAAACGGGCAAGGTCCGTGGCGACACCGGTGCCGAGCTCTACTACCTGGTCGACCTGATCAACTTCTACGGGACCAGGGCGAACAAGTTCATCGGCGAGGAAGCCGTCCGCCCGCATTCGCCGGTGATGGCCTCGAAGAAGCTGATGGTCCAGCACCGGCCCTACCCCGTGGTCGGCGTGATCAGCCCCTGGAACTTCCCGCTGGCGCTGGCCCTCGGCGACGCGATCCCCGCCCTGCAGGCGGGCGCCGCGGTGGTCGTCAAGCCGTCCGAGTTCACCCCGCTCGGCCTGGACGAAATCGTGCGTGCCTGGCGGGAGGAGATCGGCGCCCCCGACGTGTTCGCCTGCGTCCACGGGACCGGCGAGGCCGGCGGAGCGCTGATCGACGGCGTCGACTTCGTCCAGTTCACCGGCTCGGACCGCACCGGCCGCAAGGTGATGGCACGGGCGGCCGACACGCTGACCCCGGTCAGCCTCGAGCTGGGCGGCAAGGACCCGATGATCGTCCTCGACGACGCCGACCTCGACCGCGCCGCCAACGCCGCCACCTGGGGCTCGATGTTCAACTCGGGCCAGGTCTGCCTCTCGGTCGAGAGGATCTACGTCGAGGAGCCCGCCTACGACGAGTTCGTCGCCAAGCTGACCCGCGAGGTTGGAAAGCTGCGCCAGGGCGCCGACGGCAGGACGCCGGAGAAGGACGTGGGCGCGATGACCTCGCCCAACCAGAAGGCGGTCGTCGAAGACCATGTGGCCGACGCGATCGAGAGGGGCGCCAGGGCGGTGACCGGCGGCAGGGCGGCCGACGGCCCCGGTGACTACTACGAACCGACGGTGCTCGTCGACGTCGATCACTCGATGAAGGTGATGCGCGACGAGACGTTCGGCCCCGTCGTCGGCGTGATGAAGGTGCGCGACGAGGCGGAGGCGCTGCGACTCGCCAACGACACCCGCTACGGGCTGGCCGGCTCGGTCTTCGGCGAGAAGGCGCGGGCCGAGCGGGTCGGACGCCAGATCGAGGCCGGCGCCGTCAACGTCAACGACGTGATCGTCAACTACGTGCTGATGGACGTGCCGATGGGCGGATGGAAGGAGTCGGGGATCGGCTTCCGCCACGGCGAGTACGGGATCAAGAAGTACTGCCGGCCCGAGTCGGTGATCGTGTCCCGCTTCGGCGGCAAGCGCGAACCGGTCTGGTACCCGTACACGAAGTCGCGTCGCGGGCTTGTCGGCCGCCTTTCACGCGCCTGCAACGCCCGCGACTGGCGCCGGCGGCTCGGCCTGCGCGGTCGTTAAGCCGGCGCCTCGATCTTGGGGAAGAGCGGCGGCAGCCGCTCGATGCTCTGACCGCCGGGCCGGGCGCCGAGCTCGGACAGCTCGCGCGACTCCTCGCCGAGCGCGGCGAGCAGCCGGTCTG
>CAVSRD010000003.1:0-24347 GCA_963730315.1 uncultured Solirubrobacterales bacterium | reverse complement strand
CGTCGCGGGCGAAGGGGTGAGGCGCCCGCTCTAAGCCCGCGCCGCCTGCCGCGCGGCGCGGCGCCGCTCGGCCTCGGGGCGGCGCTGCTCGTGTTCGACCTGGCGCTTGAGCTGCGCAGGGTGCGGCGCATTGGCGGCGCACGGTGAGCGGCGAGGCGACCTCGGTGACCAGGCCGGCGATCCCGCCGCCGGCCACGCCGTAGGCGAAGCGGAACTCGATCCTGCTGCGGCCCTCGCCGTGCTCGCGGAGCCGCCAGCGCCCGCGGTGGTCGACGCCGGTCACCGAGTGCCAGGCGATGTCGAACGGCTCGTCCCACTCGACCACCTCGACCAGCCCGCCCACCTCGGCGGCGCCGACGCGGATCAGGACCCGGTAGCGGGCGCCGAGCCCGTTCGCCCTGTCGCCGACCACCTCCCAGTGGGTGATCCCCGACATGAAGTGCAGGTAGCTCGCGGGGTCGGCGAGGTACTCCCAGACCGTCTCCTGGGCGCGGCGACGAGAGTCGACTCGTCGACCCTCATCCGACCACCGGGAAGCGCCGCTCCGCTGCGAGCCCGTCGAGCGCCTCCTGCATGAGGGCGGTGACGTGCGCGTAGACCTCATCGACATCGGGGTCGGGACCGAACTCACGCTCGAGGTCGATCGGCGGCAGCACCTCGATCGTGATCTTCGCCGGCAGCGGCAGGTGGCCCGCGAAGTCGCCGACATTCAGCCCCCAGGGGAGGGCGAGCGAGATCGGCAGCACCTTGAGCCGGAGCAGCTTGTCGAGCCGCAGCGTCCGCGCCAGCCGGGCGCCCCGGCTGAGGAAGAGGGCGGTCTCCTGGCCGCCGATCGAGACCACCGGGACGATCGGGACGCCGGCATCGAGCGCCAGGCGGATGAAGCCCTTGCGGCCGCCGAAGTCGACCTCGTCGCTCCGCCAGCTCGGCCGGTGCGTCTCCCAGTCTCCGCCGGGGTAGACGAGCACCGGGGCGCCCGCGGCGAGCGCCTCCTCGGCGTGCTCCTGCGAGGCGCTCATCGTGCCCGATTTGCGCAGCATCTCGCCGGCCAGCGGCCAGGCGATCGCGAGGTTGTGGGCGAGCTGGTGGAAGGGCCGCTCGACGCCGAAGTAGGTGGAGAAGGCGAGCGAGAAGATGAAGGTGTCGACGTCACGTTGCCGCCGGAGTGGTTGCCGACCAGCAGCGCCGGGCGGTCAGCCGGAACGTTGCCGATGTCGCGCACCTCGGCCCGGAAGTAGAAGGTCGAGATCAGCCAGAGCAGCGGCAGCGCCTCGCGCAGGTAGTCGGGGTCGCGGTCCTCCAGATGGGCGCTGAGCCTCCTCGAGACGCGCTCTTCGACGAAGCGCTTGGCAGCCGACCCGATCCCCCGCGGGCGCTCCATGTAATACATGCGGCGATCCTACGCCGAGCGCGCGGCCGGTGCCCCGAGGGTCCCTCGGCCGAGGCGATGAACCCGCGGACCAGCTCGTGGGTGCGCTCGGGCAGCTCGATCTGGGGGACGTGCCCGCAGTTCGGCAGCACCACCTGGGAAGCGCCCGGCAGGGCGGCCTCGACGTGGCGGGAGAAGCCCGCCGGCACCAGCCGGTCCTCGCCCCCCCAGATGAACAGCGCCGGCGGCCGCAGCAGCTCGAGGCGGCTCCAGAAGCCCTTCGGGCCGTGCGGCGGCTCGAGGTAGATCTGGCGGGCGGCCGCGTAGAAGGCGATGCGGCCGGCGCGCGAGCTGTGGGCGCGGAAGAACTCGTCGGAGGCGAGGTCGGCGATCGAGGGATCGACCCGGTCGGGGTGGGCGATCATCCGCCAGAAGCCGTCGCTGACCTGACGGGGGCGGAAGATGGGCGGCATGGCGGCCAGCTCGGGGCGCAGGACGCGGACCAGCGGCACCAGCTCGCGGCCGCGCCGGAAGGCCATCGAGGGGGCGAGCAGGCTGAGGCTGCGCACCCGGCCCGGCGCCCGCAGGCCTACCTCAAGCGCGACCCGCCCGCCCAGCGAGTTGCCGACCAGGTCGGCGCGGTCGATCGCCAGGGCGTCCATCAGGCGCAGCACGTGGCGGGCGAAGAAGTCCGGCGCGTAGGAGGCGAGCGGCTTGGAGGAGGCGCCGAAGCCGGGCAGGTCGATCGCGTGCACGGTGTGGTCGGGCGAGAGGGCTGCCACGGTTTCGAAGAAGGAGCTCTTGGCGCCGCCCAGGCCGTGGATCAGGATCGCCCGCTTCGGGCCGTGGCCGGCGGTCAGGCAGGAGATCCGCGCGCCGCGCACCCGCACGTCGTGCAGCCGCAGCAGCGGCGGGCGGTCGTCGGGCAGCCTGAACAGTCCCTCGAAGCCGACCGCGACGTCGAGGTTGCCGCGCGCCCAGAGCCGGCGCTCGCGGAAGGCGTCGAGCCCGGAGAGCCGGCCCTCGCGCAGCGCCAGCCAGGTGGCGGCGTCGGTGCCGATTGTCACGTCGGGCTCGCGGCGCGGCGAGGTGCGGACCTTGCAGCGATCGTCGCGCAGCTCCACCTCCCAGCTGCGCCCGACGTCGGAGAGACGGACCTGGACAGTCGCCCGACGGCCCTCCTCGCCGCCCAGGTAGCGCTCGGGAAGCGAAGCGAAGACCTCCTCGACCCGTCCAATCAGGCTGTCGACCGACCCTTGCCCCATCGCCGCCACAGTAGTCGCCGACGCAGACTCGAGGTCGTACGGCCGGCGACGCCGGCTTGCCGCATGAGGGACACTGAACGCTTGACGATGGCCGACCGAGACCACAATCCCGGGACGCCGGGGGAGCGGGTCGCGGCCGGGAAGGCGGCGCGGTCGGCGGCGCCGCGCTCCAGCAACGGCGAGTGGGAGGCGCCCGCAGGCCGGGCGGACCCGGTCGAGCTGCTGGAGCGTCAGGCGGTCTCGCGGGTCGGCCGGCTCGTGCCGCTGCGCTACGGGCGGATGCTGGCCTCGCCGTTCGCCTTCTACCGGGGCGCCGCGGCGGTGATGGCGGCGGACCTCGCGGCGACCCCGCGCTCGGGGTTCGAGACGCAGCTCTGCGGCGACGCCCACCTCTCCAACTTCGGAGCCTTCGCCTCCCCCGAGCGGCGGCTCGTCTTCGACCTCAACGACTTCGACGAGACGCTGCGCGGCCCCTGGGAGTGGGACTTGAAGCGGCTGGTCGCCAGCTTCTCGCTGGCCGGCCGCGAGCGCGGCTTTGGCCGGCGGCGACGGCGGCGCATCGTGCGGGCCGCGACGGCGGAATACCGCGAAACGATGCGACGCCTGGCGGCGATGGGCAATCTCAAGGCCTGGTACCAGCAGCTCGACGCGGAGACGATCGCCGAGCGCTGGGTGGCGGCGGCGGGCGAAGAGCAGAGGAAGCGCTTCAAACGCGGCGTCGCCAAGGCGCGCGCCAAGGACAGCTCGCGGGCCTTCTCGAAGCTGGTCGACGACTCCGGCAGGGAGCCGCGCATCGTTTCCGACCCGCCCCTCGTCGTGCCGATCCGCGAGCTGGGCGCGGAGGCGGAGGGAGTGGACGTCGAAACGCGCGTTCAGGAGCTGCTCGGCGAGTACCGCGAGTCGCTCGACGAGGAGCGCGGTGCCGTCCTCGACGGCTACCGCTTCGTCGACGCCGCCTTCAAAGTGGTCGGCGTGGGCAGCGTCGGCACGCGGGCCTGGATCGTCCTGATGCTGGGTCGTGACGAGCGCGATCCGCTCTTCCTGCAGGTCAAGGAGGCGCAGCGCTCGGTGATCGAGCCCTACGCGGCGCCGAGCCGCTTTGACGAGCAGGGCGAGCGGGTCGTCCAGGGGCAGAGGCTGATGCAGGCCTCGAGCGACCTGCTGCTCGGCTGGCTGCGGGCCGAGGGGATCGACGGCCACCGCCACGACTTCTACGTGCGCCAGCTATGGGACTGGAAGGCCTCGGCGAAGGTGGAGGAGATGGAGCCGCGCGCGCTGACCGCCTACGCGCAGATTTGCGGCATGACCCTGGCCCACGCCCACGCCCGCGGCGGCGACCGGATCGCGATCGCCGCCTACCTCGGCAAGGGAGAGGTCTTCGACCGGGCGATGGCCGAGTTCGCCGAGACCTACGCCGACCGCAGCGAACGCGACTACGAGGCGCTGCGGACGGCGGTCGGCGAAGGCCGGGTGGAGGCGGAGACCTGAGCGCGCCCGTGGGCTCCCTTCCGGTCGGCAGTTCAGCACACGAACGATCCGTAGCTATTGCGGATGCGGACCGTTGCGGCGACGGCAAGGATTCGAGCTGGAGGCCCGACCGGGCGACGTTCAGGCAGCACGACAGGGATCCCTGCGGGATCGGAAGGGAGGCGCAAAATGGCACTTGCAGACAAATCGGTAGAGCTGTCCGAGGAAGTGCTGGACGAGATCAAGGACGGCCAGGAGGCGGCGATCGGGGCGGTTCGCAGCTTCGTCGGCAGCATCGACAAGACGCTCTCCGGCTCGGCGAGCCCCTCGCAGGTCGAGGAAATCGTCGACTCGGCCCTGAAGATGGCCGACAAACTGGTCGAGACCCAGTACGACTTCCTGAAAAAGGTCGTGCACAGCGCCGGCGAGTCGGTCGGGGCCGGGGAGGGCGAGGAGGCAAGATCGTAATGACCGCGTCCAAAGCCGAGGTCGTCGAGACCGCAGACCAGGAGGCGAAGGAGCTCTCCGAGCAGTGGCTCGAGCTGATCAGGACCGGCCAGGGGACCCTGGCCGAGACGCTCAGCGAGTTCGTCGAGACGGTGGAGAAGGTCGTCCCCGTGAGCGTCGGCGTCACCAAGCAGCGGGAAATCGTCAACTCCGGCCTGGAGATGGCGCAGGCCATCGCCCGGGCCCAGTACAGCGCCGTGCGCAGCCTCGCCCGCAGCGCCGTCGTGGTCAACGTGGAGGTCGATACGGACGTCAACGTCGACGTCGACGTTGCCTCGAGGGAGCCGGCGAGCTAGCCGAACCGCCTCCTCGCCCGAAGGGAAAACCCCCGCTGCGCGGGGGTTTTCCAGTGCGGCTGAATGGAGTCGAACCATCACGCCCCGTGAGGGGCACAAGGCCCTCAACCTTGCGCGTCTACCAGTTCCGCCACAGCCGCTCGGGGGCGGCCGATTGTAGATGGTTGGCCTCGATGGGGCGCGGGGCTGGTCGGTCCGATGCGGGACGGGAGCTCGCTTGAATGCGTCCGAAACAAGCGGTAGCCTGCGAACAGATGTTCGAAGCTATCGGAGGCTAATGCCGGCCGCGAGGAGGATCGGGTGGACCTTGACCTGACCAAGAGGCAGAAGGAGATCTTCGACTTCATCGGCCGCTACGCGGCCAAGACGGGTTACCCGCCGACGGTGCGGGAGATCGGCAAGGCGGTCGGGCTGCACTCGTCCTCGACCGTGCACGCGCACCTCGCGAACCTGGAGAAGATCGGGCTGCTGCGCCGCGACCCGACCAAGCCGCGGGCGATCGAGGTGATGATCGACCGGGCCAAGAAGACGATCATGCCCGGCGACGGGGGGTTGCCGTTGGTCGGGCAGGTCGCCGCCGGCGAGCCGATCCTTGCCGAGGAGAACATCGAGGAATACATCGAGATCCCCGACGTGATCGGCGGCGAGGACGGCGACTACGTCTTGCGTGTGCGGGGCGAAAGCATGAAGGAAGCCGGCATCTTCGAGGGCGACTACGTGGTCGTCCGCCCGGCCGAGGAGGCCTCCAACGGCGAGATCGTCGTCGCCCTGATCGGCGACGAGGCGACCGTGAAGCGCTTCTTCCATGAGGACGACCACGTCCGCCTGCAGCCCGCGAACAAGGCGATGAAGCCGATCCGCTCCACCGATGCGAGCGTGCTCGGCCGGGTGATCGGCGTAGTCCGCAAGGTCTGACGCGGCGCCCCAGGGATCAGGGCCACCGGCCGGTTTCGATCAGCTTCTTGTAGCGGCGCTGCCTGCGGCTCGCGTCACGCATCACCAGCGGCAGCAGCCGCAGCGCCAGCCGCGGGAAGAGGTCGACGACGCGCAGCATCGGGCCGCGCCAGCGGGGCAGCACGAGCAGCGGGCGCGGCCGTTCGGTCAGCTTGCCGACCTCTACCGCGACCTGCTCGGGGGTGAGCAGCTGGCCCGAAAAGGAGCTGGCCGCGCCGGGGTCGTCGAGCCTGCCCTCGAGCATCGGCGTCCAGACTCCGTCCGGCCAGACGGCGGAGACCGAGATCTCGGTGGATCCCGCTTGCCGGAGGTCGAAAAGCGTGCCGAGCGTGAAGGCCATCGCCGCGTGCTTGCTCGCCGAGTAGGCGACCTCGCCGGGCGCGGCGACGATCCCGGCCAGGGAGATCACGTTGATCACGTGGCCGCGGCCGGCGCGCCTCATCTCGGCCAGCGCCGCGAGGGTGCCGTTCATCGTGCCGAGCGCGTTGACCTCGAGCATCGTCCTGCGCGCCCCTTCGTCCTGCTCCCAGACGGGGCCGGTGACCAGCACGCCGGCGTTGTTGACCCAGAGGTCGAGCGAGCCGGAGCGAGCGGCCGCGGCCGTCGCGGCCGCGCGGCAGGCCGCCTCGTCGCGGACGTCGAGGGTCGAGGCGGAGGCGCCGGCGCCGGCCTCAACCGCGGTCCTCGCCGCCGCGTCGCCGTCGAGATCCGAGACCTGGACGAAAAAGCCGCGCCGGGCGAGGTCGAGCGCGATCGCGCGGCCGAGCCCTCCGCCCGCTCCGGTGACGACGGCAACCGGCATCGGCGGCAGGATATTCGATGCGATGCATCGAATGGCACGCTTCGCGGTACCATCGAGGGGCGGGCCGAGTGACCGCGGGGGGAGAGAAAACCCCTCGAGGAAAGTCCGGACACCAGAGGGCGAGGGCGGTGGGTAACGCCCACCCGGGGAAACCCGCGGGAAAGTGCCACAGAAACACACGGCCGATGGCGCGGCCACACGTGAGCCGCGTACAGGCAAAGGTGAAATGGTGCGGTAAGAGCGCACCGGCGCCGCGGCGACGCGGCGGCCAGGCAAACCCCGCCCGGTGCAAGGCCAAGCAGGACCGTCGACCCTGCCCGGCGAGGTCCAGGTAGGCCGCAGGGCCGTCCAGGCCCCCCCGGGACCCCGGTCCCGGGGAGATAGATGGTCGCTCGCGACAGGATCCGGCTTACAGGCCCGCTGCGGAAAGGGCTCCCCGCTCGCCGGGGAGCCCTTTCTCAATCTCGTCGCAGAATTCCGTCTTAGCGTCTGCTAACGTGCCGCCAACTTCCGCTGAATCTCCGCCACATACCGCGGAGAGCGGGGGACCCATCGGTTGGGGCGAATCGCCGGCACCTGCCGCGTAGCGCAGCTCTTTCAGCGCGAGCCCGTCAGCTAACCCCGTAAGCGCCGGAAAGAGCTATGAAGGAAGCAAGGAACCGCCCTGGGCGGAAAGAACGATGCTGGATCGCGCTGCCGCTGATCGCCGCGGTCATCGCGGCCTGCGCACCCGGCCTCGCCCAAGGCAGCACCGGCGGCGCCTCGACCGTCGCCTCCAGCGGCGTGCGGGAAGGCAGCGGGCTCGCCTTCGCGCCGCTGCACTTCGCCGGCGCCACCTGGTACGGGCCCGGCCTCTACGGCCAGCACACCGCCTGCGGCCAGGTCCTGCGGCCTCAGACGATCGGCGTCGCTCACCGCGACCTGCCCTGCGGCACTCCGGTCAGGTTCGTCTACCACGGCCGCCAGATCGTCACCAGGGTGATCGACCGCGGCCCCTACACCCGCGGCAACGACTGGGACCTCACCAACGGCGCCCGCCGGGCGCTGCACTTCGGCGGCTCGGGCCGGATCCGCTACGCGGTCGCCCTGCACTACGCGCGGGCCGGCCTCGGCCAGCCAGGCCGGTAACGGCCGTCGCGGCGGATAATCTTCCCGTCTCCAGCAGCTTTCCACGAGAGGAGCACGGGCATGTCGCAGTCTTCGCAGAGAGCACCCTTCGGGCGGCGGGTCGCCCTTCGCCGGTCCGCTGCGGGGCTTGCGCTCGCCGGCTGCCTGGCGCTGCTCGTCCCGCTCGCCGCCGGCGCCGGCGCAGCGACCAGTTCGAAGACCACCGTGGTCCTGGGCAGCACCGCCTCGATGCCCGACCCGTCCTGCCCCGACCTCCCCTGCCAGGCGGTCGGCAGCGTCACCGGCTTCCAGGTCAGCACCAACCAGTCGAGCCTGCCGTTCAACGTCAAGCGCCCCGGCAGGGTGAAGGCCTGGACGCTGACCCTCGCCCAGCCGACCAACAGGCAGCGCTCCTTCTTCAACGGATTCTTCGGAACGCCGCCGGAGGCGCGGCTGGCGATCCTGAGGCGCATCCCCGGCAGCCACCCGCCCCGCTACACCCTGCGGCGCCAGAGCCGGGTCCACGTGCTCAGCCCCTATCTGGGACAGACCGTCAAGTTCGGCGCTTCGCTCAAGGTGCAGAAGGGCGACATCGTCGGCCTCACGATCCCCACCTGGGCGCCCGCATTCGCCCAGGACATCTCGGCCAAGAACGTCTGGCGGGCCAGTCGCGAGCCGGGCAAGTGCACCAACACGACCGACGTCCGCCAGGGCCAGCCGCAGCAGAAGGTCGGCACGCGCGCCACCTACGCCTGCCGCTACTCGACCGCGCGCCTGCTCTACACCGCGACCGTGGTCGAGGGCTGACCCGGAGTGGGATAGAGGGCCGGGTACCCGGCCCTCTACGCCACCGAGGGCAGCACTTCCGGCGTCGCCTGGTCTTTGGGTAGAGCCGCCGCGCTCGCGATCAGGCTCTGGAACTCGTTGAGCGCCAGGTGCGCGACCGCCTCGAGCAGCTCCTCATCGCTCCAGCCGATCTCCCGCGCCTCCTCGTGGAGGTGGTGGGGGGGATCGCCAGCTTCGAGCGTCGCCCGCAGGTAGGCGAGCAGCGCCGCCTCCTTGGCGTCGCCTGAGGTGAAGTTGCGGGCCCGCGAGACCTCGTCCAGCCCGAGCCCGGCGCGCCGCGCCGACTTCGCGTGCTGGGCGATGCTGTACTCGTCGTTGCGGTGCTCGGCGACCGCCAGCGCGATCCGCTCGCGGGTCGCCAGCGGCAGCACGCCGCCCCGCAGCTCCGAGCGCATCCGCGTGTAGGCCCGCAGCACGGCGGGCGAGCCGGCTAGGACGCCGACGAACTTGGTCACCGCGCCGCCGGCCGCCTGGATGCTCTTGATCAGGGGAGCGCTCTCGTCGGGAGCCGTCAGCTCGTCGTGGATCTGGAATCTGCTCACTGCTGTTTTTACCGTCACGTCGCTTCCGCCTTTGGGCCCCGGTGCGGGATTTTCCGCTTTACAGAGCCTTTACGTCGCCTTTACTTTACTTTGAGCCACTAACTTACGCGAAGTAAGTTATACCTGGTTTCGCCGCCGCTCGCAAGCCTATTTCGGCAACCGTCATATCCCCGTAATACGCCGCGCCGCACCCCGACGTTCGGTCGCCTATCTTGCCCGCAGAAGCCGCAGCGCCGAGAAAGGAGCCGAGAGATGGCAGACAAGCCAAAGAGTGCCGCCGAGGTCAGCGAGATTGTCAAGGAGCGCGACGTCCGCTTCGTGCGCCTCTGGTTCACCGACGTCCTCGGTCAGCTGAAGAGCTTCTCGATCAACGCGGCCGAACTGGACGACGCCTTCGAGGGCGGCATGGGCTTCGACGGCTCCTCGATCACCGGCTTCAACCCGATCGAGGAGTCGGACATGATCGCGATGCCCGACCCCTCGACCTTCGCGATCATCCCGTGGCGGCCCGAGGAGGAGAACGCTGTCGCCCGGATGTTCTGCGACATCCGGGTGCCCGGCGGCGACCCCTACGAGGGCGACCCGCGCTGGATCATGCGCCGCGCCCTCAAACGCGCCGAGGAGCTCGGCTTCGACGGCTACAACATCGGCCCCGAGCTGGAGTACTTCTACTTTCGCTCCGCCAAGCCGCAGGGCGTGCCCGAGGTGCTCGACGAGGGCGGCTACTTCGACCTGACAACGCTCGACGCCGGCTCCGACCTGCGCCGCGAGACGGTGCTGGCGCTGGAGAAGATGGGCATCCACGTCGAGTACACCCACCACGAGGTCGGCCCCTCCCAGCACGAGGTCGACATGCGCTACAAGGACGCGCTGGCGATGTCCGACGACTGCATGACCTACCGCATCGTCGTCAAGGAGTACGCGATGAAATACGGCTGGCACGCGACCTTCATGCCGAAGCCGCTCTACGGGGAGAACGGCTCGGGGATGCACGTCCACCAGTCGCTCGGCAAGGACGGCAGGAACGCCTTCTTCGATCCCGAGGACCAGTACTTCCTCTCGCCCACCGCGAAGGCCTTCATCGCCGGCCAACTGAGGCACGCGCGGGAGATCTCGCCGCTTTTCGCGCAGTGGGTCAACTCCTACAAGCGCCTCGTCCCCGGCTTCGAGGCGCCGGTCTACCTGGCCTGGTCGCGCCGCAACCGCTCGGCGCTGATCCGCGTGCCGCTCTACCACCCCGGCAAGGAGGGGGCGACCCGCGCCGAGCTGCGCTGTCCGGACCCGGCCTGCAACCCCTACCTCTGCTTCGCCGGAATGCTGCAGGCCGGGCTGGAGGGGATCGAGAAGGGCTACGAGCTGCCCGAGCCGATGGAGCAGAACCTCTACCACCTCTCGCCCGAGGAGCGGGCGCAGCGGGGCATCGAGGAGCTGCCGGAGACGCTCGGCGAGGCGATCGACGTGGCGGCCGACTCGGAGCTGGTCCTGCGCACCCTGGGCGAGCACACCTTCCGCCGCTTCGTCGAGATCAAGCGGCAGGAATGGGACGAGTACCGCGTCCAGGTGACGCCCTACGAGCTGGAGAACTTCCTGCCTATTCTGTAGCGGTCAGTCAGAGTTTTTTTGGTGCGCCAGCGCCGACGGCCACCAGAACCGGTCGCCGACTGTCAGCGCGATCGAGGGGACGAGGACGCTGCGCACCAGGAAGGTGTCGAGCAGCACGCCGAAGGCGACGACGAAGCCCAGCTCGGTGAGGAAGACGAGGGGGAGGACGGCGAGCACCGAGAAGGTGCCGGCGAGGACGATGCCGGCGCTGGTGATCACCCCGCCGGTCACCGCGAGGGCGCGGAGGATGCCCTGCCTGGAGCCGTGCTCGATCGTCTCCTCGCGGGCGCGGGCGATCAGGAAGATGTTGTAGTCGACCCCCAGCGCGACCAGGAAGACGAAGGAGAAGAGCGGCAGCGAGGGGTCCGATCCGGGGAAGTCGAAGATCACATCGAAGGCGAAGTAGCCGACGCCGAGCGCTGCCAGGAAGCTGAGGATCACCGTCCCGATCAGGATCGCCGGCGCGACCACCGCCCGCAGCAGGCCGACCAGGATCAGCAGCACGACGACCAGGATGATCGGCGGGATCACCGTCGAGTCCCAGCCTGCCGCGTCTCGAACGTCGAATTCGACCGCGGTCGGCCCGCCGACGAGGCTGTCCGGGGCGACTTCGTGCGCCGCCTCGCGGATCGGTTCAACCAGGTCGAATGCCGCGGTCGAATACGGTTCGATCGCCAGGGTCGCCTGGAGCAGGATGCCGGGCGGCCCCGCGGCAACCGGCTGGGAGACCGCCTCGACCCCGTCGACCCGAGCCACCGCCCGTCGCACCGCCTGCACCTCGCCGCGGCTCTCCACCACGATGTCGGTCAGGGCGGTGGTGCCGGAGGGGAAGCTCTTGCTCAGCAGGTGCTGCCCTTCGATCGATTCGACTTCGTGCGTGTAGGTGTCTTCGGCGGTCAGCGCGGTCGAGAAGAAGGCGAAGCCGCCGCAGAAGAGGAGCAGGACCGCGATCGACCCGACCATGATCCGCCGCGGGCCGCGGGCGACCCGCTGGCCGATCCGGGCCCAGACCCCGTGGGTTGCGTCGACCGCGCGCTCCAGCCGGTGGCGGCGCACCTCGTAGGGCCTGAAGACCGCCCGGTCGAGCGGGCCGACGATCAGCGAGGGGATCCGCCGGCCGCTGAGCCGGCGCAGGATCCAGTTGACGAGCACCAGCGGCAGCAACAGCAAGACCAGCAGGCAGGCCGCGATCACCCGGGCCAGCGCGCCGAGCGCCGAGCCTTCGACGATCCGCCGCCGCGCCCGCTCGGAGATCCCCTCCGCGCTCGGTGCGGTGGAAGCGGTGTGCGGCACGAAGGGCCAGAAGGCCCGCCGCCCGAAGGTCGTCAGCATCGCCGGCAGCAGGGTGAGCATCGCGAGTGCCGCGCAGGCGATGCCGATCGCGGCGATCGGGCCGAGGCCCGAGGTGCCGTTGACCCTGGCGACCAGCAGGCAGAGCAGCGCGGCGACCACCGTCGTCGCCGAGGCGAAGATCGCCGGCCCGGCCGAGGCGAGCGCGGTGCGCATCGCCTCGTGCTTGTCGACCGTGCGGTGCAGCTCCTCGCGGTAGCGGGCGACCAGCAGCAGCGCGTAGTCGGTGCCGGCACCGAGCACCAGCACCGACATGATCGAGCTGGACTGCCCGTTGATCGCCGCCCCCAGCTCTGAGACCCCGTAGCCGATCGAGCGCGAGAGCGCCTCGGCGAAAAGCACCGCGGCGAGCGGGATGAAGAAGAACATCGGCGAGCGGTAGATCAGGATCAGCAGGAAGACGACGAGGCTGACCGCGGCCAGCAGCAGGGTGCCGTTGATGTCTTCGAAGACCTCGATCGCGTCGACCGAGAATCCGGCCCCGCCGGTGATCTTCACCTCGAGGCCGGCGGGCGGGTTGGCGATGTCCTCGCGCCAGGCCTTGATCGGGTCGACGATCCGCTCGCCCTCGCCTTCGGCCTTGATGTAGGCGATGACGATCGCCGCCTTGCCGTCGGCCGAGCAGATCGGACCGACGAAGGGGGCGTAGTCGCGGGGCTGGCCGGGCACCGCCGCGGTCCGGCCGGCGCAACCGGCTGAGAGGCCCTGCGGCGCGGCGGCGGGCGCTTCGCCCGCACCGCCGCCGCCGCCATCGCCGCCCGCGGCGGCGGTTTCGCCGTCCGCGATGACCCCCGGGAAGCGCTGCCGGGTCATCTTGCCGACGTCTTCGACGATCGTGCGGCGGTCGGCCGCGGTCAGGCCCGACTCGCGCCTGAAGAGCACCACCGCCGGCGCCAGTTCGCCGTTCTGGAGCGACTCGGTCGCGTCAAGCGCCTTGGTCGATTCCGCATCGCCGGGCAGGTAGGACGAGGCCTCGTTGTTTTCGGCGTCTTCGAACTTGCCGGGGAGGTTGGCCGGGCCGACGGCGACGAAGATCGCGACGAACCAGATTGCGACGACGACCCACTTCGCCCGACGCCCGGCGGCCAAGGTGAGCATGGAGCCGCGCATCTGCGGCATCCTCTCAGAGCAAGTCGGCCAGCGGTTGAGGTTCGGTTACGGGAGCCCGGCAGGAAAAGTGCTCGCAGACGTAGGCGGTGGGCTCGCCGCCGATCGCCGCGCGATCGGCGAGCAGCGGGGGCACGGAGCCGCCCTCGGGGCCGCCGGCGAGGACCTGGTGGGGGCGGAAGCCGGAGCGGACGACCGCGGCCAGCCCGCTGAGGTCGTCGCCGACCAGCGCGACCTGCTTGGTGGGGGCGAGCTGGAAGTCGAGCGCCCGCAGCAGGTGGGCGAAGGCGTCGGGCTGGCGCGGAGCCGCCTTGGCGAAGAGGCGCAGGACGCCCTCGGCCTGCCCTTCGTAGGCGCGCTCGCCGCTCAGCGCGGCGAGCCGCAGCAGGCCGAGCGCCATCGCCGAGTTGCCGGAGGGGATCGGGTGGTCCCCGATCTCCTTGCGGCGCGCGATCAGCTCCTCGTGGTCGGCGGAGGTCGAGAAGAAGCCGCCCCGCTGCGGGTCGCCGAAGCGGTCGATCGTGGTGGCCGCGAGCGCCTCCGCCGCTTCGTACCAGCGTGGCTCGAAGCTCGCCTCGTAGAGGGCGATCAGCGCCTCCAGCAGGAAGGCGTGGTCCTCGAGGTAGGCGTTGAGCCGGCCCTCGCCGTCCTTGTAGGTGCGCAGCAGGCTGCCCCGCTCGTCGCGCAGCTCGCCGAGCACGAACTCGGCGCCGCGGCGCGCCGCGTCGAGGTAGTCGGCGCGGCCCAGCGCCGCCCCGGCCTCGGCCAGCGCCGCCAGCATCAGCGCGTTCCAGGCGGTCAGCCGCTTGTCGTCGAGGCCCGGTCGCGCCCGCGCCGACCGCGCCTCGAGCAGCGTCCGCCGCGCGTCCTCCAGCGCCGCGGGCTGGGTCGCCGCGGCGCCGGCGGCGCGGTGCAGGACGTTGCGGCCCTCGAAGTTGCCCGCCTCGGTTACGCCGTAGAAATCGATCGCCTCCGTGGCCTCGGGGCCAAGGGCCTCGCGCACCTCCGCCTGCGTCCAGACGTAGAAGCGGCCCTCCTCGCCCTCCGAGTCGGCGTCGAGGGCCGAGTAGAAACCGCCCTCCGGGCCGCGCATCTCCCGCAGCGCCCAGTCGAGCGTCTCCTCGCAGACCCGCCGGTAGCGCCGGTGGCCGAGCGCCTGCCAGCCGTGCAGGTAGGCGCGGGCGAGCAGCGCGTTGTCGTAGAGCATCTTCTCGAAGTGGGGGACGAGCCAGGCCCCGTCGACCGAGTAGCGCGAGAAGCCGCCGCCGAGCTGGTCGTAGATGCCACCCGCCATCATCGCGTCGAGCGTGCGCTCGACGTGATCGGTCTCGCCATGGGCGAGCAGCAGCTCCAGCGCCGAGGCGGGCGGGAACTTGGGGGCGCCGCCGAAGCCGCCGTGCTCGGTGTCGGCCGACTCGCGAAGCGTCGCCAGTGCCGCCTCGAGCAGCTCGGCGCCTGGTGGCTCGGCGGCCGGCTCGATCGCGCCGATCGCCCCCAGCCGCGCCCGCATCTGCGGGGCACGCTCCCGCAGCTGCTCGCGGTGCTCGGCGAAGGCGTCGACCACTGCCTCCATCACCATCCGGAAGCTCGGCAAGCCGCGGCTCGGCTCGGGCGGGAAGTAGGTGCCGCCGTGGAAGGGCACGCCGTCGGGGTCGCAGAAGACGGTCATCGGCCAGCCGCCGTGGCCGCCGATCGCCTGCACCGCCTCCATGTAGAGGGCGTCGAGGTCGGGCCGCTCCTCGCGGTCCACCTTGACGCAGACGAAGTGCTCGTTCATGTAGGCGGCCGTCGCCGGGTCTTCGAAGGACTCGCGCTCCATCACGTGGCACCAGTGACAGGCCGAGTAGCCGACCGAGAGCAGCAGCGGGCGGTCCAGCTCGCGGGCCCGGCGCAGCGCCTCCTCGCCCCACGGATACCAGTCGACCGGGTTCTCCCGGTGCTGCAGGAGGTACGGACTGGTCTCCTCCGCCAGTCGGTTGGCCATTCGGCCAGGGTACTCGGGTGTCGCGGCAGGACAACTATTGGTGGTTCGCGCTCAGCGAAAGTGGGTCGGATTGGACGAATTTCCCCTGCGTTGCACGTCGAACCAGACCGGTCGGTGTCTACATTCCATAGGTGGCAAACAGGCGAATCAGCGCGCAGGACAAACCGGCGGTCGACGGCGTCCTGCGCAAGCTGGACGAGGACGACCGGGAAGTCGTGCTGGCGGCGCTGGAGCGGGCCGAGCGGAACGAGGCCGAGCTGCGCTACCTCGCCGACCACGACTCGCTGACCGGGCTGCTCGACCGGCGCCGCTTCCGCGCCGAGCTGGACCAGCACGTCTCCTTCACCGCCCGCTACGGCGGCCAGGGCGCGGTCATGGTGGTCGACATCGACGGCCTCAAGGCGGTCAACGATTCCTTCGGCCACCACGCCGGCGACAACCTGATCCGCCAGGTCGCAGACGTCATGCGGGAGCGGGTCCGGATCACCGACATCGTGGCGCGGCTCTCCGGGGACGAGTTCGCGGTCCTGATGCCGCAGACCGACACCGCCGGGGCGCTTCAGCTCGGCGAAGACCTGCGCTCCCGGGTGGCGGACAGCGCCCGTCCCGTGTCGGACGCCGGGGGGGCGACGATCAGCGTCGGGATCACGATGTTCGGCGGCGGGCGGGGCGGCTCGGAGGCGGTGCTCGTGGCCGCCGACCAGGCGATGTACAGGGCGAAGGAGGGGGGGCGCAACCAGATCGCCCTGTTCCGCGACCCGAGCGAGCCGCAGCGCGGCCCGAAGCGCTACCAGACCGCCGCGGCGCGGATCCGCGATGCCCTCACCGACGATCGCCTCAGCCTCTTCACGCAGCCGATCCGCAACCTCGCCTCCGGCGGGATAGAGCGCTACGAGCTGCTGCTGCGGATGCGCAGCGAGGACGGGGAGCTGCTGCCCGCCGCCTCGTTCATCGGTGCGGCGGAGCGCTCCGGCATGGTGCAGGAGCTGGACCGCTGGGTGATCGCCCGGGCGCTGGAGCTGCTCACCGAGCGGGAACGCGAGGGCGCGCCGCTCCACCTGCACGTCAATCTCTCCGGTGCCTCGCTGAACGACGCCTCGGTGCTCGAGTTCATCGAGCGGCGGCTCGACGAAGGCGGCGCGGACCCGGCCGGCTGCACCTTCGAGCTGACCGAGACGGCGAACGCCCACGACTCCGAGCGGGCGGTCGCCTTCGCCGACCGGCTCACCGACTTCGGCTGCCAGGTGGCGATCGACGACTACGGCGCCGGCTTCGGCCCCTTCCACTACCTGAGGTCGATCCCCTTCGACCTGATCAAGATCGACGGCTCCTTCGTCCGCGACATGCCGCGCAGCGACGCCGACCAGCTGACCGTGAAGGCGATCGTCCAGATCGCCCGCGGCCTCGGCAAGGCGACGATCGCCGAGTACGTCCAGGACGACCGCACGACCGCGATGCTGCACGAGTTCGGGGTCGACATGGCGCAGGGCTTCCACCTCGGCCGCCCCGTCGACCTCGCCGAGGCGTTCCCGGTCTGAGGCCGCCCAACCCCGAGTCCCGCGGGCTCGAATCTGAATTCTCCATCCAGGAAGGGATCGGAATAGACTCGTCCGGACGGCATTTGTCCGGGGGTGTTATGTGGATTGCCCAGCGTGTGGCCACTCAAATCGGCCCGAGGCGCGCTTCTGCGACGGCTGCGGCCGGCAGCTGAGCGCCACGGCGCCGCAGGCGCAGGCGCCGTCGGAACCAGATGCGAGGGCTTGGCGGGAGGAGCTGCGCGAGGCCCACCGCCTGTTCACCGAGATCGGCGCCCGCGGATACGCGGAGCGGATCGCCGAAGAGCTGCCGGTGTCGGGAAGCTGATGGACTCCGGCTGATGACGAAGGCTCTCAATCGAGAGCTGACCGAGCTCCCGATCGACCGCTTGCGGCGCCGGCGCAGCTCCAAGTGGGCGCGCTATCCGGCCGACGTGCTGCCTGCCTGGGTCGCCGAGATGGACTTCCCGCTGGCCGAGCCGGTCAAGCGGGCGCTGGCCGAGGCGGTGGAGCTCGACGACTGCGGCTACGCCGCGCCCCGGGAGCTTGGCCTGGCCGATGCGTTCGCCGGCTTCGCCGCGGAGCGCATGGGCTGGAGCGTGGATCCGGGGGCTGTCTGCCCCAGCTCCGACGTGGTCGGCGCGATCGCGGCCGTGCTGGCGGCGATCGCCGAGCCGGGCGCGCGCATCGTCCTCAACACGCCCGTCTACCACCCCTTCTTCGCGTTGATCGAGGAGCTCGGATGCGAGCTGGCCGAGGCGCCCCTCGTCGCGGGCGAGCTCGATCCCGAAGCGATCGAGCGGCAATTCGCCGAGGGCGCCGCCGCCCTGGTCCTCTGCAGTCCCCACAACCCGACCGGCGGGGTGCCGCGGCGGGAGCAGCTGGCCGCGATCGCGGACGCGGCGGTCCGCCATGGCGCCTGGGTGCTGGCGGACGAGATCCACGCGCCGCTGCTCCTTCCGGATGCTCTGCACGTCCCGTTCCTCACCGTCTCCGAGGCAGCGGCGGAGCGGGGCATCGGCTTCTGCTCGGCTTCGAAGACCTTCAACCTCGCCGGCCTGCAATGCGCCGAGATCGTCACCGCCTCCGAGAGCGCGGCCGAGCTGGTCGAGCGGCTTCCGCTCAGCGCGACCCACTGCGACCATCTGGGCGCGCTCGCATCGGCCGCCGCCTTCCGGGAAGGGGGTCCGTGGCTCGACGACGTGATCGGCGTGCTCGACCACAACCGCAACCTGCTGGCGGAGCTCCTGGCCGAGCATCTGCCCGAGGTCGGCTATGCGCAACCGCAGGCCGGATATCTCGCCTGGCTCGATCTGCGGGCGCTCGGTCTCGGCGAGGACCCCTCGCGGGCGATCCTCGAGCGGGGCAGGGTGGCGCTCAGCCCGGGGCCGAGCTTCGGCCGCCAGGGCGCGGGCTTTGCGCGCCTCAACATCGGAACCTCACCGGCGCTGGTCGAGGAGGCGGTCGAGAGGATCGCTAGGGTTGCCCGCCGTGGCTGACGTCGACCCGGTCGAGCTTGAGACCCGGCGCTGGCTGGAGGCGGTCGAGCGGGAGACGGAGCCTCTCTCGCTGTTCGACGCCCATACCCATTTCGGCAGCAACGACCCCGACGGCTACCGACAGGAGCCCGAGGAGCTGCTGGCGACGATCGAGCGGATCGGCGCGCGCGCCGTCGCGTTCCCGATGCACGAGCCCGACGGGTACGCGGCGGCGAACGACACGGCGCTGGCCCTGGCCGAGGGCTCGGGTGGCCGTCTCGTGCCCTTCTGCCGGGTCGATCCCCACCGCGACGCGCTGGCCGAAGCGCGGCGCTGCCTCGACGCCGGTGCTCGCGGGATCAAGCTGCATCCCCGCGCCGAGCGCTTCGCCATGCACGAGCCCGCGGTCGAGGAGCTGGTGTCGCTGGCAGACGAGCGACGGGTCCCGGTGCTGATCCACGCCGGCCGCGGCATCCCGGCCCTCGGGCGCGACACGGTCGACCTCGCCGAGCGCCACCCGGGCGCTCACCTGATCCTCGCCCACGCGGCGGTGAGCGACATCGCCTGGCTGTGGCGGCTGATGCCGGAGCATCCGAACCTGCTGATCGACACCTCCTGGTGGAACCCGGCCGATCTGATCGCGCTCTTCTGCCTGGTCCCCCCGGGCCAGATCCTCTGGGCGAGCGACTGCCCCTACGGCGAGCCGCTGAGCGCGGCCGCCCTGCACCTCCGTTGCGCCGTGGCGGCCGGGCTCGACCGCGAGGCGATCGTCTCGATCGCGGGCGGCCAGGTCGAGCGCGTCCTGGCCGGCGAGGACCCGGCCGACGCCGGTCCGCCGCCCGGGCCTCCCGGCCCACTCGATCCGTCCATGGAGCGGGTCTGCTCCCACCTGCTGACCGCCGTCGGCCGCGGCCTCGCCGGCGGCGACGTGAGCGAGTCGGTGGCGCTCGCTCACCTGGCCTGCGACAGAGAGGGACCGCACGGTGCTGCCTGCGCGGAGGTGGTCCGCCTGCTTGACCTGGCCGAGCGCCATCACGGCCCACCGCGGTCGGGCCACCGCTTTTCGCCCTCGATGTGGCTTCTGGTCCTCGCGCTCTGCGTGGCCCGAACGCCCGACGTGGCGCTTCCCGAGCGCCCTCCGTAGCGCTTTACGGCAAGGCGCCGGGCGGCGGCTATCCCCGCAACGCGCCGCGCCGCACCTTGCCGCTGGTCGTCTTCGGCAGCTCGGTGGCGAACTCGACTATGCGCGGGAACTTGTAGGGGGCGGTCTCGCGCTTGCAGTGCTCCTGCAGCTCGCGGGCCAGCGCCTCGCCCGGCTCGCGGCCGCGCGGGACGACGATCGCCCGCACCACGGAGCCGCGCTCGGGGTCGGGCGCGGCGACCGCGGCGGCCTCGGCGACCGCCGGGTGGGAGAGCAGCGCCGACTCGACCTCGCCCGGGCCGATCCGGTAGCCGGAGGAGACGATGATGTCGTCGCCGCGCCCCTCGAAGAAAAGGTGGCCGTCCTCTTCGCGGACCAGGTCGCCGGTCGGCCACCACTCGCCCTCGAAGCGCTCGCCGTCGAGGTAGCGGGAGAAGAAGGTGGGGGAGGAGGAGGCGCGCACCTGCAGCTCGCCACTCTCGATCCGCACCTCGATCCCCGGCAGGGGCCGGCCCATCGAGCCGGGGACGACCGGCTCGCCGGCCAGGTTGCCGCATGATGTGGCCGGTCTCGGTCTGCCCGTAGCCGTCGGCCGGCTCGGCGCCCATCGCCTCGAGGAAGGCGGCGATCGTCTCCGCCCCGAGCGCCTCGCCGGCGGAGACCATGCGGCGCAGGGCGGGGAGCGGGCGCAGGGTCGTCCGCTTGGCGAGCATCCGGTACTCGGTCGGCGCCTGGCAGAGCACGTTGACGCCGAGCGCCTCGGCGAGGTCGAGACGCTCGGCCGGGTCGAAGCGGCCGTCCTGGATCACCGCGGCGGCGCCGGTCAGCCAGGGGGCGAGGAAGACGTTGCGGGCCGACTTCGACCAGCCCGGCGCGGTCGTGCACCAGACCAGCTCGCCGGGGCGCGAGCCCAGCCAGTGCTGGGCCTGGGCGCGCTGTCCCGCCAGGTAGCGGTAGGCGTGGACGACGCCGCGCGGCTCGCCGGTCGTGCCGGAGGTGAAGACGATCAGCGCCGGGTCCTCGGCGTCCATCCCCTCGGCCGCGCGCCGGCGTCTCCTGCGGGCGGTCCTCGTCGAGCGTCCAGGCCACTTCGCCGAGGGTCATCGCCGGCACCTCGTCAGGGATCTCGTCGAGCAGCCCCTCCGCGACGACGCAGAGCGCCGGCGCCGCGGCGCTCGTTCGCAGCTCCATGTCGTGGCGGCGCAGCTGCGGGTTGCAGGGCAGCGCCACCGCTCCCATCCGCCAGCAGGCGAGCAGCGACAGCGCCCACTCGATCCGGTTGCCGACCAGGGTCATCACCACGTCGCCGCGCCCCACCCCGCGCGCCGCGAAGGCGCCGGAGAGCCCGGCCGAGCGGGCGATCAGCTCGCCGAAGCACCAGTCGCGGCGGCGCCCCTCGGCGTCGATCGCGACGATCCCCAGCCGCGAGGCCGGCGAGCGCTCCATCACGTCCTCGACGAAGTTCACGCGCGGCAGTCTGCCGCAGACGGCCGCCGGTCTAGCGGAGTTCGGCAGGAGCTCTTGCCGAGCAGCTGACGGGCGACGATCAGCAGCTGGATCTGCTGGGTGCCCTCGAAGATGTCGAGGATCTTCGCGTCGCGGGCCCACTTCTCGAGCAGCTCGTCCTCGCCGTAGCCGGCGGCGCCGCACAGCTCGACGCAGCCGAGCGCGACGTCGACGCAGGTGCGCCCCGCCTTCGCCTTCGCCATCGAGGCCTGCAGCGAGTTGGGCCGGCCGTTGTCGGCCATCCAGGCGGCGTGCAGGGTGAGCAGGCGGGCCGCCTCGTAGTCGGCCTCCATCTCCAGGAAGCGGGCGACGGCAGCGGGCTGGGAGAGGGCGGGCGCCGCGTAGTCGATCTCGACCCCGGCCTCCTCGAGCAGCTCGCGCGTCCGCTCCAGCGAGGCGCGGGCGACGCCGACCGCCATCGCCGCGACCAGCGGCCGCGTGTTGTCGAAGGTCTGCATCGCCCCGCCGAAGCCCTGCTTGGTGTCGATCTCCGGGCTGCCGAGCAGCGCCTCCTTCGGCACCCGGCAGTCCTGCAGGGTGAAGTTGGCGGTGTCCGAGGCGCGGATCCCGAGCTTGTGCTCGAGCCGGTCGAGCTTCAGCCCGGGGTTGTCGCGCTCGACGATGAACGACTTGATCGCGGCGCGGCCCTTGGAGCGGTCGAGGCTGCCCAGACGACGATCAGCTCGGCGCGGTCGCCGGAGGTGACGAAGATCTTCTCACCGTTCAGCACGTACTCCTCGCCGTCCAGCTCGGCCGTGGTGCGGATCGCGGCCGAGTCCGAGCCTGCCTCCGGCTCGGTGATCGCCATCGCCGCCCACCTGCCGCCGTAATGCTCCAGCTGCTCCTCGCTCGCCACCGAGGCGATCGCTGAGTTGCCGAGGCCCTGGCGGGGCATCGAGAGCAGCAGGCCGACGTCGCCCCAGCACAGCTCGACGATCCCCAGCACGGTGGAGAGGTTGGAGCCGTTGCGGTTCTCGCCCTCCTCCCGCTTGCCGTCCGAGCTCGCGCCGCACGCCGGCCGCGCCGGCGCCGCTGTCGCCGCCCTCGTTCATCCCGTCGATCAGCGAGGCGAGCATGTCCAGCTCCTTCGGATACGCGTGCTCTTCCTCGTCGTACTTGTGCGAGATCGGCCGGAAGACCTCGGTCGCGACCTGGTGTGCCTGGCTGACCAGCGGCTGGAACTTCTTCGGTATCTCGAGGTTGATCATCGTCTCGGTTCGCTCTAGACGAGCAGGGCGCCCTCCATCACGCCCGCTGCGCGGAGGTCGCGGTACCAGCGCTCGACCGGGTGCTCCTTGACGAAGCCGTGTCCGCCGAGCAGCTGCACGCCTTCCGAGCCGATCGTCATGCCCTTGGCGGCGCAGAGCCGCCGGGCGAGGGCCGCCTCGCGGGTGAAGTCCTTGCCCTGGTCGGCGCGGCCGGCGGCGCGGTAGACGGCGAGCCGCATCCCGTCGGTCTCGATGCCGATGTCCGAGACCGCGAAGGCCACGGCCTGGCGGTTGGAGATCGGTTCGCCGAAGGCGCTGCGTTCGTTGACGTAGGGGATGACGTAGTCGAGGACGGCCTGCGAGGTGCCGACCGCGACCGCCGACCAGGCGAGCCGCGCCCGCTGCACGCACTCGGAGTAGGCGTCGCGGCCGCCCTCGCCGAGCATTGCCCCACCCGGCAGCCGGACGCCCTCCAGCAGCAGGCGGCCGGTCGCGGCGGGCCGAAGCCCCATCGCCGGCTCCGGCTCGGTCGCGAGGCCCGCGGCGCCGGACTCGATCGCGAACAGCGCCGGGCCGAGATCCTCGGCCTCGGCGGCGACCACGAACAGCTCGCAGTCGGCGGCGCGCGCGAGCAGCGACTTGGCGCCGTCGAGCACCCAGTCGGAGCCGTCGCGGCGCGCCTTCGTCTTCAGCTTCAGCGGGTCGAAAAGCGGTTGCGGCTCGAGCAGCGCCAGCGCCGCGGCCGGCACGTCCTCGCCGCTGAAGGCCGGCAGGTAGGTGGCCTGCTGCTCGGCCGTGCCCCAGTGGCCGATCGCGGTCGCGACCGCGCCGGGGGCGAGCGCCGCGTAGGCGATCCCCAGGTCGCCGTGGGCGAGCGCCTCGCCGACCAGCACGCTGGTCACCGCCGCCTGCTCGTGCATCGCGCCGCCCAGCTCCTCGGGGACGCCGAGCATGTTGACGCCCAGCTCGTCGACCTTGGCGAGCAGCTCGGCCGGCGTCGCGCGCTCGGCGTCGGCGGCCTGCGCGGCGGGCCGCACCTCCGCCGCGGCGAAGTCGCGCACCGCCTCCTGGAACATCTGCTGCTCCTCGTCGGGGGTGACGTCGAACAGGGCGCGCGGCTTGCCGGTCGCCTGGCGCGCCGGCCGGGCCAGCTTCTGCACCGCCTTGAAGGTGCGCCCGGCGGCGGTCGCCGTGCGGAAGCCCTCCTTGCTGGTCCGGAACAGCGCCCGCTCGACCTGCCTGCGGGCCTTGATCCGGTCCAGCAGGCTGGAGCCGGCGAGCCAGTTGAGAGTTCGCAGGCCGAGGCCCATGCTGCGCTCGGCCACTCCCTTGCCGTTGCCGTTCACTTCTCCTCCTTCCTCCTCGCTTCGGCTTTCGCCTCGCGCACGCGGCCGTCGAGGTGGGGTGTGCCGCTTCGCGTCGCGTACCGCGAAGCCGATTTCCTCCCCCTCCACGGCGTCGAGGAACTCGACCCGGGCGGGCAGCACGATCGGCTTGCGGAAGCGCACCTCGACCGCGAAGGCGTCGGGCAGGCGGCCCTCGAGCGCCGCCAGGCAGCGCGCCTTGGTCCACATCCCGTGCGCGATCGCCCCGGGAAAGCCGAGCGGCCGGGCGGTCAGCGAGTGCATGTGGATCGGGTTGCGGTCGCCGGAGACGGCGGCGTAGCGCCGGCCGAGGTCGCCGCCCAGCCGCCACTCCGCGCTCGGCGTCAGCCGCCGTCCTCCGGCCGATCGGCCGACTGCCGCTCCGGGTTGTCTCTTCGGTCCGCGGCGGACCGTTCGGCCGGCTGTTCGCGGCGCAGCATCGTGCTGACCGACTCCCAGGCCTTCTGCCCGCCCGCTCCGGGCCTCGGTGAGCAGGCCGAAGGTGCGGCCGCGGGGGTGCGGCTCGAGCTTCGTCGGGCGGACGCGCAGCTCCACCTCCTCGCCCAGCCTGAGCGGCCGGTGCTGGACGATCCGGTTCTCGACGTGGACCAGGCCGACCGCGCCGAACGGGAAGCTGCCTTCGGCCATCACGGCCATGTGCAGCGGAAAGGCGAGCACGTGCGGGTAGGTGGGGGGCAGGCTGTCGCGCAGCGAGAAGCCGCAGACCCTCGCGTAGGCGGCGACCTCGTCGGTGTCCGGCCGCACTCCCCAGGACCAGCTCGGTGTCGGGGACCTCCTCGCCGCGCCCCGGCACGAAGGGCAGCAGCGAGGCGCCGGGGATCAGCGGCGCGCGGCGCGGCGTAAAGGGGCAGAACGCTGGGCGGGCTGTCTAGCGTCCGGGTCGCCATCACGCTCCC
>CAVSRD010000002.1:0-16069 GCA_963730315.1 uncultured Solirubrobacterales bacterium | reverse complement strand
AAAAAACGGGATCCGGTTTTCGGCCAGGCCCATCCGTAGCCCCGCCAGCGGCCGATCGGCCCGCTACCCTCGATGCAGTGGCCACCACCCGAAAGCCGCGCCGGCGCAAACCGAAGCGCGCCAGCCGCGTGAAACCGAAGCCGGCCGAGGCGCCGGCGCCGAAGCGCGAACGCACGCCGGCGCAGAAGGCCGCGCTCGCCAAGGCCACCGCCGCCGCGAAGGCCAAGGCCGCCGAGCGGCGCAAGGCCAAGGCGGCGGCCGGCCCGCCGAAGCCGACGCTCGCGGACCGGCTCCCCAAGGGGCCGCTGCGCACGCCGGACCACGCCCGCGAGTACGCCGCGCTCGGCAAGCCGCCCGAGGATCCGCTCGACAGGGTCGTCTGGATCAACTCGGTACTCTCGCTGCGCATGCACCACGTGATCACCGATCCGAAGATGGACGAAGAGGCGCGCGGCAAGGAGATCGTCCGCCTGGCCAAGGCCATCGACGGCACCGTGCCGAAGACGCGCATCAGGATCGCGGAGGAGATCATCCTGGGCGACCGCGCCACCCTGGAAGGCAAGGGGGACGAAGAGCTGTCTGATGCCGCGCCGCTCGATCGACCAGCTTGCCGAGGACCGAATCGCAGAGGCCGACCTCGCAAGAGGCCGCAGCCAGGTCGATCTTCGAATTGACATCTGCCACTACCCGACCGAGGAGCCTCTCCTGGCGGTCGGCGGGGTGTGGGATGTCCGACACAAGCGCTACCTCGAGGGCGTCGAGGCCACGAAGGCCAAGCGGCTCTACGTGCACGACGGCCAGCTCGAGACCCTCGAATGGTGGGGCGACTGGCTGCAGATTTCTGCTCGGGTGAGGTGCCGCCGGGCAAGGAGTCGGCGCGGGTTTGGTCGGCGCTGCTCGGCGGCGGCCGGCGCGGCGGGAAGACTCACTTCGGCGGCGCGGTCGCTTCCGCCACCATGATGGTCGCCGTCGGCGGCGCGCTCGTCTGGCTGGTCTCGAAGTCGATCGCGAAGTCGGCCGAGCTCGATCGCGGCTTCCGCGGCGGCCTCGCGCGCCAGTGGTACACCGACCGCGGCGCGCCCTGGTTCGAATACACGCTGCTCAATGGCTCGATGGCCTTCCAGAAGAGCTCGCACGACTCCGAGGACGTCAAGCAGGGCGGCGCCGACCTGGTCTTCCTCAACGAGGCCCAGAAGATGTCCGAGGACGTCCTAATCAACGCCCGCGGGTCGATCGTCGATACGGGCGGCGTGGTCCTGCTGGCCGCCAACCCGCCGAAGACGTCGCGGGCGATGTGGGTGCTCGACTTTCACGATGCGGTGCTCGCCGGCCGCCGGAAGGCGAAGTACTTCCACTTCGACTACCGTAAGAACCCGTTCATCGAGCAGGAGGCGCTGACCGACCTCGAGGACGAGGCCGACGAGCGGACGATCGCGATGGAAGTCCGGGGCGAGTTCCTGCACCCCACCGACGTCGTCTTCTACAACTGGACGCGCGAGAACGAGCTGCCGCTGCCCGAGGTCGGCGACATCACGACTCGATGGATGGCCGAGCACCACAGCCTCGACGTTCGACGCGATCCTGGGCGTGGACTTCCAGAAGCTGCCCTACAACGTCGCGGTCGAGCAGCGAATCATCCACAACGAGGCCGATCCGCTTCGGCCGCTGCTCTGGGGCGTCAACGCGATCCTCTGCCCTGGCCATGAGCACGACTTCGCCGAGAGCCTCGAGGCCGCCGGCTACGACAAAACCCGGACGCTGCTCGTCTGCGATGGTTCGGGCTTCTGGCAGAACAATGAGCGATCGAAGGGCTCGCCCTCGGCCGAGCTGCTCAGGGAGAAGGGCTGGTCGGTACTGCGCCGGCCGGACCGGAAGTACAAGACCAATCCGCCGGTCCATGAGCGCATCAAGGCGTCGCTCGCACTGGTGAAGGTCGCCGCGGGAATGCGCCGTGCGTTCATCGACCCCGAGCTCGCGCCGGACCTGCGGACGGCGATCCGGAAGTGGGAGAACCGCGGCGGCGTGCCATACAAGAGGTCGGACTTCGCCCACTTTTGCGACGCATGGACCTATTTGCACTGGTTCCTCTTCCCGCGCCGGCGCAAGGTCGCGCGGCGGCCTCGGCTACCGCGGCAAGAAGCGGTCGCGGCCTCGAGGGGCTCAAGCGACTCTAGGAGAACGCGATGGGATTTCTGAGCTGGCTCGGCGATAGGCTTCGACCCCGCCGGCGCCGCGAGGCCGCTGGTGCCGAACCGCGCGCGCTGCCGCCGGCGCCGCCGGCAGAGCATGGCCCTCGCCGCGATCGCGCCGGTGGCGGCCGCCGCCGAGCTGGGCGCCTGCCGCCGGCCGCGCCCGGGCGCTCCCCCTTCGAGGTCCTGCTCGCGCGCCCGGGCGACCTCATCGATCGCTACCGGAGCCACCCGGGCTATGGCGCCGGGCCGGAGGTGCTGACCTCGGCCTTCCGCCTGGCCGAGCAGGGCTATCCGGCGATGCAGTGCGACCTCTTCGAGGACCTCATCGAGAATGACAGCCACCTGCGCGCGGTGATCAGCTCGCGGGTTACCCCGGTCGCCGCGGCGCCCAAGTCGATCGAACCAGGCGGCGCCGGCGGCGCCAGCCAGGCCGCGGCCGAGATGCTCGCGCGCGCGATCGGTCGTACCAACTTCGGCGAGGCATCGGCGCACCAGCTCCGCGCCCGGTACGACGGCTATCGCGCCAGCGAGATCACCTGGGGCCGGTCGCCCGAGGGCGCGGTCGTGCCGCGCTGGTTTTCGCCGGTGCCGAGCCGCCGCTTCCGCTTCGACGCCGAGGACCGGCCGCGCCTGCTCACCGATGTCGACTCGGTCGGAATGCCCCTCGAGCCGGGGCACTGGCTGTGGAGTCAGAACGGCACGGGCATCATCGCCCGCCTGGGCATGATGCGGACGTTGGCCTGGCCGGCGCTCTTCAAGCGCCTGACCATCCGCGATTGGGTGATCTACTGCAACAAGTACGGAATTCCCCTGGCCGAGGGCGTCTACAACGAGGATTTGCACGACGACCTCATCGACGAGCTCGAGGAGGCGGTCTCCAACATCGGCGAGGACGGCCAGGCCATCCACTCCGATCGCGCCGAGATCAAGATCCACCATTCGGCCCTGCAGGGCGGCGGCGACAGCGTCTTCGGCGCGCTGGTGAACCTGTGTAACTGGGAGATGTCGAAGCTGGTCAACGGCGGCACGCTGAACGTCGAGACGCAGGGAATCGGCTCGCACGCGCAGGCGACCACGCACGAGCAGCGCAGCTACGAGCTGATCCGCGGCGATGCCGAGTGGCTGTCGGAAGCCTTCCGCCTTTGCGTCGCCGAGCCGTTCCTGGCCTACAACCAATTCCCCGCCGGCACCGAACCGCCGATCCTCCGGATCCAGGTCGTGGCGGACATGACTCCCTTGACGCGCGCGAGCGTGTTCAAAACACTTAGGGAGATCGGCCTGCCTCTCTCCAAGCGCCAGATGCGCTACGACTTCCAGGCGCACGAGCCCGAAGGCCCTGAAGACGAGCTCGCCGCCGCGCCCGCCCCGTCGCCCGGCTCCCCCTCGGGCGGCAACCTTCTGCCCTAGCTTCCCGCCATGCCCAACCGACTGCCCCCGCTCCATCTTGCGACCGACAGCGCCGTCCTCTGGTGCGTGCCGCTAGCCGCCGCCGGCGACGCGACCACCGAGGGCGTGGCCCTCGGTCTCATCGAATCGACGAACGCGCTCGGGGCGATCGAGCAGCTCTCGGTGCTCGCGGCCGCGCAGGATGAAAAGCGCCGCGAGCTGCTGCAGCAGGTCCGCGCCGGCGAGCAGGTCGATCTCCTGATGCGCGCGCGGGTCTACTACCAGCGCGAGGGCAACCGCAACCGCAACTCGGTCCGCTTCCGCCCGGGCATGCTGCGCAAGTTCGCCCGGTCGTTCAGGGGCATGCCGTTCCTCCGCGATCACCAGCAGGGCAACTCGCTGGCGGTCGGCGGGCGCATCCTCCGCTCCGAGCTCACGGACGCCGCCGATGGCGGCAAGTGGATCGAGCAGGACGTCCGGCTGTCGGCGCCCTGGGCCGTCGAGCATGCGCTGCTCGGCCTGGGGACGCAGTTTTCGATCGGCTGGAACCCGACCGGCTCCATCCACTGCTCGATCTGCAAGGCCGATTGGCGCGACTGCAATCATTGGCCGGGTCGCTCGTACGAGGTCGACGGCGCCGATGCACCGGTCGTCGCCGAGGCGATTTTTCAGGAGGCCGAAGGCATCGAGACGTCGTTTGTTCCCGTGCCAGCCGTGCCGGAGGTGGGTATAGAAGACGTGCGACAGGCGTCTCTCTCTACCGCCCTGGCCCTCTACCGCTCCACTCCCACCGCTCTTCAAGGAGACCCTCCCATGTCCCAGCAGCTTCTCGCCGCCATCGCCAAGGCCCTCGGCCTCCCCCAGGACGCCGAGCTCGAGAGCATCGTCGCCAAGGCGGCCGGCATGCTCGGCCAGGTCGCCAACCTCACCGCCGAGCTCGAGCTCGAGAAGAGCGCGCACGGGCAGACGAAGACCGCGCTCGCGAAGGCCCAGCAGGAGGTCGCCGCCGGCCGCGCCGAGCGCCTCGTCGCCCTGGGCGTCGAGCAGGGGCGCATCGTTCCGGCCTTCGACGAGAAGGGAGATCGCGTCGAGACCCCGGTCGAGGCCGCCCTCGTCGGCATGGTCGAAAAGCTCGGGTACGAGGCGGCCAGGGACTACGTCGAGAAGCTGCCGAAGATCACCGCGGCCGGCGCGCCGCGACAGGCGCCGGCGCGCGCTGCCGAGCGCCAGTCCTCGCCGGCGGGCGCGCCGAGCCCGGGTGGCCAGCAGGTGCTCACCCATCCGGCGATGGTCTCGATGAAGCGCCAGCTTCGGCTCACCGACGAGCAGATCGTCGCCCAGCACCCCGAGCTCGCGCAGTAGCGCGCGCCGCCGTCTCCTCCCCTCTCTCTCTTCCCTCCAAGCAAGGACGACTGACATGGCTCTTTCTCGGGACCTCAAGGTGCGCGCCGAAGGCGAGCTCAAGCCCATCACCGACTACCCGGTCAAGGGCGACGTCATCATCTTCAATGGCGCGACCGTGCAGATCGACGCCACCGGCTACCTCGTGCCCGGCGATACCACCGGCACCAACAAGCCCGCCGGCATCGCCCAGGGCTACGCCGACACGACCGGCCTGGCCGATGGCGACGTCAAGGTCGCGGTCGCCAGGGGCGGCGCCGTCTGGCGCAAGAACAGTGGTGTCAACGCCCTGGTGCAGGCCGACGTCGGCGCCGCCGCCTACTGCGAAGACGACGAGACGGTTGACGACGGCACCGGCACTGGCGCCAAGGTCGGCGCAGATCCTCAAGATCGACGCCGCCCTCGGCGTGCTGGTCGACATCGGCCGCCTGGCCGTCTAACCCGCCCCTCTCCCCGCCAGCCCCTCCGCAGCTCGCGAAAGGACCCACCGATGGCACCCGACAAGCTCATCCTCCCCGGCCGCCTCAGCAACCAGCAGACCGAGATCGTCGACGAGTCCAAGCTCGCGGCGGCCCACGTCGGCTTCCAGACCCTGTTCGGGATGGCCATGACGACCGCCCCGAATTACTGGCGCCAGCTGGCGACCGAGATCCAGAGCTCGAACGCCAGCGAGAGCTACCACTGGATCGGTGAGCTGCCGATGATGAAGGAGTGGATCGGCGAGCGCGCTGTCGCCCAGCTGCGCGCGCAGAGCTACTCGATCGTCAACAAGGACTACGCGATCGCGATCCCGGTCAACCGCAACGACATTCAGGACGACAACCTGGGCGTCGTGATGCCCCGGATCCAGCAGCTGGGCATGTCCAGCATGGATCACTACGACGAGCTGGTTTTCGACCTGCTCACGCACGGTTTCGATGACACCTACGGATTCTGCTACGACGGGCAGTACTTCTTCGACACCGACCACCGGGACGACCCGGATCAGGCCTCGCAGTCGAACAAGGGCACCGCGGCCCTGGCCGAAGCCTCGTTCAACACCGCCTACCAGACGATGACCGAGTACGTCACGCCCGAGGGGCGGCCGCTCAACATCGTGCCGACGCACCTCATCACCGGCCCGTCCCTCCGGGTGACCGCCAAGAACATCCTCAAGGAGAAGAACGACGCCGGCGCCGACAACGTCAACGCCGGAATCGTCCAGCACATGCTCGCGCCGCGCCTGCGCGGGGCCTACGCCAACTACTGGCTCCTGGCCGACCTGAGCCGGCCGCTGAAGCCGTTCATCCTGCAGATCCGCCAGCCGATCATGCTCGAGCAGGATCAGTCCAACCGCTTTTGGCGGAAGACGCTGTACTGGGGCACCGACGGCCGGCACAACGTCGGTTTCGGGCCCTGGTTCACCTGCTACGGCTCGAACGGCACGACCTGATCGGCCGTTCATCTTCCATGCTTCGAGGGCCCCCTTCGCGGGGCCCTTTCTACATCCGCAGCAAGGAGCAGCTCATGCAAAAGAAGCTCGCGAAGAGCACCCGTTTCCTCGTCGTCTCCGCCGTCCGCCGCCAGGGCTTCCGGCGTGCCGGCGTCGAGCTCACCCGCAAGGCCCAGGTCCTCGAGGTCGAGGCGATCGGCGCCGAGCGCGCGCAGCAGATCCTCGACGAGGACGGCGGCGCCCTGTCGGTCTCGCAGTCCTCGAGCAAGACGTCGAAGCAGGCCCTCGAGGAGGTCGAGGATCGCGCCCAGGCCCGGGCCGAGAAGATCGCCAAGGCCCGCAACGCCGCGCGCCGCCAGGGCGACAAGAGCGAGCGCAACGCCCAGAAGGGCAAGTCGCCCGACGGCTCCGAGCAGCGCAGCTCGGGCAATGGTCCGGCGGTCACCCCGGGGACCTAGCCGATGGCCTACTGCTCCCAGGCGGATGTCGAGTACGTCGCCGGCGGCGCCGAGCGCCTTCGGCAGATGTCCGACTACGACCGCGACGGGGTCGCCGATGCCGATGCGATCTCGACGGCGATCGCCCGCGCCTCGAGCTGGATCGACGCGCACGCGCGCAAGCAGTCGCTCGTGCCGTTCGATCCGGTGCCCGAGTTCGTCCGCTGGCTGTGCGCCGAGGAGGCGGTCTACCTCCTCAAGCGCACCCGGACGGACGACGACCGCGAGGATCACCTCGAGCGCGAGCGCCTCGTCCAGGGCCTGGCCAGCGGCAAGGTGACGCCGGGCACCGACCCGGCGCCGACCGGCTCGACGCACCTCCGCGGCCGCTACACCGACCGGCCGAGCGACAAGAAGGTCAGCCGCGACAAGCTGAAGGGCTTCGCGTAGGGCGCCGCGGATGTCCGTCGAGCTCGACCTCCGGGACCTCGACGCCGGCATCCGCGGCATGCTCGAGGCCGCCAAGGACCTCCGGCCGGCCTACCGCCTTCTGCGCAAGCCGCTCCGCCAGGACCAGAAGCGACACTTCGATTGGCGCGAGGGCCCGAGCGGCACCTGGGCACCGCGCGCCCCGGCGTCGGTGGCGAAGCTGCTGAGCCGCGGCGGCCGCCGGAAGAACTACACCAAGAAGGGCAGGGTGCGGAAGGGCGCCGCGCGTCGGCTGGGGAACCAGCTCGGCCGCCTCAAGACCGCGCTCAAGGTCCGCATGACCAAGGCGGAGCTGTCGATCGCTTCGAAGGTCTCGTGGGCTGAGGTGCAGTTCTTCGGTGGCACCGCCGGCCGGGGCGTCACAATTCCTGCACGGCCCTTCCTGTGGATCTCGGCTGAGCTCGAGGCCGAGGCCCGCGAGCTCCTCCTCGAGCGCGTCGTGAAAGGATTCGACCGGTGAGCAACAGCTACATTCAACTCGCAACGGGCCACAACGTCGCCGCCGACAAGACCACAGAGAGCGGCGTGGCCGTCTACCGGCAGCGGGTCGTCGCCGAGCGCGGCAGCACCGCCGGCGCCCTGGGCGTCGTGGGCGCCGAGCTCCTGGCGAAGCTGCTCACGCTCGACGGCGCCGGCGTCGCCTCCGATATGAACGTCCTCGGCGCGCCCTCGGCCTTCGCCTTCATTGCCGCCGTTGACACGGTCGCCCGGGTGCGAAGCATTACCCTCGAGGTCCTCAACGGCGGCGCCTACACGCTGGGCGCCTTCGCCGGCGACGTCGCCGCGCTCGCCATCGGCCTGACGCTGCAGGTCATCGACACCGACGGCGTCACTGTGCTGGTCGACCTCCTGGCCGGGCTCACCGTCAAGCGGGCGGCCGACTGGGCGCTCGCCGGCGGCCGCCTGCTCGCGCCCTTTGGCGCCGACGGCTACCTCGTCGAGCTCGACTTCGGCGAGCTGCTCGGCGAGCCACTCGCTCTCGAGGCCGGCCAGCGGATCGCCCTGACCGTGCAGGACGACCTGACCGGGCTCGACCTCTTCCGCGGCATGGTTCACGGCCACGCGGTGCCGACGGTCTCGGCCTGATGCTCCTCTTCACCGTTCCCGTCCAGCGGTCGCACCGGGCCGTTATCGTCCAGCAGGCGATCCTCTACCTGCAGCCGCTCCACGTCCGAAACGGCGGTTATGCCGAGGTGGTCGACACCTGGAACGGCGAGGGCGCCCAGGCGCTGATCGCGAAGCTCAACGGCGCCAGCCCGGCGATCCTGGTGTCCGCCGGCAATGGTTCGATCCAGGACCACCGCGGCATGGAGCGGAACAACTCGCGCAAGCGGCTCGACATCGACGTGCACGTCATCTCGAGCCATTTCGACAGCTGGGAGGCGCGGAGCTACGGCGATCACAGTCAGTTCGCGGTCGGCGCCGACCCGGGCGCCTACCAGATCCTGCAGGACATCGAGGAGATCCTGCACGGCGCGCCCACCGGCGCGGTCGGCTCGGACCAGTTCGAGCTCGACCGCGAGGTCATCGAGCAGCAGGACGACCTGACCGTCTGGCGCGCGGTCTACACGCTGCAGGTGACCTGCGCGCGTGCGCCGAAGACGCCGGCGGATAAGCTTCAGGAGATCCGCCACCGCCACCGCCTCGCCTCCACTCCCCAGGTCCAGGTGGTTGACGCCACCGCCGAGGTCTAACCCATGAGCAAGCCCACCACGCTCACCATCCGCACCGCTGAGGGCCTTCGCCTGATGCTTCCGCGCGACGGCGCCCCTCACAAGCGCATCGACGATGCCGAGTGGCAGACCGTCCCGAACACGGCCTTCGTCCGCAAGCGCATCGCGCGCGGCGAGGTCGTCGAGAAGGACGGCCACTACATGCCCGCCGCGGCGCCGCCGGCGCCGACGAAGATCGCCGAGCAGCCGACCGCGCCGGCCAAGGCTTCGGCATCGACCAACATGCGCGCCCGCGCCACGTCCGCCACCAAGGAGCAGTAGGCGATGACGATCAAGAACAGCTTTCCCTCGTCGCTCCGCCAGCCGGGCCTCCTCCACGAGTTCGATTTCGTCTCGGGCGCCTCGGGCCTGGTCCCGCTCGATCGCGTCGTGGTCCTGGTCGGCACCATGGGCGCCGGCGGCTCGGCCACCGCGGGCGAGCCGCAGCCCATCTACACCGAGACCGACGCCGACGACCTCTTCGAGGCCGGCAGCGAGCTCGCCCTCGGCTGCCGATCGTTCTTCAAGCAGGCGAAGCTCACGAAGCTAATGCCGTTCCTCTACGCGATCGGCTATGCCGCGCCGGGCGGCGGCACGGCGCAGGCCTACACGTTCACCCTGGGCGGCGCCGCGGACGAGTCCGGCGACCTGGTCGTCGCGATCGCCGGCCGGACCATCCGCGCCGCGGTCGGCGTCGGCGACACCCTCACCGAGATTGGCGATGCCCTGGCCGCGGCGATCAACGCCAAGGGCAGCGACCTGCCGGTCGCCGCGGTCAACGTCGCCGGCGTCGTCACCATCACCGCCAACTGGGCCGGCGTCACCTCGGCCGACATCACCGCGCGGACGGTCGATGTCCCCGGCTCGGTCACCTGTGCGGTGGCCAGCTCGGCCGCCGGTGCCGGCGCGGTGGACATCACCGCCACTCTCGACGCGCTGCTCGATCGCCGGTACCACGGCATCGCGATCGCGCAGCACACCGCGACCGAGCTCGCCGACCTCCTGGCCCACCTGGTCGACGCCTGGGACAAGAAGCTCTGGGGCTTCGGCTACGCGGGCCACGTCGGCACCCTGGCGGCGGGAACGACCCTCACCACCGGCGTCGACGACGAGAAGGTCGCGCTGGTCGGCTACGAAGACGCGCCGGTGATGCCCTTCGAGATCGCCTGCGCCGCCGCCTGCCTGGTCGAGGGGCCGGACAAGCCGAACTACAACTTCGACAGCGCCGAGCTCTGGTGCCCGCCGCCGCCGCTGGCGAGCTCGGTCTGGACCTCCGGCCTGGGCGGCGAGATCGAGTCGGCCCTGGCGGGCGGGCTCACTCCGTGCGTGCCGACCAAGAACGGCCAGCGGGTCAAGGTCGTCCGCATGGTCACGACCAAGACCACCGAAGGCGGCGTCACCTTCGACGACCTCCGCGATCTGGCCATCCCGCACACCTCGGTCGCCGTCGCCGCCCAGGCCGAAGCGATCATCGGCTCGCGCTTCCAGGGCGTCAACGCCGAGGACGACGTCCTCGACGACCTGCTCTCGACCATGTACCGGATCCTCAAGGACGCCGAGACGGCCAAGTGGATCAAGAACGTCGACGAGCACTTCACGGAGCTCATGGGCGAGTTCGATACCACCGTGCCCACGCGCGCCGTCCTGACCGCGATCGAGTCCGTCGTCGTCAACCTGCACCAGGTCGTCATCGTCCACCGCACCAAGGTCGAGGCGTAGGAGGTCCCCCATGTCCGATTTTGTCGATCGGGTCGTCCCGATTTTCAGCTCGAGCTCCACCGGCCAGGTCCGGCTCACGCACCTCACTTCGATCGAGGTGTCGGCGCCGGAGAACGCCGGCGAGGTCAAGACGATGCACGGCATCGAGGGCTACAGCGAGAAGACCCCGGACGCCTACGGCGTCTCGATGGAGGTCGCGGTGCCCAAGAACCCGAGCGAAGAGCAGGTCGACTGGTACGAGTTCCGGCGGACGCACGAGCGTTTCAGCCTGAGCTATCGCGAGGGCGGCACCGGTATCAAGCGCCAGCTCGCCCGGGCCATCGTGCTCAGCGTCTCGGACCCCTACAACACCGACGGCGAGATGCGGCGCAAGGTCGAGGCGAAGGCGATCGTCTTCGACCGCGTGCCGGGCGCGTAGTCGGCTGGTAGAACGAGCGCGGCCTCGGCGCCGCGTGCCCCTTCCTTCCTCCTGGTGCGCAGCGCCGGGGCTCCTGCCAAAGGAGGAAGACATGGGCGACAACTGGCTCTCAGGATCCCAAAAGAAGGCGCCGCCGCATCCGCAGGCCACGGACGCGGCGGCGCCGCTGCTTTCGGACGCCGAGCTCGAGGCGAGCTGGGCCGAGCTGCGAAAGCACCGCGACGAGCAGGTCGAGCAGACGACCTGGCCGGGTACGACCAAGGAGATCTGCCTGCAGGTCCTCTCGAAAGAGGGCATCCAGCTGGCGCAGTCCGCCGCGGTGAAGCGGTTCCGCGAGCTCGAGCTGCCGCTGCCCGGCGAGGATCTGACGTTCATCGAGGACTTCCAGGAGGAGCTGTGCGTGCAGCTCCTCTGGCGCGCCTGTCGCCGCGCCTGGACGGACGAGAAGAGCGGCGAGCGCCGCTGGGACCTCCGCTATCCCGCCTGCCCCACGGCCGAAGAGCTGCGCTCCTCGACGACCGTCGACCAGCAACTCGCCATGTACGCCGAGTATCGGGACCTCGAGGATCGGCACAACCCGGACCCGGACAAGATGCCGGCCGAGCTCCTCGAGCAGCTCGTCGAGGCGGTAAAAAAAAAGCACGAGACCCGCTTGAGGTCCTTCGGTTCGAGCACGCTGGCGCGCTTTCTGCTTTCTGGGGCCGTCCAGCTCGCGAGCTCACCCGATGGCAGCTCCTCGAGTGGGTCGTCGGCGCCGGCGTCGCCGCCGAGCGAGCCGCCGACCTCGTCCGACAGCTGAGCGGGCAGGGCGCGCCGCCGGCGCGCCGCGGTGAGCCTCGGGTGATCTCGCGCGCTACCTTTCGGTGATGTCGCGCGATGTCATCGCGAGGATCCGGGCCGACCTGCGCCAGCTCGAGAAGGACCTGCCCAAGGGCCGGCGCCGCTTCCAGCTATTCGGCAAGAAGATCGGCCGGGACCTGCGGAGCTCGCTGCGCGGCGCCTTCCGCACGGTCGGCACCATCGGTGGCATCGGCGGCGCGGCCGGTCTGATCGCGGCCGGCAAGGGCGTGATCGACTTCGAGGATAAGCTCGACCGCCTGGGCATTCAGGCCAAGTTCGGGTCCGAGGCAGTCGTCGCTCTGCGGAAGCAGATCCGCAACCTGTCGGACGACGGCGGCGAGGCGGCCGACAACATCCTGGCCGGTGCGAATCAGCTCGTGAACCTCGAGGGCGGGGCCGCGCTGACCTCCGATCGCCTCGAGCTCCTCGACAAGGCCATGGTCGCGACGGGCGCCTCGGGCGAGGACCTGGCCCGCGTCCTCTTCAGCCTCGACAAGACGGCAGGGGTGAGCTCCGTCAAGGATCAGACGCTGGCGCTCAACGCCCTCACGGCCGCCGGTAAGGAGGCCTCGATCCCGCTCGACCAGCTCGGCGCCGAGCTGCCCAAGGTCCTGCCGCAGTTCGTGAAGTTCGGGCGCAAGGGCGCCGCAGGCATCGCCCAGCTCGGCGCAGCGCTGCAGGTGACCGCCCAGGGGTTCAAGGGGCCGAAGGAGCTCTTTACCGGCGCCAATGAGGCCCTGTTTCAGCTGGCGAAGCAGTCGGGCAAGCTCAAGAAGCTGGGGATCAACGTCTTCGAGGCCAAGCGAGGGCCGCACGGCGAGCGGGTCTACCGCGACCTCCGCGACATCATCACCGACATCGGCAAGTCGAAGCTCGCCAAGGACGACAAGCTGCTGATCGATGCCTTCGGCTCGAAGGAGGCCGCGCAGTTCCTGGGCCTCCTGGTCAAGAACACCGACCAGTGGGACGCGCTCTACGACGCTTCGCTCAAGGCCGACGTCCTGCAGGAGGACTACGTCAAGCGGACGACCGGCCGGGCCGGGCGCCTGCGCCGCTCCTGGCAGCGGATCCAGAATTCGATCGCGAAGGCATTCACGCCCGAGCGGATCGAGAAGTTCGCGCAGCTCATGGAACGGGTCGCCGACCTGGTCGGCTACCTGGCCGAGCACGCCGAGGCGGTCGGCGTCGCGATCGCCGCGTGGAAGCTCCGCGGCCCGGCGCTTGCCTTCCTGAAGCTGCTGTCTGACGTGCGCGGCGCCGGCGGGATCAAGGCGTTCCTGGCGGCCAACGCCGCTGGCGCCGGCGCGGAGTCGGCGGCGGCCGGCGCGGCGGCCGGCGGAAGCGGCAAGGCCGCGGCAGCCACCGGCATCCTCTCGACCGTCAACATCGTGGCCGCCCTCGCGACGCAGCTCAGCAGCGACCAGGCCGGGCCCTCAAAGAAGGAGGCGCTCGCGAACCTCAACGCGCTCATCTACTCGCGCTCGCAGGATGCGAACCTCGGACTCAGCGCCCTGGCCGAGAAGTACCAGTACAACATCCACGGCAAATCGCTGAAGGAGCTCCAGGCGTTCGCCTCGGCCTACCAATACGGCGGCGCCGGCGGCCTCGACAGCGGCTCCGGGACGCGCGTGCGTGGCTACTCGGCGCCGGCGGCCGAGCGCACGCTCGTCGGCGACCTCCGCGATGCCATCGAGAGCGCCTCATTCGGTACGCTCACGATCCGGCTCGACCCGGACGGCACCGCGCGCGTCGAGCGCGATCGCGCGCAGCGGGTGCGCGTCCAGCCGTAGCCGGCCAGACTCCTCTCATGGCGGATCTGCGGACGATCATCTACCGCGCGGCCTACGCCGGCGTGCGGATCGACCTGGCGAACATCCGCACCAGCAAGGGCAACGATCTGGTGCCGTACGCGCCGCCGCGCGGCGATGGGGCGGAGCTCGACAACCGCGGCCGCCGCCTGCGGATCTCGACGTGTGAGGTGCTGTTCTGGGAGACCGAGCAGGAGGCCGACGAACGCATCCGCGGCCTCCTGGGCACGAATCATCTCGAGCGCTACCGGGCCTTCGAGCAGCTCTGCCACGACGGTCAGGCGCACACCCTGGTCCACCCCTTCGAAGGCAGCTTCACCGCCCGGGTCAGCGACTTCGAGGTCTCCGGCGATGACTCGAGCATGATCGCCGTCCGCTGCACCTTCGAGGAGGACCGGGCGCGCGAGCGCATCTTCGCCGGCGGCGCCGGCACCCGCCCGCCCGCCGGCGTCGCCAGCGTGCGCGCCGCGGCCGACGAGGTGCAGGGCTGGCTCGACGACCTCGGGCTCGACAGCGACATCCCGGACAAGGCCAACGCCCTGATGGACTCCTGGGACGATATCGACATCACGAGCCGGCAGGTCAACCTCGAGCTGGCCTCCTTCTCCGCCGAGCTCGGCGACGAGGCGACCGACCTCGAGCTGGCGATGGACGTCGACCGCTGGCCGCTGACCCGGGCCCTGGTCCAGCTGCACGCCCTGGTCCGCCAGGTCGCGGCCTCCAAGGTCGAGATCCAGCGGCGGCTCATCGAGCTCACCCTCGAGGTGCCGCAGCCGGCGCGCATCGTGGCCGCCGAGCTCTACGGTGCCCAGGACGCTGAGGCGCGTACCACCGAGCTCGTCGAGCTGAACGACCTCCGCAATCCCGGCCTGATCCCGGCCGGGACAGTCCTCAAGGCCTACGCGCCGGCGGCGAGCTGATGCGGCCGCAGCACAACATCCGCGTCGTCATCGACGAGCTCGAGATCCGCGACTGGCAGCGGTACGAGATCAGCTGCGACATGCTCGAGCTGGCCGATCGCTTCACCCTGGAGCTGCCGCTGACGCGCGAGCTCTGGGACGCCTGCCCGACGGACGCGCCGGTGCAGGTGTTCATCGACCAGGTCCAGGTCGTCGACGGGTTCATCGACGACCGCGAGGCCGGCGGCGGCCGCGGCGGCGACAGCCTGACCCTACTCGGCCGCGACAAGGGCGGCCGCCTCATCGACGAGTCGATGCCGCTCGGGTCGCTTCGCGGGATCGGCATTCAGGAGCTCGCCGAGCGCGTCGCCGGTATCGGCTCAGACTGGCCCTGGTTCGAGCGCGTCGTCCTCTCGAACGCCCGAAACCGGCAGCTGCTGCGCGGCCGCGGCTACAAGGCGAAGGCCGGCGGCGAGCCGCCGATCGTGAGCGACCCGAATGCCGCCAAGCGGGTGCAGGCCGGCGACACCCGGGCCGACACGATCCTCCACTTCCTCGAGGAGATCGGCCTGCTCCTGTGGTCGTCGGCCGATGGCCGCGAGCTCATCGCCGGCAAGCCGAATTACGACCAGGATCTGCAGTACCGGTTCTTCTACGCCGGCCGCGGGTCGGCACGCACCGACGAGGTCAACGTGCTCACCCGCCGCTATCGCGAGAGTGTGGCCGACCGCTACTCCGAGATCACCGTCCTTGGCACCGGACGGGGCGACGGCGAGAACTACGGCGAGAACGTCGCCAGGCGCGCCTGGACGGTCTCCGACGGGCCGCGGGCCTATGGCGTCGGCGAGGCCTTCACGGCGCCCAAGCGGCTCCTCGTCGGCGATGACGACATCCGCAACATCGCCCAGGCCAAGGTCCGCGCCGAGCGCGAGGCCGCCCAGCGCCTGGCCGCCGGCCGCGAGCTCGAGCTCGAGTGCCCCAACCATGGGCTGTTTGTCATCCCGAACGCGCCGATCACGCACTACGCATTCGACACGATGGCCCACTGGGAAGACGAGACGACCGGCGAGGCCGGCGACTACCTGGTTACCGCCTGTAGCTACTCGGGCGATCGCTCGCGCGAGACGACCATGCTCCGCATGGTGCCCAAGGGGACGGAGCTCACGCAGTGAGGTTCGGAGCTCGAGGCGTCGAGGAGCGCCGAAACCGCCGTCTCTGGCATGCGGTCCGCACGGTTGTCCGCCGCGTCGTCATCGGCGCCGCCGACGACGTCGCCCGCTGGATGGCGCTCGGGTACACGGACCCGGAGGGAAACCAGGAGGGCGCCGACGATGCG
>CAVSRD010000001.1:0-33102 GCA_963730315.1 uncultured Solirubrobacterales bacterium | reverse complement strand
GGCCCGGGAGGCCGACCCGATGACCCGCGGGCCGGGCGCCGTGCCTACCTGGTCGGCCCGGCGCTGCTGGCGGCGGCCGGCACGGTCTTCTTCGGGATCGTCCGCAGCCGCTGGTGGAGTTCGCCCGGCACGCCGGTGCCTCCCTCTTCTGACCGTCCTGCTCATAGCGGCGGCGAGGGCGGTCACCTGGTCAACCACGATCGCATCAAAGCGTCAAGCTGATCCAGTGGATCGTCATAGGCTGGGCGAATGCTCCAGCACGTGACGCTCGAGGTGGCGCCGGGAGACGTAGAGCGCTCCGTCGAGTTCTGGGAGCTGCTCGGCTTCGAGCGGGTCTTGCCGGCGGCGGCGCTGGCCGAGACCTTCGTGTGGCTCGAAAGCGAGGGCACGCAGATCCACTTGGAACGCAACGAGTCGCCGATCGTGCCGCCGCATGGCCACGCCGCGGTCGTCGTCGCCGACTTCGAGCGCACGGTCGAGCGACTGCACGAGCGAGGCTTCGAGGTCCATCCCGGCCGCAAGCACTGGGGCGCCCCGCGCGCCAAGGCCGTGGCCCCCGGGGGGCACCGGGTCGAGCTGATGTCGGCACCGCCGGGTGGCCGAGTCGGACCTTGACCGGGTCATATAGCGCCGCCAAGGTCCGATTCGGCTGCGCCGAGCCTCGTCGGGGCCCGCGGCTACGATGCGCCGGTGCGCTACCCGGTCGAGGACTTCACCACCGAGGAGCGGGAGCTGCTGGCTCCGCACTTCACCAACCTCGACCGCCCCGTGTTCGCCCTGGTCAACCTGCCGGAGACCGTGAAGGGGGCGCTTTTCGCCCGCTATTCGCGCTATTCCGGAACCGTGCGGCGGCTCTTCCTGGAGGAGTTCGCGGGCGACGTGCCGGCCGGGGAGCGACCCTTCGACGGCGCCGAGGGCGACCGCGCAGCGCGGCTCTACGAGCGCGTCTTCGCCGGCTACGGAGACGACTCGATCGCCCAGGTCGGCGGCGCCCACGTCGCCTGCGAGTGGGTCTCCAACGTGCTCACCAAGCTGCTCCAGCGCGGCCGCCTCGCCGCCTACCTGGAGCAATCGACCCGCTACATCCCATACGACAAGCCGCTTCCCGACGACGCCGGCGGCGGCTACCGCTACTACCGCGACGACGAGCTGGGGCCTGAGTTCGGCGCGGCGATGGACGAGCTGTTCGAGGTCTACTCGCGCTCGCTCGGCCGGGTCGAAGCGTGGGCGGCCGAGCGCTGGCCGCGCGACGGGGAGCCGGACGCAGCCTGGCAGCGCTCGATCCGCGCCAAGGCGCTCGACCTGCTGCGCGGCCTGCTGCCCGCGGCGACCCTCAGCCACGTCGGCATCTACGCCAGCGGCCAGGCCTACGAGCAGCTGCTGCTGCGGCTGATGGCGTCGCCGCTGCCGGAGGCGCGCCGCTACGGGGCGATGATCCTGCGCGAGCTGCAGCAGGTGATGCCGAGCTTCGTCTCCCGGGTCGAGCGGCCCGACCGCGGCGGCGAGTGGATCTCCTATCTGGAGCGCCGCCGCGAGGCGACCGAGCGCTGGGTGGGGCGGCTCGGGCTCGACCGCCGCGGCGGCGGTGGGGACAGCCCCTCGGTCGAGCTGATCCACGTAGACGGAAGCGAAGAGGACCTGCTCGCGGCCTGCCTGTTCGAGGCCGCCACGGCAACGGAGACGGAGATCCGCGGCCGGGTCGACGTGCTCGACCGCGAAGAGCGCGCCGAGCTGCTTGCGGCGCTGGTCGGCGAGCGCGCCAACCGCCGCCACCGCCCCGGCCGCGGCTTCGAGGCGCTGCGCTACCGCTTCGAGATCGTCTCCGACTACGGCGCCTTCCGCGACCTGCAGCGCCACCGAATGCTGACCTGCCAGTGGCAGCGGCTCGGCCCCGACCTCGGGGCCGGCGTGCCCGAGGAGGTGCGCGAGGCCGGGGTCGGCGGCGAGTTCGACCGCGCCCTGGAGATCTCTCGCGCCGAGCACGACCGCCTGCTCGGCGCCGGCCTCACCGAGCAGGCGCCCTACGCTCTCAGCCTCGCCTACCGGCTCCGCTACGTGCTCGACCTCAACGCGCGCGAGGCGATGCACCTGATCGAGCTGCGCTCGGGCCGCGAGGGCCACCCCGCCTACCGAGCCGTCGCCCAGGCGATGCACGAGCGGATCGCCGCGATCCACCCCGCGGTGGCCGCGGCGATGAGCCACGTCGACGCGTCTCAGGAGCCGCGCCTGGAGCGGATCCTCAGCGAGATCCGCACGCAGCGGAAGCGGGCTCGGGCGGGGCGTTGAACGAGGGCTTCAGGCAGCTCGCTCGCGCACGACTCTGGCGATGTCGAGCTTCTTGACCGCGCGCAGCCCGGGCCGCTCCGAGAGCAGCGAGACGGCGAGGATCGCGAGGGCGGACAGGACCAGGGTCGAGGCGCGGATCTGCAGGTCGAAGCTGAAGGAGTCGCTGGAGAACGAGCCAAGGAAGAGGCGCGAGACCTCGACCCCGACGATCAGGCCGGGCACGATGCCGATCGCGGTGACCAGGAAGTTCTCGGCGGTGATCATCCGCGAGAGGGTGCGGAAGCGGATCCCGGCGGCGCGCAGCGTCGCCACCTCGACCGCCCGTTCGGCAAGGTTGGCCTGGATCGAGTTGTAGAGGAGGGCGAAGGCCATCGCCGCGCCGAACAGCAGCATGATCCCGACGAAGGCGTAGAAGAGGCCGAGGTATTCGTCGACGGTCGACTTCAGCGCCGTGGAGTCGGCGAAGGCGACGACGCCGGGCAGCGCGCTGAGCCGCCGCCGCATCGCTTCGCGGTCGGTCCCCGGTGCATAACGGACGAAGGCGACGTTCCCTTGCCCGAGCCGCGGCCCGGCAAGGCGGCGGATCGGCCCCAACGGCGCGTAGACGTAGGTGCCGAGCGGCTCGTCGAGGAAGCCCTCGACCGGCGCGGGCGCGGAGACGCCGGACCCCGGCACGGTCACGTCGACCGTGTCCCCGCTGCCGATCCCGAGCTTCCCGCGCAGCGCCTGGCCGGCAAGCAGGCCGGCTGCGGGGAGCGTGGTGGTGCCGCCGCCGGCGAGCAGGAAGCCGTGCATCTTGGTGTCGCGCTGGAGTCCGATCAGCGCCGTCTGGTAGCGGCGTTCGCCGGCCCGCAGCGAGACCGGCAATTCGACCCCCGGCTCGACTTCCGCCACCCCCTTCGCGGCGCGAATGCGCCGCAACTCGGAGGGCCCAAGCTCGCCGCGGTAGTAGAGCTCGGCGTCTTGGCGGTCGACCTCGCCGTACTGCCGGTCGACCAGGATCTGCGTCGTGTCGATCATCCCCCAGGAGACGATGATCAGGGTGAGGGCGAGGACGACGCCGAGCACGGTCGAGAGCGAGCGGCGCGGGTTGCGGCCGACCGCGCGAATCGTCATCCGCCAGCGCACCGGCAGCCGCCGCAGCGGCGGCAGCAGGCGCTCGGCGAGGCTGAGCCGGCCGGTTCCCGAAGGCGCGAAGCGGCGCATCGCCTCGGCCGGGGGGACGCGGGAGGCGGCGGCGGCCGGCAGCGCCGCGGCAATCGCCCCGGTCAGCAGGCCGAAGGCGATCCCGACCAGCGCGGTCAGCGGCGAGATCGAGGTCAGCGTGATCGGGATAGAGAGCTCTTCCGTGTAGGCCTCGGTGACGACGCCGGCGAGGCCGATCGCCGCCGCCGCCCCCAGTACGCCGCCGGCCAGGCCGCAGGCGACGCCGAAGGCCAGGTAGTGGGAGACGACCTGGCGGCGCGAGTAGCCGCAAGCGCGCAGCATGCCGACGATCGGCCGTTGCGCGGTGACCAGCCGCCGCATCAGCACCCCGGTGGCGAGCGCAGCCGCGGTGAGGAAGAGCAGCGGGAAGAGCAGCGCCAGCTCGCGGAAGCTCTTCACGTCCTGCTGCAGCGCGCTGTTCGATGGTTGGTCGGCGCGGGTGAGGATGTCGGCGGCGCCGAGCTTGCCCGCGGCGCGGCTGAGCTTCGCGGTCAGGCCCGGGTCCTGGTGGCCGCCGTCGTAGTAGATCGCGACCTGGTTGGGGCCGGAGGCGCCGGCAAGCCGGCGCGCCAGCGCTTCTGGCGCGAAGAGGACGCCGAACGACTTCGGCGCCGGCAGGATGTCCTGGCGGCTGCGGGCCGGCCAGAAGTACTCGGGTGAGGAGGCGACGCCGAGGAGCCGCACCTGCACGGGCCCGCCCGCGCCGACCGCGGTGACGCGGTCGCCCGGACGCAGGTCGAAGGCTTCGGCCATGTGCTTCTCGACCAGGACGCCGTGCGGCTCGGAGCGCCGCAGGTAGGTGCCTCTCTCGACCTCAACCCGGTCGACCGCCGGCTGGCGGGCGGCGGGGAACCCGACAACCCGTCCGAGGAACTTGTCGCGGCCGACCCGCAGCGGCAGGTCGGCCTGGGTCCGTGCCTGCACCGCCTCGACCCCGGCCGTGGCCCGCGCGCGCCGCGCCAGCTGCCCCGTCCTCCCGCCGGTCACCGTGAGGTTGGCGAAGCGGTACTCGGTGAAGGCGCGCTTGTAGGAGGCGTCGAGGTTCTGATAGGCGTCGTAGCTGGCGCCGAACAGGGTGACGCCGAGGAAGATCGTCACCGCGATCGCCAGGAAGGAGGCGCGCTGGCGGCGCATGTCGCGGCGCGCCTTGGTCCGCAGGGCCTTGGGGCTCACGGCCCGCTCACCACTCGAGCTGCCCGGCGTCCGCCGGGGCGTCGTTGCGCTCGTCGCCGACGATGCGGCCGTCGCGCATCCGCAGCACCCTGTCCGCCATGCGGCCGATCGAGGCGTTGTGCGTTACGAGCAGCACGGTCTGGTTCATCTCGTGGCTCAGCTCGTGCAGCAGCGCCAGCACGGTGCGGCCGGTCTCCAGGTCGAGCGCGCCGGTCGGCTCGTCGCCGAGCAGCACCCGCGGGCCACCGGCAAGGGCGCGGGCGACGGCGACCCGTTGCTGCTCGCCGCCCGAGAGCTGGGCCGGGAAGTGGTCCATGCGGTCGCCGAGGCCGACCCGCTCGAGCATCTCCGGCGCCCGCTCGGCGCCGTTGCCCAGCTCTGCGACCAGCTCGACGTTCTCCAGCGCGGTCAGGGTCGGGATCAGGTTGAAGAACTGGAAGATGAAGCCGACCGTCTCGCGCCGGAAGCGCGTCCTGCCCTCCTCGTCGAGGGCGGTGACGTCGCTGCCGGAGACCTCGATCCCGCCCTCGCTGGCCGGCTCGATCCCGCCGATCAGGTTGAGCAGGGTCGTCTTTCCGGAACCGCTCGGTCCGAGCAGGACGACGAACTCCTCCGGCCAGATCTCGAGGGCGACGCCCCGCAGAGCATGGACGGCGACCTCTCCGCTTCCGTAGGTCTTGCGGACCCCGCGCAGCGAGATCGCCGGCTTCCCAAGCTGCGGGGTCGCGGCGTGCGCTTGGCCGGACTCGACCGACATCCGATCAGGTGCGCTGCTTGCGCTTCCGCCTGTCTTCGCCCGGGCCGGGCTCGTCGGGCTCGTCTTCCCCCTCGTCGAGCGCCTCGCCAGCCCGCTCCCCCGGGGTCGGCCAGGGGATCGCCTCGCCAGCCGCCCAGGCGGGCGGTCGGCCGCCCGGAATCCACCCCGCCGCAAGCAGGGCGAAGTAGAGGAACCAGATCAGCGTGAACTGGATCAGCAGGAGCAGCGCCGCGGCGCCGACCGCGATCCCCAGCGAGCCCCAGAAGCGGGTCAGCAGGCCGACCCGCATCGCGTAGAGGCAGGTATAGATGAGGGCGAAGGCGAGGCCGAGCCGGCCGCCGAGCCCGAACCCGGTGGCGGCCCCGCGAAGCGAGGCTCCGCTGACCGCATCGGCTGCCGCTTCATCGGCGACTTCCCGGTCGGCGCAGCGCCGCACCGCAGCCGCACCGCCGCCGAATTCTTCGCGGAACGCCTTCGCGTCTTCCTTCCGTTCGCCGCGACAGTCCGCGCTCGCTTCCCGCACCGTCAGGTCGGTGGTCGCCTTGCCGGCGACGAATTCGTCCGCCGCTTCCTTCGTCGCGGCGCCGTTGAGCAGCGCCGCCACGAGGAGGAACAGCGGCGCCGCGATGACCACCCCGACGAACTGGCGCCGCAGCTGCTCGCTGCGCGCCCCGGCAGCCTGGAACAGGTAGTAGAGGGGCACGACCAGGAGGCCGATCCCGACTGCCTGGAGGGCGCTGGAGAGGGCGAGGTCCGTGGTGTGGGAGTGCGCTGAGCGAAGCAGCGCCGCTTCGCCGTCGCCGCCGATCGAGCTGACCACGACCGCCGAGACGACCACCAGCGCGATCGCCGCCAGGGTCGCCAGCCCGACCGGCAGCGACCAGCGCTCCTCCCAGGCCAGCTGCTCCGCCCTGTCCGGCTGCATGGGCGCGCTCAGCCTCGCTCGTAGAAGTAGAACTGGGGCAGGGCGCCCTCGATCACCTCGGCGGTCATCCGCTGCGCCACCTCGAGGTTGCCGGTCCGCACCGCGATGTCGTCGAGGGTGACGATCCCCGCGAGGCTGCCCCCGTCCAGCACCGGCAGGCGCCGCACCCGGTGCTGAACCATCAGCGCCGCCGCCTCATCGAGGCCCATCGCCGGCTCGCCGCAGATCAGCGGCCGCGAGGCGTGCTCGCCGACCGCCGCCTCGGGATCGACGCCGGCGGCGAAGACCCGCACGGCGAGGTCGCGGTCGGTTACCATCGCCACCGGCGAGCCGGCCGGGTCGACGAGGACCACCGAGCCGACCCGGCTGTCGCGCATCTGCCGGGCGACCGAGACGGCGCTCGCCTCCGGAGTAGCGGTGACGACGCCAGCGGTCATGATCTTGCTGAGCTGCACGGCGCGTACGCTATCGGGCGTGGGCAACCCGGAGCGCACCCCCGTCGTCCCGCTCGAGGCGGGCGCCGGGCCCGAGAACCCGCCCTGCCCGGCATGCGGCGAGCCGCTGTTCGGCTGGATCGAGGCGCGGCGCGGCTTCGCCGGGCCGGTCAGCCGCTGCGAGAGCTGCGGGCTCGGCGCGGTCGGCGGACCGGGTAGCGCCGAGGCAGCGCTGCGCGAGCTGGACCGCCTCGCCGCCGGCGGGGGCCCGACGATCGCCAACCGGGCAAGCCTCTCGGCCTCGATCGGCGGCGCGGGCTGGGGCGGGCTGGAGCCGGGCGCCCGCTACCTGTTCACGGTCGAGTCGGTGCGCCGCCTCGTCGCCCGGCGCGACCAGGTGGTGAAGAGGACCCGCTGGTCGCCGGGCGCCGGCATCGCGACGATGTGGCAGACCCTGCTGAACAGCGCGACGTTCGGCCACGACGTCGCGGTCGGCGCCTCGATCCCGGCACCCAAGCGGTGGCAGCGGCGGCTCGACTGGCTGGTGCTCGCCGTCCTGGCGATCCCGGCGCTCGTCGTCGCCCTGCCGCTCGAGCTACTGGGCGCCGCCCTGCGCCGCGGCAGCGCCGTCTGCCTCGATCTCAAGCTCCTGTGACTGGGCCATCCCGGTAGGGGTGGGCCTCAGGAGAGCCCTTCGCGGGCCTCGCGGACGAGGGTGACCGCCTCGGGGAAGAGGACGCGGATCGCGTCGCGTACCTGCATCGCCTGCTCGTCGCTGTTGCCTGTCAGCTCGAGTCGTTCGATCGAGGCGACGGTCAGCTCGACCGCGAGGCGGATCGCGTTGTCGGCCCAGGCGACCCGCTGCGAGGACTGCATCTGCTCGGAAAGCTCCTCCATTCGGGCGCGAAACTCCTCCGGGTCGCCGAACAGGTTGAAGCCGCCGCCCTCCATCGTGAAATATGTTCGCAGACCGGGTGATTCGGGGCACGCAGTATTTGCATTTGGCGCGCCACGGGCGCGCCGGCGGGACCTAGCGTGAGCCGCGTGCGGGGCTTGACGCGCAGATCGGGGTCGGCGGGCAGCCGTGGGGACGGCGAGCGGGGCTCGGCCAGCGTCGAGCAGGCGGGCCTGGCGGCGCTGATCGCGCTGCTGCTGCTCGTTGCGATCGCCGCCGTCGCGGCGGACGGGGAGGTCGACTCGGGCCGCGGTCTGGCCGGGACGATCGCGCGGCGCCTCGCCTGCGCCCCGCGGCTCCCCGACGCTTGCCGCCACCACCCGCTGGTGCCCGCCTACGGCTGGCCGGTGGCGCGCCTCGTCCGCGCACTGGCGCCGGCCCCCGCCGCCCGCCCCGGTCCCTCCGGGCTGCCGCTCGTCCCGGTCGACTTCCGCCGCTGCCGGCGGCCGAGCTGCGCGGTCCCGCGGCCGGGCGCCGCCGGCGGGCACCTGACCACCGCAGGCCGTCGCACCACCGCCTTCACGGCCGTCGTCGATCGGCGCCGCTCGCTCGGCTGGATCGAGGTGAGCTACTGGCTCTACCGCCCCACGCTCGGCTGGGAGCGGGTGGTCCGCCGCGCCGGCGGTGCCCAGATCGAGGCCGCGAGCCACGTGCGCGTGCTACTCGAGGACGACCCGAACCTCGTCCCCCTGGAGACCCTGCCCGGCCGCGACCAGTACGACTTCCCGCCGGACGAGGAGCCGCCCTGGCGCTGGCAGGTGGAAAGCCGCTACCCTGGCTGGTCGAGCTGAGCCCGCGTCGGTCCAAGCCAAGAGATTGCTCAGCGCTCGAGGAGCTGGAAGATGACATCACCTTGGAGACCCATACTGCTCTTGGCGTTGATCGGGGTGCTGTCGCTGGCGGCGACGAGCGAGGCCCACACGCTGAAGGTGCCGCGCGCGGCCAGGGCCGACAAGCCCTACGCGAAGGGCCTCTGCGCGGCGATCAACGAAAAAGGAGGAGGAAGGGACGGGGGATACTGCGTGGCCGTCCGCCCCGGCAGCTGCCACCGGCGCTCGGCTCACAGCGTGCGCTGCAGCATCTTTCTGACGCTGGAATTCGAAGGCGGGTCGCAGGGCAGCTGCCGCGACCTGGTCGAATGGTTCCTCCGCCGCCGCAGCCCTCGCCTCCACCGCCGCTATTTGGGCCCCCAAGAATGTTCGGGGTTCCCGTCGGAAACGCAAGAATCCTACTGACCCGAGGCGCGACTCGAGGGTCGCCAGGCAAGGCGCACGGAGCTGCCGGGTTGGACCGCGTCGGTGCGCGGCTGGCTGTCGCGGTCCGATTCCGCCTGCGCGATCAGGCCGCGCCAGTCGGTGGTGCGGAAGACCAGCAGGATCGCCGCGAAGCCGAGCACGACCGACCAAGCCGCCATCGCGATCTGCGTCCCGACCGAGAAGGAGAGCACGGCTGAGCGGGAGGGCCCGTTCAGGGTCGCGACCAGCAGCGCCTGCTGGGCGCCGGCGCCGCCCGGGGTGAAGGGGATCACGTTGGCGATCGCCTGCACGCTCATTACCAGCATCACGTCGCCGACCGAGCCGCCGATCCGGAACGCCTCGAGGAAGAACCAGAAGGCGGCGAAACGGAACAGCCAGCCGACCCCCTGCCAGGCGGCCACCTGGCGCAGGTAGCGGCGCGGCTGGGTGAGGATGACGACGCCCTGGCGGACCCGCTCCCAGAAGCGGCGCACACGGTGCGCGAGCAGCGCGACGGCAACGACGATCGCCAGCAGCAGGGCCACGGTGACGATCAGGAACGTCTGCGGGTGGGCGGCCCAGAAGGAGATCTCGAAGGCGGGCAGGTCGGGCAGGCTGGGTGGCTGGGGAAGCAGGCCCCGGGAGATCGCGTAGAGGAGGACAAGCAGCCCGACGCTCGTGTCGAAGACCGTCTGCACCAGGAAGGAGGAGGTGACCGCCGGGTAGGAGGAGCCGGGGATCTGGCGCTTGACCAGGAAGACTTTGGTCACGTCGCCGGCCCGCGCCGGGATCACCGCGTTGATGCCCGCCCCCGCCAGGTAGGCGGCTGAGAGCCGCAGGAAGGAGATGCGGACGCCCGGGTAGGCGGCGTGCAGGACGTTGCGCCAGGCCCAGGCCCGGGCGAGCTGCATCGCCGCCAGGCAGGCGAGCGCAAGGGCAAAGGGCGTCCAGCGGACCGCCGAGAGGTTGGCGAAGAACTGCGCCGCCGCGTCGGCGAAGGATTCGATGCTCGATGCGAAGTCGGCGTAGACCATCGCAGCTACACTAGCCCGCTCGTGTCAGAGCCCAACACGACCGAGACGACGGCCGCCGCCCCCCGCGACTCGGCGGACGAGGCGATGTGCGCGCGGGCGCGCGAGCGCTTCACCGGCGACCGCCGCAACCGCCTGCGACGGCGGCGCAAGCGCCACGCCGCGCTGCCCAACCTGATCATCGTCGGCGGCCTGAAGTGCGGCACGACAAGCATCCACCACTACCTCGGTCTACACCCGGAAGTCCAGATGTCGAAGCCGAAGGAGTTGAACTTCTTCGTCGAGGAGCTGAACTGGGACCTCGGCCTCGACTGGTACGCGAGCCGCTTCGACGGGCGCTCCGCGGTGCGCGGGGAGTCCTCCCCCACTACTCGAACCTGCCCCGCTTCGCCGGCGTCGCGGAGCGGATCAGAAAGCACTGCCCCGACGCCCGCCTGATCTACATGGTGCGCGACCCGATCAAGCGCATCCTCTCGCACTGGGTGCACGCGACCGGCGCCGGCTACGAGACCCGCGAGCTGGTCCCGACCCTCTCCGAGCCCGACTCCTCCTACGTCCACCGCTCGCTGTACTGGATGCAGCTCCAGCCCTACCTGGAGCTGTTCGACCGCGCGCAGATCGAGCTGATCAGCCAGGAGGAGCTGCAGGGCGAACGCGAGGAGACGATGCGCAGGGCGTTCGCCTTCGCCGGCGTCGACGAGAGCTTCACCTCCGAGCAGTTCGACCGCGAGTGGGAGAAGTCGAGCGCCAAGCAAGGCGACAAATACCAGGTGATGGAGAAGCTGGTCAAGCTGCCCGGCCTGCGCTCCTTCGACCGCAACTTCGACCGGCTGCCGGAGTCGCTGCGCTGGGTGGTCGAGAAGGTCGTACACGACCCGGAGAAGCCGCCGGCACCGAAGCCGCAGCTCCCCGACGAGCTGCTCGAGACGCTGCGCGGGCGGTTCGGCGCCGACGTCGCCGCGCTGCAGGAGTTCGCCGGCCGGGAGTTCAAGGGCTGGCACGTCTACCCATAGCGGCGCCGGGCCCATATTAGGCTCCGTGCGGTGCAGCGTCTCCTTCCGGAACCGGGGCAGGTCACCGTCGACGAGCAGCTCGACTCCTACCGGCCGTGGGAACGCCCCGGCGAGGAGCGGCCCTTCGTCGCCGTCAACTTCGCCGCGACGGTCGACGGGCGGGCGTCGATCGGAGGCGTGTCGGGGCCGATCGGGTCGGCGGTCGACACCTCGATGCTGGCCGGCCTGCGGGCCCGCTTCGACGCGGTGATGATCGGCGGCGGGACGATGCGGGCCGAGCGCTACGGACGGCTCGTCCCCAGCCAGGAGCGCCGCGAAAGGCGCGAGCGCCTCGGCCTCCCGCACGACCCGCTGATGGCGATCGTCAGCGGTCGTCTCGACTTGCCCTGGGACGCGCCGCTGTTCGGCGAAGGCGGGCGGGTGCTGATCTTCACCGCCTCGCGGGCGGACCCTCCCGAGACCGCGGCCTCGGTGCGGGTGGTGCGCCACGAGGGCGGCGTCGACCTCGCAGGGGCGCTGCGCCACCTGCGCCGCGAGCGCGGCGTGCGGGCCCTGCTCTGCGAGGGCGGCCCGCGCCTGCACGGCGAGCTGCAGGCTGGCGGCCTGGTCGACGACCTCTTCCTGACGATCGCCCCGCGGCTGAGCGGCGGCCAGGGACCCCGAATCGTCGAGGGCGAGCTGCCGCGCATCGAGCAGCTCGAACTGGCCTGGCTGCTGGAGCAGGACGGCGAGCTGTTCGCCCGCTACCGGCGCCGCCGAGCGGCGGCGCGGTAGCGTTCGGCCCCGGCCGACCCCGAAGAGAGGACGCAGCGATGGACTTCAAGCCCAGCCCCCAGGTCGAGACCCTGCGCGAGCGCATCCTCGACTTCATGGACGAGCAGGTCTACCCGCAGGAGCGGGAGATCATGGAGGCGCTCGACGCCGAGGTCGGGCCGGGCGTGCCCTACCCGAGGATCCTGGTCGAGATCCGCGAGCGGGCGAAGTCGGACGGGCTGTGGAACCTGTTCATGCCCGACGAGCGCTTCGGACCCGGGCTCAGCAACTGGGAGTACGGGCTGCTCTGCGAGGAGATGGGGCGCAGCCCGGCGGCTGCGCCGATGGCCTTCAATTGCGCCGCGCCGGACACCGGCAACATGGAGATCCTCGCCGAGCACGGGACCGAGGAGCAGCGCGAACGCTGGCTGGAGCCGCTGCTCGAGGGGCGGATCCGCTCCTGCTTCTCGATGACCGAGCCCGACGTGTCCGGCTCCGACCCGACCCTGCTGCAGGCGCGCGCGGTGCGCGACGGCGAGGAGTGGGTGATCGACGGCCACAAGTGGTTCACTTCGGGCGCGGTCGGCGCCGAGCTGGCGATCGCGATGGTGGTAACCGACCCCGACGCCCATCCCTACGCGCGCGCCTCGATGATCTGCGTGCCGACCGACAACCCCGGCTTCAACCTGGTGCGCCCGGTGCCGGTGATGGGCCACGACGGGGGGCCGGGGCACTGCGAGATCCGCTACGAAGAGTGCCGGGTGCCGGCCGCCAACCTGCTCGGCGAGCAGGGGGCGGGCTTCGCGATCGCCCAGGACCGGCTCGGCCCGGGCCGAATCCACCACTGCATGCGGGCGATCGGCACCGCCGAGCGCGCCCACGAGATGATGTGCCGCCGCGCCAACGAGCGCCAGGCGTTCGGCGGGCCGCTGGGAGAGAAGCAGTTCGTGCAGGAGGCGATCGCCGCCTCGCGGATGGAAATCGACCAGGCGCGCCTGCTGACCATGTACGCGGCGTGGAAGATGGACACCGAGGGCAAGCGCGCCGCCCGCCAGGCGATCTCGGCGATCAAGGTCGTTGCCGCCAACATGGTGATGGAGGTGCTCGACCGGGCGATCCAGGTCCACGGCTCGCTGGGGATGACCGACGACACCCCGCTTGCCGCTCTCTGGCGCTTCAGCCGCATGCTGCGCCTCGCCGACGGCCCCGACGAGGTCCACAAGATGGTCCTCGCCCGCCGCGAGCTGAACCGCTGGGCGAAGCGCGCCGAGGCGGAGGCGGAAGGCAACCTCGAGCCCCGGCACGCCCCGCGGCCGATCTAGCGCGGAAGCGGGCGAGGGGAGGGCCGGGCTTTCGCCCGGCCCTCCCCATCGGGAACTGATCTCTAACTGCTATTCCTGAAGGCAGTACGCGTCCACGAAGAACGTCTTCTGTGCGGCCGTGTCGTTGTTGCCTCTGCCGATCGCGGTGTTCCCTACGATCTGCACGTAGTTGGTCTCAAGGTTGTCTTCGCTGGCGCTCCAGTGCGTTCCGGCGCTGATTATCCGCTCACCGCCGAGGCAGCTCACGTTCGTGGCGTTGGACGTACCGGCGTTGACCGCCACGCTGTTGGTCCTGGTGATCAGGCCCTTGAGCTGAGGCGCCCCGACCGAGCTCGGCGTCAGCTTCACCTGGCTCACCGCGAAGTTGGCGAGTTTGCCGGTAGTCACCGCATCGTCTTGGAGTTTGTCCGTCGAGACGATGCCGTTGCGGAGCCGGTCGCGAGCGATCGCGTTCTTGGCGATCCTCCCGGCCTTCACGGCTTCGAGGTTGATTTTCCCCGGGTAGACGGAGTTACGGGCGAGGATGCCGCGGTTGACGGAGTTCGGCTTCAGCTGCCTGGTGCCGACCGTGTTCTTGCCCAGGGCGGCGAAGGCGGCGCCGCCGCCGAGCACGAGGAAGACGGCGATCGACGACATCACGTTCGCGTACGTGAGTCGCTTGCGTATCTGGCTCATCTGGTGCTACCTCCTTGATCGAGAAAGGGGCACTAGCTGGATGCAACCCGGGCCACGCCGGAGGGTTTCGGCTCGTCTTGCACAAAGGGCCGGGCTTTCGCCCGGCCCTTTGCCGCTCAAGCCATCCACGGTTAGCCGTTCAGGCAAACCGCCGTCGCAAAGATGGTGTGCGCTTCACCCTCACTGTTGTGAGCAGCCCAGAGCCATCCGTTCCCGGACTGGAACGACTCCACTCCGAAGACGCCGAAGTCATTCGCTCCGCCACCACCGCTCAATACCTGGGTGCCGGCGGGGCAGGTGACCGTCACCGATTCGTTCCCGTTGGCCGCAATTGCTTTGCTTGCGCTTACAGCCTGCGTCGTAGTTCCAAGGTCCGCCGCCCGTACCTGGCCGTTGCCAATTTTGTCGGTACTTACAGCGCTATTGGCGATTTTGTTGGTGGTTACAGCATTGTCGGCGATTTTGCCATTGTTCACCGCGTTGTTGGCGATTTTGCCGGTCGTCACGGCGTTGTCGGCGATTTTCTCCGTGGTCACGGCGTCGTTGGCGATTTTCTCCGTGGTCACGGCGTCGTTGGCGATTTTGTTGGTGGTGACGGCGTTGGGGCCGATTTTGTCAGCGGTCACGGCGAAGATCGCGAGTTTGTCGGTGAGGATCGAGCCGGCCGCGACCTTGGTCGCCGAGACGGCGTTGTCGCGGATCCGGTTGGTGGGCACCGCGTTCTTCGCCAGCTTGCCGGCCTTGACCGCTTCCCCAGCGATTTTGCCGACCTTGATCGAGTTCCGTTTCAGCTGTGGCGTGCCGACCGTGTTCTTGCCGAGGGCGGCGAAGGCGACGCCGCCGCCGAGTACGAAGAAGACGGCGATCGACGACATTACGTTCGCGTACGTGAGTTGCTTGCGTACGTGTTTCACGAGGCTCTCCTTTGATCGAGTGCGGGTGGGGGAGAGAGCGGGGATGGACGAGCCCTCCCGTTCCCGGATTTCGCTATCCCGGAATGGGGATGGCTCGCACGATGGCATGGCGGAGCGGCGCAGTCAACCGGTCCGGCCGATTCGGCACGGTCGCGGCCCCCGCCGCTCAGCCCCGCCGCTCCGCCTCGTCGGCCGCCTCGGCGAGCCGCTCGACCATCCGGGCGAACTGCTGGATGCCCGGGTCGACCTCGCCGTACTGCCCGGCCGCGTAACGGGCGTAGACGCCCTCGAGGATGATCGCCAGCTTCCAGTAGCCGAGGGCGACGAAGAAGTCGAGCTGGGATAGATCGCGACCGGAGCGCTCGGCGTAGCGGTCGCGCAGCTCCTCGCGGGTGGGGAAGCCGGGCGCCAGGTTGGCAGGCTGGCCGAGGGCGATCGCCTCCTCGCCCCGCACGGGCCAGTAGACCATCAGCAGGCCGACGTCGGCGAGGGGGTCGCCGAGCGTACACAGCTCCCAGTCGACCACCGCCGCCACCTCGCCCCCCGGGGCGAGGATCATGTTGTCGAGCCGGTAGTCGCCGTGGACTATCGTCGCCGGCCCCTGCTCGGGTATGCGGGCCGAGAGGCGCTCGTGCACGGCGTCGATCGCCGCCAGCTCGCGCGTCTTCGACTTCTCCCACTGCCCATGCCAGCGGTGCAGCTGGCGGGCCACGTAGTCCTCCTTGCGACCGAGCTCGCCGAGCCCGACCGCGTCGGGATCGACCGCGTGGATCGCGACCAGCGTGTCGGCGACCCGCTCGCCGATCGCCCGCCGGTCGGCCTCGTCGGGGAAGGCCTCCGCCTCGGCGACGCCGCGCAGGACCGGTCCCTCGACGAACTCCATCACGTAGAACGGCGCTCCGTTCACCTCGTCGTCCTCGCAGAGACCGACCACGGGGGCCACCGGAACGTCGGTCGGCCCGAGCGCCGAGACCACCCGGTGCTCGCGCGCCATGTCGTGCGCCGAGCCGAGCCGTTTGCCGAGCGGCGGCCGTCGCAGTGCCCAGCGGCCCCCGGCGGCGTCGGAGACGCGGTAGGTGAGGTTCGAGTGCCCGCCGGAGATCCGCTCGAAGCGCAGCGGCGGCTCGACCCGTTCGACGTGCACGGCGAACCAGGCCTCGACCCCGGCCCGGTCGATCCCCTCCGGCGCTTGCGCGATGCCGTTCGCGGTGCCTGTAGCCTCGTCGGCCATCATGAAGTTTCGCGCCTCGCGCGCATCCCAGCAAGCATATTCCCGACGGCGTCTCAGGTTGAGTCAGTCGCTCGCCAAGCGGCTGACGATCGGCTTCACGATCGCCTTCGCGGTGCTGGCCGCCCTGGCGGTGATCGGCGTCGCGCGCTTCATCCAGCAGCGCCAGGACTTCGAGGATGCGATCGCCCGCTCCTACCAGAGCGAGATCCAGGCTCGCACCCGGATCCCGCAGGGCCGCCACCCGGCCGCGGCGCGCGCGACCGTCCTCGCCCAGCAGCGGCGGCGGCGGGCGCTCCGCGACGACATCTCCAACCAGACCCGAGACACGGCGCTGCTGGTCGGCGCCGGGCTGATCGCCGCCCTGACCGGGGCGGCGTTGCTGTTCAGCGGGCTGATCTCCTCGATGCGGCGTCCGCTCGAGAACCTGGTCGAGGCCTCCGAACAGCTGGCCGCCGGAGACCTCGAGGCTCGGGTCAAGGTCGGTGGCCTCTCGGAGACGGCCTCGCTGGGTCGCGCCTTCAACGAGATGGCCGCGGAGCTGCAGCGCCGCGCCGGCGAACGCGACCAGCTCGATCGGATGAAAGACGAGTTCGTGCTGACCGCCTCGCACGAGCTGCGCAGCCCGCTGACCTCGGTCCAGGGCTTCGCCGAGCTGCTGATGATGGAGCGCGACAAGCTGAGCCCGGAACAGGTGGAGACGGTAGAGGTAATCCTCGACAACAGCCGCCACCTGGTCCGCCTCCTCAACGACCTGCTCGACCTCGCCCGCAGCGACGCCGGCAGGCTGAAGATCGAGCCGCGGCCAACCGAGGTGGAGACGCTGGTCGAGGACGCGGAGCGGGCGATGCGCGGCCAGCTCGAAGCGCGCGGGCAGGCGCTGAGCACCGCAATCGATCCCGACCTGCCCAGGGCCAGTGCCGATCGCGACCGGGTTCGCCAAGTAATGGTGAATCTGCTTACGAATGCGAGTGAGTATTGCCCGGAAGGAGCGGCAATCGAGGTGAAGGCGACCCGGATCGATGCCGATGTCGAGATCGCAGTGATCGACAACGGGCCCGGGATACCGCAGGACCAGCTGGAGCACATCTTCGAGCGCTTCACCCGCGGCGATGCCGGCCTCACCCAGCGGGTCGGCGGCACCGGCCTCGGCCTCGCGATCGCCAAGTCGCTGGTCGAGCTGCACGGAGGCTCGGTCGCAGCCGAGTCGACCCCCGGCGGGGGATCGACGTTCAGCTTCCGGCTGCCGGCCGCCACGGCTTCCGGCGATGCCCCGCACGCGCCCCTGGAGGCGGAGGCGAGATGATGGCGCGCGTTCTAGTCGCCGACGACTCCGAGACGATCCTCCTGCTGTTGCGGACGAGGCTCGAGATGGCGGGCCACGAGGTCCAGACGGCCACCGACGGTCAGGGCGTGCTCGACGCGCTGAAGGCGGCCGGGCCGAAGCCCGACCTGCTCCTGCTCGATGCGATGATGCCGCGGATCTCGGGGATCGACGCCCTGCGCGAGCTGCGCGCGGGCGGGGTCGACACGCCCGCCCTGATCGTCAGCGCCCACGAGGAGGCGAGCGGAGACGGTGACGAGATGCTGGGAATCGGCGGCTACATCTCGAAGCCGATCGACTTCGAGGCGCTGTTCGAGCGAATCGCCGAGCTGACGAGCGGCTAGTCGCGTGGGTGGCACCCCACCCACGCGACCAGCGTCCGGTGGCTGATGTCAGCCGATCGCTTTCACCGCCGTGCAGACCGCGGTAACGGTCATCACCAAGCCGGGCTTGAACGCATGCGCGTGCGCCACCCATCCTAGGCCGCCGGAGACCGGACCGCTGTCGTTGATGTACGAGTCCTTGTTGTCGCTGAGCGTAGCCCCGCCGCCGATCACGAACGTGCCGGGCGGGCAGGCAGCAATGCCCGACGTTCCGCTGCCGAACGATCCCGATTCATCCCCCAGAATCACCGCCGCGGCCGCGTACTGCACGCTTGCCAGGCTGGCCGCGCTGACCCCATTCAGGGTGCTCTCGTTGATCTGATTGCCGGTCAGCGAGTTGGGCTTCACCTTGCCGCCGGTGACCGCCTTCGACTTGAGCTGCCTGGTGGTCACCGAGCTCGCCTTGAGGCGATTGCCGGGGATCGAGCTCGCCTTGATCTGCTTGCCGTTGATCTTCCCGGCGGCGTAGACGGAACCGCCGAGCGCGACGAAGAGCGCGACGAAGGCGACGACGTTGGAGAAGGTGAGCACCTTCCTGATTCGGGTCATCTTTCAACTCCTTGAGTGAGGTGCAACGAACCGGTCAATTGGCGCTCACCATATGCCACGGGCCGATACCCTGTCCAGGAAAGAAAGACCGAGTGATCCCCGGCTAGCTCTCTGCCACCTCGAGCCGGATCTCCTTGCCCTTCAGCTTGGTCCCGTCGAGGAACTCGACCGTGCGGTCGGCCTCGCCGGAGGCCACCTCGACGAATGAGAAGCGGTGCAGGACACGGATCTCGTGGATCGCCTCGTCGCCCAGCACGGCGCCCTCGCGCAGCGCCCAGCGCAGGTCGTCCTCGGTGATGCCGCTGCGTTCGCCGCGATTGACGAACAGCTTCACCCACTCGCCCGGGGTCCCCTTCTCCGCCGGCGCCCCGCTCCCGTTCCCCTTCGCCACCCGCTCGCGGTCGTGGCGGCGCGGGCGCGGGGCGTGTTCGAGCCGGTCCTCGGGACTCTCCCACTCGCCGATCGAGGTCTTGACGTCGCGCTCGATCCGGCCGATCTCCTTGCGCTGCGCCGGCGTGACCAGGGTTATCGCCCGGCCGGTGCGCCCGACCCGGCCGGTGCGCCCGATCCGGTGGACATAGACCTCCGAGGAGGCGGGGACGTCGTAGTTGATCACGTGGGTGACGTGCTCGATGTCGAGGCCGCGGGCGGCGATGTCGGTGGCAACCAGCAGCCGCACGCGGTGGTCCTTGAAGGAGATCATCACCCCGTCTCGGGCGCCCTGGCTCATGTCGCCGTGCAGGGCCTTCACGTCGAGCCCCCGGTCCTTCAGCGTCTTCTCGAGCCGCACGACGCCGATTTTGGTGCGGCAGAAGGCGATCGCCTGCTCCGGTTCCTCTTCCTTCAACAGCTCGACCAGGCGCGACGCCTTCTCCTTCGCCGGCACCTCGACGAAAGCCTGTTCGATCGCGTCCACGGTCAGTTTCTTCGGCGTGATCCGGATCGTCGTCGGTTCGTACATGTAGCTCTCCGCGAGCCGCTGGATCGGCGGCGGGATGGTCGCCGAGAAGAGCGCCGTCTGGCGACCGCTCGGGCAGAGCCGCAGGATCTTCTCGACGTCCTCGATGAATCCGAGGTCGAGCATCTCGTCGGCCTCGTCGAGGACCACGTAGCGGGCCGCGGTGAGGACCAGCGAGCGACGCGACATCAGGTCCATCATCCGCCCCACCGTGGCGACGACCACGTGGGCGCCGGCCCGCAGCTGCGACTGCTGCGAGCGGATCGGGGCGCCACCGAAGATCGCGACGATCTCGACCTCGAGGTGCTCGGCGTAGGCGCGCAGCGCCTGGGTCACCTGGATGCACAGCTCGCGGGTCGGGGTGAGGACAATCGCCTGCACCTCGTCGCTGGCCGGATCCACGTACTGCAGCATCGGCAGGCCGAAGGCGGCGGTCTTGCCGGTCCCGGTCTGCGCCTGGCCGATCACGTCGTGCCCGGCGAGCAGCTCGGGGATCGCCTGCTCCTGGATCGGCGTCGGCTCGGTGTAGCCGAGCTCGTCCAGCGCCTGCTGGATCTGCAGGCGCCAGCCCCAGGTCCTTGAAGGCGCTCACTTGGACGGGTCCAGCAGCAGCTTGCCGGAGGTGCGGCGCCCGATCAGGTCTTCGTGGGCGCGCGCCGCCTCCGACAGCGGGTAGACCTCGCCCACCTGGACCTCCAGCTCGCCGCCGGCGACCGCCTCCAGCAGCTCGCCGATCATCGGCGCGACCAGCTCGCGGCGCATCAGCAGGTGGACGAGCCAGAAGCCGATCACCGACAGCGACCCGCGCAGCAGAGCGGCGGTGGAGACGTCGCGCTGCTCGCGCGAGGCGATCCCGAAGACGACCATCCGGCCGAACGGGGCGAGGGCCGAGAGCTCGGCGTCAAAGGCCTCGCCGCCGCTCATGTGGAGGACCGCGTCGACCCGCTCGCCGCCGTTCGCGGCGCGGATCGCCTCCCGCAGGTCGCCCGTTCGAGAGTCGACCGTCGCGTCGGCGCCGAGCCGCTCGACCAGCGCCCGCTTCTCCTCGCTGGAGGCGAGCCCGATCACCTTCGCCCCGGCGCGCTTGCCGAGCTGCACCGAGAGCGACCCGGTCCCCCCGCGGCCGCCTCGACCACCAGCGTCTCCCCCTCCTCGACCCGCGCGCAGCGCCGCACCAGCGCCATCGCGGTCAGCCCCTGCAACAGCAGCGCCGCCGCGCGATCGTCGTCAACCTCGTCCGGCACGGGAATCAGCAGCCCCTCGGGCACCGCCACCTTCGCCGCGTACCCGCCGCTCGGCAGGATCGCCGCCACCCGCCTCCCGTCCGGCGTGCGCCCGCTCACCTCCGCCCCCGGGATCAGCGGCAGCTGCTGCTCGGCCAGGTAGTCGTTGCGGGTCGCGTGCGTGTCGGCGAAGTTGATCCCGCTGCGCGCGACCTCGACCAGCACCTCGCCCTCGCCGGGCACGGCGTCGTCGGCCTCGACGTGCCGAAGCACCTCCGGCCCGCCGAACTTCTCGATCTGGATCGCCTTCATCGAACCGGGAGTCTCGCAGGGGAGCCGCTAGGCTGCCCTGCCGATGTCCCTGACCGTCGTCGGATCGATCGCATTCGACTCCGTGCGCACGCCGTTCGGCGAGCGCGAGCGGATGCTGGGCGGCACCGCCGTGCACTTCTCGATCGCTGCCAGCTTCTTCACCGAGGTGCGCCCCGTCGGGCCGGTGGGCGAGGACTTCGGCCAGGCCGAGTTCGAGGTGCTGGAGAGCCGCGGCGTGCTCACCGATGACATCGAGCGGGTCGAGGGAGGCCGGTCGTTCTTCTGGCGCGGCCGCTACGAGTACGACCTCAACGTCGCCCACACCGAGGACACCCAGCTCGGGGTCTTCGGCGAGTTCGACCCGAAGCTCTCCCCTGCTTCGAAGGAGGCGGACGTCCTCTTCCTCGCCAACATCCAGCCGGACCTGCAGCGCCAGGTCCGCGCCCAGTGCGGCGCCACCCGCTTCTCCGCGCTGGACTCGATGAACCTCTGGATCGACACAGCGAGGGACTCGCTGCTGGCGGCGATCGGCGAGGTCGACTGCGTGATCGTCAACGACGCCGAGATCCGCCAGCTGACCGGCGAGTCGAACCTGGCCCGCGCCGCGCGGGCGGTGATGGAGCGTGGCCCGCGCGCCGTCGTCGCCAAGCAGGGCGAGTACGGGGCGGCGCTGTTCACGGAGGCGGGCTTCTTCGCCCTGCCCGGCTTCCCGTTGGAGGACGTGCGCGATCCGACCGGCGCCGGCGACAGCTTTGCCGGCGGCTTCCTGGGCTACCTCGACAGCCACGACGGCGAGCTCGACGAGGCCAGCCTGCGGCGCGCAATGGGCTACGGCACGGTGCTCGCGTCCTTCAACGTCGAGGAGTTCGGCACCGAGCGGGTGTCGCGGCTGAGCCGCGAGGAGATCGACGAGCGGCTCGGCGACCTGGTCGGGATGACCCGCTTCGAGCCGCTGCCGACAGCGGCGGCCGAGTAGCGCTGCGGCCCGTCGCTACCTCTCCGGACAGTCGCAGGCCGGGCAATCCGAACTGCGATACTGGCCCCTCCCAGTCGAAATGCACCCGACTTCGAGGAGGGGTGATGGCCACCGAGCAGCAGACCACCAACGCAGCCGCCGAGGGGCGGGCCGCCACCGGCTCGGAGACTCTCACCGTCACCGACAACCGCACCGGGCAGACCTACGAGCTGCCGGTCACGGACGGCACCGTACGGGCCATGGACCTGCGCCAGATCAAAGTCTCCGAGGACGAATTCGGCCTGATGTCCTACGACCCGGCCTTCACCAACACCGCCTCCTGCCGCTCTGCGATCACCTACATCGACGGCGAGGCGGGGATCCTCCAACACCGCGGCTACCCGATCGAGCTGCTCAGCGAGAGCTCCAGCTTCCTCGAGGTCGCCTACCTGCTGATCTTCGGCGAGCTGCCGACCGGGCCGCAGCTCGACCGCTGGGCCTACGACATCACCCACCACACCTTCGTCCACGAGGATCTCAAGAACTTCTTCGAGGGCTTCCGCTACGACGCGCACCCGATGGGGATGTTGCTCGCCGGGGTCGGCGCGCTCTCGACCTTCTATCCCGACGCGAAGCAGATCGACGACCCCGAAGAGCGCTACATGGCGGCGGTGCGACTGATCGCGAAGGTGCCGACCCTGGCCGCCTTCTCCTACCGCCACAACATGGGGCTGCCCTACGTCTACCCCGACAACGACCTGCGCTACGCCGAGAACTTCCTCTCGATGATGTTCAAGAAGACCGAGGTCAAGTACGAGCCGGACCAGCGGCTGGCGCGGGCGCTCGACGTGCTCTTCATCCTCCATGCCGACCACGAACAGAATTGCTCGACCAGCGCAGTGCGCGGCGTCGGCTCCTCTGACGTAGACCCCTACTCCGCGGTGGCGGCCGGGGTCGGGGCGCTCTATGGGCCGCTGCACGGCGGCGCCAACGAGGCGGTGCTGCGGATGCTGAGGCGGATCGAGTCGGTCGACAACATCCCCGGCTTCCTCGAGCGCGTGAAGGGACGCGAAGAGAAACTGATGGGCTTCGGCCACCGCGTCTACAAGAACTTCGACCCGCGGGGGCGGATCATCCAACAGCACATGGACGAGGTCTTCGAGGCGACCGAGTACAACCCGCTGGTCGAGCTCGCCCGCGAGCTGGAGAAACGGGCGCTCGACGACGACTACTTCACCTCGCGCAAGCTCTACCCGAACGTCGACTACTACTCGGGGATCATCTACGAGGCGCTGGAGATCCCGACCGACATGTTCACGGTGATCTTCGCGATCCCGCGCACCGCCGGCTGGGTCGCTCAGTGGATGGAGCTGCACGAAGACCCCGAGCAGAAGATCGCCCGTCCGCGACAGATCTACACGGGCTATCGCGACCGGGACTACGTCGCGGTCGGCGATCGCGAGGGGCCGGAAAAAATCGTCGGGCCGCCGGCGCGGCGGCCGAAACGGCCACGGCGCGGGGCGTAGCGGCCCGTCGCGTGTCCAGCTGGAAGCTGACGGTCCGGCACGGCTCGGACGTCGAGCACGACGGCTTCGACGACCTGGGGGAGGCGGTGGCGGCGATGCGGGAGCGGGCGCTGGCGATCCGCGCCGAGGGGCCGGTGGGGCCCGCATCGATGTTGCGGCGGTTCGAGCCGAGGCAGCAGGTACAGGCTCGCCTGCAGCTCAGCGGCAAGGGTCTGCTGCGCAAGCCGGTCGCCGGGGTGGACGTGCGCGGGGACGGCACGTTCGTGCCGTACCGGGGCGGGGTGAAGCGGGAGGAGTTGGACCCGACCGACTACGAGACGCCGTTCGAGCTGGTGCGCGAGACTCTGGCGCAAGGAGCGAGCCGATGATTGGCGACTTCCTCCCCGTATGGGGGAGTAACTCGCCAGGCGCGAGATGGGCGATAAGGAGACCGAGATCCCCAAGGGCAGCTACGCGGCCGGGCGGCGGGTGAAGCTGCCGGCCGGCGCGGAGGCCCCCTACGCGGTCTTCGTCAACGGCGTCGAGCAGCGCGAGGGGGTCGATTACGACGTTCGCGCCGGCGAGATCGTCTTCCGCCGCGAGATCGTCAAGGAGAAGGTCGGCGCCGGCCGCTGGCTGGCGATGTACCTGGGTCTGTTCGGCACCTACCGAAAGAACGAGACGATCGACCTCCAGTTCCGGCGCGAGGGCAAGGTCGAGCTGCGCTCCGACCTGCCGGTCGAGGGCTGAGCGCGCCTCCACTCACCGGGAGTCGTCGAGGACGAGCTGGGGGACGGTGACCAGCCGGTAGCCGCGGGCGCGCAGCTCCTCGATCACCCTGGGCAGCGCTGTGACCGTCTCGGAGCGGTCGCCGCCGCCGTCGTGAAGGAGGACGACCGCGCCCGGGTGGACCTCTTCGAGCACGTGCTGGAGGATCGCCTCTTCGCCGGGACGCTCGTAGTCGGCGGTCTCCACCGTCCAGAGGACCGTCAGCATCTTCTCGCGGCGCAGCAGCTTCAGCGTGTTCGCGTCGTACTCGCCGAAGGGCGGCCGGAAGAGGCGTGGGAAGGGCACGCCGAGCCGCTGCAGGTCGGCGGCCTGATCGAGCAGCTGGGATTCCTGTTCGGCGGGCGGCAGGCCGGCCACCTTCACGTGGTCCTGGGTGTGGTCGCCGATCGCGAAGCCGGCTTCCGCCTCGCGGCGGATCTCGTCCGGGTATTCGTCGATCGCCAGCCCGACCGGGAAGAAGGTCGTCGGCGCCCGATGGCGGATCAGGATGTCGAGGATTTCTTCGGTGTAGGGGCCGGGCCCGTCGTCGAAGGTGAGCGCCACCTCGCGCCCGGCGCCCGGCGCCTCGCGGAGGATCGGCGCCTGCGGCAGCCGCGCTTCGATCGCTCGGCGCTCCCGGTCTGCCCGTAGGACGGCCTGCTCGCCGCGCAGCAGGGCACGGACGCCGCTGCTGATCCGCGCTGTGCGCAGCTTCTTCGAGGCCGAGGCGGAGAGCATCCACAGCGGCGTGAAGAGCACCGCCAGCACGACACCGGCCGCGACGAGGCGCCGCCTCATATGCACGCCCCGCACCTGCGCGGCCTCGGCGGGCGGCGGCCGGCCGCTCACTTGAAGACGTAGAGGAGGAGGAAGGCGATGATCGCGAAGCTGGCGCCGGCGGCGATCATCCCCTTGTCCTCGGCGACGATCGCGGCGGTCGAGCGTTCGTCGGAGCGGTCGTAGATCAGGTACAGGTAGCGGAAGATGCCGTAGACCACGGGAGGGATGGTCAGCATCATTCGGCTGCCGATCAGCGGCGAGTTGACGGTGTAGATCGCGTAGCTGAGCACCGTGCCGGTGGTGACCAGGGAGACCATCTGGTCGAGGAAGGGCAACGAGTAGTGCTCGAGCACGGGCCGCGTCGAGGTGCCCTGATGCAGCTCGGAGACGGCCTCCTGGCGGCGCTTGGTGAAGCCGAGGAAAGCGGCGAGCATGCCGGTGCAGAGGATCAGCCACTCGGACGCCTGCGCGTCGACCGCGCTGGCGCCGGCCGCAACCCGCAGGATGAACAGCCCGGCCAGCGTCATCACGTCGATGATCACGACCTGCTTGAGGCCGAGGCTGTAGGCGACCTGGGCGACCCCGTAGCCGACCACCATCAGCCCGACCTGCCAGTTGACCGTGGCGAAGGCGAGCGCGATCGCCCCGGCGGCGAGCAACGGCGCGATCGTCATCGCCGCCCCTTCGGAAAGCTCGCCCGCCGCCAGCGGCCGGAAGCGCTTCTTCGGGTGCCTGCGGTCTAGCTCGACGTCGATCAGGTCGTTGACGAAATAGCCGGCGCTGGAGATCGCGCAGAAGGAGACGAAGGCGAGCGTCGCCTCCAGCACCTCGTACGGCTGGTTGAACTTGCCCGAGAACAGCAGCCCCGCGAAGACCAGGATGTTCTTGATCCACTCGTGCGGCCGCCCGGTCTTGATCGCCGCCCGCAGCGGCGAGCGGCGCGGCACGACCGGCTCGGCTGCCTCCGCCGGGACCGTCGCATGCTCTGAGGTGATAGTGCCCATTGGGGTGTCGCGGGAGGGTAGCGCTCAGGCCGGCAAGCGCACCGTGAATCGGGCGCCACGGGCCGGGAGATTCTCCACCGTCACGCTCCCGCCCATCGCCTCGCTCAGCTCGCGGACGATCGCCAGGCCGAGGCCGGCGCCCTGCGACGAGCCGCGGCCGGCGCGGGCCCGAAGGCGGAAGCGCTCGAAGGCGCGCGGGATCTCCTCCTCGGGGATGCCCGGGCCCTGGTCGGCGACCTGGACCTCGCCCGGGAGGACCGAGAGCGTCACCTCGCCGCCCTCCGGGCTGACCCGGATCGCGTTCTCCAAAAGGTTGGAGACGACCTGGAGGGTGCGGCCGTGGTCGGCGGTCGCCGCAGCCGCATCGCCCTCGACCCGGACCTCCACACGGCTCTCGACGGCGCGGGGCCGCAACCGCTCCTCGGCCTCGCGCGCGACGACGCGCAGGTCGACCTGCTCGCGCCGCACCTCAAGCACCCCTTGCCGCAACCGCGCCAGCGCCAGCAGGTCACCGACCAGCCGCTCCAGCCGCTCCGCCTCGCGGCCGACCACGGCGGCCGCCTCGCGCGGCGCGACCGTGCCGTCCTCGATGCCCTCGGCATAGCCGCGGATCGAGGTGAGCGGCGTGCGCAGGTCGTGGGAGACGGAGAGCAGCACCGACCGCTCGGCGTCGCGAGCCCGCTCGAGCTGCTCGGCCATCTCGTTGAAGGAGGCGGCGAGCTGATCGATCTCCTCGGCCCCCCCGCGCGGCACCGGCTCGGGGTGCGAGCCCGCGGCCAGCTCGCCGGCCGCGCTCGACAGGCGCCGCAGCGGCCCGCTCAGCCGCCGTGCCAGCAGCGCCGCGACCGCGGCGGCGAGCAGGGCCGCCGCGCCGCTGGCGATCGACAGCGCGGCGAGGTAGCGGCGGAAGTCGTCGTCGCTGACCAGGTCGGGGCGGGTTACCAGCACCACGGCGTCGCCGGAGCGGCGCGCCGCGTAGATCGACCCGCGGCCGTCGATCTCGGCGGTGCCGTCGACGCTGCCGGTGCGGCGCAGCTGCGAGGCCGCCGCGGCGGGAAGCACGGCGGCCGCTTTGCGCAGCGTCGTCAGCGCGACCGGCCGCGGTCCCGGGCCGGTCGCGGGCGGCGGGGGCGGCGGGCCGGGCAGGGGGAGGGATCGCTGCGCCCCTTTGCGTCCAGCGGAGCCCTGGCGCGCCGGACGGGCTCGCTGCCCCGCCGCCCGCAGCAGGGAGGTCTGGCCGGCCAGCGCCTCCGCCTGGCGCTCGACGTCGTTGCGGATCGTCCCCCGCACCGCGTCCCTGGTCAGGACGATGCCGACGGCCAGCGAAGCACCGACCCCGAGCAGGACCGTGCCGAGGATCGCCAGGAAGAGCCGCGCCCGCAGGGAGCGCATCAGGGCACAGCCTTGTAGCCGGCGCCGCGGACCGTCTGCACCAGGTCCGGACGGCCGAGCTTGCCGCGAAGCTGGGCTACGTGGACGTCGACCGTCCGCGTCCCCCCGGCGAACTCGCCGCCCCAGACCAGCTCCAGCAGCCGGTCGCGGCTCAGCACCACGCCTGGATGGGAGAGCAGCGCCGCCAGCAGGTCGAACTCGCGGGCGGTCAGCTCCACGGGCTCGCCGCCGGCGGTCACGGTCCGCGATGTTCGGTCCAGCTCGACGTCGCCCGCCGAGAGCGTGCCGCCGCCGACCGCCTCGCCGGTCCCCGAGGCGCGGCGCAGGATCGCCTTGACGCGGGCGGCCAGCTCGCGTGGCGAGAAGGGCTTGGTGACGTAATCGTCGGCGCCCGCTTCCAGCCCCGCCACCCGGTCGACCTCGTCGTCGCGGGCGCTGAGGACGAGGATCGGCACGCCGGTGCGGGCGCGCAGTCGCCGGCAGACCTCGAAGCCGTCGATGCCCGGCAGGCCGATGTCGAGGACGACCAGCCGCACCGGGTGCCGCGGCAGCTCCTCCAGGGCCTGCTCTCCGCTGCTCGCCCAGATGACCTCGAAGCCGTCGCGCCGCAGGTAGGCGCGAACCAGGTCGGCGATCGCCTGCTCATCCTCGACGACGAGGATCGCTCCCTTCATCGCACCAAGCCTCTCAGGTGCGCCCGCCGGCAGGCGGACAGGGCGGCCGCTCCCGCCGGCCGCTCCCGCCAGTGCCATGGGAGGCTAGTTGCCTTCTCCCTGCGGCCCGCCTTGAGGACCGCCCTGCGGTCCACCGGACTGCCCGCCCGGCGGAGGGGGCGGCAGCATGATCGCTTTCGCGGTCCCCCCTTCGGGCCCGCAGACGGTGACCTCCTGCCCGGCCTTCAGGTCGGTGACCGAGGTGTTCCGGCCCGGACCGGCCAGCACTTTGGTCTTGCCGTCGACGGCGACCGTCACTTCGCTGCCGTCGTTCTCCTTCAGCGTGATCGAGCTTTCGCTCGCCGAGACGACCGAGCCGCGGTCGAGCCTGATCACCTCCGCCTTCCCTTCGCGCTGCACGTGGAACTGGGCGTAGGTCAGGTCTTTGCCCATCGGGCCGCCGGGGGGCGGGGGCATCCGTTTGCCGCCCGGTGGCCTGCGGGTTTCGGACTTGCCGCCGCCGGAGCCGCCCTGCGCCAGCGCGACGCCGGCCAGCGCGAGCGCCGCGGCGACGCCGATCGTGGCCACCGCCTTGGCGCGGTTGCGGATTGACTTGAACATCTCGAACCTCCTGGTCGCTTGATTGGACAGCGCGATCGTCCAGCCGGCGCGTACGGCCGCGATCAGGGGTTTGTAAGAGGCGTGTAAGAGCCAGTCTCAAACCCGAGGCGTTTGCCGGGGGAGCGGGCAGGGTACACAGTGAGTTTGGTTCTAGAATGGGCGCGTCTTTGCGGAGAACTCGAAGGCTGCAGAAACTGGAGCGTGGGACCGTGCCGGCGGAGGTCCTTTCACCGGATCGACTGCGTCTCCAGGGTCACCAACGGCGAAGGCGGCTCCCGCCTGGGTTTCGATCGCCCGGATCCCGGCTCGCTCCCGCGTGATCCACGTCCACCACAAGCGCATCTTCTGCTGAGCGGGGGCAGCGGACGGGCGCCCGGGCCGGCCCGCTAGCTTCCCGTCTCGATGGCTGCAAGGAGGTTGAAGCACTGGGGATGGGGATACGAGGACCAGGCGCCCTCCCGCGAGGAGCTGCTGCGGGCCGCGGCCGGCATCCGCGAGCAGCTCGGCTTCGGCGGAGAGATCGAGGATGCGGTCCCGCTGGACCGGGTGGAGCTTCGAAAGTCGCGGCTGAAGGCGCCGCCCGACCTGGGCGATCTGTTCAGCGACGACCGCTACGAGCGGGTGACGCGGGCGCTGGGCAAGGCCTACCGGGACGTGGTGCGCGGGTTCCGGGGAGAGTTCGAGAACCCGCCGGACCTGGTCGCGCTTCCGCGTGACGAGTCGGAGATCGAGGCGGTGCTCAGCTGGGCCGAGGCCGAGGGGGCCGCGGTCGTCCCGTTCGGCGGCGGGACCAGCGTGGTGGGCGGGGTCGAGCCCCGCCTCGGGGACCGGCCGGCGGTCTCGCTGGACTTGAGGCGCCTGGACCGGGTGCTGGAGATCGACGCAGAGTCGATGGCGGCGCGGATCCAGGCCGGCGCCACCGGGCCGGGCCTGGAGGACCAGCTACGGGAGCGCGGCCTGACTCTGCGCCACTTCCCGCAGTCGTTCGAGTTCTCGACGCTGGGGGGCTGGATAGCCACCCGCGCCGGCGGGCACTTCGCAACCCTCTACACCCATATCGACGACCTGGTCGAGTCGGTGCGGGCGATCACCCCGCGCGGCACCTGGGAGAGCCGGCGGCTGCCGGGCTCCGGCGCCGGCCCCTCGCCCGACCGGGCCCTGATCGGCTCGGAGGGGGTGCTCGGCGTGATCGCCGAGTCCTGGGTGCGGGTGCGGGTGCGGCCGCGGTTCAAGGCCTCCTGCGGGGTCGAGTTCGACGACTTCCGCGCCGCGGCCGGCGCCGTCCGCGAGATCTCCCAGGCCGGCCTGCACCCGTCCAACTGCCGCCTGCTGGACGCGTTGGAGGCCGCCACGACCGGCGCCGGCTCGGGCGAGAGGAGCCTGCTGGTGCTCGGCTTCGAGTCGGCGCACCATCCCGTCGAGGACCCGATGGCCATCGCTTTGGAGATCGCCCGCGAGCACGGCGGCGCCCCGGGAAGAGTGAACGTCTCCGCGCCGCCCCCCGCCGACGCGGGTGCGGAAGCAAAGCAGTCGGCGGTTGACGCCTGGCGCAGCGCTTTCCTCTTCGCGCCCTACCTGCGCGACACGTTCGTCGCCTGCGGCGTCCTCTCCGAGACCTTCGAGACGGCGATCACCTGGGAGCGCTTCGAGGACTTCCACGCGAGCACGATGGAGGCCGTCCGGGCGAGGGTCGCAGAGGTCTGCGATGCACCCGCCGACGGCCGCGGCACCCCGCGGGTCAGCTGCCGCTTCACCCACGTCTACCCCGACGGCCCGGCCCCCTACTTCACCGTGATGGCCCCGGCCGTGCGCGGCGGCGAGGTGGAGCAGTGGGACGAGATCAAGTCGGCCGCGTCGGAGGCGGTGATCGAGAATGGCGGCACGATCACCCACCACCACGCGGTCGGCCGCGACCACCGCCCCTGGTACGACCGCCAACGTCCCGCCCCTTTCGCCGCCGCGCTCCGCGCCGCCAAGCAGGAGCTCGACCCCGCCTCGATCCTCAACCCCGGCGTCCTGATCGACCCCTGAACGCTTGAGTGACGATGGTGCCTAGAGGGTCATCAAATCGCCAGATAAGCGAATGCGGGGGCTGGGGGCGCCAGACCCTTCCCACCCCTCCTACCAGTGAACGCCTTTCATCAGGTGCGCGAAGGCGACCGCCTCGGTGGTCGGAGCTTTGTCGGGCGCCTCGTCGCGCTTGCCCTTCGCCGCCTGCGACTCGGGGAAGAGGTTGTAGGCGAGGTTGAGGATCCTGTCGCTGACGTTGGGCGCGACCGCGTAGAGCAGCTCGCCGAACGTGCCGAGCCGGGTCGCCACCTTCTTCGGCCTGCCGATCATCGCCCTGGCGATCATCTCCGCCGCCTCCTCCGGGGTGATCGCCGGGAACATGTCGTACATCCGGGTGGGCGCGATCATCGGCGTGCGCACCAACGGCATGTGGATCGTCGTGATGTGGACGCCGTCGTCGAACACCTCGGAGGCGATCACCCGCCCGAACGCGTCGAGCGCCGCCTTCGAGGCGACGTAGGCGGAGAAGCGCGGCGGATTGGTCTGGGTGCCGATCGAGCTGACGTCGATGATGTGCCCGGACTTGTGGGCCCGCATCGAGGGCAGCAGGGCGAGGATGAGCCGCACCGGCCCGAAGTAGTTGACCTGCATCGTCCTCTCGTAGTCGTGGATACGGTCGTAGGAGAGGCCGACCGAGCGGCGGATCGAACGGCCGGCGTTGTTGACCAGGACGTCGACTCGCCCGTGGTACGCGATCACCTCTTCGGCCATCCGGGCGACGTCGTCCATGTCGGACATGTCGCAGCGATGGACGTGGGCCACCCCGCCCGCCACCTCGATCTCGTGCTTCGTCTCCTCCAGCTTCTCGACCGAGCGGGCAACCAGCAGCACGGTCGCGCCGGCGTCGGCGACCTTGACCGCGGTCGCCTTGCCGATTCCCGAGGAAGCGCCGGTGATCAGGACCACCTTGCCGCGCACCGCCGCCGAGAGCGAGTGGTCCTTGAACAGGCCGGGGTCGAGGTTGCGCTCCCAGTAGTCCCAGACGCGGTCGGCGTAAGTCTCCAGCGGCGGCACCGCGATCCCCGACCCCTCCAGCACCGCCTGCGTCGCGGTCGAGTCGAAGTGGGTCGGGTAGCTGACGTAGTTGAGGAGGCCGGGCGGGATGCCCGCCCCGTCCAGCGCCATCTCCGCCACCCGCTTGGCGGGCGGTAGGAAGCGCAGCCCGGTGCGGACCAGGCTCGTGACCGGCTCGGTCACGTCGTGGTCGAGCCGCAGCGCCGCCTGCGGCGCGTCGGCCGCCCGCGCGAAGAGGTTGAGCACCTCGCCGGCCGTCTTCGGGTTCGGATCGGTCAGGTGGAAGGCCCGGCTGTCGAGGCCCGGCTCGTGGGCGATGTGATCGATCGCCGCGGTGACGAAGTCGACCGGGACGATGTTGATCTCGCCGCCCTCGATCCCCACCGTCGGCAGCCAGCCCGGCAGCACCCGCCGGGCCCGCTGCAGCAGCTTGAAGAGGTAATAGGGCCCGTCGACCTTGTCGATCTCCCCGCTGCGCGAGTCGCCGACCACGATCCCCGGTCGGTAGACGCGCCAGGGCCGGCTGCACTCCTCGCGCACCACGCGCTCGGACTCGTGCTTGGTCCGGAAGTACGGGTGGGTGTCGAGATTCTCCGCCTCCTCGAACATGTCCTCGCGCCAGGTGCCCCTGTAGAGGCCGGCGGCGGCGATCGAGCTGATCTGGTGGAAGCAGCCGGCCTCGAGCGCGCCCGCCAGTTCGACCGCGTGGCGCGTCCCCTCGACGTTCGCCGCCTCCTGCCTGTCGGCGGCGGCGGTCATGTCGTAGATCGCCGCCAGGTGGAAGAAATGGTCGACGCTGCCGCGCAGGGTCAGCAGATCCTCCTCGGAGACGCCGAGTCCCGGCGCGGCGAGGTCGCCAGCAACCGGCACGACGCGAGCCCCGTCGGCCCCCCAGGCGGTCCGCAGCTCCTCCAGTCGTCCCCGTGACCCGGCGCGGACCAGCGCGTAAACCGTGCCCTCGCGCTGCAGCAGCCGCTGGACGAGGTTGTGGCCGATGAAGCCCGTCGCTCCCGTGACGAAGTAGTCCATCGCCGTTCAGACTACCTCGCCCAGTAGCTCGGTAGGTCGCGCCCAAAGCGGACCGCAGTCGTTTCATAGACTGGTCGAAATGGCAGAGACGGCGACCGTCCAGATCCAGATGCCCGAGATGGGCGAGTCGGTCACCGAGGGCATCGTCCTCGAATGGCACGTCGCCGAGGGCGACTTCGTCAAGGAGGGGGACGCGGTGGTCGAGGTCTCGACCGACAAGGTCGACGCCGAGGTGCCGGCGCCGGCGGACGGCGTGATCACCAAGCTGGTCGCGCGGGTCGACGAGGAGGTGCCGGTCGGGGCACCGTTGGCCGAGATGGAACCGGGCGAGGGCTCAGACGGCTCGGCCGCGGGTCCTGTCGCGGGGCAGGGCACCCCTTCCTCGCAGGCAGCGGAGGGGGCACCCAGCCCCACGCCACCTGCGGAAGGAGCGTCCAAAGGCTCGCTCGCCGGAGCAAACGGAGGAGACGAAGCCCGGGCGACCCCGCTGGCGCGGCGCGTTGCTGCCGATGCCGGCGTCGACCTTGGCTCGGTGGCTGGCAGCGGGCCGGGGAGCAAGGTGACCAAGGAGGACGTGCTGGCCGCTGCGAACGGTGGGGGAGCCGCCCCGACGGCCGCACCTGCCGCCGGGCCGGCGCCTGCAGCTCCCGCTGTT